>JAXGPP010000032.1:0-65463 GCA_040766885.1 Thermoguttaceae bacterium | reverse complement strand
AGCAGCCCGAAATAGGCGATTGCGCCGACATCGTATAGGTAAGGGCAGGTGAGGACAAAGAAGTTGCCGAGCATGCTGTCGCTGCGCCACGCCTTGGCCAGATCGGAGAGGCAATCGAAGACATACCACGCCTCGCGCTCCGATCGCTGGATCACCTGGTGCACGTGGGTGATGAAGGCCTCGAATCCCATGCGCGGATCGAACTGGTGCGTTTCTGCCGCGTCGTCGTCGGCCACCAGCGGCGCGTGATCACCGAATCGAAAATAGATGAGCCTCCGTCCCCTTCCGCTGGCGCTCGCGCAGTAGGGATCGACGAACGGGAGGTAATCGGCAACCGTGTCGACGTGCCAGACGATGTTGTCTCCCGCGATGAGCCCGCGGAGCGCCCGATCGAGACCCGGTACGCCGGTGCTGAGATGCGTATTAACCTGGACCATAACAATCCATCGACGGTGATTCAAAGGGGCAGCTTGGACCGCTGTGGGAATATTAGGAATTATTCACTCACGGCCCAAGCAGTTTTACCGTGTGTTATGGATCTTGTCGCCAGCAGACGCTGACGACGATTGCCGTTCAGGGGCTCGCATGACGGCGCGAATGCTCCGCTCGCATGCGGGCCGGATGACTCCGATTGCGATCGCTAATAGAGGTATAAGTTGTTGTGCTGAAGTGATTTGCGAATTTGCCTCTGGTTTTCCGGTCAAGCATCGCTTCACGTCGTGTGAGTGTTTAGAACTATTAGTATAATCAATATTATGTATTAGCAATAACAGCGATTCATAATACGGCGACAGGCGTTAGAATGGGCCTCTGGTTATTCCTGCCGAGCGGTCCGCTCGCAGGTCCTTCTGCCGGAGATGCCTGTCGTGAGTTCCAAGCCCCCTAGCGCGACTTCCCCCGTTTGCACCGGGAGCCGCGCGCGGCAGGCGAGAACACGAGTCTCCGCCTCCTGTGCCCGGTGTAGCGGCGACTGCGATGGCAGTTGCGGCCTGTTCCAGGCAAGCCTGCGCGGCCGGGTGGCCGGCGACGACCGCGCGTCACGGCGAGGGCGCGACGGCCGCCCAAATGCTGCCGTGGACTACACGCATCTCGAGTTTCGTAGCTCACCCGGTTCCCGTGTTGACGGAGCGGTCCACGCGCTCAGCGTGGTTGACGTCGGCGTTCAGTACGGTCGTGCCGCGCCCCTCCGGGTCTCTATTCCTGTATTCGCCCTGCCTGCGAACGCATCGATGCGCGAGCACGACGCTCGCGATCACCTGGCCATTGGCGCGGCCCTCGCCGGCATCAGCCTCGTCTGTCGCCGCGGAACGGTCACGGGCGATCCGGGCATCGAAATCGATTCTCAGGGGAAGATCGTCTCGGCGCCGGCCTTCGACGGGCGGATGGAAGACTACCGCCGCTACCACCGTGGATTGGGCGAAATCCTCGTCCAGGTCGGCGCGGAGGAGTTCCGGCTGGGCATGCCAGAATACCTGCGTCGGCGGCACGTTCTGGAGGGCATTGAACTCGTCTGGGGCGAGACGGCCTGCCCAGGGCCATTGAAGATTGGCTCGCTCTGTGAGGCCCTGGACCTGAAGCGCCGTGGCCACACGGTGACACCGGATCCCGACGACCCTATCATCCAGGCGGCCCATCGCGGCGGAATCATCAACGACTTCCAGCTTCATCGCCGCTCCCAGTTTGCCGATGAGAAGGAACTGTTGCTTCAATGCCGGATGTTGCGCGGCCTGGGATATCAGCGAATCACTCTGGCCGCTCACGCTGCCGATCTGGTGGAACTGGCTTTGCTGCTCAAGTGGTCGAGCCGGGCAGGGGTCGATCTGATCACGATCAGTGGCGATGCGGCCCTCCGGAGCGTCTATCTTCATACCGCCGCGCACGAGTTCTGCGAAAGACTCCAGGCGCGGGGAGAGCCGGTTCCCGATCTGGCGTTTTCCGGCGGCTTTTGTCAGGACGGTCAGATCCTCAAGGCGCTGGCGCTCTCGGCGCCGTTTGGCCGCGCTGTTCGGATCGGCCGGGCCTTGCGTATCCCCGGTGCGGTGGGTGAGCGGCTCACGCGGTGGATGAATAACGGCGGCTTGCCCAAGTCGGTCCGCCGGCACGGTTCCTCGCCGGAAGAGATTTTCGCCTGCTGGGAGGAGGTGGCCGATCTGGTCGGGCGGCGCGAGATCGGCAGAATTCCGCTGGGTGCGATTGGCATCTACTCCTACGCGCAGAGTCTTGCAGCCGGCCTGCACGACCGACTGGCTGCCGCTCGCCGTTTCCGGGTGGCCTCGCTTCGCCGCAGCGATCTCATCAGCCTCACTCCGCAATGCGCCGTGGCCACTGGCATTCCCCACTTCATGGACGCGGATCGCGACCGCGCCGAAGCGATTCTGGCCGAGTGAGTCGCGGATTTGCGCTCGCGTCGCATTGTCCTGAAGGGAAACGCGGCGGAGGCAGCTTCTACGCGTGCCCGGCCAACGCCTTGTCGGAGATGTCCTTCCGGCACCAGGCCCCTTCCCAGCGGATCTGTTTCACGCCGGTGTAAGCATTGAGCTTGGCCCGTGCGATCGTCTCGCCCAACGCGGTCACTCCCAGCACGCGCCCGCCCGCAGTGAGGATGCGGCCTTCAACAAGTCGAGTGCCCGCATGGAAGACTTTCACTCCGGGCAGCTTGTCGGCTTCCTCAAGGCCGCGGATCGGCAGCCCTGTGCGGTATGTGCCCGGATAACCCTCGCTGGCCATGACGACGCAAACGGCCGGTCGCGGGTCCCAATCCAGCGGCTCGATTTCGTGCAACCGGCCATCGACAGTGGCCTCCAGCACGTCCATCAGATCGGTCTTGAGCCGCATCAACAACGGCTGGCACTCAGGATCGCCGAATCGGGCGTTGTACTCGAGCACCTTGGGCCCCTGATTGGTCATCATCAGTCCGGCATAGAGCACGCCGCGAAACGGTCGCCGGGCGCGATTCATCGCGTGGATCGTCGGCACGAGCACATGCTCTTCGATCCAGTGCAGGCGCTTGTCGTCCACCAGCGGGGCGGGGCAGTAGGCCCCCATGCCGCCCGTATTGGGACCGGTGTCGCCGTCATTTGCCGGTTTGTGGTCCTGGGCCGGCTGCAGGGTAACGATCGTACGGCCGTCGGTGATCGCCAGCACGCTGGCTTCCTCGCCGTGGAGCCGCTCTTCGATCACGATCCGGTTTCCTGCCGCGCCGAATTCGTGTTCCAAGCCAATCCGCTGCACCGCCTCGATTGCCTGCTGGCGGTGCTCGCAGACGATCACCCCCTTGCCGGCGGCGAGGCCATCGGCCTTGACCACCACCGGCGCGTCGCCGCGTTCCTGGAGATAACGCAGCGCCCGCCCGGCGTCGGAGAATGTCTGGTAGTCGGCCGTGGGCACGTCGGCATCGCGGAGCAGGTCCTTGCAGAAGGCCTTGCTCGCTTCCAACTCGGCGGCCGTCTTCGAGGGTCCGAAGATCCTCAGCTCTTCCGCCTCGAAAGCATCGACGATGCCATCGGCCAAGGGCCCCTCGGGTCCGACCACGGTCAACCCGACCGAGTTTTGCCTGGCGAACTCGATAAGCCGGCGGAAATCGCCCGCCGGGATGTCGACGTTTTCGGCATCGCGGGCAGTGCCGGCGTTGCCGGGGGCCACGAACACTCGCTCAACGCGGGGGCTCTGCGACAATTTCCACGCCAGGGCGTGCTCCCGGCCTCCGTTGCCCACCACCAATACCTTCATGCTGTTGTCCTTCCACTTCTTGCTTCTAGCGAACGCGCGATTGTAGCGCGCGTCGCCACGGTCGGGAAGTGCCCGCCGCTTCCTGCCGAGAAGCGGTTGACAGGGGTTTACCTGTGGCCCATAAAGGACTTCGGGTGGCCGCCTGCCCGACTACCCTCGCCCCGTACCTCAAACTGCGAACTCAGGTCCGTTTCCGAGAAGCCTCGCCCCAATGGTGGCGCCCCCTTCCGACCACCACCGACCGAACACCGTGGCCAGCAATCCCGCCAAGCCGACGACACTGTCATATGCCAATAGCGGCCGGCATCGCCGCGGCATCCTCCGACTATTGGGCGGCTGGATGCTGGGTGCCGGTTTCGCCGCCCTGGGCGTGGCCGGGGCAATGTGGACGGCAATCACCGCCCGGTTCATGTTCCCCAATACAGTGGCCGAACCGGCCAACCGGTTCAAGGCGGGCTTTGCCGCCGACTATCCGCCGGGTTACGTGGAGACTCGCTACAGGGACCGGCATGGAGTATACGTGGTCCATGGCACCTACCGCGGCCAACGGCAGATCTTCGCCCTGCGGACTGTCTGCACGCACCTCGGCTGCATCGTCACGTGGCAGAATGCGGAGAACCGCTTCAAGTGCCCCTGCCACGGCAGCGGCTTCTATCAAGACGGAATCAACTACGAAGGGCCCGCTCCCCGGCCGCTGGAACGCTATGCAATCACCGTGGCCGACGACGGCCAGTTGGAGATCGATACCAGCCGCATGTTTCAGGAGGAACTCGGCCAGTGGGACGACCCGGCCAGCTACGTGATCACGGGGTGAGAGGCGATTGCCGCGCCGTCTCAGGGGCCGGCCAATGGGTGGCGGGCTTGACGCGGCGGCGCGTGCTTGAAACGAACAGGATCAAATGACCATCCGCGACAAGATTCGCAAATCGCAGGTCTGGCGCAGCGTCTTCCGTCACCCGGCACCGGTCGACCGCCGCAATCGCGTGGTCGTGATCCTCACCAACCTGGTACTTCACGTCCACCCGGTTGTTATCCAGAAGCACGCCTTGCGATTCAGTTTCACCTGGGGAATGGGGTTGATCTCGTTCTTCCTGTTCGTTGTCGAAGTGGTCACCGGCGTGCTGCTGATGTTCTACTACCGACCGACGCTCGAGTGGGCCTACAGCGACATGCTCGCGCTTGCCGACCTGGTCTCGTTTGGCGATGTTCTTCGCGGAATGCACCGCTGGGCGGCACACGCGATGGTCATCTCGGTGATGCTGCACATGTACCGAGTGTTTCTGACGGGCAGCTACAAGCCGCCTCGCGGTCCAACTGGGTGATCATGCGTGATGCTTCCTCGTGCTGACCCTGCTATTGTCGTTCACCGGCTACCTGCTGCCGTGGGATCAGTTGTCGATCTGGGCGGTGACCGTCGGCTCAAACATGGCGCGGGCCGTTCCCTTGGTCAGTCACGAGGGGCCCGGACAGCAACTCCTGAGTGTCGAAGGCGTCGACCTGGTCTCCAGCGGAGCCGACGCCCGCTTTGCGCTTCTGGGAGCACGCAGCGTGGGCGAAGAGACGCTGAACCGCTTCTATATCCTGCACTGCATCGCCATCCCGATCGTCGCCGGGTTTCTCATCGCCCTGCACTTCTGGAGGGTTCGCAAAGACGGCGGGATCAGCGGTCCGATTGTGGAGGGGGCGGATTCCCGCGATGCCCTGACCACGGAGCCGACCGGGGCGGAATAGGATGGACATGCATCACGCCGATTTCCTCGCCGCCACTGCTGTTCCGCTGGGCTGCTACTATGCCCTGGCGACCGCAGCCAACCTTTGGGCGGCGGTCCGTGCCGTTCGCGAGAAGCACTACCGCCATTTCATCGCTTGGCTCGTCGTGGCGGTCCTGTTTGCCAGCTTCGCCTTGCTGGCGTTTGCCGGCCGCCCGCCGGTCATGCCCCAGTGGCTCAAGCAGGCGATCGACGCCGTCATTGGTCCGGTCACGTTCAGCCTCGGCGCTCTCAGTCTCTTCCTGGTGTTCTATTTCGCCCGGCGGTTCTTTGTCCGCGGCGATGTGGCCTGGCTGATGCTCAACGGGGCCGTGCTCTTCATGGGGGCCTCGATGACCGATCCGGTCTTCGCCGCGATCGTGTCCAAACCCGACAATGTGCCGATCGTCGGCATGGTCTTCCTGCTCGGATTCTTCACCTGGCTTGGCGCCGCCCAGGCAGTCCGCAACGACGAGCGGATCGCTCGGGGCGAAGGGCCGGTTGAGCAGCAGTTCGGCGAGCAGGTGCTCGTCTGGCCCGACTTGATCTACATCGAGTTGATCGGCGCCATCCTGGGAATGGTAGTCCTGACCGTGTGGTCGATTGCGCTGGAGGCCCCGCTGGAACAGCCGGCAAATCCGGTGGTGACCCCAAACCCGTCCAAGGCCCCGTGGTACTTCCTCGGCCTGCAGGAACTGCTCGTCTATTTCGACCCGGCGATTGCGGGCGTGATCCTGCCGGCACTGGTGATCCTCGGGCTCATGGCGGTGCCATACCTCGATTTCAATCCGCGTGGAAGCGGCTACTACACGATCGACCAGCGGAAGTTCGCCTACCTTGTCTTCCAGTTTGGCTTCCTCGGATTGTGGGTTTTTCTGATTCTTGTCGGTACGTTCATGCGCGGGCCGAACTGGAGTTTCTTCGGCCTCTACGAGCCCCGCGACCTGCACAAGGTAGTCGCTCAGAACAACATCAAGCTTTCTGAGTACTTCTGGGTGATCTGGCTGTCCCGAAGCCTTCCGCAGACGCCTCCGGGGAGCGGTTGGTTGGCCGAACTGGGGGCGATCTTTCGCCGCGAAATTGCCGGAGTGATCGTATTGGGCGTTTACTTCGTGGGCCTGCCCATCTTGCTTGGGGCCACGGTGTTTCGCGATTTCCGCCGCCGCATGGGACGCGGCCGCTATGTGATCATGGTGCTGCTTCTGCTCACCATGTTCCTCGTGCCGCTCAAAATGCTCCTGCGGTGGACGATGGACATGAGCTATATCCTCAGCGTGCCGGAGTGGTTCTTCAACGTGTAGCCGGTCTCGCTTCGAACCAGCCGTTTGGGCTTATTGTTCCTGTTAGTCATGCGTTCACCCGACGACACATTCTACAACATCAAGCGACTGCACGTCTGGTTCGCGGTTTCCGCCGTCGCATTGGTGGCGGTGACCATATGGATGGTAGCTCGCGACCACGCCCGCGAGTGGAAGGTCTACCAGCGTATGTACCGCGACCGTGTCGAGCCGTGGACGACCGAGGCAGCGCTCCGCGACCTGGAGGAGGGCGAGTATCGGGAGAGAGAACAAGAGCTTGCCCGGTCTCTCAACGATGCCCGGCAGGCGTTGCCCGACCGGGCGCTGGTCGATCAGTTCATACAGGAAGCCGGACAGGGCGTCGACTCCCGCCGCATCGACGCGATCCGTGTAGCATACCAGGCGCTCGCTCAGACATCTTCCGCCGCGGCAAGAGATGCACTCCTGAACGAGGTTTCCGATACGATTGCCGCGGCAGACCTTGGCCGCGCTCAAGCCGAACGGCAACTCCGCTTTCGCCGGGCGGAGTTTGAAGAGGCCCGCAGCGACTATGAGTTGGCCATCGGACGCGGCCTTTCCTCGACGGCTCTCGACCGGCTGGAAATCCGCGCGGCGGAGGCCCGCGAGGCTGCTTCTGCTGCCAATGCCGCTTACGAGCAGGCCACGCGCCGCAGCCAGGTGTTGAGCGATCTTCTAAGGCAGATGCGGGGAGACGAAGACTCCGCCCGCCGCGCGCTCGACTCGCACCGCGCCGCTCGCGACCGGTTCGAGCGGCTACTGGCGGAGCAGCAGCCGACATGGGCAAAGAAGCTGTTACGGCTCCCGATGGTCGAAGCGTTTGGCCGCACGCTGGCGATCGACCAGACGTGGCTTCCTGAGTTGACGCTCGACTATAACTTCCGCGACGTCGCTCGCTTCGACCGCTGTGCGACCTGTCATCAGGGGATCGACCGCACCGCGCCAGGGTCGGCGGCCGACGCGGCATACCTTGGTGAGCACTCTATCATGCTCGAGTTGGTCCTGCCCGACGAGCCGCCCGGCGACGGATCGCCGACACTGGAGACGGTGTACGGAATGTCGTTGGCCGCACGCGGAATCCTCGATCCACGGGCGGTGACCGTCGGCCTGGTGTTGCCCCGGTCGCGCGCCGCCGATGCCCGGCTGATGGCGGGCGACGTGATCCTGGCAGTGGATGATGCGCCTATTGCCGATGGTACTGATCTCGAGAGGCTTCTGCTCGGCGAAGCCCGCTGGGGCGAACCGGTTGAGCTTCACGTCCGTCGCGGCTTGCCGCATCCCTACAGCAGCCATCCGCGACTCGACCTTTTTGTTGGCGAGCAGAGTCCGCATCCACGGTCGGAATTCGGCTGCACGATATGCCATGACGGGCAGGGGAGTGCCACCGCGTTTGCAAACGCCTCGCACACTCCGAACGGTCTGCTCGACCGCCGCCGCTGGCAGGCCGACTACGGCTGGTCGCGAAACGAGTTCTGGGACCTGGCGATGCGGCCGGATCGCTTCGCCGAGAGCAACTGCCTGAAGTGTCACCACAACGTGACCGAACTGGAACCGAGCCGGCGGTTTCCCGACCCGCCCGCCCGCAAGCTCCTCCAGGGCTACAATCTGGTCCGCCAGCACGGCTGCTTCGGCTGCCATGAGATCAAGGGGGTAGGGGAGACGTTGGCGACGATCGGGCCTGATCTGCGGCTGGAGCCTAACTACCACGAGGCGGCCAGCCAACTCCTGGCCACGGCCGAACTGAACGACGAACAGCGCCGGCAACTGGAGGCAGTGGTCCGCGCGCCCGATGAACCGGCCCCGCGGCGGGACTTCCTCGATAGCCTCGTGGACGAACCGATATCCGGCGCTGAGCGGACGTTGGCCGTGCTTCGCCACCAGGACGCTTCGCCGGGCCAGATGCGGAAAGTCGGTTCGAGCCTGCGTCACGCGGCCGAAAAGCTCGATGCCGCTTTCATCGAGGATTACACCGCACAGCCGACACGGTTCCGGCCTGAGAGCCGCATGCCGCAGCTCTTCGGACTTCACGAACACCTGGAGGGTCGAAGTCTTGCCGACGCGCGACGATTCGAGGTGGTCGAGCTTCGCGCGATCTCGCATTACCTTCTATCAACCAGCCAGGATGTCGAGCCGCTTCCTGCGCCGCCGGGTGTGACGGAGCCGCCTTCGGCCGAGCGGGGCAGGGGCCTGTTCCAAACGCAGGGCTGTCTGGCGTGTCACAAGCACGCCGAGTTTCCTGCCGGGCAGTCGGTGTTTGGTCCCGACCTCACCAGTCTGGGATCGAAGCTCATCACCGACGCCGGAAGGGCGTGGCTCGCAAGTTGGATTCGCGACCCGGCCCGCCACTCGCCGCGGACGCTCATGCCCAATCCGCTGCTGGAGCCGCAGCCGCTGGCCGACAGCGAACCGGTTTCACCCGCTGCGAATCCGCTTCGGCAAATGACCGATCCGGCGGCCGACATTGCCGCATTTCTGCTGGAGTCGAATGCCTGGAAGGCGTCGCCGCAGGCAGCACTTATCGCGGCCGATCTCGACGAACTGGCTGTGCTCCATCTCAGCAAGGCCTTTCCGCGGGCGGCAGCCGAGCAGTACGTCCGCGAAGGGCTGCCCGAATCGCTCCTGGCCAGGGTGGATCCCGATACGGCGGAACTCGTTGCCCCAATCACCCAGGACAAGAAGCTTCGCTACGTGGGCCGGCGGACGATCCGCAAGCGGGGCTGTTTCGGCTGCCACGATGTTCCCGGTTTTGAAGACGCCCAGCTTATCGGGCCGGCACTTTCCGACTGGGGCCGCAAGCAGGAGTCGCTTCTGGCGTTCGAGCAGGTCCACCGCTTCGTCGAGCGCCAGCAGGAAGACGAAGGAGCTGAGGCGGCGAGTGACGACGAGGCATTCTACAAGGAAGCCCTGCACGAGCACCGCCGCGAGGGCTTCCTTTGGCAGAAGCTTCGCGCGCCGCGGAGCTTCGACTTCGCGAAGACCGAGAACAAGACGTTCAACGAGTGGCTCCTGATGGGCCGCTTCGCGCTGGCGGAGGACGAGATCGAGGCCATTGCCACTTTCGTGCTCGGACTGGTGGCCGAACCGCCGGCCAGCAAGTACGTGTGGCAAGGCGATCCTCGCCGCCGTGCGATCGCCGACGGACGGAAGGTGCTCGACAAGTACGGCTGCGCGGAGTGCCATACCCTGGAAATGGAACGGTGGCGGTTCGAATACGATCCGGAAGAGTATGAGCCGCCGGCCAACCTGCCGACGTTCGATTTTGTGACCCCCCGCGCGACGCCGCCCGAGGTCGCTGCCTCGCTCCATGCCGATCGCCGCGGCCTGACTTCGGCCGAGGTCGTCGGGATGCCTCAGGTCGATGCCTCCGGCGAACTGGTCGAAGACGTCGACGACGAGGACCGCCCGCTCTACTTCTTCAACCTCTGGGAACCGGCCGTGCTCGCTGGCGAGGTCTGCACCGTCGGAGGGGCGCAGGCCCTGATCTCGGAGCCGCAGATCGTCAACAAGCGGCTCCCCTGGGGTGGCGCCTACGCCCGGCTGCTCTATCCGGTCGTGGTGGCCGAAGCCCGGCGCGCCGGTACCAGCGCTTCAGAGACGGAGGCGTGGGGGTGGGTGCCGCCGCCGCTGGTGCATGAGGGGCGCGCGGTGCGGCCGGAATGGCTGCACCAGTACCTGCTCGATCCATACCCGATCCGTCCGGCCGCCGTGTTGCGGATGCCGAAATACAACCTGTCGACCGCCGAGGCCGCGGCGCTGGTCGACTACTTCGCCGCTTCCTCTGGGGCCGCCTTCCCGTACGAGTCGGATGCCCGAGCCCGGACCGCTCGGCTGGAGGACGTCGGCGAGGAACGTCTTGCGCGGCTTGAGGCGGCGATGCGCGTCCTCACCGACGCGAAGACCTACTGTGCCAAGTGCCATCTTATTGGCGACTACACTCCGGGTGGCGAGATCGCCACTACAATCGCGCCGCGATTGGATCGGGTGGGGGACCGCCTCCGCCCCGAGTACGTCCGCCGCTGGCTGGCCGATCCGAAGTCGGTGCTCCCCTACACGGCCATGCCGGTCAATTTCCCGCCCACCGGTGAGCCCATGGGCCAGGACCTCTTCCCCGGCACCAGCATTGAGCAGCTTGATGCAGTGGTCGACCTGCTCCTGCACTACGACTGGTACCTGAGCCAGCGGACATCGGTTCGCGAGATGGTGGCCGAGCCAGATGATTAGGCCGGCTGCAACTGGCTGTAAGCTTACCGGCACATTTTGAACGAGATTTGCGTATTGCCTGTCCGGGGGGGTGTGCCGTGGCGAGTGGTTTCCTTGCTGGGTATACTGCAATGGTTAGTGGCTTGGACAGTCAATAGCTTGCTCCAGCGCTTCCCGCCTCTTGGTCCCGCCTCGGTTTTTCCCGCCCGGCGTTCCGCGGCGTCGAAGCTCATCCTCCATCGCACAGCGGAACGGTCACATGTCCGATCAATTCACCCGACGCTCGTTCATCGCGGGGGCAGCCGCGGCCGGGTTGGCCACTGGCTTACCCTTGCCGACGATTATCCGCGCCGCCGCCAACGATCAGTGGGGCGATCTCGTCGGCCGACTGGTGTATGACGGCAAACCGCCGGAACGCAAGAAGCTCACGGTCGATAAGGATGTTGAATGCTGCGGTAAGTTCGATATTCGCGACGAGTCGCTGATGGCTGGCGAAGACGGCGGGCTGGCGAATGTCTATGTCTATGTCCGCGACCGCAAAGTGGCGGTCGCTCCCGAACTGGAAGAGGCGGCCGCCAAGCAGGTCCTGCTCGACAATAAAGACTGCATCTTCATGCCCCATTGCATGGCCGTGTGGGTGAAGAAGCAGGACTTCTACATCGTCAATTCCGATCCTGTCGCGCAGAACGTGGCGTTCTCGCCGCTGGGGGACGTGCCGGCCAACATTGTCCTGCCGGTGGACGGCGACGCCACCTGGAAGTTCAACCGGGCGCAGACGATCCCGGTGCCGATTGCCTGCAACTATCATCCGTGGGAGAGCGCGTTCGTCCTGCCGCGCGAGAACCCTTACGTGGCGATCACCGCGGCCGATGGCACCTTCACCATTCCCAAGCTGCCGGCGGGCAAACTCGAGTTCCAGTTCTGGCACGAGCGGTTAGGGTATCTCGATACGCCGCAGTGGCCCAAGGGCCGCCTTGCAATGACGGTCAAGCCGGGCGTCAACGACCTGGGCACGATCAAGCTCTTGCCGAAGCTCTTCGAGAAGTGATCGTGACCGAGCGGAGCATCCTCGCAACAATCGCGCGCTGCCGCTCATGGGGCGCCGGCTTCTGCCGGTCGGCCAGGCGATGGCGGTTGGCCGCGTTGCTGGTCGTGTGCGCGACGCTGGCGGCTGGATGCAGCCTGAGCGAACCGCCCGTCTTTCACCTCAATTCGGAGGGACGCGACCCGGCGACGATCAGTCTCGCCCAGCGCGAAGCGATCATGGGGACGCTCGAGGGGATGTTCGGCACTCCCGACGAGCCCCGCGTTCCGGAAGGCGTCGCACTCGACCTGGAGTTGCTGCGGGCGGCGGCCGGACCGGTGGCGAGCGACGCGAAAGGAGTCCAGCGCGGGCTCTACCGGCAGCACTGCGCGGTTTGCCATGGCACGAGCGGCGACGGCGCGGGCCCGACGGCCAGGATCCTCAGTCCCCATCCGCGCGACTTCCGGCAGGGCGTGTTCAAGTACACCTCGACCATGCCCGGCCATAAGCCGACGAAGTCGGACGTGCGGCAACTGCTCATGCGGGGCATACCCGGCACGGCAATGCCGACCTATGTTCAGTTGCCCGACCACGAGATCGATGCCCTCGCCGAGTATGTGAAGTACTTGAGCATCCGCGGGGAGACGGAACTCTACCTGCTGCGGCTGGTTGTCGATGAGGACGAGTACCTGCCGTTGGATGCGTTTGCCAAGGAGGCGGTGCTGGAAGAGGGAGCCCAGGCGGCCTCGGACATGTGGGATATGGCCGAGGAGCAGGTGATTCGCCCGCCCGCTCCGCCGCCGATCGACTCGCCGGAGCAGTTCCGGGCTTCCCTTGAGCTGGGCAAGAAGCTGTACCTGTCGAAGGACTCGCAATGCTCGAAATGCCACGGGCCCAACGGGCGTGGCGACGGCGAGCAGAGCGGAGAACTGTACGACGATTGGAACAAGGTCAAGAAGGGGGTCAATCCGCAGGAAACGGCACGGCTCGCGGAGTTGTACACGCTGCCGATCGAACCGTTGCGGCCGCGGAATTTCCGCGAGGGACTGTACCGCGGGGGCGCCAATCCGATCGACATCTACCGGCGGATCTACGCGGGAATCAAGGGAACGCCGATGCCGGCCGCCGGACCTTCGCCGGGGGCGTCCGGCGTACTCACGCCGGAGGAGATCTGGCACGTGGTGAATTATGTCCGCTCGCTGAGTGGTATGCGATAGCATGGCGCACCAGACGGCAACGCGATCGATGACGGGGAACCCGTGGCCGCACCGCACGGCGTGGCTGCTGGCGGTGGCGACGTTTCCGCTCATCTGGATGGGCGGTCTCGTCACGACCTACGGCGCCGGCATGGCCGTACCCGACTGGCCCAACACGTACGGCTACAACCTGTTTCTCTATCCGCTGGAAAGCTGGCTGGCGGTTTGGGATGTGTTTCTCGAACACAGCCACCGCCTGATCGGCGCCGCGGTGGGTTTCATCACGATCGCTTTGGCGGTGCTGCTGTGGAAGTTCGACGAGCGCCGCTGGATCCGCTGGCTGGGCGTGGCGGCGATCGTCGGGGTGCTGTTTCAGGGCACGCTCGGCGGCCTGCGCGTGATCGGCGATGAACTGCTGTTGGCCAAGGTGCATGGCTGCACCGCGCCGCTGTTCTTCTCGCTGGCGGTGGCGCTGGTCGTGTTCACGTCGTCGGCGTGGCGGACGGGTGGCGGGCAACTGCCCGGCGGCAGGCGTCTGGCCTGGTGGGCTCTGGCGGCGACGGTCGGAATCTGGGTGCAGATCGTGCTCGGTGCGCAGCTTCGCCATATCCCTCCCTTGGCTCCTCTCGGCTGGTTCGTACTGTGGGTATGGCTGCATCTGATTGTTGCGGGATTGCTCCTGGCCGGGATCATTACGCTCGTGTTCCTTGTCCGACGGCAGTCGGCAGTGGTGGAGTCGGGTTCCGTGGCCGAACCGAAGCGGAGTGAAGCGGGGCCCGATTCACCGGCAGGAACGGCCGCACGGGAGTCGATTGTCCAGTCTGATGTCAGGAGGATTCGCCGCCGCGCGGGCTGGCTCTTGGGGTTGTTTTCGCTTCAAGTGGTCCTGGGGCTCGCTACCTGGGTTACCAACTACGGCTACCCGGCGTGGTTTACCAACTACCTCATGGCGCTACAATACACCGTGGTTGCCGAGGGCAGGCTGCAGGCTGTCACGACCACGGCCCATGTGGGCGTCGGGTCGCTCGCACTGGTGTCGGCCCTGACGCTCACCCTGTGGCTGTTCCGCTCGATGTCTCACGCTCCGTCAGGTTCCCGCCCGGTCCGCACTCGATGAACTCGCACGCTGTGTCTGATTGCTTGTCCGAATCCGTGATCGCACCGCCCAAACGGGAATTGCTCGTGGCGGGCGACCGCGAACCGGCGATGGCCGCGCTCTCCAGCGCCGAGCCGGCGGCGAGGATTGCCGACTATATCGGGGCGATGCGGCCGCGGATCGTGGTGATGGTCCTGTTTACGATGGCCGTGGCGGAGTTTGTGGCCGGCGACCGCCTGCCTTCGTTGTGGCTGCTCGCCAACTCACTGTTCGGGGCGGGGCTGGTGATCGTGGGCGCCATTGCGCTCAACCAGCGGCTGGAGCACCAGAGCGACGCGAAGATGCCGCGGACCGCCCACCGGCCGCTCCCCGCCGGACGGCTCAGCGGCGGGCAGATGACCTGGTTGGGGATCGGCACCAGCGCGCTCGGCTTCGCGCACCTCGGGCTGCTGGTCAACGTGCCGGCGCTTGTCCTGGCGGTGGTGAGCTGGGTGATCTACGTCTGGATCTATACGCCGCTCAAGCTGTTTACCACCTGGCAGACTCCGATCGGTGCGGTCTCCGGCGCGATGCCGATCCTGCTCGGCGCGGCGGCGGCGGGAACTCTCGCCAGCGCAAACGCGTGGACGCTGTTCGGCATCCTCTTCTTCTGGCAGTTCCCCCATGCGATGGCGATCGCCTGGCTGTACCGCGATCAGTTTGCGCTGGCCGATGTGCGGGTGGCGACGGTCGCTGATCCGAGCGGCCGCACGGCGGCGATCCTGTCGGTACTCGGGGCCGCGGCCCTGGTGCCGGTGAGCCTGGTGCCGCTGGCGACGGGGGACGCGGGATGGATCTACGCCGCCGCCGCGACGCTGCTAGCGGGGAGCTACCTGGCGGCCTCGGTCGGTTTCTTCCTTTCGACCGACGACCATTCCGCCCGTCGGCTGTTGCGGAGCTCGATCATCTACCTGCCGGGCGCGTCGCTGGCGCTTCTGGGCGCTGCGCTGGTGTGAAGTCTGACGCTGAAGCGAAACGCCCTTGAGGGTGTTTCGTTTCGTTACGGCGCGGACCAAGGCCGCAAGTCCAAGGGCGATAGGCATTTCGCGCCACGCTATCGGACGCAAGTGATTCCACCCTTTTGGCTTCAGTGTTGAAGTTCCTAGAGGGGTGTGGGGCCAGGAGTTAGAAGTGAGGAGTCAGAAGTTAGAAGTTAGAGGGGGAGCAGAGAGAATCAAGGTGGCGTGATTTGCCGGGGCCGCACGGATTGGGTGCACGCCGCGGATGGTACATTGTTGCATCGACGCGCAACAATAGACGCGATTCTCCATTTCGTGCGTCGAGGGGCGTCGAGGCAAGTGCAAGGGAGGAAGGGGTTTCGCACCGAGCGGGCGAGCGCAAGTTCATACGCACTGTGAGGTACGTGTTGAAGTTCGCGTGAATCTCGTCTTCAGCCGTTGCACAAACTCGTCGTCCAGCGAGGTAACGATGGGCGCAGGGAATGAGCGCGCCTGCCGGCAGAGGCCAAGCGAGTTGTGACTGAGTCGAATTGTGAAAGAACGGACACGGGCGGGGCCCGGTTTCGAGACCGGCCCACGGTGGCGGACGGAGGTTCGTCGCCGGCTATAGTATACCTAAGTTCATGTATTTTTGTCAACCGTAAAAGCGGCCGGAGTGGGGCAGTTTTTCTGGGGTTTCTGGAGGGGGTCGGGAGAGCGTCGCCCGTGACGCGTCGTTTTGGAGTCTCCCATTGCCGGTGCAATCACTGCGATACACTGGACTTATCGCTTGCGCGGTATACAATTCGCAGTCGCCGTGGTTCCGTAGAGGGGGTGTGGTCCCTGAGGAAGTGCGGCCATCGGTGCCCGAGATTGGGTCGGGCTGCCAATGGGCGGAGCCATTTCGGCGGTTCATTCCGACCACTGTTGCTAACCAGGCAGATTGCGTTTAGCAAATCGTCATCCCCCCTTTGGCTCAAGAGAAAAAGACATGGCCAACCACAGAGCAGTCGTTCGGAGACGCGCTTCGCTGCTGTTGATCGCGCTGGCTGCGATCATCGGCGCGACCTCGCCGGTGCATTCGGCCGAGAAGAAACCCAACATCCTGGTCATCTGGGGCGATGACATCGGCACCTGGAACATCAGCCACAACAACCGCGGCATGATGGGCTACAAGACGCCGAACATTGACCGTCTTGCCGACGAGGGGCTCTCTTTCACCGACTACTACGCACAGCAATCCTGCACGGCAGGACGCGCTGCGTTCATCAGCGGCAGCGTGCCCGTCCGAACCGGCATGACGAAGGTGGGCATGCCCGCCGCCAAGGAAGGCTGGCAGAAGACGGATGTGACCATGGCCACGGTGCTGAAGAGCCTCGGTTATGCCACGGGCCAATTTGGCAAGAACCACCAGGGGGACCGCGACGAGCACCTGCCGACGATGCATGGGTTCGACGTGTTTTTCGGCAACCTCTACCACCTCAACGCCGAGGAGGAGCCGGAAAACCGCGACTACCCTGCTGACCTGAAACTCGCCAACGGCAAGACCTTCCGCGAGCAGTTCGGTCCGCGCGGCGTGCTCAAGTGCAAGTCCGACGGCAGAGGCGGCCAGACCATCGAGGACACGGGCCCGCTGACCAGGAAACGCATGGAGACGGTGGACGAGGAGACACTCGCTGCCGCCAAGGAGTTCATTCAGCGGCAGCACAAGGCCGGGCAGCCGTTCTTCTGCTGGTGGAATGCGACGCGCATGCACTTCCGCACCCATGTGAAGGAGGCGCACAAAGGCATCAGCGGCAAGAGCGGCGATGAATACCACGACGGGATGGTGGAGCACGACCGCCACGTGGGCGAACTGCTCAAGCTGCTCGACGACCTCGGGCTCGCCAGCGGCACCATCGTCATGTATTCGACCGACAACGGCCCGCACTACAACACCTGGCCCGACGCCGGCACCACGCCGTTCCACGGCGAGAAGAACTCTTCCTGGGAAGGCGCCTACCGGGTTCCCTGCTTCGTCCGCTGGCCGGGGAGATGGCCCGCCGGTGAGACGCTCAACGGCATCGTCGCCCATGAAGACTGGCTGCCCACCTTCGCCGCCGCGGCCGGCAACGAAAAGATCGTCGAAGAACTGAAGGCCGGCGTGAAACTCAATGGCCGCAGTTACCGGAACTACATCGACGGCTACAACATGCTTGAGTACCTCAGTGGCAGATCGAAGGAGTCGCCCCGAAAGGAATTCATCTACGTGGACGACGGCGGTGACGTTGCCGCCATCCGAGTCGGCGACTGGAAGGCGGTTTACCTCGAAAACCGTGCAGACCGCCTCCAGATCTGGAAGGAACCGTTCGTCGCGCTGCGCTGTCCAGACCTCTACAACCTGCGCCGTGATCCGTTTGAGAAAGCCAAGATCGGCTCTAACACCTACGAGGACTGGTACATCGACCGCGCCTACCTGCTTGGACCGATGCAGGTCGTCGCCAGCAAGTTCCTCATGACGCTCAAGGAGTACCCGCCCAGCCAGGCCCCGGGCGACTGGAGCCTCAAGTCGCTGGAGGAGCAGATCAAGCACATGACGGCAGGGGGTATCTGATTGGATCACTCGGCGGGGCGTTCCAGATGGGGCGTCCCGCCCGTTCTTCGCACCATGAAAACAGTCGCGCTCGCTTTGTTCGGCACGCTTGCGGTGGCCACTTCGGCTACTGCCACGGACCCCCTTCCCTCGTGGAACGACACCGCGTCGAAGGAGGCCATCATTGCCTTTGTCGAAAATGTCACGAAGGCAGGTTCACCAGATTTCGTTCCTGCACCAGAGCGCATCGCGACCTTCGACAACGACGGCACGCTGTGGGCCGAGCAACCCGTGTACTTCCAGTTGCTCTTTGCAGTGGACCGCGTGAAGGCGCTCGCGCCCCGGCATCCGGAGTGGCAAAGCAAAGAGCCGTTCGCTTCGCTTCTCAAGGGCGACCTCAAGAACGCATTGGCCGGCGGCGAGAAGAGCATTGCCGAGATCGTCATGGTCACGCACGCCGGCATGACCACAATCGAGTTCGATGAGATCGTGAAGGACTGGATCGCGACCGCCAGGCATCCCGTAACCAAGCGGCCCTGCACCGAGATGGTCTACCAGCCCATGCTGGAACTGCTGGCCTACTTGCGGGCCAGCGGGTTCAAAACCTTCATTGTCTCCGGAGGCGGCATCGAATTCATGCGCCCCTGGACGGAGAGAGTCTATGGCATCCCGCCCGAACAAGTGGTGGGCAGCAGCATCAAGACGAAGTACGAACTGCGCGACGGCAAGCCGATGCTCGTGCGATTGCCGGAGTTGAACTTCATCGACGACAAGGCGGGCAAACCGGTCGGCATACACTCGCATATTGGCCGGCGACCCATTGCCGCGTTCGGCAACTCGGATGGCGACCGGCAGATGTTGGAGTGGACCCAGGCGGGCGGCGGCGCGCGCTTGATGATGCTGGTGCATCACGACGACGGCCAGCGCGAGTGGGCCTACGGGCCGGAATCGAAGATCGGCACCTTCAGCGATGCGCTCAGGGGCGAGGCGCAGGCCAGCGGTTGGATGGTCGTCAGCATGAAGAAGGACTGGAAAACCGTCTTTCCTGCCGGCAAGGAATGACTACGGCACTGCGCATTGCGGTGTTCCAGCCAAGAAAATGTCGCGGCGATGGATTGTTCGCCATTCACGTTCTCCGGGGCTGCATCCCGGTTCGATTCCCGGCGTCAGTTGCTCGTTGCGGAAACCACGGTTCCTGAAGTCTCAGTTCGGCATCTGGAGCTTGTCAACTCGGACGCGAAAGGATCGCCAGGTGCGCCGCGACGGAGTCGTGCGGCCCTCGCAATGACGCCACTCCCTTGGCGTCCGCGGCTCAGGGCGAAGGAAGAACATCGGCCCGCTGGTCACGTTTCGGCGGGTGCAGACTCTGGTGCAAACTCGGAGAGCGGCGCACCGCGCATTATCTCAGACGCGCTGAGCAATCGCCGAACCGCCAGGTCAGGCCGGTGCCTACATAGTAGGCGGCGACCGACGCCTCGGCGCGCTCGCCGAACTGGTCGTCGCCTTCGAACAGTGCGCCGGCAAACAGGTCGAGGTCAATCATCGGGAAGAGGAAGCCGGTCACCCCGACACCCCCGGTGAGGCGGTGCTGGTTGACGAATGCCACGCTCGCTGCCTGGAAGAGCTGGACATTCTCCTGCAGCACGGGAAAGCCGTCGAGATTGTCGCCGACGTTGTGGTTGATCGGGTTGTCGTTGTACGAATAACCGAGGCGATACTTGATCCTCCCGCGTGTCAACTGCGCTCCGACGGCGAACGCCCACTGGTTGACCAACACATCTTCCCACAGGTCGGCGTCTTCCCAGAGCTTGTAGTACACGTCGGCCGCGATGAGCAGGTCGCCGCCCATCAGGCTGCGGTTCGCATAGCCCAAGCCGAACGTCTCCGGCTGGTCGATCTGTAAATCACGGTACTCGTCGTTGAAGCGGACCGCGTTCGGATACTGGAACGACATCTTCGTCTGATAGTACGCGCCCACCGTGTTGCATTCGTCCAGATCGTAATCCACGCCGAGCGTCGCGCGGAGGGCATAGTCGTGCACCATCGCCGTGCTGACGAGCGGGCCGACGAATCCCAACTGTTCGAAGCCGGTGCCCAGAGTCATCGCCGCCCCGGCGGAAAGGCGGTCGGTCAGTTCCACCCCGGCCCCCATGTTGATGCCCAGCACCAAGTATTCGTTGCTGACATTGTTGAGAAAGCTGCCGTCCGGCGCGCGGCCGCGGTACTCGGTGCCCAGGCCGCTGAGCCCCGAGAGCCCAAAACCGAACGTGGCGGGCAGTCCAAGAGCGTCGAGGCCCTGGACCAGGGCGATCGACGGTATCGCAAAACCCTGGGTCCGTGAAGTGACGCTATAGGGCTCGCCGAGCGGCGGTTCGTACGTGATTGTCGGATAACCTTCCACCCAGGCGCCGCCCATGGTGAACTGGGTGCCATGGAACTGGGCCAGTGTCGAGGGGTTGCCGAAGACCGCCGACGGGACGTCCTGCGGGCGTGCGACGCTGACTCCGGCCATGCCGCCCGAGGCCGGCATGAGCACGTTCTGGGTGTCGCTGCCGTACCCTTGGGCGAAGGCAGCGTGACTGGCAGCGGCCAAAATCGCTAAAGCAGCAGCGACAACGAGAAATCCATTTCTCATGGCGACACCCGGAAACACGGATGTAAGGGATGAAGAAGTTGGTGGCAGGCGCGCAGAACGCTGGGCAGACTCGCGGTTGCCGGCCTACTGGACGGATCGGATCGGGCGAAAACGCATCTTGATTGGAGTCTGGCGACCCACAGCCGAAACGGCCCTTTCGGATGAAACAGCCGGCAAAGGCAGCAGGTCTTAACATGCCCGGCAGGCTGTCGGCACGACAAAGATGTTGCCGTAAGTTGTCGGTCCGTGCAGGCGGAGTCATGGTGGTGCGAGCAGTACGTTTGTGTGTGTGGGGGGCTTCCGAAGGGGACAGGCCTACGTTTGCGGGCAATGTCTCTTGCGCTGAATGGGCTTTCAAGCCGAGAAACGGGCAGTCGGCGGGAAGGCATCGGGGCGAATATCAGGAGTATTGAAAGACTGGGCGGCCCTTTTAGGTTGGAGGCGTGGCACGACTGGCGTGGGTTGCGATCGCGGGCATGCGGCAGCATGTGACCGAGCGCGGCAACCGGTGGCAGCAGATGTGCTTTGAGGAGGGGGAGTGCGCGGCCTCGCCGGGTACAGCCGCACGGGCCGACCAACGGGCATCGCGGCGTTTGTCGAGTGTGTGGAACGCACGGTTGGACGCGTGTTGCGGCCGCAGACGGCAGGGAGGCCGCGGACGTGCGCGGCTGACCAGAATGAGTATTGTGTCTGGAGTTGCCCGCGTATCGATCGAGGGGAACCGATGATCCGACGAGATTTCCTCAGTTATTTCGCGGCCGGAGCGGCCTGCGCGGTCCTTCCGCCGCTGGAGATGCCGGAGAATGTGACGCTGAATTCCTGGGAACTGGCAGAATATCCGTCGCTTCCCAAGAAGCTCACGCCGGTCATGAAGATCATCGCCAGCAACGGGGCGATCGGCGTGTCCAAACTGGTTGGCGGCTGCCGGGAGCTGAGGGCCGCTGAGTCCGCGGTCGCGGGCGTCAACCTGCTCGATCACGAGAACCTTGCCGACCGGATGGCGTCCGACGGCGTGCCGAAGGCCCAGGCGACGATGATGGACATCGCCTGCTGGGATCTTCACGCCCGGATGCTCAAGAAGCCCCTGCACGCCCTGCTCGGCACGAAGAAGGAGAAGATCCTCCGCTACGGCGACGTTCGCGGCCAGCAACCCGACTTCTCGCCGAAGAGGTACGCCGAGAGTGTGGTCCGCTATTTGGATCGCAGCGGCCTGAAGGCTGCCAAGCTGCATTTTCCCGGCGCGCTGGGGACCAAGGAGAGCATCGTCTTGAAGGACGTGCTGGCGACGCTTGGGGCGGTTCGCGAGGCCGTCGGCAAGGATATCATTCTTGCCTGGGATCCGTATCCCGGCTCGGCGGAGTCGGCGACGAATTCCGTGGACGAGGCCAAGGAGATCCTCGCGTTGATGGACGAACTCGGCTACGGGTGGATCGAAGGTCCGCTTCCGCCGACTCCTTACGAAACGCAGATCCCGAAGTACGCCGAACTGGTGAAGACCGGCACGCGGCAGCGCATCCAGGCGGAGGGCCCGCGCTCGCCGATCGGCGACGGCACGGATTTCGAGGACATGAAACGCTGGGCGGAAGCCGGCGCGATCACGCAGTGCTCGACCGACGCCTACATTGCCTCGGGAGTGACCAACTGCCTGCGGATGCTCGAGTACGCCAAGGCCCATCCGCCGATGGTCGTCAATCTTCACTGGGCCTGGGCGCCGCATGCGCATCTGGCGATGGCTTACGACGAGAAGATCTTTCCCGTCGCCGAATTCCCAATGGGCGAGGACGTGCCGAAAGAGTTCATGTCCGGGCCCTGGCTCCTCGCACCCGACTGGCCGGGCATCTACCGGATCGAGTAGCAGGCCTGCGAGACCATGTCTTCCTGCCTTCACTCAACAACGAGGACACTGCGATGAACGTTCGACTCTGCCTCTGCTTTGCCGTCGCCGCGATGCCGATGATTCCGGTCGCCTCTCGGGCTGCCGAACCGGTGGATAAGGAATTGATTCCCGAGGCCCGTGCGGTGCTCGATTACCTGGAATCGGTGTACGGCAAGAAAGTGGTCAGCGGGATTTCCGGCGTAAAGAACGCCGACGCGGTCCGACAGGAGTCGGGCAAGGCCCCGGCGATCGTGGCCGTGGACCTCAGCGGTTGGAACACGCCGACCTGGGGCAAGACCTACACGCCGGTGGTCGAGTCGGCCGTGAAGACCGCGGAGGAGGTCTGGCGCAACGGGCAGATCGTCTCCATGCAGTTCCACTGGAAGCATCCAATGAAGCCCGACGGCACGGCCTGGGTCGGCAAGCACGGCAACAATCCGCCCAGCGGACCGTTCGACATGGCCGCCGCCACCAAGGAGGGCACGCCGGACCGCAAGGCCTTCATGGACGATCTGGCGAAGCATGCCGATTACCTCGAGCGCCTGGCCGACGCCCGGGTGCCGGTCCTGTGGCGTCCGTTCCACGAGATCGACGGCGGCTGGTTCTGGTGGACCGACAAGGAGCATCCGGAGAACACCGCGGAGATGTGGCGGGTGATGTTCGACTATCTCGTCAAGGAGCGGAAGCTGCATAATCTCATCTGGGTCTACAGCGCGGCGTTGCATCCCAGTGCCAAGGGCAAGGACGTGGTGCAGATCGAATACCGCACGCGGTTCTACCCGGGCGACGCCTATGTGGACATCTCGGGGATCGACATCTATCCCAACTCGTATTTCGGTTGGGGCGAGCCGAGTGAAGACACCTACCAGAAGGCGTTCGACATCATGCGCCAGGTCACGCCGAACAAGATGCTCGCACTGGCCGAATGCGCGGCGATTCCGAATCCCGACACGATGGCCAGCCAGGGGCCCAAATGGCTCTACTGCCTGCCCTGGTGGGGGCCGAGCAAGGCCAATCCGGCCGAGTGGGTCAAGAAGACCTATGCGCACGACCTCGTCATCACCGCCGACGAGCTGCCGAAACTCGCCCCCGCGCGGTGACCTGGTGCGATTTGCGGGGCAGCACGGCCGGGTCGATCCTCCGCCATCTGGTCGCTGCGCGACCGCGCAGCCGTTCCATGTCTTCGGGCAACGTCGCTTGCGCCGAATGGGCATTGAAGCCAGAAATGGGCAGGCAGCGGGAAGGTAGTTGGGGCTGATAGCACCAGTATTGACAAACCGGGAGTTTTTCTTAGGTTGGACGCAGGGCGTAACTGACGAGTTGCGATCGCGGGCATGTGGCAGCACGTGACGCAGCGCGGCAACCGGCGGGAGGAGACGTTCTTTGAGGGGGGCGCTTTGCCGATGTCTATCATGCCTCGAAGACTTGCCATCGTGAGACGTTGGTCGCAGTTCGGAATCCGCAGTCTTCTCTTGCTGACGCTGGTTGTCAGCCTGGCCTTAGGCTGGTATGCCAACCGCGTACGCGCTGCGGCAGCAAAGCAAGAGGCGATACGCGCGATTCAGGAAGCTGGCGGCCATGTCGGGATTGCCAAGACAGACGAGACAAGCCTTTTCAACAGGTGTGAGCAATTCTTAGGCAAGAGTCAATTCGTCACGGTGGAGCGGGTCAGCTTGGGAGGAACGGCTGACGATTCGCGAATGGAACTACTGCGCACAATGCCTGAACTCACGAAGTTGGATAGCGAAGGAAAGGTGACGGACAGGGGGCTAGCCAACTTGCGGTACGTTCCGCAGCTAACGGAACTCGATTTGTCTGGCTCTGCCATTAGCGACCAGGGATTGGCTGAGCTTCGTTTCGTGCCGGAGCTTCGCCGCCTTTGGTTATCGGGGGCTGAGATTAAGGGACCGGGCGTTCGGCATCTGGCATCGTTAAAATCGCTGGAAGAGCTGTGGCTGGACGAGACTGTAGACGGTAGGGGCTTGTTGTATTTGCCATCGCTGCCCTCTCTTAAGTCCCTTATCTTGACTGATATGCGCATCTCGGATGAAGCTCTGGCTGCAGTGAAAGGCTTGCCATCTCTTGAGTTACTACGCGTTGTACGTACGCCGATAACTGGCACCGGCCTGAAGTACCTTCGCGGGACGAGTGTAAAAGATTTGAACCTAAGTGATACGGGCGTGCGGGAGGGGTTGGAGCACTTGGCTGCAATGCCTGAGCTGGAGGCCTTGCATTTGAATCGCTGTCGTTCCGCACGGATGGCAATCGCCGATATCGGCCGGGTGACTCAACTGAAGGAACTATGGCTAAAGGATGCCAATATCATCGATGCAGACCTGCAGCAATTGGGAGCATTGACTAACCTCGAGACGCTGAGTCTTGCCGACAATCGCGGGATCGACGGAAGCGGTCTGAAATTCCTGGCGAAGCTCCCAAAGCTTCGCTGGGTAAGTCTTAGCGAGACGGGCGTTACTGACAGAGCCCTCGAAGGCCTCAGTGGCGCCCGATCGCTTCAGTTTCTTAATCTGAGTGGGACTCAGATCACAGGGAGCGGATTGAGATACATCCGAGAGTTGCCTGAAATCAGGATGATCGTGTTGAACGGCACTCTTGTTACCGACGAACAGCTCGTTCATCTCATCGGAACGCAGCTTCGGGACGTCAGGCTAGAAGGCTCGCATGTCTCGGAAGCTGGAATCGAGCGACTCAAGAAGGCTATGCCATCACTGCAAGTAGGCCGCTGAGAAGAGAACGAGAAAACGCCTTGGGACGTCGGAAGCATTGGCGCGGAAGAGGTGACGGAGGCCGTTTCCGGCTGGTGCCTTGGAAAGGGTAGTGATGCATTAAACGTTCCTGACATTTCTTGTCTCAAGCTTCATGCTTCGAATAGGTCCGGAGCCACGCCTATGAGTGCCACAAGAATCACGCGGGTTCTGGCGGGACAGGGCTCTCCAGATGCTGTTTATCGGTTATCTGCTCGGCATGTCCGGGTGCACGCGGAATAGCGACGCTCCACCCGAGCCTCTGGTCGTGGTGACCTTCAACTGGGACGCCTGGGTTACAGCGGGTCGCGCCGAGTCTGCGTACGTCTCGGTTGAGGGTCCGCTTCTTGACACGGTGCAAGGGCAGCATCCAGGAACGAGAACCAAGGCAATTGCACGGACAGTTGATGGCAAGGAATATAGGGGTATTGTTGTACTCAGCTCGAAAGACCGCAACGTGCGTATTATGGAGGTTCTTGTTTACGGCGAAGACGAGCGGGTGCTTATCCGTGCGGACAGCATAGTTGCTTTTGCGGTACGAAGTGCGGAAAACGCCGGCACCAAGCTGACGTGGATTGTATGCGGTGAGAAGAGGAATGAGCCCATTGATCTGATCGCTGGGACGTACCAGATTGAGGTCCTATCCGACGAGTCGGAGAACGGGACATCGGGCCAGAAGGCGGAATCACAGTGATGCGCAGGAAGTACGCCCTGGCTATGAACGAACGCCGCTCGGGGGCGGCTTTCGAGGCCGGAGTCGAGACCCGCAGAAAGTTCACGTCCCTTGATTCGCCACTGGTACTTGGCTGCAACCGCGGGTGGGCGGAGGCTGTGTCGTGGTGACAACGAGGTGAAAGGCCGATGTCTTGTGCACACCCGAAGCGCGTCGCCATTGGAGTTGTTGTGTTTATTGCGTTTGCAGCGGCATCGGCTCTGTGTGTCGTCTGGCTGGGAGGCTTGCCGAGCAGGCGTCCTTACGCCGCATACGCCAACCTCCGCAATATCTATCAGGCGTTGCGACACTACGACGAACAGTACGGTTCTCTGCCATCGGCGGCGACTGCGAATGAAGAAGGCGAGGAGTTGTCGTCGTGGCGGACTGAAGTGTATCAGATCGAAGTTCAGCTCGGCTATATTTCCGATTCGTTGACGGCCGGCCCCCAATCAAGCGACTACGATCGGCACAAGGCCTGGCACGATCCAACGAATCTACGACTGCAAGGGCTCGGCGACCGCTTGTTTGAATATGCTCATCGAGAGGGGTGCCTGGTTCCGGGCGACGGTCGCTACCGAGCCTATTACAAAGCGATTACCGGCCCTGATACGGCGTTTGACGCTGGCCGAACGCGACGCCTCACCGAATTGCCGGGGGACTTGATCCTGATTGTGCGCGTTGAGCAATCGGACACGCATTGGATGGAGCCGGGTGATTTGAGCGTGGAACAGCTACTGGCATCGGACGAGGAAAGCCGGCTCTTGGCGCGGGCGAACGGTTATGCCGTGTTGTTCGCCGATGGCAAGGCTTGGGTGCTGTCGAGCCAGTTGCCGTTCTCCGAGTTGCGCAAGTTCTTCACGGTATCAGGCGCAGAGCGTTTCAACCGCGATGAGGTCCTTCAACCGTATAGGGTCTTCCCGTGAAAGTGGGGATTGAAGAGTGCGAATCGGGGCGGCGGCACCCGGCATGAATGCCGGGCCGAGGAGCCGCTGGCGCGGCGGAAGTCCCGTGAACGGGACTTGGGGGGATGCGAGGAAGCTGCGGGCAAGAGGGATGTGGGGTGAAGAGGCTACCAAGAGAATCGCCTGCGAGGGAAAGTGTGCCCGGATTATTCACGAGCGGGGAAAGTTGCAGTACAGTGTGTTGGTGTTGCCTTCGCCCGATGCGTTGGAGAGTAAACGGTCTGGATCGGCCGCCATCATCCGGTCGCTACGCGACTGGATAGAACGTGGTTGGATGGCACGGTTTCCGTGGGTTGAAACCCACGGCTACCATCAGGGGGTCGCTACGCGACCGGAAGAAGTCGACGTCGAGGGCGACGGGTGGCCGAAGGGCAGGGGGACGCGGAGCGTCCGGATCGTTCCCACGCGGAGCGTGGAAACAAGGGAAAGAAACCTCACGGCGGAGCGTGAGGAGTACGTGGGGGTGGCAGTCCCGCCCTAGGGCCTTCCCGTCTTTCTCGGCGGCCCGTGACGCGTTCACCCGCGTTCGTGCGCTTCACGCTCCACGTGAGGGTCGTGGGGAACCGGAGACGAAGGAACCTCACGGCGGAGCGTGAGGAGTACGTGGGGAACCGGAGGCGAAGAAACCTCACGGCGGAGCGTGAGGAGTACGTGGGGGTTGGGCATTGCCCAAAGCCGAGGGAATGAGGGAAAGATCAGGGCCGGGACGGGCCTGCCACGGGAATCGGGGCAGGATGGTCCTGCCACGGGGAAGGCGGGGAGATTCAGACTCGGGCGTTTAGTATTCGCGGGCGGGTTCGCCGCCGGACTTGGAGCCGAGGGCGCCCCAGACGCCCCAGAGGCTGGGGCCGCTGACGAGACCGCCGGCGGGCTCGCGGACCGAGGGGTCGCCGGCGTCGATCGTCTGGCTGACGAAACGGACGGAGCCGTCGGCCAGAGCGACGTTCACGCCACCGGGGTGAAAACTGGTGGCGGTGTAGATGCCCCAGTCAGCGTCCCAACTGGGGTTCATGTTGCACGATGGTGAGTTGGGGGGCAAGACGGTGTTGAAACCGGTGTAGCCCACGGCCCCGTCGTGCCACCGGGTGCCGCCAAAGCTCGACGTGGCGGTTCCGGTCACGTACTCTCGTCCGCCGGAATCGGCGAGGTCGAGGCAGGCCGACGGCCGCTTGGTCGTGCCGATTCCCATGGCGATGCCGCCGAGGATGTTGTTGCCGCGGCCGACGCCGACCACGCGCTCGGACAACGCGACCGTGTTGCTTGTGCCGTCGCGCACGTGGGCGATGCCTACCCGTGAATAATGGCCGAACAGCCCGCGCGGATCGGCGGTCGAATGGCTGCCTTCAATCCGGTCGCCGATCGAAAAGACGAGATTGGTGCGGCCGGTCTCTCCAGTACCCTTGATGCCGGCGCGACCGTCGGACGGGCATATGAGCGTCGGCAATTGGGCGATCCACGCGCGGTAGAACTGGCCCGAGTCGGTCACCGTCCAGGGGCGCGGGCCCCAAGGTGGAACCGTTCGGCCGCCCACGTTCTGCGGCGTGGTGATGTAGTCGCGGAGAACGTTCTGTTCGAGGTAGGGACTCAAGAGGACCCAACCGCTGAGCCGCGCGCCGTTGTGCTGCCACACGTCGGCCACACCCGGCAGATCGGTTCCGCCCTGGCGGAAGGGAAATACGCGGTGCACGTCGTGGTACTGGTGAATCGCGATGCCCGCCTGGCGAAGGTTGTTGCCGCACTGGCTGCGGCGGGCCGCCTCTCGGGCCGCCTGCACGGCGGGGAGAAGCAGGGCGATGAGGATGCCGATGATGGCGATCACGACCAGCAACTCGACCAGGGTGAACCCGGCCGGTCGTGCACCGTGGCGCCTCTCGACATGCTGCTCAAAGGCCATCGAAAAATCTGTTCTTCCGGTGAGATTCTGGAAGTCGGTACCTGCAGGCAATTCTACACCACCGTCCCTGAACCTTCAGGCCAGGCGGGCGCAAATCCGTTGCCCGAGGGGCGCCTCACCCGGCTAGCCCCCTCCAGAGCGGCCCCCGCCGCACGGTTTCGGTCCTTCCCGGCGAACAATTCCGGGGCGGGCTCTCTCCTGAGCGTGCCGCGCAGCCCCTTGCCATGCGCCGCTCGATCTGGCCAAAATACACGGTTCGCGGACGGCGCCCCACGCCGCCATTTGACCGCTTCCTCCCCGACGGACTCAACGCTCATGCCTAGCTGCGTACTTGCTTATTCGGGTGGTTTAGACACTTCCGTCATCCTCGGCTGGCTCATGGAGCAGGGGTATGACGTGCATGCGGTTTACGTCGATCTGGGGCAGCCCTGCGAGGATCAGCAGGCGATACTCGACAAGGCCAAGAACATCGGGGCCCGCTCGGCGCGGATTGTCGACGCCAAAGAGGAACTGTGCCGGGACTTCGCCTTCCCGGTGCTCCAATGGCAGGCCAAGTACGAGGCGATCTATCTGCTGGGAACATCGATCGCCCGGCCGCTGATCTCGAAAAAATGCCTGCAGGTGGCCCGCGAGGTCGGCGCCGACGCCTACGCCCACGGCGCCACGGGCAAGGGAAACGACCAGTGCCGCTTCCAGTTGGCGGCCGAGGCGCTGGCGCCGGAGATCCGCGTCATCGCCCCCTGGCGGATGGAATCGTACCGCAACCAGTTTCCCGGCCGCACCGAGATGATCGAGTATTGCCGCCAGCGGAACATCCCGGTCAAGGCCTCGGTGCAGAAGCCGTACAGTTCGGACGAAAACTGCCTGCACATCAGCTACGAGGCGGGCAAGCTTGAGGATCTGACCGTCAACGGCGTGGAACTGGTCGAGTTCGGCATGACGGTCTCGCCGCAGCAGGCACCGGACAAGATCGAGCAGGTTACGATCGGCTTCGAGTCGGGGGTGCCGGTCGCGGTGAACGGCAACAAGATGCTGCCGTACGACATCGTCAAGGTGCTCAACGCGATCGGCGGTCGCAACGGCGTAGGCCGGGTGGACATGGTCGAGAACCGCTTCGTGGGCATGAAGAGCCGCGGCGTCTACGAGTCGCCCGGCATGACGCTGCTCTACGAAGCGCACCGGGTGCTCGAACAGCTCACGCTCGACCGCGACCTGGTGCACCTGCGCGATCGGCTGGCGCCGGAGGTGGCCGAGATGGTCTACTACGGCTTCTGGTACGCGGCCAAGATGGACGCCCTGATGGCCTTCATCCGCCAGGCCCAGCAACCGGTCAGCGGCGAGGTGAGCCTGAACCTCTACAAGGGCAACATGATGGTCGATCGCCGTTCGAGCCCCAACAGCCTGTACGACGAAGGAATTGCCACCATGGAAGGCGGCGGCAGCTATAACCAGACCGACGCCGAAGGCTTCCTGCGGATCCACGGCTTGCCGCTGCGCGTCCAGGCCAGGACCAGCCCGCGGAAGTATTGAGCGGCGATCCGCAGGCAATCATCTCAAGCCGAAGTTCAATAGATCCACGGCGTGTACCCCGCCTGACAGTCCGCTTTCAATACAAACACCAACAAGATCCGCAGGAGGATTCACCGTGCGAGTGTGCGCTTTGCTCTTGACGCTTCTGCTTTCGTCCATCACGTTCGCCCAGGAGCCGGTTTACGATGTTGTGGTCTATGGCGGCACGTCGGGCGGAGTCGCGGCGGCCATCCAGGCGCGGCGGATGGGCAAGAGCGTGGTGCTTGTCGAGCCCGGCAAGCATCTTGGCGGGCTGACCTCCGGCGGCCTTGGTGCGACCGACATCGGCAACAAGGGGGCCATCGGCGGAATCTCCCGCGAGTTCTACGGCAAGGTCTACGACTACTACGCCCGCCGCGAGGTCTGGAAGTACGAGACGCCCGAGGACTACCGCTCGCGCAAGGGACGGTCGATCGACGAAGACACCAAGACCATGTGGGGCTTCGAGCCGCACGTGGCCGAGCGGATCTACGACCAGTGGGTCGAGGCGGAGCAAGTGCCGGTCGTTCGCGGCGAGCGTCTCGATCTGGCCCGCGGCGTCGCCAGGCAGGGCGCGCGGATCACCGCCATCACCATGGAGTCGGGCCGCACATTTCGCGGCCGGATGTTCATCGATGCCACCTACGAAGGCGACTTGATGGCCAAAGCGGACGTGTCGTACACCGTGGGGCGCGAGTCGAACGACCAGTACGGCGAGACGCTGAACGGCGTCCAGACGCGGCGTGCCATCTATCACCAGTTCAACGTGCCGGTCGATCCCTACGTGAAGCCGGGCGATCCGTCGAGCGGCCTGCTTGCCGGCGTGCACGGCGAAGGCCCGGGCGAGGAAGGCGCCGCCGACCATCGCGTTCAGGCATACTGCTATCGCATGTGCACCACCGACGCGCCGGAGAACCGCCGCGACTGGCCGAAACCGGCCGACTATGATCCCGCGCGTTTCGAACTGCTGATGCGGAACTTCGAGGCCGGCGACCGGCGCGTCCCCTGGGCGCCGACGTGGATGCCCAATCGCAAGACCGACACCAACAACAACTTCGCCATTTCGACCGACAATATCGGCATGAACTATGACTATCCCGACGGCGACTACGCCACGCGGGAGAAGATCATCCGCGAGCACGTCAGCTACCAGCAAGGGCTGCTCTGGACGCTCGCCAATAGCCCGCGCATTCCCGAGGAAATCCGGAAGCACTTCCAGACCTTGGGGCTGGCCAAGGATGAATTCGTGGACAACGACAACTGGCCCCACCAGCTTTATGTCCGCGAGGCGCGGCGGATGGTCAGCGACTACGTGATGACCGAGCACAACTGCCGCGGCACGGAGACCGCCTCCGATCCGGTCGGCCTGGGGGCCTACGGAATGGATTCGCACCACACGCAGCGATACGTCAATGCGGAGGGCCACGCGATCAATGAGGGCGATGTCCAGGTGCACGGGTTCTCGCCCTACGGCATCAGCTATCGCTCGATCGTGCCCAAGCAGTCGGAATGCGCGAATCTGTTCGTGCCCATCTGCCTTTCGGCAACCCACATCTCCTACGGTTCGATCCGCATGGAGCCGGTATTCATGATCCTCGGGCAGTCTGCGGCCACGGCAGCGGTCCTGGCGATTGATGCCAAGGTCGACGTGCAGGCGGTCGACTATGCGGCCTTGAAAGAACGGTTGCTGGCCGACGGCCAAGTGATCGAGTGGGCGGGGCCGAAGCACAGTCCACCCGTCGGGCTCGACGCGCGGCGTCTGCCGGGTGTCGTGATCGACAATGCGGGGGCGAAGCTCGAGGGGGAGTGGCCGGAGGGACGCACCGCGGGGCCGTTCGTGGGCGACGGCTACCTGCACGACGGCAACGAGGCCAAGGGAGCGAAGGTCGCCCGCTTTGAGGCCAAGCTCCAGCCCGGCCGTTACGAAGTGCGCATGACTTATTCGCCCTATCCGAACCGGGCCACCAATGTGCCCGTCTCCGTGCGGCACGCCGGCGGTGTGGCCGAGGCCCGGGTGAACCAGCGCACCGCGCCGACGGTGGATCGGGCCTTTGTCTCGCTGGGCCAGTTCGAATTCGGCGGCGAACCTGCCGTGGTCACGATCTCCAACCGCGACACCGACGGCCATGTCATCGTCGATGCGGTGCAATTCCTGCCCATGAAGTGAGTAGGGCTACTGGCCCTCGGCTGCCGATATCAGCTCCGCCGCGTAGTCACCGATCTCGGCAATGATCTGGCTGCGCGGCTTGTCGCCCGCTTCGGCGATGCGGCGGACGATGGCCGAGCCGACGATCAGCCCGTCGGCCACCGGCGCCAGCGTGCGCACATGTTCGGGCCGGCTGATGCCGAAACCGATGCAGATCGGCAACTCGGTCTGCCGGCGGAGCCAGCCCACGTTGTCGACGATGTCGGGGGGCAACTCCCGCCGCTCGCCGGTAATGCCGGTGACCGACACATAGTAGATGAATCCGGTCGTGCTGGCGGCGATTCGTACGGCGCGCTCGCGCGGCGTGGTGGGAGTAATGAGCTGGATAAGGCTGAAGTCCTCGCGGCGGCAGATCCCCGCCAGCGCCTCGGCCTCTTCGACCGGCAGGTCGGGCACGATCATCCCCGCCCCGCCGCCGGCTTTCGCCTCGCAGACGTATGCCTCCGGTCCGTGGCGATAGACGATCGAATAGCTGACCATCGTCACGACGGGAATGCTCAGCTCCGGCGTCACGCGGGCGAGCATCGCCAGGATGTCGCGCAGCTTGATGTTCTGTTCCAGGGCCCGCGTGTACGAGGCCTGGATGACCGGCCCGTCGGCGACCGGGTCGCTGTAGGGTATTCCCAGTTCGCACAAGCTTGCGCCGCGGGCCGCCAGTTCGCCGAGCAAATCGGCCGTAAACGGCAGATCGGGAAAGCCTGCAGTGATGAACGGCATGAAGGCCTTGCGGCCGGTGCGGCGGAGGGTCTCAAAGAGTGTGTCGATGGCCGACATGATGGTTGCTGATCCCCGGATTCTGTGTCTGGCGGCTAGGGCTTTCCCGCGGCGCGCTCGTCGCGCACGCGGGCGATCTCGGCGGCGTCCTTGTCGCCTCGCCCCGAGAGGCAGACGACCACGATCTCGTTCGCTCCGCGACGGCTGGCAAGCTCCATCGCCTTGGCCACCGCGTGCGAACTTTCCAGCGCCGCCAGGATCCCTTCGTTGCGCGCGAGCGTGTCGAAGGCGGCGAGCACTTCGTCGTCGTTGGCGTAGGTATACTGCACGCGCCCCACGTCTTTCCAGTAGCTGTGCTCCGGGCCGACACCCGGATAATCGAGCCCCGCCGAAACCGAGTGCACCGGGCAGGTCTGGCCGTCGTCGTCCTGCATTACGTAGCTGAAGGTGCCGTGCAACACGCCGGGCTGGCCGAAATTCAACGGCGCCGCGTGGTCGCCCACTCGGCTCGATCGTCCGCCGGCCTCCACGCCGAGCAGTTCAACCTCCGCGTCAGCCAGGAATGGATAGAACATCCCCGCGGCGTTGCTGCCGCCGCCGACGCAGGCGACCACCGCACTGGGAAGCCGCCCGAGCATCTCCAGGCACTGCCGGCGCGTTTCGCGGCCGATGACCGACTGGAAATCGCGGACCATGCGCGGATAGGGGCTGGGGCCGATCGCCGAACCGATGCAGTAATGCGTTGTCTCGACCGTGCTCATCCAGTCGCGCATTGCCTCGTTGATCGCGTCGCGCAAGGTTCGCGAACCGCTGCAGACGGGGCGGACTTCAGCGCCGAGAAGCTGCATGCTGAAGACATTCGGCCGTTGCCGGCGAATGTCTTCTTCCCCCATGTAGACCACACATTCGAAGCCGAATCTTGCGCACGCCGTGGCCGTCGCCACCCCGTGCTGGCCCGCCCCGGTTTCGGCAATCACCCGGTGTTTCCCCATCCGTTGAGTCAGCAACGCCTGGCCCAGCGTGTTGTTGATTTTGTGGGAGCCGGTGTGATTGAGGTCCTCGCGTTTCAGGTAGATCTGCGCCCCGCCGCAGTTCCGGCTCAGCCGCTCGGCGTGGTAGAGGGGGGAGGGGCGGCCCACGTAATGTGTCCACAACCGCTCCAGCTCGGCATGGAACTGAGGGTCGGCCGATGCCTTCTCGTAGTCGCTGGTCAGGTCGTCCAACGCCCGCGTCAGCGTCTCGGGCACGTAGCGGCCCCCAAACGGGCCAAATCGCCCCGAAACGTGGTCGGGAGCGGAAACCGGAATCGACATCGGCGAGTCTCGCAAATTGGATCGTGGATAAATCGTCTGGCTTCAACCGCTTACGCCCTTCAGCGGGCGACAATCGACGAGGTCGAAGCGAGTCATTGTGGGCAGCCTAGCGTTGTCGGTCAAGGGTCGGAGTCAATCCGCCTTACCCCACCATTGGGTTCAGTCGACGCGGGCCCTGCGCGCTGCCGGGCGTGAAAAAAAGCTATATCACAGAGGGGTGCCAAGCGGAGAATGTTCGCTCCGATTCCTCCCCGCTGCCCACTCTGCCGCAACCGATCCGGATCGCCGTGATGTCCCATCCCAGCGAAAACGACGACGAGTTCTTCCGTCTGGTCCACCGGTTGAAGGTCCAGGTATCGGGCGACACTTCCGATCGGCGCCGGCGGAATCGGCACGACTATCCGACTCCCCAGCGAATCGCACCGCGTTACGGCTATAAACTGCCCCGCGTTCAGGACTTCTTCGAGGTCCTTTGCCACGACCTCAACGAAGGCGGATTCTCGTTTCTCTTGCCGAGCTTGCCGGATTTCAGGCGGCTGGTCGTCATCCTCAACGCGGCTCCGGATACGATGGTCGTGGCGGCCGATGTCGTACACACCAGCAAGGTCCTGCTTCACCCCAGCGGGCGAATCGAGACTCTCGATGGGTCACCGCGCACCGCCGAACGCTGCCATGGAGCCCGGCGGGGCGTGCGCCCGATGGCCCTGGTCGGCTGCCGCTTCACCGAACGCCTCGACCCCGCCGACGTCCCCGACATGGTATCGCTTTCGTCGCGTCGCGATTGAGGCGGCGGCGGATTGGGCAGTCGACGCGGCGCTTCAACGGCATGGAGCGTCAATCAGATCCGCCGCGGGCGGCAAGAGCGCGCTCTATACGCCGACGGCGATCATCGTCTGCGCGGCGCGGCGGATGCCGTCGGGGATCTTGTGCAGCGGGAGCACCTCCTTCGCCCCGCCCATCGCAATCGCCTCTTTCGGCATGCCGAAGACGACGCAGGTCGATTCGTCTTCGGCGATCGTGTGGGCGCCGGCCTGCCGCATGGCCAGCATGCCGCGCGCGCCGTCGTTGCCCATCCCTGTCAGCAGCACACCGATGGCATTGCTCCCCAACCGCCGTGCGGCCGAATGGAACAGTACGTCGACCGAAGGCCGATGGCGGTTGACCGGTTCCCCGTCGGTCACCCGTACCACGTGGTTTGCGCCGCTGCGGGCCACTTCCATGTGCTGCCCGCCGGGGGCGAGCAGAGCATTGCCCGGAAGAATCCGATCGCCGCTCTGGGCTTCCTTGACGCGGATCTGGCAGGCGCTGTCCAGGCGCGCCGCGAACGATCGCGTGAATCCCGCTGGCATGTGCTGGACAATGACGATCCCCGGTGCGTCGGCGGGCATCGCCGTGAGCACGTCGTACAGGGCTTCGGTGCCGCCGGTCGAAGCGCCGATGCAGATTACCTTGTTGCTCGACTCGGTGATCGGGCCGCCAAGCAGCGCCGCTGGTAGCACCGGTGCGGGCGCGTTCGAACGGCCCCGCACGCGCGGTTTCGCCCGCGCGGCGGCTTTCACCTTCTCCACGATCTCGTTGGCCAGTTCGAACGTGCCATTCGAAACGTCGATCTTGGGCTTCGTCACGAAGTCCACTGCGCCCAACTCCAGCGCGCGGAGCGTCGTCTGGCATCCCTTCTCGGTGACCGACGATACCATCACCACCGGCGTCGGCCGCACCCGCATCAGCCGATCGAGAAACGTCAGTCCGTCCATCCGTGGCATTTCCACGTCGAGCGTCAGCACGTCGGGCTCGAGCACTCGGATCTTCTCCCAGGCGAGATACGGGTCGGGCGCCGAGCCCACCACCTCAATACTGCGGTCCTGTCCCAGGATCTCGGTCAAGATTTGACGAATCAGCGCCGAGTCGTCGACGATCAGGACTTTGGTGGCTGGCATGTTCCCGCTCAGAAAAGGGCGGCAGGGCAAAACTCGCTTTGTGCCTGCTCGGGCTGGAAGAAAACCCTTGAAAGCTTAGCATACGCCGCGAATGGGGAGCCCTTCCTCCTGCAATCGCCGCCCCTGTCGGGCGAGCCGGCGTCAAACAGAGCAGTGCCGGTCGTAGGGCCTGGATGCGTGACAGCGGCCGTGCGGGCGCGGGAGATCACACCGCGGCGGAGCTACCGACGACGCGTGGTTCGTCGATCATCCGGCGGGGGCGGCAGCCTGGGCTTCAAGCGACTCGATCACCCCCAGCAGCCCGCGGCGAATCGCCTCCAGCCTCGCCTCGTCTTCGATTTTCGCTCCGGCGGCATCCGTGACGTAGAACACGTCGACCACCTGATCCAGGAAAGTGCCGATCTTGGCCCGCCAGACGGATAGCTCCATCTCGAAAAGCGTTCGGGCGATGGCATAGAGCAGACCCGGCCGGTCGGCGGCGAAAATGTCGCACACCGTGCATATCGCCGAAGCATGGTTGTCGATTTCAATCCGGGTATGCGCGTTGCGGAGCGTCGGGCGGGCGCTGCCGCCGATTCGCCACGTTTGCCGGAAGACGGGCGGCTGCGTTGCCGGTTGACGAAGCGATTGCTCCAGGGCCCCCTCGATGCGTTTCAGACGCTCCGGTGGTGGAATGCCGGCGTGATCGGGATCGACGACGCGAAAACGATCGAGCACCAGGCCGTCGGCGAGCGTGTTGATCTCCGCCGACAGAATCTCCAGCCCCTGGCTGGTCAGAGCGCCGGTCAGCCGGTGGAATACGCCGGGCGCGATGTTTTCCGTGGTCGCAACGAGAACCTGCAGCGTGCCTGTCCCCCCGTCGAACTCGGAGCACACGTTGACCTCTTTCTCGGGCAGTCCGTTGAGCAGTCGCAGATCGGCGACGATCTGTTCGGCGCGCGTGCCATGGAGGTAGGCCGGCGGCAGCCCGTCCAACTGGCGGGCGAACCACGGATCGGTCTGCTGAAGGCCGAGTCGCTCGCCCACCTGTCGGCGCCGGTCGGCGAGATGCTGCGCAAGATCGAGTGCCAGCGTTTCGCCTGCCAGATACTGCATGGCGCGATCGAAAAGATCGATCACGATGTCGGCTTTCCAGTTCGTCCAGGCATCCGGCGCCACGGCCGCCATGTCGGCGGCGGTGAGCACGGTGAGCATCTCCAGCAGTTCGGGCGAGCCGATCTCCACCGCGAAACGCAGGATCAGCTCCTCGTCGCTTGTGTCGCGCCGAAAGGCGAGATGATTCATCAGCAGGTGGCGGTGCACGAGAAACACCAGCGCGTCGCGCGCACCCGCCTCCAGTCCCAGCCGCACGGCCGTCTCCGTCGCAATCCGCCGTCCCGCCTCGCAGTGATCCTCCAGGTGGCCCTTGCCGAGATCGTGGATCAGCAGTGCCAAATGAAGCACGTCTTTGCGGCCGATGGCGCGGTAGATCGCCCCCAGCGGTCCCGCCGCCGATTGCAGGTCGGCCGCCTGCTCCACCGCCCGCAGGCTATGCTCGTCGACGGTGAACTTGTGGTACTGGTTGAACTGGAGCAGGCCCCTGGCGTGGCTGAAACCGGGAATGAATCGTTCCAGAAGCCCGATCTCATGCAGCCCGCGAAGCAACTCGCCAAGCCGCGCAGAGCGCCCCAGCACCGAGCGGAACATCCGCATGGCGCCGGGCGACGGAACCCCGCTCAAACCGGCAGCCGTTTCGCGCGCCACCTGCCATGTCTCAGGGGTGATTTCCTTATCGTAGAGACTGGCCAGTTCGACCAGTTGCATGATGCCGTCCAACCCGCTGCGGATCAGTTCCAGCCCTTCGGCGGCCGCGCCGATGTGGCTCGGCCCCACCCGGAAGCCGCCGGGCACCCAGTGTCCCAGCAGCGTCATCACCACCTGGCCGCGGCGGGACGAACGAGCCTTGGTGACGAAGCGGCGCACGACGTTGCTCACCTGTTCGGTGTGCCGGAAGTAGTCGCGCATGAACGACTCGACCGGCAGCATTCCGGCCTCGGGCCGGTAGCCGAACCGCTCGGCAATCCGGAGTTGCTCCGCGCGCGCGAGTACATCGCTCGAGCGCCCCGCGTGGAAGTGCATCTCATTGCGCAACCGCAGCAGGAACTCCAGCGCTCGAGCGACCGCTCGGGCGTCTTCTTCCGGCAGTTGGCCGGCGGCCGCCAGTGCGTTGAGGTCGGCATTGCCGTATCGCACTCGCCCGATCCAGCGCAGAAGCTGGATGTCGCGGAGCGCCCCCCGCGACCGTTTCACGTTGGGCTCCAGCAGGTAGACCGTTTCGCCGTACTTGATCCGCTCCTCGGTCCGAGCCTTGTCGATCGCCGCGACCAGGCTTGCCGGCCGGCTGCGGAGCCGACGCTCGAAGCGGCTCGCAAAACTGTCGAACAGCTCCCGATTGCCCCCCAGAAACCGCGATTCGACGAGCGACGTGCAGATCAGCGGATCCTGGCCCGACAGGCGGCAGGCTTCCTCCGGCGTGCGGACGCTGTGGCCGAGAACGAGCCCGGCATCGAATACGTCGCGCAGCAGCCTCTCGGCCAGCGGGCCGATCTCGGCGGCCGAACCGGCCGCCGAGAGGATCATCAGGTCGATGTCGGAATAGGGCGCCATGTCGGCTCGCCCGTAGCCGCCGTGAGCCACCAGGGCAAACCTGGTCGAAAGCGGCGCCGAGTCGCCGCCGGTCAGATCTGCCAGCGCCGCCTGGCTCAGTTCCAGTACCACCTCGTCGCGGAGTTCGGTGATGGCGCGCGACACCTCCACCCCGCTGCCCCCTTCGTCGTGCCGCGCCCGCAGGCGTGCATGGGAGTCGGCCAGCCGCCGCTTGGCGCTCACCACGCTCTCTCGCAAGCGAATCATCATCGTGGCTCTGGCATTTTGCGTACCCGGAACGGCTGCGGACCTGCCCGCTACTTCTTGCACCCATTATAGCCGCGGGAGGAAGACGCGCCGGCGGTGCAGGCGTTCCGGGTTGCATTCGCGCAAGCCGGACGCCCGCACCCCACGAGCGGCGTCGAGTGCCACGGCCCGCGAGACCGCCGCGGAAACGTTCCGATCGCTCCTCGGAGACGTGGTTTCAACACCCGGTTCTTGGCCCGGCCCGGCGCCCCGGCCGGTTCCGAAATGGTCTCTCAGAGAGCCTCGTCGTTGAGCTCGCGGGTGCGGATGCGGACGATCTGGGCCAGATCGCTCACGAAGATCTTGCCATCGCCGATCTGGCCCGTCTGCGCCGACTGGATGATTGTGTCGATCACCCGATCCACTTCGCCATCGGGCACCGCGATCTCCAGTTTGATCTTGGGAACGAAATCGACGGTGTACTCCGTACCGCGGTACATCTCGGTATGGCCTTTCTGGCGGCCAAACCCGCGGACCTCGGTGATCGTCATGCCCGTGACGCCGTGTTCGGTCAGGGCGTTCTTGACGTCTTCCAGCTTGAAGTGCCGGATGATCGCTTCAACCTTCTTCATGCAAGGACTCCTCGCTTCGGCGCTGCCAGGCCGGCGGGTGAGAATTCGCCGGGCCGCAGCCATGTGCGGTTACTCTAGTGGGTGATTCGCTCAGCGTCCAGCCTCGGCCAGTCTCGGTCCCCGCCGCGCGGGAACCAGACTGATCAGTAACGCCAGTGTCAAATGAAGATGTACCCTTCCTCGCCGTGCTGGCTGAGGTCCAGGCCCTGGATCTCTTCCTGGTGGGAAACTCGCAGCCCCATCACGGCGTCGAGCACTTTCAGCAGGATGAAGGTGGCGACGATCGCCAGCGCCCAAGTGATCCCGGTGGCGATGAGTTGATTGACGATCAGCGAGCCTCCTTCGATCAGCCCCAGCGGCGCATCGCTGGCCACGGTGCCGATATCCCGCGTGGCGAACACGCCGGTCAGGATGGCGCCCAGCGTGCCGCCCATGCCGTGCACGCCGAAAACATCGAGCGAGTCGTCGTAGCCGAAGGCACGCTTCAGTCGGGTGCACGCCAGGTAGCAGACGACGCCGGCCGCCGCGCCAATGACGAGGCCCCAGATCGGCTGCACGAAACCGGAGCCCGGGGTGATCCCCACCAGGCCGGCCACCACGCCAGAACACGCGCCCAACAGCGTCGGCTTGCCGCGTTCCACCCACTCGGCTCCCGCCCAGGCAAGCCCGCCCGCCGCGGCCGCAAAATGGGTCGCGGCAAACGCGCTGGCGGCCGCCGCGCCCGATGATAGCGCACTGCCGCCGTTGAAGCCGAACCAGCCGACCCAAAGCATGGTCGCGCCGATCGCCGTATAGGTCAGGTTGTGCGGCGGCATCGGCTCACTGCCGTATCCCAGACGCTTGCCCAAAAGCAGTGCGCAAACCAGCGCCGAGACTCCCGAACTGATATGCACCACCGTTCCACCGGCGAAATCGAGCGCCCCGGCGGCTGGCAAGAACGAGTTGCCGTACGCCAGGATCCCGCCGTCCCACACCCAGTGACACAGCGGGCAATACACGAGCGTGCCCCACAGGGTCATGAAGACCACCATGGTGCTGAACTTCATCCGCTCGGCGAAGGCCCCTACAATCAAAGCCGGGGTGATGATGAAGAACATTCCCTGAAACAGCATGTGGGTCAGCCGTGGAAGCGTTCCTTCCATCGGGACGATTCCGCCGGCCTGCAACTGCACGTCGCGCATCAACAGGAAATCGGCGTTGCCCAACAGCGGCCTGTCCGAACCGCCGAAGCTCAACGAGTATCCCCACAGGGCCCAGATAACCGTCATCAGGCCCATCAGAAAAACGCACTGCATGATCACGCCCAGCACGTTTTTCTTTCGCACCAGGCCGCTGTAGAACAGTGCCAGTCCCGGCCCGGTCATCATCAACACCAGCGCCGAGCTGGTCAGAATCCACGCGTTGTCTCCCGTGTCCACCTCCTGCGTCGGCGCCGCTCCGGCGGTCTCGGCGGCTGCCGCTACCGGCACTTCCGCTTCCTGGGCCGCCACCCCTCCGGGCACGACCAGAGTCAATCCCAGCACCAGCGCACATGCGCCGATCGCGATGTTTGTCTTGGTAAGCGATTTCATGCTCCGCACCATTGCTAGAGGTCTACCATCAGGACGCATGCCAGGACGCGCCCGTGAGTCGTCGTTTGGTGCAGATAGCATCGGTCATGCCAGAATGTCGCGGACCACCGCGCGGCGCCGTGCTTAACAGCCATGCTGGCAATGGTTTGAGGCGAAGTCAGTGTATCCGTATGTTTCCCGCTCTCACCCGCTCCTGCCCGCTTGGTGCGCATGGCCTGTTCACAAATCGGGCGTTTGATGTCCGTATCGCGTCGCGAGCACGTCCCCAGCGTCGCCGCGCCGGGCGCGGCTTAACTTGTCGCCTTGCGGGGCACCTGATACCATTGATTGCAGTCATGGTCCTCTACCATGCTCGTGCTGACGATGCAACCATTTTGGGGAGCCGATACGTTGCCCGTTGGGAGCCGAATCGGAGGCCGGTCCGCCGGTCTCTAGGCCTTCAGATGCGTGTACAGCCGCGGTCCGCCGGTTCGTCCGGCGCGTGGATCACACAACCCGAAGACCGCGGCACCCACCTTAAGATGACGGGCTCCCAAATGCGCATTGCCACGGCATTGCGGTGGAGGGCCATTTTTTTGGTAGCCATCAGCGATCAGCCTTCAGCCTGGCCGAGCCGGTTCCTCTCGCTGACGACCGATAGCTGACCGCTGAAAGCCGATAGCTGAGAGCTTTCCCATGCCCGACCTGACTCCTCCGATTGCCGCCAAACGCGACCGCCTGCTCGAATTGCTCCGCGGCTACGGAAGCTGCGCGGTGGCCTTTTCCGGCGGACTGGACAGCACGGTGCTGGCCAAGGCGGCCCAGATTGCCTTGGGCGACCGTGCGGTGGCGGTGACCGGCGTGAGCGCAAGCCTGGCAGCCGGCGAACTCGACGAGTGCCGCGACCTGGCCAGGCAAATCGGCATCCGCCATGAAGTAATCGAGACCAACGAGCTGACCAATCCCGAGTATCAGCGGAACGATTCCAACCGCTGCTACCACTGCAAGACGGAGTTGTTCGTCGAGGTCGAGAAGCTGAGCCGCCGTCTGGGCGTGGCGGTGGTGTGCGACGGTTCGAATCGCGACGACCATGGCGAGCACCGTCCCGGACTGCGCGCCGCCCGCGAGCAGCAGGTCAAGAGCCCCCTGGCCGAGTGCGAATTTACCAAGCCCGAGATCCGCCAGTTGGCTGCCCACTGGGATGTGCCCATCTGGGACAAGCCGGCCACGCCCTGCCTGAGCAGCCGCATCGCCTACGGCGAGCAGGTGACCCCCGAGCGCCTCGAGATGATCGATCGGGCGGAGCGGTTCCTGCGCGAGCAGGGCTTTCAACCCCTCCGGGTGCGCTACCACCGCGGCGACGTCGCCCGGATCGAGGTCTCACCCGACGCCTTGCCGCGTTTCCTCGACGCCGAATTCCGCCGCGAAGTGATCGACCGCCTCAAGGCCGCCGGCTTCAAGTACGTGTCGCTCGATCTGGAAGGTTTTCGTTCCGGCAGCTTGAACGCCATTCTCCCCGCCGAAAGCCTTCAGATCCTCGCCCGCTGACGCCCTCGCGGCACGGGCGTCTCGCCAGCGATTACGCATCAGGGCCAGGATGGCCCTGCCACAGGCAGTCGGCTAGGTGGCGATGAGCAGCGCGAGCAAGAGAACGACGAGCAGTCCGCCGCCGCCGATGACGGCCCAGATCCAGAGTGGCACTTCATCCCGGCGATGGGAGCGATAGGAGTTCGAGTCGCCGGCGGTGACGCGGTACTTCGATCGCGAAGGGCCGGTGGGAAGCGTATCCTCGGCCAGGAATCCCAGCCCCGATGTATCGCTCAGCGGGGCGGCAATGGGCAGTTCTTCCGGTTCGGTGTCCGAAGCGGCGCTGGAATTCGGGTGCGTATGCTCGCTGCCTTTGTTGGGGGCAGGTTTGCGCGGGTCTGGCCTGTCGGAGTCCGGCCTGCCCGGCGCGGGCCTGGTTGCCCGCCGCTCGGGTGATGGACGTCGCGCCGCGGCCTCACGCGAGCGCGGCGGATTCAATGTTCTGCCCGCTTGCGAGATGCGGATGGGCTTCGGCGCGATGGGGCCGCTCCCGCCCGCCGCGGCACGCCGCGAAGAGTCGGAACCGGCGCCGCCATCCGCGCCACCCGTACGTTCCGCGCCGCCGGCCCTGGCTTGCGCTGCCTGCTCGACCACGACTGCGGTGCCGACGGCCACCGGCGCCGCCGCTTCGCTGACGCCCGTCGCGGGAGCCGCTGTCGAAATTGCCGCGGCCGCGGTTACCGCCGCCTCAGACGCCGCCTGCCAGTGGGCCAGCGCCTCGGCGACTTCGCTTGCCGACTGGAACCGATCGGCCGCCTTCTTGGCCATCATCTTCAGGCAGATGGCCACCAAGTCCTCGGGTGCGTCGGGGCGGACTTTCAGAAGGCTGGGGGGCGGCAGTTTCTGGTGAGCCAGCAGCCGTTGGGGGAGTGTCCCTTCGCCGAACGGCGGCCGGCCTGCCAGTGCGTAATACATCGTGCAGCCGAGGCTGTAGATATCTGCCCGGCCATCGACGCGGTGGCTGTCGAGCGCCTGCTCGGGAGCCAGGTAGTCGGCGGTGCCGAGCACGTTCTCGTCGTAAGCCAGCGTGAGCGAGGCCTTCTCGTCGGCCGTGAACCGGGCCAGGCCCAGATCGAGCAATTTCACCACTCCGTGGGAATCGATGAGCAGGTTGGCTGGCTTGATGTCGCGATGGATCAGCCCGGCCGAGTGGGCGTGAGCCAGTCCCTCGGCCGCTTGCCGGAGGTATTCGGCCGCCTTGGGGTAGGGCAAGGGACCATCGTCGTGCACGATCCGCTGCAGGTCGCGCCCCTCGACGTACTCCATCACCAGGTAGTGGGTCGTCCCCTCGTTGTCGACGTCGTAGGCGCGGACAATATTGCGGTGGTCGAGCGCCGCCGCGGCTTGCGCCTCGCGGTGGAACCGCTTGAGGTAGGACGAGTCGTCCACCCGGTCCTTGGGGAGCACCTTGATGGCCACCCGCCGCTGCATGAGGACATGTTCGGCGAGGTAGACGCGGCTCATCCCTCCGGTACCGAGGTGGTCGAGCAGCTTGTAGTTCTTGAGATAGAAACCCTTGTACCGGCCTTCCAGAAGCCGGTCTCCCTGCCACCGCGTGACGAGGCCCGAGCCGACGAAGTACTTCGCCAGCGCATCGACGTCGCCGAGCGTTTCGTCGCCCGAGGCGTCCTGGAGTTGGGCCAACTCATGGTCGAGACGGTCCGGCTCCACCAGCCGGCTGCGCCGCAGCAAGTCCAAGAACGTATCGACCGTCGGCTTCGCCATGCGAACGTCGGCCCCGAAACAACGCCCGCGCCGGGCAAGCAGCAATCGGCAACGCCCGGATGGATGAGATCGGATCAGCGTCCATCCGGGGGAATACCCGGCACGACTCGAACGAGAAGCTCTGTCAGTTCCGCAGTCGATTGTGCGGCCGTTCCCGAACTTGCGAACGGGGACCCGGGCTCGTTACACTGGCCCGCGCCGCTCAATCCACCTGAGACTTAATCGCAGTTGGACATTTCCACTTACTAGCCTATCATCCCATGCAGGAACATACCAGGATACTCCCGTCCCGTAAACCATCAGGCACAGAATGACCATGGAAAAGCCCACGGCCGTCCTGTACACCCGGCAGGGGTGCCACCTGTGCGACGAGGCGCATGCCATTCTCGTCCGGCACGGAGTCGACGTGGAACTCGTCGATATCGACGCAACTCCTGATCTTCGCCAACGTTACACCCAGTGTGTGCCGGTCGTCACCATCGACGGCCGGGAGCGTTTTCGGGGCCGCGTCGATCCCGTGCTGCTGCGGCGGCTCCTGGCCGCACGAACCGAATAAACGTGCCCCGGCGCCGGTGAATCGCGCTCGGTCGATCATTTCTTTCGGGTAGCGACAACCGCTTGGACATATTCCTCGAATGGGTAAACCTCGACGATCGGCACGTCGAGCCGCCACGGGCCCCAACCCCCGCCGCGGACCTTCTTCTGGAACGCCGGCTGACCGCGCTTGACCAGCCAGTGGTCGAAGGGGAGCATGGCGCTGGGTCGGCGCTGGAGCACGTACCAGCGGTAGCGACCGGGCGCTTGCCGCTCGAAGTCGCGGGGAAGCACTCCCCATTGACGGAGGAGGGTCAGATTCTCGCGAGAGCTGGCCGAGAAATGGATCTTTTCTTGCGGTCCGCTGTTGGCATCCAGCCAGCGAAGGACCGATCGGTCGAGCCCGTCCCAGTAGTAGGTCGGCTCCATGCCCAGCGACGTCGCTCCCGGCAGGCCGCCCACGAGCAGGTTGTAGTAGGATAGCCATTGCGGCGCGTACCAGGCCACGCTCGTTGCCGAGCCCACGCAGAGAACCGCCACCGCGCCGATGGCGTGGTTACGAAAGGGCATGCCGGCGAGCTCAATGATTCGAGCCCCCCCGATGCCCGCCAATGCGGCGAGCATCGCGAAGCTCGGCAATATCAGCCGTTCGCCGTCGTGCGGCGGCGCCAATGGCAGCGAGCGGACGATCAAGAGCACGAGCCAGTTGGCAATGAGCAGCATCGCCGCGCCCCGGTCGCCGCGAGCCCGCAGTGAGCGTTCTGTGCCGAAGCCCCACAACACCAGCACACCGACCGGCACCGTCGCCAGCGTCCAGAAGATGGTGTTGTACCAGGGGAGGGGATGATGGAGGTCGTACATTTGCCCCAGAAACTGCGTGGTGACATTGAAGCCGTGGCGATGCCGGTTCAGGTCGAAGAAGGTGAGCAGCCCCTGGACTGGCTCGCTCCACAGCGGCGGATTCACTGCATAGAAGGCAGCCAGCGCCACCGGCAGGCCGATCGCCAGAGTTCGCCAAGCGACCCACTCGCGGCGGACGGCGGCCCAGGCGAGGAAGGGCAGGGGGGCCAGCCAACCGGTCGCTTTCGCGCCCATTGTCAATCCCAGAAGAACGCCCCAGCCCGCAGCTCGGAGCCGCCCGCCTTGTACAGGAAACGCGGCCCACGCGATCACCCAGCAGGCCGAGAGCGTGCCATCGAGTCCGGCGAAATGGGCGTGGGCGAACAGCCGCGGCTGGACCACCAGCGCCGCCACGCCGCAGAGCGCGGCGGTGAGTGAGTAGTCGCTCGCCAGCCGCCAGAACATCGCCCCGGCCGCCACTCCGAAGAGCAGGATCGGTCCCAGCCGCGCGCTTTCCAGCGGCGGCAGCCAGCCCGATGAAAGGGCCTGCCCCAGGAAGATGACGATCCCGTAGAACGCCGGATGGCCCTCCACCTGGGTCGTATACTGCCATTGGCCCTGCCCAATACGGGCGGCGCGGTTGATGGCGTTGCCTTCGTCCCACGTCATCGGCAGCATCGGAGAGGTGGCGAGGAGCAGGGCCGCCACGCTGAGGCCCGCCAGCACATCGCCCGCGCGGATCACGCGATGAGTACGCGCCTCGGCAAATTCAGACAGCGGCAAGGCATGATCGTCGGCCATCCCGCCATTTTAGCTGCCTGCCACCGCGGAGGCACAGGAGACTTCGGTTGTCGCAGGCGGAACGGACGATCAGGCGTCGGGAGCGACCGTAGTCAACTCGCGGCTGACGCCCTCCACGTGGGCGGAATCGATCGTCCGCCGATCCTCGGCGTAGCCGATCAGCAGGGCCAGGTCGCAGAGCCGATTGATCCGGCGGCCCACGCCGCGGGTCAGCCGGTAGACGGTTCCCAACGCTTCGGGTGAGAAGATCGGCTCCACGGCGCCAGCAACCTTGAGCCGGTGCTCGACATACTGGGCCGTTTCGTGTTCCGAGAACGGTCGCAGCAGGCACTTCACGCCGAGCCGCTCTTCAAGCTGGGGCGTGCGGTCGAGCCGCGGCAGAATCTCCGGCTGCCCGGCGAGCAGCAGCGTCAAGCCGGGACGCCCGGCGAGCTCGAAGTTCAACAGCAGACGCAGAGCCTCGAGCGTTCGAGTGTCGGCGACCAGGTGTGCTTCGTCGATGACCAGCACCGCATGGCGGCCATGCTCGGTATTCTCCGCCAGATAATGCTGGATCCGTCTCACACTCTGTTCGACGGCAGGCGTGGTCCCGTTGGTCTCCAAGCCCATTTCGGCGGCCAGATAAGCGAGCAACTGGTCCGTTTCCATCTGGGGAAAGACCAGATGGACGAAAGGGGCTAGGGTGGCGCCGAGCAGGCTGCGAAGCATCGCCACCAGGAGCGTTTTGCCGGAGCCGGTCGGCCCGGCCAGCAGTGCGCCGCCGCGGCGATTCTCGATCGCGTAGCGGAGCTTTAGCATCGCCGCCTGGTGCGATTCGCTGGGGAAGTAGAACCGGCAGTCGCCACCATTCTCGAACGGCTTCTGCTTCAGGTGCCAGTACGTTTCGTACATCCGTGCCTCGTCGCTCGGTGGGGCCTGGCCGCTCAGGCAAAGTTCTCGGCCACGCCAAGCTCGACCAGTTCGGCTGCCGCCAAGTAGTCCTGCACGACGGCAAGTTCGCTGTCAGACGTCTCGCGGACGTCCCGCACGACCACGACGCCGTCGATCCAGGGGCCGGCCGCCGCGAGCGAATCGCCTTCGAGGGCGCCCATGTCGACCAGGACCAGGTCGTACTGGCTCCGAAGCACGTCCATCGTGGTCTGGACTTCGACCGGCTGAAACAGTGCGGGCATCGCCGGGCGGCGCAAGGGGAGGATTGTGAGCCGGTCGTGGATCGACTCGATCAGAGCCTCGTCGAGCGGCAGCCGGCCGCTGAGCACGTCTTCCCAGCCCGTCTCCGGCGATACTCCCAGCGCGCGGGCGAGCGCCGGCCGCGTCGCATCGGCATCGACCAGCACCAGCCGGCGGCCGCGTTCGACCAGACGTCGTGCTGCGCACAGCGCCACCGTCGTGCAGCCTTCTCCCGGGCGGCTGCTTGTCAGGCCGATCACCCGGCGACCCTGCTCAACGGCAGCGGCCAGAGAATCGGCAAGGCGATCCAACTGCAGCCCGGCGGCCAATCCCAGCCGGGTGCAGCCGTCGGCCCAGGCGAACTGGTCCACCTGGAACGCCGGCCGGATTTCCTCGACCGCCGTCGCACGCCGATCGTCGTTCGGATGGACAGCGGGGCGATCGTCGAGGGCCGCCGCATCGGCAATCATGGTTTGCTTCGCCGGCAATTCCACCGGCATCCGCATGGATTTGGACTCATTGGCCTCGGCACAGGAGATCGCCGCCGCGATGGTGCGGCTGGTGTCCAGCGCGCTACGGGCGTCGCACGTCTGGCCGTCGTCCGGAAGCGCCCGTTGGGCATAGGCGGGGGCGGCCACAATGATGTCGCCCTGTTGCCGATAGGCCTTGATGAACGCCTGATCTAATCCTGCCATAGCTCGCCTAACCTGTCTTGACTTAACGGTGCACGGGTACAGGCCGGCAAGTCGCGCCGCGAGAGAAGGGCGGACGTGCCGGCCTGCTGTCGGACAACAAGACCGCGGGCCGCTAGCGGTACAACGCGGTGCCGGGATTGCCGTTTGGTGAGAAGCTGGGGCTTTCGATGCCGCCTTGGAACTGCGCCACGCCCGGCTGAGCCTGAGCCGGCGTTGTCGATGCGCCGGCGTTGTAGCTCGACGTCGAATACGGATAAGCGGTATTCGGCGCCGTGTTGGGGTAGTTGGCGGCCGGTGGGGTGGCCGTAGTCGGATAGGCATTTGATGCACCGGGCTGCGCCCCGTAAGCGGGGGTGGTGCCAAATCCGGGCGATACCGTCGCGCGGCGATCGGTCGTGGCGCCCACGCCGAAAGCGGCCGTGCCGTTGCCATAGCTCGGCGCGTTTGCCGTGGGATCATTCGCAGCGCCGTAAGGCGATGCTGGCTGCGTTGCTCCGTAACCGGCCGAAGCCGAGCGGCCGTCGGCACCGTATCCCATGCCGGCATAGCCCTGGGTGGCACCGTAGCTCGACGCGGCAGGGTAAGCGGCGGCCGGATCGGCACCGAACGACATCGTAGGGTTTGGCGCGGCCTGCGCCTGTCCGTAGGCCTGGTAGGAGGCCGGTTCGGCACGGTCTGGCTGATACGGGTTCTCGTGAGCGGGTGTGTTGTTGAGCATCGCCCGACCGACCACTTGCGTCGGGTCGGTAGGGGCGGCCACCGGCGGACTGGCACTGGGGACCGACGGCTGGGTGGCCATTTGCCAGGGCGCGGTCTCAGTACCCGCGGCGTTGACGGGGAACGCCTGGCCTGTGGTATGGTAAGGATGCTTCTCCCAAGCGGGGGCCGGCGTCTGCGCGAGCGATTCGTTCTGCTGTCCGCCAATCTCACTTTCCTGCGGCCACGACGCGGTGGGCTGCTGAGCGGCCGTGTAGGCAGCGGAGGACAGGCTGTTCCAGGCCGAAGCCGGGTCGGCGCTCGCGGTGGGCATCTGGGCTTGCGCGGAGTTGCCCGGCCAGGTCGGCGATTGGCTGGGTGGCGACATTTCGTTCGATGGCCACGCCATCCCTTGGGTTGGCTGGTTGGTTGCGGCCCATTGCGGCTGGGCGTTGGCGTTGTTTGGGGACGACTGGTTATCCCAGGGCGGCGCAGCGGTGGATTGTGTTTGTCCCTGAGCGGCGAGCGAGCCATCGGCCGTCATCGGCCAGGAGGGAGCCCCTGGCTGCGGCTGACCGTTTGCCGTCATCGACGCGGGGCCCCACGGCAAAGGTTCGCCTGCGGTGGCCTCCCAACGCGGGGCTTCGCCCACGTCGGTCGACGTCGGTTCCGATTTTCCGACTTGCTTGAACAGAAACGGCAGTACGGCGATCGCCAGCAGCAGCACGCCCGATCCGATCAGGATCGGAACCGCCAGCGGCGAACGACCGGAGCGGTTCTTCTGAGGCTGGAAAGCCATTTCGTCATCGTAGTCCGGTTCCGGCGAGCCGACGTTGGGCATGCGCGTCAGCACGTGCTGTGGAGCCTCGGAGGCGTAACGCTGGGAGTCGCGAGAAGCTCCGCCTCGCGACTGGCTGGCGTGTCGTTCGTGTGCCATCTGATCCCTCACTTCGTCTCGCTGGTGGGAGGAGTAGTGCGCGGCGAACCGCACGTGGTTGGCTTTGGGGATTCGTCTGTTTCCCCGCCTTTGGGATGCGCTTCGGAAACCAGGCGCCCATGCGCCGTCGGATCAAATCTATCGGTAGTGGATTTGCGGATCTTGAGCTTTAGCGCGAGTTTGCCGAAAAAAAAGAGTCTATCGAAAAGATGGAATAGATAAGCAGGGAAGTCTGGCGAGATCGCCGCTGCCATTTCGCGGACGATTTCGGCCGCTGCGCCTCAAGATGGGCGTAATACCAAGCCAACCAAGAACGGCACAAGCCCGGCAGATGCAGGACGGGAAAAGATCCCGTCCTGCTTTGGCCTGGAGAGAAGCCTGGAGTTGGGAGTGGAGGCTACTTGAGTTCCTTGATGCGAAGATTGCGGAACTCAATGCGGGAGCCGTGTCCCAGGAAACCGATGTAGCCGCTCTCGCGCTTCAAACCGGGATGCTCATTGCCGTCGATCGGCTCGACTTTTGAGAGGTCGGCGTCGACGATCACTTCGCCGTTGAGCGTGACCTTGACGTGCGTCCCCTCGCAGCGGATCTCCTCGCTGTTCCAATCGCCGACCGGTTTGAGGAATCCGCGCTTGGCCGGCACGACGCCGTAGATCGAGCCGTGGTACTGATAGGGCTTGAGTTGGGTGTACTGGCTGCCGGTGTCGTCGAGGATCTGGATCTCCATGCCGCCATACGCCGGGTTGACGCCCAAGGGAGTGCGGATGCCGACGCCGTTGTTGCCGTTCGGCTCGAGTTTGAACTCGAAGCGGAACACGAAATCGCTGTACTCTTTGGTCGTAAACAACTGTCCGCCCGGCTTGCAGACCAGCAGGCCGGGTTGCTCGACGACGTACCCTTTGACATCCCCTTGCCAGCCTTCGAGATCCTGGCCGTTAAAGAGGCTCACGAATCCCTGGTCCTTCTCTTCCTGGGCCAGTCCCACGGGATCTGCCGCCAGGGCCACTGCGCTGAGACTCCAAACGACCGCCGCCAACCACGTACGCATTGCAGTTTCTCCTCAACCGATTCAAACAGCACGAGCCAAAACGCGCCTATTGTGGGCAGGCGAGACCATGCCGGTCAACTGTCCGGCCGGCAGAAGGTCGGCCCGGGCTCGCCGTCTACTCCGAGGCTGTTTCCGCTTCGGCTGTGGAGTCGGCTGGCAGTTCGGGCCGAACGCGCCCCGCATCTCGAACCAAGGCAACATCGTTTTCGCCGATCAGTCCATGCATGAGCAGCGTTTGAGTGGCTGCTTTGACCTGACCCTTCCTGTCCACGGACAACCGTACTGCTTTGACCGTCAAGAAGTTGCTGTCGGAGCAACTCGGGCACGTGGCCAGGTCCAACTGCACGTGATCGCCACCCTCGTCACCCAGACGTTCCATATCGTTAAGCGGGGCAACATGGCCGGCCGCGATGCGGTCCAGCGCAATCTCGTCTTCCGGCCGGAGCAGGAGGTGCTGCACTCCCTGTTCGGTTTCGGTCCACTGGCCACAGCGCTCGCAGAACGGCAATTGGGCAATGGCCGCCCTGGCTGATCGAGTCGCCAGAAAGACGATCGTTCCTGCCTCCAAGAGCCACACCAGGGCCAATGGAACTCCCTTGAGGGTGTCTCCGTGGAACTCCCAATAGCCGACCATGTACAAGAATTTCATGACGGTCATGATCCGCATCGGATCTGCCGTTCGGAGACCGTCAGCCAGGCCCAACGCGAGCATCGTACCTACCCAGGCAGCGTAGACGCCGACAATCCCGGCCCCAAGTCCGAGAACCGCGACGACGAACGTATTGCGGATGCAGCCCCGCCTCGCCAGTGCACCGACGAGCGCGCCCATGGCGATCCCGAAACCAACGGTCAGGAGCAAGTTGAGGTAGATGATGGGAACATAGTAGATGGCGTAGGCATAGATGATTCCGCCAATCGCCGCCGTCGTCGTGCCGATCAGAAAGGTCGACAAGAAACCGCCCAGAGGCACGCTACCGGAATGACGATACGTCTCCATAGTGATCTTCCCAAGAAGCGGTTGAGAAGTCAGTCAGCAAGGCTCTGCCACGTCGGCCGCTCGAGGAAGCTGCCCTCGACGTTGGCTTCCATCTCGGCGAGCATGTCGCGCGTCACGGAAAACGACATCACGTCGCGGCCGAGGCTCTGGCGCACGCTCCTGCGGGCGGAAATGTCGGTCAGGCCGACCACCGCCCGCGGTTCTTCCCGTCCGAGTTCGCGGTAACTGTAGATGCCGATCACCTGGCAGCCGGCCGCGTAGGGCATGATCACGTTCTCGTTGTGCCCCCGGCCGTAGTTGGCCAGGATCACGAGTGCCGAAAGCTGATCGGGATCGACGAGAAACGTAACGCTCTTCAGGTCGTCGCGCTCAGGGTCGACCGCCGAGAGCGGCTTCATGACGACGTAGTTTGCCGGGATGTCGGTGATCGGCAGGTTCTCCACAAAACGCGCGGTGAGTTCGGGGCTCTTCAGGTAGCGCTCGCCATGGAGGAAGTCCTCGGCCATCGCGCCTCCACCCGACTCCGCCATCTTCTTGCCGATCGCCTCGCCCGGCTGTGTACCGGCGTTGCCGCTGGACAGGAAGCGGCAGAAACACTCCTCGCCGCCGGGGAAGTTCTGGTACTGGTTGCCAAAGCCCAGTCCCACGCCGCCGCCCCAGCAACCGAACGTCTCCCGCGCCGCTACGGCCGTCTTCCCCTTGGCCGCCGCCGCCAGCAGAACCATTACGCAGCCCCATTTGCCGGGGACGAACTCCATCGCCTTCTGGGGCCGCTCATCGGCCCAGATCAAGGCTACCGGTTCGAACTCCATGCGGATCGCCTTGCGGATCTTGCTCTCCATGCATCTGCCTTTCGTCTGCCTGTTCCCGTTGGTCCTTTACGCTGCATTCCGTATCGGCTCAATCCGTCGTCGAGCCACTACTCGGCTCCGTGAACAGCCGTTGCCAGCGGCACGCTCTTGCCGTCGGCGCGGATCACTCCGCCCACGCTCTTCGTATTGAAGGCGATCTGCGTGTTGCCGATGCCGACGACCACGAAATCCCCGTTGGTCTGTGCGCTCGCTTGCGGCACCTGGCTTGTACTGGCGTCGGTCGCCGTAAGCACGTGGAGGAAGTAGTCCATCTCGGCCGGTTGAGAGGGTGAGATTTCGACGCGGCACTCGGGGGCCGGGCCGGTGTCCCTGCGCGGCGGATAGCTCTGGCCGGCATAGGCGTAGAGATGATCTCCCGCGGCCAATCGTACCTCCGGATGCGCCGGCAACAGCGTCTGGAGGAAGAGCCGCCCGTCACCGCTGGTGATTGTCAAGTTCGGCGCTTCGCCCGTCGGCCGGGTCATGGCCTGCAGGAGCCATGTCTTCTTCAATTCCGGACGAGTGGATCTTACGCGGTCGAAGATCACAAATGTGCCGGGCCGGATGTACACGATTTGCCGCGTGAAGAGCGATAGTTTCTTGGGTGAGTACGCCCGTGAGGCGTCGCCGGCGAGGTAGACGTAGTCGCCCTGGTCTTCGAATGCCAGGAGATCGGCGATGTCGTAAAGTGCTTTCCCTTTCTGCCAGTCAGCAGCATCGCCGACGGCGCCGTTGTGGTGCGGCCAATCGTGGGTCTGGCCTCCATCGTTGCCGGTCACATTGCCGGCCCGTATTCCCGGCCATCTTTGCTCGCGATCGAGGACGAGGATCGTGTTGTGGGCGATCGTCCGCAGATGGTAGTTCACGTCGTGCGGCGAGCCGAAATCGTCGTAATGCCCGCCGTCAGCGGCCAGTTCGCCTCCCCGGTAGATCAGGAAGTGACCGACGTCGAGGTGCTGGTGGGCCGTAAAGCGGTCGCCGCACTTGAAAAAGAACCACGTTGCATCGTCATCCCAGGAACTCCGGGCGTAGACATAACCCGGGCCGGGACTGACGTGCGACCTCTTGAACCGGCTCAGGTCGCCTCTCTTTACGGTGGGGTCGCGCCAGAGAAGATCCTTGTAGGCGTAATTGCCGACGCCTGATCGCGGCGTGGTTTCGTTGAACGCATGCACGGCCTGATGGGCCGGGTCGTCGCGAAAGCAGTTGACGAGAATCCGCCGCGCGGAAAGCACTTTGTCGCGGTCGCCGCCGAACCGCCGGCCACCGCCGTCGCCCATCGGCGAGGGACGGCGGGTGCCGTATTCGCCGATGCCCGGATACATCTCGAACATCGACGCCACCGCCCGGTGCTTGAAGAACTTGGGAGCCATGGCGTAGTAGTCCACCCCCTCGCACCGACGCGCCGCCTCGCAGAAGAACAGCCACTCGTAGAGCCAATAATGAATGTAATAGCCCTCGGCCCAGCCGCCGCCGTCACCGGCCAGTTCGAGTGCCGGCGCGGCTCGGGTGCGGAATTCTTCTTCCAACGCGGCAAGGATCTCCTTGGCCCGCGGGTTCTCATAGTACGTGGCGTAGCCCGCCAGGCCGATCCCCCAGTTCTTGTATCCATACCAGCCGTTATGGAAGACGTGCGGTTCGGATCGCACGTTGGCATCGACCGTCTTGTTGACATACTCGACCAATCGCCGGACATCGTCCTTGGTCCAGGCTTCGCTTCCCAGGTCGTACGCCAGTGCACAGAGGGCCAGATCGTGGGCGAACGTGACGTGTCCCTGGCGGATCGGCCCATTGACGTACTTCATCGCGATCGACTTGGCCTTCTCGGCAGCGTCGCGGTCGCTATCGATCGCCGCGACCAGCCCCAGCGACATCACCTTGGAATGGTCGTCGTCGGCGTTTCCCCGGGCGACCGCCACCACGCGCTGGTACTCCGGCCGCCGCTGGCGAGCCAACTCCTTGAGTTCCTCGCGCGATCCCAGAAGCCGGGGATGCTCGTGCGGCACCGGATGACGGGCAAGGGCGGGGTGCTCGATGAACACGAGACACACTAGCGAGACGATCAAAGCGGAGCCAATTCGTCGGCTGATCATGGGCGTGGTCCTTGGCACGCGCTTGCTGGCTCACTGCCAGCGTGAGGCAAACTCCTCAGTTGTTGCTCCCCATTCTACCCGGCCGCTCACTCCCCCGCATCGTACCCCAGGTTCGGGGCGAGCCAGCGCTCGACTTCCTTGAGTTTCATGCCCTTTCGCCGGGCGTAGTCCTCGACCTGGTCCCGGGTGAGGCGGTCGACGGAGAAGTAGCGGGCCTTGGGATGGGCAAAATACAGCCCGCACACTGAAGCCGGCGGATCCATCGCCAGCGATTCGGTGAGGTGAATGCCGGTGGCCTGCTCGGCATCGAGCAGTTCGAACAGGAGCCATTTCTCCGTGTGGTCGGGGCAGGCCGGATAGCCCGGGGCAGGGCGGATGCCGCGGTATCTTTCGTCGATCAGTTCCTCGTTGGTCAGTCTCTCGTCCCGTCCAAAGCCCCACTGGATCCGCGCAATCTGGTGCAACCGTTCGGCGAATGCCTCGGCAAGGCGGTCGGCGAGGGCTTTGACCATGATGGCGTTATAGTCATCGTGATCCCGCTGGTACCGGTCGACCAGTTCCGCTGAGCCATGCCCTGCGGTGACGGCAAACGCGCCAAGGTAATCCGTTCGGCCGCTTTCCTGCGGCGCCACAAAATCAGCCAGCGAATAGAAAGCATCCTGTCCCTTGCGCTCCCACTGCTGGCGGAGGGTGTGGAGCCGCGCCAATTCATCGTGCCGCTCCTCATCGCCATAGACAAGAATGTCGTCGCCAACCGAAGCAGCGGGCCAGAAGCCATAGACTCCGCGGGCCTGAATCCGCTTGTGAATGACAATATCGTCCAACAGCCGTCGGGCGTCGTCGAAAAGCTGCGTCGCCTGCGGGCCGACCGCCGGATCATCAAAGATCCGCGGGTACTTGCCGCGCAGTTCCCACGCCATGAACAGCGGCGACCAGTCGATGTACTCGACCAACTCCTCGAGCGGATAGTCGTCCAGCACACGCACGCCGGTGAACGACGGCCGGGGAATATCGGCGGTTGTCCAGTCGGTAGCGAACCGGCGAGCGACCGCTTCCTGGTAGGGCACGAGTTTTACCTGCTGGCGGCGCTGGAATGCCTCGACGAGCTTCCGCTGCTCGACGCGATTCTCAGCTTCGAACTCGGGCCGGCGCTGGGGGCTCATCAGCCGCTCGACCACGCCGACGCTCCGCGATGCGTCGGCCACGTGGACGGTGGCATGACGGTAAGCCGGCGCGATCTTTACCGCAGTATGCTTGGCGCTGGTCGTGGCGCCGCCGATCAAGAGGGGCAGTTCCATGCCCCGCCGATCCATCTCGCGGGCCACGTGCACCATCTCGTCCAGGCTGGGTGTTATCAACCCACTCAAGCCGACGAGTGATGCTCCTTCGGCGACGGCCGTAGCGAGGATCTTCTCGGCGGGCACCATCACACCCAGGTCGATGATCCGGTAGTTGTTGCAGGCGAGCACGATTCCGACAATGTTCTTGCCGATATCATGAACGTCGCCTTTGACCGTGGCCATGACGATCGTTCCCCGCGTCTGGTGCGTCGTACCGGCCCGCGCCTTCTCCTGCTCCATGAACGGCATCAGGTAGACCACCGCCTTCTTCATGACGCGGGCTGACTTGACCACCTGGGGGAGGAACATCTTCCCTTCGCCGAACAAGTCGCCGACGATCCGCATGCCATCCATGAGCGGGCCTTCGATGATCGCCAGGCACGAGGGGTACTTCTGCCGAGCCTCCTCGGTGTCCTGCTCGACGTATTCGACGATTCCCTTCACCAGCGCGTGGCTCAGCCGCTGCTCAACACTTGCTGAACGCCAGGCGAGTTCCGCTTTCTGCGGCCCCTGTTCCTGCCCCTTGATTCCCTCGGCCAGCTCAATCAGCCGCTCGGTAGCGTCCGGCCGCCGGTCGAAAATTACGTCTTCCACGCGCTGACGCAACTCGGGATCGATTTCTTCGTAGACGTCGAGCTGACCGGCGTTGACGATCCCCATATCCATGCCGGCCTGGATAGCATGGTAAAGGAAGACCGCATGCATCGCCCGGCGGACCGGCTCGTTGCCGCGGAACGAGAACGAGAGATTGCTGACGCCGCCGGAGATCTTTACCTCCGGGTAGAGCCGCTTGATCTGCCGCGTGGCCTCGATGAAGTTGAGCGCATAGCGGTTATGCTCCTCGATCCCGGTAGCGATCGCCAGGATATTGGGATCGAAGATGATGTCTTCGGGTGGCATGCCGACCTGCTCGGTCAGCAGGTGATAGGCGCGGCGGGCGATGGCCACCTTGTGTTCGACGCTGACCGCCTGTCCCTCTTCGTCGAACATCATCACCACGCAGGCGGCTCCATAGCGCCGCACGAGCCTGGCGTGCCGCAGGAACTCCTCTTCACCCTCCTTGAGGCTGATTGAGTTGACGACCGACTTTCCCTGAACGCACTTGAGTCCGGCCTCGAGGATCGACCATTTTGAGCTGTCGATCATCACCGGCACGCGGGCCACATCGGGCTCGGCGGCGATCAGGTTCAACAACCGCGGCATGATCCGCTCGCCATCGAGCAGCCCTTCATCGAGGTTGATGTCGATGATATTCGCGCCGCCTTCGACCTGTTGGCGGGCGACGGACACGGCCTGATCGAGTTTCCCATCACGGACCAATCGGGCGAACTGCTTCGAGCCGGCGACATTGGTCCGCTCGCCCACCATGATGAAGTTGGTTTCAGGCCGGATTACCAGCGCTTCCAGGCCGCTCAGCCGCGTGTAGGGCTCGGGCCTTGCCGGCTGGCGGGGCGGCTTCCCGGCGGTGGCCTCTGCAATTGTCCGGATATGCTCCGGCGTGGTCCCGCAGCACCCGCCGACGATGTTGAGCCAGCCTTCGTCGGCGAACTCGCCGAGCACGCGGGCCATCTCCTGGGGCGTCTCGTCGTAGCCGCCGAATTCATTGGGCAGCCCCGCGTTGGGATGGCAACTCGTCCGGATAGGCGCGATCTTCGAGAGTTCTTCGACATAGGGTCGCATCAGTTCCGGCCCCAGGGCACAGTTCACGCCCACGCTGAACAGACTCGCATGGGCGATCGATGTCCAGAAGGCCTCCACGGTCTGTCCCGAAAGCGTCCGCCCACTGCGGTCGGTGATCGTGACCGAGGCCATGAGCGGCACGCCCCGGCCACATTCCTCGAAGTACGTCTCGGCGGCGAACAGGCCGGCTTTCAAATTGAGCGTGTCGAAGGTGGTCTCGAAGAGCAGGAGGTCGGCTCCTCCCTCGATGAGCGCGGCGATCTGCTCGCGATAAGCTTCCACCAAGTCATCGAACGTGACGGCCCGGTAACCCGGATCGTTCACGTCGGGCGAGAGCGAGGCGGTCCGGTTCGTGGGGCCAATCGAGCCGGCGATGAATCGTGGGCGGTCATCGCCCGCTTGGCGCACGGCGTCGATCGCCGTGCGGGCGCAGGCTACCGCCGCCCGGTTGATCTCGCAGACATGATCCACCAGGGCGTAGTCGGCCATGGAGATCCGGTTGGCGTTGAACGTATTCGTGCTAAGAATATCGGCCCCGGCCTCGAGAAAGCTCTGGTGGATCTCTGTAATCGCCGCCGGCTGGGTGATCGAGAGCAGATCGTTGCAGCCGCGGAGGTCCGACCCGTGGGCCGCAAACTCGCGGCCGCGGAAATCGGCCTCCGTGAGGCCCAGCCGCTGGATCATCGTCGCCATCGCCCCGTCGAGGATCAGAATCCGCTTCGCGGCAAGGTGCTCGAGGAGTTGGGCGGTGAGACTTCGGCTTTCGGTTTCTTGCATCATCAATCGACTGGGTGGTAATGATCGTATTCGGTGGTGACCAGCCCGCTGGGAGGGGGCGCCGCTCGATCGGCTTTTTGCCAGCTCGGACTGGCGATTCTATCACAATTGGAAAGGGGGAGCTCACGGAAGTGGACTTGGGAACATCACTCGCCACGCTTCTGAGGCCCCGGCATCGCTGGCAAAATCAGCGGAGCAATGACCGAGGCACCGGGCAGGGCTCGCTCAAGTTCCTTTACGCCCACCGGTGTAACGGCGGTACCCGACAGATTGATGAGTTTGAGCGTCCGCACGCGCGCGAGGTGTTCGATGCCGGCATCGGTCACGGGTGATCCACTCAGATCGACCCATTCGAGGTGGTCGAGGTTCGCAAGATGAACCAGTTCCTTGTCGCCGGGTTTGACCTGGGAAAGTGAGAAATCCAGCCCAACGATGCTCGTGCCGCGGCGGCGAACAATCGGGTAGTTCTGGGCCAGGGGCGCGACGGCGGCCTCCTCGCGACGGGCCCGCTCGGCGCGGATGCCGGCCCAACTGGCTGCCGAACTGGCGAACACGGTGAAGATCAAGAGCGTTCGCAGGCCGAACTGCAACCGACGCCGGACCGGTTCGGCATTCTCGGGTTCGGGCGGCCGTGTCGCGGGAGACGCGATGACCGCGCCCGTCGAATCGCGGATCTCTACGTACTTCGAGAGCGCATCAGTCACCGCAGCGATTTGCTGGGGCCGGAAGCGATAGTAGCCTACCTGCCGACTGAACTGCACGAGCAAGCGGCCGCTGTCGCCCATCCACTTGCAGTATCTGACCTGGCTCCACGGCTGCAAGTGCTGCCAGCCACGAGAGACGCCATTCTGGAAAAAGGGCCCCGGTCGCGACGCCCGCCGAAGCCCGGCCACAACGGCCAGCCCGACGAGCAGCACGTTGTAGGCCTGTTGCAGGCCGAACATCTTGTTGGTCTGGTCGAGGAAAGCGACGAAGAACCATGCCAGGAGCACGGCGGCCACTGTCCCCAGGCCGAGCGCTGCGGCCTGTCGCCATCGCACGTGCCGCAGGCGGACCTCGAGCAGCGGTGGCCCGGATTTTCGCTGCGCGATGGCCAGGGCCGGGCCGGTCCATGCGTAAAGGAAGATCCAAAACGAGACGATGGTCAGGAGTGCTGCCAGGAATTCCATGCGTTGACCCCACTTTGGTCAGGTTAGCAGCCGCCGGACGGAATTCCAAGCGGGCAAGCGGCGGCGCACAAGGTTGATCGACTTGCGCCGACCCCTCCCGCCGTAGCCGAGCGGCAACTCGTTGTGGCTCAGGCAGATTGGTCGGCCAGGGCGAAAGCGTCGCGTCGTAACTTCTTTGCGGACGAGAAATATGTTGCGAACTGAGCCACGCCCCCGGTAGAATCGGGCCGTTGTCGCAATGGCTATGAACCGTTTTTAATGAACCAGCACTGTCCGCCTCGGCAGAGGGAGCATTCCATGACCGGCCATGTGTTTCCGACCGCTCGACTGATCCGTATCGTGGGCTTCGCTCTATTGATCGGCCTGACGATCTCGGCCGTGAGCCAGGCCGCCGATTTCAGACGGCTGCCGATGAAGACTTATCGCGACAAGATGACCGCCGCCTGGATCGGGCAAATGGCGGGTGTGGGATGGGGGGCCCCGACCGAGTTCAAGTACAACGGCAAGATCATTCCCGAAGACAAGATGCCGGTGTGGAAGCCCGGGATGGTCAATCAGTTCCGCCAGGACGACATCTACGTCGAGATGACGTTCCTGCGATCGCTGGAGCAGTACGGGTTCGACGTGCCGATCCGACAGGCGGGGATCGACTTCGCCAATAGCGGCTACCCGCTGTGGCATGCCAACAAGGCCGGCCGCGACAACCTCCGCGCGGGGATCGCGCCGCCCGATTCGGGCCACCCCAAGTTCAACAAGCACGCCGACGATATCGACTACCAGATCGAAGCCGATTTTGCCGGCATCATCGCCCCCGGCATGCCCGGCATCGTGATCGAACTGGGCGAGAAGTTCGGCCGATTGATGAATTACGGCGACGGCGTGTATGGCGGGCAGTTCGTCGGCGGCATGTACGCCGAGGCGTACTTTCAGGACGATCCGGTCAAGCTCGTCGCGGCCGGCCTCAAGTGCATTCCGGAGGGAAGTCAGTACGCGGAGATGGTCCGCGATCTGATGGTCTGGTACCGCGAAGACCCCCAAGATTGGCAGAAGACGTGGCAGAAGATCGAAGACAAATACAATCTCAACCCGGCCTATCGCCGCGCGTCGTGCAACGGCACCGACCCAGGCTTCAACATCGACGCGAAGATCAACGGCGCCTACATCGTCATGGGCTTGCTTTACGGCCACCGCGATCCCGACCAGACGATCATTGTTTCAACACGTTGCGGTCAGGATTCCGACTGCAATCCATCGAGCGCTGCCGGAGTGCTCTTCACCACCATGGGCGCCGGCCGCCTGCCCGACCGCTACACGGCGGAACTCGACCGGGACGAGGTGTTCAGTCACACGGCCTACAGTTTCTCGAAACTGGTCGAAGTCTGTGAGACCCTTACGCGACAGGCCGTCGAGCGCGCCGGCGGACGCATCGAGCGCACGCCCGAGGGCGAAATGCTCTTGCTGCCGATCAAGGAAGTGAAGCCGAGCCAGCTCGAACAGTGCTGGGAGCCTGGCCCGGTGGCCAACTCCCGCTTCACCGATGAAGAGCGGGAGAAGATCACCGCGCGGGAGAAAGAATGACCGGTAACCAGGTCCCGATGGCCAATGCGCTTGCGATCTTCGCTGGTCATTGATGCCTGGTCATAGGGGCATTCCTCACTTTCCGGGCGGCATCGTGCGGTACGACGTGATGCCGCCGGAAAGGCTGCGGACCCGGAAGCCCTTCTGGGCGAGGATCCGTGCGGCGAAATACGAGGTTCGGCCAACGGCGCAGTGCACCCAGACCTCGCGCTCGCGCGGCAGTTCTCCGAGCCGGGATCGCAACTCGCCAAGCGGGATGTTGACCGTGCCGGGCACCGAGTCCGCCGCCGCGGCGGAAGCCGGGCGGACGTCGACCACCAGTGGTTTTTCCGCCTCCGACCCGGCCAATCGCTGCCAGTCTTCCCAGTGGACGACATCGACGTCGCCGCGGAGCACGTTCGCGGCGGCGAATCCGGCGATGTTGATCGGATCACGGGCGGAACCGTACTGCGGCGCGTAACAGAGTTCCGCCTCTTCGAGATCGTAAACGGTGGCCTGCTTCTGGATGGCCATCGCCAACACGTCGATCCGTTTGTCCACGCCTTCCTTCCCCATCGCCTGAGCGCCCAGGATGCGGCCGGTTTCCGGATCGAAAAGCAGCTTGATCGCCATTGGCTCGGCACCAGGATAGTAGCCGGCGTGGCTTAATGAGTGGGTATAGACCTTCTCGTAGGGCATGCCGGCCTTCTGGAGGGTCTTTTCGGTCGCGCCCGTGAGCGCCATCGTCAGGCCGAAAAGTCCGACGACGCCCGTGCCCTGGGTGCCGCGGAAACGGGCGGCCCGCCCGGCGATCACATCGGCAGCGATCCGGCCCTGCCGGCCTGCCGGCCCGGCCAGCGGCACGATCGTCGGCTGGCCGGTGATCCAGTCGCGGATCTCCACGGCATCGCCCACGGCCCAGATCGCCGGGTCGGAAGTCTGCATCTGCTCGTTCACCCGAATGCCGCCCGTGGGGCCGATTTCCAGCCCCGCCTCGCGGGCCAGCTTGACATCGGGCCGCACGCCCACAGCCATGATCACCAGGTGGGCCGGAATCGGCTCGCTTCCGGTGACCTGGACCATGACGAGTCCGTCGGGGCCGGCCTGGAAGCCGGTCACCTGGCTGCCCAACCGCAAGTCGACGTCGCGGTGCCGGATCTCCTCCTCGACGGGGCGGACCATTTCCGGATCCATCACCGCCATGATCTGGTCGAGCCGCTCCAGCACCGTGATGCTCAGGCCGCGGCGATGGAAGTTCTCGAGCATTTCCAGCCCGATGTAGCCGGCCCCCACGATCACCACCCGGGTAGCCTTCTTCTGCTCGATCCAGCCATTGATGCGATCCACGTCTTCCAGGTTGCGAAGCGTGAAAATGCCCGGCAGATCACTGCCCGGCAAGGGCAGCCGAACCGGTTCAGCACCGGGTGAAAGGACCAATGCATCGTAGCGTTCGGTCGACAGGGCTCCGGACTGGACATTGCGGATTTCGACGGTCTGCTGCTTGCGATCGATCCTCTCCACCGATTGCCGCGTGCGGACTTCGATGCGGAACATGTCGCGGAACTGTTCCGGTGTGACGAGGAGGAGTTTCTGCCGCGCCTTGATCACGCCTCCCACGTAGTACGGCAACCCGCAGTTGGCGAACGACACATCGGCACCGCGCTCGTAAAGGAAGATCTCCGCCTCTTCATCGAGACGGCGCAACCGTGCGGCGCATGCCGCTCCCCCCGCCACGCCACCGACGATCAGGACTCGCTTCGACGCCATGATTACCTCGCTATTCTCGATACGCGGAATGGGGGCAAAATCAGCCAGCTAATGCGCCCGCACTCTCCACTTTGGTGGGATTCACTTGCCCGGGCGGATATGCAGGTAACAGCAGCCTTCATCGCCGGGTTGCCAGGTGTCGGCCGTAAACTCGAAGCCGGCGCCCTCGAATGTGCCGTTGTCGACCCGTGCGGCGATGCGGCAGAGCGTAGCCACCTCGGATTCCGGCAACCCAGCCTCCAGCCAGGCGTCGCGCAACGGACATCCGTGGAATTTGATGTCGAGGCCCTCCGCGTCGCAGCGCAGCACTTCGGGCTGGAACATTCGGCCTTCGTCGGGAATTCCCCCGATGAATGCTTCTTTGAGAGCCTCCAGATTTGCCGGGGCGTAGGGGGCGAACTTCGTCCCGACCTGTTCTCCGCGGCGATAGATCGCCCGCTTCAAGATCTCCTCGGCGCGCTCCTGTCCTAGTTCACTCCGCAACTCATCAAAGATGAGGTAGTACAAGAGCGCGCGATTCTTGTATGACTCGTACAGCGCGCGCCGCAGTGCTTCGTCCGCCATGGTGTCTCCGTCCGGTCAGTTCGTCGGCACGCGCTCGCCCCGGGCCCATCGGAAATGAGAGGCCGGGCGGCGCATTCCAGGGCGACAATGTTCATGCCGCCGCTTACCGATCAACGTCGGAATTCTACCGAGGCGGTAAATGGGTGGAAGCAGCCCCAGTGCGAGGGGTCTGGGCCACGGTGGAGCGGGCAGTCCGGCCGATTGGCTGTCCGGCGGCGACGTTTGCGTGCCGGTGGACGAGACCCAGTTTGGCGGCCGTGTACACTCGGTATCTGCCGGCGGTCAGAAATCCACCCTGCGGGAAACGGAAATGCTCTTCCGCCTCGGGCAGAATCCACTTGGCGACGGCCACCAGCGTATCGTGCCGGTTAGTTGACCATTCCGGGATGCGGTAGGGCCGTACCGTGAGGAGTTGGTCTGGTTTCAGTTCCGCGCGAAGTCTGGGGTCGAGATAGAACACCAGCGAGCCAATACGGTCCTCAACCACGACTAGTTGCGCGGGCAGTCGGCCGAGGCGATTGATGTGCCGGGCGAGGTCAGGGGCCGAGTTCACCGCGGCGGCCGGGGGGCCGATCACAGCAAGTGCGACCATAAACTGCGGCGCGATGCAGAGAATGCCTGCCGCCAGACCCGCCGTCCTTCGCTGGGCACGCCACAGTGCCAGCGGCGCAAGGCACGTCATCCCGGCGGCAATAGCCAAAACCCAGCTTGCCGCGGAGAACCGCACGTCGAGTACCGCGGCCGCGACCGCCAGCGCCAGCGGCAACAGAAACGGGCCGGTCAGGCTGGCCAGGTAGAACGTGGCGGTGGTGATCCGTTCGACCGGCGGCGCCACCTGGCGGTTGAGAATCCGATTCCAGAGTACTGCCACGACGATCACCAGGGCCGGCAGCACGGGCCAGATATATGTCACGAGTTTCGAGCCGGCCAGTGTCAGGAGCAGCGTGTTGCCGATGAGCCAGCAGAGCACGAGCGTCAATCCGTTCGAAGCTGTACGTCGTCCTTGTTCTGTCTCGTAATCCGCGCCGGGGCACCTCGCTCTGATCCACCAGTCAGCGGTTACACTGGGCAGGTAGAGTGTCCACGGGAGGCCGCCAAAGAGCAGGATGGGAAGATAGAACCACCACGCCTCGTCGGCATGCCGCTGACTGCTGGTGGCATA
>JAXGPP010000031.1:0-72840 GCA_040766885.1 Thermoguttaceae bacterium | reverse complement strand
CTGGACCTGAAGCCTTCGGGTTCCGTCTTCTCAGGTCGAGACGATCGACCCGGGGTGCCGGCCTCGTTGACCGCGGTCTGGAGCAATGCGGTGCTGCAACGGGCCGACGGCACGCATGCCCGCGGCTTCGGCGGACGGTTGATGTTCTACGGAAGCAAGAAACAGACGCCGATCCGCGTCGACGGCACGCTCGTGGTCTACGCGTTCGACGAGAAGGACCGCAACCCCGACGATCCGCGCCCCGATCGCAAGTACGTCTTCACCCGGCAACAATTCGCCGGCCATTACAGCAAGTCGGACCTTGGGCATTCGTACAGTATCTGGATCCCATGGGACGAAGCAAACGGCTCCTTGAAAGAGGTGAGCCTGATGGCTCGCTTCGTTTCGGTCGAAGGCGAATCGGTTGTCGGTGAACAGGTGAAGCTGACGCTCCCCGGCAAGTCGGAGGAGAAGGCGATCGCTGAAGGGCCGATTCACTCACCGACCTGGGAGAATCCACAACGGCTGCCCGCCGTCGAGCAGGCTTCGCACGACGCGCCGCTCGGCCCGGCCAGCCGGCGGATGGCCACTTCGACGATTCCCGTTCCGCCGCGAGTCAGCTCGCGTTGAGCGTCGGGTGTTGCCCGGTTCACCGGCCGCCCCGACTGCTGCCGCTGCGGCTACTGCTACTGCCGCCGAAGCCGCGACTGCTGCCGCCGAAACCGCCAAAGCCACCGAAGCCGCCGAAGCCGCCGAAGGGGCTGCCAAAGCTGGGCCGCTGATCGCTGGAGCTGCCGCGGCTGCTGCTTCCGTAGCGCGAGCTGGAGGATCGCGAGGAACTGCTCGAGCGGGAACTGCCGCCGCCGACCGTCACGGAGTCGCCCACCAGCGAGGAGAGCGCTTCCTGCACGGCCTGGGGACTGGCGCTATGGAGCGAAATAACCTCCATGGTCTCGGCCGAGTCAACGGCCGCCGCATCGAGCGACTCGATGAACGACTTGACTTCCTGGAACAGCATGTCCGGCGCGGAGACGATCACCGAATTGGTCCGCGTGTCGACGGCCACCGTCATCCGGTCGGCCGCATCGGCCGTTGTGCCTGACGACCGGGAAGAGCTCCGCGGATCGCCGCCTCCACGGTCGCCGCCGCGCTCCCGCATCATCTGGAACATTTCCATCGGGTTCTGCGGCTGACCGCGGTCGCCTCGCTCGTTGCCGGTGGTGGCGAGCTTGTCGCGATAGATTTCCTTGACGATGTTAGCGACGTCTTCGGCCATCGTGTTGTAGACCGGCACGGCCCGCGGTTTGGCCTGGGCGAGGATGTCCTCGGGGCTTTCACGCTGGTCGAGGATCCGCAGGATCTGTTCGACGACCACCACGTCGGCCGGATCGGCTTGCACGACCAGGGCGTTGAGCCGCGGATCGGCGGTTACCCGCACGGGGCCGTTGAGCGTGATGCTCGAATTGGCGGAGCTACTGCCGAGCGTGTAGCCGAGCATGCCGCTGGGAGTCGCGCTGGATTGGCCGGACTGGCTGGGCGATGGAGTGGTAGGAGTGAGGCTGGTCGACCGGGTCGTGGCGTTGGACAGAATGCGGTTAAGGGTCTCGGACACCACCGCGGCCTTGGCGTGCTTCAGGTAGAAGATGGTTACTCGGGGACCGTCGCCGCTGTCGCCGCCTCCCACCAATGCATTGAGCAAGGTCTCGAAATCCTGCAGCGCCTCTTCATCCTCCGAGGCGATCATCAGCCCGCCCGGGCCCGGCGCCACGACAATGGGCGGACGCCTGGCGGCGGACGGCGGAACCGATGCGGCGGGCGACTCACCCGTTTCCGTGAACGATTCCGATTCGCTTGGCGCCGCAGGGTCGGCGATCGCTTCGGCAGCCAGGAAGACTCTCGCACGGCCGGCTACGGGTATGCCGGTCGCCTTATCGGCAGTTGGGGGCGCTGGAGCCGTGGGGGAGCCACCTTCCGGCACCGTCAGTTCTTCGTTCCAGATCTTGCGCTCGTCGATGATTCCGGAAGGATTACCGGGCAATCCACCGCGCACGGGTTCGTCGGCCCGCATGCTGGGAATTACCGCGGACGGCGTGACGATGCGAATCTGGCTGTCGCCGTGGAGCACGGGCCAGATCTCGCGAAGCCGCTCCAATGCAACGCTGACCTGTTGCCCGGAAAGCGGCAGCATTCGCACGTTGCCCCCGCCAGCCATTGTCGCACCGGCGCCCCCCTTCTCTCCGAGCTTCTCGAGCAGCGAGCGAATCTGCGAGATCTGCCCCCCGCTGCCGCGGACGATCAATTGTCGCGACGTGACATCGGCATCGACCGTAGGCGCCTTGGCTCCTTCGGCGGCAAACAGCCTGCCGATGGCCAAGACGGCCAACTGCGGGTCAACGGTGCGCAGTTGAAAGACCTCCATCCGTTGCGCATCGCGGAGCATCTGATCGAGTGTTGCCCGGATCGTGGCGTGTTCTTCGGTTCGCGCCATGGCGATCAGGTTACCCGTCTTCGGATCGATCGCCAGGCGCACGCCCGGGCTGCCGACCAGCAGGGTCTGCATCACCTTGAGCACCGCGTCGGGATCGGCCGGACTGACGTCGTAGACCTCCAACTGCAGGGCGGATGAAGCGGCTCCGCCCGCACCCTCCGTTCCCGCTGTGGGAGTGTCGAGGGTTTCCAGGACCTTGGCCACCTGATCGACCTTGCTCGGCTTGCCGCTCACCAGCAGCCGCATGCCGAGCGGGTCCCAGGCGAAACGGATCGAGCCATCGGTCGCCGCGGTCTGGTCGGCCGGTATGTTGAACAGTTGGCGCAGGATATTGAGCACTTCGTCGCCGGCGGCCGACTTGATGTCGAACCAGCGCATCTCCTCGCCCGCACCCCCCGTGGGATCGTCGGCCCGCTGGATGACGTCGCGGATCGTGCGCAAGCGGCCAGCCGTTTCAGTGACCAACAACTGCCGCGCCTTCGGAAGCACCGCCACCGATCCTTGCGGACCGATCAACTTCTCGATTTCCTTCTGGGCCTCCTCGGCGGTCATGTTCTCGAGCTGAAACAGCGTGCTGACAAGTTCATACTCGCCGCGCGCGTCGAGTTGGTCGAGCGGCACCGTGGACACCAGGTTGGGCGGAATCGCATCCTCAAGGTCGACAAGGATCAACATGCGGTTGCGCAGGATCAGCGTGTAGCCCTTGGTCAACAGCACGCCGTTCAACAGATCGATTGCTTCGGCCGGCGTGTAGCTGCGGTCATCGGCGTAGTTGAACGTGCCGGTCGGAGGGGCGTCGAGAATCAAGGAGTAGCCCGCCTGCTCGGCAAACCACTCGAGCACCTTGTCCCAGGGTTGAAAACGGAAATTGAACCGCAACTGCACCGGACCGGTCTGCCCGCTCGGGGTCCCGTCGGCATATCTCTCCGGGCTGTCAGAAGTGCCGGGCTGCGCCGAAGGGTCCCAACCGCGGGGCGATCGCATCTCACCGGGACCGCGAGATTCGACAGCCCTGGGGGTAGCCGCCGCGCCAGGCTCGGCCGCGACCGCTGATTGGCTCGGCGCTCCGGGCTCCATTGCAGGAGCCGGCTCCATTGGCACTACCGAACCGTGCGGCTCAGCGTCTTCGGCCACCTCGGCTGGTTCGGCAGTTGCGATGGGGTCAGTCATTACAGCGGGCTGCGCTGCAGCGGCGGAATCGGTTGTGGAACCGGTTTCCGCCGGAACAGCGGACCCAGGGGGCAACGGGGGTTCTGAGCCCTCGGCCATCACCGCCTGGAGCTCGGCCTCATACTGCTGCGCCTCCGCCGAATCAGCGGACGGCGGCGCGGGCGGCATGTGGGGTGTCGGGGGCATGTCCGGAGCGGGCGGCGTTTCGCTTTCGGGCGCCACTGGCGGTGCGGGGGGAACGGTTGAAGCCGCGTCGGCCTCTTGTTCAGCATCAGCGTGTTCCGCGTCGTCCGCGTCCTCCGGGTACTCTGCGTCCTCCATCGCCGGTGCGGGTAGGGTTTCTGCTTCCTCTGCCTCTTCCTGCGGTTCCGCCATCTCGGTGTCTGGCGAGTCGGATTCCGGTTCTTCGGCAGGTTCATCTGCCGGCGCAGCGGTTGAAGGCGCAGCGGACGTGTCAGTCACGTCGCCTTCGGTTGCCGGAGCAGACGGAGCGACCGGCGTCGCGGCAGGCGCGGGCTCGGCAGCCGAAGGCATAGCCTGATCCTGCGCGGTCGCGGCGACCCACAGCCAGGCGACGAGCACCAATGCGCCAACGCAAGCGAGAATCCGGTACCAGTCAGATGTAAGACGCATCGAGTCCATGCTCCGCCAAAGTAAACCGGTGCACCGGTTTGGTAATGTCACTGCAACCACCACGCTGCCGAACTGCCGCTCGCTTCGCCTCCCGAGGAGGGACTCGGTGGAGCGGAAGGAGCAGTCCCTGGGGGAGGCCCCTGGGACGGACTCGAATCACTCAGGTCCGCACTCGACGGTCCCAAGAGATACTCGTCGGCGGTCACGTATCCGTCGGCATTGTGGTCGTAGCGAAGGAATTCTTGAGCCCTTTCGTCAGACCAGGACTGGGTGAACTCCGCCATCGCTACCTGCCCGTCACCATCGCGATCGCGTTCCGTAATCCAATCCCTGGCCTCTTCCGGCAACCGCTCGCTGGGGCTCAGAAAGCGATAAGACCGCCTTACAGACTCCTGAGAGTCGTCATCGTTGCCCGAGCGGCCGCCGGCTCCCGACTCGCCGGACTGCTGCCCTCGACCCCGATCTCCACCCCTCGACTTCATGAACTCGGCCACGCCGACCAGGAATTCATCCATGGTGATGCGGCTGTCACGGTTGCGATCCATCGCGTTTGGATCGCCGCGGATCTCGCCCCACTCGTCTTTCTCCAACACACCGCTCTGATTTCGATCGTACCTACGAAACATCCCTTCCGCAAATCCGCGAACTCGGCTGTCGATTTCTACCGCTGGAGGGCTAGATGCTGACGCCCCCGCGAATACGGTTGACACACTTGCCAGAGTGGTGGATGTCACACCAAAACCCGGGACTAAGGCCTCTTCGCCGACGCCAAAGCCCGGTACCAATGGTGGCTCTTCCTTCTTCGTTTCCTTCTTGTCGCCAGAGGAGGGTGGTGAGCTACCCGGAGGTCCACCCGAACTGCTTCCGGACATGCGACTTGTCATCGCATCGCGGATTTGGCTGATGGTGATCGGCTTCGAGGCGTCGAGGCCGGCCCGGCTGGCCATGAACTGGAACATCCCTCGGCGCTCCGCCGGAATCTCGCTGATCTCAAGGACGCCATTGCCGTTGGCGTCCATACTCTTCAAAAAGCCCTCCAGTCGCGACGAGCGATCTCCGCTATCCCCTCCAGACGGGCGAAAACCGCCGCTCGGTGGTCCGCCCATTCCGCTTGGTGGTCCACTCATTCCGCCCGGAAAGCCACCCATTCCACCGGGAGGTCCACCCATACCGCCGGGAAATCCCCCCATTCCGCCGGGAGGTCCACCCATTCCACCCGGAAATCCGCCCATACTTCCGGGTGGTCCGCCCATTCCGAACGGCGAACCCGAACCAAAGCTTCGACGTTCACCCTCGCCGCGATCTCCACGGTCGCCACCTCGATCGCCTCGATCCCCACGGTCGCCACCTCGGTCGCCACGATCACCGCCGCGACGATCGCCACCCCACCGTCCGGAGTCCTGAGCCCAAAGCGGGTGGGCAACCAGCGTCATGGCGATGACAACTAATCCCCAGTAGCATTTCCGCATGGTCTCCGACCTCCCACCACCGCACCATTCCAGAACCAGTTTGTCGCGCAGGATCAGCCCCCAACACCTAAACCCCGTCGGCAGCGCGAAGTTCCGCCTTGCTGTGTAATTACGACACTCTGGCGGTCGAGTGGGGTTGAATGATTCGGGTGGATTGGCTGTCGCCTCAGGAACGAACCGCCGCGCGACGGAGTTCCGGCGCAACTTCCAGCTTGGTTTGTCCTGTCCGAACGTCAATAGCCGTCTCCGCGGCCATCGCATCAGGTCGGTGGCTGACTCAACCGCGTTTCTTTCTAAGGAGTCTTGTTTATGTCGCGATTGCTTCGACTATCGATTTTGGCCTCTGTCGTTCTGGCGCTGGCTGTGCTGGCCTCCCCAGCCATGGCGCAACCCCCCGGCGGTGCCGGCGGAGGCGGCAGGTTCGGCGGCGGGATGATGGGCGGAATGATGGGGGGTGGCATGATGGGCGGTGGGCTTGGCCTGTTGCGCATCGAGCAGGTACAGGAGGAACTGAAGCTCACCGAGGAGCAGAAGACGAAGCTGCAAGATCTCGCCGACAAGCTACGCGAGCAGGGTGGCCGCGGGCAGCGAGGCGACTTTCAGAATCTCAGCGAAGAGGAGCGACGCGAGCGGTTCCAGCAGATGATGGCGGAAGGTCAGAAGCGGATGGAAGAGGCCCGCAAATCGGTGGAGGAGATCCTCACCGCCGATCAGGCCAAGCGTCTGAAGCAGATCGAGTGGCAGCAACTGGGCCCGGCGGCCCTCCTTCAGCCGGAGGTTGCCGAGGCGGTGGGCCTCTCCGGCGAGCAGAAGGAACAGCTTGCTACCGTCGCCCGCGAGGCGGGAGAGAAGAGAATGCAGTTGTTCCAGGGCGCTCGGGGCGGGGAGCAGGGCGATCGTCGCCAGCAGGGCCAGGATATGCGCCAGCGGTTCGAGGAGATGCGCGAGAAGGGTGAGCAGATCACCCAGGAGTTCAACAAGAAGTCGATGGCCGTGCTGGAGTCGGAGCAAAAAGGGAAGCTCAAGGAACTGATGGGCACGCCGTTTGAACTGGATCGTTCGCAGATGTTCGGCGGTCCAGGCCGTGGTCCCGGCGCACAGGGGGGAGACCGTGGCGATCGCGGTGACCGCGGCGGCGACCGTCCCAGGCGCTCGCAGCGGAACGATCAGTAGAAAGGAAGAAGGTAGTGGCCGGCATCCGTGTGCCCCTGCATGGCAGCGGCACACGGAGCGGCCGGCCGGTTTACGGAAGTCTTTCGCTGCGGGAGAGGAGTAGTGTTCATGGATGCTGGCGAGATTCTGCTCAGACACGGGCTGCTCGACCAGCGGCAATTGGACTCGGCCCGCCGTGCCCAGATTGACGGGTTGCGGCTGGACGAGGCGGCCGTAAAGCTTGGCCTGATCAGCGAGGAGCAGGCGCTGCGGGCGATCGGCGAGGAACTGGGGTTGAGCCTCATCGACCTCAACTCGACCGAAGTCGATCTGTCGATCCTCCGCGACTTTCCCGCCAAGGCCATCTACCGGGAGTCGCTGTTTCCGATTTCGCAGCACAACGGGACGCTCGTCGTCGCCACCTGCGATCCCTTCAATCTCTACCCGCTCGACGAACTGGCCGCTCTTACCGGCAAATCGATCGTGCCGGTCCTCGCCAGCCGCGTCGAGATCGCCAAGCTGATCAAAACCCACCTCGGCGTGGGCGGCGAGACAGTCGACGGGCTGCTGGCACAGTCGAGCGACGAGCAGGTCGAGCTCCTCGAACAACTCGAGACCGATGGCTCCGAACTCTCGGAGATGGCCCAGGAGCCGTCGGTGGTTCGCCTGGTGAACGAGATTCTACTGGAAGCAATCGAGCTGCGGGCGAGCGACGTGCATATCGAGTCGGAGCAAGCCGGGCTGCGAATCCGCTACCGGCTCGACGGCGTATTGCAGCCCCAACCCGTGCCCCCTGAAATCAGCCGCTTCCAGGCGGCGATAATCAGCCGGCTCAAGATCATGGCCCGGCTCAATATTGCCGAGCGCCGGTTGCCGCAGGACGGCCGCATTCAGCTCAAGGTCTCGGGGCGTGAGGTGGATGTCCGTGTCTCGGTGATCCCGATGATCCACGGCGAGGGGATCGTGCTCCGCATCCTCGACAAGGGGAGCATGAATTTCTCGCTGTCGGGCTTGGGCATGGAAGGCGACCTCTACAGCACTTTCCGGCAACTGATCCAGTTGCCCCACGGCATCATCCTGGTGACCGGGCCCACCGGATCGGGCAAAACGACCACGCTCTACAGTGCGCTGCTGGAGATCCGCGACGACGCGACCAAGATCATCACCACCGAGGACCCGGTCGAATACCAGTTGGAGGGAATCTGCCAGATCCAGGTGCATTCGAAGATCGGGTTGACCTTCGCGAACTCTCTGCGGAGCATCCTGCGTCACGACCCCGACATCGTGCTGATCGGTGAAATCCGCGACCTGGAAACGGCCGAGAACGCCATTCAGGCGTCGCTGACGGGCCACCTCGTGTTTAGCACGCTCCACACCAACGATGCCGCCGGCGCCTACACCCGGTTGATCGACATGGGGGTGGAGCCGTTCCTCGTTTCGAGCACGGTGGAAGCGGTGATGGCCCAGCGCCTGGTGCGCACACTGTGCCCGCAGTGCAAGGTGCCCTACGAGCCGGCGCGCGAGGACCTGCCCGACGATTTCCCGTTCGAGGAACTCGCCGGTCAGCCGCTCTACAGGGCGACCGGTTGCCGCGCGTGCCGGCAGGTGGGCTACAAGGGGCGTCTGGGCCTGTTCGAGCTTCTCGTCACCACCAACCGCATCCGCCAGATCGCTCACGACCGGTCGAGCGCGTGGGCGATCAAGCAGGCTGCCCAGCAGCAGGGCATGCGGACGCTGCGCCAGGACGGATGGCGGAAAGTCATCGCCGGCCGGACCACAGTCGATGAGGTGGTCCGCGTCAGCAAGGGAAACGACCTGGTAAGCGATGCCTGAGTTCACCTATACCGCCCGCAGCGTCGCCGGAGAGCGCGTCACCGGCACGATCGAGGCCGCCAACCGCCGCGAGGCGCTGGCGACGCTCGCCGGGCGCGATCTGTTTCCGCTGGAAGTCGGCGGACGGGCGTCGGCCGACAGCGGGGTCCGCATCGGCCGCATCCCGGCGCAGTTGATGGCCAACACCATGTCGCAGTTGGCCGATCTGCTGGGCGCCGGCGTGCCGCTGCTGCGGGCGCTGGAGGTGCTGCGTCGGCAGACTTCGCACAGCGCGCTGCGCGAGGTCCTGTCGCAGGTTCACCACCAGGTGCAGGACGGGGCCACGCTGGCCGAGGCCATGGGACGCTACAAACGCGTGTTTGGCGAGATGGCCGTGAGCATGGTCCGCGCCGGCGGCGAAGGCGGGTTCCTCGAAGAGGCCCTCGCGCGGGTTTCGGATTTTACCGAGACGCAGGAAGACATCAAGAACCGCACCGTCGGCGCGATCGCCTATCCCTGCTTCCTGGCCTTTGTCGGCACCGCGGTGGTAACCGTGCTGCTGGTCTTTTTCGTGCCCAAGTTCGAGACGATCTTCGAGAACATGCGGCAGCGCGGCCAGTTGCCCGCCATCACTGAGTGGCTGTTGGCCACCAGCAACCTGGCGTGGATCGCCGGACCGTGGGTCCTGCTCGCCGCCGCAGTGGGCGGCTGGATGCTCAGGCGCTGGCTGCAGACCGACCGCGGCCGCATGCTCCAGGATCTTGCCAAACTGCAGTTGCCGCTGGTGGGCAAGATCTTCGGCAACCTGGCGGTAGCGCGATTCTGCCGGGTGCTCGGCACGCTGCTGCACAACGGCGTGCCGATCCTCCGCTCGCTGGAAATCTCCAGCGACGCCGCTGGAAACCGCGTCCTGGGCGCTGCCATCCGCCACGCCTCGGAGACGATCTCGGCCGGCAAGACGCTCTCCGGACCGCTGGCCGCGTGCGGGCGGTTCCCGCCGGCCGTGGTGGAAATGATCTCGGTGGCCGAGGAATCGAATACACTGGAGAAGGTACTGCTCGATATCGCCGACTCCTTGGAGCGGCGAACGTGGCGGCAATTGGACCTCGCCGTGAAGCTCCTGGAGCCGATCATGCTCCTGATGCTGGCCAGCGTGGTGCTGTTGCTGGTCATCGCCCTGCTGCTGCCGATGTTTAAGATGGCTACAAGTGTGTAAGGAAGTACCAAGACGCAATGTCTCAATCACCAAGAGGAGAGGAAACCGATTTCGGATGATTGGTCATTGGTGCCTGGTCATTGGGATTTCATAATCGACCACTCAACCATAAGAAGGAAAGACATATGACTCGGCATTCACGACGTTGCCGGCGTCGCGGGGGTTTGACGCTGATCGAAGTCCTGCTCGTGCTGGTGATCCTGGTGATCATCGGCTCGCTGGCGGTGACGGCCTATGGGCCGATCCAGCGGAAGGCATACGTCAATGCGGCCCGGACGCAGATCAACGCGTTCAAGACGCCCTTGCAGGCCTACCGCATGGACATTGGCGACTTCCCTGCCACCGGCCAGGGGCTGGAAGCCCTGCGGTCGATGCCGTCGGATGTGGATGAGATGCGGTGGAAAGGCCCTTATCTGGACAGCACGGTGCCGCTGGATCCTTGGGGGCAGCCGTACCAGTACGAATACCCCGGTAAGTACCAGCCCGACCAGCCTGACATCTGGTCGCTGGGGCCGGACGGTATCGAAAGCGAGGACGACGTCGGCAACTGGATGGAAGACCAGCCGACGTAGAGTGAGTTTTTCCGAGACGCGAATGTGGAACCATGCCCGCCGATTGCGCCGCTGCGGAGTGACGCTGCTCGAGGTCCTGCTCGTGCTGGCGCTCTTGGTGGTGATTTCCACCACGGCGTGGCCGGCCTTGGAGCCGAGCCTGACGAGCTACCAGCTTCGCAAGTCCGCCGAGCAGGTTCGCGTCGCCTGGAACCGTGCCCGGATCGAGTCGCTGTCGAGCGGGCAGACGATCCGTTTCCGCTTCGTGCCCGGCGACCGCACGTACAGCGTCGAGCGTGCGGTCGAGCCGCAGTATTTGGCCGGCGCCGCTGTGGCGACCGATGCCAATACGACCGTCGAGTACCGTCTTCCCGAACGGATCACGTTCCTGGACGCCGAAATCGAGGATTGCGCCGGCGTGCCCCTCGCGGCGCCGACCACCCTCGGCTCCGCCGGCTTCGACTGGTCCGATCCGATCGAGTTCTATCCCGACGGAACCACGTCCACCGCCCGTCTCCGGTTGGCGAACGATCGTGGCCAGGCGGTTGAACTGGCTATCCGCGGGCTGACCGGAGTGGCGGTCGTGGGCGAACCGTACGCCGAGGAGTCGGTGAGATGAGGGGCGCGCGCCGCGGATTTTCGCTGCTGGAAATCATCCTCGCGCTGGCGCTGCTGGCTGGTGCGGTAGCGGTGCTCAGCGAACTGTCGAGCAGCGGCCTGGAGAACGCCGGCCGGGCTCGCGACATGACGCAGGCCCAGTTGCTGTGCGAGAGCAAGCTCGCTGAAGTCGTTGCCGGAATCCTTCCTGCCGAGTCGCAGCAGGGCACGTGCGAGACCGAGCTTGACCCCAGTCTCTCGGAATGGATCTACACGATCGACGTTGCCTCGGCGGCGCAAGTCGGACTGCTCGAAGTCCGCGTGACCGTCTCCCGCGATCCGTCGCTCGATCCGCGCCCGGTCGAGTGCTCGCTCGTGCGCTGGGTTCTTGATCCCAGCGCGGTCACCACCACGGAAAGCACGACGACCGAAGAATCGTCCTCGTTCTCCGGAGTTGCGCTATGAGCATCCGCGCAATCCGCCCCGCCTTGGGTTATACGTTACTGGAGGTGATTCTCTCCCTTTCGCTCATGTCGCTGGTGCTGCTGTGCGTCGCCATGGCGATTGATTTCCAGCTCCGGGTGGCCGACGCCGGCCGCACGAACGTCGAGGAAGCTCAGCTTGCCCGCGTTCTCCTGCATCGCATCGCCGACGACCTTCGCGCCGCGATCACCGTCAGTGCTGATGCCTCGGCCAGCACCGGCAGTTCGGCCTCCGGATCATCCGACTCCTCGGCCTCATCGAATGGCGGCACCGGGAGCGAAGGCGGACAGGATCAGGCAGGTGGACAGGAGGGCGGGGCCGGCGGCGAGAACGAGGGGCAAGTTGAAACCGGGGGGGCGTCCAGTTCCGCCACTGTCGAGACGGGAGCGGTGAGCGGCGCGTCCGGTTCGGTCGTTCCGCAGACCACACCCGGCGTTTACGGCGGAATCGATTGGTTGCAGGTCGACATCAGCCGGTTGCCGCGTCCCGACCAGGTGAAAGCCGCGATTGAGCCGACCGACGGATCGCTCATTCCAGTAAGCCTGACCGATGCGAAGACAGTGGCCTATTATCTTGCTCTGCCCGACGACAGTAATTCGGTAGATCCGCTCGATCCCTCCTCATGGAGCGGCGGGCTCGTTCGCCAGGAACTGGATCGATCGGTGGCATCGTGGGCTTCCTCGCAGGGATTGCTCGACGACTCGACATCGAGCGAAAGCCCGCTGGCCCCTGAGGTCGTGGCGCTTGAGTTCCGCTACTCCGACGGGACGTCGTGGCTCGAGGAATGGGACACCAGCCAGTCTGGTGCGTTGCCGGTCGCCATCGAAGTCACGCTCGGCATCCAGCCTGCCAGGCAGCGTTCCGGCTGGTCGACGGGCCTTTCCCAGTCATCAGAAACCAGCACCGGAACGGCCGAGGTGCTCTACTACACATTGGTGGTGGATCTGCCGGCGGCCCAGGCCACCTCGGGCGGATCGTTCGACGAAGAACTGATGATGTTCGAAATGGAGAGCGCGGGCACATCGGAGGTGTTGCCATGAAGGGGGCCACACATGGGCATCATGGCATGGTGTTGATCCTGGTGCTGATCGTCATCGCGGCTCTGAGTCTGGGGGCGCTCACGTATGCCGAATGGATGCTTACCGAACGCGAGGCCGCCTTTGTATCCGAGCGCCAGGCACAGGCCCGCGCGCTGGCGGCTTCGGGGGTCGCCGCCGCGCAGTTGTTCTTGAGCAACGACGGGCAAACCCGGTCCGATTCGGGGGGCTCGTACGACAATCCCGGCCTGTTCTGCGGCGTCGTGGTGATCGACGCCGACGCTGCCCGCGACCGCGGCCGGTTCGCCGTCGTCGCTCCGGTCGTCGACGGCGGCAGCGGCAGTCTACGCTACGGGCTCGAGGACGAATCGGCGAAGATCAACCTCAATGCGATTCTGTCGCTTGCTAAGGAGGAGGATGCCGCCCGTGAAGTACTCATGGGTCTTCCCGGTATGACTGAGGACGTCGCCGACGCGATCCTCGACTGGATCGACTCTGACGACGAAATGCGGACCTTTGGAGCGGAAGTCGATTACTACAGCACGCTCGATCCGCCCTACGCTCCCAAGAACGGGCCGCTGGGGACCATTGAGGAACTGCTCATGGTCCGCGGGGTCACGCCCGCCCTGTTGCTGGGAGTCGATGCAAACCGCAACGGGTATGCCGACGATACCGAAGCCGATCCGTCGCTCGTGGCCGCCGGCGATGCTGTGTTGGGATCGATGGATCGCGGTTGGGCCGGCTTCCTGACTCTCCACAGCGCCGGCGCGGAATCCAATCTGACCGCCGCGGGCGAGGACAAGATCAACGTCAATCAGGACAGCATCGAAACGCTGCACGAGGAGCTCACCGCCGTGTTCGGCGAAGAGTGGGCAACGTTTATCGTCGCCTATCGTCAGCAGGAGAAGGCCTACGAGCAAGGAAGCCAGGAGCCGGAGAAGCTCGAGACGAAGCCCAGCGGCGAAATCGACCTCTCCAAGGAGGGGAAGCTCAAGCTCGAGAGCGTGCTCGATCTGATCGGTCAACGGGTGCAGGTGCAATACAAGGACGCGGAAGAGCCCGTCGTCCTCGAAAGCCTGTTCCCGGACGACCCCGCGGCCATGGCGGAATACCTGCCGGAATTGGTCGACGCGCTGACCATCGGCGACGACGTCAACACTACCGGACGAATCAATGTCAACCAAGCCCCCGCAGCCGTCCTGGCGGCCATACCCGGACTTGCGGACGAGGCGGTCGACCGGATCCTGAGCGCGCGGCAGGGGCAACTGACAAGCGACATTCCTCCGGACCCGACCTGGCTGCTGATCGACGGCATTCTGACCGTGGACGAGATGAAGGCCATCATGCCCTACGTGACCGGCGGCGGCTCTATCTTTCGCGCCCAGGTGGTGGGTTTCTATGATGCCGAGGGCCCGGCGGCACGCCTCGAAGTGGTGATTGATGCTGGCCAGCAACCGCCGGCCATCGTATCCTGGAGAGATCTGAGCAACCTGGGGCGCGGCTATCCGCTCGACGTCCTGGGGGCGGAAACATTTGTGGACTGACTGCCCATGCCACGAATTCTGGCGATTGAATGGTCCGATGTCGAAGCGCGTCTCGTGATGGCCTCCGGGCGCGGCGGCCGGGTGACGCTGGAGCGCGCCTGGCGGCTGGATCTGCGCGGGCTGCCCGGCGACGGCGGCGGGGCCGAATCGACCATCCATGAACGGCTCGCCGCGGCCCTGGTGGCCGAGCGGGTGGGCAAGCACGACGCGCTCGTGGCTGTCGGCCGGGCGAGCGTCGAACTCCGCGAGTTGACGCTTCCGCCGGCTCCCGACGATGAGCTGCCAGACCTGGCGCGCTTCCAGGCGCTCCGCGAGTTCAACAATCTCGAGGACGATTCGCCGCTCGATTTCCTCTCGCTCGACGAGGATCCCGAGCAGCCTCGCCGCGTCCTGGCGGCGGGCATGCGCTCCGAGCTCGTCGGTGAAATCACTGCGACCTGCGAGGCCGTGGGGCTGAAGCCCCTGCGCCTGGCGCTCCGTCCCTGCGCGGTGGCTTCGCTGCTGGTCCGTTCCACCGGCGCTTCGGACGCCGTCCAGCTTCTCGTCGACCTGGCGGCAGAAGAAGTCGAACTGACAATCCTCGCCGGCCGTAAGGTCACCTTCGTCCGCCAGACCCGCCTGATGGCTGATCCGCTGGTCGATGAATCAGCGCATGCCGCTCTTGCGGCCGAGATCCGCCGCACTTTGGCGGCCGCGCAAAGCCAATCGAGCGGCCGACGGGTGGAGTCGGTGGCCCTGTCTGGATCGGGAAAGGGGCACACCGCGCTGGCCGAATCGCTTTCGCAACGGCTCTCGTTGCCAGTCACCGCCTTCGACCCGTTCGCGGGCGTCGCCCTCGGCGGTACGCTGGCCCGCGGGCTGCCCGAGGCGCCTGAGCGATTCGCGGCCCTGGTCGGCATGCTCTGCGACGAATTCACCGACACCGCGCCGGCTTTCGATTTCCTCCATCCGCGCCAGCGGCCGGCGCCGCCGAGCCGCCGCAACGTCTATGTCCTCGCCGGACTGGCTGCTGCGATGATCGTGATCGCCGTGCTGGTCATCACCCGGCTGCAGGGGAACGAATTGCAGGCGACCGTTCGCCGGTTGCAGAGCGATGCGAAAGCTCTCGAAAAGAACGTGCCGGCCGCCATCCAGGCAGAGAAGGCCGCCGGCGAGGTCCAGGCATGGGTCGCCGCCGAAGTCAACTGGCTCGAGGAGTTGAACTGGCTGGCAGAGAAATTCCCACCCGCCCAGGACGCGGCGCTCGTCCAACTGAAACTGAATGCCAACTCAGGTCGCGGCGAAATGACGCTCGACGGCTTGGCGCGCAACGTGGAAGCGGTCACCCGGCTCGACGAAAGCCTCCGCGACGAAGAGCACCGCCTTGCCGGTCGGTCCAAGGGGGAAGGCGAGGCCCGCGGCCCCTACGGCCTGCAATTCCGCTCCTCGTTGCTGTTCGATGCACCGGGTATGCGTGAGTCGCAGGCGTCGAACGAGACTCCGCCCGCCGGCAGCGCACGTCGCGCAACCACGCGGCCGGCGGCAACGGCTTCGACCAGGACAAGGTGAGCGCATGGCTCTGAAGAAACGCGAACGAATCCTGGTATGGGTAACTGGCGGGCTCGCCGTGCTCCTGCTCGGACAACTGCTGCTCTCCGGCGGAGGAACGCCCCGGCGCGTGCTCCGCGCGCAGCGCGACAAGCTGGCGGAAGAAACCGCCACGATGAAGCGCCAGATCGAACGCGGGAATGAGGCCGAAAAACAGCTCGATCAGTGGGGACTCCGCGCGCTTCCCTCAAACCTGGAAGCGGCCCGCTCATCGTACCAGAACTGGCTCTTGGCCGTGGCAAGCCAGTCGGGGTGGAGCGACACCAAGGTGGAGGCCAGTCCCGGCCGCCAGCGTGGCACGACGTTCCGCGCGCTTCGCTTCACCGTGCAGTCCCAGGCGAATCTGGCCGCTCTGACCCGCTTTCTCGAGCGGTTCTACGCCGCCGGATACCTTCACCAGATTCTCAATCTGAGTGTGGTTCCCATCGAAGGCGGCGACCGACTCGACCTGCAGGTTACCATCGAGTCGCTCTCACTTCCTGGGGCGGATCGCGTCGACCGATTGCCCGAACCTCTCAACGCACCGACCGAGGCCGATGCGCTGAAGCGGTACGCCCGCGCGGTGGCCGAGCGCAATGTGTTCGCTTTCTATCGGCCTCCCGCGCCGCCGTTGCCGCCGCGTGTCGAGCCGAAGTTCGACGCGGCGAAGTTCGTTTACCTGACCGCGATCGTCGCCGTCGGCGATCAGCATGAGGTCTGGATCGTCAACCGCACCACCGGAGAGCAACTCAAGCTTCGTGAGGGCGACTCCTTCAGTGTCGGCGAGATCCGCGGCATCGTCCGCCGCATCGGCCAGCGCGAAGCGGAGGTTGAGATCGACGGCCGCCGCTGGCGTTTCCCCATCGGTGACAACCTTCGCGAACTCGTCGAACTCCCTGGCGCCTGACGCTATCAGAAGGCCGGAGGGTCGCTGGCCGGGAACGATCCCCATGACGCCTCATCCACGGCGTCGTTGGCGATCACCGGATCGGGCACCTGCTGGTGTCCGACCGCCGTCGGACAACACGAGCCGGCGAGAGCCCGGTAAATGAGGCCGCCGCCGATCGCAGCGACTGCAAAGCCAAGCAGCCTGCCACGGGCGAGCCCGTAGCCCGCCAGCAGGCCGCCCACAACCACCGGCCCCCAGCGACCATAATCGATGGAGCGAGTGTAGGCGAGAATCTCGCGACGAACTCCGTCGCTCTCGTTTGAGAGGGGTACGCTGATCATTATGCAGCCCTTGGCGTGGTTTCGGGTGACAATCGACTCGGTCACCTCAGAGGGCATTTTGCGTGCCGAAGTGCCGCAATCGCCGGCCAGTGAAATTTGGCCAAGTCTCTTTGACGCATTGAAACTCGCCGCGGCAGATTGTCGGGGTGCAAGAGGCCGTCAACAAACCGCGGTTGCGGCACGGCTTTGGCATGATCAGGCGGGGCGACTGACAGCAACACGGTTGCCTGCGACAGTCCTCGGAACCCCATGCCCGGTCCGCGTTGCCCGGGAGTGCCGATCAGCGGCAGACTCTACAGGGTTTCGACCTGCAACGGCTCACGGGACTCGTCGCGCATTCGCAGCTTGGGCTTTTCGAGCATGACGGTCGTATGCGGAGCCACCGACTGGGTGAGCCACACGCTCGATCCAACCACTGCATCGTGGCCGATAACCGTCTGCCCGCCCAGCACGGTCGCATTGGCGTAGATCACCACCCGGTCTTCGATCGTCGGATGGCGCTTCTGGCCGCGGACCAGCTTTCCTTGTTCGTCGGTGGCGAAGCTCAGGGCTCCCAGTGTCACGCCCTGGTAGAGTTTCACCCATTCGCCGATCTCGCAGGTTTCGCCGATCACGACGCCCGTGCCGTGATCGATGAAGAAGTACTTCCCGATCTTCGCCCCCGGATGGATGTCGATGCCTGTCCGGCCGTGCGCCCACTCGGTCATCATCCGCGGAATGAGCGGCACTTCGAGCTGGTGGAGCCGGTGTGCCAGGCGGTAAACAGTGACGGCCTCAAAACCCGGATAGCAGAAGATTACCTCGTCGATCGACTTGCAGGCGGGGTCGCCATCGTAGGCTGCCTGGGCGTCGAGGGCCAGGATCTTGCGGAGCGTTGGCAACTGCTCGAGAAACGTCAGCGTCTTGGCCTGGCCTACGGCCTCGTAATCGCACCGGCGCTCGGAAGCAGACCAGCTCTCCCCCGCCTCATGGCACATCGCCCGGGCGATCTGCACGGTAAGCTGGTCGTGCAGCCGATCAATGAGGTCGCCGACGTGGTACGTCACATTGCCGAGGTGCAGGTTGTCGCGCCGCCGGTAACCCGGATAGAGGATTTCTTTGAGGTTCTCGATGATCGATGCGATCGTCTCATAGTTGGGCAGCGGGCAGCAGCCGAGATGGTGGATCGAGCCTACCTCGGCGTAGGTGCTCACAATCCGGTCGGTCAGTTCGGGAAGTCGCTCTTTGAGTCGGAAATCGGAGGCCATGATTGTCAACTCCGGCCGCGTCGTGCCATCAGCGCAGCGCCGAGAAACGAAAGCAAACAGGGAACGGAAGCGGAAGGCAAAAAGGAAGAAGGTCCGGGCTCAAGCCGGACACAGGCAGCGGCGACAACAGAGGGTGATCGGATGGCTCTGGCTCATAGGTTGGGCCGCACGGCTCCCGCAGCTACCGAATGGTAGGCAATCCAATCGTTGGAATCAAGCTGCACGATACACACTTCGGCCCGAAGGACAGCCAAAGTTGACGAAAACTCGCTCGAGCGCCACCGCGAGGGGGAGAAACGGGGGCTGGACAATACCTGGCCGCAGAGTACCGTCCGCTATGGCCAATCCTCACTCGCTCCGCGTAAGGCTCAGCACCTCCTCGTGGATGGACTCGTTGGCGGCGAGGCCCTGACCTGAATGGATTGTGGGTCGCCCCTGCCAGTCGGTGAACCGCCCGCCGGCCTCCTCGATGATGGGCAGGATCGCCGCAGCGTCCCAGACATTCATGATCGGATCGACCATCAACTCCGCCCGGCCGATCGCCACCATCATGTAGCCATAGCAGTCGCCCCAGGTCCGGGTGAGCCGGGCGGCGGCCTGAAGCTGATCGTACACCTCGCGGCGGCCGATCTCCTCGAAACTGGCCACTTCGCTCGTGACAAACAGCCCTTCTTCGACTCGCGGCGTAGCAGACACCCGAGCCGGTCGCGGCGGACGACCGCCCGAGACGTACCAGGCCCCACCGCCACTCATCGCGTACACGCACTGGTCGAGTGCCGGAATGAGGATTAGACCGGCAACGCTCTGCCCTTCATGCTCGACGCCGATCAGCGTGCCGTAAAGCGGCACCCCGTGGATGAACGACTTCGTGCCATCGATCGGATCGAGAATCCAACGGTAGCCGCTCGTGCCGGGCCGCTCGGGAAACTCCTCTCCCAGGATGCCATCCTCGGGAAATCGTTCGCTGATGCGGCGGCGAAGGTGTTCCTCGGCGCGGCGGTCAGCCACCGTCACCGGCGAATCGTCTCCCTTGCGCTCGACCTCAAGGTCGTCGCGGCCGAAGTACTCCAGCGTGATCTTCCCCGCCTCGGCGCCGGCTTCAATCGCCAGTTCCAGGCGCTCGCGTCTTTCCGATGTATTGCTCATGCCGCTAGCCTAGCCGGGTGAGGGCGGATTGAAAAGCCGGGGGTTGCCTACGCCGTCAGGAGTGTCGCCAGATGCTCGGTGAGCGGCAGTCCGGCGGCCCGTTCAAAACCCAAGAACATCGGACTGGGGTTGGCCTCGAGGAATACGTATTGGCCGTCCGGGGTTAGTCGGAAGTCGATGCCCGTCCATTGCAGGTCGAGTGCTCGTGCGATGCGTCGTGAGGCGGCCTCCAAGTCGGCCGGCAGCGCGTGAGGAGTGATGCGTGCCTCGGGATCCTCGCGGAAGTCGATTGCTTCGGTAGCCAGTTCGCATGCCAGGACTCTCTCGCCCGCTACGAACACGCGGATATTTGTGCCGCGCACCTCCTCCTGCACCGTGACCGGAGCAATTCGCAGGTGCTCCAGGTGCTCCGCGGTGAGATGCCCAGCCGTGAGTCGCCGCGTGTGGGCTCCACCCTGAACCGGTTTGAAGATCGCTGCCGGGATCGCTTGCGCGAAACCGACGACTGACTCCGGCTCATTCGTGACCACCGTTTGGGGAATCGGCATGCCGAGGCTGGCCACGATCGCCAGCTGTACAGGCTTCGTTTGGTGGAGCTGAAATGCGTGCCACGAGTTCACCCATCGCGCCGGCAGGCGGATGAGAATCGACTCCAGCAAGCTCCGCGAGTCATTCTGCGCGATGAAGTCCTGCTCCGGATCAGGCAATTGCGGCGCGGCGACGCCCGGATAGCCGCGCCAGTACACGGCGCTAATCTCGTCAAGCGGCAGTCGCTGCCCGCCGGGCAGGCGAAACGTGCCCCGGCCATCAGCCGGACTGTAATCGATCGTCATCCGCTGGGGAAACCAGCGGCTGTCGAGCAGTTCGGCTTCTGTACCCCCTGACCGCAGGTAGTTGAGCATGTAGAGCGCGTGCTCGTCGTCACCACCACCAAGAATGAGGATTGCCATGGGTCGCGGGGCTCCGGAGTATTCTTTCAGGGGCATTCTATGCGAAAGGGAGCAACGCATGCGTCATCCGTTTGACGGCATCATCATGCCGGAGCAAAGCGAGGATCCTCGCCGAATCGACATGGGGGAGGAAATGTCAGTGGGGCGGACCACGGGACGACGGCGATTTCTTGCCCGCGTTTTCGGCCTTCTGGCCGGCGGTGCAGCGTTGGGCCTGTCGCGCCAGGCGAGCGCTCAGGTGGTGGGTCAGGGCACGATGACCACGCAAGCCGTGGGTGAAGAAGGCGGCGGCTGGAGTGGTGGCAATTGGGGCGGCGGTGGCGGATATACGACCTATGCCCTCGGCGAAGAGGGGGGCGGGACCGTTACCACATACGCCCTCGGGGAAGAGGGGAGTCACCCTGGTGGCCGGCGTCCGCCGCAGGGCGGCTACTACACCACGCAAGCGCTTTACGAAGAAGGCGGCTGGACTCCACCCCGTCGCCGCTACCGTCGCGGCCGCGTCACCACTTATGCACTGGGTGAGGAAGGAGGTCAGTGGTACTGAGCCTGAGGGGCGACTTCCCGATTGACTCACCCTTTCGGACGTGCGAGCATAAAGCCGTGTTTCCTTGGTCGTCCATGACACGGGAGGCCCGGCGATGTGGCACGGCTCACGGCGTGATTTCCTGCGGACGGGTGCGGCGGCGATCGCAGCGGCCGCTGTGGGTCGATCCTCGCGAGTGCTCGCGCAGATTCCCGGCGATCGGCCGGCGCGCGATGATCAGATTGCGGTGCTCAATCCACGCGGCCGGGTACCCGTCGGGCTGATCATCGACGACTCCACCTGCCTTGTGAACATGGGGCACTACTGCATGCCCCAGTTCGCCGAGGCCTGGCCCGGCCGCAAAGACTACCAGAAGCCCTGGCAGACATTTCCGCGCGAGATTCCCGACGACTTCGTGCGCAAATTCGGCGAGTGGTGCGCCGAGCACGGCGTGAAGGGCAAGTACAGCATCGTCCCCTACCCGGCATGCGTGGGCTGGCTCGACCGCGATCTGCCCGGCTGGTCGCACCGGGCGCTTCGGGAGAGCATCGATCTGGTGCGTTCGCTGATGGTTCCCTCGTGGGATATTCATCCCGAGATGATCAGTCACACCTGGGCCATCAACACGCGGACCGGCCGCCCGTTCGACGAGCGTACGCCCGATTACATGGAGAACTGGGGGTTCAGCGTCGGCAAGTCGGCTGCCGAGTTGACCGACTATCTCAGCTATGCGCTGCGGATCTTGAAGAACATCGATCTTCCCTGCGAAGGAGTGACCACCCCCGGCGGCTTCGGCAGCCAGTCGCGGCCGGCGCTGGCCCAGGCGACGCTCGACTCCTGCCGCGACGTTTACCAGACGGAGATCCCGCACTACTTTCGCGACCTGTTTACCGACGAGCGCAGCGTCGCGCCCCTGGTGCAGTATGCATCGGGGCTCGACGGTCCCGATCCCAAGTGTGTGGTCTCGATCATCGGCTGCACCGGCGATTGGTTCGGCGGCTGGGACGGCACCGAACCGGGCGATGTGGATCAGTTCATCACCGCCGACCTCGCCAAGGGCCGCATGGTTGATGTCATCGAGCGCGGCGAACCGGCGATCATGGTCTGCCATTGGCCGGGTATCTATTTCAACGGTCAGGAGGTGGGCTTCAAGATCCTCCGGCAAGTGGTCCAGCGGTTGCACGCCCGTTACGAACACCTGTTGTGGATGAAATTGAGCGAGGTCGCCCGCTACTGGGCGGCCAAGGAACTGACGCGCATCGAGCGCGACGGCGCGGCCGTCAAGCTTCAGGCCCCGTTTGCCGTCCCCGCCTTCACCCTCCGCCTGCCATCAAGCGGTCAGGCGCCGCCCCGGATCACCATTGGCGACAAGCCTCAAACGATCGCCGAGGTCGGCCGGATGCTCGACCTCCAGCCGGGCACGTGGACTCGCGACGGGCAGAACCTCGTCGTCTGCTTTGATCTGCCCAAGGGCCCAAGCCAAATCGACGCGTAAGTCCAGGCAGACGGTGCGGAATCCAGCATTGGCATCATGAAACGCGGTGCAGCACGTGCCCTCGTTGCCTTCACCCTGCGCTTCGGCACACTCTTGCCTCCCGCCCGCCGCAGGGTTATCCTCGACGGACATCGATCACTCGCTCGCCACCCTTCCTGCCGGAGGCCCATCCATGCGGCGCATCTCCCGACGACAACTCCTCAAACGCGGCGCCACCGCGGCGGTGCTGGCGGTCGGCGCCCCCTATGTTGTCTCGTCGAGCGCGCTGGCGCAGCCGGGCCAACCGGGAGCCAACGACCGGGTGATCGTCGGCTGCATTGGCAACGGAGGCCGTGCCCGCCAGCTCATGGATCATCTGCCGGCCGGGGGACAGATCGTCGCCATCAGCGACTGCTACCCGCAACGGATGATCGACACTTTGGCAGAGAAGAAAGCCGACTGGAAGACCTATCCCGATTACCGGCAGATGTTCGACGAGGAGAAACTCGACGCGGTGATCGTGGCCACCCCCGATCATGCCCGCGCGCTGCCTTGTATCCGCGCTTGCCAGGCCGGTCTCGACGTCTATGCCGAAAAACCGCTTACCCTCACCATCGCCGAAGGCCGATCGCTCGTCAAAGCCGCGCGGAAGCACCAGCGCGTGTTCCAGGTCGGGTCGCAACAGCGGACCATGGAGGTAAACCGTTTTGCGTGTGAGCTGGTCCGCAGCGGCGGGATCGGCAAGCTGAAAGTCGTGCAGGGCGTGAATTACACCGGCCCGCGCGACTACCAGGGGCTTCCCGAACAGCCGATCCCCGAGGGGGACGATTGGGACACCTGGCAGGCCCAGACCTCCGCCAAACCGTTCAACCACCAGCTTCAATTCGGCTGGATGGCGTGGCGCGATTACTCAGGGGGCGAGATGACTAACTGGGGCGCCCACGGATGCGACCAGGTTCAATGGGCTCTCGGCATGAGCGAGACCGGACCCGTAGAAATCTGGCCCGTCACCCCTGGTCCCCACGGCAAGGTCTCGATGCGCTATGCCAATGGGGTCGAAGTCCGCTACGAATTGGATAAGGGGCCGCAGGGGGGCGCGATCTTCGTCGGCGAGAAATGCAAGATTGAGATCAACCGCAACAAGTTCACCACCAATCCACCCGACTTCGTCAAGGATCCGCCCAGCGGCGAGGTAGCCGACGAGTGGGAAGGTCCGGGTTGGATCGCGCGGCCGCACCTGCAGAACTGGCTCGATTGCATCAAGACTCGCGCCAAGCCCAATGCCGACGTCGAAATCGGCCATCGTTCGGTGAGCGTTTGCCACCTGGCCAACATCGCCCGGCTGGTCGGCCGCCGATTGCGCTGGGATCCGGACAACGAACGCTTCGTGGGCGATGACGACGCCAACGCCTATCTCGACCGGCCCAAGCGCAAGGGCTGGGAACTGCCGGACGTGTGAGCGGAATGCTCGCTTCGCACGCCGCGAGGCCGTACCCTCGGGAGAATCCTGTGAACAAGCAACTCGGTTTGGCTGCGGCCTTCGCAGCGTTGGTCGTTGTTTCATCCGTCTCGGCGGCCGAATTGCCCGGCCCGGTGGTTCCCGACGGACTGGGTGTCAACATCCACTTCACCGATCCGCGGCCCGGCGAGATGGCGATGCTCGCCGACGCCGGTTTCACCATCGTCCGCATGGACTTCTCCTGGGGCGCCACCGAGCGGGAGAAGGAGCAATACGACTTCGCGGCCTACGACCGCCTGATGGCGGCGCTCGCGCCGCACAAGATCCGCGCGCTGTTCATCCTCGACTATTCCAACCGACACTACGACAACAATCAGTCGCCCGCCAGCGACGAGGGCCGCAAGGCGTTCGCCCGTTGGGCCGCGGCGGCTGCGGTTCACTTCCGCGGCCGCGGCATCCTCTGGGAAATGTACAACGAGCCGAACATCAGCTTCTGGCGGCCCGAGCCCAAGGTCGACGACTACGTCAAGCTGGCACTCGAAGTGGGCAAGGCGATCCGCGCGGCGGCCCCCGACGAAATCTACATCGGTCCGGCCACGTCGCAGATCGACATGCCATTCCTCGAAGCCTGTTTCAAGGCCGGTTTGCTCGAGTACTGGTCGGCCGTCTCGGTGCACCCCTACCGGCAGAAACCGCCGGAGACCGCCGCCGAAGAGTACGCCCGGCTGTGGCAACTCATCGACCGCTACGCCCCAAAGGGCAAACAGATTCCCATTCTCTCCGGCGAATGGGGTTACTCGGCGGCATGGAAAGGCTACGACGAGGCCATTCAGGGGCGGATGCTGCCGCGCCAGTGGATGACCAATCTCGCTCACGCGGTGCCCGTCTCCATCTGGTACGACTGGCACGACGACGGCCCCGACCCCAAAGAACCCGAGCACCACTTCGGCACCGTGCTCCATCCGTACCACGAAGGGCGCAGCCCGGTGTACGACCCCAAACCCGCCTACCTCGCCGCCAAGACTCTCAACAGCACGCTCAACGGATTCCGCTTTAACAAACGGCTCGACGTCGGTTCTCCCGACGATCATGTATACCTGTTCGACAAGGGAGAACAACTTCGCCTGGCAGCTTGGAGCGTCAACGAAAAACCCCATGCGGTCCGCATCCCGGCCAGCCCGGGGCAGTTCATCATCACGGGCCATACTGGAGAGACACTGCCGCCGGTCGCCGCCACCGCCGCCGGACTGGAGCTTGTCGTCGACGGCGGTCCGCGTTACCTCGTACCCCAGGGACCGAACGACCTGCTTCGCCTTGCCGCCGCCTGGGAATCGGTGCCGGGTTACCGCGCGGTTGAAGTCCACGGCCGTTCCGCCGCGATGCTCGATCTTGGCAATCCGCTCGATCGGCCCATCCGCGCCGCGCTCAACGGCCAAGAGTCCGTCGAAATCCAGCCCGGCGCCACCGCCACACTGCGCACGCCGCTCGACCTGACCCGTTCGAGCGACCCGATCGATGTGGTCATGGAATGCCGCATCGACGGTTTCGGACGGCTGGCGCAGCGGTCGCGGATACTGGTCAGCAACCCGCTGCGCGTCACCTTCGGTCCCATCGCGGCGGCCAAACTGACGCTGCGAGTGGAGAACGGCTCCGGTGCTCCTTTGCACGGCACCGTGGTTCTGACCGATGTTGAGGGACTGCGCCTGACTGAGACTTCGAAGCCCGTGGATCTCGCTCGCGGAGAAACGCAGAAAGACGTGACCTTCGCCTTGGATGAGGCGGCAGCGCGCGAGTTACGCCTGGGTGTCGAGATCAAAGATCGTGAGGGCCGATTGCAGCTCCGGGTGCCCCCCAGCCGCAGCGAGCTGGTCGACGACTTCGCTCAATACAATGCCGAAAGCCTCGCCAACGCCTGGAAGGTCGTGCCCGACGGCGACGCCAAGGTCGGCTCCACCCAGACGGTGAGCCTCGCGCCGGCGCCGCCGGGACTGCCGGGTGGGCCGGGCCAGGTACTCAAGATCAACTACAGCATGGAGGAGGGCTGGAAATTCATACGGCTCGTGCCACAGCAGGAAGCGATGAAACGGATCGATGGGCGTCCCAAGGCGCTGGGGCTTTGGCTTTATGGTGACGAATCGGGCCACAGTCCGCGGCTGCGGTTTACCGACTCGACGGGGCAGACTTTCCAGCCCACCGCCGAGTCGATCTCCTGGAAGGGCTGGCGGTACATCGAGCTGGCGCTCGACGGCGCGGCGAGCGGCCATTGGGGCGGGGCCGACGACGGCGTGGTGCACTATCCGATCCGCTGGGACTCGCTGCTATTGATCGACGGCACGCGGAGCGCCAGCCCGCCGCGCGATGTTTATGTCGTTTCGCCCATGTTGATCCGCTGAACAGGCGGCTCGCCGCGATGGCTCGTTCGCCCGCCCCGTCCCGGTTCCGTTTCACCTGCTCATCCGAGTTGGTCGAACTGCTGGGCCGGTGGCAGGCCACGCTCCTCGTGTCGACTTACCAGGCGGGCAAGGTGCTGATGGTCCGCGCGCGGCAGGGAAGGGCGTCGACCGTGATCCGCAACTTCGACCGCCCGATGGGCCTGGCGACTCGGCCCGACGGTTTCGCAATCGCCACCCGCGAGCAGATCTGGTTTCTCCACGACGCTCCCGAGATCGCGGCGCGGCTGAAGCCCTTCGGGCTCTACGACGCCTGCTTCCTGCCGCGGCGATCGCACGTCACCGGCGACATCCGTGTGCATGAAATCGCCTGGGCAGGTGAGGAACTGTGGATCGTCAACACGCGTTACTCATGCCTCTGCACGCTTGACGACCGCTTCAGCTTCGTTCCCCGCTGGCGACCGCCTTTCATTACTGCGTTGGAGCCCGAGGACCGCTGCCACTTGAACGGGTTGGCGGTGGCCGGCGGAGTCGCCAAGTACGTCACTATGCTCGGCGTCGCCAACACCCCCTCCGGCTGGCGCGAAAAAAAAGTCAGCGGCGGTTGCCTGATCGCAGTTGAAACCGGTGAAATCGTCTCCGGCGGCCTCTCTATGCCCCACTCTCCTCGCGTGTATGACGGTCGGCTGTGGATTCTCGATTCCGGCACGGGCCGCTTGCTGGCGGTCGATGCCCGCAGCGGGCAGACCGACACGGTGGCCGAACTGCCGGGCTACGCTCGCGGACTGACCGCGCTCGGGCCCTACGCCCTGGTGGGCCTGTCGCAGGTCCGCGAGACCTCGACCTTCCAGGGGCTGCCGGTACACCGCCAGCATCGCCCGCTTCGCTGTGGGGTATGGCTGGTCCATTGGGAGACGGGCCGAGTAACACCGGGCCTGGAGTTCCACCAAGGGGTGAACGAGATCTTCGACGTTCAGATCCTCCCGCGCCGCCGGCATCCGGCCCTTGTCGGGCTGGAACAGGACTCGATTCGGCGTCTGGTCGTTATGCCCGGTTAAGACGCCGGTCGGTCCCGCTCGCCCTGCCCCCCCATTCGGCGTGGCCTGCACCAATCCGCGAGGTGGTGCAAGCCGGACTCTGGCGAAATCGTCAACCTCGGGCTATGATTCCAAAACGACCCGGACAAACGACAAACCACCATGCCCACCTTCTTCGCCGCTGACGGACGAGATGAAACGGAGGATCTTGCGCGCAAGCAGGCGATTCTCCAGAACAGCGAAGTCTTCCAGGCTCTTATTCAATCCGTTCCGCTTCCGGTAATGGTGTTGAACGACAAGCGGCAGGTGGTGGCCGCCAACGAACCGCTGCTGAATCTGGTGGGCCGCCTCGAGCAAGGGATCGTCGGCAAGCGTCCTGGCGAGGTAATCGGCTGCGCGCGTTGGAAAGAGGGGCCCGACGGCTGCGGCACTTCCCGATACTGCCTTACCTGCGGAGCCGTCGAAGCGATTATGGCAAGCCAGGGTTGCGACGATCGGGTGACGCGCGAGTGTCGCGTCATGTGTGAGTCGGAAACGGGGCCCGCGGCCATGGACCTGCGGGTCACCGCTCGCGGCATCGACCTGGAGGGGGAGCGATTCAGCGTCTGCTCGGTCGAAGACGTCAGCGACCGCAAACGGCTGGCCGTGCTCACGCGGATGTTCTTCCACGACGTGCTCAATACGGCGGGCTGCATCCAGGGATACATGTATCTCCTCGCCCGGGGCGGCAATGGCGGTTCCAATTACACGGAACGCCTCTCCGACCTCGTCGCCCAACTGGTCGAGGAAATCGAGTCGCAGCGCGATCTCACCTATGCTGAAAGCGGCGATCTGGCCGTGCAGCCCGAGGCGGTGCATACCGGCGCGCTGCTGATGGACCTCCGCACGCTCTACGCCGGGCACAGCGTGGCGCAGGGCCGGCAAATCGCCCTCGGCGACATCTGGGACGGCCCCCTCGTAACCGACGGTCGGCTGCTGGCCCGGGTGTTGGGAAACATGGTGAAGAACGCGCTCGAAGCGACACCCGTCGGCGGCACCGTCAGCCTCGACTGCCTTCCTCGGCAGGAGGAAGTCGTCTTCCTGGTCCGCAATCCGGGCGTCATACCCGAAAACGTTCAGCTTCAGATCTTCCAGCGGTCGTTCAGCACCAAGGCGCCGGCCGGCCGCGGCATCGGGACCTACAGCATGAAGCTTCTCGGCGAGCGCTACCTGCGCGGCCGGGTCGATTTCGTCAGCCGCGAGCCGGAAGGAACCGTCTTCTCGCTCGCCATTCCCCGCCTCTACGACCGGCCCGTCGAACAATCGCCGATCGGCTGAGCGAGAGAGAGCGCTCTTGAAAGGGGACAGGTGCGGCCCTCTATATCCACCCCCAGGGGTGCGCGCGGATGCCGGGAAACGCCGCGAGCCCCGCCATCGACGGCGATGACGGAACTCGCGACCACAGTTCGCACTATTTCCGGGCCACGTAGTAGCAGTTGATGAAGTCGTGGGGCAGGCGATGCACCTCGACTCGGCTGAATCCTGCGTCGCGAAGCATCCGGCGGGCCACTTCTTCACCCCAGCACGTGCCCAGACCCGCCCCGCCTTGCGCCAGCGACACCGTCATGCAGTGCATGCACGAGATCGTGTACAGGAACGGGCCGATCGGGTGCTCCATGTCGCGATCGAGATGGCTCGTGGTATCAATGTCCTGCATCAGGAACACGCCCTTCGGCCGCAGCGCCGCGTGGATCGCCTGCAGCACCTCTGCCGGCCGCGCCTGGTCGTGGATGGCGTCGAAGGCCGTAATCATGTCGAAGCGATCCCGCTGGCCGAGCGCCGCGACGTCCTGCACCTCGAAGCGTGCATTCGTCACGCCCCGGCGCCGCGATTCCTCGCGAGCCATCTCCACCGCCTCGGGGCACATATCGTACCCGGTGAACCGGCTGTTCGGAAACGAGTGCGCCAGCAGGTTGATCGCCCGGCCCGCGCCGCAGCCGACGTCGAGCACGTCGATTCCACGCCGCAGGTCGTCAATCGCCCCCGGCACCAGTGGCAGAATGCTGTCGGTAAGCGCCGCCACAACCGTCTGTGCGCTCTCCTCGGCCATCACCTCGTGGAAGCGGTGATACCTGGCGTAAGGCACGCCGCCGCCAGTGCGGAAGCAATTCAGAATGTCGTCTTCCACCTGGGCCAGTACCGTGATCCATTGGGCGGTCGTGGCCATGTTCTCCGGCGTCGCGGCCCGCGTCAGCAGTGAAGCGTGTTCCGGCGGCAGCCGGTAAGTCCGCGATGCGGAGTCGTACTCCACGATGCCCCCCGTCACCATTGCCCCCAGCCACTCGCGGACATACCGCTCGTCGAAGCGGCCCTGGGCGGCGATCTCGCGACTCGTGGCCGGCGGCATGTCGGCCATCAGGTCGAACAGTCCGCTGCGATGTCCCAGTGAGACCATCAACCCCAGCGCACCAGAATTGAAAACCCCCAACATCTTTTCCGCAAAGGCCTCTCGCTTCGAACTGTCAACCTGTGCTTCCAGCGCCATCACTTCCGTAGCCATCAAGATCTCCTCGATCATTACTTGCTCAGTGTGTTGCGGCCGTCTCCGCCGCCTCTTGTGCAGCAGTCCCTGCTGCCTTTCGATCGGCCGGAACCGCTCCAGCCGCGCGTCAAGTCATGTTACAAGCGAGTCCGGCCGATGTGACGTCCGGAACAGAAAAAAACCGGCCTGAACTGGCCGGGACTGCGGAGATTACCCTGAGCGCTACGAAGAAGACCGGGCTCGAAAGCGAGGGGCGAGAACGTCGCGCTGGATCAATCGCGTGTGACGCGCGAGGTCGTTCACATTGCGCCCGCCGAGCTCACGATCGCTTCCGTGCCTGCAGGCACTGCATGTAATACTTCTGCACGTAGGGAACGCACGAGCGGCCATTCACCGCCGCCTGCGCGCAGTGCGCCTCCGCCGTGCGGGCCTTCTCCAGGATCGCCTTGACCCGCGTCGTCACCCCTTCCTCGATATCCTGCTCAATGTCGTCCCGCGTCAAGCCGAAACAGGCGCAGATCGGGGCTTCCGGATCCTTCGGATAGACCGGCGCCTTCAGCTCCTCGACCGTAATCGTCCGCTCCAGGCCGTCGAAGTAGACCACCGCGCAGCCCGGCGACGGGCAGAAGCTGGCCGGCTCGGCCAGTCCGAGCGGTCTTTCCGGTGGCAGGTGATGGCGGATCGTCTCGCCGCTCACCACCTCTCCCTTGGTGCCGCACCGCGGACAGAACTCGGCCGTGCTTTCCTGTTCCCGTACAAACGCCTTGTTCATCGCCTCACTCCATAACACGATTCCCGCCTGGTTTCGGGCGAGGGATCCCGGCACAGTCCCATTCTCGCAACCCTGCGGCCGCCGGCAATGTCGTCCGGCCCGCTCCCGCCGCCGAATGCTACAATTGCCGCCTGCCATCCTCGCCACCCGTCCGCCACCACGATGAACCACGCTGCCGACCAAGGCGAACCCTCGTCCTCACGGCGGGGCCTCGCCTACGCCCTGACCGCCTACGGCTTGTGGGGGCTGATCGCACTGTACTTCAAGGCGGTCGACCATGTCGCCCCGCCCGAAGTCCTCGCTCATCGCATTGTGTGGTCTTTCCTGGTCCTCGCCGCGGTGCTCGCGGTCCGCGGCGGCTGGGGCGAAGTGTGGCGGGGCCTCGGCGACCGCCGCGCGGTGGCGATGCTCGCCATGAGCACGCTCCTGATCGCGGTGAACTGGCTGACGTTCATCTACGCCGTCGCCTCCCGGCAGGTCCTTCAGTCCAGCCTGGGCTACTTCATCAATCCGCTGGTAAACGTGCTGTTCGGCGTCGTGCTCCTGCGCGAGCGCCTCCGCGCGCGGCAATGGCTGAGCATCGCCCTGGCTGCCGCCGGCGTGGCTTTCTTCACGATCGCCGTCGGCGCGATCCCGTGGCTGTCGCTGGTGCTCGCCTCCACGTTCGGCCTCTACGGATTGTTGCGGAAGACGATGCCGGTGGGCGGCCTCGTCGGGTTGACCGTCGAGACGCTGCTGCTCGCGCCGCTGGCCCTGGCCTACCTGATTTGGCGATCGGCGACGCACCACTCGACGGCTGCCGATCCCGGCACCTATGGCCTGCTGGCGCTGAGCGGCGTGGTGACTACTGGCCCGCTTCTGGCATTCATCGCCGCTGCCCGCCGGTTGCGGCTCTCCACGCTCGGCATGGTCCAGTACCTCACGCCCACGATCACCTTCCTACTGGCCGTGTTTGCCTTCCGCGAGCCGTTCACCAACATCCAGCTCATCACCTTTGCGTGCATCTGGTTTGCCCTGGCGATCTACGCCGCCGACTCCTACCATGCCCGCAAGCACCGCCAGTTCGAACTTGTCGAACCCGATTAGGCGTGATTACGTGATCCGCGAAAGGGGATCAGCGTGCCAAGCGGTGATTGCCGAAGCGGCGTGCCTCTCTTTCCATCCGCCCGATTCAAATTGGGCTCCAGCTCCTGAACGGATTCAACTCGGCGGGCTCAGGTGCTCGTTGGCCGGGGGGGCCGCCGGTGATTGTTCGGTCTTCGTGCATGCTGCTTCGGCCGACTTGCGGAAAGTGGCGGTCGATGCTGCTGTACCCAGCATGCCCCCCAGGATAGCGCCGATAACGCCGCCGGCGACGGCGGCAATCCCGAATTCAACAACGGCATGAAGAAGGAAAAAAATCCCCAGGATCGGGACCTCGCGGCCCTCGTTCAGGGTCGAACCGGCGGTATACCAGCCGATAGTCACTCCGGCGATCACTCCCAGGATACCGCCGACGACGCTGCCCAGACAACTGCCGGCTACGGCTCTTCGGCTGAAATGAATCATCAATGATCTCCCACCGCACGCTCGGATTGATGCCCGGCAACCGTCTCGCTCCGAGCGTGCTGCGGTGCGCTCGGCCGGAACATTGTCCGCAGAAGGTAGTGCGTCGGCAAGAAAATGCACATCGGCAGTCCAGCCATCAGCATTGCCAGGAAGGCGAGCGGCGGCATCCACTCCTGGGGCTTTTCTTCGTTGAATCCGTAGACGTAGTTGATGTTAACCGGGAGTGCGGATTGTCGGGCGGAGGTGGGGGCGGGGCTCAGGCCAGTAACAGACGAGCATCAGAATCCAGGCGAGGACAGTCCAGCGCCAGAGGACCGCCCGTCGTACCCGAGGCGGCCGAGAAGCCAGAGCAGTAGCAGCGGCAGCCAGAAATGAAACAGCGACAGAGCTCTGGTGAACAGAGGGATGGTATCGCTGAACATAGCGGCCGTCAATCACCCAGTGAGTGGTGTCCCAAATATCCGCCGACGAAGTCGACGATCCACAGCGTTTGCGGAGGATGCGGGCAGGCATCAGGCCAGAATGGTTTTCCGTCTGCGGCGATCAGACCATGGAAAACACATCGCAATAGCGATAGAGAAGTTCGTCAGGACCGTAGTCGTGCCAATAGTAGGGAACCAGCACGCACATATGAAGCTGGTGTAGGGAATCTTCACCCGAAAGGAATGCGGTTCCGTTCTATCCGGCGCTCACCGGGGCTGCCATGGATCCCACCGTTCGTGTTGAGACGTACCCCTCGGTTTCGGCTCGATAAAGAAACCTTGCCGCTTATTGGGCGAGAAGCCAAACCAGATGCAACACCGTGCTTCTCTCTCCACCTCCTGGCACGGGTCGTTCGATTGGCAGCGGCAGGAGGCCGGTGTTTGAGTCGCCTCAACCTGTCGCGAACCGACTGCTAAGAACTGTAGAAAACACCGCATGGCGGGGACTTGTCGAGCGGCGTCCTCATTCAGCCCTCAGTTCCGCCGCTCGCTCAACTCATGCACCGCTTCGACCAGCGCGATAGCGTTGTCGACGGGAGTCTGGGGAAGGATGCCGTGGCCGAGGTTGAAGATGTGCCCCGGGCGGCCAGCGGCGGTCGAGGACCTCACCGGTGCGGCGGATCGTCGCGCGGTCGGCGAGGAGCACGACGGGTCGAGATTGCCTTGGATTCCACGGTCCGTACCGATGGCCGCCCAGGCGTCGTCGAGCCGAGTCCCGCCAGTCAGCACGCCAATTACCGCGCCCACCCGCTTCACTCAACAGCGGCAGCAACGCCGGGTTGCCGGTGGCGAAGTTGATTACTGGCGCGGCGGGCGACACGGCGTCGATCACCATTCTCGTGTAAGGCAATACATAGCGCCGGTAGTCGTCCCCTCCCAAGCAGCCCACCCAGCTATCAAAGATCTGCACCAATTGCGCACCGGCAGCGATCTGGCCGCGAAGGTAGATCGCCACCGCCCGTGCCAATCGCTCCATCAGGCCGCGCCATGCCCCCTCGTCGCGGTACATGAGCGACTTCACGTGGAGGTAGTTGCGGCTGGCGCCCCCTTCGATCGCGTAGCTGGCCAGGGTGAACGGCGCGCCGGAGAAGCCGATCACCGGCAGTCGCTCGTCAAGTCCGGCGCGAGTTTGACGAACGGTCTCCACGACAAAGTTCAGCGACGCCAGGCTCTCCAACTCGCCCAGCCGCTCGACGTCCTTCGCGTTGCGGATCGGGTTGTGGATCACCGGGCCATCACCGCGCGTGAATTCCAGATCGAGCCCCATCGGTTCGAGGATCGGCAACAGGTCCGAGAAGATGATCGCCGCATCGACGCCAAGCCGCGCAACGGCCGTCAACATCACCTCCGCCGAGAGTTGCGGATTCTTGCACAACTCGAGAAAGCCGACCTTGTCGCGGACGGCACGGTACTCGGCCATGTAGCGCCCGGCCTGGCGCATCAGCCAGACCGGCGTCCTTTCGACGGGTTCGCGCCTTACCGCCCGCATGAGCAGGCTGTTTTCCCAGGCGGGGGTGGCGGTCTTCATCATGGGTGGTGGTTCACCGTCGACAATGGTGCAAATGGGCTTTGATTCAGTGTAGGCCGAACAGGTCTGCGGCGGCAAGAGACCCGGGCTTGGCGCCGCCAGTAGTGACGACTGCAATGTAGATTCTGCACGTGCGAGTCTTCAACGGCGATGGTTCAGCTTGAAGCCGCGAGTCTGAGAGCCAACAATAGCGACGGTCTGCGTCCGGCGCAGCGCACCGAAAGAGGAATGTCCATGCTCACGATCTTCGTCGTCTCCGACGCCACCGGCCACACCGGCGAACGGGTGATCCGCTCTGCCTTGACGCAGTTCACCGGGGCCGATGTCCAGGTGCTGCGACGGCCGAACGTGCAGACTCCGGAGCACGTTCGCACGGTGCTCGAGGAAGCCGCCGCGCGCGACGCGATCGTCGTGCACACGCTCGTTTCCGATGACCTGCGAGACGTGATGCTCGAGGAGGCCCGATTGCATGGGGTCGACAGTTGGGACATGCTCGGACCGATCCTCGAGCGGCTGGCACGCCACCTGAAGATCGATCCTCAGGAAACACCGGGGCTATTTGCCCGCTCGCGCGAGATCGAGGCGGTTGATTTCGCCTTCCGGCACGACGACGGACAGAATGCCCACGAACTCGATCGCGCCGAGATCGTGCTCGTGGGCATCTCGCGGAGCATGAAGACGCCCACCATGCTCTACCTGGCCTATCATGGCTGGTTTGCCGCCAATGTGCCGATCGTTCCCGAGGTCCCTCTGCCGCCGGAAGTGCTCGGTCTGCCGCCGCGCCGCGTATTCTGTCTGACGATGTCGCCCGTGCGGCTGCAAGAGCTTCGCCGCACGCGGGCCCTGCAATCGAACATTCCGCTGGAACCATATACGAGCCTCGACCAGATTCGCCGCGAACTGTTCCAGGCCGACGAACTGGTTCGCCGACAGGGCTGGTGGACGATCGATACCACCGGGCGTTCGGTCGAGGAGGTCGGCCGCGAGATCATCGTCCTCCGGAGCAAAGATCCACGCGGCGAATAACTGAATCGCCGCGCGCTTGACAGCCGCTGGTCGTGCGACTACCAAGGGTGAACAGACATTCGCTCGACTTCTTCCTGGAGAGCCCGCCATGCCACGTTACCGAATCCTCCTGGTTGCCGTTGCCTGCCTCGTGTTTCCGGCCGTCTTGTGGGCCGCCGATCGAGAGCCCGAGACGATCTACGACGAGAGCAGAGTGCCTCCCTACACACTTCCCGATCCGCTTGTGATGGCCGACGGCACGAAAGTCGCCGACGCCGAGACCTGGAACAACCGCCGCCGCGGCGAATTGCTGGCCATCTTTGAGCAGCAGGTCTACGGCAAGACGCCCGGCGGACGGCCGGAGGCGATGGACTTCCGGGTCCGCTCGGTCGACGAGCAGGCGCTCGGCGGCGCCGCGGTCCGCAAGGAAGTTCGTATCCGCTTCAACGGCCGCGACGACGGGCCGTTCATGGACCTGCTTGTCTTCCTGCCCCGCGGCAAGATCAACGTGCCGATGTTTCTAGGGTTGAACTTCGGCGGCAACCACACGGTCCACGCCGATCCGGCCATCGCCGTTCCCCAGACCTGGGTCCGCAACAACCCGCAGCAGAACATCCGGGACAACCGCGCGACGGAACGCTCGCGCGGCGCCTCGGCCAGCCAGTGGCAGGTGGAACTCCTGATCTCGCGCGGATACGGCCTGGCCACGGCGTATTACGGCGACATCGATCCCGACTTCGACGACGACTTCCAGAACGGCGTTCATCCGTTGTTCTACAAGCCCGGCCAGACCAAGCCGGCCCCGGACGAGTGGGGCTCGATCGGCGCGTGGGCCTGGGGATTGAGCCGCGCGCTCGATTACCTGGAAACCGAGTCAGCGGTGGATGCCCGCCGGGTGGCCGTGATGGGCCATTCGCGGCTGGGAAAGACGGCGCTGTGGGCCGGCGTCCAGGATCCGCGGTTCGCGCTGGTGATCTCCAACAACTCCGGTTGCGGTGGCGCCGCCCTGAGCAAACGCGTGTTTGGCGAGACCGTGGGACGGATCAATCGTTCGTTTCCCCACTGGTTCTGCGACAATTTCAACGCCTACAACGAGAATGAACAGGCCCTGCCCGTCGACCAGCATGAATTGATCGCACTGATCGCCCCGCGGCCGGTCTATGTGGCCAGCGCCGAGGAGGACCTGTGGGCCGACCCGAAGGGCGAATTCCTGGCCGCAAAAGGCGCCGACCCCGTGTATCGATTGCTGGGCACCGACGGCTTGGCCGCCGAAGAAATGCCCCCGCTGGACCAGCCGGTGTTGAGCAGGATCGGATACCACGTCCGTCGCGGCAAGCACGACGTCACCGAGTTCGACTGGCAGACCTACCTCGATTTCGCCGACAAGCACATGCGAACGGTCAAATGACGAAATCGGAACGACGGGTGTGGAATGCAACCGGCCGCTCAAGCCGTACTTGAGCGGTGGAAGTGGACGTGGCGCCAGCGGCCGTCGCGGCGCTGCCACACCCGGGTTTCGTCCGACGTCACGGAGACCGGCTGCTTGTTGGCGTCGAGTCGCTGCACGAGCCTGACGTAGCTCACTACGGCGACGTCGCCCATCAGGCGGACGTGGGGAGAGCACATGGTTGTGTTGTGCGGGCCGCTCGCAGAACCGAGATTGAAGTAGAACTCGTGAAACGCCATTCCGGCCACAAGGTGTCCGCGGGCCTCGGGCTCGAAAGCGGTGATCGTCGGATCGCACAACTCCTGGTAAGTTTCCCAGTCGCCGCCGGCGATGCTCTCCAGAAGCCGCTGGTTGAGGGCGAGAATTTCGGCAGTCGTCGCGTCGTCAGCCATGGAACGGTGCCTTTTGCAGTAGTTGAGTAGTCGTGACACTCCGTGTGGCGGAACCGCAGATGCGACCTTTCCTCTCGCCGTGCAAACACGACGGGAGCCGCGTCCGCGTCAATCCCGCAACAACCCCATCGCCATGAGCTTCGCTCGGCACTCGTCGCGTTCGCGGCACCGTTCCAGCCTGGCCCAATGCGGATCCTGGGCGGCAAGGAAGTCTTGCTCGGCGGCCGGCAAATGCCCCGCCGCGGCCAGCCGGGCGATCACCTCCCGGTCGAGCCGCGTTAGCTGCATCGCTTCGAGGCGGTAATCGACAAACGCCTCCCATACCAGCGGATACAGCGGCCGCACGATTTCAAGCCCGATCGTGCGGGCATACTGGCGTATCTCCCACTGCGCGTGCTCATCCATCCGCAGGGCGAGGAAGTGCAGCAGGTTGTGCAGATCGATCTTCCAGTAGGCCTCGGTATAGGTGGAAAGCGGCAGCTCCTTGCGGGCCTGCTCGCGGGCCACGCCTTGATCGAGGCGCCCGCGGTACACCGCGCGGGCCTGCTGCTGGAGCTCTCGTTCCTCGGCCGACAGCCGCGCGCCGAGTTCGGCGTCCACGAAACCTTCGCTCCCCTGGCGGTTGCTCGTCGCTTGCCGGCGCCACTGGTCGGGCGGGGTGGCCTGCGCGGCGTCGATGGCGACGGAGTACCGGGTGCTCGTCTCGTTGGTCGAGGCAGTGCGATGCCGGATCCACTGCCGCCAGCAATCCATCGGCACGCGGACCAGCAGTTTGACCTCGGCCATTTCGAAGGGCGTGGTGTGCGCGTGCCGCATCAGGTAGCGGATCAGCGTGCGGTCGTCCGATACGTGGCGCGTCCCCTCGCCGTAGCTGACCCGGGCGGCCTGGACCACCGCCTGATCGTCGCCCATGCAATCGACGAGGCACACAAAGCCGTCGTCCAGAACGGGCAGCTTCTTCCAGCGGAGTTGTTCGAGAACCTCGGCATTGCTCAGCACAGTCTGATGGATCCTCCAGTGGTGTGTGGCTTCGACTGGTTCCGCGTCGGGGCTACCCGGCCGCCGTTTCCGGTCGGAGAACCGGTCGCTCGGCCCTGCGTCTGGTTAGCCCATCCAGCGAGTGATCAAGAAGCTTTGCCCAGCAGTTCCTGCAACAGGTTGGCGGCCAGGGTCGGGTTGTCGCTCTGGACGAGGTGGTCGATCCGCGATTGGGGTACCTCGAGGTTCTTCAAGGCCACGGCTACCCGTTCCCAAAGCTTGGTGCGGGCCTTGCCCTCGGCAAGGTACAGGTCGGTCAACATCTCCCCAAGCTTCTGGAGCATGATCGTATCGCGGTTCTCATAGTACCTCTTGATCACCCGTTCCTGGTAGGCGGAGCGCTTGGCCATGCTGGAGATCCGATTCCGTGGGGCAAGAGAAAAAGGCCGCCGTGGCGGCCGGTCCATTATAAACGTTTGCGTGCAGGTGCAAGCCAGGCAAAGCTGAGCTGGCTGAGGGAAGAATCCGGAGCGACACCGCTCGCTCCCGAGGCGGACACCAGTATATTGTTTCGGCAGAAGCGGGCTTGGCGCACTGCCCGGCTTGGCAGAAGTCGGGCAGGATGCCTGGTGCAGCCCCGGCCTCCTGCCGGGTGGATTTCTGTCAGGCCGCATGCCTCACTAATAAAGCCTCACCGATAAGACGGCACAAGTCCTGAAGAACCGCATGGCGAGACAGCGACACCCTCTGGTCAGCGGCGCCGGTATCACCAGTCTGGGTACGCTGGCCAGTCGCGTGCTCGGGATGGTCCGCGACATGGCTACCGCCGCCCTGCTCGGATTGTCGGGCGGGGGGGTGATGGACGCCTTCGCGGTGGCTTTCCGCATCCCCAACCTGTTCCGCCGGCTGTTTGGCGAAGGGGCTCTGGCCGCAAGCTACCTTCCGGTGCTCACCGCCGAATTTGAACGCGACCGGAGGTTGGCGTGGCGTCTGGCCAGCGTTGTTCTCACCTGGCTTTCCCTGTTGCTGGTGGCGGTAGTCGTGCTGGCGGAGCTTGCCTGCGGAATCGCCTGGCTCCTTTGGGGCGACTCGCCGCAGGCGAGTCTGCTGCTCGGGCTGACGGCGGTAATGCTTCCCTATGTGTTCTTCATCTGCGTCGCAGCCCAGGCTTCGGCCACGCTCCACTCCCTGTCGGAGTTCACGGTTCCCGCGCTGGTGCCAACGGTGCTCAACATCTTCTGGCTCGCCGCCGCCGGTGTGGCCGTGGTGGTGACCGACGACAAAGGCTTGCAGGCCTATATCATGGCCGCGTCGATTGTCGCCAGTGGGGTGGTGCAACTGGCGATTCAACTCCGAACGCTGCGGTGGTTCGGTTTTCGCTACGACTACGATTGGCCAGCCGTCCGCGACCGCGTGTGGGAGATTGTCGCCGCGTTGGGTCCCATGGTGCTCGGGCTGGCGATCACCCAAATCAACACTCTCCTCGACAGCTTGCTTGCCTGGGGGCTTTCGACGTCACCGGGCGAGGAACGGACGATCGCCTGGTTGGGAGGCATTTCCTACCCCATGCAGCAGGGTGCGGCGGCTGCGGTGTACTATGGCGAACGCCTGTACCAGTTTCCGCTAGGGATGCTGGGGGTGGCGGTGGCGACTGCCATCTTCCCGCTCTTGAGCCGCCACGCTGCCCGTGGCGACCGTCGGCAATTGGCCGCCGACCTGACGCTTGGCCTCCGACTCGTCGTCTTCCTTGGGCTCCCCGCGTCGGCCGGTTTGATGCTTCTGGCCACCCCTCTAGCCCAGGCCCTCTTCGAACACGGCGAATTCACCGCCGAAGACACCCGTCGCACGGCGAGCATGATCGCCTGGTATGCGACCGGCGTGTGGGCCTACTGCGCGGTGCCGGTCGTGGTTCGCGGGTACTATGCCATGGCAGACCGGGCGACACCGGTCAAGATGGGCCTGGCCACCGTGGGATTCAACGTGTTGCTCAATGCGGTGCTCATCTGGCCGCTGGCCGAGAAGGGGCTGGCAATTTCAACGTCGTTGGCCGCAGCGTTCCATGTGCTCGTGCTCGTGGCGCTGTTCTCACGCCGCAAAAGTGCGCTCGGCTGGCGGGCGCTGGCAACCACTGTCTGGCGGACTGCCGTTGCCACGGCCCTGATGACCGCTGCCGCGTGGCTCTTGTTGATTGCCCTCCCCGGCGGTCCGGGCCTGGTCCGCGAATTGGCTCGACTCCTCGTGCCGCTGGCTGCCGGCATCGCGGTCTATTTCACCGTATATGCCGCTATGGGGGGCCGCGAACTGAGGATCTTGCTCGGCGAGATCGAGGAGGATGTGGCGAACCTCCAGGAATTCTGACCCGGTTTGCGATCGCCAGCGAGGCAGTTAGACTTATTCTGGCAAACCGCACCCGAACTGCAGGCTCCGGCCGTGAAAGAAGTCGTCGTCATCGTCAAACCGTACCTCGTCGAACGGGTGCTTGAATCGCTCAAGCACGCTCCGCTGGAGGCCTGCTGCATCCGCGAGGTAAAGGGTTATGGCCGGCAGAAGAGCTACCTCGATGCTTACCGCGGCAGCGAGTATTCGTTGGCCTTTCTGCCGAAGGTTGAAATGACTCTGTGGGTCGATGACCTCCGGGTGGAAGAAGTGGTTCGGACCGTGGTTGAAGTGGCCCGTACCGGCCGCATGGGCGACGGCAAGATCTTCATCCTTCCGGCGGCCGCGACGGAGCAATGGGGCGGTCCCGGCGACGAGTGATCGGTCGCCCAAAGGAATGCTGCCCCTGTCGTTACGAACCGGGTTCTACGATTCGTACCGGGGCGGAACCATCGGCGCTCACCAGGCGTAACTGGACCGCGCCCGGTCGGTTGCTCACGGCGTTGCGGAATTCGTGCGGCGAGCGGATCGCAGTTCGATCGACGTGGCTTACCAGGTCGTATGGCCGCAAGCCGGCCTGCCAAGCCGGGGTCCCCTGCTCCACGTCGGTTACGATCACCCCTTCGCCGAGAAAAGTCACCGCTGTCAGACCCAGGCTGTTCGTCTCCGATACCGCTGAGGCATAGTCCACTCGGAGCCCACGCCAACTGGGCTCCAGCACGGTCACGATCTTCTTGCCCTGCACCGGGTACTTCGAGAGCACCACCGCGACGGTCCGCGGGCGCTGGTTTCGCACCACTCCCAAATTGACTTTCGACTCCACTGGCAAGCTGCCGACCGCCAGCACCAGGCCGTCGGCATCGTAGACCGGTTCGCCATTGACTGTCGTCACGATATCTTCCACTTCCAGACCGTAGCGATCGGCGGGGCCGCCGGGCACCACGTGCTGGATCCGGGCGCCGCGGATTCCGTCGCGGACCTCCATCGCCGAGAGATTGCCCGGCTGAACACCCAGGTAGCCGTACTCGACTTCCCGCCCTTGCTTGAGCGTGTCGAGCACGCGGCGGAAAGTTTCGTCGACGGGAAATGCATAACCGGCTGCCTGCTCATAGCCGGATACCGCCGCCAGGGACGTCGTCAGCCCCACCATTTCGCCGCGAAGGTTGATCAACGCCCCGCCGCTGGTACCCAGGTTCAACTTGGCGTCGGTCTGGATCAGTGTGCCGAAGTGGTGCAACGTGCTGCGAGCCGCCGGATCGGGGTCGAGGGACGCAGGGGCCGCCTTGCGGCTCAGGTTGGCCACGATGCCCCAGCTTGCACTCACCTGGCCGTCGCGGGCGATGGCGAACGGATTGCCCAAGGCGATGACGAATTGCCCCTTGCGGACTCGGCTGGCATCTCCGAGCACGACCGGCGTTAGCTCGACATCGGCCGCTTCCAGGGCCAGTACGGCCAGATCGCTCCGCGGATCGGCCGCCTTGACCACCGCGCGGTAGGTCTTCCGCTCCCATGTGGTGATGAAGTAGTCGCTGTTGTCGCCAAGAACGTGATAGGCTGTGAGGATCAACCCCTGGCGGTCGATCACTACTCCGGTTGCATACTCCGCGGGCGCGGGTTCGGCCTGCGGTGTGGGCCGGTTCGGGGCGCGGCCAAACGGATCGAGCCGGAACTCGGGAGTGAAATCGTCGCCAGGCTGCCCCTTTTGTATCCGAGCAATGGCCACCACCGATTTCTCGGCTGCTGCGATTGCCTCCACGGTCGCCTGCTCGATCGCGGCCACCGCCGGCAGACTGCCAGGCTCCTGGGCGCGCACGGCCGGCGTAACGCCGCCGACAGCCATCACGGCGCACGTCCAAAGATGCACCATGCCAGTAACCGCACAGCCGCGTTGACGGTTCCTTACCACGCGCGACGTCGGATGGTCATGTTCAGTCCCACCCAAGAGATGAATCGCCGAACTTATCGCGCGGTGAATCCTGGGCATATTCCCGTACCTGCGGCAAAATGCCGGTCTCTGGCTGCGATCCGCCACCCGGAGGGCAAGCGGCTCCGACGGAAAAGATCCAACCCCCGGACACTGCGCCCAGGGGTTGTTCGTAGTCTGCGGAACGATTATTGAATCTCGCGTTCGAGCGTGCGATACTGGGAAGCGAACTCGGCCTCCCTGCGGGGAAGTGTGCGCGATCAACCGCGGAGCCAACAACGGTATTATGGGCCGCACCCGGCAGGTTGGCTAGGCGTCTTCGTCTTCCGGCGTGCCGTCGGCTTCTCCCTCCGATTTCATTACCCCCACTGAAGTCAGGATCTTGGCTTTCAACTCCTCCAGCAGGCTCGGGTTGGCGCGGAGGTAGTCGCGGACCTTTTCCCGGCCCTGTCCAAGCTGCGATTCACCGTAGCGGAACCAGGCCCCGGTGCGGACGATCAGCTTCTGGGCCATGGCCAGGTCGAGCACGTCTCCTTCATAGCTGATGCCATCGGAGTGCATCATGTCGAACTCGGCGGTGCGGAATGGCGGCGCCACCTTGTTCTTGACCACCTTGGCCTTCACCCGTTGGCCCACCACTTCCTCCCCCTCCTTGATCGCGCCGATGCGGCGGACGTCGATCCGGCAGGAAGAGTAGAACTTCAGCGCACGGCCGCCGGGCGTGGTTTCGGGTGAGCCGAACATCACGCCGATCTTTTCGCGGATCTGGTTGATGAAGATCACCGCCGTCTTCGACTTGCTGATCACGCCGGTCAGCTTCCTGAGCGACTGGCTCATCAGCCGTGCCTGGAGGCCGACGTGCGTATCGCCGATCTCTCCCTCGAGTTCCTTTTGCGGCACCAGGGCGGCGACCGAGTCGACCACGATCACGTCGACGGCATTCGACTTGATGAGCATCTCGGTGATGTGCATCGCTTCTTCGCCGCTGGAGGGCTGACTGACGAGCAACGTTTCCAGTTCGACGCCCAGTTTCTTGGCCCAACTGGGGTCCAAGGCATGCTCGGCGTCGACAAACGCACAGATGCCCCCTGTTTTCTGGGCCTGGGCGACGACGTGCAAAGCAAGTGTCGTTTTGCCGCTCGACTCAGGACCGAAGATCTCAATCACGCGACCGCGTGGAATGCCGCGCCCGCCGAGAGCCATGTCCAACGACAGGCTGCCGGTGGAGATGCCTTCGATAGGCACCGCTTTGTCGGCCCCCAGGGGCATGATCGCCCCTTCGCCGAACTGCTTTTCGATCTGTGCCACCGTAGTCTTGAGTTGTGGGTGCTCGTCATAAATGGTGGCGGCCGATTTCTTGCCGGCCGATTCCGCGGACGGCTTGCCGGGTCTTGCTGCTTTCTTGGCCATGGAATTCGATTCGTTTTTGGTGGCAGACACCATGAGCATGAGTCCTTTCGCGTGCCGGGATTGCGGCCCCCCGCTACCGGTTTTCAACGCCGGAAGCGCGAAGGGTCCAAATGAACACCTGTAGTATACTGGTGTTCACAATTCCCGGCAAGGCCCAATGGTGTGGTTTAAGGGGAATTCTTCAGAATCTTAACGCCTTCGCCTGTCCATGCCGAGGGGGTCAGGGTCGTACTGCCCTCCTGTCGGGTGGGTTGGCCGCAGCGAACCTACGGATGATGGCAGCAGATCTACCGCTGCCACGGCGCAAAAACGAAGGCAGCGCCGGCCGTAATGAGCCCAAAGCCGACAAGGTAGTTCCACCGGATCGGCTCCTTCAAGTACATCACCGAAAACAGGCAGAATACGGCGAAGGTGATCACCTCCTGAACCGTCTTCAGTTGCGCGGCCGAGATCCCCGCGTTATGCCCCAACCGGTTGGCTGGCACCTGGAAGCAGTATTCGACGAAAGCGATCAGCCAACTGATCATCACCACCAGCCACAAGGCCGCCGTCTTGTACTTGAGGTGACCGTACCATGCAAAAGTCATGAAGACATTGGACACTAGCAGCAGGATGATCGTCGCCAGCCACATGGAAATGAGGGTCCGAGAGAACGGGTGAAGTCCAAAGCATCGCGCCGCGCGTTCAATTGCCAGGCCGGGGGGTCGCAAAGGGGCAAATTATACCGATCCCCGCCTCAATCCCGGAATGGGAAACGGGCGACATTTTTGACGTGGTCTCAGCGGCGGGCAGGCAGTCGGGGGGAGCCGGGTTTGAGATCCTTGTCGCAGTGGATTGATGCTCTGCTGCCGGCTGGGGATACTGCAGGCAGACGGAGGTGTCACGCATGGAAACGACCGACAATCGTTCTGCTCTCCCCAGCGACCATGCCGAACGAATGGCAAGAGCCCGGCTCTCGCTGGCGGGCCTCTCGGTCGGAGACGCTTTGGGCGAACGGTTCTTCTACAAGTCGGATGTCGGGTCGCTCATCGCCCGTCGCGCGATTCCCAGGCCACCGTGGCAGTGGACTGACGACACGGCGATGGCCCTATCGATCGTCGAGGTCCTCGACCGCCACGGCCACATCGTGCCCGGTGTCCTGGCGGAGCGATTCGCGGCGAGGTATCAGCGCGAGCCCGGTCGAGGTTACGGTCCGACGGCGATGGAAATACTGGAGGAGATCGGCAGCGGCGTGCCTTGGGACATAGCCAGCCGCGGGGCGTTTCGCGGTGAGGGATCGATGGGCAACGGCGGCGCGATGCGTGCCGGTCCGGTGGGGGCCTACTTCGCCGATGACATGGCCGCGGTGGCAGAGAACGCCCGATTGTCCGCCGCGGTCACGCACGCACACCCGGAGGGCCAGGCCGGCGCGATCGCCGTGGCGGTGGCGGCAGCCCAGGGCTGGCGGCTCCGCACGGGGCTGTCCTCTGGCAAGCCGCAAGGTATTTTGGAAGCTGCACTGGAGCATACGCCGGAAGGCCCGACGCGGAAGGGCATCCGATATGCGATGGAGACCCGCGCCGCGGAGACCGTTGAAGCGGCCGTGGAGATGCTGGGGAACGGCAGCCGTATCATATCCCACGACACGGTTCCGTTTGCCCTCTGGTGCGCCGCACGGCATCTCAACGACTACCAGGCGGCCTTCTGGACAGCCGCCTCGGCATTGGGCGACATTGATACCAACTGTGCGATCGTCGGTTCGATCGTCGCCATGTATGTGGGGCCGGAAGGTATCCCCACAGAATGGATCGAGTCACGCGAGACGCTGGATGGGCTATGACCCAGTCCATTCCGTCGCGGCGTTGCTCTCACGCGAAACCTTTGCGGCGGGCAAGCTCGTCGGGCCGGGTGTCGATCCGCTCGACTTGGGCGGGGGAAAGGAACCGCGGGCCACCGGCAGCGAGCGAATGGGCGAGGATTCGGCAGGTCTTGACGAGCATCTGTGTCGTGTTGAGCACTTCCTGCGCGGTGCGGCCCAGGGCGATCACGCCGTGGTTCTCCATCAGGAGCACCTTCGGCGTCCGCTGATGGCGGTCGAGGAATTCATCGAGCGTCTGCCGCACGGCCAACGCCAGCGGCAACCCGGGATCGGCATACGGCACGTAGCCCAGCGTGGGACCGAGCACGACCACCTGGTCGGGAAACAGGCAGCCAGCGAACAGCGTGCGGCTGTCGCGACTGCTGAGCAAGCCCACGGCGACCGCCGGGTGGGTATGGCCGACGAACCGCACCCCTTCGAGCCCGAGGCACATGGCGTGGAGAAACGTCTCGATCGATGGGGCTCGGCCTCCTTCGACTGTGGCCGACACGAGAAGGTCGCGTAGAGCTGCATCGTCCAGGGCCGGACCGCTGATCGCTTCCAATATCGGCGCGAACCGCACGCGGACGAAGCTCTCGCGACTGGCCCGCGCCAGTTCTGTGCCTGAGGCCTTGACCCAAAACGTCTCCTCGTCGGCCCGGACCGAGGTGTTCCCTTCTCCAAGGATCGCCAGGTCGCGGCTTGGATCGCCCAGTTCGGCCGACATGCCAACGAGTTCGTCAAGGACATCGCTCATCGAAGGATTCTCGCAGTGAATCGAGGTCGGACCATTCGGAGAAGCGGGGCAGCGTCGTTCGTCCCGCGCTATGATCCGGCCGGCCGCAACTTCCTGAGTGTTTCTGCCGCTTCGCTCCAGTCGACTTCGTGCGGCAGGCGTTTTGTCTTCGCGGCGATCGCCGCGACCGTGCCGGCCGCTTCGCCCATTGCCACGGCGTTGCCGGTGACGCGATAGCTGGCGTGGGCGATGAAATCGCCGCTGATGCACCGGCCTGCCATCATCAGTCCATCGACATCCTTGGCCACGAGTGCCCGAAGCGGAATATCGTAGGGTCGCGTGGCGAAGCCGCCGTGAGAGATCGTCTGGCGGCGGTTCGATTCGCGGTCGGCGGCATGGATATCAACGCCGAACGTCGCCCGGGCGACGCCGTCGGCGTGCCGCGCGCCGGTGACGAGATCCTCCCGGGCGACGGTGTAGCGGCCGTGAATGCGGCGGCCGTCGCGGATGCCGATCTGCTCGGCCGTGGCCACGACACGCATTCCTTCCCACACGCCTCCCAGCGTATTCAGACCGCGGACAATGCGGAAGATCTCGGCCCTCGCCCGGACGGTGGCTTCGCTGATCGCCGCGGCGTCGAAGGCCTTTACGCCGTACTCGTGATTGATCATCACCAAGAGCAAGTTGTCGCGTGCCTGGAACAGGGTGGGCATGGCATACGACGGATCGAGACCTGCGCGCTGGATTTCGGCGAGGAAGTTCTTTGTCGCCTCGACGTGCCAGCGGTCATTGCCGGCGAAGAAGGAGATGAAATCGCCCATCTTCGCGGCGTCGCGGACCACGGCCAGCGCATTGAGCGTCAAGGGCTGGCAGGGGCAATCCTTCGCCTGCCCGGTGTCCCATTCGCAGCCGGCCTGAGCGCCGAGATCGCCGTCGCCGCTGGCATCGATAAACACCGGCGCCCGCCAGGCTTCGCGGCCCGACTTCGACTCGGTGACGATCGTCGCCAGCCGGCCTTCCTCGCGATACGCGGCGGCCACCCGTGTGTGCAGAAGGAGTTTCACCCCGGCTTCGGCGCACATTTCCTCGAGCAGGACTTTCATTTCGTCGGGCTCATAGACGAACCGGTCGCGGTTGTCGCCGCGGCGGGCGTCGCGCGCGTCCAGCCGGGCGACAATCTCCCGCGTGAGCCCCGGCTTGTTGAAGTCGAAGATGTAAGTCAACAGGCCGGTTGTCCACACGCCCCCGAGTGAGCCGTGCAGCTCGAACAGCCGGGTGCGTGCCCCGGCCCGAGCGGCCGCCACCGCCGCGGCGACTCCCGCCGGACCGCCACCGCAGACGATCACGTCGGCGTCGTCGTGCAGCGGAAGACCGCGGGCGGGTTCGGTGAAGACTCCCGGTGTGCCGGAGCCATGGTCCGCGGCCAGGACGTCCACGGCTGCCAGGCTCGACGCGACCGCCGGCACGGCAAGCGCCCCGGTGCCGAGAAACGTCCGCCGGGTCATTCCTCTCGAAGCATGACGATTCGACGCCCACGATGGTTCCATGATCTCTCCTCGTTCTTCAGACGGTTCCCATCATACCAGAGCGGCCGTTGCGATTCACGGGCGGGCCAGAGCGGCGGTTGACTTCGCCGCCTCTCCGGCTCACACTCAGGGCCGGACGGGACGAACCGAGGAGATCAGCCAAATGATAACTGCTGCCTTGCGTGCCGTGAGAATCCACTTCATTCGCCGGCTGTTTGCCGCGAGTTTCATTCTAGCCGCTGTTGCGTTCGGTCTGGCCCCGCAGGCGCTGGCCGGCGAGGTCGCGGCAAAACCGGCCCGCACGTGGCCGCAGGCCTATACGGTCGAGCGCAACGAGACGACCGGCATCCTCAGACTCAGCACGCCCTACTACACGGTGGAGCAGGATCTCAAGAAGGGAGGCGCGATCACGCAGATTGCCCTCACCCACGGCAAGGCCGCCAGTCTGCTCGTCGAGCCCGTCGAGACCCGGATCCGCGATGCCAGCGGCGCCGAACTGTCCGATCTTCACGATCGGCAGCCGACTGTCGCCGAGCGCCGCGACGGATTGAACGAAATCGTCGTTGTGGAAAGCGCGCTCGGCGGGCCGGACGGCCGACCTTCGGGCATCCGCGTGAAGACCACGCTCGAGTACCGTTGGGGATACATCAAGCTGAAGAAGGAGTTTACGGCCCCCGCCGGCACGACGGTCCGCGAGGTGTGCCCGATGGCCACCACGCTGGCCCCCAGCCTATCCGACTACGGCTATCGCGACGGCCGCACCGAGGAGGAAGGCGCGCCGCCGTTCTCGTTTGGCAGCAATCACTGGGGGAATCTGCGGCTCGACGAGGCCGCCGATCAGGCGCTCAAGACCAACTACGTGCCGCGGTCGATGATGTTTGCCGATGCGGGTGTCGAAGGCCTGGAGTGGTTCGTCGCCTCGGATCTGGCGCAGTGGGACCTGCAGATGACGGGTCGCCGCGGGCAGGCGCAGTGCGTGTTTGACCGGAGTAGCTCGCCGTCCGGCTTGACGCTTTCGATCGCGCCGTATTCCAGCCCCGACACGACCGTGCCGCTGCCGGACGGGTGCGTGTTTGAATTTTACCTCGCCGTCCCAATCCTCGACGGCCGCGCCCAGCGGCCGTGGCTGCACACGTCGTTCAACCGCAATCGCGGCAACTGGGTATCGACCGAGACGATCGAGCAATGGGCGGAAAAGGGCATCCAGACAGTGCACTGCCACAACGACGGCGATTACTACGACGATGGCCTCTTCTGGCGCGACGGCAGCTATCCGCCGTATCCGGATATGGAACGTTACGATCGGGTGCTCACCGATTGCCGCCGCGTCGGCATCCGCACCGCGACCTACTTCTCCAATAAGGAATTGCACCCGAGCACCAGGGAGTTCCAGGAGCACGGCGCCGAGTGGGCGCGGAACAACCGCAAGGGCGATATCCAGCACAATTTCTACCGCCCCGAGCGCGAGTTCGGCGCGCAGATGTGCCTGCGATCGGGCTGGTCGGATTTCCTGAAGCAGTCGATCGACCGGGTGCTGACGAACCATCCTTTGACGGGCGTTTACTACGACTGGAACGTGGCCCTCTTGTGCATGAATCCGCTCCACGAAGGCTCGGACCGGGCCGCGACGGCCAAGGGGCACTGGGACATCGATGAGTTGCTCGATCTGATGGAGTGGACCCGGCGCCGCGTCGGTCCCGAGGGTCTCGTGATCATCCATAACACAACGACGCCGATGTTTGCCACGGAGAACTTTGCCGACCATGTGGTCGCCACGGAATGGGGCTACAAGAAGTGGACCGAGGGAGCGCCGAAGCTCGAAGAGTTGCCGCTGGAGTGGTCGCTGGTCGGCGCGGTGTCGCGAGGCGTGATCAGCTACGGGGTTCTCGACGCCAACTCGCCCGAGCGGCTGCACCGCCTGTTTGCGCTGGAGGCGTTCGTCGGCGGCGCGACGCCTTGGCCGGTGAGCGACGCGACGTTCGAACTGATGCCGCTCTTGAAGCCACTGGCGGATATCGAGTCGTACCGGTTCGCCGATTGGCGCAACGAGGCAGTGCGGCTTTCCCAGCCAGAGTGCGCGTCGGCAATCTACAGCAAGCCGGGCGAGGCCTTCCTGTTGCTGGCCAACCTTCACGAAGAAGCTCGGGAGGTGACGTGCACGCTCGATCCCCAGAGACTGCCGCATCCTCTCACCCGGCCGACGGCCGCTACCCGGCTGGCATCGGCCGGCGGCGAGCAAGAGGAAGCGGAGTTGGATGTTGCGAAGTTGCTCGGCGAAGGCATCAGGATCCAACTGCCGGGCGACGGCGCGGTGCTGGTACGGGTGCGGTGAAGCTGGTTATCGCTGCGCGGGCGCCTTGAGTTTCGCGATCAGGTACTCGTGCGTCTGGGTGTGCTCGACGCCGGGGGCGCCGGGGTAGACCAGTTCGCAGGGGACGCCGACGCTATCGAGCTTCTCCTTGAGCTTGACGCCGAAATTGGCGGTGTGCGTGGGGTCTTTCTGCTCCTGCCCCATGGCCGGCGGAGCAGAGTAGAAGAGGTAGACCGGTGGATCGTCGGCGGTGACGAGTTCGTAGGGAGAATACTGCTTGATCCAGGGAAGGACCTTCTCGCGACCGGCAAGGAACTGGGCAAACTGCGTATCACGCTTTGTGGGGTCGGACGGGTCGGGGACGAAGCCGAAGGCGTGGCCGCCGTAGCGGCTGTTGGGGGTCCACTCCTTCATCTGCTGCGGGTCGAGCGTGGTCTGGGCGCCGTTGACCGCGGCGCACCACAGTCGCGTCGACTCGCGGGCCACCGGATCGGCGCTTTGGGGGTCGGCCATGTCGTCGCGGAAAGCCAGCCAGAGGCTCGAGCAGGCCCCGGCCGATCCACCCGAAGCGCCGATCCGCGCCTTGTCGATGTTCCACTCACCGGCCTTGCTGCGGACGAACTGCAGCGCGCGGGCGGCGTCGTGGAGCGGCCACTCGACCGGCGGCTTCACGCCGGCCGCATGGGCCTGGCTCGTGTAGCGATAGTTGATCGAGACCACGGAGATGCCGGCGGCGAGGAACTTGTCGATCTGGGCCACGCGTGCTTTGTCTCCCGCCACCCAACCACCGCCGTGGATGAAGAACAGAAGCGGCGTCGGCTGTGCCGATTCGGCCTTGTAGAAGTCGAGCACCTGCCGCTCGTGCTCGCCGTAGGGAATGTTGGCTAAGGTGGGCGACGTCTGTGCCGGAGCATTGGCCGGCGCGTCGGCGGCCCGCATGGCGGCCCAGGATGACAGGCAGAGGGCGACAGCGAAAATGGTGAGTGTGCTCACGGCTGCGCGCTTCATGAAAGGCTCCTTTCGAAGATCAGGGGTGCGGTACTCGATGCCGGGAACGTTGAACGTGATCGCGCACCATTGTAACGATGCCGAGTCGAGCGCGGCCAGCGTCCACCTCCGCTGGGCTTCGGCAAGTCTTGACAAGCGGGAGTGCTCCATGCGAGGCTTTGCGGCGTGCCGGGACGAACACGCCACCGGGCCGAAAGGGCGGTGAGGGCGCCGGAGCGAAAGGCGGCACATGGGAGCGCCAGACATCCACTTCCTGATGGAGAACCGCAATGACGAATCAGTTTACTGCAGCACACAACGTCGACCGGCGGAACTTCCTCAAGGGGGCGGCGGCCGTCGCCGCTGCCGCGTCGGTTGAGATCGTGCCGCGGCACGTGCTGGGGGGCGCGGGCCACGTGGCGCCGAGCGAGAAGATGAACGTCGGCTGCGTGGGCGTGGGCGGGATGATGGGCGGGGGCGACGTGAACGGCGTATCGGGCGAGAACGTCTACGCCCTGTGCGATGTCGACGCGAACTTTCTGGAGAAGGCCGCGGCGAAGCATCCGGCGGCGAAGAAGTATCGCGACTTTCGCGAGATGCTCGACAAGGAAGGGAAGAACCTCCACGGGATCACCGTGACCATTCCCGATCACATGCACGCTACGGTGGCGCTTCGGGCGATGGAGCGGGGGATCGGCGTCTACTGCCAGAAGCCGCTGACGCAGACGGTGTGGGAAGCGAGGCTGTTGACCAAGGCGGCGAAGAAGTACAAGGTGCCGACGCAGATGGGCAACCAGGGCTATTCGAGCGAGGCGACGCGACTGGCGTGCGAGATCATCTGGCGGGGCGACATCGGCGACATCAGCGAAGTGCACGCGATGAACGGCGGCGGTTTTTCGCGCGGCATCACCGAGTGGCCGGCGGAGGAACCGGTGCCGCCGACCCTGGACTGGGACCTCTGGACCGGCCGGGCGGCCGAGCACCCGTACAGCTCGAAGATCGCGCCGATCAACTGGCGCGGGTTCCAGGAGTACGGCACGCAGATGATCGGCGACTGGGGCGTCCACATCCTGGGCCCGGCGAACTGGGCGCTCGCGCTGGGGCATCCGACGAGCGTCGAATGCACGTCGGTCGAGGGCGTCAACCCGGTGACGTATCCCCATTACTCGTGCAAGATCGAGTTCCCCGAGCGGGAGAATCCTCACGTTCCGGCCGGCAGAATGCCGCCGGTGACGATTCATTGGTATGAAGGGAGCGCGGTCAAGAATTTCCAGCCGCCGGCGGGGCTCACCGCCGCGGACATTAAGGGACAGAACGAGATCTTCGTCGGCTCCAAGGGCTTCCTGGCGACGGCCGGGCGCGGCGAGAGCGTCCGCCGGGTGCCGGAAGCGGCGATGCAGGGCTTTGAGAAACCCGAAGCGGTGATCGAGCGCTCGCCGGGCCACTACCGCGACTGGATCCGGGCGTGCAAGGGAGGGCCGCTGGCCTGTTCCGACTTCAGCATCGCGGGGCCGTATGTCGAGTGGCTTCTCCTGGGAACGATCAGTTGGCGATTCCCGCATGAGAAGCTCGCCTGGGACGGGCCGAGCTTGCGTTTCACCAACAACGACAAAGCCAACGAGTACATCAAGCCCAAGTTCCGCAAGGGTTGGGAGCTTGAGGGTGTGGAGGGGTAAATCTCGCGGCCATTGAAGCGCAACAATAAGCGATAGTTGTTGCAGGACGTTCGTCGCGATGGGTGACGGCAAGTGCATGGGAATAAAGGGTTTCGCACCCGGGCTGCGGTCGTAAGTGTTCTACATCTTTTGAGGCGAGTGTTGAAGTTCGTAGAGGGGTGGGGGGTAAAGGCGCCGGGCTGGCCGGCACGCTCGATATAGTATACAAAAGTATAGCATGCCTGTCAAGAGGAGAAATGGAGAATCGGGGCCGGGAGAGGGGGTGCCGGTTTGGATGCGCTGGCTGCCCTCACGGGACCGTCGCGTGCGCGGATGAAGGGAAATGAACGAAGATGCTGTGGTTCAAAGCGATTGCGGTGCTCGTGCTGATCGCCTTCGCCGAGGTGCTGCACGGCATGGTTCGGGTGAGGCTTCTCAATCGGCGCGTCGGGGACCGCCGGGCGCGGCAGATCGGCGTGGCTACCGGTTCGCTCATCATCCTCGCGATCGCATGGCTGACGGTTCCCTGGATCGGGGTGACGTCGGCATCGCAGTCGCTGGCCGTCGGCGGCATCTGGCTGGTGGGGATGCTGGCCGTCGACGTCGGGTTCGGCCGCTATGTGTTCCACTTTCCCTGGAGCCGAATCCTGCGCGAGTTCGATCCGCGGCAAGGCGGGTTTCTCGGTTTCGGCATGCTCGTGCTCCTGGCCGCGCCATTGGCCGTCGCCTGGCTGCGGCGGCTCTGGTGAGCCGAGGGAGACATGCGGTATGGTGTAGCGAGACGCGCGGCATGCCTCGCCACGGTGCGACCGTGGGCAAGCGTGGGGCGGGCGGCGACGATTCCGGCAAGAAGGGGCCCGACGGATGATGTGGCACTTGAGGCCTGCGCCAGCGACCGGAGACACACGAGAAGCGTGTCTCCGCTCCTGGTATGCGGCGTCGATTCTCGAGTTTCTGCAAACACCGCGCGACGCGATTGTGGGAGCATTGGCGAGGAACGGCGAGTTTGCCTTGCTCCCGACACAGAAGGACGCCTGGCTGGAGGAAATCAGCTTGCTCCAGTCGCAGCTTGCGGGGCTGGCGGGCGGGGTATTTCTGGAGTTCAGTATTCCACGGATGGGGCGGCGGATTGATGCCGTGCTCGTGGTCGGGCCAGTGGTGTTCGTCGTCGAGTTCAAGGTGGGCGAGTCGATGTTCGATCGCGCCGCAGTGGATCAGGTCTGGGATTACGCACTGGACCTGAAAAACTTCCATCAGGCCAGCCACGCGGCTGCGATTGTCCCAATTCTCGTCGCCACGGAAGCGACGGCCGTGCCGCCGATTGAGCTATGTCCCCATCCGGACCGCGTCTATCGGCCGATTCGTGTCGATCCGGGGAGCTTTCGCGCGACGCTCGACCTGGTACTTCGCAGCGTGGTCGGTTCGGCGATCGATCCCTATCGATGGTCGCAGTCCCCGTATCTCCCGACGCCGACGATTGTGGAGGCAGCGAGGGCCCTCTACGCCCAGCATTCGGTCCAGGATATCGCGCGGTTCGACGCCGGCGCGAAGAACCTCCGCGAGACGTCGGGCAGGATTGAAGCGCTGGTCGACGAGGCGAGGGCCAAAAGGCGCAAGCTGATCTGCTTTGTCACAGGCGTGCCCGGCGCCGGCAAGACGCTGGTGGGTCTCAATGTCGCCACGCGTCGTCATCGGGAGGACGACCTGACGCACGCGGTGTTTCTTTCCGGCAACGGTCCGCTTGTGGCCGTGCTGCGCGAAGCGCTTACACGTGATGAGGTAGCGCGGAGGCAGGCCCACGGGGCGCGCGTCCGCAAAGGTCAGGTGGCCGAAAGCGTCAAGGCGTTCATTCAGAACGTCCACCACTTCCGCGACGAGGCGTTGATTGATCCCGGGCCTCAGGCAGAACATGTGGCGATCTTCGACGAAGCGCAGCGAGCGTGGAACTTGCAGAAGACCGCCGATTTCATGCAACGTAAGAAGAAGCGTCCGGGATTCTCACAGTCGGAACCGGAGTTCCTGATCTCCTGTATGGATCGCCACGAAGACTGGTCGGTCGTGGTCTGCCTTGTCGGAGGCGGGCAGGAGATCAACACAGGTGAAGCCGGAATCGAAGCCTGGCTGGACGCCGTGAATTCGCGGTTCCCGCATTGGCACATGCACATCTCCTCCCGGCTCACCGACAGCGAGTATGCTGCGGGCAGGGCGTTGGAATTCGTCGGGCGGCAACAGAATGCGAGTCTCGACGACTCTCTGCACCTGGCGGTGTCGATGAGATCGTTTCGCGCCGAGAACGTCTCAGCGTTCGTCAAGGCACTGCTCGACCGCGAGAGAGGCGGCGCGCAAGACGCCTTGGCCCAGTTGATCAATCGCTATCCGCTGGCACTCACGCGCGATCTGAACCGCGCCAAACAGTGGATTCATGACCATGCCCGGGGTACGGAGCGGTTTGGGATGGTCGCTTCTTCGCGAGCCCAGCGCCTCAAGCCGCACGCGATCGACATTCGCGTTCCCATCAATCCCGTGCACTGGTTTCTCGATGGCCCGGACGATACGCGATCGAGCTACTATCTCGAGGATGCGGCGACCGAATTCCAGGTACAGGGTCTGGAACTCGATTGGGCGTGCGTGAATTGGGACGCCGATCTGCGCTTCACAAGCGGCGGATGGAGCTTCCACGATTTTCGCGGGAACCGCTGGCTCAACATCCACAAAGCAGACAACCGCCGTTATCTGCTGAACGCCTACCGCGTGCTCCTTACCCGTTCGCGGCAGGGGATGGTGATCTTCGTGCCGCCGGGCGAGCGGCGGGACGCGACGCGGCCACCGGAGTATTACGACGCCACGTTCGGCTATCTCTCCGAAGTCGGCATACCGGTGCTCGACTGAGGGCCTGGCGGTTCCTGGCCCGTTACTGGAGACATGTTCTGGAAACGGGGCGCGCGCTATGCTAGGCTCGGGCGCGTCGGGCGGCGGTTGCGCTGGGGGGACTGGGAACGATGGAGTCTTACCATGCTTGTTTACTTGCGGCTCGGATTTGCCCTGCTGTTGCTGCCCGCGGTGTGTCCTTTCGCTTCCGTGGCCGCCGAGGATTCGCCGCGGGGAGAACGGTCGTGGTGGCTCGAGCCACAGCGGCTCCTGCAGACGAATCTGCGGGAGATCGATGCGACGATGGACGTCGAGCAGTATGTCCGCGAGGTCCGAGAGTGCGGCGCGAGCGTGGTGCTCTTCAATGCCGGCGGGATCGTGGCCAACTACCCGACCGAGTTGGAGTTCCACTTCCGCAATCCGCACATGAAAGGCGATCTGCTGGGGACGGTGGTCGAGCGACTGCACGCGGAGGGGATCCGCGTCATCGGGCGTTTCGATTTCAGCAAGGTCAACGAGACGATCGCCGCGCGGCATCCCGAATGGCTGTATGTCAGCGAGAAGGGGGAGACGGTCAACTACAACGGACAGGTTCACGCCTGCTTCAACGGCGCCTATCAGCAGGAGCGGCTGTTCGAGATCCTGGGCGAGGCGCTGGCCCGCTACCCGATCGACGGCATTTTCTTCAACATGCCGGGCTACCAGCAGCAGGACTACAGCGGCAACTATCACGGGATCTGCCAGTCGGAGGCCTGCCGGGCGCGTTTCAAGAAGGAGACCGGGCTGGAACTGCCGAAGAAGAAGGATGCGAACGATCCGGTCTACAGGCGCTACGAGTCGTTCTGTCGCGAGACGGCCGATGAGTTGTACGAGAAGATCCAGCGGTTCGTGCGCGAGCGGCGGCCGGAACTGATCATCGTCAACTACCGCACGTCGGGATCGGACGTGATTCGCGCGGAGTCCAACCGGCCGTACATCGAGTGGGCCTACGAGGACACGGAGAAGGCGATGCGGCGGAGGCTCGAGCATCCCGCGCAGCCGCTGGCCAGCACGGCCGTGCATTTCATCGATTACCCTCAGCGCCATGCGGGCGTGTCGCCGACGGTCACGGCGCGGCGGCTGCACCAGGCGATGCTCGCCGGCCAGTGGGTGGATTTCTATTGCATCGGCCCCTTGCAGCGGCTGGAGGACCGGCTGGCCCTGGACGCCGTCCGCGACGCGTTCCGGTTTCACGCCGGTCACGCCGCCTATTTCGCGCAGCTTCGGCCGGGCGCAGACGTGGGGCTGGCGGCGTCGCGTGGAGACGCCTACCGGGGCGTCTTCGACGCGCTGGCGGAACACCACCTGAGCTTCGATCTGGTTTCGCTCGAGCGGAGCGACCTGGCCCGCTTTGCGGCCGTGGTGGTTCCAGACGCGCAGGGACTGGACGCTGAAACGTGCGCGAAACTGGATGCGTACGTGGAGGCCGGCGGACGGTTGCTCCTGGTGGGCGAGGTTCCGGTCGGGCTCAAGGCGGCGGGGCTCAAGGCGGTGCGGACCCATCGGCCACGAACGCCCGGCGACTATATCCGCATCCGGCCGGAAGACAAGGCGCGCCTCAAGCAGGGCGCGCTTGGGCACCTGGACCTGGTGTATCTCGACGGCCCGCTGGTCGAGTATGAGCCGGCGGAAGGCGTCGAAGGGCTGTTGCGGCTGATTCCGCAGGCAATGTTCGGGCCACCGGAGCGCTGCTACTACACCACGGTCTCGGACGTTCCCGCGCTGTTGGTGAACCGCCATGGCCACGGCGCGTGCGCAGTCTTTCCGTGGGATATTGGCGCGCACTACGCCCGGCAGAAGCATGCCGGACATGCGATGCTGCTGGCGGGCGCGCTGGAGGGTGTGCTGGGGCTGGAGCGGACGCTCGATGTCGATGCTTCGCCGCTGGTGGAGGCGCGTCACATGCGCGATGCCCGCGGACGATTCGAGTGGGTCGGTCTGACAAACCTCTCTGGGCAGAAGGATACGGCGGGGTTTTTCGACCCGTTGCCTGTGCGCGGGATCACAATCCGTCTGCGTCCTCTGAAACCCGTAACTTCGGTACGCCTCTTGAACGCTGGAACGGAGGTTTCCTTCGAGGATGCGGGGCACGGGAAGATTGAATGCACGGTCCCAGAACTGGCCGCGTACGAGGTCGTCGTCTTCACATACCGCGAATAGAAGAACACAGCCCGGCGTATTGTCTGCTTCGTCGCCGGACACTATGGAGAGTGCGGAGTCCCTCCAAAGAGCGAGACGGCTCGGCGACCTCGGTCGTCGTGTGAACTCCCTTTCCAGACTGCATTTACGACGAATGCTGTCAGCCGCGACAGTTGCAGCATCGAGCCGAGGGCGGTCGGCTCTTCTCTCGGGAAGAGCAGTCCGGCGGCAGGCGGCGATATTGCCCCGCGACTGGAAAGCGGACCGAACGCGTGCTAGGCTCGTGCGCGTCGGGCGACTCGCGCGACTGGTTTATTGAGAACTACGAAAGGAGCTTTCCATGCATCCACTGCTGCGTTACGGCTTACTGGCACTGCTCGTGATCGCTGCGGCGGCGCCGGCCGCCGGTTGGGCCGCCGACAACGAGGCGCCGCCGGGTTTCACCGCGCTATTCAACGGCCGCGACTTCACGGGCTGGAAGGTGCCCGAAGGGGACGGCGGCCACTGGAAAGTGGTCGACGGCGTGATCGACTACGACGCCCAGAGCGAAGCCAAGGGGGACAAGAATCTGTGGAGCGAGGCGGAGTTCGGCGACTTCGTCCTCCAGGTGGACTGGCGGATCAAGGAAGTGCCGTTCGTGAATCCGAACGTTGCTTACATCCTGCCCGACGGCACCCACGCGCGGGATGTGAACGGCAAGGAGCTGAAGCTGTCGCTGCCCGACAGCGATTCGGGCGTGTTCTTGCGCGGCGCGGGGAAGAACCAGGTGAACATCTGGTGCTGGCCGATCGGCTCGGGTGAGTTCTACGGCTACCGCATGGACGCCAAGCAGCCGCCCGAAGTGCGTGCCGGGGTGACGCCGCGGACGCAGGCCGACAATCCGGTGGGCCAGTGGAACCATTTCGAGATCACCGTGCGCGGCGACCGCGTGAGCGTGTCGCTCAATGGCAAGCTGGTGATCGACCAGGCGCAACTGCCGGGCATGGCGCCGAAGGGCGCGATCGCGCTGCAACATCACGGTGCCAAACGCGGCGACCAGTGGAGCGGTCCGCCGAGCCTTGTGCAGTTCAAGAACATCTACGTGAAGCCGCTCGATTGAACCTGGCAGAGTGGCATGCTTGCGATCGTCGCATCGATCGCCAGCGCGTCTCAATGAATGCGGGACAACATGCTTACGCCCTCGGCTGCGCCGGGGGCGTAAGCATGCCACCCGGTTACAGAGGAGGCATGACTGAAGATGAAGCAGATATCAACCGGTGGGTCCGCGTGCCTGGCGATATGCCTTGCCTCGATGGGATGGTGGTGCACGGTCGCCGCTGCCAGTGAGGCTGCCCCGCGGACGTTCTTCGTCGATTCGACGGCCGGCCAGGACGGCCACGATGGGCAGTCGCCGGAGCACGCCTGGCAGAGTCTCGACCGGGTGAACGCGGCCGGGCTCGAACCGGGCGACACGGTGCGGTTCAAACGCGGCGGCGTGTGGCGTGGATCGCTCGTTCCGGCGAGCGGCGACGATGGTTCGCCGGTCACCTACACCTCGTTCGGCGAAGGGGCGAAGCCACTGATCCTCGGCTCGCGGCCGCGAAACCGGGCGGAAGATTGGGTGAAGGCCGGGGAGAACCTCTGGGCGACAAGGCCGATGGAATATCGGCTCGGACGGCAGGTCGCGGATCTTCGCGGCAGCACCTGGAATCATCACCAGGAGGGCGGGGCGAGCGTCAAGCTGAGCGCGAGCGACGATCCTGCTGGGAAGATCGTCCGCATCGAGTGCACCGCCAGCGGCACAGCCTCGAACCACGTGCAGCTTTGGGGGCCGGCCGTGGCGGTTGAGAAAGGCGCGTGCCTGGTGCTGAAGTTCCAGGCGCGGAGTACCAAAGCGTTCCCGTTTCCTGGCGTGGGCATCCTCCGCAGCGGACTGCCGTACACGCGGTTTGCCATGTCGCCGCCGGCCGAGCGACCGCTCACAGCGGAGTGGAAGACGTATCAATTGGCATTGGCCGTGACGGAATCGTCGGACGCGGGGCGGGTGCATATCAACCTGGGCGGGCTTCTGCCGGCGGGCACGACGCTTGAGTTCCAACCGCTGAGCCTCGACGAGGCCGCGCCAAGTATCGCCGATCCGCTCGACGCCGACGTGGGCAACATCATTTTCGACGGCGGCGCGGTCTGCGGCTGGAAGAAGTGGTCGGTGGAGGATCTGGCGAAACCGTACGAGTACTACTACGACCGGCCTTCGCAACGGGTGTATCTCTACAGCGAGGCCGCGCCGACGACGCGCCACCGGAGCATCGAACTGGCACTGGGCCGCCACGTGGTCAACCAGAGCGGCAAGCACCACGTGGTCTACGACGGCCTGGCGGTGATGTACGGCGCGGCCCACGGCTTTGGCGGCGGCGCGACGCACCACATCGTGATCCGCAACTGCGACCTGGGCTACATCGGCGGGGCGCACCAGCACACGCGGCCCGACGGCCGGCCCGTGCGGTACGGCAACGCCATCGAGTTCTGGGGGGCGGCGCACGACAACCTGGTCGAAGACTGCCGGATCTGGGAGGTCTACGATGCGGCGCTTACGAACCAGGGGCGTGGTCCCGATTCCAGGCAGATCAACATCACCTATCGCAACAATCTCATCCGCAACTCGGAGTATTCGTTCGAGTACTGGAACAACCCGGAGGAGGCCGTCACGGAGAACATTCGCTTCGTGAACAACACGTGCGTCGACGCGGGGGTCTGCTGGGCGCACGCGCAGCGGCCGGACCAGAACGGCAGCCACCTGATGTTCTACAGCAACACGGCGGCCACGAAGGGGATCGAGATCAAGTACAACATCTTCGCCGGCGTGACTGACTGGGGGAGCCGCTACTCGAGCGGCTGGAAGGTGTTGCCGGAGATGGACTATAACGTGTGGTTCAGCACGGCCGGCGTGATGGCCTATTGGTTCCGGGAGAAGATCGCCGGTTTCGACGAGTATCGCCAGGCGACCGGGCTGGACGCCCACTCCGTGTTTGCCGATCCGCAGTTCGTCGATCCGGAGCGTGGCGATTATCGTCTCGCACCCGGCAGCCCGGCGCGCACGCTCCGCACGGACGGCGGCCCGGTGGGAGCGGAGATGTTCTGGCAGTGAGGAGCAATCGGGATGATGCGTTGTGAAAAGAAACGGCTGGCGATCGTTCTGCTGGCGGCGATCTTCTTCGGCGGACTTAACGGACCGGCGCGTGCGGCCGAGTTCTTCGTAGCGCCCGGCGGCCGCGACGACCAGCCCGGCACGCGGGAGCAACCGCTTGCGACGCTCGCAGCCGCGCGCGACGCGGCCAGGAAAGCGGAAGCGGGGCCGCATCGCGTCGTGGTGATGCCCGGCGAATACTTCCTGGCGGAGACGCTGGAACTGGATGGACGCGACAGCGGGCTGACGATCGAGGCCGAGCCGGGCGGCCGTGCGGTGCTCTACGGTGGCCGCCTGGTGACCGGCTGGCAGCGCGACGGCGACAAGTTCTGGTCGGCCAATCTTGAGGGGGTGAAGGAAGGCCAGTGGGACTTCCGGGCGCTGGTGGTCAACGGGCGGATGCCGCAGCGGGCACGATTCCCGGAAACGGGGACATTCCTGAACCGGGGGACGTGGAGCTTGCCGCTTCTGCCGGCGGTGGCCGGCTACTGGGAACGGAAGCCCACCGAGGAAGAGCTGACCACGATGCCCTACGATCCCCAGGATATTCCGCCCACGCTCGACGTGAGAAATGCCGAGGTGCGGCTGTATCACATGTGGGACGAGTCGCTCGTGGGCGTGGCCAAGAACGATATCGAGCACGAGTGCCTGATCTTCTCCTCTGCGCCGATCTGGCCGCCAGGAGCCCTGGGGATCAAGAAATACGTGATCTGGAACACGCGCGAGGGAATGGCCCAGCCGGGGCAGTGGTATCTCGATCGGAGCGGCGGGCGCGTCGTCTACTGGCCATTGCCGGACGAAGACATGGCGGCGAGCAAGGTCATCGCGCCGACGATGGAACGGATCATCCGCATCGCCGGCGACTCACGGCAGAAGGCGGAGCGGATCACGATCCGCGGCCTCGTGCTTCAGTGCGCGACGCCGCCCTTGAAGCCAGCGAGCTTCGGCGCGGGCGGGCTGGAGGGGGCTTTGAGCGTGGCGAATGCCAAGGAGTGCGTCATCGAGCGGGTGGAGATCGCGAACGTCGGCGGCCTGGGAATCGCGGCGCGCGAGCTCGGCGATTGCCGCATCGCCGACTGCGAGGTGCATCACACCGGCGCCTGCGGCGTGAAGGTAAACGCAACGGGCACGCGCTTCTCGGGCAACCACGTTCACCATGTGGGCGTGTACTACCCGAGCGCCGCCGCGACGATGCTCAGCGGCACCGGGCTGGTGATCGACCGCAACGAAATCCACGACGCGCCCTACAGCGGCCTGATCGGCGGCGGGAAAGACCACCTCATCGAGCAGAACCTCATCTACCGGGTGATGCTCGAGATGCACGACGGCGCGGCGATCTACGGCAACCTGGCCAACTGCGTCCTGCGGGGCAATATGGTCCGCGACATCGCCCCGGTCGGCGAGGGATTCGGCGTGTCGGCCTATTATCTCGATGAAGGCGCCCACGACTGCACCATCGAGCGGAATGTATCGGTGGGAGTCGCGCGGCCGACGCACAACCACATTGCGCGGAATATTACCATCCGCGACAACGTGTTCATCGTCGACCGCGACATGGCACTTTCGTTCCAGTCGTCGTCGGCGTGCACGTTCGAGCGGAATACGCTTTTTGCCCCGGGCCGGATCACGGTGGGCCAACCCAATGGTGTGAAGAGATGGGAGGGGAACATCGTGTTCCGCGGCGGCGTGGGGCAGGACGGCAGCCCGCAGGCATTTACCATCGACGACGCCATGCCGCCGGTGGCTACTCCGGCGCGGAAGTCGGGCGCAGCCGAGGCTGCGCGAGTCGCCACGCCGCCGCCACTGGAGGGCGAGTTCACGCCGGACCAGTGGCCGGGGAAGATCTACCGGCTCGACCGCGACATTTCGCGGCTGCCGGCCTGCGGTCCGCCGGTGCTCTTGAAACTGTGCTACGACGAGCAGTACCTCTACGTGGCCGTGACCGCGACGATGTTTGAGCCGGCCGAGATTTCGACCGGCGCAACATGGGGAAAGGACGACGGCGCGGAGATCGCGATTGCCGGCAACACGCCCGACGGCAAGCCAGCGGTGTTCGTCATCCGCGGCTACGCAGGGGGCACGGTCGAGAGCACGGCCGACGGCGGCGCGCCCGCGGAGGCGGTCGCCAGGCTGGGCCAGACCGTGCGCTTCTCGGTCGAAACGATCAAAGGCAGGTCGGGCAACGCCAAGGGCTGGCGCGGCCGCTGGGCGATTCCGCTTGAAGCTTTGGGCCTGAAGCCGCAGAAGGGGGCGAAAATCGCGTTCAACGTGGGCGCGTTCTGCAGCCAGTACGGCGAATGGCATTGCTGGGAGGGGACGCTGGCCGAGAACTGGCGACTCGCCGAGGGCGGCACGCTTCTGCTCCTCCCATAATCCTGAATACGACCATCACCCATTCGAAGCCGCCAACAGACAGGAGCCTTGCATATGAGCCGTTCGCTTGATCGTGGCGTGTTTTTCAGCGTTGCCATCGCCCTACTCGCCGGTTGGATCGGTGGCCTCAATCAGGAGACGCTGGCTGCGGACGCAGTTCGTGAGCCGAGTGCACTCCTGGTGGGCGCCGCCAAGACGAGCATTACTCCCGATCGGCCCGTGGCATTACAGGGTCAGATGCACACGCGGATCTCGAAGTCGGTGGAATCGCCGATCATGGCCGAGGCGCTGGCGTTGGAGAGCCGCCGCGGCGAGCAGGTCGTCGACCAGGCCCTGTTCGTATCCTGCGATCTCACGTCGTTCCGGGGCGGGTTGATCGAGAAGGTCCGCCAGCGGATCAAGGAGCGCCTGCCCGATTTCGACACGAACAAGTTGATTCTCACCGCCACGCATACGCACTGCGGGCCGGTGCTCGTCGAGGGGGCGTACAACATCCCCAAAGACGGCGTCATGCAACCCACCGAATACTTCGAGTTTCTCGTCGGCCGCCTGTCCGACGTGATTGTCGAAGCCTGGAAATCACGGGCGCCGGGATCGGTGGGCTGGGGGCTGGGGCACGCGGTGGTGGCCCAGCATCGCCGCGCGGTGTACGCCGACGGTCATGCCGAGATGTACGGGAAGACGGATCGGCCCGATTTCCGCGGCATGGAAGGCTACGAGGATCATGGCGTCGAGGTGCTGCTGGCCTGGGACCGGGAGGAGAAACTGCTGGCGACGGGCATCAACGTGGCGTGTCCCGCGCAGGAGGTGGAACATCACCTCGCGGTCAACGCCGATTACTGGCACGAAGTGCGCCAACTGCTCGAAGCGCGTCACGGTGAAGGACTGGCAGTGCTCGGCTGGATCGGCGCTGCCGGCGACCAGTCGCCGCACCTGATGTTCCGCAAGGCCGCCGAAGAACGGATGCGGGAACTCCGCAAGCTGACGCGGCTGGAGGAAATTGCCCGCCGCATCGACCGCGCCTGGGAAGAAGCCTACCAGGGGGCCAGCCAGGATCGGCGCAGCGATGTGGTCCTCGCACATCGGGTAGAGACGATTGAACTGCCGCTGCGCGTGGTGACGGCCGAGGAGTGCGCCGCGGCGCGGGAACAGGTCGAGAAGCTCTCCAAGGATCCGGCCCAGCACACGCTCATGCGGTGGCACCAGCGCGTGGTGGATCGTTACGAGCAACAGCAGGCCTCTCCGGGCGGGACGCATCCGATGGAACTGCACGTGGTTCGGCTGGGAGACGTGGCGATCGCGACGAACAACTTCGAACTGTACAACGACTTCGGCGTGGCGATCAAAGCGCGCAGCCCGGCTCTGCAGACCTTCATCCTGCAGCTTGCCGGTGAAAGCTCCTACCTGCCCACCGCGACGGCGGTCCGAGGCGGCGGATACGGCGCGGTACCGCAGAGCAACCGCGTTGGCCCGGAGGGCGGACAGTTGCTCGTCGATCGCACGGTCGAACTGATCGAATCGCTCTGGAAGTAGCATCGATTGATGTTCCGATTGATAACGCAACACATTCAAAGCCCTCAGCTCAAGCTCCCGTTGCGTTACCAATCTGAAGTTGAACAGAAAGGACGACTCGCATGAACGGCAATCGATTGGTCGCCCGCAGCGGGGAGTGTGCCCTGTCTCTGGCACTCGCGCAACTCTGCTTTTTCGTGGTCGCAACGGCTTTGCCGGCCGGTGAGCCCGATCGCCAGCCTGTGACGCTGGTCGATCTCGCGCGACCCTTGGCCGACGGCGCCGTGACGACCGATGATGCGACGATCGTCCAGCAAGATGGAAAGCTGCGAGTGGAGATCGGGCATTCGGCCGAGCGGCCCGGGGTGACGTTCCATTCACCCGGCGGACGCTGGGACCTGACGGGGCGGGCTGAACTCGAGACGAGCGTGAAGAACCTCTCCGAGCGCCCGGTGACGGTTCATCTCGCGATCGACAATCCCGGCTCGAAACGTGCCGAGCGGCAGAACTGCTGCATCGAGTCGATCACGGTCCCGGCGGGGGAGGAAGCGGCGGTGAGGCTCAAGATCCGGGCTCGGGTGCCGGCAGCACTTCAGGAAAAGCTGCGAGGGATGCGCGGCACACCCGGCGGATTCGCCAGCGGTGGCCGGGGAACGGTCGACCCGGCCGACGTGGCGGGGATTTCGGTCTACGTTTACCGGCCGTCGGCCGATTGCGTGCTGGAGGTGTCGAGCATTGTCGCCGGCGGCAGTCCTGCTTTCCCGCTTCCAGAGCGGGTGGATGACCTGTTTCCGATGATCGACCGCTTCGGGCAGTACATGCACAAGGACTGGCCCGGCAAGACGCAGTCGTATGACGATCTGGCGGCCAAGCGCCAGCGCGAAGCGGTCGATCTCGCGGCCCATCCGGGCCCGAGCCAGTGGAACCAGTACGGCGGCTGGCTGGGCGGACCGAAGTTGGAGGCGACGGGCCGGTTCCGGGTTGCGAAGTGGGGCGGCAAGTGGTGGTTCATCGATCCGGAAGGGAGGCTGTACTGGTCGCATGGCCTCGTCCGCGTCACGTGGTCGTGCGGTTACACACCGGTGACCGGCCGGGAGCATCTCTTCGGCGAACTGCCCGATCGCGATACGGCCTTCACACCGTTCTACGGCCAGAGCACGTGGGCCATTTCGGGTTTGTACCCGCGGGGGACGGAGACGTTCAATTTCTCCGGAGCAAACCTGCTGAGGAAGTACGGCCCGCAGTGGCAGGAGGCATATCCAGACGTGGTCCACCGCCGCCTGCGAAGCTGGGGCCTCAATACGCTGGCCAACTGCTCGCAGCCCGCAATTTATCTCCAGCGAAAAACTCCCTACACGGCCACCGTGTACAGCCTCGATTCGCCGCCGGAGGACACGCCCGGTGCGACTGGCTACGTGGCGACGATCCACGACGACAGCCGGGTGATCGAAGGAACCAGTGGCGGCTGGGGGAAGTTTCCCGACGTGTTTGATCCCAGCTTCAAAGCGACGCTGCTCGAGGAAGTGGCCCTGCACCGAGGCAAGGCGGTCGGCGACCCGTGGTGCCTGGGGTACTTTCCCGGAAACGAGCTGAACTGGGGAGCCGACGAGACCACGCTCGCCCGGGCGGTGCTCGCCTCGCCCGCCGATCAGCCGGCGAAAGGCGTGCTGGTCGACGAACTGAAAGCGAAGTACGAGACGATCGAGCGGCTGAACGCGGCCTGGAAGGCCGAGTACCCGTCGTGGGAGGCGATGCTTCGCTTAACGACGCCGCCCGGCGAAGGTCAGGGGCGCGAGGACCTTGCAGCGTTTCTCGGCACGATTGCCGATGCTTACTTCCGCCAGTGCCGCGAGGCGGTCAAGGAGATCGATCCCGAGGGGCTCTATCTTGGTTGCCGCTTCGCCGGGTGGAGCCACGCCGTGGTTTTCCGCACCGCCGCGAAGTACAGCGACGTGGTCAGCGTGAACCGCTACACCGAGACCTTGGATGACTTGCGACTGCCCGAGGGGATCGACAAACCGGTGCTCATCGGCGAGTGGCATTTCGGCGCGCTGGACCGCGGCAAGTTCCACCCCAGCCTGCGCGAAGTGCCCAACCAGCAAGCCCGCGGTGCAGCCTACGAGAAGTACGTGGCCAGCGCGCTCAGGAATCCCCTGGTCGTCGGCACCCATTGGCACCAGTATGGCGACCAGTCGACCACGGGGCGCGACGACGGCGAGAACTTCCAGAACGGCTTTGTCGATGTCTGCGACACGCCGTATGTCGAGACGATCGAGGCGTGTCGGAAGATCGGCTACCGGCTCTATGAAGTCCGGGCGCAACAGGATAGCAAGTCTTCCCAACCGAGTGAATGACACACTGCAACTCTCAGTTCGCGAGTCAATGAAGAGAGGAGACGCAGATGAAACATGTTGCCTTGAGCCGAAGAAGTCTCCTGCAAGCTACGGCCGCCGGGACCGCGCTGTTGGCCGGTGTGCCGATTGCCTGGCCGGCCGAAGAACCGAAAGGCGGCTTTCCCTGCCTGCCGGCCGACGGCACGGTCCGTGACCGGTTGTGGATCTGGGGTGGTGCGCCGGGGGCCACGAATGACGACTGGGGGCACGCGCCGTCGCGAATGACGGCGGCCGAGGCGGCATTCTACATGGGGATTCCCAACCTGTTCCTGATCCGCCACAAGGGACGGCCGGCACTCGAAGAATACGACCAGTACGCGATCGCCTTGAGCCCGCTGAGGCGCGTCGTCTGGGCGCTGGTTGAGTCCGGTGGAGCGACCGATCCGGAGCGGCGGGACTTCGTGCTCAAGATGCCCGGCCGGTTTCCGAACGTGTCGGGCTTCATCATGGACGACTACTTCAAGCCCGACGGGACGGCTCACCTGACGCTCGACGAACTCAAGGACCTGGAAGAGAAGAGGAAAACGGCCGGCGGCAAGACGCTCCCCTTGTACGTCGTGGTCTACACGCACCAGTTGGACCTGCCGATCCAGGACCACTTGAAGCACTGTGACAAGATCACGTCCTGGACGTGGAAGTCGGAGGACCTGGCCTCCCTGGAGCAGAACTTTGAGCGGCTGGAGAAGATCGCCCCCGATCATCCCAAGCTCCTGGGCTGCTATCTCTGGGATTTCGGCAACAAGGCGCCCATGCCGTTGGATCGCATGCAGCGGCAGACCGAGTTCGGCTATCGGCTGCTGGAGGCCGGGCGGATCGAAGGGATGATCTTTCTCGAACACGGCGTCTGCGACATCGGATTGGATACCGTGAAGTGGACCAAGGAGTGGATTGCCGAAGTGGGCGAGAAACCATTGACGCGGTGAGGTGACTCATGCTCGGGCGTAACCTTCGCGATGCTGCGGCAGGACATTGGCTGTGCTGGCTGTTTGCCGCGCTACTGTTGGCTGCCGGTCCGCTGGCTGGCGGCGTCATGTCGGCGGAGGCGGAAGAGCCTGGGGCGGTTCGGGTCGGCCTGGCCCGCGTCTGTATCACGCCCCAGGAACCGCTCTGGCTTCACGGTTATGCAAGCCCACCCCGGTTCCGAGCGTCGGTCGGGAAGCTCAACGATCTTCATGCCAAGGCTATGGCAATCGAGGATGCCAGGGGCGAACGGGCGGTGCTGATCACGGTGGACGTGTGCGTGCTTCGGCCGGCCGAGGCGAAAGCCTTGTTCGATCTGCTGTGCAAAAGAACGGGGCTCGAGCGGCGGCAGATCCTGGTGAACCTGTCTCATACTCATTCCGGCCCGATCATCGGCGGTTCGGACCTGGACCGTTATCCGATGACGGAAGCGGACCGGCAGGCAACCCTGGCCTATACCGAACGCCTGTTCGAACAGTTGAGCGAGATCGCCGTGGCGGCGCTGGCCGACTTGAAACCGGCGACCCTTGCCTTGGGCACGGGTAAATGCGACTTCGTGCGCAACCGCCGCCTCTACGATCCCGACGGCCGATACCGCGGCATGGGGCCGAACCCGGCCGGGCATGTCGACGACCGCGTGCCGGTGCTCTGCGTCAACTCGCCGGAAGGCAAGTTGCGCGGCGTTGTGTTCGGCCTCGCCTGCCATCCGGTAACGCTCCATGAAGACAGCCTCAAGATCTCGGGCGACTACGCCGGCTTTGCCCAGGAGGCGATCGAGGCACGGCATCCGGGTGTGCAGGCGATGTTCGTGCAGGGCTGCGGCGCCGATGCTAACAGCGAACCTCGCTGCGGCCCCGAGCAGGAGAAGAATGTCCGCCTGCAGGGCGAGAGCCTGGCCGCTGAAGTGTGCCGGGTTGCCGCCGAGCGGCTGGAGCCCATCCGCGGGCCGCTCGACGTCCGCTTCCGCGAGGCGGATCTCCCTTTGAAGCCGGCCCCTTCACGGGAAGAACTGGCGAAGATGACCGGCGCGATGGCTCACAACGGTTCGCGGATGCTGGCTGCGCTCGAGCGCGGCGAGCCATTGCCGACCCACCATCGACACCCCTTGGCGCTGTGGCGGTTGGGCAAGGACCTGACGCTGGTGGCCCTCTCGGGTGAGGTCGTGTCGGGTTATGTCCCGCTATTGAACCAGGCGCTGAGAGAGAATCGCCTGTGGATCGCCGGTTATTCCAATGAAGTCGATGGTTACCTGCCCGATGCGCGGATCGTCGCCGAAGGAGGCTATGAAGCCCGCGGACTGGTGGCCGATGTCGGCTTCTACTCCGCCGAGGCCGAGGCGGCACTGGTGAAGGCCGTCGTGGATCTGGCAGGTGAACCGGGCTCACGATGGACCTCCGAGAAGGCCAACGCCTGGTATGACAGTCAGCCCTGGCCGGTGGGATGTAACTACGTTCCCTCAACCGCGATCAACCAGATTGAAACCTGGCAGGCCGAGAGCTTCGATCCCGAGACGATTGACCGCGAACTCGGCTGGGCCGAGAGGCTCGGCTTCAACACGGTGCGGGTCTTCTCACACGACCTGGTGTGGGAGGCCGACCCGCAGGGATTCAAAGATCGCGTGCGGAAGTTTCTCGACCTTTCTGAGGAGCACCATATCCGCGTGATCTTCACGTTCTTCACCAACGGGTGTTACGGTCTCGAAGGGGAAGCCCGGCTGGGCAAGCAGCCCAACCCCGTGCCCGGCGTGCACAACTCGGGCTGGGTACAGAGCCCCGGAGCGGCCAAGGTGAACGATCCGGCGGAGTGGGGACGGCTGGAGAGGTATGTCAAGGATGTGCTGACCACGTTTGCCACCGATGATCGGATCCTGCTATGGGATCTCTATAACGAGCCCGAAAACCGCAAGAAGGGGGCCGAGAGCCTGCCACTGTTGCGCCAGGAGTTCGCCTGGGCGCGGAGCGTTAATCCATCGCAGCCGCTGACGGCCTGCATCGACAAGCTCGAAACCAGTCCGCTCAACAGCTTCCTCGCCGAGAATTGCGACGTGATCACGTTCCACACCTACGGCGGGCCGAAGAGCGCGACGTCCTTCATCGCGGCGCTTAAGAAGCACGGCAGGCCGCTCCTCTGCACCGAGTACATGGGGCGGCCCTCCAGCACATTTCAGGAGATCCTGCCAATCTTCCAGCGCGAGCGCGTCGGGGCGATCAGTTGGGGGCTTGTGGCAGGCAAGATGAACACGATCTTCCCTTGGGGGAGCAAGCCGGGCACACCCGAGCCCGAGGTGTGGTTTCACGACATCTTCCGTGGCGACGGGACGCCATTCGATCCGGAGGAGATCGCCTTGATCCGGCGTCTGACCGGTCGCGATCGTTGACGATCCTCCAAGAGTCTCTACTGGAGCGAGCCATGCACAAATCGCTGCGACTATCTACGCTTGCCGGCATCGTGCTTGCCGGATGGTTACTGATGGGTCGGGCTCCGGCCGCCGACGGGCCGGCGCCCCTCGGTCCGATCCTCACACCGGCTCCGGCGCCCGAACCGCGGATCAACGGAGCGAAGGTTTTTGGCGTCCGCCCGGGGAGCCCCGTTCTTTATACGATCGCCGCCACGGGCCAGCGTCCGATGAAGTTCGACGTGGCGAATCTCCCCGCGGGCCTGAGGCTCGATGAGAAGAACGGCCGGATCAGCGGTGAGATCGCCAAGCGGGGCACGCACCGCGTGTTGCTCGGCGCTGAGAACGCTTTGGGCCGCGCTGAGCGCGAACTGCGGATTGTCGTGGGCGACGAGATCTGCCTGACGCCGCTTCTGGGTTGCAACACGTGGGGCGGCTGGGGACCGCGAGTGGCCGAGGAGCATCTCCGCGCCGCGGCCGATGCAATGGTCAAGTCGGGACTGATCAACCACGGCTGGCAGTACATCAACATCGACGACGGCTGGCAGGGTCGGCGCGGCGGAGAGCACAACGCCATTCAGCCCAACGAGAAATTCGGCGATATGCGGGCACTATGCGACTACATCCACGGCCTCGGCCTCAAGGCGGGCATCTATTCGACGCCGTGGACGACCAGCTACGCCGGATTCATCGGCGGTTCGAGCGATGATCCGAAAGGAGCCTGGCAGCGCCCCAAGAAGCCCAGCGACGGCTGGCGCTTCGGCAAGCATTTCTTCGAGACCAGCGACGCCCGGCAGTGGGCGGAGTGGGGATTCGATTACGTGAAGTACGATTGGGGCGTTGACCGTGCCGATGTCACGCAGCGCCTGGCCGATGCCCTGGCCTCCTGCGATCGCGACATGGTCCTGGAACTGTCGAACTCCGTGCCATTGGCGACGGCCGCCGAGCACACGCCCCTGGCGCAGCTATCGCGAACCACGGGCGACCTTGTCGATCTCTGGGACCGCTCGCAGATGGACTCGGGACTTCGGCAGTGGGCGGTAGGCATTCGCGAGGTGTGGCTCGTCCACGACGCCTGGGCGCCTTACCAGCGGCCGGGGCACTGGAACCACGCCTGCAATCTTCGCGTCGGACTCTTGGGCGGCTGGAGGGATCAGCCGCTTGAACCGTCGCGGCTCACACCCGACGAACAGTACTCGCACATCAGCCTGTGGTGCCTGTGGGGATCGCCGATGATCATCGGCACACCGATCGAGCGGCTCGATCCGTTCACACTCTCGCTCTTGTCGAACGACGAGATGCTCGAAGTGAACCAGGATCCGCTGGGCAAGCAGGGGCGGCAGAGCGAAGCGCAAGGCGGCGAAGCGGTCGTCAAGGAGTTGGAAGACGGTTCGCGGGCTGTCGGCCTGTTCAACCCGGCCGCCGCGACCTCGCAAGTGAACGTCACGTGGGCTAGACTGGGCCTGTCCGGGCCGCAGAAGGTCCGTGATCTGTGGCGGCAGAAAGACGTCGGCATCCACGAGGACGGCTTTTCGGCCGATGTGCCGCCGCATGGCGTGGTTGTCGTGCGTGTCACAGGTGTTAGATCTGCTCCGGGAGGCGTCGATAATGGCCGATGAGATTTCCTTGCCTGCGCTCGGGCAACCGCAACGCCGCGGCTTTCTGAAGACCGCTGCGGCACTGGTCGCCGGATTGGCAGTGCCCGACATTGTGCCGCGATCGGTGTTTGGCGCTGCGGCGCCGAGCAACCGCATTCACGTCGGCCAGATCGGCTGCGGGCACCAGAGCCAGCGAATCGTGCCTTCGTTCCTGGTGCACGACGACGTTCAGATACTGGCCGCCTGTGATGTGAACCGCAGCGGCGTGGGCTACTACTACCCGGACCAGGTGCTCGGCCGGGAAACGGTGCGGACATGGGTCAACGAGCATTATGCGCAGAAGACCGAGACCGGCAGTTTCCAGGGCTGCGATGTCTACAACGATTTCCGCGATTTGCTCGCCCGGCCCGACATCGACGCCGTGGCGATCGTCGTGCCCGATCATTGGCACGCACTGATTGCGATCGCCGCCATGAAGGCGGGGAAAGACGTGTACTGTGAGAAGCCGCTGGCGCTGACCATCTACGAGGGCAACGAGATGGCCAAGGCGGTCCGCAAGTACAACCGGGTGTTCCAGACCGGCGCCCAGTTCCGCTCGGCCCCGGCGGTGCGGAAAGCGTGTGAACTGGCCCGCAACGGGCGCCTGGGCGAGATCCGCACCGTCCGCACCGGGGTCGACGCGAACAGCTTTCCCAGCCCCGGCCCCGGCTGGCAACCGCAGACGGTCCCGGAAGGGTTTGACTACGAGTTCTGGCTCGGCCCGGCGCCGCGGGCGCCGTACCATATCGAGCGCTGCTTCCACCGCTGGC
>JAXGPP010000030.1:0-77075 GCA_040766885.1 Thermoguttaceae bacterium | reverse complement strand
GGTCTCCCTGACCGCCCTGCCTGAGAGCCTGGCCGCTCGCCGACAGGATCTTCCGGGCATCAACCGCTACAGGTCACATCATGAACCAGACTGCTATCGAGATGTTCAGCACCGTTGGGGTCGCCGTCCTGTGCATCGCCCTTGGCATCATGGCGCTGGGAGTCTTCTTCAGCGTGCTGGACCGAATGAACCGCGCGGGAGCGAAACGGCGATGGTTGTAGCGATGATGGAATGCGGGGGGAATGGTGAAAAGCCGGCTGAAGCCCGGACTGCGAACTGGGCGGGACTATGGAGCGGCGGGGGCGGGGAGGAGAAGCTGGCAGTTCATCACGGGGCGATGGCGGTCGATGAGGTACGACTGCAGGCCGCAGCGGGGGGCGACAGCGAGCACTTTGACGGTGGCCGGCGCGAACTTCTTCCAGGCGGGAACGGCCGCGATCTGCTCGATTCGCTGCCGCAGATTGAAGGTCTCGCCCGCGTACAACTCCTGCCGGCCGTCGCTCAGGAGCAGGTACACACCCGGACATTCGTACTTGCTCCAGTCGCTGTCGCGGATGGAGCGGGCGCGGCCGAGCTGGCACTTCGACCACTCGGACTCAAGCTCGACGGCGAGCCGGCGGGCCATCTTTGCGCGTTTGCGGATGGCCAGCGCCGCCCAGCGGTACTCGAAGAGAGTGTGGCCGGGGGCGAACGACGCGGCGATTTCGTCGAAGCGGCCGGCGAGCCGCGGATCGCAGAGGATGTCGTCCAGCGCCGCGTCGAGCTCGATCGAGAGCTGCTGCATGGCGATCTCGCTGGCGAACATGTAGCCGTCCATGTCGCTGGATCGCAAGTGCCAGCCCTTGATATTCAGCTTGGGGAGCCGGCCCCGCTTGCGAACGCCGAGCAGCATCCGGTTCCACTCCGCCGGACCGCCGGGCACGCCGTTTGCGCGGCAGGCTTCGGTGAACGCCCCGTTCAGCTTGGGGTCGGCAAGCAACTGGTCGACCGAATGGCCGGCGTGCGTCTGCTTGTAGGCGTCGATCAGGGCGTGCTGGACGTCGCCGTTGCGCAACACCCCGGCCGGGCGGCCGCCCGCGGCGACCGGTACCCGCTTCCCGTCAACCAGCCGCTTGGCCCCGGGGCCGGTGGTCTTCGGCGCGCTGGCCAGCGGGTCGGCCGCGCCGTCGAGCGGGTCGCCGACCGCGGCCGCTTTCAAGCGGGCCTTGATCCGGGTGACGTATTCGGCCGAGAGCTCGAAGCCCAGCCATTGCCGCCCGAGCTTCTTGGCCACGGTGAGCGTCGTGCCGCTGCCGCCGAACGGATCGAGCACCACATCGCCGGGATTCGAGCAGCAGCGGATGATCCGCCCCAGGAGCTGCTCGGGCATCTGGCAGCCGTGGAAACCTTCGCGCTCCTTGAAGGTGCCGGCGACGCGGGGGAAGTACCAGGTGTCTTCCTGGGCCGAAAACCCGCCTGGCAGGTCCTGCGGCCGCAGGATCCAGGTGTTGTCGGGGAGCCGCCCCTTGGGATTTGCCCGGCCGTCGGCATAGACCAGTTGCCGGGCCGAGGGCACGCGGACCGCCGGGTCGTCGGCGTTGAACGTGAACTCGTCGGGGTTCTTGACGAAGTACAAGAGGTGCGTGTGGGAGCGGCTGAAGGCCCGCTTGCAGTTGACGCCGAAGGTGTAGTACCAGAGGACCCAACTGCGGCAGCGGAAGCCGACGTCTTTCTGGGCAATGACCTTCAATTCGGCGGCGTATTCGTCGCCGATCGCGAGCCAGAAGGTGCCCGTCGGCTTCAGCGCCTTCCAGACGCCCTCGATCCACTGGCGCGACCAGTCGAGGTATTCGTCGTCGCTACGGGCATCGTGGTAGACGTCGTACTCGTAGCCAATGTTGAAGGGCGGATCGGCGAACGCCAGGTCAACGGTGGAGGGCTCCACCTTGGCAAGGCCCTTGATGCAATCCTGCTTGTAGATCTCGTTGACCGAAAGGGCCACAGCCGGTTCTCCCTCGCGATGGCTTGGAGCGGTTGAGATTTCTTGGCGTCTTCCGTTCGGCGAAAGGACGCTGCTTTCGCGGAGCGAAAGGCGGCGGTCAATGACTCGCCGATGCTCACGGCCGATGGTAGCGGTTCGGGAGCGGTTCTGCAATCCGCCGAACTGGGGGCGCATTGGCGGTGCGGGGAGGAAGAAGCAGGCGAGACGCCTGCACCACAAGCTACGCCATGGTCCAAGGGGCGCGTTGGGGGCGGTCGAGCAGGCGGGTGGCCTCGGGATCGTCGAGGATCTGTTCCGTTTCGGGGTTCCAGCGGATCGGGCGGCCGAGGCGGACGCAGAGATCGGCGAGGTGGCTGATCGTGTCGGAGCGGATCGCCGATTCCAACGGGTTCAAGGTCGGCCAGCCGGTCTTCATCGCCTCGATGAAGTTCCGGACGTGCGATTGGACGGGGTGCTCGGCGTCGGACGGTTCGATCTGGAGTTCCTTCAATGCCGGATCGCTCGTGTAGAGGCCGGCCCGATCGACGCTCACCCAGCCGCGCTCGCCGAAGAACGTGGTGCCGTGCGTGAGCGGCTTGGGGTGATACTGCTTGATGACCTCATCGGCGGCGCGCTGTCCCATGAAGTGCATCTTGACGCCGCTGGCGTACTCGCACGTGACGTCCCACGACTCGACCGTGTCCCAGAGGCTACCGGGCGGCGGCACCTTGCCGGTTCCCTCGTAGCGGATCGGACCGGTACCGTCGGCGTCGAGGCCCCACTGGGCGACGTCCAGGGGATGCGCGCCCCACCCGGCGATGAAGCCCAGGGCGTAGTCGTAGATGTGGTATCCGCCCCAGTTCGTCGTGCGGTCGACGGTGTAGGGTTTCATCGGCGCGGGCCCGGTCCACATATCGTAGTCGAGATCGTCGGGGACGGGCGCTTCGGCGGTCGTGCCGTAAGGGGGCACCGAGGCCTGGTTGAACTGTTCCGACATGTCGGGGCACCAGACGTCGATGCGCTCGACCTTGCCGATGTGGCCGCCGCGGACGAGGTCGACCGCGCGGCGGAACTGGCGCTGGTCGCCGCGCTGCTGGGTGCCGTACTGGAATGCCACTTTCGCCTCGCCGATCACGTCGCGGAGTTTCCAGGCCCAGGCCAGCGCGACGCCGAGGGGTTTCTCGACGTACATGTGCTTCTTCGCCCGGGCGGCATGCCAGGCGAGCGGCACGTGCCAGTGGTCCTGGGTGCTGATGATCACGCCGTCGATGTCGGTTCGGGCGAGCACCTCGCGGAAGTCGGCGTACGGCTTGCAGACCTCGCGGTCGTAGTGCTTGTTGATCATGGCGGCGAAATTCTCGCGCTTGCTGCGGTAGCAATCGCAGGCGGCCACGATCCGCACGTCTTTGTGCGGCAGGAAGCTGCCGCGGATATTGCCCGTAGCGCGGCCACCCGTGCCGATCGCCGCCAGGTTCACGCGATAGGCCGGGGCGTCGTGCCCCAGCGCGCTCGACGGCACGATCGCCGGAAGCGAGCAGGCCGCGGCGGCTGCAGCCGCCTGTTTCAGGGCGTCACGTCGAGTGATAGCGCGCGTCATGGCGAGGCTCCAGGAGGATGGATTGGGCTAAACGGCGGGGCCGCTGCTTTCGCGGAGCTAAAGAAGACAGTGTTGTCATGTTACTCGCGGAGGGGCAGGATCTCTACGCGGCGGAACTCGACGGGGTGGCTTTCGGCCTGCAGGGAGATGTAGCCGGCGTCGAGCATCTTGTTGCCGTCGACGATCAGGCGTTTCGCGTCGGCGTCGCGCTCGTCGAGTTGCGGCTCTTGGTACTGGAGCACGAGTTCGCCGTTGATGTAGTGGCGGACGTCGCCGCTGCCGTGGACTTCGACCTCGGCGGTCACCCATTGGTCGCCGTGGTAAGTCTTCGAGCGGGAACTGGTGCAATGGGGCGTGAACAGTTTCCCGTTCATCACCACGTTGGTGCCGGGCGTGCAGAGGTTGCCGGTCGAGCGTTCATCGCGGCCGTTGCCGCCGAGGAACTGCACCTCGATCGAGACGGGAAACTCCTGCTCCTTGCGCATGGTTTCGGGCGCCTGGCAGTGAAGCATCACGCCGCTGTTGCGGACGGCCCAGCCGGGTCCACCCGGGGCCTGCTGGCCGACGAAGCGGTATTCGATGCGGAGGCGGTAGTGCGAGAACTTGTCCTTGTAGAAGAGGTGCCCGAACTTGCCGTCGAAGGCCTTGTACTGGTCGTAGGAAACCTTGAGGACGCCGTCTTCGACGCGGAACGTGTTGGCGTGGTTGTCGCCCAGGTCGTAGCCGGTGATCTTGGGCGTCCAGCCGGTGAGATCCTTGCCGTTGAAGAGGCTGATCCAGCCATCGGCCGATGGGGCCGGTTCGGCCGCAGCAGCGGCGCCGCACCAGCAGACGGCCGCCAGCGCCAGAAGTCCACCCAGCATGGCCACGCGGCGGGCCGATCGCGACGGAACTTGATGATTGCTCATGTTGATGCTCCTCATTGTTGACACCTTCGCACTCTTTCAATAGCGTAGCTCGTTCTTCTCGTCGAACGGCTCGAGAAACCAGCCGCTCCGCGAGTCGGCATAGGGTCTGATTACGGGCACCGGCTCGCCCGTGATCTGGCTCAGTGCCCAGCCGCAGGCATAATCCATCGTTCCGAACGCCGGCCCGCCCGGGTAGTACCTCCGCAGCATGGGAATGGCCGATTCGGCCTTCATGCGCCCCAGGCCGATGACCGCCACCATGCGGACCTCTTCGCTTTCGGGCGGGATGCCGTTGTCGTCGGCCCGTTCGATGAAGCGCTTGACGAGATCGGGCGGCGGCGCGTTGGCATGGATGCGGCCGAGGGCCCAGACGGCCGCGGCGCGGGCCGGGAACGGGTAGGGGGACGACTTGGGGATGTACTTCCGCAGCAATTCGTCGGCCGGGGCGTATTCCAATTGACCCAGCGCCTCGGCCAGGTGGCAGAACTGCTCGTCCAAGGGCGCCGATGTCCCAACGGTTCGCTGCAGTTCTTCGAGCCGCAGGGCTTTTTCCAGGATCGGCGCGGCCGTTTCAGGCACCGCCATCTTCCGCAGACCCCAGGCCGCCGTGGTATGAACCTCGGCGCGATCGAATTCGAGCAGCTCGATAAAGCGGGCGACGGCTTCCTTCTGCTCGAGGGCCACGAGCATGAGCACGGCCTGCTCGAGTTCGCGCCAGCGGTCGCCGCGGAGCGCCCGCCACGCCTCCTTGAGCACCGACGCGCGGAGCGAGGCGTCGCTGGACATCGCCAGGAGCGACTCACGAACGTAGCCGCGGACTTCCGGATGCGGATCGTCGAGCACCGGTCCAAGCTCGGCGACGGACGACGGTTCCGCCTGCCGCACCAGGGCCTCGACCGTGAGCCGGCGCACCTTGCTGTCGCTCGACTGGAGGAGTTCTTGGGTCATCGGCAGGATGCGGCGGTAGTCGAGATCCAGAAGCCGCTCGAGCGCCATGCCGGCCACGGCCGGCTGGGGATCGAGAGCCGCCTGGTCCAACAGCCGCTTCGTCTCATCCCCGTCGTGGCGGCCGAGAAGCGCGATGCCGATGAGGCGATCGACGGCGGCCGGCGAGGAATCGTTTGCCAGGAGCCGGCGGGCCACGGGTTCAAGCCCCTCGGTTCGAACGCGGCCCCAGGCGCGGGCCGCCTCGATCCGCATCGCCGGATCGGCCACCGGGTCGAGCGCCAGCTTCTCGAGCGCTGCCGCCGCCTTCGGCTCGCCGACGGTGCCCAGGCAGCGGATGGCCGCCAGGCGGAGCCCGCGCGGCGCGCGCGAATCGCTCACCCGGCGCAGCCAGACCTCGCGTGCCGGGCGGTAGTCCCAGGCGGCCAGCGCCGGTTCGATGACTTCCGCCGTATCGGTACCGCCGGCCTTGGACAGCGCCAGCAGTTGCGGCGCTGCCTGGCGGGCATCGAGGGCGATGAGCGCCTGGGCGACAGCCTGCGCGACGACCGGCGGCTGATCGGCCGGTTCGAGCGCGGCCACCAACGCGGGGATCGCCGTCTGCAGTTCTGGCATTCCGAGCCGATGGGCCTTGCCGATGGTGACGGCGGCTTCGCGGCGGAGATCGGTTTCCGGTGCGGAGAGCGCGGCGATCCAGAGCGGAATCGGCGCCGGCGAGAGGGCGAAGCGTGTTTCCGGCATCACGATCGGCGGATCGGTCGACCGGGCGGTATCGACTTCGATGCCGCGCGCCGCACCGCCGAGGCCCAGCAGGATTATCGCGGCGAGCAGCAGCGCAGGACGCATAGAGGTGGAAGGCATGGCAATCACAAAATCACTGCGGCCGCGTGAGCCGCCAGGTTTGCACCGTGAGCACAAGCAGGGACGCCGCCGACAACCATCCCATCAGCCACCAGTTGGCCGGCACCAGTTCGTATTCGATGAAACGGTCCACTCCCACAATCGCCAGGGCGGTCGCCATGGGGTTCACCACCAGCGCGCGTTCGACCACTTCGCGGCCGAAGGGGGCGTCGTGTCCCAGCCAGACGAGCATCGTGCCGCCGAACAGCGCCACGAGCAGCGCGTAGGCCGACGTGGTGGCCAGCGCCGTGCGGCGGAACAGGCTGCTGATGGCCGCGCTGGCCAGCAGCGCAAAGACGGCTGCCAGCGCGAGGGTGATCAGGACGAGCGAGATCTGGTTCCAGAGCTGCGGCTCGATGTACATCATCACGACATAGCCCGGCAGCGTCGCCAGCAGAATGAGCGCGACCGGCCAGAGCACGCTCAGCAGCTTGCCGCGGACGATCCTGGCTGCCGAGAGGGGCGTCATTTGCAGGAGCACCCAACCGCCGCTTTCGCGCTCGGCGCTGATCAGCCCCGCCGCCAGGCTGGGAGCGACGAGCACGATGAGCGCGACCTGCAGGATGGCCATGATGCCGCCGATCGTCCGCACGCCCCAGCCGATCGTGCCGAGCGAGGTGGCGTAGGTGAGCAGCAGCGAGACGACCGCGCATCCGGCGATCAACCGCAGCATCCAGTGCGATCGGCCGAAGCGCCGCGAGCGGAATTCCTTCACCATCACCGGATTGACCAGCGCGCCGATGCCCTGTTTGCGGCGCTGGGGGTCGACGATGTAGACCATGCGCCTGAAGAGTCGCTGTCCGAGGGCGCGGTCTTGCGTGATCTTGCCCGACGGACGGGGCCGATCGAAGAGCGTGTAGTTCAGTCGCGTGATCGTCCGCAGGCTGGAGGCGGCCGCGGCCGCCAGCGACAGCAGAATGAAGCGCTCGGGCGTGCCTCGTCCTGAAATCAAGCCGTGCGAGGCGACGTCGCCTTGGCCGAGGATCTCCATCACGGCGGGAATCGGCGATAGACACCGCAACCACTCGGCGGCCTGCGCCACCAGGCCCGGCTGCCCTTGCACAAACAGGTGCGGGGCCAGCGCGACCACCGCCAGCACGAGAACCAGACCGTAGGTGATCCGCAGCGCCGAGTCGGTCGAACCGGCATAGCTGCTCACCAGCAGGCCCAAGCTGCTGTACTCGACCGCGGCGGCCGCCAGCACGGCGTAGAGCATGAGCACGTCTCCCGTCCACGCGATGCCCCCCATGGCGTAGCAGGCGCCCATTGCCGGCAGACTCAGCACGAGGAGAATGGCGGCGAAGCCGAGCACGCCGACGAACTTTCCCCAGTAGATCGACCACGCGCTCATCGGCGAGTTGAACAACAGCGCGAGCGTTCCCTGCCGCCGCTCCTCGACCAGCGACGTCGCGGGAAACGCGGGCGTGAGGAGCACGATCGCCGCCACCAGGCCGTAGCTCAACACCCGGAACACTTGCTGCGACTGAGCGCCGGAGAGCCCTACTTCGGCGTTGGTGGGCCAGCGCAGCAGGACCAGCAGGCCGTACGTCGCCGCGGCGGCCAGTTGCAGGGCGAAGGCCTTCCGCGTACGGAGCACGCCGATTAGTTCCCGGACCACGATGGGATTGGTCATGCGACACCCCGCGCCGAAGCTTCGGCGGTCGGCCCGCCGGCCCCCGACACCACCGGTTCATCGTCTTCATGCGTGACGAAAAGGAAGGCGTCTTCCAGATCCACGTGGAGCTCGCGGAACTGGGTCACCTCAACGCCGGCCGCCACGAGTCCGGCGAGCAGTTCGCCCAGACGGCGTTCGGGCATGGCCGAGCGGAAGCGAACCACCGATTCGGCCAGCGAAGGGGCCACCTCCTCGGCCTCGGGCGCCAGATCGCGGACCGCCGCCGCGGCCTGCTCGAGGCCTTCGGCCGCAGCGAGTTGCACCTCGATCGTCCGCTGCTGGCGGACACGCCGCATGATTTCGTCGAGCGTGCCGAACGCGCGGAGCCGCCCGTGGGTGATGATCGCCACCCGGCTGCAGATCCGCGCCAACTCCGGCAGGATATGGCTGGTGACGATGAGGGTTTTGCCGGCTTCGGCGAGGCGGATGAGGATCTCGCGGGTTTCGATCCGCGCCTGCGGGTCCAGTCCGTTGGCCGGTTCGTCGAGGATCAGCACCTGGGGGTCGTGGAGCATGGTGCGGGCCAGGCCGATCCGCTGCCGCATGCCGTGGCTCAAGCTCTCGACGTACAGGTCCTGCATCGAAGTGGCGCCGGCCAGTTCGAGCACCGCGCCGATCCGGCGCATCCGCTCGCGCCGCGGGATGGCGAACGCCGCGCCGAAGAAATCGAGATACTCGCGGACGCGCATGTTGTCGTACGCGCCGAACGTGTCGGGCATGTAGCCCACCAGCCGCTTGATGCGGCGCGACTCGCGCAGGCAATCGGCGCCGGCGATCGTCGCCCGCCCGCTGGTGGGCCGCGCCAACCCGACGAGGATCTTGATCGCCGTCGTCTTGCCGGCGCCGTTGGGACCGATCAGGCCAAGGATCTGGCCGCGATCGATCGTGATCGTGAGGCGATCGAGGGCCGTGAAATCGCCGTACTTCTTCGTCAGCTCTTCGGTGCGGATTACCGGCTCGTGGGCGTCCATCAGGGCCTCCCCGGTGCTAGTGCCTGGCGCGCGACTGCCTCCACCTGCAGCCGCATGTCGATGATCTTCCAAATGGGGCTCAGACCCGGACCAGAATCGAGCCGATTGACGCGAACGCCGACGCGCATGCCCCCCTGATCGTCAATCGGGAGCAACTCGGTGCGGTCGATCGTGACCGCGTATTCGCCCAGCGGGCTGGTGCGTCTGTCGATCAACACCGGCCCGCCGCTGTCCAGCCCCAAGACCTGCACTTCCCGCTGCGGAGCGTCGATGTGCAGAAAGACCACGGCCCGGTTGAGTTCCAGCGGCAGCAGCTCGTCGGGAAGCTGGTAGCGGATCCAGCTCTCTCCGGCCACGCGCGTCTCCGACCATTCGCGGCGATCGTTGTTGTAGGCGTTCGACCCCTGGGGCCGATGGTCGGGCGGCACGGCGCGATAGGTGAGGAACGGCGAGGGGATCAGCAGCCGCTCGCCCGGCGCGGGGCGCTCGATTTCCAGCGGCGCCGAGACGAGGACCTCGCCGCGGCGGCGCATGGCCGCCGGGAACGTCAGCCCCGCGTCGATCGCTTCAGCCCACGCATACACCATCGGTCCGCCGTTCGGTCCGCGGACGTTTTCCACCAATTGCCGGTATAACGCCTGGCGCTGTTGCTGCTGATCGGTGAGCAGTCCCGAGGCGACAAACTGGTTCGCCGTCAATACGTCGTCGGGTCCGATGGTGAAGCGGCCGCGGGAGTCCAACCGAAGCGCCATTTTTTCTCGGCCGGGCATGGCGACGATCGCATCGCTCACGCCGCGCAAGGGGCCGGAGAGCGTGCCGCTGAAGCCGGCGGGACCGAAGCGTCCGCGGGCCGCGATCCGCGGTGAAACATTCACCGTGCCGCGGAACGACGCCCGCCGCACGCCGGCCGGCAGTTCGAGCCCTTCCCAACGCCACGACGTTGCGTCGGTCCAGACGATCCGCCGCACCGAGCCTTCGAGCCCGGACATATCGGGCGTGAGCGCCATTTCGCGGCCGCCGAGTTCGGCGCTGCGCGGTCGCTGCGAATACACCGCGGCCAATCCGTGGATCACCACCTCGTCGCTCCGCCGCTCGGCCTCGGCTCGCTCGATCAACGCCACGGTCGGCGGCACGCTGCGGCGGGCGGCACTGCCGAGCCAGACGAACACGCCGGTTGCGGCCACCGCCGCCAGGGGAGCGATCCACACCAATTGTTCCAGCCGTTTACGCCGGGCGAGCCAGCCGCCGGCCACAACGAGCGTGAGGCAGAACCCGCCGAGAATGCCTGCCACCGTCTCCCGGGCGAGGACGCGGTAGCCGATCCGCTCGGCAAGCACCGCCGCGGCGATCTCGGGAAGCTCGCTTCCGGCCGCTCGCGGCTGAAGCAGCCGCCAGCCGAGATCGTCGAGCGGCTCCAGCGGCACGAAATCCGACTTCTCCAACTCGCCGACATAGACGCGGTCGGCCGGTTCGCGGGCCCGATACCAGGCCCGCATGTCGAGCGTGGTAAACATCACCTCACCCTGGCCGATCTTCAGCCAGAACGAGGCCGGCCAGCCGTCGACCGTGTGCGTGATCTCGGCCCCTTCGATCAGCACCCGGACCATGTCGACAGGCCGATCGTAAGAGGTCGGTCCGTGCCGTTGATCATCCGTCGTTCTCACGATGGTCACTTCGGTAAGGCCCACCCGGTCGACGATGCTGCCGAGGAACGAGTCTCCCAGCAGCAGCGACACCGTTTCGGGCTGGACGCGGTCGAGCATGATCCACAGCCGGCCGCCGCGGCGGAGCCAGGTGCGGATTGCCGCGCGGCCGGCGCTATCGGTTGCGGGGGTGTCGCTCCACAGCACGATCTGATCGAACGGATCGAGTCCTTCGGCGGTCGGAGGCAGGAAGTCGCCGCGCAGAAACGTCAGCCGCCGCGAGAGCCGCGCCGCGTTGCGAATCGCCTCGACGGCCGACACCAGTTCCATCTCCGTGGGATCGTTGTCTTCGGCCGGAATTACCGCAGTGATCGACGCCTCGACGTCGATGGACGCCAGCCGGCTGGAAAGCATCTCGCCCGACCCTGGCCGCAACCGGCGCTCGATGCCTCCCGTCCGATCGAAAGCCAGCGACTGTAGTTCGACAACCGGCTTTGATCTCAGTGCTTCCGGCGTGAACACGATGCACCACGACCGGCGGACCGCGCGCGGCGGCACCCAAAGCTGCCGCCCATACTGCATGGTGGGATCTTCGGGGAAGAGCGCCGCCGCCAAGAGCGTAGCCGGCTGTTCCGTGCGGTTGATCGCCGTGATCCCGACCAGCGCTGAGCGGCCGGGTACGAACCGCCGCGCTCCCCTCGGCGCGCCAATGTCGGCCGAACAGTTGCCGATCGACTCCTGAGCGCTGGCGACGCCAACGCTCCAGGCCAACCCGAGCGCCACAAGCATCGACAGACCCGACGCGGCCAGCGAGCGGCCGGAAGAGCGGTCATGACGTGGTTGCACGCGCGTGCCGGCAAAACACATCGTCATCCCCCCCTCGCCCAGCTTTCGTGTCGCTCTCGCCCCCCGGCTCAATCGAGCTTCATCATCCTACCGGGCGGCGGTCGCGCCGGGCAACCCGCCCGACCGCCGCCGTCACGAGATCACCTCACGCGAGACCGGCTGCGGCACGCCAGGCTGCTTGCCGTCCGACGACTCGATCGCGGGCGCCCGCGTCGCCACCGGCGGGTAAAGCCGCGTGATGAACAGGTCGTAGACCCAACCCCCGATCACGCCGCCAATGAGGGGGCCGACAATCGGCACCCACCACCAGTAGCCGCCGGCGCGGAATACCTCCATCCCCCAGCCAGCTACGAACGTGAACAACCTTGGCCCCAGGTCGCGAGCCGGGTTGATCGCGTATCCCGCGTTGAATCCAAAGGCCACCCCGATCGCCAGCACCACGGCCCCGATCAGAACCGGTGCAATGGTGGCCGCTGGTGCCCGGTTGCGCTCGTCGGTCAACGCGAAGATACACAGCATCAACAGGGCCGTGCCGAGGATCTGGTCGACCAGGCCTCCCGGCAGGGGATCGAGATAGGGCTGTGGATAGGTCGCCCAGATGCCGGCCGTCGCCAATTCACCCGACACCTGACGCGTGCCGCCGTCGAAGTGGTTCAGCGCGTCGTAGTAGACGCCATACACCACCGCCGCGGCCACAAACGCTCCGGCTGTCTGCGCCAGGCTGTATGGAATCACCTTCCGCCAGGGAAACCCGCGACACACGGCCAGCGCCACGGTCACCGCCGGGTTGAGATGGGCCCCCGAGATGCCGCCCGCCACGTAGATCCCCATCGTCACCCCCAGCCCCCAGCCGAGATTGATCGACAGGTATTCGCCGTTCTCGCGGCCGCTCAGGATAACCTGTGCTACCACGCCGCAGCCGAAGATGATCAGGACGAACGTCCCCAGAAACTCCGCCGCCAACTCTCGAGTCGTAGACCGCGCCATCGCAGGCGTCTCCTCGCCAGTTTGATATTCCACCCGGCACCGGCTGCCCATTATAGCGGGCCGGCGCCCGCGATGCGAAAGGCCCGGTTTCGCGTGGCCCGCTGCCGAAGCTGGCTGCGCGCCGGTCACCGCCCGGTTGCCCGCGGCACGGAGGGCGTCGCGCGGGGGATCCTGCCGCCGCGATTGAGACCACCTGTCCCAGCCGTCATAATGGCCCCGGAGACCGGCGCACTTGCGGTGCCGCACTACGGCGCGGCGCTAGGCGTCTTGCGCCAAGCCACCATTCCCCGAGACTGTTGCCTTCACCCCAATCATCCCCAAACCAACCAGACCGTCCAGCAGGAGCAACACCATGAGCCACACGATTTCGCGGCGGACCTTCACCAAGGCGAGCGCGGCCGCCGTCATGGGACTGACGGCATTCGAGTCGACGCGCGTGCTCGGCGCCAACGACCGCATCCGCCTCGGCTTCATCGGCGTCGGCAGCCGCGGCTGCCAGTTGCTCGACTTCTTCGTCCAGCACAACGATGCCGAGATTCCCGCCATGTGCGACGTCTCGCGTTCGGCGCTCGACAAGGCCCGCGAGAAATACACCCAGGGAAAGGCCGAGGGCTACGGCGACTTCCGCAAGATCCTCGAGCGCCGCGACATCGACGCCGTGGTGATCGCCGCGCCCGACCACTGGCACGCCATCCAGACCGTGATGGCCTGCGAGGCGGGCAAAGACGTCTACTGCGAGAAACCGCTGTCGCTCACCGTCCGCGAAGGGCGGCGGATGGTCGACGCCGCCCGGAAGCACAATCGCGTCGTGCAGGTCGGCACGCACCGCCGCTCGGGCAAGTCGTACGCCGCGGCCGCCGAGCTGATCGCGGCAGACAAGATCGGCAAGGTGACCGTCGCCCGCGCGTTCGACACCACGAACATGTTCCCCGACGGCATCGGCAAGGCCCCGCCAAGTGACCCGCCGGCCGATCTCGACTGGAACATGTGGCTCGGCCCGCGCCCCGAGCGCCCCTACCAGGCGACGATCGCCCCATTCAAGTTCCGCTGGTGGGACCTTTACGCCACGCGGTTCTCCGACAACGGTGTCCATTTTATCGACGTCCTCCGCTGGCTGACTGGGGACGAGTTGGCGCCCACGCTCATCAGCGCGCTGGGCGGCAAGTTCGCCGTCGACGACGACCGGACTATCCCCGACGTGATGGAGGGGATGTTCCAGTTTGCCTCCGGGCGGCTGTTGATCTTCGGCCAATACGAGACGAGCGGCAACCGCGCGCTGCCGCGCCAGGCATTCGCCGAGTTCCGCGGCACGCAAGGCGCCCTATACGCCAGCGACGAGGGCTTCGAGGTCCTGCCGGAACAGGGCGGCCGCTACCAGGAAAGCGACAAGCCCCGGATGGACCGCATCGACCAGAAGTTCCCCGAGGGCTACGCGCAGCACGTCCGCGACCACACCCGAAACTTCCTCGATTGCATCAAGTCGCGCGCCAAGCCCCGCGCCGACGTCGAGATCGGCCACCGCTCGACCAGCATGACTTTGCTGGCCCACATCTCGCGCGTGACCCAATCCACCCTCCACTGGGACCCCGAGCGCGAACTGATCACCAACAACCCCGATGCCAACCAACTGCTCGACTACGAATACCGCGAGCCGTGGAAGCTGAAGTGAGCCGCAGCACGCCTTCGATCCGCCTCACGGCTCCGAACCGTTACCTCCGTCCTGCCGCCTGGCGGCACGGTCGACCCCGACGAAACCACCGTTCCCGCCGGTGCCGACGAACAGCCGGGAGGAGTCGTGCGGATCGATGGCGATCGAGGAGATGTTCCAGCAACTGAGCCCCGCGACCTCCTGGCGCCACGTCTTCCCGCCGTCGGTCGATTTGACAATGCCCTGGGCGCGACATTGATCGTGGTAGGGATGATCGGTGGTGCCCAGATAGAGCGTGCCGCGCTCGGTCGGGCTGACGGCGAGGCAACTCGCGAAGTGGAAATCGTGGATCCGCGTCCACCTCGCCCCGCCGTCAGTGCTCTTGAAGAGTCCGCCGGGCCGCAGCACCGGCGGCTCGACCGTACGGTCGAAGTGCTCGCGCTGGCAAATGTACAAGGTTGCGAAATCCGTCGGATCGGCTACGAGATCCTGGATGTCGGCGAGAACTCCTTCGCGGCTGGTCGTCCGCCACGATTTGCCGCCGTCCAAGGTCTCGTAGAGGCCGCTCCCCTTCGAAGGGCTCCCGCCGAGCGCAAGGAGCAGATGTTTCGAGTCGCGCGGGTCCAACAGCAGCCCCCGCGGATTCTCAAGCGCCGCCGGCGGCAGTCCGCTACCGATCGGTTGCCACGAGTCGCCGGAATCGTCGCTGCGAAAGACGCCATTGCCCTGCGAGGTGACGTAGAGCACGCGGCGGTCAACCGGGCTCGTCGTGTCGAGAATGAGGTGTTTCGTCTGCCCGACCGGCAACCCCGTTTCCGGTTTGCCCACTACAGTCCAGCTACGCCCGCGGTCTTCGCTCCGGCACACGTCTCCCTGGTTCGATCCCCACTGCCCGGTTCCCGCCCAAAGCCGCTCGGGGTCGACGGGGTCGACGACGACAGTGAAGCAGTTCCCGGCATGCCTCATCCCTTGGCCGGCCTTCCGGAACGACCGGCCGTAATCATCGCTCACCAGCAGGCCAATATCGTAGTAGCAGAAATAGAGCCGGCCGGGATCTCCTGGATCCGTGACGACCTCATTGAAGCAGGTCACTTCCAGTCCGGTCCCCCGGAAACGATCGCCCTCGATCTGGCAGTAGCGCTGCTGCCAGGTGTCGCCCGCGCTATCGGTCAGGAAGACGTGGCCCGACGTGCCGAAGACGACCCGATCCCCCTTGGCAGGCGAAATGGCCATGCACTCAACTGCCGGCCCCCACTGGGAGATCCAGCCGTAGTCCATGTTCCCCTTCTCGCCACTGTGCCGGGTAACGCGGGCCCATTTCCTGCCGCCGTCGGTCGTCTTGTACACGCCCGCGCTGACCCAGGCGCGGTCGCCGACGTAAACCATTTCGGGATCCTGGGGATGAACGACGATCTCCTTGTACTCCGAGGTCATCTGCCCGGGTTGATCTCGCTTGCCGACAGCGCGTGCCAACCCGTCGCTCCGCGGGGCCCACGTCTTGCCGCCATCGTCCGACCGCCACACGCCCCCGTTCCATGGCTCGCGGTCGCGAGCCGTGGTCCGCAGCGTGCAATACACGACGCGCGGATCGGAGGGGGCGATGGCCAGTTCGCCGGCATCGCGGTGCGCGAGGCCACCGTTGCTGGCCGACCAGGTGCTGCCGGAGTCATCGCTGCGATAGATTCCTTTGTCGGTGGCGGCCAGGACGTAAGAGCCGTCGGGCGACACTTCCAGGTCGCCGACAATGGCCCGAGGATCGATCGCTCCCCCGGCGGCAGTGAGTTTCCAGCTCGCGCCGCCATCTTCGCTCTTGTAGATCTGCCCCTTCCCGTCCTTGCCCCAGCGCGGCCGGCCGATGCCTGCGTAAAGCACATCGGGGCGGGTCGGATCGAAGCACAGGCTGCCGATCGGAGCCGAGTAGGCGTGACGCTCGGGCGCGGGGAAGCCCCGCCGTTTCCACGACCACGTTCTTCCCTGGTCCGTCGACTTGAAGACGCCTCCTTCCATGCCCAAGAGCACGATCCTGCTGTCGCGCGGATGGACGGCGATGCACTCGACGAAGTAGTTGTTCAGTCCTTCGTTCTGGATCCGCCACGAGCGCCCACCGTCGCGCGACAGGTAGAAACCGCCCACATCGCAGCCCAGGTAGATCGTTTCCGGATCCCGCGGATCGCACGCGATCGCCTGGATCCAGCCTCCGCCGCCCGGTCCGACACTGGTCCACACAATGTCGGCGCCCCGCGACGAGGCCAGGACAGACAAGACGCTGAAGGCCGCCACCCAAGCAATTCGTTGCATGCCGTGCTCCCGACGCGAACCGCCGCGTGAAAACGACCTCAGCGTGCAGATTACCCGACACACCCGCCCCTGTCGACCGCACCCGTCCCCTGTCGCAACGCAGCATCCTGCCGCGACCGCGAGCGGTGGAATCTAACGTAATCGCATGACGATCCTCAGCCCGGCTTGCGAGAATGACTTCCCTCCGGCCCTGTACATCTCGCGATGCACAACAGCATTACAGTAGAATGTACGCTACGTAGCTTCCGAACTCCGACGCTCTCGGTGAGGTTCCGATGATCGACAGCCGCTGCAGGGTTCTGACCGCGTTGGTAGTGATGGCAGCGCTGGCCGCGGAGGCACCGGATCGCCACGCCGCGGCTGCGATCACGATCGAGAACCTCGCCAGCGGCGAGACACTCCGCTATCCGGTTGCCCTGCTTCGCGGCAGAGCCCCCGGCCAGGCACAACTCCGGGTGGTCAATCGCGACAACCCTCGGCCCGACGGCGGCAATCAGGCGGCGGTCGTCGGCGACCGCTTCGTGACCCTCGTCGAACTCGTACCCGGCAAAAACCGGCTGAGACTCACCTCCGACCGCGAGTCCGCCGACATTCTGCTGACTTATCGGCCGATGACCACTCCCTACCAGGTGAACGTGGTCTACGTGACCGCCAGCGACGGCGATCCGCGCTATATCACCCAGCGCGACGACGATCGGCAGAACTTCGCCGACAAACTCGACACGTCGGCCAAGCTCATGCAGACGTTCACCGCCGAGGCCCTGGCCGAGCAGGGGTTTGGCCGCAAGACGTTCAAGCTCGATCTCGATCCCACGGGCCGAGTCCGAGTCCACCTGCTGAAGCACCCGCTCGCGCGCGCCGAGTTGCAGGCCGAGGGCTTCGACCTCTACGGCACGCTGGCGGGCTGGCTCGACGGCCAATTTCCCATGCAGTTCAACAAGAACATGGTCCTGATGGCATTCACCGAGAAAAATGCCGCCGGCGAACTGAAGGCCCACACCGCCCTGGGCGGCGGCGGCATGGGACTGTTCGGCTCCGGCAGCCTCTTCTCCTGGCCCAACAGCCTCGCGGACGCCGCCGCCGTGTTTGCCGACACCACCCCCATCGACGCCGGCCGGGTGCACGACGACAGCGTCGACCGCAGCGTGATCTGGGGGCTGGCCTCCACCACCATCGGCGCGACGCTCCACGAAATGGGGCATACCTTCGACCTGCCGCACAGCCCCGATCCGTTCTGCATCATGTCGCGCGGCTTCGACCACTTCAACCGGCGCTTCAGCGCGATCGAACCGCCGTCGAAGCACGCACCGGAACCCTATGCGTTTCGCGACGACGAGATGGCCCGCTACTGGCCCTTCTTCGCCGCCCAACTGGCCCATCACCGCTGGTTCCAGCCCGACGCCGTCGACTACGATAACGAGCGCGGGCCGACCATTCGACTGGACTGGGCGAAGAAAGAGTTCGTCTTCGAGGCCCCCCACGGAATCGCCCTCGTCGGGGCTGCCGGGCCGGAGATCGACCAGGCTTTCTACCGTGTGTTCAACGACCGGCGGACCAAGACCTTACGCGTCCCTCAGCAAACGCTCTGGACGAAGTGCGGCGGGCCGGGCAACCTCGAACTGGTGCTGTTCGATCACGAGACGAATCGCATCTCGCGGCGCGATGCTGACTTCCGCAATCCAGACGAATTCATCCACACCTGGCGAGTCTCCCGCGAGGCCTACCCGTGGGTCAATCCGCCCGCGTCTCCACCTCTTTCCACCGCGGACCGATCGCGGTTGATCGCGGCCTTGCGCAAGTCGAAGCCGGTCCGGTACCGGAACCAGGACGACAACATGCACTGGTCGATGGACTTCAACCAGATCTACGGTTTCCGCGACCACGCCGTGGCATACGCCCTGGCCACCGTCCCCTCTGCCGCCCCGGTACCCATGCGTCTACTGGCCGGCGCCGACGACGGACTCCGCGTCTGGCTCAACGACGAGCTGGTGCTCGACAAGCCGGGCATGCAGTGCGTATCCGCCGACGGCTTCACCGCCGACGTCAACTTGAAGGCTGGCGACAACACCTTCGTCGTCGAAGTCACCCAAGGCGGTGGCGGCTGGGGATTCTCCCTGAGGCTGGATTCTCCGGTCGCCGATGGGCAGTGACTGGCCCGGGGTCGAGGCCGTCCTCGTCTCACCCACTGCCCGAACAATTGCCGTAATAGCCCAAGCCCATATACCGTCCGGAACAGGCGCACGGATCGGCAACTCATCCAGCGCGGTTCATCCCTGCCGCGATCGGTGTACGCGCCCCCGTCTGGCGGCACGCCGTTTGCAGTTCTTCTGACGGCTTCCGACCTGAATCAACAGCCGGAGCCCAACCCTCAATACAACCGCGAACCGACATGTGAAGGAGACACCACGATGTCGATGGGATATTCCACGCGCCGACCTGTGCGGAGAGGGGGCGTCGAGAAGTTTGATATCGTTCGTCTACTACTGGCATTCTTCCTGCCGCCAGTCGGCGTGTTCCTCGAAGTCGGCTTCGGCCTGCACTTCTGGCTCAACATTCTGCTGACACTCCTCGGCTACATCCCCGGCATCATCCACGCCGTGTACATCATCCTCACGCGGTGAGGGCCAGGAATGAGGAATGCTGAATACTGAATGGCGAGTGCCGATCCGCCTTCGCTATTCCGTATTGGCTACTGCCCGGTCCCCTCCATGCAGGCCTGCAACCCTGAGCCGTTGGTGGTCAGGTACAGCCGCCCGCCGGAGGCGAAAGCTCCCACGCACATGAGGACATCCAACTGCGGCCCCGACGACACGAGTGTCGGTTTGTCGGACAGATCGAACAGGTCGAAGTTCGGGCCGATCAGGTAGGGCTCGCAGGAGGTGAACCGCGAACAGCGGTAGCCTTGGGCCAGCGTGTCGACGATCTTGCCGGTCTGTTTGTCCAGGAGGTACCCGTTGCGGTACTGCGCGTGGACGAACAGGTGGCGATCGGTGATCGTCACCACGTGGATCGCTCCCAGCACCGGCTCCGACTTCCATACGAGCGAGCCGTCGCGGGCGTCGAGGCACCAGACGACGTTCTTGTCGCCCTCGACCGGATTGTAGCCGCCAAGGTAGAGCCGCCCGCCTTGCCCGGAGATCGTGCATCCGGCGTGAACGCTGTGCTTTGTCGTGACCCACCGCATGGCGCCGGTCTGGGGGTCGAGCGCCGCGGTCACGCCGGGCACCGGCTTGTTGCCGAAGTAGCACGAGTAGTAGAGCGTGCCTTCGACGAGGCATATTCCGGCGTCGTCGCCGCCGGCGCCGTATTCCGAGAAATCGCGCGTCCAGACCTCCTTGCCCGTCTCAACGTCCCACGCCCGCACCAGCGGCTTCTGGTCCTGCGGGAAGCCGAACGTGCTCTGGTGCTCGAAGAGCCACCCTTCGGGTTTGTACCGCCCGCTGCTGAACTGGTAGATCGCCAACCCTTGGTGAATGATCGGCGGGATCTGCCGGTTCCAACTCGGCGAACCGCTGAACGGGGCCTCCCAGAGGAGCTTACCGGTCGCCGCATCGAGGCAGCGGAGCATGCACCGCTCCAGGCCGGCTTGGGGCACGAGGATGCGGCCTTCGTAGTAGACGGGTGACGTGTAGGATACATGCACGCCCGGGAAGTACCGCCGCCACAAGAGCCGCCCGGTCTCTTCCTCCACGGCAAAGATCTGCCCTTCGGCGGTGTGTGTATACATGCGGCCGCCGCCGCACACCGAGAGATGCTTCACCGTCCCTTCGTAGCGGCGAATCCACCGCAGCTTGAGCGGCGGCCGGACCTCGTCATTAGCCGTGTTGGTATTCGACCAGTTCCCGAAGCTCGTGAACCAGTCGGCGCCCTGGCCGGCCGCGCGGTCCTTTGCCATGCGGAGTCGATGAAGCTCAAGGTCTTTCGTTGGCGGCGAAGCATTCCCGTCGGGCCCAAGCACGTAGAGATAGCCGTCTTCAGCGCCGAAGTACACGCGTCCGTCGCACACGGCCGCCGGTGCGGAGATCGCCTTTCCGAAAGGTGTCTGGTACGACCACGCCGGGCCGCCGTCAAGCGGCACGATACGGAGCGCGCCGTCGAGTCCACCTACAACCACCGCCGCCCTGGTGAGAATCGGGCTGGCGATCGATGCGGCCGAATCGATGATCTCGTTGGCTTTGCCGCCTGTGTGTCGCCACAAGCCGCGGCCCTGTTCCGGCCGGCAGCCGAACACCTGGCCATCGCGAAGGCTGACCGAAGAGAACGCCAGCAAGCCCGGCGCGTTGTAGGCTGTCGCGGTGCCGGGAACCATGCCGGCTTCGACTTTGCCGTCAGCCAGACGCAGCACCTCGACGGAGCCGTTGTTGTCGCGCTGCGTCCATTGCCGATACACCGCGCCGTCTTCCCCAAGGCTCAGGCCCAGGGTCGCCGGGCTCTCGCGCCGGCCCAACCACTTGCCGCGGACCGCCGCTCGCTCGCCCGTGTCTTCCAGCCACACCACCGCGCCGCCGGCCGGCACGACGAGCGTCTTGCCGGCCAGCACCACGTCGCGGACGCAGCAGAACTGTTCGCGCCACGTGACCTGCCCCTTGTGCTTCACCCAATCGGCCCCGCTCCAGCGATCCCCTTCGAAACCCAACTCCTCGCGGACGTAATCCCACACCCACACAATGTCTCCTGCGGGCGTGAGCGCATGCACTCGGGAGCCGAGTGTGGCGAAGTACACGCGACCATCGCCGACCGCCGGCGCGCTGAAGATCGGCTCACCGCAGTCAATCTCGCGGACGACTTTGCCCGTATCGGCGTCGAGCACGTAGTATGTGCCGCCGGTGGTTCCCACGTGCAGGTAGCGATCGACGACGGCCGGAGACGAGACGTTGTTGACGTTCTTCGCCCCGCCGGCCGTGGCGAACCGCCAGGCGACGTGAAAATCGGCCGCATCGACCGCCCACACGACGCCCGCACCATCGATCGCGTAGATCTTCCCCCGTGCCACGACCGGTGCGGCGAGCACGGCATCGCTCAACGGCACCGCGGCCCGGAGGCCAAGCGGCGCGGCCAAGGACCGCTCAGCCGCATTGCCGCTGCGGCGCGAGTCGAACTTCAACTGCCGCCACTCCTCGGCGCCCCAGAGCGGTGTTGCCACGGCAAGGAGGAGAAAACCTGCCAGATATGCTTGTCGGGTCGGCGACATGGTTATGCTCCAGGAAGTCCCATCGTATTGACGGTCCGGAAGGCGGCACGCCGGCCGCATCGGAGGCGTTCACACCGGTCGCTCCAGTCTTTGGCCCAGGGCGAGGAGCCTTGCACGCAGGGTCTCGTAGTCGATGTCCTGCACCGCCTGGCCTCGACGGACTGCCGTCGCCGCGGCGACGCCGGCCGACTCGGCCAAAATCATCCACACCGGTTCCATGCGGATCGAGGTCATGGCAATGTGGCTCGCCGAGCAGCAGACCGGCACGAGCAGATTGGAACATTCGTCCCTGCGCGGCGTGATCGCTTGGTAGGGGACCTTGTAGATTCCTTTGTGCCGCTCGGTGAGGTAGAGCATGGAAAAGAAGCCGCCCTGCAGCGCCACGCCTCCCTCGTGGGGAAACGTTGCGTAGGGCCAGTCGTCGACGCCGTACGACGCCAGGCCCACCGAGTCTTCGGGGTCGGTCTCGCCGGCGAGGTCCTTCTGCGTGACGACATAGGCCGACTTCATCCGCCGCGCCTCGCGAACGTACATCTGGTGCGGCCACCCGGCCGTGTCGTCGAAGACGCCGGGCGCGAATCCGATGCGGTCGGCCTCTTGCTTCATCCTCGGCGGCGCCGCGGGATCGGTCCGCAGGAAGTGAGTAATCCCGCGCAGGAAGTCCTGGTGAAACTTCCAGATCCGCGACCGGGTCGCGTAGTCGCCGTCGGGGTACTCGGCGTTGCACCCGTAGACGGTCGGCGCCCAGAGGGCGCGGGCCAGGTTCCCGGCGCCCATGGAGTAGATGTGACCGCCCTCGGGCTCGAACAGCCCCAGCTTCCGCATCCGCCGCCCCAGCGCCATGTTGGCACCGGTCTGGAAGCCGCGGCGATAAAGCTCATAGGTCCGCGGGTCGTAGTTCTCCGGCGGGTCGATCGGCAGGCGGTCGGCGGCCGTGGAGAACTTCCAGCGAAAGCCGTAGCCCATGGTGAGCCGGTCGGCGCTACCGACCGGTCCCATCGTGCGATCCTGAACCAGCGGCACGAGCCCGCTCTTCTGGTCGCCCGGCGTAACGTATGGATCGATCGGATACACGGCGAGGTTCGGCCGCACGCCAGCCAGCGACTCGCCGTACTCGTCGGTCGACTCACGCCCGTACGTGTACGAGACGCCTGCGCGGGCCATCACATCGCCTTCGTACGAGCAGTCGATGAAGAGTCTGGCGGCGAGCGTTGCCGCCGCCGGCGCGAGCGCATTTTCGGCGGGACCACCGCAGCGGTCGGGCGGGGCGTGGTCGAGCACCAGCGAGCTGATGGACGCCCCCTGGCGATTCACCGACGCCACGCGATGTTCGTAAACCACCTCGATCGAGTGTTCTTTGACGAGGTTGAGAAACGCGCGGCGGTACTCCGGATCCGTGACACCGTCCTTGAGGATCGTGGCCGTGGAACCGCCGACCGCCTCAGCGCGGCCCCAGTCGATGTGCGACAGGCCACCGCCGGTCATTCCGCCCAGCCAGCGGCCTGGCTCGACGATCGCCACGCGGCAACCCTCGCGGGCCGCGGCCACGGCGGCCATCACGCCCGCTGCCGTGCCGCCGTACACGCAGACGTCGACCGCCGCTTCCTCCGCCGCCCGGCCGGGTAACGCCGCGGCCAGCGCCGCGCCGCCGGTCACCGCCAGGAACTCGCGCCGCTTCATGGCACTCTCCTCCGCCTGCTCGGCTATACGTCGCAGACGCGCACGCCGTGGCGCAACGAAGCCAGTGGATCGGACCAGGTGGGGATGAACTCGTGGGCTACGTAGCCCTTGTAGCCCACGTCGACCAGCGCCCGCATCACCGCCGGATAGTTGACCTCCTGGGTCTCGTCGATCTCGTTGCGACCGGGCACGCCCGCGGTGTGAATGTGGCCGATGTAGTCCTTGTACTGCCGGATGCGGCGGATCACGTCGCCGTTCATCACCTGCACGTGGTAGATGTCGAACAGGAGCTTCATCCGCGGCGAATCGACCTGCTTGATGAGATCGATGCACAACTCGACGTCGTCGCCGAAGTAACCCGGATGCCCCTTCATCGGATGCGTGTCATCCCGGGTGTTGAGATGTTCGAGGCAGAGGTTCACCTGCTTCTCTTCCGCATAGCCGATGACCGATTTCCAGCATTCGACGCAATTGGCGATCGCCTGCTGGTCGCTGACGCCCGGAACGCGCATGCCGGTGAAGGTGATCACGCCCGGCGCGCCGACCGAGGCGGCCAGGTCGATGCCGTCGCGGAGGCTCTTCAGGCAAAGCTCGCGGTTGGCCGGATCGAGCGGCCCGCGGGTAAATCCGTGGCTCCCCACCAGCGAGATGCCCATTCCCGCCGCCTTGATCGCCGGGTAGTGCTGCTTGTCGATCCCCTCCATCGCCGACAGGCCCATACGGGCGCAGGCGGCGATAAGCTTGTCGGTGGGGACCTTCTCATAGCACCAAGCCATGACCGAATGGCGGATGCGACCACCCTGGGCGCGATAGTCCTCGCCCGGCACGTTGGCCGGTGTGGGGATGGAAGGCGCGGTCGGCTCGGCGGCCGCCGCAAACGACTGGAACAGGGCGGTTCCGGCCAGCGCGGCGGCTCCGGCGAGGATTTGGCGGCGGCTGGGGCGGGGGTTGTCTTGCGCACTGCGAGTCATGATGGGTCTCCGTTGCTGGGGCCGCCGCCGACAGGCCAGCCGGCCGCCACCCATCATACCCAGCCACCGCAGGGGCGGCCACGGCAGAGCGACCTGCTATGTTCCGAGCAGACGCTGCCGGATTTCCTCGATGCCCCGTTGAAGAGAGGGAGGGCAATCCGGCGGGAGCGCTGCTGGCGAACAGATCAGTGCCGCCAGCCGATCCACCGACTCTTGGCAGCGACGCTCCTCCTCAGTTATTGTTGCGCATCGATGCAACAACGTACCATCTCGCCCGCAAGGCGGGCCCTGTCGGCCGTTCATGCTCACGTTGCTCGCTGGCCCGTAGGAGGTCAAATCATGCGATTACATGTCACTCGAGGCGCCGCAGCGTGCCTGATCTTCATTCTGGCCGTTGCCGCAACGGCAGATCTCAACGTGGCGGATCAGCCGGCCGCGGCACTTCGCGCCCCGGAGAAACTCCCAATGGTGAACAGGGACAAGGAACGGAAGATGGACCTCCGGTCTGGGGTCCGAAGTCCTTCAACGACGGAGCGGGACTCAACCAGAACAACAAACTCGCCGCCTGGTTGAAGGTGGCGATGCCGCTCGGCGATCCCTATCTGTCCGACAAGCAGGCCCTCGACCTGGCGGCCTACATCAATTCGCAGCCGCGCCCCCACTTCGATCTCAAGGAACACCTCCCTAAGTCTGACCGCCTCGGAGAGTACAACGCCGAACCTCCCGCCCAATAACACCCCGCCGGAACATTTCAGCGTCTGGCGCCCCCGCTCCCGCCGTCCGGCGGCCGTTGCTCGGCGGCGGCGGCCCGGTGATAATGGGACCGCGCCCCGCGCGAGTGCCGCTGACGCAAGCGTTTGCGCGGCGGTTCGGACTGGCCGCTGACGCCGGCAGTTCCGGATAGACTCTCCACCTCGATATCCTTTCGACCAAGGAGATCACTTCGATGCTCTGCCAACGCTTGCTGCCGGTGCTCGCTGCCTGGATCACGCTCGCCGCCGTCGCGGTGGCCGCGCCCCCTTACAAGGCCCTGATTGTCGCCGGCCAGAACGGCCACGACTGGAAGGGCACCACCCCGGTGCTGTGGCGTATCCTGGAAGATACAAACCTGTTCACGGTCGACGTGGCGACGTCGCCCCCCAAGGGGGCCGACATGAGCGGCTTCAAGCCCCGCTTCGCCGACTATGACGTCGTCGTCAGCAACTATGCCGGCGACGAATGGCCGGAAGAAACGAAAACGGCCCTCGTGGATTACGTCCACGGTGGCGGCGGCCTGGTGATCTACCACTTCGCCCTCTCCGCCTTCCCCAATTGGAAGGAATACAACCAGATGCAGGGACTCGGCGGCTGGGGCAAGCGCGACCAGACGGCCGGCCCGTACCTGCGGTGGCGCGACGGCAAGATCGTCCGCGACGATATCCCGGGCCCCACCGGCAAACACGGCCCGATGCAGCCCTTCGCGCTCGACGTCCGCGAACCCAACCATCCGATCACCAAGGGCCTGCCGCCGCGCTTCGCGCACGTGCCGGATGAACTCTACGGCTGGCTCCGAGGGCCCGGTGAAAGCCTCACCGTTCTGGCCACGGCTTTCGCCACCAAGGAAGGCGGTGGTGCGGGCGAACACGAACCGCTGCTCTTCACCATCGAGTACGGTAAGGGCCGCGTGGTCCAGAATGCGCTCGGGCATACGGCCAAGGAACTCAAGAGCGTCGCGTTCATTGCCACGTTCCAGCGCTGTGTCGAGTGGGCCGCCACCGGCGACGTCACGCAAGAGGTGCCCGCCGATTTCCCCGGCCCGGATCAACCCAGCGTGAGGGAATAGTCGCCAAGTATCAGTGTAAGCCGGTATCAATCTAACAGGTTTCTGAACTCGAGGCTTGAAAGGGGTGCGCAAATGGCACGCCGTCTTCGCCTGTTCGCTGGTGTGATCGTGGCAGTTCTCGCCCTCGTCGTTCCCGCATCGGCCCAATCGACGGCAGATGCGGCACCGGGGGGCGATGCCCTCAAGGCAGGCATCGTGAAGCTCGACATCACGCCCGACAAACCGGTCCGCATGTCGGGCTACGCCGGGCGCAAGGAGGAGTCCACCGGCGTCCACGATCCGCTCTACGCCCGCATCGTGGCCTTCCAAAGCGGCGACGAGCGGTTGGTGCTCGTCTCAACCGACCTCATCGGCTACTACGATACGTACGAGCCGATTCGCGACGCCATCTGCCAGCAGTACCAGCTCAAGCCGGGCGAGATCCTGCTTACCGGCACGCACACCCATAGCGCGCCGACTCCCACGTTGAGTGCCGACGGGCATCCGAACAACGTCGAGTACACCAGGAACCTGCAGGCTAAGCTGCTCGACGGAGTCGGCCGCGCGCTGGAGGCCATGGGGCCGGTCGAAATGGGAATCGGCCGCGGCCACAGCCCCGTCGGCTCCAACCGCCGCGAGAAGCAGCCCGACGGGTCGATCCGGCTCGGCCGCAATCCCTACGGGCCGACCGACAAAGAGGTGCTGGTGATGAAACTCGCCAGGCCCGACGGCAAGCCGGTAGCCGCCCTGTTCGACTACGCGACGCACGCCACGTCGCTCGGCCCCAAAAACCTCCAGATCAGCAGCGACGTGTTAGGTCTCGCCGCGCAATTCGTCGAGAAGGTCCTCGGCCCCGACGTCACCGCACCCGTCTTCGCGGGCGCTTCGGGCGACATCGATCCTTGGTACCGAGTGCGGCCATCATTCGATACCGCCGATGGTTGGGTTCCCGAAACGGTGCTTTTGGGAACCCTGCTGGGCGAAGAGGTGGTGCACACCTTCCGGAGCATTGACCGGCTTTCGCCGGGTGGCCCGATCGCCTCGGAACTGGCGACACTTGAACTGCCCGCCCGCCAGCGAGAAGGGGAGGACGACGCTCCGCCGACAAGACCGCTCAACGTTACAGTGGCCAGGATCGGCGACGTCGGCATCGTCGGCGTGGGCTGTGAACTCCTCACGGAAGTGGGCATGGAGATCAAAGCTGGCTCTCCGTTCGAGCACACGTTCCTGATTACCCACTGCAACGGCCGCGCCGGCTATCTGCCGCCGAAGCACTTGTACGCGGAAGGAGGCTACGAGATCGACAGCACCCGATTTGCCCCCGAGGCTGCCGAAATCCTCGTCAGAGAATCGCTGCGGATGCTCTCCAGCCTGAAATAAAGCCTCTCGCGCACCCGCGTCGACTTCCGCAGCCAGGCTGGTTCCACTGTATCGATTGCCGTGACGTGTGACGGGCAAGCGGGCTCGATCACGGTCGAAGATGAAGGGTGAGGTATCGGCCTAAGCACCTGCCGCGGCTTCTCGAGAGATTCTATCGCGTCGATCAGGCTCGCAGCCGCCAGTTGGGCGGTACTGCGAGTTGGCCGCCGAGGAAGAACAGATCCAGGCGTCGTCCGACCGTCTCCATGACGAGCGTGGCGATTGGACTTCGCAATCGCATGCGCCGCCGGTTTCAATCGCGAACCATAGAGCGAGAACGACCGCCCCCCATGCTCGCCGAAACCACTGCCAGACGACCCTTCATGAACCAGCCCAAGACTCCGCCGATCATCACGAGTGCCGCACTGCAGTCCTTGAAAGCGGCCCAGAGTCCGGCCCTTGAGTCCGGCGCCGCAATCAGCGATCCCATCGTGCGCTGCGAAGGTCTTTACCTGTACAGTCCTTGAGTATGAGCGAGCGTACTGCCAGGACGACGATGCCCGTCAAGTGCCGAGCATCGTCTTGGCAGTGGCTCGTCAGCTAGACGGCAACTGGGCTTCGTACGCCAGGCTCTCGAGGAACCGTTTCGACTTGACGTAATCCTGCGGCGGCACATCATCGATATCGGTGAGCAGCAGTTGGTTCATCACGTCGGTGAGACGGTCGATCGCGAGGTAAGCGTCGCGATCAAGACCGCCCACATTCGCGCGGTAGGCGAACAGCCTTTCGAGTTCCTGGCGATGCGGCTGGAACTTCTCATCCTCCAGCAAAACGGGCCAGTGGATCCGGCCGCTGATGGTGTCCAATTCGCTTGGGCTGAGGCGTTCAGGCCGCCCGGCTTGAGCGTAGCGGATGAAATCCTCTTCCGTCGGCCGCGGCCCCTCAAGCGCCGCGCGGTACTCGTTATTCATCACCCGCGCCTGCATGAACGCGCGCGCCCAATGTTCGCGATTGCGGATGTCCTGGGCCTGGGCTTCGGTGGCCGTCTTGAGCGCCTCCGAACCCATCAGGCTTGCATACCCGCTGCTGCGAATCATGTCGGCCAGGCCGTGGCCATAGGCAGCGTACGGCGGTAGGGGAGCACCCCACCCTCCTCCTCCGCCAGAGATGAAGCCGCTGCCAAGCGAACCCAGGCCGCTTCCCGTACCGCTACTGCCGGAGCCCGACCCCTGACCCGCGGACTGTGCCGCTCGTTGTTGAGCGGCGCGAATGGATGGTGGGTGAATCGCGTTGCCCACCGCCGACATCGGATTGCTGGTCGGCGACTCATTGTTCGGCAGGAACTGGTCAGAAGGCGGCAACCCCAAACCACCGGTCGGATCCATCACCGGCGTGCCCGGTGCGCCCGGCACCGTCGGCACATCGATTCCCGGCACGAAGTTGCCGCCTGCCGCACCTCGGCCGTTGTTTCCGGCGGCGGTCTGTGGCGGATTGACGCCGCTCGTGGGTAGCTGTCCGGAGGGCGGAGCCACCTGCGGCGGCAACTGAGTCGCCGGCGCGCCCTGCGCACCTGCCGCCGCGCCGCCAGATGCATCCTGCCCAACCGACAGCTGACCAGCAGCCATTCCGGCCGTCAGCACAATCGCTGCTAGAGATTGACTCGTTCTTCTCATTGTTTGATCTCCACAAAGGGCTGCTGTAGTCGCTTGCTTCGCCAGTCCGGCCGCCGGAGGCGAACGCTACCAACTTAGGCGCCGCCCTTATAATCCTTGGGGGGCGAGGGAACTTTACTGACTTTCGCTGCTGGTTAAGCCCCGCAGACTGACATCGATGGGAGACAGCAATGCAAAAAACGTACCTAGCCGTGGCATTCGTAGGGGGGTGGCTCGCGACCTTTGGAGTGAATGCAGCGACCCAAGAAATCCGCATCACAGAGGCTATCGAGGCCCTGCAGTCGGACGAAGAATCCGTGCGGTTGCAGGCCGTCGACCAGCTTGGCAGGCAAGGTGGGGGACCGGAAAAGGAAGCGGCGATAGACGCTTTGTCGCGTGCCCTGAAAGACAGATCGGCCGCCGTGCGGGCCCACGCGGTACATGCACTCGGACAAATTGGCACAAATGCCCAGTCGATCTTTCCACAATTGTCCGCCCTGGCTGACGATTCCGAGGCGGTAGTCCGCCGCTCCCTGGCTCAAGTCGTAGCACGGATCGAACCGGATTCAGAAGTGTCCGTCCGGCTGCTGGTCAAGCTGCTGGGGGATTCGGAGCCTTCCGTTCGGGTGCGGGCAGCCAGCGCCCTGGCCGATATGGGGAGTATCTCAGTCCCCGCCTTGGTCGAAGCATTGAAAGACAAGCAGACGGAGTACTGGGCGATTCTGACGTTGAACGAGATCGGTCCCAAGGCAACGGAAGCCGTCTCGGCATTGGCGGAGAAAGTCGGGGAGGGCGATATCGAGATTCGCCAGCAGGCGATCCTCGCATTGGCAGCAATTGGTCCAGGAGCGAAGGATTCCGTGCCCGTGCTGCTTAAGGCCCTTGAGCAGACCGCCACAGCGCCTGCCGCGAGCTATGCCTTGGGAACGATCGGGCAATTGCCGGCGGAAGCCGAGAATGCGATTCGCAACAATCTACAGGCGGAAGACGCCCTGATTCGCACCGTCAGCGCTTGGACCTTGAGCAAGCTGCATCCGGACGACGCCGAGAGCGCCCGCCGGGTCGTGGAAATTGCCGCGGAAGCGATCAAGGATGAGCGGCCCTATGTCCGCTCGGCCGCCGTGCAGGTCCTGATCGATGCCAATCCCAAGGCCGACGTGCTGCTGCCAGCGCTTGATGCGGCGCTACAAGACGCCCCCGAGGACGTCGTCGCAGAGACTCTTGATGCGGTTGCCCGGATGGGGGAAGCGTCGCTGCCGCGGCTGACGGCCGCTTTGAAGCAGGAGAAGCTGCAGGCGCGGGCCGCGAGCATCTTGGGCCGCATGGGACCGGCGGCAGCTCCGGCGGTCGAACCGCTCACCGGCCTGCTCGATTCGCCCGACGCCCGGGTCCGTCGTGAAGCCATGTTCGCATTGGCGAAGATCGGACCTGCCGCCGACTCGGCGGTGCCCGCGCTGATCAAGGCGTTTGAATCGGGGGACGACGCCCAGCGGTACGGCGCGGGATACGCCCTGGGGCGGATTGGTCCGGCGGCCGTCGAGGCGAAGCCCCTATTGTTGAAGACGGAGGCGGCGGAGGACGAGTTCCTGTCGCTGCTGAGCACCTGGGCCTTGGCGCGCATCGATCGCGAGGGACGCGCTGAGCCGACGGAGTCGCTGGAGATCATTACCGAGGCCTTGAAGCAGTCTGATGCGCGGGCCCGTCTCGAAGCGACGATCGCCATTCGGCGCCTCGGCGCGCGGGCCAAGGCTGCCGAAGCAGCCCTGGCCGAAGTGGCCAAGAACGACGCCCATCCGCTGGTTCGCGACATGGCGATCGACGCCCTCAAGGCCGTAGGAGGCGACCTGCAAAGCGCGGAGCATCCCGCAGCGGCGAAGGCCGAGCGGAAATAGGCCGCGCCAACCGGCGGCAGCCGCCCGGAATCGCGGGCGATGGGCTGTCGTCGGCCATGCTGCCGTGGCAAGCCCCGGCGGGTACAATGGGAGGGAGAACTCCCCTGGAGCTGGAGGACTTCCCATGTGGTGCGCGCTGGTAATCTGCAGTCTGGCGGCGGTCGAGGCCAATGCTCCGGCCGCTGCTGACCGCGAGGTGGAGGTTCGGCGACTGGTTCGCCTGCTCGACGCCCCGCAGTTGGCCGATCGCGAGGCGGCCGAGGTAAAACTGATTGAGATGGGTCCCGAGGTCCTCGGGCTGCTTCCCCCGCCGGGCGGTCGGGCGCCGGCCGAGGTCCAGCAGCGGTTGGGACGAATCCGGCAGCAATTGCAGCGCCAACGGGCGATCGAGGCGGTGCAAGCAGCCACCGTCACGCTGCAAGGGAAAATTGCCCTCTCCGAAGCCCTGGCGGCCATCCAGGACCAGACCGGCAATCCGATCGGCGACCGGCGACCCCGCTTCGAAGGGTTGGAGCGGAATAATCCCAAGGTCGACGTGGAATTCGAGGCGATGCCGTTCTGGCAAGCGCTCGACGACGTACTGGACCAGGCCGGGCTGGGCCTCTACCCGTATGGCGAGAATAAGACGCTCAACATCGTCGATCGCTCCGAAGGCCAGGCGGCGCGCAGCGCGCGGGCGGCGTATGCGGGCCCGTTCCGGATCGATCCGGTGCGAGTGGAAGCGGAACGCGACCTGCAATCCGGCACAAGTGCACTGCGGATCGCCCTGGAAGTCGCCTGGGAACCACGTTTATCGCCGGTGAGCATCGCGTTGCCCATGGACAGTGTGAAAGCAGTCGACGATGAGGGCGGAAGTCTCCAGATTGCCGCAACGCAGGTTCAACTGGAGACGGCCGTGCTGCCGGATTCCACGGCCACCGAGTTGAACATGCCGTTGCCCTTGCCGCCGCGCGGCGTGGGCTCGATCGAGCGCCTGTCGGGTAAGATCGTGACCATTGTGCCGGGCAAGCTGGAGACATTCCGATTCCGTGACATCGAGAAAGCATCGCAGGTCGAACAGCGGATCGCCGGCACGACGGTCATGCTCGAACGGGTGCGGAAGAATAATGAATTGTGGCAGGTGTTCTTGCGGATCCGCTTTGACGAGGCGGGCGATTCACTGGCATCGCACCGCAACTGGATCTTCGACAACCCGGTCTATCTTGAGGGGTCGGACGGCGAACGGCTTGACCCCGACGCGTACGAAACCACCCGCCAGACGAGCAATGAGGTCGGCGTCGGCTACCTGTTCAGCGTTGAGAAGCCGCTGGCGGGATACACGCTCGTGTATCAGACCGCGGGGATGGTCTTCTCGAACGAGTTCACGTTCGAGCTGACCGGCATCCCGCTGCCGTAGTTATTTGGACGCATTGCAGAGCCATCCTGATTTGTACGGACTGCAGGCCCGGTCTACGTTTGAATGGCGAGGTTTCTCCGTGTAGGACGGATTTTTAATCCGTCTATGAAGCGGCAACGGTGACGGATTACAGATCCGTCCTACTTTGTGCGGACGGACTGCAGATCCGTCTCACAAAGATGCTTTCGCCGGCTGGAGCCGGCGAAAGCGCGGCGCAGTGCCGTCTGTGGGCTATTGTTCAGACGGATGCCTGGACGGATTGAATCCGTCTCACGGAAGGTAGCGTTACGAGGATTTTTCGGCATTGTCTTTCTTGGGCACTTTGCCGCCTTTCTTGGTCATCTGGCGACATACCTGCTCGCACTTCCGGCAGACTTCGGCGCACCGTTTGGTGAGGTCGTCCTGCCCTTTGTCGCAGGCCGCCGCACAATCGCGACAGGCATCGGCGCATGCGCCGTGGGCGTAGCCGGCCATGTGACTTTTCCGGGCGACCAGTGCGGCCGTCAGGGCGCAGAACGCCTGGCAATCCATGGTCGCTTCATGAATGGCCGCGTGCACCTTGGAGTTCTCGCCTCCCTGGCGGAGCGCGTCCAGGCAGTGCCGGGCCGTTTCGTTGCAGATTCCCGCGCACTCGACGATGACCCTCAGATGTTCATCATGGCCGGCCTGCGCGTGCCTGGCCTGATGGCCGCCTTCGTGATGTTCATGAGCGTGGTCGGCGTCCTTGTGCTTGGACTTGGCTTCACTATCCTGGGCGAAGGCGGTGCTGCCAAGGGCGGCGAGGCCAGCGCCGGCCCCCAAGACGCGGAGAAGTTCGCGGCGATCCATCGATCGTCCTCCATGGTAAGACTGCTTGCCAACCGGGTCACACCCGGCTGATGCGCGCGAGGCGCACGTGGAATGACATCGCAGGAATTATCGCGGCACCAGCAAGTGCGTCAGCTTGTCGGGTGCGGCACGCGGTGCGATCAGCCCTGAGATCGGGAATTGGGCGGAGGCTGCCAACGAAGGGAGGTAGGCTCGGCAATGAGCCCGGCGTCGCCGAGGAAGACCCGCGCTTCCTGTCCTCCGGCGTCGGCCCATAGCCACGCCGTCCGGCCGTCGTCGGCCAGATCGGCGGTCTCCACAACGCGGACCGCATCGTCCCACGCCGCCGCGGCGGGCACCAGATCGAGCAGCCGGCTGGGAGTGTCGAGAAAAAACCGCTCGTTGAGATAGTTCTGCTGCTGCTGGGGAAAAAGAGCCATGTAGAGCATGTTCATCTCGACGAGCTCGTTGAGGAAATGGGTTCCCAGCGATACGTCGGGCACGAGGTTCTCGCGCATGGTCACGATCTCGCACAGCACCGACATGCGGTTGATCTCGACGAAGTTGACCGGCACGCCCAGTTCGGGGCTCGAGGTGCCCCAGCGGCCCGGGCCGAGCAGCATCGTGGTCTCGTCTTCGGAGGCGATCGTGGAGTTGATTCGGCCGAGCAGGCGCGCCACTTCGTATCGCCGCGCGATCGGCAGCACGCCGTAGCGGTTTGGCACGACGTAGATGAATCGGTCGACCCGGACGAGCCGGCTGGGGCCGACGATCGCACCGCGGGCCTCGATGATCCGGTCGGCCTCGCCGACTTCGACCTGCGGAAGCCGAACGCTGGCGACCCCCTGCACCTGCAGCGGCCGGCATTGCAGCAGATTCACCTTGTAGCGGCCAAGGCCGACGAAGTTCGTGGTGAACTCGATGTCCACCGGATTGCGATAGGCGTGCTCGATCGTCTGCAGGATCTCGCGCATGTCCCGCACATAGGGCGTTTCGGAAAGCAGGCCGTCGAAGGTGAGCACGTAGTGCGTCGCGCCATGCGAGTGGTCTCGCGAGGCGATCATGTCGAGCGGCAGGTCGGGATCTTCCTGCACGAGATCGAGATAATGCCCGGAGACAAAGCGGTTGGCCGCCAGGTCGAGATAGTCCACCTTGTGCTGCGAGTATTCGCTCACCTGATCGAAATTGCTCTCCGGGCGGCGCGAGGGGGCGTTGAGGGCCACCAGCCGCGTGTAGTCGTCGTCGGCGCGATCGACGGCCCGGGTTCCCAGGCCGAACACCAGCCGGAGGACTCCGGCCCGGGGATCGATGTCGCGGTGCCAGACGTAGGGATTGAACGAGAAGCCCACTCCGGCCACGTGCGGATAGAACCGTTCGCCGTACCGCGCCCCGGACACCCGCATCACCAACAGCGCCATCTGCTCGTCGCGATCGATCAGGCCGCGATTCAGTCGATACTGAAGGGCCTTCTCGCTCATCGTGCTGGCGTAGACTTGCCGGATCGTGTCGAGCAGGGCCTGCAGTCGTTGTTCACGGGTGCCCTGGTTGACGCAGAACACGCTGTCGTACTTGCCGGCGAAGGCGTTGCCGTAGGTGTCTTCCAAGAGCGAGCTGGACCGCACGATGTAGGGCGACTCGCCGAAATAATCGAGCATCGCCAGGAATTGATCCATCGTGTAGTCGGGGAACCGGCCCTGGAGGATGCGGGCTTTCGCTTCCTCGAGACCGTCGAGGAAGGTCGCCCGATCGCGCTGCCGCTGGCGAATCCACCACACGCCGTTGCGGATCAGGAACGTGTAGAAGACATCGGAACCGATGTAGAACGAGTCGTGGACCTCCAGCAGGTCGCTGAGCCGCGGGTCGTCCTTCCTGAGGATGGCGCGGGCCAACAGCATTCCCAGCGCCTTGCCGCCGATGAGTCCGATGCCGATCATCCGGTCGCGGATTTCGAGGATATCGGCCAGGCTCATGTAGCGGTGCACCAGCCGCAGCATCGCCTCGTCGCGCGACAGCACCATCCGGCTGAGCCGCTCGAACACTTCCTGCTCGGTTTCCGCCGAGCAGCGGCCGGCGCGGGCGTCGTCGTAGGTCTGCTGCGCTTCGTTGAAGATCCGCCGCCAGAAGCCCAGCCGCGTATCGGAGCGCAGTCCCGGCCAGTGGCTCGAGGCCAGCACCTCGGAGACGATCGCGCTGGAGGTGATCGGCTTGAACTCGTCTCCCTGCCAGACGTGGATCGTGTTCATCGAGTGCGTCGAGCGGTGCTGGACCTTGATCGGACGCAGATAGAGCCGGTTGTCGTGGTGAAAGATATCCAGCAGGAATTGCGTGGTTTCGGTGATCGGGTTGAGCGCAAACGAAGCGTGATGATTGCGGTAGATGCCGAAATAGGTCACCGTCTCCAGGTCGTACAACCGCGGGCAGGTGAGCAGGAAGAAGTTGCCCAGCATCTGGTCGGCCGCCCAGGTGGAAGCCAGCTCCGAGAGGCAGTCGAAGACATAGATCGCGTGCCGGCCGGCGGCTTCGATCACCTTGTGCACCTGGCTGACGAAGCTCTCAAAACCCAAGGCGGGGTCGGGCCGGTGGATCTCGGCGCCGAAGCTGTCGGGGATCAGTGCCGGATGCGACGCGAAGCGGAAATAGATCAGCCGCCGCCCGTCGGCGCGGGCCGCCTCGGCATAGGGTGTGACCAGCGCCTGGTAATCGGCGATCGTATCGACCTGCCAGACGATATTGTCGCCCGGCATGACGCCGCGAAGTACCCGGTCCAGGCCCGGCAATCCCGTGGTGAAAGTAGGAGACATGAACGACGCTCGCAATGGTTGGGCCGGGCCAATAGTCAGAGGTTCAAGGGGCCTTTTCTGGCCAGGCACGAGCGGCAGCGGCCCGCGAAGGATACCTTCCAGCCCGTTGGAGAGCTTCTCTTTCCAGCAATCGATCCGCATCATTGAACCGCAACAGACGTGCGGTGACTTCGCCGATGGAAGTCAGAGGGACGATGGCGGCGCCACGGAGGGCGAAATGCTCGCTCCACTTGTCCCGACGCGGGTCGAACAACCGAGTGAACTCATGCGTTGACGAGGTAATTGATCCGATATCGCTACCCTTAGCAACATTGCAGAACGCGCAGGCGTGCGCCAGGTTGTCTGCGGTGGTCGGTCCGCCGTGTTTCTGGCTGATGACGTGATCGACCTGGCAACCAACAAACGTATCCGCTGATTGAATCAAGCAGTACTCGCACAGCCCCTCGGCGCGCGTCTCGACAAGCCGCCGCAAATGGACTCCAACATATTCAGTCATTCGAGAGAAGCGTCCAGGCACGGGCCTTGGCAAGACGCAGTACGTGCTCAAGTTGCAGGTAATGCTGCAACTCGGACGCCTCCTCTGCATCGAGCCCCACCGTCTTCTGCCGCCAAATCAGATCGGCAACCCGATCCCGCGTTTCCGCCGAAGCCTCGAAGCGTGCGACGGTCTCCGGCGTTGTGCCGGAAGCAAAGAAATCGGCGATCTCTTCGTACGCCCGGATCATAATACATGTCTCCTCGGCATTCACCGGCCTGCCCAGCACACTATTCTAGCCCCGCGTCGAGTGGAGGGCTACCGCTCACCAGGCAGCCCACTCTTCTCGGAAGACCCTGGCGGCGGCCGAAGCACGGATTTCACGTCCAGCGGGTCGGAAGGATCGAGCGCCAGCAGCCGATTGACGATTTCGCCGGCGGTCTGGCGATCGCCCAATCGGTGCAAGCATCGCGCCAGCGCGGCGGCGAGCTTGAAGAAAGGCTGGTTGTTGGGCCGGCTGAACGGCAGCCGGCAGCCGGGCGCGGCGGCTCGAAGGGCTTTCGCAACCAGTTCGTATCCGTAACCCAGGTGGCCGCGGGCCAGTTCGAGATCGCCCTCCTCCAGCGCGATCTCGCCGAGAAGCTGGTGGGCTTCCACGAGCGCGTCGCAGCCGTTGAGAAGCCATCGCAACTCGTCGACGGCCACGTCAACCTCGCCCGCCGCGAGCATGGCGCGGACCTGCTCCATGTCGTCGCGCCGCGCCAGCGCACAGCGCGGCAGCGCCAGTTCCCAGGCATCCTCGCCCGGCACCCGCCGCACCGTGAGGCCGTCGTCCGGCCGCCTGGGGCCGCCCCGTCGCTTTGACGGCTTCTTCCTGTCGCCCACGAAGGAATCCTCTGGTTCGGCGTTCAACACCGTGCCTGACGTGCCGCGTTGCGCAATGGAAACCGCGTCGCCGCACCGCTAAAGGGTACGCATCGCCGCAGCGGCCGTCCAGCCGGCATGACAGGCGGCCGCCGATGTGGTAGCCTTTCAGCATTCATTCCTCTCGATCTTCTTCGGCTCTGCGTCTTTCATGGCCGCCTCTCCACGTCCCCGCCGCCAGAGCGGGCCTGATGCTCGTCTTTCGTCTCTTCCTGCCGCGGCTAATCTGGCGATGCCGTTGCCCGGCGCCGACTGGCACGCGGCGTTTCGCCGCCGTCTCCGGGCGTGGTTCCCGCGCCACAAGCGCGAACTGCCGTGGCGGCGCAATCGCGATCCGTATGCGATCTGGATCAGCGAGATGATGCTCCAGCAGACCCAAGTGGCGATGGCCCGGCCGTTCTTCGAGCGGTTCATCGCCCGGCTGCCGACAATCGCCGCATTGGCCGAGGCCGACGAGCACGAAGTACTGCGGCTGTGGGAGGGGCTGGGCTACTACCGCCGCGCCCGGCAGTTGCACCAGGCCGCCAGGACCATCGTCCGCGACCATGATGGCGTCTTTCCTCGCGATCCGGCGGCCGTGATGCGGCTGCCCGGCATCGGACGCTACACGGCCGGGGCGGTGCTGTCGATTGCCTATGATCTTCGGCTGCCGATCCTGGAAGCGAATACCATCCGCGTCTTCAGCCGGCTGCTCGGCTACCGCGGCGACCCGGCGGGCAAAGAGGGCACGCGGCTGTTGTGGGGCATGGCCGAGGCCGTGCTGCCCCAGCGGCAGGTGGGCACGTTCAATCAGGCCTTGATGGAGCTGGGAAGCATTGTCTGCCTGCCGCGATCGCCGCAGTGCGACCGCTGCCCGGTCGCGCCGCTCTGCGCCGCCCGCCGCGACGGCCTCCAGGCCGAGATCCCTGCGCCCAAGGTCAGGCGTCCGCCGGAGCCACGCCACGAAGTCGCGGTGATCGTTCGCCGCCGCGGCCGGGTGTTGCTGGTGCAGTGCCCCGAAGGGGGCCGCTGGGGAGGCCTGTGGGACTTCCCTCGCTTTCAGGCCGAGGCCGGAGACCCCGACGAAATTGCCCGCCAGGCGCGGTGCCACGTCGAGCGTTTGACGGGTGTGGAGATCGAACCGGGCCGGCGGCTGCACACGCTGCGGCACGGCGTCACCCGGTTCCGCATCACGCTCGACTGCTACGAAGCGGCGTACGTCGCCCACCGCAACGGCCACCGCGGCCCGCCGATGCGCTGGCTCCGCCCCGGCGAGTTGGCCGATTATCCACTGAATGTCACCGCGCGCAAGCTGGCGAAGCTCGCCATTCAGTCGGCATCCGTCCCGCCGCTGCGCGAGGCGGTCCGGCCGCCCAAGCCGGCAGCCGCGCGCAAACCGCAGAAGCCCGACTCACGCGCGACATCGGAATCACGCTCGCGCCGCGGCGAGTCCGGTGGTGAGGAGGCCGCTGGCGTGCTCATCCGCCGGGCCGATGGGGGCGACATCGAAGGGGTGGCCTCGCTGTGGGAGGACTTGATCGACTGGCATCACCAACTTGACCCGCGGTTCTGGATCCGCGCCGACGACGCGCGCGAACGATATCGCGAGTGGATGGTCGAGGCGATCGAGGCCGACGATCGGATATTGCTTGTTGCCGAGTGGCGCGGCGTAATTGTCGGCTACCTGCATGGCATGCTCGAGCACAGCCCGCCGGTGATGGCTCCCAAGTTCACCGGCTACATCAGCGACATAATCGTGGTGCCCGAGCATCGGCAGCGGGGCGTCGGCAAGGCTCTCGTCGAGGCGGCGATGATGTGGTTTCAGGCCCAGGGAGCCGTCGAAATGGCGCTCAATGTCGTCCTCGGCAACCGTGAAGCGGAAGCTTTCTGGCAATCGCTCGGTTTCGAGGCTCGCACAAGCCTCCTCTGGAAACCACTCGTGTAGCCTGCCTGCCACGGCCGGGCGCCAAGCGTGCCGGGCAGTTCCGCGTCGGTGCGAGGAGTGCGATGCGATCCCTTATTTCGTTCGCCCGAGAAGCTCGTCAACCGCTCTGCCGATGTCGGCGCGAGCCATAAGGGTTTCGCCGACAAGGATGGCGTTCACGCCGGCGGCCTCCAGCCGCTCGACGTCGGCGCGGCAGCGAATGCCGCTTTCGCCAACCACCAGCCGATCGGCCGGAATCCGCTCGCGCATCCGCAGGGTGTGTTCCAGGTCGACGGCAAACGTTCGCAGATCGCGGTTATTGATGCCGATCAGCCGCGCGCCGACGTCGACCACCCGGGGCAGGTTCGACGGCTCATACAACTCCACTAGCGGCGCCATGCCCCAGTCGAGAATCGCCCCATGGAGGTCAGCCAGCCCGCGGTCGTCGAGGCACTCGGCGATCAACAGCACCGCATCGGCCCCCGCCGCCCGGGCTTCGATTACCTGGTAGGGGTCGACGATGAAGTCTTTCCTCAAGACGGGCAATCGCACCGAGCGGCGGATTTCGTCCAGGTAGCCGAGACTTCCCTGAAAGTACTCTCGGTCGGTAAGCACGCTCAGGCAGCTCGCTCCGTGCGCTTCGTAAGTCCGGGCGATCTCGACCGGCCGGAAATCCTCGCGGATCACACCTTTCGAGGGACTGGCCTTCTTCACCTCGGCGATGAGCCGGATCGGCGGCCCGCCGCTCAGCGCGCCCAGGAAGTCCCTCGGTGCGGCGGCCGACTCGGCGTGCCGGCGGAGCGTGGTTTCGGGCAACGTCCGCCGGGCGGCCTCGATTTCACGCCGCTTGGTCGCGACGATGCGGTCGAGAATCGTGGGATTCGTCATGGGGCTGGTGCAACTCCTGTCACGGTTCGGCTGCCGCGGAGACTTCCGCCGGGCGGCCGTCGATCTCCACCTGCTCGATCTTCGCCACCACGGCGTCTGCCTTGCCGGCGCCGCCTCCATAGCGAGCCTCGTGAAACAACCACAGCCCGGGTTGATAAACACAGAACCGCCAGTCGAAGTGCATGCCGCCCTGGTCAATGGTGATCGCCAGCGGCACCGGGCGATTCGGAGCGATCTCGACGAATTGCGAATACACCTCGCGGAGTTCTCCAGACGTGTGCTCCATCGGCGTGAATGTCGCCGCGTTGACGACGAGTGTTCCCTCGCGAACACTCCTGCTGAAGTACCCCCTCCACGTCCCCGCGATGCCGTTGCCCGCGGCCACTCTCACCGGCTCAGCCAGCGTGTAGGTGAGCGTGATCTTCTTCTCGTCGCTTTCCACCTGGCGGAATACTGCTTTCTCCGGGTTGGCGGCGAGCCAGTGCACCGCCGAGTAGTAGGAAATGCCTTGCCGCATCGTATGCGAGGAACGTTGGCCGGCCCTGATCTCGACCGCCTGCGACTCCCGATCGCCGAGCCGGAACGTATAACGATAGCTGTCGACTTCCATCGCAACGGGCTCGAGCCAACGGGAGTTGACCTCGCCCAGCTTGCGCAGGATCTCACAACCTTTCGCCTGCTCTTCGGGTGGCAGGGGCGGCCGCGCCAACGGATCGTCGCCAACGGCCTCGTCCCGCAACTCTTTGCCATGGGAGTCGGTGAGGCTGACGATTTCGACTAGTTCGATCCCCGCACTGGTGGTCTGACGCAGGCGAAGCCGATAACGGTCGGCACGTGGGAGCGTGAAAGGCAGCGTCTTGGCCCCTTCCCACGAACCCTCCCGCGGTACGACGACCCGCCACGGATAGTCCGTCGGCAGCTCTTTCAGTTCCAACCGCCCCGCCGCATCGGTCTTGCCGCTCTCCACGACATTCGATGAAGGAGGCATCGCGGCACCGTTGATGTAAACGTATTTGTCGTCGATCGGCTTGTCCTCGGAATCGACCAGGAACAGTTCGACGTCGGCGGCCGGCAGCATCACGAAATCCAGCCGGCGAGGCTGCTGCGGGAGCAGGATTTCATCGGGTTTCGCATTCCAGACATTTTCGCCCTCCTCCGGCAAGCGGTTGGCCATCGTCAGCCCGCCGTGGCGGTTGAGGTTCTTCTCGCTCCAGCCGGGTTTGTGCGCAGCGATCGTCGCCGCCTGCTGGTTCGCCGGTACGCGGTCATCGTCGGAAAAGACATGCATCCCGGGTGCGAAGCGAAGTGTATATGTACCGTCCTGGCCACTCACGGCGTGCCCGGTCGGCCTCAGCGTCCCCATGCCGCAATGGGCCGAGATCTCGACACCTTCCAGTGGCCGCCCTTCGCCGTCGGTCACCGTGCCGAACGCCACCCAGGGCCGCTCGTCGATCTGTTCGGCCGAGAGTCGCTCGCCTTTCAATGGCTCTGCGAACTCCTCGCTTCGCGTCTCCTGGAGCTTCCACCGTTGCCGGGCAGCTTCGCCCTCGTCTTCCGCAGCCCGCGCCAGGAATGCCGCCGACAGCAGAACCACGGCAGCGGCCGGCAATGTCACGCACCGATGTCTGTGCAGCCCCATGTTCGGCCCTCCTCGACATCAATGGTCAATCAGTCATTGGTCATTGGTGCCTGGTCATTGGGATTTCTTTCGACATTCAGTGCTTGAAGTGCCGCCGCCCGGTGAAGATCATCGGCAAGCGGTGCTGGTTGCAGGCGGCAATCACCTCTTCATCCCGGCGAGATCCACCCGGCTGGATGACCGCGGTCACGCCGGCCGCCGCGGCCCGCTCGATCGAGTCGGCAAACGGGAAGAAGGCGTCCGACGCCAGCACCGAACCGGCGATCCGGTCGCCCGCCTTCTGGATCGCGATTTCGACCGAATCGACGCGGCTCATCTGGCCGGCGCCGGCGCCGAGCAGCATGCGATTCCTGGAGATCGTGATCGCGTTCGACTTCACGTGCCGGCAGATGGCCCAGGCGAACCGCAGTTCCGCCCGTTGCGTGTCGTCGGGTTGCACCTCGGTAACGACTTTCCAATCGTTCTCGTCGTCCTCGAGCGTATCGGATTCCTGTACGAGCATGCCCCCTTCGATCCAGCGATAGGCCCACCGCTCCGGCAGGCCCGAAAGGTCGCCGACCTCGACCAACCGGACATTTGCCTTCCACTTCGGCACCGTGGTGAGCACCTCGAAAGCGTCGGGCTCGAAACCCGGCGCCACGATCGCTTCGATGAACAGTCCCGGTTCGGTGAGCACTTCGGCGGCTGGCCGATCGACGATGCGGTTGAGCCCGAGGATGCCGCCATAAGCGCTTTGCGGATCGCCTGCCAGCGCGTTGCGCAGTGCTTCGTCGAGCCCGGCTGCCACCGCCGCGCCGCAGGGATTGTTGTGCTTGATCACCGTGGCCGCCGGTTCGCGGAACCCGCGGACGATGGCCAGCGCGCTGTCGAGATCGAGCAGGTTGTTGTACGAAAGCTCCTTGCCGTGCCGCTTGATGCCGGAGACCAAGCTTGGCCCTGTTGTACCAGCGCGGCCGTAGACGGCAGCCTGCTGGTGCGGGTTCTCGCCGTAGCGGAGCACCTCCTTGCGGGTCAGGTTCAGATGAATGGCCTGCGGGAAGTCTGCTTTCTCACGCAACCCGGCGAAGAAGGTGGCGATCGCCTGGTCGTAGCGGGCCGTGTGGGCGAAGGCCTCGCCGGCCAAGCGCTCGCGGAGTTCCGGCGTCGTGCAACCTTGGGATTTCACCTGCTCCAGGATCTCGGCATACTGAGCAGGGCTGGTCGCCAGCGTGACGAAGGCATGATTCTTGGCGGCCGCCCGAACCATCGTCGGTCCGCCGATATCGATCTGCTCGATCGCTTCGTCCTTGCTCACCCCTTCGCGGGCGACGGTCGCTTCGAAGGGATACAGGTTCACCACCACGAGTTCGAACGTGACGATGCCATGCTCGGCGAGAGACTGCATGTCCTCCGGGTTGTCGTGCCGGCAGAGGATGCCGCCATGGACCTTGGGGTGCAGCGTCTTGAGTCGGCCGTCCATCATCTCCGGGAAGCCGGTGTAGTCGGCGATGTCGCGGACCGCGATCCCTTCGCTCTCCAGGTGCCGCCGGGTGCCGCCCGTGCTGTAGAGTTCCACTCCCGCCGCGACCAGGCCGCGGGCGAAGGCGGCCAGGCCGGTCTTATCGCTGACGCTGACCAGGGCTCGACGGATGGGGGGCGACTGCATGGCAAGTACTCCTCGGTGCGGACAGGCGGCGAGTGTCGAATCCTCCTGTTTACGGGCTTGGCGGCAGGTGGTCAAGGGGCGCACCCGTCAGGGCGGCAGTTGATTCGTTCGCGCCGCGGGACGAAGATAACAGTCATGTCCCAGCACCCCAGGAGATTACGCCGATGAAAGCCGCCCGTTACGTCCTTCTGCTGGCCCTGTTGCTCTCTCTGGCTGCACCCGCCCGTGCGGCCGACGACGCCCGGCCGGCGACCGGGTTGCCAACGGCCCAGCCGGCCGAAGTGGGCATGGAGGCGGCCCCGCTTGCCCAGATCGCCCCGCGGATGCAGGCCTTTGTAGACCAGGGCGAGATCGCCGGTGCGGTCTGCCTCGTCGCGCGGCAGGGCCGAGTCGTGAGCCTGGAGGCGGTGGGCCAGGCCGACCTGGAGGCAAAGCGGCCGATGCGGCCCGACACGTTGTTCTGCATCGCCTCGATGACCAAGCCGATTACCGCCACCGCCCTGATGACGCTCGTGGACGAGGGGAAGCTGTCGATCGTCGAACCGGTCTCGCGCTATCTGCCCGAATTCAAGGAAACGGCGGTCACCGGCGGAAAGGCCGTGCCCATTACGCTCAAACATCTCCTCACCCACACCTCGGGCTTGAGCGGCAGCCAGCAGAACCAGGGCTCGCTTGAGGAAACCGCACGGGCGCTGGCGAAGCAGCCACTGGCGTTTGAGCCGGGCACGAAGTGGCAGTACAGCCCGGGCCTGAGCGTGATCGGCCGGGTGGTGGAAGTCGTCTCCGGCCAGTCATTCGAGCAATTCCTCCAGGACCGGATCTTCGGTCCTCTGGCGATGGTCGATACGACCTTTCATCCCACGGCTGACCAGCAGTCGCGGCTTGCCCGGCTGTACCAGCGGGGCGCTCAAGACAAGTCATTGGAGCCGGCAACGCACTGGCTTGTTGATGTCTCGCCGGAAAAGTCACCTAACCCCTCCGGCGGTCTCTTCTCCACCGCGCCGGACATGGTCCGCTTCTACCAAATGATCTTGAACGGCGGCCAGCTTGACGGCCGGCGGATTGTCTCCGCGGCGTCGGTGCGGCAGATGACAACGCTGCAGACCGACGACTTGACGACCGGCTTCACCGATGGCAACGGCTGGGGGCTGGGCTGGTGCCTGGTCCGTCAGCCGCAAGGCGTTACGCGGATGCTCTCGCCCGGCACCTTCGGCCACGGCGGCGCTTTTGGCACGCAGGGCTGGGTTGACCCCGAGCGCAAGATGATCTTCGTATTCATGACCCAGCGAATCGGTCTGCCCAACAGCGACGCCTCCCCGATGCGCGACACCCTGCAGGACCTCGCCACACAGGCGGTGATCGATAAGCAGTGAGTTGTCGTACGCCCAGTGAAGGAGTGCTGAAGAAGTGCGCACCCCCCGTTGATGCGCAACAGTAAACGCAGCGTTTCATTTGCAGCGTCGCGAGGGGTGGCGGCAAGTGCAAGGGGCGAAGGGGTTTCGCACCGAGCGCGCCGGCGCAACTTCGTACGCATTGTGAGGTACGTGTTGAAGTTGGCGCAAGGTCCGCACTTCCCGGGGGCTCGGCGGATGGAGTGTGCATTCCGGAAGACTGCGCCGCGCGAATGGAACATTGTTGCATTGAAGCGAAACGCCTTTGAGGGTGTTTCGGTTGGATACGTCGCGACGAAGCGTCTTAAACTCAAGGCAGGAAGGGTCTTCCGGCCAAGCTGCTCGACGCAAGTGTTTCCACCCCATTGGCTGCCGTGTTGAAGTTCCCAGAGGGGTGCATGGGTTAGGAGCGAGAAGGGAGAAGCGAGGAGTTAGAAGTTAGAAACGATGGGGTTACTCCCGTGGGGCCAGTTTTCGCGGAGCGGCCAAGTGGTGCGCGCAGGGAATGGGCGCGGACCGGCCGGGAGGGCGGGCAATGGTGAGAGTTTCGAATTGTGAAAGAGCGAACACGCGCGGCACCCGGCATTCGGGTGGCGCCGTGCTGGCGAACGGAGGCCCGTCGCCGCCGTATAGTATACACTTGTTCCGTAACCCTTGTCAAGAAGCCATTGGGCCAGTTTCTTGAAGATTCTGGAGGGGGTAGTTGAGGGTGGAAGTCGCCGTGGGCGGGTCGCTGTCGGTGGCAGAAGAGACAGCTTCGTTCACGGCGGCCCTTTGGGAAGATCCTGTCACCTGCCGGCGAGCGGTGATGTCGCCGGGGAAAGAGGTCCCGGTCATGGGAATGACAACTTACCAGTATGATCCTACCGGCAAGTTCGATCCGGCCGACGAGGCGGTTGGCACGGCCTATCTCGTCACGGTGGAACTGCATTGGCGATTGATCCATGCGCCGACGCCCGGACTGATGCCCAGGGGCACCAAGCACAAGCCCAAATGCCGCCGTTGCCGGAAGATCATCCGGGACGTCTACTTCTGGTACTTCGATGAGCACGCCTACTGCCGGGCGTGCGGCGATGAGCACATTGCCCCTCACTGCCTGTGCGGCTGCAAAGGTGCCGATTGCCCCGTCTGCCAGGCGAAACGCGCGAGTCGCAAGACTCCCGGAAAACGCACTGGAAAGACTCCGAGCAAGCGCAGCAGGAAAGCTCCCGCCCAGCCAGCCCTCGGCGTGCCTGACCTGAAAGCGCGGCTTGTGGACTTGCTCGAAAAACGACGCGCGGATTTCCAACAGAGGTTCGGGCACGTGACCGTGAACCCGCTGAGCGGGAAACCCGGGTATGTTCCACCCGATTACTACCCGAAAGGCGTGACGGAAGAAGATCTGCTGGCGTTTCGCTCGCGCACGGGAGTCGAACTGCCCGACGATGTAAAGGCCTGGCTGAGGATCACCAATGGTGCTCCCGGCTTCTTTGGCATCGGTTGGGCACAGAGGGGCTGTAACATGGAGGACCTCTGGCAGTTGTGGCCGGAAATGCGAGCGAAAGGTTGGATTCCTATTGGCAGCGACGAGTCCGGCAATTTCTTTATGCAAGTCGCACCAAAACCGGGGGGACGGGGCGGTGTGTTCCACGTCGAAGCGACCAATACGGACAGGCTGGTGTACGCGGCGGCATCGGACGCCCTTCATTTCGCGCTCTTCTATCTGGAGCACCTTGAGGCATACCGATTGCGGAGGACGTCGGGATGGCCGCAGGACAAGGCACACGTCCTGTCGCAGGATCCTGAGATGGCTCACGTAGAAGGTGCTCCATTCTATTGGGACCTGATGAGAGGGCCGAAACGGCGAGGCAGGTAGCTTCTTGTCAGGGCAGATTGGACCTGCGTGGCGGGGAGAAGGAGGATCAGGTTGTCGGCTTTTCGGGCTTCAGCGTTTCAGCCAACTCGGCAAGACGGTACTCGATTTCCAGGAGCTTCTCGCGGGTTCTCAACTCGGATTGCGCAATGACGTGCCGCAACAGAAACACGGTCCCCACCACCATCAGTACCAAACCGAACATCATCATCCATAAACCGGTGATCCTGTCCGCTGCGAGCAGCGACATGATGCTGAACATGACTACGGTGAGAACCACGAACGCCCATACCATGCCAATGATCATGGAAGTGTCGAACTTCAGGTCCATCGAGCCACGCCAGAAAATGCGCAGTGACAGGATGGCAAAGCCGACGCAGAACAGCACACCTGCGGCGGGTCCCATCCGCGCGGGGAGCGGCACTTCTTCCGCCGGCGGGACAACGGCCAACACTCCAAGGAGCACAGCAAACACGACGGACATGACTGCGGAGCCAAGCCACAGCCAGCGACCGATTCCCGTCAAGCGTCTCTCCAGCATGGCTTGAATCTCCGATTCGTACCGTTCTCTCAAGGCCGGCGTCGCCTGCTCGGATCTCATCAAAGGCTCGACATGTCCTGGGCCGGATCGGGAAATCGCCACAGCTCGAGGTGGTACCAGTTGGAGACGCCTACCAGCGCGCCGTGGGACAGGCTGCCCAAGGCGCACCATGACACGGCCACGATGAGAGCGGTTCGCAGCATTCGAAACATGATCGGCAGGAAGGAGGCCATGGGAAAGGGTCAAGGGCACGGTGCGGACGTCAGGCAGATTGGCCCGTCGATCGCCCGGTCGCCACCACTCCGATCCGCCGAGAAGGCTTCGGCGGATCGACGGCCGACGTATTGCAGCCGCGTTCCTCCTGGCAAGTCACCGGATCCGGCGACCGCGAAAGGTCCCCGCCCAGCATGGAAAAGCCTTGAACTCTTGACTTTACACTTAACAGTGAGTTCATGGCATTCGGGACGCTGCCCGTTTGTCGGTCACGTGCTTGCGCGGGCCGACCTAACAATGCCTCCACGGGCGCACCGGCCTGAATACTAGCTGCGTCCCCGTTTCGATCGCGCTGCCGTTATCGAGCGCCAGCGCGGTAGCAGTAATTGGGTCATGGACCGATTGCGAAACACGCGTATGGAACTGTCCGGAGAGCGCCACGGGCCGGTCAGGCGTGATACTCGCAGACGCCCAGCCGACCAGCAACTCCGCTGCCGGGAGCCGTGCCGCGAGAACCATGGCCATTGTCACTGCGGCAACCCAAATCCTCATTTCTACTCCCCGTTTGCCGGTACACCATCGCAGTGTGATGTGCGCACGGGCGGCCCATATCGTGCAGCGCGGCGGCTCTGAGACTCTCCAAGTGACAGGAAATCCAGTTCCCGTCACGAGGATCAGCCTAGACGGGCGAATCTGGTCTATCAAGGTGGCCAGGCGGGAAGTGGGCCGGCTAAACCGGAACACCCCACGATTCGCTACCGGAGTTTGTAGCGCGGTGGCCAGTGGATGTACTGTTTCAGCCTCTCAACCTTACAGCATGCGGCTCGGCGCTTCGTCGAGGGGTCTTCCGTCCACTGTTACGTCGCCCCCCTGGCGGACGATCGGCGGAGCGGTGCCGGGCAGCAGTTGCGAGTCGTGGATGTGCGTCGCGGACCAGGGCTGGGTGAGGATCTGGGCGCGGCCGTTGTCTCCCAGCCGCGACTCGTTCACGTCGACCAGCGAGGCGCCGCCCACGGTCAGCCCGGTGCGGCCGTTGCCACGGCAGATTACCTGGTCGAGGTGAATGTCCGTCGCGCTATTGAACGCGCTGATCCCGTCGAGTTGAAAGCCCTGCACGGTGAGGTCGACGATGCCTACCCGTTGGACGTGGTAGAGCGTGATGCCGACCGGCAGCGCGGCGTAGGTGAGCCGGTAGTCTTCGGGGCGCTTGAGCGGTTCGGCCGCAAAATACATGTGCCCGCGATGGAGCGTCCACTGGAGTGTGTCGAGCTTCGCCGGCTGGTCGATCACCGGGTCGGAGACTACCAGCGGCACCGGCACATCATTGAGGAAGAGCTGCTGGTGGGTCATTCGCGGTGGCTGGAAACGGTAGACGTTGCCCTCGACGTGCTCCCAGGCGCTCGTTGGCACAGGAGCCGAGCCGTCGAGCACGGCGCCGTTGCCGACGATCAGGAACCAGCTCAGCGAAGAACCGCTGTGCAGGCTCCCCACCAGGCTGACGCTCTCGCGGTAAGGCACGCCCGTATTGGCCAGCAGGATGCGGTCGCCCGTCATCGCCAGGTCAAGGGCGCGGCCGAGGCTGCGGACCGGGCCGGCCATATTGGGGGCCGCGGCGGCATTGTGGCCGGTAAAGAGATCGTCTCCGGCGGCATTGTCGACAAAGATGTCACGCCCGGCGGCCGGCGCCGCCAGCACGACCAGTAGTACCAGCACGGCAAAAACGATACAGGCGGCACGCATGGTGTTGTCTCCCTGAGAAGGCGCGCAGTAGCTCGTGAAAGTCTAGCACACGCCGTGCCCACGGGTGGTCCGGCATCCTGTATTGCCCGCGGCGACCGCGAGTGCCGCGCCACACTCAACGCCGGAACTTCAGCGTCGGAGCGACTTCAGGTGCATGGCGATCTGCTCGTAGCCCTGCTTGAAAAATTCGCTGTCGCGGCGCTTGAGGTGGCTGGCGGCAAAACCCAGGGGGTAAATGAGTACGTCGCCGGCGCCGGGCAGCGCATGGACGGCCAGTTCGCTCGCATTCTCGGTGTGCACGGAAACCCAGCGGAAGCCGAGGTTCTGCACGAGGATCTCGCCGAAGGCCATGCCGGCCATCGCCGCTACCCGGTCGATCTCCGCCGCCTCCAGGGCGACCTCTCCCAGCCGGGCCGCGACGGCGCGGTCGAGCGCGCCGAGCGAGACCGGTTGATCGACGTCGTCGGGTGAGAACTCGTCGATGAATCGCCGCACCGCGTCAAGCTGGCGCTGCTTCCAACGGCGCTCCTCGCCGCTCAACGTGTGAAGATCGGCAGCCATGAGCGTCCTTTCAGAACAGCGCCGGTTTGCCCAACTTCCGGCGGACGGGAACGAACTGTCCGGCGTGCATCAGCCAGTGCGTCCCTGTCAGCGTGATCGCCGCCGCCACCGTCGGAGCGTATTCCCGCATCGATTCCGGCCCCGGGTCGGTGAGCGTGCTCTCGGGAATGGCATCGAGCGCGGCCAGCGTGGCGGCCTTCATTTGTTCCGCCAGCGCGAGGTACTCGCTCTTCGCGAGGAATGTGGCGGGGTCGTCGGAAGCAGCCGTCTCCTTGGTATGGCGTTCGGCAAAGCCGGCCGGCAACGCCGGCGGCTCATGTCCCAGTTCGCCGAGGAAATAATGGGTGCTCGAAATCAGGTGCCCCAACTGCCACGCGATGTGGTTCGTGCCGGGTACCGAACGAACCAGCAGATCGGCCTCATCGAGATCGTGGACGTACGACCGGGTGACCTCGTGGCAGAACTCGACGACTTGGCGAATTACGTCATTGGGACTCATCTGGGCGTCTCCCTGATTGATTCCGTGGCCATTTACCTGAAACCCAATACCCGATCGAGGCAGTCGACCGCAGCCGAACCGGCGGCGCCGCGCCGGCCCATGCCCGCTAATGCCAGCTTAGCCGATCCGCTGCCGGGTGGGGAGTGGCTCTGCGGCCCCTGATAGCTGTGCCGTCAAACGCCGGGCGGGCAGGAGGCGGATGGCCTGCCCTGATTGCCCGCTTGATACATCTGTGCTAACCTGACAACAGGTAGGGTGTTTTAGGGCGTCTCCTTCAGGCGATTCGCCAAACGCCGGCCCGCGGCTGTGGAGAAGAAGCAATGAGGGCGCGATATTTTTGCTGTCTTGGTGCGATTCTGGCCATGCTGCCGGGCGTCTTGCCGGCCCAGTCGGCGTTTGATCGGCCGCGGGTGCCTCAGGGGCAAGCTGTCATACAGGTCACCGGGCAGGCCATCGAGTCGATCACGCTGGTCGCCGAGGAAGGGAATGGCCGCCAGATCACGCTCCCTGGCGGCCGCTCCAGACTGCCGCCGGGTCGCTACCGGCTGCAAATGATCCAGTTAAAGGGGGGCTACTACGCCATGATGCTTGGCGACGAGGAGTGGTTCACCCTTTCGCCCGGCAAACCGCACGTGCTCCGCGCGGGGGCTCCGCTCACGGCCCATGTCGCGGCCGTTCGCCAGGGCCGCCTGCTGGAGTTGAACTACGAGCTTCGCGATCCGGCAGGACGAAGCTACTCGCCGCTGAGGTCCGACCTGCGGCCTTCTCCGCCGGAGTTTACCATCCTCCGCGATGGCCAGACGATCCACTCCGGCGCCTTTCAATATGGTTGAGGGGGCGTATGCTCGTACTCGTGGCGAGTACCTTTGAACATTGGCAATGACCGACTGACCATCACGGCCACCAATCCGGCCGGCGCCTTGGCATCCGCCCAGAGCGTGCCGGCGGTGGTCGACTGGCAATGGCACTATCACATCCCGCTCTGGCCGCAGTGGGCCGCCCTGGGCGTGCTGCTGGTGGGCATGAAAGCGAATCGCCGCTGGCAGGCGTGGCTGATCCTTGTCCCGGTACTGTTGGCGATGGTTTTCTGGCAGATGCTCGTCAAGCTTACCAGCATGCCGCCGCCGCAGGCCGACGCGGGAAACCTGTTGTGGCTGGCCCTCGCCGGCGCCTGGGCCGGAGTGTGGTTAGTGGCGGTCTGGCCGCGCCGGTCGGCTGGGCTGGTGATTGCTCCGGCGGTAATGGCGATCCTGGGCGGGCTGGCCTACATCGGATGCTGCGGCCTGGTGTGGGCCGACTTCCCGTATGTTGCCGTTTTCTTCGCTGTATTCAGCGTGCCGCTTCTCGTCGGCATGACGCTGTCGTCATGGTGCTGCCGCGAGGATTTCGGCCGCTGGCGGTTCATGCTCTGGCTCGGCTTGTGGATGGCGATCGCCGGCGCGCTCGTTTCCGTTGCCGTCGGCTCAGTCATAATGACGGTTCAGACAGAGAGCCCGGAAGAGTTGCTGCGGCATCTGGGTGAACTGGTGATGGTTACGGTGTTCGGAGCCATGTTTGCCGGAATGATCTACCTGTTGAACCTGCCGTTCATGATCCTGGCGTTCGAGGCCCCGCTCTACCGCGAGCGGTTTCGCAAGGCGCTGGGGATCGCCGACAATCCGTTCCTCCAAATGCGTGAAGACGATACCCGGGAGCATACCGCATGAGAACGCGTGGAAGATCGTATGTGGGTCGAAATGCGGCAATTGCGCTGGTTCTCGTGGCGGCCGCCGGTTCGATCGCTGCCGCAGCCGAGGTCGACCCGGCTCAACTCGACGAGTCGATCCGCCGCATCCGCATGGGCACGCTGGTGATCGAAGCGCCGCCGGGCACCGAAGTCCGTGTCGAGCAGTTGCGCCACGAGTTCTGGTTCGGCGCGGCGATTGCCAGCCACGTGTTTGGCGACCGCATGAACGCCGACGATGCCGCCCGCTACAAGCAGGTGTTTCTGGAGAACTTCAATTCGGCGGTCACCGAGAACGCGCTCAAGTGGCACGCCATGGAGCGGCGGCGGGGGGAGGTCGATTATTCGGCGGTCGAGGCCATTCTCGCCTGGACCGACGAGCACCAGATCCCGCTCCGCGGCCACAATATCTTCTGGGGAGTGTCGAACCAGGTTCAGTCCTGGCTCAAGGAGCTTGACGACGCGGCGCTTCGCGAGACCTTGAAGGCACGGGCCATCGACATTGGCCGACGCTACCGCGGCCGCTTTGCCGAGTACGATCTGAACAACGAGATGCTGCACGGAAACTGGTACGAGGATCGTCTCGGCCCGGAGATAACCCTCGACATGACCCGCTGGATCCGCCAGGAGGATCCCGACGCCGTGCTCTATCTCAACGATTACGACATCCTCACCGGCCGCCGTGTCGACGATTACGTCGCGCACATCCAGAAGTTCCTCGATCAGGGAGTGCCGATCGGCGGCATCGGCGTCCAGGGGCATCTCCACGGCGACTCGTTCGACCCGGTGGCCCTCCAGCAATCGCTCGACAAGCTCGCTCAATTCAAGCTGCCGGTCCGAGTGACCGAGTTTAACTTCCCGGGTCAGCGATCGAAGCACTATCGCAACCGCAGCGCTCGACTGAGCGACGAAGAGGAGCAGGCCAAGGCCCGGGCGATCGTCGACTACTACCGCATCTGTTTTGCCCACGAGGCGGTGCAAGGCATCCTCATGTGGGGCTTCTGGGAAGGGGCCAACTGGATACCCGTCTCGTCGCTGTACCGCCGCGACTGGTCGCCGACGCCGGCAGCGGAAGCGTATCGCGACCTTGTCTACCGGCAGTGGTGGACCAACTGGCGTGAAAAGGCGGACTCCCAGGGCCGGAGCGAAGTCCGCGCTTTTTACGGGAAGCACCGCGTGACCGCGGCCGGCAAGGAGATCGTTGTCGATCTCAAACCAGGCGAGCCGACGAAGGTGGTCTCACTGAAATCGGAATAGGTGTTCCGCGGCGCAAACGGCGCTATGACCCGGCGGAGCACATATTTCGGCCGTCAGGGGCCGGTCGCTTGGGGAACTGGCGGCCGGTCCTGCGGCGACTGCGGTTTCGTCATTGCCAGCAGAGCCGCCTCGGCGGCGGTGAAGGTGCGATGGTAGAGCCTGATGCCCGCCATTCGCCCGCGGACCTGGTATTCCGGGCCGGGACTGCCGCTGTACTGGCCGACATGCAATGCGCCGGCCCAGGGGACCGTGATGAATTTGCCGGTCTTTTCCGCGACCTGCACGCCGTCCTGGAACAGCCGCAACGTCTGCCCGTCGCAGGTGCCCAGCACGTGAACCCAGCGCCCGATGGGGGGCTGGCCGCCGTCGCAATCCACGCCGCCGACGTGCCAGCGCCAGTGGTTGCCAATCCGCTGCAGGAACCAGCCCGCCTGGTTCCACGCTCCGCAACTGAGCACTACCGGCATCACTCCCGGCTGGTCGAGCCATACCCAGCACTCCACCGACAGCGGCTGGGCCAGGTCGAAGCAGGTGTGGTGCGGGAAGGTCAAATGGCCGCCGGCGCCCAACTCGAGCACGCTGTCGGCCGGTTTCGCCGGCCCGTCAACCTTGCCGGCGAGCGTTTCTCCGCCATGGACCAGACCACGCGGCTCGTTGTCCAGCGACACGACGAACATCGGCTGTTCGACGATCGTCGCCGTAGTCTCGACCGCCGCGCTGGGATCGCCTTCGATGCCCTTCTGGCTTACCGCGCGGACGGTGTAGGCGTAGCGCGTGCCGATCTCGACCGCCGAATCGCTGTAGTTCGTTGAGCGCACCGGCGCGGCAGTGATCCTCTCGACTTCCGTGGCTCCGGGCGTGCCGCGATAAACGTGGTAGCCCATGACGGGCCTGGCCGGCGCCAGCCACGCCAGCCGACTGGCGCCCGATGCCGGCAGAGCCTCCAGCCCGGTCGGCGCCGGCGGCGGAGCCGGATGAGGCACCGCGGCGGTCACGTAGGCCGGCAGGCTCCGTTCACCGCCCGAGCACAGCACGACGGCATAGCACTGCCTTCCCACGGGCGCGAGCCGATCGGTGTATTGGAACAGGGCGTTGCGAGCCAGCAGCGTGCTCTCGTCGGGCGTGAACCCTGCGCGATCCGAGCGGTGGAACTCGGCTTCCAGGCCGATCGTTCGGGCCGACCGCTCGCAGCGCACCTCGACCACGCCCTCAACATCGACGACGGCTTCCGGCAGCGGCGCGACCAGCGGCAAAGGCGGCGGGAGATACATGCGGCACGCTCCCGCGATCACTTCAGCCCCCGGCATCTCGACGCGGGGCGTGGAAAGGGCCGTTTGCCGGGCGCCGCGGATGATCGACAGCATCGCCCGATAGTGCGGATCCTCGACGGAAGCAAAGCTCGCGACCGGCTGTCCGCTGGGGTCGTAGGGAACGTATGCGTGACGTTCGAATGCCTCGGGCGGCTGCACCGCATGGGCATAGCCTTTCCGCAGCAGGTGAATTCGCTGGCGGTCGGCGGTCACCTTGCGGTCGCGGCAGAGCCCCAAGCCGTACCCTTCGCTCCCCTTGGCCAGCGGCGCTCGCAAGATGCGGCTGAACTCCGGATCCTTGAGATTGATCCAGTCGTTCTCGAAGTAAGTGATCCGGGTACCGTCGCCGTGGCAACGGAGGCAGCCGGCCGTCTGCATCGCGGCGGTCAATGCGCCGGTGGTGTTCTTCCAGTCGCGGATCGCGCAGCCGTTGTCGTTGTAGTCCCAGTGGCCGCGGTACAAGCCGTTGGTGTCGATCCACGCCATGAGCAGGTCGCGCTCTTCGCGCGTAAGATCGGGAGTGTAGCCGCTGTGACCTTCGACGAGCAGTTCGGCCAGCGGCGCCGCGCCCGAGCCGTGGGCGCGGGGCGGAAAGATCTGCGACGACCACAAGGCCGTGCCGTTCATGCAGTCGATCCCGGCGATCCAGTAGGCGATCAACTGGGTCTCGCGGCGGTTCACGAGGTTTTCATAGCTGATGCTGAAATGCTCCGTCCAACCGCCCGAAAGGTCCATGCCCGCGGCGATGTCCTTCTCGCCGCCATGGCAACTCACGCAGTGCCTGTCGAGAATCGGCTGGATCATGCTCGGGTAGTCGACGAAACCGCTTCCCCACGACTCGGGCTCGATCTGGCTCGGCGCCCGTGCCAGATCGCGCAGCCCTTCATTGCTGGCCGCGGTGTACTTGTGCTCGTGGCACCCGACGCACGACCGGGTAGTACCGGGAGAAGCCTGGACGAAGCTCCGCATGCTTTGCACCAGTCGCCCGTCGGCATCGAGGGCCTGGAAGAACAGCCCGCGGCCGGCGGGAGCCTCGAAGTAGGCCGAGCCGTCTTCCTCAACCGGCACCACGCCGAGGAAGATCTTCGCATTGAAGGCCAGTGCGGCGCTGCTAAGAAAGACTTGGTTGTACGGGCTGCCGCCCATGGTCGTGGGGCTTACCCGGGAAGTCTCCTCGAGCACGCGGAGATACTTCACCTCGCCCCGCTTTACGCCAGTAAGGCCGCGGTAGATGTCCTGCAGGAAGAACTGTCCGGTGGTCGCCAGCCGGTTCGTCGAATCGGCGATCACCGGCGGCACCGGCCGGGGCTTCACAAGCATCGGCGAGTGCAGGCAGATCTCCGGATCGGCCATGAGCGTCGACTTCCGCCCCTGGAGGTCGATCATCTGCAGCACGTTTCGCGATTGCCCCTCGGGTCGGCCACTGAAGAGGAATACGGCTTCCGTTACCGGCCACGGCTCGCAGGAGTCGCCCCGGTCGAACGTCGGATCCTCCGGGTGCTCGAGGTTCGTCGCCGCCGCGGGGCTGTTCTTGCCCAGCCGCGGATCGACGATGGCGATCGAACCGCGCGGCGTCGAATTGTGCTTGGCAAACGTGCCGACGATGAGGTGCGTGCCGGGGATCGGCCGGGCGTCGAGCACCGCCTCGGGGAAGACCATGTTGTTGGCGTAAACGGCCGTCTCCTGCGTTCCGTCGGGGTTCACCGACCACAGCGACTGGATCGTCAGCGCGTTCTTGTCGACATACTCCCAGCGGCCGAACAGGATCCGCCCGTCGGGCAGGATGCTGGGATCGAACTCGTTGACGTGATTGACCGAGATCGGGTGGATGTCGGACCCGTCGGCGTTCATCACGTGCAGGACACTCACGCCCGAGTTGGCGCAAGGCACCAGACCACTGGGCCGCGTGGAGAGAAACACAATCCGCCCGTCGGGCAACCAGGCCGGGGCGATGTCGTGCTGACCGGCGTGCCCTCCCTTGTAGCAGTCGCAGGTGGGCGTGGGATCGGTGATCCGACGCAAGCCGCGGCCGTCGATGCCGATCTCGTAAATGCTCGTGTTCCCCGTCGGCTCACCCTTGAAACAGAACAGAAGCTTCGTGGCATCCCACGAGAGTTCCGGGTGGGTGTACACGCCAACCCCCAGCGTCTCGGGCGTCGTGGGGTCGATCACCGGCCGGATCTTCCACTGCGACCGCGGCGCCGAAGGGTTTTCGAGGATGTAGATCCCGCCACCACCCGGCGGCCACTTGTAGAACGTGTCGTAGATATGGATCCCGGTGTAGGAATGCCTTTTGGTGAACAACAGCGGTGCATCGAGCAGCTTGAACATCGCCTGTTCGACGTCGGCGCCGGTCTCGGCCGGAGGTGAAGACTCTGTCGAAGGAGACTCTGCGTTGGCACAACGCGCGAGGCCGCAGGCCAGAAGGCCGCTCAACAAGAGAGAAACGGCGATTGGTCTCATCATCGGTCGGTCCTTCTGTCCTTGATCGTCAGGGCCAGGCTGGCGGTGCTATGAAAGCGAGCAATCGCGGCCAACGCAACGTCACTTGTCGCGGGGTTTGCCTTGCGCTCGAGGGCGATCGGCGGACTGCGCTTTGGCTGCGGCGCGGCGGTTGGCACGTTTGGCCTTGGGCTGTTTGGGCTCCGCTTTGGGCACGGGCTTGTCGGCCAGAATGGCCTCGAGTTCCTTCCTGGCGGCAACCACTTCCGGGTCGGTGGAGTCGGTCACGTCGCGGTACCCGCTGCCGTCGCGGCTCGTGCCGCAGTCGTAGAGCCTGCCGAAATGGGCGGGCGAATTGTCCTCCAAGAGCCACCGCGGCGTGCGGACCACCCGTTGCGGGCCAAGGTAGCTGTAGATCCACGGCCGCGGTTCGTACGGTTTGCCGAGCAAGAGGGGTGCGAAACTACGGCCGTCGATCACGCGGTCGGCGGGCAACGCGGCCCCGGCCATTTCGGCAAGTGTCGGGAAGATGTCGGAGAGATCGACGAGTTCTCGGCAGGGTTCGCGGGCCTCGATCATGCTCGGGCAGTTGACGATCATCGGCACGCGGGCGCCAAGCTCGGTGGTCTGCCCTTTGCCGTCGCCGCCGGTGCCGTTGTCGCCGGTGAAAAAGAGCACGGTGTTCTGGCGGAGCCCCAAGTCGTCGAGTGCGGTGGTGATTCGTCCGACCAGCTTGTCGAGGTACTCCAGATTGTTCTGGAAATTCTCCTTGCGGTTTACGAACTTCTCATCTTCCGACGGCTTGTCGGCAGGCGTCTTGTAGTGCGGTCCATGAGTCTGGACCATCGAGTAATAGACGAAGAACGGCTTCTCGTTCTGCCGCCGCATGAAGTCGATCACGTAGTCGGTGAACATATCCGGACCGTAGTCGTTCGGACCGGTATCGACGTACTGCCCATTCTTGAGCAGTGAAGGATGCCAGTAGCGCGACGTCTTGCCGGGCGACTCCCAGCCGCCGTCGTGTTCGACGCCTTCGGGAAGATTGTGCTTGTAGGCCCACATCAGGTACTCGTCGAAACCGCACTCGCGAATCAGGCTGGGCACTCGGCCGGTCAACTGCCACTTGCCCGACAGGGCCGTCGCGTAGCCGCGGTTCTTGAGCATCTGCGCGAACGTGAAGTGATTGACAATCTGCTCCTGGGGATCGTCGGGTTTCGGGCCGCCCGGCGAACCGGAGAAGTGGTAGACGCCGTTGTGATGGCCGTACTGGCCAGTCATGATCTCAAACCGCGTCGGGTGGCAGATCGGAGTGGAGTAACACGTCTCGAAGCGCACCCCGGTTTCGGCAAGCCGGTCGAGGTTCGGCGTGCGGTGCGCGGGGTGTCCGTAGCAGCTCAGCTCCTTGGCCCCCAGGTCATCGGCCAGGATGACGATGAAGTTGGGCGGACGGTCGGCAGCGAGGGACGCGGCGGAGATGGCGATAAGAACCAACCCGCAGGCCAGCGCAGCAAGCGCCGGCCGAAACGTGAGAGTGCACATGGCATCGGCTCCAAGTTCCGCCCACAAAGAAGACGCACGTAAGCGAGCATAACCCACGCCGCGCGCCAGGGCAACGTTTTGGACTGCCAGCCGAGGGGCTCGCCCACTATGCCTGGCGGCGGGCATCCAGTGGCACCGTGAGGGATGCCACGGGCGATTCATCATCATCGAACAACTCCAGCCCCGAAACAGCGGTTGCCTGGCTCAGCACCAGCCGCTTCCGGCCGTTCTCTTCGAACATGCTTATTGCAGGGCCTTCATCGGTCACCACCATCGTGGCCCGCGAGCGGCCAAGCCGATTGCCGCCGCCAAAGACCGCTTGCGCACAGTTGAGGCGGAGCAGTTCGTACTCCTTGTTTGGAATCAGTGCATAGTGCCCGGAGAATCCGCCGCAACCGATGCCGCCGAAGCCCAACGCCAGGCCGACCAGATCCATCCTCCCCACCGCCCGCAGTAGGTTGGGCTTCAACCCCGCGCCGTCGCTCACCCACTCGCGCATGACGTCTTCCCGCACACAAACGAGGATCCCGATGCCAGTTTTCAATCTGCATTCTGCAGTTCTCAATGTGCAGTCCCCAATCCCCTTGCTTCCTCCTGCCGAGTACAATCTCTTCCGTCGAGTAAGATCCGCCTTCAGCCGGAAGATCCGGAAACATGAAGCTCGCGATGCTCATTGCCGTGGTTGCCGCCATCGGTGTCGCCGCTGCCGCCTGTGTGGTTGTCGCCCGCGCACGACGCGTTGGTGGTCCCAAGTCACACCGCGAGATGATCCGTACGGCCCTGGTTCGGCTCCTCTCCCGTCCTTCCGGCGCGTTCGTGGTGATTGAAGATGCCCGTTCCGGGAAGTTTGTGCAGTTCGCCGGGTCCAGCGGGGAGCCTCTCCTGCTCGACCTGCCGTCCCAGACGCTCTCGCCGCAGGAAATGGCGAAGGCCAAGGCCGTATTCTCCAACCTCGGGTATTCCGGCCCGGAGACGTACCGGACCGAGGAGTCTCCGGGCGGACCTCCCGCCGGTGAACAAACGACTTTCAATGTCAAGTTCGGATCAGACGTCGACAAGGCAACCGACCTCGCTTTGGCAGTCCTCTACCATGTCTACGGCCTCGATGACGCTGCACGCCTGAGGCTGCAAGAGGAGTAGCAACAGGACCTCCCCGCCTGCCGCGCCCCCGCCTCCCGGCTCAATGCTGGCTACCGGGCCGCGCCGGTCGACGCCCATCCCTCTGTCCGATTTCAGCATCATGGGCTAAAATCGATGGGTTCAGAGGCCGCCGCGGGGGCTTGTCGGTATGTGGTCTCTCTGGCGAGCGGGGGGCAGGGATTCGGACATCAGGGCCCCGTCGTTCGCCCGCCCCCGCGCCGCGAGCACGGCGTCAGCAATCACTCCGACAGGTTTCATGAACCATATCCGCAACTTTTGCATCATCGCCCACATTGATCACGGGAAATCGACCCTGGCCGATCGGTTGATCCAGGCCTGCGGCGGCGTTTCCGAGCGCGAATTCCGCAACCAGTTGCTCGACTCGATGGATATCGAACGCGAGCGGGGGATCACGATCAAGAGCAATTCGATCACGCTTGCCTACCGGGCCCCCAACGGGCAGGACTACCAGTTGAACCTGATCGACACCCCGGGACACGTCGATTTCTCGCACGAAGTGCGGCGCTCGCTCCTGGCGTGCGACGGCGCCCTGATCGTCGTCGACGCTTCCCAGGGGTTGAGGCCCAGACAGTCGCCAATCTCTACCTGCCCTCGACCACAACCTGGAATTGCTGCCGGTGATCAACAAGATCGATCTCCCCGCCGCCGATGTCGACCGGGCGCGCGAAGAGATCGACAAGGACCTGGGGCTCGATCCGTTCGCGGCAATCCCTGTCTCGGCCAAGACCGGTCTGGGCATCGAGGATGTCCTTGCGGGAATCGTCGAGAAGCTGCCGCCCTCAAGGGCGATCCGGCCGGGCCGCTCAGGCGCTCGTCTTCGACGCGCAACCACCGCTATCGCGGCGTGATCCTCCTGTGCCGCATCATGGACGGCACGGTGAAACCGGGCGATCAGATCCACTTCATGCACTCGGGTTGGGACTACACGGTCGAGGAAGTGGAATCAATCGGCTCGGGTTCCATCCCCAATCGCAACTCGCCGCCGGGGAGGTGGGCTACATCATCGCCGGCATCAAAGCGTCCGCGATATCGAAGTCGGCGATACGATCACGCACCTCGATCGCCCCGCCGCCGAACCGGTACCCGGCTACCAGAAGGCGAACAGGTCGTCTTCTCCTCGATCTATCCGATCGATGCCGACGAGCACCGCGAACTGGCCAAGGCCCTCGACAAGCTGGCTATCAACGACGCCGCGCTGACCTACGAGAAGGACAACTCCGCCGCCCTCGGCTTCGGGTTCCGCTGCGGGTTCCTCGGCCTCCTGCATCTCGACGTGGTCCAGGAACGCCTGCAGCGCGAGTTCGACATCGGCCTGGTCGTCTCCGCCCCGACGGTGAGATACCGGGTTACGTTGAAGGAGGGCGATACGCTCGAGGTCGACAATCCGGGTAGCTGGCCCGATCCGTTCAAGATCGCCGGCGTCACGGAGCCGTACATCAAGGCGACGATCCTCACGCCCGAAGAGTACGTCGGCTCGGTCATGGAACTCTGCCGTGAATACCGCTCCTCAAGTCAGCAAATGCACTACCTCTCCGTAGGCCGGGTGGAGATCGTGAGCGAGATGCCGCTCGGCGAGGTGCTCTTCGATTTCTACGGCAAGCTCAAGACGGTCACCCGGGGCTACGGCTCCTTCGATTACCTGACTATCGACTACCGCCAGACCGACGGGTCAAGGTCGAGATCCTGATCAACGGCGAACCGGTTGATACGCTGGCCTACCTGGTCCACCGCGACAAGCGCGGGCCCGGGCACTGCACTACTGCGAGCAACTGGCCGGAAGCGATTCCCCGCCACCAGTTCAAGATCCCCATCCAGGGCGTCATCGGCGGCAAGGTCATCGCGCGCTCGACGATCCAGGCCTACCGCAAGGACGTAACCGCGAAGTGCTACGGCGGCGATGTGACCCGCAAGAAGAAGCTCCTCGAGAAGCAGAAGAAGGGCAAGGCGAAGATGAAGCAAGTCGGGCAGGTGCAGATCCCCCAAAAAGCCTTCATCTCGATCCTGGCGGCCGACAGGAAGTAGACCAGGGGTGGAGGATGGGGATCAGGGTTGCAGGCCATGGCCGTGCCCGGTATCCTGATGAATATGGACCTCGCGTCTGAAGTTCGCCGCCCGTCGCAAGACACTGCCTGTATGACGCCGCGCGAGCGGTTGGAGCGTTTCGTCGCGTTGCAGAGACGGGCCAGACGACTCCTCGCTGCATCGCGCAACGGCTATCGGCAATACTGGGCGCGCAACCTGCGGCAGCGCAGCATCCATGCTAGGTTCTGACGATCCCCTGAACATCTTTCAGCTTCTGGCTCGCGCCGGCGTGCCGTTTGTCATCATTGGCGGACATGCCGTCGTCTTCCACGGCTATGTTCGCACCACCGAAGACGCCGACCTCATTTTTGAGCGCACGCCGGCCTCGGAGTCGGCTCTGCTGGAGTTCCTCCAGTCCATCCACGCCTGCTGGATCAGCGATGAGCGCGATCCCGCCACCGGCCACGAACGGCTCGTCCCGGTTTCGGCGGCGTATGTGCGCAGCACACACCTCATGATGCTGACCACGGATCTTGGCTTCCTCGATCTGTACGACTACATCCCTGGCTTTCCGGATGTGCCGGTAGCCGATGTATTCTCCGATAGCGTCGAGCTCGACAAGCTGCGATTTGTTTCCCTGCGCTGGCTGCGCAAATTGAAGCAGGCCGCCGGCCGCCACAAAGACCTTGACGACCTGGAGCATCTTCCCTCTTCCTGAGCTTCGCGCGGGGGGTAAGGTCCGATACAGGTCGCGCAAGGGCGCAGCCGCGCCGTTCCTACGGAGATCGGCCAGGCAACTCTTTGCCGCGTCGTGCGAAGGCTATTCTGCTTGAGACCGCCTGACAACCAGTCATGGAACATACTCATGTTCGGTCGATTGCGAGCGCTCTGGAATCGTCGCGACCTGTGCGGCGAGACGGCACGGCGACGACTGCTTCGACGGTTTCCGAACCATCTCGATTTGATCGACAGTCGCGAAATACCGCACGAGCACTCGACGGGTCCAGACCTGTCGTATTACACAGAGTCTGCAGCGTTTTATTACAGTCTGATAGTCGAATCGTCACCACATTTGAAGGATAAGCCGCGAGCTGTAACGGACGCTTACCGCGCAATGGCGTCAATCGCATACAACCGCATTGTCAACGCCATTTGGGTCTGATCGCACGCGGTGCCGAATCGGTTCCGCTTGCCCTTCGCTTGCTGCGGAGTAATGATCGTGACCATCGTGAGGCGGCTGCCAATGTCTTCTGCGGCTTACGAGCCCCACAGCGTTTGCCAGACGTTCTTAAACAACTTCACGCTGTCGTGTCGGATGAACACGATCAACTCGTCCTTGATTCTCTCCTCGCCGTCCTCGGCGATCTTCAGTCGCGCGACTCAATTCCCGTCCTCGCGCGGTATATACTGGACGACTCCATCAACGATGACACGCGAGACACCGCTGCATCGAGCCTTGGGCCGATCCTCAAGAAGCGATTCGACAGAACTAACGCCGGTGCGGTCAGAGCGGCGTGCGACTGGCTTGCCGCCCATGGATACACCGTATAATAACCGGGCGCTCGACCTGAACCGTCAATCCGGTCTGAATTGCACGGCCAGCTGACTGGCGGCAAGCAGGTCAGCTTGATCGTTCGTTCCATTTGAGTCGGCTGGACCGCCGCCCCGCTCAAACGCACGTTGCCTGCGGAGGACGCCCAATTCACTCGACGTGAACTTCGCCTGACATGCAAGGATCATCGTCCCCGCCCATCGGCCTTTACGTGCACGTCCCCTTTTGTGTAAGCAAGTGCGCCTACTGCGACTTCGCATCGTGCGCGGGCCGCGAAGCGGATATCCCCGCTTATGTCGAAGCCGTGATCCGGGAGATCGCCCGGCGCGGCGTCCTGGCGGGGCATCCTGTAGCCGATACGATCTTCTTCGGCGGCGGCACGCCGTCGCTTCTCGGCGAGTTCCACCTGGCACGCATCCTTCACGCGCTATTCGAGGCGTTCACCATCGTCGCGGGCGCCGAGATCACCTGCGAATGCAACCCCGGCACGCTTGACGCCCCCTTGGCACACGCACTCCACACATCGGGTGTGAACCGGCTGTCCATCGGCGCGCAGGCCGCCGAGCCGCATCTCCTGCGCCTCCTCGGCCGCATCCACGACTGGCGGCAGGTGATCGCTTCCGCCGAAATCGCACAGCAGACAGGATTCGACAATATCAACCTCGACCTCATGTTCGGCCTCCCTTCGCAAACCGTCGCGGATTTCCGTGAAACGCTTGCGGCCGCGATCGCTCTCTCCCCCAGTCATCTAGCCTGCTACGGCTTGATTGTCGAGGAAGGAACTCCCATCTGCCGCGATGTCGCCGCCGGAAGACTGGCCCTTCCCGATGAGGAAGCGGAACGCGATATGTACGAGCTTGCCCGGTCATTGCTCGCGGAGCATGGCTATCAGCAATACGAAATCAGCAATTTCGCCCGCGAAGGATACGCCTGCCGACACAATATCGGCTGCTGGACGCGAGTCCCCTACCTGGGCTTCGGCCCGGCGGCACACAGCTTTTTCGATGAATGCCGCACCATGAACCCATCGCAACTCGATGCGTATCTGACCGGCGAAGCGCCCCAGACGGAGCCGATATCCGGGGAAGAAGCGCGCTTTGAGAGCATGATGCTGGGCCTTCGCATGACGCGCGGCGTCAGCGATGATGACTTCACCCGCATGCACGGGTTGAGCATCCGCGAGGCGTTCGGCGACAAACTCGCCAAGCCGATCAACGCCGGCCTGCTCGAGTGGTACGGCGGCGCCCTAAGACTTACGCGGCTCGGCATGGATCTACAGAACAGCGTGCTTGTGGATCTTATGTGACACGAGCCGGAGAACCGCGTACACACCTTGCACACGGCGTGCCCAGTTTCGCAGGTTGGGCTTCAGCCCGACACTCCCTGGTCTCGCCCCGCCGCATTCACCGAGCCAGCGATGGTGACCCGTGCTACTGGCTGGTCGGCGTCTCAGAAAAGACGACGACCAGGTCTGAGCGGTCGCCCCACTCAAGCGAATGCCATCGGGTTTCGCTGTTGAAAAGGTAGTCCTTGTGATTCCCGGACCATTGCACGCCGGTCACCAGGGCCCGCGCTTCTTTGCCTTTGACCATGCCGCGATACCAGCCTTCCTGCTGCATCGGACCGAACGGGACGTCGTGCAAATTAAAGGCGGCCTCGCTCGTGCCGCCCAACATGATGTCGTACCACTCGCCGGATGGCTTTTGGGCCTTGCCCTTGTGCCACGTATCGCGGTGCGCGGTGAAGCTGAGATTGACGATCCGCGTCAGGTCTTCACTGAAGTAGCCGGTGATAGTCACCTTCTGCTGGCCTCGGGCGTCGTCGATGCCGCTGACGCGGAATGTCCGGCCGCTCCACTCTACGGGTGACACTTTCCCCACCAGCCCCAGCGATCGCTGTTCCGTCTGGCTACTGCCGCTGCGTTCACCACCCGTGTACCTGGTTTCCTGCGCGGCCTTCTCCACGTAGATGCTCACCCGCAGGTGCTTGCATTTGTGCAGCGCAGCCAGTTGGGGCGACATGGGCACCGGTTTGATGATGGCCGCCTTGCCCGTCGCCTTTGCCAGCGCGGTCTTGCGGTTCGCGGCGTCAAACAACTCAACGCGGATCGGCCAGTCTCCCTCGGTGTCGAACGTATGGTTTGCCGTTGGTACGGTCGTCGTGACGACCTTGTCGGGTCCGCTGAACGTCCAGACGTAGACCGGCTGGTCCGGAGCTTTCGACGCCCGCACCTCGAACGGCACCGGGTTCTTCGCCTCAGCCACGGTGATCGGCGGGTCGAGCACCAGCGAGATCTCGGAACCGAGCTGGACCTTGGCCGTCGCCCGGGCCAGCAGTATCTTGCGGCTGGCCGTCGTGTCGTACAGTTCCAGCGTGACGGTCATGTCTCCTTCCTTGGCGAAGGTATGGATCTGCGAGAAATTGATCTCCGGGGCGAGCGCGCCGTTGTACCGCTGAAGTTCCACGGGCGTGCCATCGCCGAAGTCCCACTGATAGGCGACCGACTCGACTGGCGGCCCCAGGCGTCGGGCGGTGCCTTTGAGCGTGAATACCCGGTTGCCCGTGTTGTCGGCGATCGATGGCGGATCGATCTCCAACTGCACGGCCGCGTCCTTGATCCGCACGGTGGCCTGGCCGTCCTCGGTCTCGCTGGTGTTGATCGCCACCACGTAGATCCGATCGTCGGCCGTGGCGGTAAGCGGCCAGGCGTCTCCCTGCTTGACGAGAATCCGGCTCGGCTTCAGCGTTCCATCCACGCGGCGGTTTTCCTTGAGCACATAGAGCTCGACGTGCACGGTGGGTGACTGCTTGACCGATTCGACGAACACGCTGCGAGGCTCGCTGGGCCGGGCCGGATCGGGTTCCAGATTCACCCCCCACACCTTGGCCGTGTATTCCTTGGGAAGCGTAAACGAGTGCTCCACCGGTGGCGGCGGCGATGTGGGGCTCGATGGCATCCGCACGGTGGAGGTCATCTCGGTCGAGCGCTGGTCGGGCACCAGCGCCGCCACCGGGCTGGTCTTGCTGAAAAGGAAATGGTTCACGAAGCCGCGGTAATGGTCTGAGAGGCTCACGCCCGTGCCGTCGCGCAGCGCCCGGTGCAACGGGGCGAAGATGGCATGGCTGTGGCCGTCGTACGCGGCCACGGCTGTATGCAAGGCGTGGAACTGCGCATTCCGCGAAACCAGGTAGTCGAGGAAGTACGCCCGTTCGTATTCGTGGTCGTCGTACGGCCTGGCCTCTCCCGTGGCGGAGAGCGGCTTCTCAAACATCCGCGGATTGACGCCGTTCGGGTTGCTCTTGCCCGCCATGCGGTCGATAGTGTACGCCTCGCGGCAGGCGGCGTACTCCGCTCCCGCTTCGAGCCACCACAAGTACGTCGAGAAAGTGGTCATCGAGAATCCCCGGTAGTCCTCGTGCTGGACTGCGTGGAACAACTCATGGGCGGCTGTCTTCTTGAGGCTCTCCGGCGTGTCGCACAAGCGCGTGCAGATGTGAATGCGGTCGAAGATCTTGTCGAACATCCCCGCCGCGCCGGACGCCGATCCGAAAAGGCTAATGTAGTTCGAGTCGAGTTTCACCAGCACCGGCCCCGACGGCACCTTGTAGTTTAGCCCTTTATAGCGATCGTAGGCCACATCGACAAAGTGGGCCAGGTCCTGCACATACAACGGGACGCCCGGCCGGTACCCTTCGAAAGTCTGATCCTTGGCGAACCAGTTGTCTTTCACCCACTTCACCCGGCTCGTGCGGCGTGGCCCCAGGGTGATCCATTCTCCGCCTCCGCCGCGGTTCTTCCATGCGGTGTCGTTGAGCAGACTGCTCTTCTCAATCGCCTTCTTCTGGTAAAGGACGAGGCAGTGCGGGCTGAGATGAACGTCGAGGAACAACTCCTCGTAGACCGTGTGTCCCCCCAGCACAACCACCGGCACAAGAGCCAGTTTCTTCCACGTGAGCCAGTCGAGACCGGGTACGCGGATGGTCAGGATTCGCATTCTCGACAGATGATTGGCCTCGGCGATGATCGTCCGGCGAGCCTCGTCGACCCGGACCGGCAGCATCACCCAGCGGCGCCGCGTTTCGTCCCAGCGAAAAGCAAGGATCTGCTCGGCGGCCGGCGCGTCCGGGTTCAGCAAGGCCGGATCGTAGGGCACCTCTACCAGCAGCGGCGGATCAAACTCGTGCATCTCGCCCAGGCGGATGTCCCAGCAGGCGAGCGTCTGGAAATCGAGCACGCTGTCGTGCGGGATCTTGGCCTCCGGCACCGCCGCAACCGTGAGTTCCTCTTCCCGCTTGAGTAGCCCGCCGGGAATCGTGATCTCTAGCCGCGGATTGCAGCGGATCACCTGCGGATCCGATGAAGGACGCACGGTCCAAGTGGACGGCGTCAGCAGCACGGCCACGTCCGGCGGATACTCCGGCGGCGATTCTGCCGGCGGCACGTTGTCCGCCGGCTTCGGCGGCGCGACGGGTGGTGGCGACGTCGTGGCCACTTCCGGAGCTTGCCCCGTGCCCGAGCCTTCCCGGGGACGGAAGGAGACCGATGAGAGGGCGTGTTCCAGCGGCAAAGGGAGCTTCCCAGGGTCGCTCAGTGGCGGCGCAAGAGCGTTGATTACGTAGCGCCGCCCCCCGTGGACAAACGAGATCCTGTAGAACATCCGCCGCTCGGAATTGCCCGCCTGATAAGCCACCCAGGCCGCCGGAGCGTCGCCCATCTTGAATCGGCCGACCACGGCGTCGGCAACGCCGCTGCTTCGCTCGCTGACGAATTCCTCCAGCGCCTGCTCCGGATGATCGGTATCCCATCCGCTGCGGAAAACAAGAAGCAAGTAACCCTTCTCTCCCGACTCAATTCGATCGTACTGCCGGTCCGGCGGCAACTCGGGCTGGGCGGGCCGTTCGAACCACCACCGTCCCGGGAAGCGCAGCCGGAAGTTCCCCTCCGGATGCTCGTACCACAGCGGCGGCACGGTCACGGGGCGCGTGGCCATGGGAATCCACAAGCTCAGCCGCTGTGTGCCGCGCACTACGGTGATCGGCTGCGATGTCCGCGGGGTGCACTGCTCCAGCGCGGCCTCAAAATCTTCGAACGTCTCGATCTCGTGCCCGGAGAACTCGACGATCAGGTCCCCTCGCCGCAAACCGGCGTGGGCCGCCGGTCCGCCCGGCGTGACACCGAGAATCGCCGTCCCCAGCGGCGACTCGATCTCGGCCGCGACTGCATCCGGATGCCCGGCGGATCGCAACTGCATCCCCACATAGAACTCGCTTGGCACGTCGTCGGCCAGTTCGCCGGCCGGAGGAACCTCGGCGGGCGGAGTTGTCGCCTCTTCCCCGGCCGTGGCTCCCAGCGTGATCTCCGCGGCAACCACGTTCGCCCCGCGGAACAGCGTAAGACGGTGCCGGTTACCTGCAGCGCTGCCGCGCACCACTTCATGCAAATCTTCACACCGCGCGATGCGGCGATCGCCGCAGGCCACGACGACGTCCCCCGCCTGCAAGCCGGCAATCTGCGCGGCATAGCCCGGGTACACCTTGCTGATCACCGCTCCGTCCCGGACGTTGACGCCTAATCGCCGCGCCTCGGGAGACTCAGCCTCGCAGACGTCGATGCCCAGCATGACCGGCGGCTTGGCCTCCGCCGCCAGGCATGCCTCCGCGGCCATCGCGAGTAAGCCCAGGAACGAGATAAGCAGGAGGGGCCATTTGCGGGCCATGGCGGTGTTCCCTGTTCCGGTGCTCGTTGCCGTCGCCCGGAAACCTCGCCCGCCAATTCTCTCGACGCGCCCCCGGAGCTAACCCAAGAGCGGGAGTGTTCCGTGTTGACTGGTCGAGACAGAGCGGTGCTCGGTTCCCTCTACGGTTCGCGCCCCACCCCCCAAGATTCTAGCTTGCGATTCAGGCCACTCTTAATATACGTTAGTTCACATATCCAGCCGACTCACTGGGAAAACGGCCGATGTGCAACACGCCCCTCACAAGCAACCCTACTCGCCGAGCAGCCAGGCCAAGTTGAATCGCGCCAGCAGCAGCGTTCCGCGGTCTTCGTACAGCGCCAGGATCGTCCGGTCATCGAGCACCGCGACATCCGAATACCCGCCGGCCCGCTCCGAAATGACGTTGCCGGCCGTCCAGTGCCGTCCGCCGTCGCCGCTGGTGTAAACCGTCAGATGCGTCCGCTGCCGCCGGGCGGGCGCCGTGAACAACAGAAGCCCCGCGCTGTCGCCGGCCGGCCACGGATAGGCCGCCAGTCCCGCGTTGCAGGGCGGATCGAACAAGTCAATATGACAACCTTCCTCGTAAAAACTCTCACCGCCGTCGCGACTTCGCGCGTACAGCCTCCGCTGCGCGAGCACTCCGTCCGGCCGCCCCACTTGCCGCTCAATCGACTCGGCCTGGATCTCGCTTGCCGAATTGCGGAAGTTCACGTAAAGCTCGCCGTCGGCCGTCTCGCCAACCGTCACCTCGCTGTTGATCCCGCCATCATCGTTGAAAGGCACTCCGCCCACCTGCCATGTCTGCCCGTGATCGTCGCTGTAGAGCACTCCCCCTTTCGCCCGCCCCTCGTAGACGCCGGGTTTGAAGACCCGGGCCCCGATCACCAGCCGTCCGGCATGCGGGCCGTGTCGAAGCTGAACGCCATGATTGTTGTTGAAAGCGCCGCCACCATGCCAGCCCTCCGCATTCGGCCGCGGCATCACCTCCACCGGCGCCGACCATGTACGGCCGTCGTCCGTGCTCCTGACGAGCGAAAATCCGCCCCCTTGCGCAGTCCAGGTCGTCGAAAACCACTTCGGCCCCTCGGCTTGTGGCAGAACGATGAAACACGCCAGCAGCGTTCCCGTCTGCCGATCCTCCACGAGGTTGCCGTTAAAGGTGCAATGGCCCGCCCGCTCGAACAACGTTCGTTCCTCGTCAAACGTCCGCCCGCCGTCGGGGCTGCGGCGCAACACGAGAGTCGAGGGCGCGAAATCGTCCGTTTTCCCCAGTCGCTTTTGGCACGCCGCGAGCACCGTGCCCCGGCCGGTTACCAGCAGACTCGGCAGCCGGTAGTATGCTGTGCCTTGACGCTCGAATACGGCTCGCTCCCGTTCGATGAAAGGCTCGGCAATGTCAGTCGCCGCGGCCGACGGTACGGCTACCAACAGCAAGAGTAACGGTATGATCGCCCATGCGCTGCCTGCCCCTCGGAACCGTCCTCCGTCGCCTGGTTCGTGCCTGTGGCACATACGCGCCGCCGTTCTATGGATTCTGTGGGTCGCGCTCGCCTGGGTCTGCCCGGCGGACGCAGCGGAAGCCGAAATCGTCCGATGCGACGCACGCATCGGCAAAGCCCGGTTCATCGCAGTTGCGGGCGGCGCTGGTGCAACTCTCCGGCCCCGACGAGAAAGCGCCGCCGCGCAGGACCTTCTTCTCCCCCTCGGCCGGTCCCCGCGGATCGGTCGCCGGGCTCTCCCCGTAATAGTCGACCTGGTACCAGTCGTTGCACCACTCCCACACGTTGCCCGACATGTCGAAGATTCCCAGCTCATTTGGCCGAAGTTGGCCTACCGGGTGCGTCTTCCGCCCGGCATTCGGCCGCGCCCAGGCATGGCTCTTGAGCTGACGCGGGTCGTTGCCAAAATAATAGCTGTCCTCCGACCCGCCGCGGCAGGCGAACTCCCACTCGGCCTCGGTCGGCAGGCGATAGCCGTCGGCCGAAAAATCACACTCCCCTGTCTTCACGTCGTAGCACGGGCGAAGGCCCTCGGTCTCCGAACGCGCATTGCAGAACGCGATCGCCTCCCGCCAGCGGACCCGCTCCACCGGGTTCTCGGGCCCCTTGCGGCGCGACGGGTTCTTGCCCATGAGCTTCTCATAAACCGACTGGGTGACCTCGTGCCTGTCGATATAGAAGCTGCTCACCATAACCTTGTGGACCGGCGCCGTATCGATTCCCTCCTCGTCCCCCATCTGAAACTCGCCGCCGCGCACCAGAACCATCTCTGCACCCGCCGAAGAAACCGTCTCCGGCAGCGCCGCTGCCAGTGGGCTCGCCGTCTCACGGCTCGACGCTTGTCCGCCGCCGGCCGGCCCGGAAGGCTGCCGGCTGCAAGCGGCGCACAGCACGCAAAGAACGAACCCCAGGATCGCGCCGCCTTCAGAGACCCGAACCAATCTGGCCATCGTCACGGCCTCCCCGGATCGCTCTTCGGCAGATACTCTCGCCGCGGCTCCCACCAGGTGGGTTTGCGGATGACCTGCCGCGCCTGTGTGATCACTTCCTCCGCCAGCCGCGCATGCTCCGGCGACTGCATGCCCATCTGCGCGGCCTCCTGCGTCAGTCGGATGGCGAGAATGCTCAGCGCGCGGGCCAGATCGTCCTGCGTGCCGGCGACCGACCGGCACTGCGCAGCCAGCTTCTCGTACCGTTTGCTGTTGCCCGGCCGCACCTCGACCGCATATCCGCTCATCTCTTCGGTCCACCCGCGAACTGTCTCGAGCGAGGTCGACGGCAGATCGTTCTCGGCCGTCTCGCGAATCTCCGCGAGCGTGTCCTGTAATGGCTCGATCGCCTCGGCCAGCCCGGGCTCAGCCTTGGCCCGGCGAGCCAGAAACGCGCTCGTCTCTTCGGCGAAGCGGTCGAACTCGAACACCCGGTCGCGGATCATGCGGATGAAATCAGCCACGTCGTTGCACCACACCTCGATCTGCGCCCGCCGCTTGACCTCCTCCCCCGCGTTGAAATACTCCTGCATCTTATTGGTCATCGCACAAACGGCCATCATGTGGGCCAGAAGCGGGCGCAGCTCGACGCCTTCGAAATCCAGCAGTTTCGCCGTTTCCTCTTTCCCGAGCACCTGCTCCATCACGCCGACCGGCGAACCCGTCGACGAATCGGGGTGAATCGGATGGGCTTCCAGAAAGTAAATCAACAACTCGCCCGTTGGTGGGAATCGCTTCTCGAAATGTACGATCGTCCTGTCTCCCTCAAACCAGAGCGGGTAATAGAACCAACTGCGGATCCAGCGGCCCCACAGCTTCACCCGTTCGTGGCGGAAGTAGAACGGCCACTCAATCGCCTCGGAATCGATGAAGAAGTTGCCGATCCACTTCGCCTCAAGTGGCCGCTTCCAGGCGATGGCCGTATCGCGTTCCAGGTAAGCCGGTTTGAGCGGCTCGGCATGCCAGACGCCCTGTTTATCGATCGATGCAAGCGCGAAGGGCTGCCCGGCCATGTCGAATGAGAAGCCGTCGAGCAGCGCACCGTCGCTGGATCGCTGGAGCGCGGCGGCCTGCTTGCCCGGCGGCCACACGCCCACGAGCATCGAGTCCTCGCCTTCCACCAGCCCCACCAGCAGATTGAGCGCGGGAACGTACAGGCGGTCGCCGGATGACTCAAGATTGGCATGATAGATGAAATCGCCGCCAATGAACGACGGGACGACTGCATAGCGGAGCCGGGCGTCGCGAACCGTCAGCCGCTCAGACTTCCCCGGTCGGAACTGGCAGATCCCGTCGGCTCGCATGTGCAGCGAGTAGTCGGGCCCGACCGCCGCCGCGGAAACCTCAACCCCCAACCCGCCGTCAGCGTCGGAAGCCACAACGCGGTACGACTTCTTTCCACGCGGCCCTTCCATCGCCACGGCGCAGCGTTTGGTGAGCCGCTCTCCCTGGCGGGCGTAGAAGATCACCTGTCCGCTTTCGCCGTCGCACGCCGCCACGCTCTTCGACGAGACCAGCACCGGAGGGCGATCCGCCTTCACCGGCAGCCGATCCTTCGTGATGCGTTCCGCGCGCGCCAGTTCGCCCAAGCTGCCGCGAAATGCTGCCTCAGGCACGAATACGCTGACCCCTTCGGGGGCAACCGCGTCGGCCGCTGCCGCCCATGTGCCCGCGGCCAGCATCAGCGTGGTGAGAATCGTGCAAGACGCTGCCTTCACACCTGCTCTGGTCATGTGCCGTTCTCCGGATGTCAAGCAATCACGATCATGTTCGCAGGAAATCAGCATGTCAATCGGCCTCGAAAGCCGTGAAAGCCTCGTCACCGATCAGCCGCCGGGCCAGAAGCGCATAGCCCTCGGCCAGCGGATGGCTCGCGTCGGCATACAACTCGCTCGGCAACGGCGGCGGCAGGGCGTGCGGCACGTCGAGTTCAGTAAGCCGGGCGTCGATCCGACGTTTGAACTGCTCGTACGCCGCCAGGCTCTGCGGCTCGAGCATGTGCTCGTTGAACGGCCCGACGAGGACAAACACCCGGTTGCCGCGGCTCTGCAAGAGTTCGAGCGACCGTTCGAAGGATCTCCATTGGAACGACTCCGCCGGATCCACCCACGGCGGATTGAACATGCCGATCCCTTGCTCGGTCCATGGTTCCGCCACTGGTTCGGGCGAAGGGGGCTCGTCCGGCGAAGGGAACTCGAGCGTCACCGCGGCGGCCGGATTCTCATAAGGCTGCTCGAGCGTCCAGGCTAGCAGGTCCTGATCCACGAAATATGCCACGCGAAGGTGATGGGCCCAGCTCAGAAAGGGCAGATGCCGCTGGGCGACAATGCTCAGCCGCGTCTCCAGCGGTTCTTTGTAACAGTCCAGCCGCGGCGAGAACTGGGGCACGAGCCGCGGATGGTTGAACGACAATTCCTTCTCGCCCTGCAGGTCGTGCGTCGGCGAGCTCATCCACAGCGGATTGCAGAACAGCACCACCTTCCGGTTGCGGATATCGCCGCCGTAATGCTCCAACAATCCGGCCAGCGCCGCCGGATGGATCCCGTCGACGCCCAGGTTCGCGTAGGCCTCGCTTCCGGTCAGCTCGTTGAGGTAGTGGGTGAGCGTCTGGCGGCTGTCGACATAATGCCCCCACACAACCGAGTCGCCCACGAACAGCGTTCGATCATCCGCGGCCACCTCCCGGCACCAGCGGCGGTAGAGCCAGTAATCTTCGCTTAGCGAGTACGGGATGCGGAAGTCTCCACCCGGCTCGAACGGCTCGACACCTTCCCAAGCCAAAGGCACGACCGCCAGGAAGACTGCCACCGTCGCGGCCATCGTCACCCAGCCGCGCGGCGAGAGCCAGATCACATTCGAGGCCAGCGGCGGCAGTGGGGAGCCGGTACTTATGTCTTGGGCTGACATCAACGTGCTCGTCAGAACTGAAAATAGATGAATTGCTGGACGGCCGACGGAGTGAACAGGGCAATGCACACGATCATCGCTGCCACGAGCGCCGCCCGGACCGGCCCGAATTGCACCACTCCGCGAAGCGGCGACTCGTAGATCCATTGATAAAGCCAGACCGAGCACACCAGTGAGAGCATCAACAACGGAACGCGCGGATCGGCCCAGGCGAAGCCGCCGCCGATCCGCGTCACGATGAGCCACGCGTCGGAGAGGCTCTCCGCCCGGAAGAAGATCCACGCAAAGCACACAAACACGAACACGCCCGGGATCTTGACGATGCGGGGGACGCGCTCGCGGTAGAACTCGCTTTCTTCCATCCGCCGCGTCAGAATCCGCCCCAACCCGTGCAGCGCGCCCCAGATGACGAACGTCCACATCGCCCCGTGCCAGAGTCCCGAAATGAGCATCGTCAGGAACATGTTGCGGTAGGTGCACCATGCGCCGTGGCGGTTGCCACCCAGGGGAATGTAGACGTAGTCTTTGAACCACGTGGAGAGGCTGATGTGCCACCGCCGCCAGAAATCGCCCAGCCCGGTCGCCATGTACGGATTGTTGAAGTTGAGCATCAGCCGGATGCCGATCATCCGGCCGATTCCCCTCGCCATATCGGTGTAGCCGCTGAAATCGAAGTAGATCTGCCAGGCAAAAGCGAAGGTGGCCAGGAGCAAGGCGGGGGCTTCCTGCTGGCTCGGCGACACGTAGACCTGGTCGACGTAGAGCGCAAGGTAATCGGCCAGGATGACCTTCTTGAACAGCCCGACGACGAACAGCGACAACCCGTCGGCCACGTCCTGGCGCGTGACCTGGGGCGCCTGGCGGAGTTGCGGCAGCAGGTTGCTTGCCCGTTCGATCGGCCCGGCCACCAGTTGCGGAAAGAGCGAGACGAACGTGGCATAGCGCAGAAAGCTCGTCTCCCGCTCGACCTGACCGCGGTAATAGTCGATGGAGTAGCTCATCGACTGAAAGATGAAGAACGAAATCCCCACCGGCAGGAGCACATCGGGTGCGGGCACCGCATAGGGCATGTCGAGCCATGCCAGGAGCGCGTTCAGGTTGTCGGCCAGAAATTCGCCATACTTGAAGAAGCTCAAGAGGCCCAAGCCATTGACCACGCTCAAGACCAGCCACGGCCTTTTCCACGGCGTGCGGGCCATCGCGGCCACCATCCAGTAGTCGAACGCGGTCGCGTAAACCAAGAGCAGCAGATAGACTGGGTTCCACCACCCGTAGAACACATAGGACGCGGCAAACAGCCAGGGAATCTTCAGCCGGGTGTTCTTGACCAGCAGATAGACCGAGTAGAAGACCAGAAAGAAGATCGCAAACGTCCAGGTCTGAAAGAGCATCGCGGCGATCTACTCGGAAAGAACCTGCAGATGGGCCGCGACCGACTCGGCCAGCGCCTCGCGATTGTAGCCCCCTTCGAGCACCGATACCAGCCGCCCGTGGCAGTGCTGCCAGGCAATCGCCCGCACGGACCGCGTCAGCTCGCCATATCCTTGGGAGGTCACCTTCATGCCTCCCAGCGGGTCGTCCGTGTGCGCGTCAAAGCCGGCCGAGATGAACACCAGCTCGGGCTTGAACTGGCGCGCGGCCGCCTCGAGCTTCTGGAAGGCCAGGCGATATTCGTCGTCACCGGAGCCGGCCGGCAGCGGCACATTGAGTTTGGTCCCCGCGGCGCGGCCCCGTCCGCGATCCTCGGCGGCGCCGGTGCCTGGATAGAACGGAGACTGATGCACGGAAAAGTAGAAGACTGTGGGATCGTCATCGAATACCGCCTGGGTGCCGTTGCCGTGGTGCACATCCCAGTCGACGATCAGGACCCGCGAAAGATGGTGCTCTTGCTGCGCATAGCGGGCGGCGATGGCCACGTTGTTCAAGAGACAGAATCCCATCGCGCGGTCGCGCATTGCATGGTGCCCGGGCGGGCGGACCGCGCAGAACGCGTTTTCGACTTCTCCTTTCACTACCGCGTCGATCGCCGACAGTACCCCGCCGACGGCGGCCACCGCCGCTTCATACGACCGGGGCGCGACGGGCGTGTCGTGCGAATCGACGTACTCGGCATCTTCCGCGCACAGCCGCTCGACGCGGCCGATGTACTCGGGGCTGTGGACGGCAGTCAGCCAGCGATCCTCGACCGCCTTGGGCTCGAGCCGCTTGAACCTCGCGGCCAGTCCATCCATCTCCAGTCGCGCCATGATCGCCGTGAGCCGCGCCGGCTGCTCCTGATGGTCCGGGCCGGTATCGTGCGCCAGGCACACATCGCTGTAGAACAGGCCGGTGCGCGATTTGGCTGGCACCGCACCGGTCGCCAGCGCGACAAGTCGCAGCGCCACCGGTCCGTCGGCCGCGGCGTCGGCGGTGGAACGCGACGCAGTGCTCTCGGCCGGGGCATTGCGGACGCAGCGAAAACCGATCGCGTCGCGGGCGAAGCAGGCATCCTGGAAACCGGGATCCTGGCCCACGCGGGCCGCCGAGCGGCACCGCTCGGCGCTCGAACTCCACGCGCCGCCGCGGAGTACGTACTGCTCTCCTTCCGCAGGGCCGGCCGGGTTATCGCTCGGGCTGTTGCCGTAATAGGCCGGGTCGAAGACGTCGTTGCACCATTCGGCCACGTTGCCGTGCATGTCGAACAGGCCCCAATCATTCGCGCGCTTGCGGCCCACCGACTGCGTCTTCTTCCCGGCGTTCTCCGCGTACCACGCGTACT
>JAXGPP010000003.1:0-539590 GCA_040766885.1 Thermoguttaceae bacterium | reverse complement strand
GCCCTGACATTGGGGGCCGGTGTCCCCCCGCCACCACAAGTCTTGAGACAGCGTCTTATTCATACAATTTCGGCTCGATTTTCCAGTCCTTATTCTTGTCGTGGCCCATCTCGGCCACGCGGGGCCGGCGCTCGCGGAGGCGGACCGACTCGATGCCGCAGTAGTAGCCCTGCGACTGCGGATTCTTGCCCACGCACTCCAGGCGCAGCGTGTATGTGCCCGGTTCGGGCCAGAAATCCAGGAGGTGGACTTCCTCGCTGGCCACCTCGGACTTGTAGAGATCGATCGGACCGCCGAGTTTCACGCCGTCGAGCGAGGCCTGGTAGCGGCCGAAATCGTAGCTCTTCGTCATGTTCAGCAAGAGCCGGAGCGGTTCCTTCTTCTTCACCTCGATCGGGATCTCGATCCAGGCCCCTTCGGCCTGGGCGGGCTTATAGAGAAGCTGGGGTCCGGAGTAGAGGGCAAGCTGCTGCGGGGCCGCTTCACCCGTGCCATGGTGCTTCTCGCCGGCGAAGTCGCGCGCGTAGACGATCACGCGTTCCAGGCTCGGCAGCTTCCGCTCCCGCGCGTGCGGGGCCCGGGCGCTGAAAGTCGGTTGGCCGGCCTGGTACCAGAAGGCGACGCTCGAGTAGTCGTCCTCGCGCTCGTTCCAACTCGACGACTTGTAGTTGGGGTTCTCGTCGGGCGAGATCCAACCGAAGTGCTCGAGCGTAACTTTGATCCCAGTGTTGAACGTGATCGGGTCGCCGACGTGCCAGCGGTAGGCGCTCGTGTGTCCGCCCACGATGCCCCACTGGTCGAAATAGGGAACGCCGAAGTAGGGCGTGCTCGTCGTCTTCAGGCCCCAGGCCGAGAGGAAGTAGTCTTCGGTGCCGGTGCCCCAGATCGACGGCTTCTGCTCGCCGTCGATGTAGATCTTCTCGTCTCCTTCGCCGAACCAGGACGGACTGCGGGTGCGCACGGCGAGGACCGTGCCCACGTAGTGTCCCTTTCCCTCGGTTTCCAGAACGACGTAGTCCTTGCCGTGTTCGACCGGGTATTCCTGGCGGTACTGGGCGTAGAAGTAGGGCGTGTCGTCGGCCAGCTTCTCCTTCTTGATCCAGTCGATGTTGTAGTACAAGAGCGCAATCGGCTTGTCGCCCTGGTTCTCGATCTCGATGCGGGCCGACTTGCGGAACGGCATGTGCCAGAAGCAGTTGTAGGAATCGGCGTCTTCGACGATCACCGGCAGGCTGACGACCTCGCTCCGCCGGCCGAAGCAATTGGCGAAGAAGTCGCCCACCGGCGCTTCGACCGCCGGGCGCTCGTTGCCGTCCCAATACATGCGGAGGAGCATCTCCTGGTGATTGGCCGCGCCTTGGGGGGCCCAATCCTGCGGTTCGGGGGCCAGGAAGGTGATCCAGATATGGGTGATCACCCCGGATCCTTCTTCATCCATGAGGACGTGCGTCTCACCCGGTGCGACGCGGTAGTTGTCGTAGTTGCTGGCCTCTTCGAGGTCGCCGCGCGGTTCGGCCTTGGGGCGGAAGATCTTCTCGCCGTCGCCGCGGCGGACTTCACCGACGCGCATCGTCGAAGTGGCCCGCATCGACCGGCCTTCGATCGGCCGGGCGAGATCGCCCAACTGGGCCGACGCGATCGACGCCCAGGGGGCGAGCACGATGAGGAATGCTGCGATCGAGCAAATAAGCGGGGTGTCTTGGTTGCGATTCATGGTGGTTTCCGTGATAGTGGTGTTGTCTGAATCAGCGCATTCCCTCAATAATCTCTGAACGGGCCGCGCGGCTCGGCTTCGTCCATCGCTTTCTGCCACGCCGCGAAGCGTTTCTGAACCGCCTCGAGGACATCGGGTTTCTCCGCGGACAGGTCCTTCTGCTCGGAGAGGTCGGTTTCGAGGTCGAAGAGCCCGGAGCCGCGGGCCGATTCGACCCATTTCCACCGTCCCACCCGGGCCGCACGGTCGCCGCGCCGCTGCCAGAACATCTCGTCGCGCGGCGAGTCGGCGCGTCCGGCGAGGATGGGGAGCATGTCGAAGCCGTCGAGGACGACTGCTTCGGGCGGGTCGATTCCGGCTGCGGCGAGCAGCGTGGGTACGATCTCGAGCGAGGTAAGGAATTCGTCGCACGCCGCCCCGGCCGGCACGCGCCCGGGAAAGCGGACGATGCACGGCACGCGCAGGCCCCCTTCGAACATCTGCGACTTGCCGCCGCGCAAGGGGCGGTTGTCGGAACCTGTGCCGCCGCCGTTGTCGGAGAAGAAGATCACGATTGTGTTTTCCGCGAGGCCGTAATCGTCCAGCCGCTGGAGCAGTCCGCCGATCGCCGCATCCATGGCGGTGACTGCGGCCATGTAGCCGCGGCGGCGCTGGGCTTTCTTGTCGCCCGGCGCGGCCGGATACATCGCGAGGTATTCCTCGGGCGCCTGCACCGTGCCGCGGATATCGGGATCGAGGCTCGACGCCGAGTGCGGCGCGTTGAACGGCAGATAGAGCAGGAACGGCCCGCGGCGATGCGCGTCGAGGAAGCGAAGCGCTTCGCGCTTGAAGAGATCGGTCGCATAGACGCCCTTGTCGGCCGCGGTCAGCTCATTGCCCCGCCGCATCGAGGCGATGCCGTAGCGCTCGTGGGTGAAGTAGTCGATGCCCGTGTTGGCGAAGCCGTAGAATTCGTCGAAGCCGCGGGCCAGCGGCAGGAAGCGGCGAAGTTGCCCCAGGTCCCACTTGCCGAAGATGCCGCACGTGTAGCCGGCCGGCTTGAGCATCCGGGGCAGGAGCACTTCGCGCGTGTCCATACCGAGGATCATCTCGGGCGAGACGGCGTATTCTTCGGGTGTGAGCTGGACGTCGAAATCGACGACGTCGTTGCGGTACATATCGTAGGTGCCATTGCGCTGCGGATAGCGGCCCGTCAACAGGCTTCCCCGCGACGGCGTGCACGCCGGCCACGTGACATAAAAACTTGTCAGGCGTGTGCCTTCGCGGGCCAGCCGATCGAGGTGGGGCGTCTTGATGTCGGGGCTGCCGAACGAGCCGAGATCGCGGTACCCCTGGTCGTCGGCGACGATGACGACGATGTTCGGCGGCGTGCGCGCGGCGGGTTCAGCGGCGGAAGCCTCCGCCGACGGCAAGGCGGCCCAGGCCGAAAGCAGCAGAGCGGCCGCCCGGCAGACGATCGACCGGTGGACAGGGAGCCGTTTGGCGTCGGAGGGTAAATGCATCGGCACACCTTCTGCGAAGTGACGGCCTGGCCCGAACCAGTTGGCCTCGGGGTGATCGGTCTGACCCCATCTGTGTAGCACATGAGTGGCCTGGTTCGCCACATAATTCCCGTAAGTGGCGCGGAAACCGCTCGCGAGCAATCGCGCAAAGCCATGCCAGCATTGCTATTGGGGCACGACACAACAACGGCTGACCGCGGACTTCCGGCGTTCGGGCGTTACTGCCCCAAGCAGCCTTGAGCAGGCGCGCTCGCCAATTATCGCCGTCGGCCGAGCGGTTTTTCGCCCCTACGGGGCTTCACGTTCTGCGTGGGCTAGCCACCCACGGCTGGCGCCGTGGGCTATTGGCTTTCGCCGCTAGCGCGGCTGGATTGCTTGGCGCGCCCGTTGGATCTCTCGGCCTACCTTCAAGGTCACTTCCTTCCCGCCGGTTTCCGCGGTTCGGGTTTGTAGGTGGCGCCTTTGTCCGGTGGCAGCGACTGATGCCAGGCGAGAACTGCGGCGGTCAGGCGCTCGACAATCTCGGGATACTCGGCGGCGCGATTCGCAGTTTCGCCGCGGTCTTTGTCGAGGTCATAAAGCTGCGGCTGGCTGCCGTCGTACTCGCAGAGCAGCTTCCAGTTGCCGTCGCGGACGGCCAGGTCGGGCAGACTGCCTTCGCCGAAGATCGCGTCGCGGTCCGGCGGGCGGCGAAAGAAGAGCGGTCGCTCGCGCGAGGCGGTGGAGCGACCCAAGAGCACGTCGGCGAGCGGCACGCCGTCGTACTCGACTGCTTCCGGCGGCTTCACGCCGGCGATGCTCAAGAGCGAAGGGACGAGGTCGATCGCCGCGAAGACCGACTGCGAGTTCACCGTGCCACCTTTGTCGGCAGCGACCAGCCCCGGCCCCCAGGCGATTAGAGGCGATCGCACCCCGCCCTCGTAGAGCATCGCCTTGAAGCCGCGAAACGGGCCGGCCCTGCCCGCCCCTTTCTCAGGCCCGTTGTCGGAACAGGCAAGGACGAGCGTGTTGTCCTTGAGCTTGTCGCTTGCACGGATGTAGTCCAGGAGCGGCGCGAGCTGTTCGTCCATCGTCTGGAGCACGCCCAGGTACAGGGCCCGCGGGCTGCCGTCGCCGCGGCGATCCTTGGGCGGGAAGAAGGGAGAATGGACGTCGTCGGGCCAGAGGTTCACGTAAAAGGGCTTGCCCGCCGCCTCAGTCTCCTTGATGAACTCCAGTGCTCGGGAGACGAACGCAGCGGTGACCTTCGAGCGCGTCTCCCAGGTGATCTGGCCGCGGCCGAGGTTGTCGGAACCGAGTGCGTGTCTTCTGGGTGTCGTGCCGTCGAAGGCGTCCAAGAGCGGCAGCACGCGATCGCCGAGCCCTTCGAAATTGGTGAGCGAGGCGTCGAAGCCGTATTCATTGATGAGCGGCGCCTCGCCGACGTCGCGCTGGCCTCCCATGTGCCACTTGCCGAAATGCCCGGTGGCATAGCCGGCTGCGTGGAGCGAGCGGGCCAGCATCGGGGCCTCGGGTGCGAGCCACTGGGCGACGCCGCGGCGATTGTTGACGCGGCGGTTGTCGAGATAGGAGTTGATCCGCCACCGCTGTGGATACTGGCCGGTGGAGATCGCGGTCCGCGACGGGGAGCAGATCGGCGAATTGACGTAGAACTGCTCGAAACGGATCCCCTCGGCGGCGAGCCGGTCGAGGTTAGCGGTCTGGACCTCGGTATTTCCGAAGCACGAGAGGTCGCCCCAGCCCATGTCGTCGATGAAGATGACGATAATGTTGGGCCGTTCGGCGGCGGCCAGAGGCATAGCCGTGAGCAGCACGATCAGGCCGGCAATCAGGACTCGCATTCGTTATCTCCAGGCTATCTGACAATTGCTCTTGTGGCGCAGATGTCTCGCCCGCTACCCGGGCGGCCGGGACGGCTGCACCACAATCTCGGCATCCGTTCACTACATCGTCCATGGCGCTCGCATCGGGCGGTCGAGCATGCGGTTGGCCTCGTCGTCGCCGGTGAATCGCTCGGCCTGCGGATCCCACTGGAGCTTTCGCTTCAGGAGCATGGCGATATTGCCCAGGTGGCAGAGGCTGGCCGTGCGGTGGCCGTTCTCGACAGAGCCTAGCGGGTCGACGCGCGATTTCACCGACTGGATGAAATTGCGGACATGATCGGGGACGTATTCCTTGTAGATATCCTCGGTGCGGGCCGGATTGCTCCGCGGCAGGTGGATCTCGTTGGGGCCGATGACCGTGGTCCTGAGCGATTCCGGTTCGGTCTTCAGGCCGCCGAAGCCGAACTGCACCCAGCCCTCGGTGCCTTCGAAGCGGGCGCCCATCCGTGGCTCGCCGGTGGCGCAGACCAGTTCCACGCCGTTGGCGTAGCGGGCGCGGAAGCGAACGATGGTGGCCGTGTTGAAGAGGCTGCCCTCGGGCGGCCACTCGGAACCCTGGTCCTCGAACTCGACCGGGCCAGTGTCGTCCATGCCAAGGCCCCACTGGGCGATGTCGTTGCTGTGGGCGCCGAAATTGGTCGTCTGGCCGCCGGAGTAGTCAAGGTTGAACCGGAAGCGGTACAGGCAGCGGCCTTCGTGGTAGGGCGCCAACGGCGCGGGGCCGAGCCAGAAGTCGTAGTCGAAGCCGTCGGGAACGGGCATGGGCTGCCAACCCGGCCCGGGATCGACGGCGTTCTGGGGCGAGATGAACGTGACCACGCGCTGGACCTTGCCGATGCGGCCGTTGCGCACCAGTTCGCAGGCGAAGCGATTGCCGAAGCTCGAGCGGAACTGGCTGCCCGTCTGGAGGATCCGCTGGTGCTTGCGGACGGCGGCGATCATCTTTTGGCCCTGGGCGATCGAGAGCGAGAGCGGCTTTTCGCAGTAGATGTCTTTGCCCGCTTCGGCCGCCATGACGGTAATGAGGCCGTGCCAGTGATCGGGCACGACGACCACGACCGCGTCAATGTCGTCGCGGGCGAGGACTTCACGGAAGTCGCTGTAGGCCCGGCAACCGCGGAACTGGCCCGAGGCGGATTTCTGGGCATAGAGCTTGTCGACCGACTCGCGGACCGGTTCGCGGCCGAGGAACTGCTCGGGCGTGAGGTAGCCGTGGCTGGCTCTATTGACGTCGCAGACGGCCAACACCTGGACGTCTTCCTGCTGGAGAAAAGCGGGCAGGTCGACCGTGCTCTGGTTGCCGCAGCCGATCATCGCGATGTTGATGCGGTTGCCGGGCGAGTTCTGGCCCAGGGCCGTGGCCGGCACGAGGCTGGGGATACCCAGAACCGCGACGCAGGAGGCGGTCTGTTTGAGAAACCGGCGGCGACCGGTTCGCCGCTCGTGGAGATCGGGGTGGCTGTTCATGGCGGACTCCTTTTCTGGCGTGCCCGGTGCTCGAGCGTTGCCGGACAATCAATGTACTCTGGCGTTCGGCCAAACTCCAGAATCCGCCGCAAGGGCCTGGCGGGAATCCCGCCGATCACGCGCCCGCGGCCTGAACCTCGCGGAGCCGGCGATCGAGAAACCGGCGCTCGCTGTCGTTGGCCACCAGTTCGAGCGCCCGGGTGTAGCTTTGGGCGGCTTCGTCGGGCCGGTCGAGGCGGCGGAGCAGGTCGGCCCGCGCGGCGTGAAGCAGGTGGTAGCTTTCGAGATCGCCGGCCGCGGTCAGGCCGTCGACGATCGCCAGCCCGGCTTGCGGGCCATGGGCCATGGCGACCGCTACCGCCCGGTTGAGCGACACGATGGGCGAAGGCTGGACGCGCTCGAGCAGATCATAGAGTCGGACGATCTCGGGCCAATCCGTGTCGTCGGGACGTGCGGCGCGGCAATGCACCGCTGCGATGGCTGCCTGCAGGGCAAAGGGGCCGGGCCCGTCGCGGAGCGCCTGTTCGACGAGCGGCAGCGCTTCGGCGATCTCGGCCCGGTTCCAGCGGCTGCGATCCTGTTCGTCAAGCGTGATCAGGTCGCCCGCTTCGTCCAGCCGGGCATCGCGCCGCGAGTTGTGCAGCAGCATGAGCGCGACGAGGCCGATGGCTTCGGCTGGTGGGCGCGGGGCCATAAGCGAGACCAGGAGGCGAGCCAACCGGATCGCTTCCGCGCAGAGATCCGCCCTCACCAGCGGCGCCCCGCTCGTGGCCGTGTAGCCCTCGTTGAAGATGAGGTAGATCACGGTCAGCACCGCGTCGAGGCGCTCGGGGATATCCTCTCTATCGGGAATGGTAAACGGAATTCGCGCCTCGCGGATCTTGCGCTTGGCACGGACGAGTCTTTGAGCCATGGCGGGCGTGGGGATGAGGAACGCGCGGGCAATCTGGTCGGTGGTCAGTCCACCCAACATGCGGAGGGTCAGCGCGACTTGAGCTTCGAGGGCGATCGCCGGGTGGCAACAGGTGAAGATCAGCCGCAGGCGGTCGTCGGAGATTTGGGTTGCGCTAAACTCGGGGGCGGCAACTGTCCAGCCCAACGCGGCGGCCGGATGAGATTTGATCTTCTCCTGGAAACGCGCCCGGCGGCGGATGCGGTCGATGGCCTTGTTGCGGGCCGTCTGGATGATCCACGCGCGGGGAACTTGCGGGATTCCGGCGACGGGCCACTCTTCGACGGCGGCCGCAAATGCCTCCTGGGCGGCTTCCTCGGCCAGATCGAAATCGTCGAAAAGCCGGATCAGAGTGGCGACAATCCGCCCCCAATCGGAACGATAGACTTCATCGATCGCTGCACTGGCATCCGCGAGCATGGTCCAATTCTATCGCTCCGGTGAACACCCGGATGGGTTGGGCGACAGGTTCTGCGACAGACTTGGCGGCCAGTTGACGGCAGGTTCACGAAGGGCTATTTGTAGGGCATGTCCGCGGGCATTGTCGCTGAGGCGGCTGCGCCGGTCTCCTGATCTCTGCCGCTTCGAGCGAAGTGAACCTTTCCGAACGCGAAAGGAGGCGGCTCATGAGTGCCAGGTATCGGGTTCTGCTGGCAGTGTTCGTGGCGTTTCACCCGGGGGTTGCGCTGGGGTACTACGACAAGGTTCACTCGTACCTGGTCAAGCTTGCGGCCGAACTGATCGAGAAGCAGGACTCGGAGAGGCTTTACGAGGAACTGTACACACCCGACTACCTGATGCAGATGGGGCGCGGCAGTTGGCGCGAGGACAACGACCCGCCGGTCGACGGCAACGAACGGGCGATGCGCCACTATTACGATCCGGACGCCCAGGTCGATCCGCGATTGAAGCCGCCGCTCAAGGGCGTTCCGTATCATGCGTACTTTCCCTTCTGGAGCATTCTGGAGGGATCGCCCGTTACGCCGCCGAAGCAGGGAAGAGCCTATCTGGGGGCTGCCGATTGGGCCTTCGACGGGGAAGGGAACCGCTTCAGTTGGAACTGCGCGCTCAAGACCTATGCCTGGGGCACCGTCGACGCGAAACGGGAAGCCTATTTCCAATTGGGCCATGTGTTGCACCTGTTGGGCGACGCCGCCGAACCGGATCATGCCGCTAATGTTCCCCATCCGGGAAGCGGTCTCTACCTGCCCGACAGCATCGATGATCGACTTGTCGGCTTCGTGGTCTCGCTGCTGAGAAGCGCGATCGTCGATCGATCCGGTCTGACGGAGCGCGAGCGAGACAGCCTGCGGACAGCACTGTTGCCGGTCGAGGTGGCGCTGCGCACGGAAGTTCGCCGAACGTTTCTCGAACACCTGGAGCAGCGCTATGGCACGCGCCCGTTGAGGCTGACCGGCTTCGAAGGCATCTTCGAGGACAGCGTCGAGCCCGCTCTGGTACGGGACTTCTTCCTCCCCGATGAGCAGCCGCGCGTTCCGCCGCGTGTGCAGGCACTGCGGCCGCTCGTGTTGCAGCCCAAGGGGCCGGTCCGTCACGGGTCTTTTCACGCTTACTTCGATGTCCAGGCCCGATCGTCCAAGCGGCGGCAAGAGGCCAGCGGCTTGCCGATGGCTCTCGGATGCGAGGATCTGCGGCCGCTGCTGCTCGATTCCGCGTCAGACTTGCTGGACTTCGTAGCGGAGTGCCTGATCGGATCGGGGGAACGGGAGGTCGCGCAGTATGTCAGCATGGCGGGGAAACTGTCGCTTGTCGAGTGGGACGTCATGAAGAAGCCGATCTACCTTTTGCCCACGATCAACGAGCATGATGAACGGCAGGTGCAACCGCACCGGGAACTGGGTGAGGCACTGCTGACGGAAGCCATCGAACACATTGCCGGCCTGATGCAGGACTTCCACGACATCGTGAACGAACCGCCGTATGTCCAGCATGTACGTATCGTGCAGAATGAAGACCGTTATGAAGCATTATGGAAGCAATCGCCCGACGCCACCTACGTCCCCAGCGGCCGGACCGAGGAAGCCTACAAGGGGGCTAGGCTTCCGGACGACCTGGTGCTGAAGGGCTTTCGGGCTTCAAACAAGCGCGCAGCCATTACACAGGAAAACGATTCCTTTCGCATTGGCCAGCCCGCACGGATCGAGATCACGTTCGGGCCGCTGTTGAGCGAGGGCTCACTGCAGATTGCCGAGCGCATCGACCCGCAGTCGGTGAACGTGCAGATCGGCGGAAGACGGGTTGCCGGCAGCATGACCGGGCCAAACACGTGGGCTGGCGAGTTCCTGCCCGAGGTGCCGGAAGGCGAGGACGACGCCGACCTGCCCGTCGTGATTGAGGCCCGCGACCTTCATCGCCACTATCCGAGGCATCAGAGCGACCAGTTTCCGGCCCAGGGCTACCGTCTCGACGCGGATCCCAGGACCGTAGCCTGCCCGTCCGGCGCTGGTCCTGACTATCCCTGGCAGTGGTACGAAGTCGGTCCGGACAGGAACCACAAGATCCATGTTATCGCCGAGGCGGCCGCCGAGTTCCGCGAAGTCAGGATGGTGGGGGAGAGCAAGGCGGCGGATTCTCAGCAAAGGGTGGAAATCGAGATGGAGACAGACGGCAGCTTCAGCGGCACCCTGAGTAAGACCACAAAACAAGCCAGCAAGTACTGGACGACCACGACGACGATCCGCGGGCAATTCGAGGGACATGCGAAGAAGACCGGCCAGCATGCCGCACAGCTCTTCATCGACCAGGGGACATACGAATTCACGGAAGAGACGATCCGCAGTTCCGGAAGCAAGCTCCGAACAGAAAACGGCTCGCTCGAACTGCCCTTTCCCCCGGGCTTCGTCTATCTGAAGATGCTCAATTCCTATTCGACGGACGGCCAGTTTCGCCTCCGCCCCACCGGCGGCGGCCCCGCCGCACTGGTCATCGCTTGGGAAGCGAACGAAGTCACACCGCCCCGCGATTAGCACACCCTGCAAGGAAAGGAGTCGCCTGGTGTCGCGTGGCGGCTGGCCGCGATCTGTGCCGGGACTGCGCTGCGGGCGAAGTCTCGTCGAATCGCAGTAGTGCGCAAGGCGGCCTGGCGTGCCGTTTCTCAGGCACCGTCGCCTTTTTTCTCCTTTTTTCTGATCAACTGTCGAATCGGTCGAGCGCCGTTCGACCTTTGGGTGTGGACGGCTTGGCGACGCTCGATAAAACCACCCACCCCTTGCGGAAAACTCCGTACGGTTAGACACGGCGTGCCAAGACGTGCAGGTCGCGTTCTGCATGGGACAATAGCCCCTCCTGTGCGGGAAGCGACTTTTCGTCACAGAACCGGAGGCAATGATTCAGGGGCGCTAAGGAGAAAGCAATGCGAGAGAAACTGCAAATCGTCGGGTGGATCACCGTGTTGTTGATGATTGCCTTGATCGGCTTTACCAGGGCCGGTGATGCACCGACTGCCGCCGATCCGGCTGAGTACATGAAGGCCATGGTCGAGGCGGGCAAACCGGGGCCCGAGCACGCGAAGCTCGAGCCGCTTGTGGGGAGCTGGGAATACACGTGCAAGGCATGGATGGACCCCAGCCAGCCGCCCCTGGAGTCGAAGGGGACCATCGAACGGAAGTGGATCCTTGGCGGCCGCTTCCTCGAAGAGAAGACCGAGGGAACGAACTTCGACGGCACGGCCGGCTTCGAGAGCTTCGCCCTGATCGGCTACGACAAGGCGCAACAGAAATACACCATGACCTGGGTGTGCAATATGGGAACGGGCACAAGCACCGGACTGGGCGAGTGCGACGCGACGGGTGCCAAGTGCACGTTCCAGACGGAGTTCTACTGCCCGGTTCAGAAGAAAACCTTGCACGGCCGCGACGAGATTCGCATCGAGTCTGACGACAAGGTCGTGATGGAGTCTTACCTGATCGAGGGTGGCAAGGAAACGAAGATGATGGAACTGGTCTCGGTCCGCAAGAAGTGAACGACACGGCCAAGAACGGAGAACCACTGCGATGAAGTACATGCTGTTGATCTACAGTGACGAGCAGGCCTGGAGCGAGACGGCACGTGAGCACTGCTATGCCGAGTCGACCGAGCTTGCCCATCAACTCCAGTCGAGCGGCCATTACCTGTCGGCCAATCCGCTCCACCCGGTGGCAGCGGCGACCAGTGTCAGGGTGCGCGACGGCAAGCGGCTGGTGACCGACGGGCCGTTTGCCGAGACCCGCGAGCAGCTTGGCGGATATTTCCTTGTCGAAGCCAAGGATCTCGACGAGGCGATCGCCATCGCCGGGCGGATTCCCGGGGCGCGAGTGGGCACGGTCGAAGTGCGGCCGGTGATGGAGATCCCGAATCTGCCGGAGGCTCAGACTGACCGCAGGAGTGCTCGAGTGAAGGCCGAACCTGGCCTGGTGTGACCGCTGCCTGAGTGAATTGAGCTGAGGAACGTGTTGTCTGCATCCATGAGCGAGCTTTCCAGGAGGCCATAGAAGTGCCACTGCAACCCTACCTGTTCTTCGACGGCCGCTGTGATGAAGCGCTGGAGTTTTGTCGGCGTGCGGTCGGCGCCGAGGTGACCGCATTGATGCGTTACAGCGAATCGCCCGAACCGGCAGCAGTCCCGCCCGGCGGCGAGGACAAAGTGATGCACGCCAGTTTCCGCGTCGGCGATGCGACGGTGTTGGCGTCGGACGGCCACTGCCAGGGGCAACCGAGCTTCCAGGGATTCGGGTTGGCGATCACGGTGCCGACGGTGGCCGAGGCCGAGCGGCTGTTCGCGGGCTTCGGCGACGGCGGGCAGGTGCTGATGCCGCTCAGCGAGACGTTCTTCTCTCCCCGATTCGGCATGGTCGCCGACCGCTTCGGCGTGATGTGGATGGTTCTCGTGGAAAACACGGATTCCCCAACGCCGTAGGCAAAAGCGACGGCACGTGTCGGTCGTTGACATTCGCGCATACGCAAACGGAGGAATGGTCCATGCAGTCAGATATCGAAACCGCACCGGTCTCAAAGAAGTTGGTATGGGCCGGGCGGATCGTCAGTGCGCTACCCGTGCTGCTGCTGTTGATGAGCGGCATCATGAAGCTGATGCGGCCGCCGGCGGTTGTCGAAGGGTTTGTCGACCTCGGCTACCCGGATCACCTGTCGCTCGGCATCGGGATCGTTGAATTGGCGTGCACCGCCGTCTACATGCTTCCGCAGACGGCCGTCCTGGGAGCGATCCTGCTGACAGGATATCTCGGGGGCGCGACGGCCACGCATGTACGGGTGGGCGATCCGTTTGTGGCGCCGATTATCCTCGGGGTGCTCGTCTGGTTCGGGCTTTACCTGCGAGATTCACGGCTTCGGGCGCTCGTGCCGCTGCGAAGCCGTGCAGCGGGAGATCAACGGTGATTTGTGCTTTTTTGAACACTGCGAGGAGATGGCGATGAGCGGAGTACGAGTGCTGGTGGGTACCCGGAAGGGCGCCTTCGTTTTGACGGCCGACGGCAGTCGCGAACAGTGGCGTGTCGACGGCCCGCACTTCGGCGGCTGGGAGATCTATCACCTCAAGGGCTCGCCGGTGGACCCGGAGCGATTGTACGCGTCGCAATCGAGCAGTTGGTTCGGGCAGGTTGTCCAGCGATCCAACGACGGCGGCAAGACCTGGGAGGCGGTGGGGAACAAGTTCACGTACGAAGGCGATCCCGGCACCCACCTGTGGTACGACGGCACGCCGCACCCGTGGGAGTTCAAACGGGTGTGGCATCTGGAGCCTTCGCTGACGGACGCAGACACGGTGTACGCCGGCGTCGAGGACGCCGCTCTGTTCCGCTCGACCGATGGCGGACAGTCATGGCAGGAACTGGCTGGCCTGCGCGGCCACGGTTCCGGCAAGTATTGGCAGCCGGGCGCCGGTGGGATGGCGGTGCACACGATCCTGCTGGAGCGGGGCAACGGCGAACGGATCTTCGTCGCCATTTCCGCGGCCGGCGCGTTCCGATCGGCCGACGGCGGCGGCTCTTGGCGGCCGATCAACCGGGGGCTCAAGTCGGAGTATGTCCTGCCGGATCCCGAGGCCGAGGTCGGCCACTGCGTCCACCGCATCGCCATGCACCCTTCGCGCCCCAACGTGCTCTTCATGCAGAAGCACTGGGACGTGATGCGGAGCGACGATGCGGGCGACTCATGGCATGAAGTGAGCGGGAACCTGCCGAGCGATTTCGGTTTTCCGATCGACGTCCACGCGCACGAACCCGATACGGTCTACGTGGTGCCGATCAAGAGCGATTCGGAGCATTATCCGCCGGAGGGAAGGCTCCGGGTCTACCGCAGCCGCACGGGCGGGAATGAATGGGAGCCGCTCACTGGCGGGCTGCCGCAGAGCGACTGCTATGTGAACGTGCTCCGCGACGCGATGGCCGTCGACGCGCTCGACCCGTGCGGCGTGTACTTCGGCACCACCGGCGGACAGGTTTACGCCTCGGCCGACTCGGGCGACCACTGGACGCCGATCGTCCGCGATCTGCCGGCCGTGGTATCGGTGGAGGTCCAGACGCTGCCATGATCCGGGTAGTGCTCCCGTACCACCTGCGAACGCTGGCAGGCATCAGCGGCGAGGTGGAACTCGACATTGCGAATCCCATCACGTCACGGTCGGTTCTCGATGCCCTCGAGGCCCGCTATCCCGTGCTCTGTGGAACGATCCGCGACCACGTGACACGCGAGCGTCGGCCTTTCTTGAGGCTCTTCGCCTGCCAGCAGGATCTCTCCCAGGAACCGCCCGACGCGCCCCTCCCCGCGGCAGTCGCCCGCGGCGACGAGCCGCTCTTGGTTATCGGGGCGCTGGCCGGAGGGTAGCAGAGAGGCGAGCGGGAGTTCGGGCAAAACTCATTGGCCGGCAGCAGGGCCGTTGACCACATGTTCAATCTCTCGCAGTACATCAATGAGATGTTCGAACGTGGGAGGCTCACCGAAGATCATCTCCCGCATCTTCCGGTAGTCCTGTTTGAGCTCCGGCAGTCGCGATTCCGGAGGCACCAGCCGAATGGTCCCGGGCCTGGCATCACAGTATCGGGCCCAGGCTGCGGGGAAGAAGACCTCCTTGTGACGAGCGACACGAAGCAACAGATCAACGTCCTTCACCGCAGTCTTTCCCACTCCACACTCGTACATCCGCACCATGTCGTAATAGTGTCGCGACTGCCGGTCACGGAACTTCTTCTCCAGCGGTGCGTGATGCCACATATGCAGCAAGGTCGCCTTTACCCAGAACGACCTTTCGGCAGCAAGTGCCTGAACCGTACATTGCGGCCGCTTGAAGACGTCGGGGAACTCGATCGCGGCATAGGGTGAAACGGTCGCCTTGACCATCGGCCAGTGATCTGAGCGGGCGCCGATCTCGAGTCGCACCATTGGCCGGATGTAAGCCGGTTCGTTGGCGTCTTGTTTCCGAGTAGTGGGATAGCGAAACTGCAGGGTCTGCCCCTCCGGATCGTCATCGGCCAGTTCGAGCCGCTGGATCGAGGGCACTTCACGCAGCGCCTGATCAATTGCGGAAACAAGTTGCGGCAGGAATCGTTCGCGTATGACACGCTGGCAAGTTTCCGTCAGTGCCTCCAAGGTGTGCTTGCGCCGCTTGCCTGTGGAAGCATTGAGCGGGTCGTTCTCGCCGCCGAAGCCTAACGCGGCGCGATCGAACGACAGATCCACGTCCTCCGAGAACCGCTCGATCACTCCGAACACCTTGGATAGAGAGGTGCCTCCCTTGAATAGCAGTCCTGCAGGCGGGTCCGCCAGAGCGAAGACTTGATCGAGCGTCCAGCAAACCCAGAAGTCCTTCTCAATCACGTCGGGTGTCAGACCTCGGCGGTTTGCAGTGGCGGTGAACAGGGCCGCCCGATCACCGGCAGGCAGTCGCGCAACATCATCCATGATTCACCGGATGCGGGTCGTCTTGAGCGATGCGACGTGCGAGCGCTGCGATCCAATCGGTTGTGTATCGTGCATCTCGGAGCAGTTCCCGACGTTCATCGCGAGACAGGGCTTGCCGGAGACGAACAACCACTTGATCGTCGATTGCCGCCTGCCCGAGGTGGCGCAATGCCTGAAACACCATGGCGCTGGTGCGGCTTCCGGGCGGCAATTCCTTCGGGCTCACATGCTTGATCTCAATCGTCATGCCGCCGATCCGCACTCGCCGGGTGCGCCCGTCGCTGAGAAAGACCGGTTTGGCGGGCACCTGACTGGAAAGGCCCAGCCGGTTGGCTGCCATCGCTCCGGACGGGATGAGCCGGCTACCGGTTTGCCGCCCCAAGGCGGCGGCGATCTCTTCCAGGTCGGGTCTGACCGATATGCCGAGCCGCTGACTCGTTGCCGGGTAACAGTACAGGCCACGTCCAAGTCGCTCGATAGCGCCACTCTTCGCCAGCCGCGAGAGAGCCTGGTCCGCAGCATCCCGGCTCCCAAAATCGAGGAAGTCTTTGGGAATAAAGACCTTACCAGGCCTTTCTTGGCGAATTCGCTCCAGGATTTGCGCGCCGATTGTGGTCATGATTGTTGCTGTTTGTCAGAAAAGTGTATACCTTTTCCTGACAAGAGGCAAGCCAATCGTGGACTGGCGGCCGCGTGCCACGTCCTGCCTGTGCTCTTCACTACCCGGTTCTTGCTGCCCCGAACGGCCGAACAAATCTCCGCGATCGTAAGACTTGCCGCGCACGGCGGCGCGGGGCCATGAAGCGCGCTGGAGATACCGCCCCTCGAAACATGGCACAAGCCGCTTTCCTGGCTCACTCCCGGAGCAGCGGGAGCGGATCGCCAGCGCGGAATTTTACCAGCTCTTGCAGCGGGAAATCACGCGGCGCTACCTGGCCCTGAAGCCGTCAGCCATCAGCAAGCCGATTGCTGATAGCTGATAGCTGAAAGCTGCGAGACAGAAACGACCGCCGTCTTCCGACGGCCATGCTCCTCTTGGAAAAACCCCGCTCGTGGTATAGCATGGAAGAGGTCGCAGAAAGGGTCCGCGCAACCGACGCGGACGGAGTTTGCGCGGCCGACCGCACTTGCGGTCAAAGCTTGGACCAAAGAACCGCTGGCCGCACTGAGCGTGGTCAATGTACAGGGCGGAATGTGAACGCTGCAAATATTCGCAAACATTCGCTGAAGGCGGACTGCGCTCATACCAACTGCCGGGAGAAGTCCGAATCACGATTCGTCAGCAGTTGGGCTGGTGCCGATCATGTGATCGTGTTGTGTTCTGCGAAGAGCTGCCCACAACGGGCGAACTCGCCATTGAGTTCGCCCAGTTTGAGAAGCTAGTGCGACAGGACTTCGACTTCCTATCCTCGCCAGGTATGTCTGCCGAGGAGCTTATCGAGCGAGAGAGAAGTCGGTTGGCTTCGTTGGCGGAAATGCTGCAAGCTCGCCAGTCGCCGCCAAGATGCCTCGAATGCGGTTCGACCAGTATCATTCCCATTTCCGAGGCAGATGAGAATGAGGAGGAAGCAGTGCTGCCCACGCGAAGTTCCGTTGAGCATCCCGGGTGCGGTGGACCTCTTTCGGTCCATGGAATCGGATTGAGCAGAAGCAGGCTTTGGACGATCTACTCAACTGAGGGAGAAAGACTTGGAGCGTATGAAATGCTTCCTTATGGAGGCGCGGTTCCATTGAACGAACGTAACACCGATTAGGCCAGCACGGCACGTTCGCTAAGCCCGCTGCGCGGGACGCCTACGGCGTCGAACGTGCCTACCATTGGCCGAACAAACGTTGGGAAAATCGGGCCTGCATGTCGATTGACCTGTTGCGAGACGTCCCGAACTGGAGTGGCCTATCTCCTCAGGATCAAGAGGAGGTGTGGAGGTTGCTTTCGTTGGGAGCGAACATCCGGGCGATTCGGTACTACCGGCAGGCGAGTGGACTGGGCCTAGCCAGGGCACACGAGGCGGTGGCGCTCCTGATGGCCTACAGACGCCCAAATCCCGTTGTCCGTGAGACGCAGCCATGCCCCTATTGTGGGAGGCCGCTGCGAACCGCCCTGGCCCAGCAGTGCTTTGAGTGCGGTGCAGACTGGCATTCTGGACAGGGCAACATGGTGTAGTGGCAGGAACGCGCAAAGGGAACGCGCAAAGGGGTCGGAAGTCGTTTCGAACCGAGCGATTCGACGCATCGGACGAGTGATCGCACGTCCGCCGTTCGTAGTCCCGCCTTAAGGCGGCCTACACTCCGCACCTGACGTCCGCTCCATCATGCCAGTGATCTGCCCACTGTCAAGGCGCAGCCCGGGAATCTCTCTTGGCCGAACGCTCGACTCCAATGAGTGTGAATCGCCCAAAATCGCTCTTCCTTCCAAACCCCACAGCCCACTCTCGCCGCAGCCGATCTCGTCTCCCGCCCCGCGCGCTGGCGCTGAGATCGAGCCTTCGGTGCTCTCTGTGGTTCAACTTCCGACTTCCTTCGACCGCGCCGTCCCATCCTCCTCTTTTTCGTGCTCTCGTCCTTTCGTGCTTTCGTGACCCTGTTGCCAGCCCGCCCGCCATCCCCAATCGGCCCGCATCTTCATCGCCCCCTCCGCGCCCCCGCCTGAACGTTCCTTCCCCCGCCGCTCCGTTTCTCCCTCATCTTTCCTCGGTGCTCTCGGTGATCTCTGTGGTTCAATTTTCCCCTTCTTCTTCCCCTGCCGTCCCCATCAGAACCGCCCGCCTTCGTCGCCCCCTCCGCGACTCCGCGTGAACCCTCCTTCCCGCTCTCCCGCAAATCGTGCCCCTCCCAGTCTTCAATCTTCAATTTGCACTTTTCAATCTCCAACATCCCCCTTTCCTTCTCACCCCAAGAATCTCTCTGCTCCCCCCAAGATTTTCTCTTGCGATCTAGGCCACGCGTCATGTATATACGTACACTGACGTAGATCGGTCGCCCGACGCACACGCGCCGGCCTCCGCAGAAGCCCCTCGCCGGGCCTCGCGCTCCATCCGCGCGCCCGCGCGATCGGCCCATAATCACCCCTAGACGAAAGGTCCTGTTCCATGCACCACTCACCAATCTCCATCACTCGCGATCAGCCCCGCTCCGACCGCAACTCCCCTCCCCGCAACCCTTTACAGCCGTCCTCAACCGAGTACCCCTCTACGAACTTCAACACTCGACCCAAAGGTGGTAGAAAACTTGCGTCCACGCCCGACGTGCGAAATTCCTTCACCCCAACCACTTACCGCCGCGCCTCTCGCCCAAGTCAACCGAAACACCCTCCAAGGGCGTTTCGCTTCGATGCAACAATGTACCATCCGTGCGAATCCAGGATGTGCGTGCCAATTGCGGCCACAATGCAACTGGCGGGCGACGGCTCATTTGCCGAGGACACTCTCGATAAACCGGTAGGCCTCCTCGCGGGCTTCGGGCGGGAAGCCGTGGCCGCCGGGCGGATAGACAGCCATGATGCGATCGCCGGCACCGAGCAGTCGGTAGACCGTCGCGGCGGCTTCGACGCACCGCTTGGCGCTGGCGACACGGAAGTTGTCGTCGTCCAGCGGAGCATGGATGTAGAGATGCCGCGGCGCGATCGCGGCCAGCACCTCGGGGAAATCGAACGGCAGCTTTCGCGGGTCCTTGTTGTAGACCGTGGCGATCCGCGGCATATACCGCGTCTGGCACCAGCCGGTCAGATCGCCCTCCATGTAGTCGTTGAACGAGTCGAAGCCGGAACTGCTGACGACGACCTTGATCCGCGGATCGAACGCGCCGACGAACAGCGAGTTGTGTCCGCCGAGCGAGACTCCGCACACCCCGATCCGCTCGCCGTCGACCTCGGCCAGCGACTGCAGGAGATCGACGGCCCGCATGTGGCTCCAGATGCCCTTCATCGTTCCGCTGGCATAGCCCAGCGCGGCCGGGTCGGTCTGATTGTCGCCCAAGAGGGTGTAGTCGGGGGCGATGGTCACGTAGCCGCGTTCAGCCAGTTCCAACGTATAACGCGGGTAGTCGGGGCCCAAACCGGCCGTCCGCCCCCGCGGGCCGCCGGTGCCGTGCAGGCAGAGAACCGCCGGCACGCGGCCTTGGATCCCGTGCGGGATCAGCAGGTAAGCCGGGATGCGGTCGCCTTTCGATGCGGTGTAGGCGATCTTCATCCGTGTGAGCTTGTCGAGCCGCTCGCTTTCGATCACTTCCATGTCGAGCGGAACCGCCTCGCTCGGCGAGGGGAGCGGGCCCATTACCAATTGCATGTTCGCCAGGATATGCTCGCGCCGCCGCTGCCAGTCCTGCGCGTCCTTGATCGGATGGGCCTCTCCATCGCCGTCGAGCCAGACGAGCAGGTTCGATTTGTCGGCGTAGAACGGCGGAGAGGCAGCGGCCGCCGCGGGCTCGGACTGGGCAGCCGCCTCGGTAATCGCCAACAGGACGGCGACGCCATAGCTCATCGCAACGAGAAGCCGTTTCATCAGAGAGCACCTCCGTTGATGCGGGCGGTGTGGCGACTGGCCCCGCCCGGCGAGTCATTCATCCGACAGTTGTTCGACGACGGCGAGCCAGCGCAGGTTGGCGTAGTTGTCGACCGAGATCGACAGCGGCGCTCCGGTCGTATCGAGCGTGGTTTCAACGACCGCATCGCCTTTTGCGGCATCCAGGATCTTGTCTCCGCCGGCAGCGCCGCGAATCGTCACCCGGGCGTCGCCGTACGGACTCACTCCCAACCTCAGGATATATCGCGCGGCTTTCGCCCGGAAGCGGAATTCGTGGCCCTTCATGAGCTTGCACGCGGTGCGGTCGAGGTCGCTGCGGATCCAGGCGCGGTCCTGGTTCTCGGCGGCGGGGCCTGGCGAGAAGCCGAAGCCCTTCTCCTCGGTGTACACGTCGGCGGCAAGCACCGCCTGGTAAGGCCGCTCCCGCCCGACGTCGAGCGTCACACCCGGAACCTCGCCGCCAAAGTTGAACAGATAGGCTTCCGCTTGAGCCAACCGCCGGCGTTGTTCCTGCCGTTGAGCCTCTTCCGCACGGGCCTGGCCGAGCAGAGCCTCGACCGCTTGGGGTTCGGCAAAATCGCGGATATACACCGGAAAGATCGACAGCGGCAGACCGCTGCTGAGGTCCATCCGGCGCTCGTGTCCAAAGGCATCGGTGACTGTGGCGTGTCCGAGATTCACGTCGAGCCTGGAATCGCCCTCGACGGTCCACGCCGTGAGGATCGTCTGCGCGCCGGATTGCCAGGCGTAGAGCCGGCAGTTGTCATCTTTGCAGGGGAGCCGGGTAGCGCGCCCCTCGACGCCGTCGAGTTGGCGGACGAGCGTCGCATAGGTCAGCCAGGAAGGCTTCATGGCGCCGTCGTCGCGCAGCAATCCCGAAGCGGCATGCATGCTCGGCTGCGAGCCGCTCTCACGGTACACGAACACTTTGTCCATGCCGTTGGCCAGGGCCAGCATCACCACGCGAGGCAGCCTGGCGGCCTGGGTCCGCTCGTCGGTGCCGTACGGTCCCGCGCTGTCGTACCCGGTCTCCGTAAGCCAGATCGGCATGCCCGGCTTGTTGCGATCGCGCCAGGCGGCCAGGCGGCGAAAGTCCTCTTCGGCCGTGGTTTCGCCGGACTGGTTGGCGTTGAAGTCGTCAGTGGCGATTTCGGGCGCTGTCCGGCCGCTGTAGAAATGCACGTTGAGGATGTCGACGAAATCAAGCGGACGTTTCCCGTCGGCGTAAGTGTGTGTCTGCAGCGGGTCGACCGTCTTGACCTGAATCCCCGCGTAACCGGCGTTCGTCACCTTGGCCGAAGGGTCGGCGCGCTTGACTGCCTCGGCCGCGGCGCGGAGCAGTTCCAGGTACTGCTCCCTGGTGCCTACCCATGGCCCCCAGCCGGGATCGGTGAGGTTCGGCTCGTTCCAGATCTCATACACGCGCAGGTATCCCAGCCCCGAGACGCCGTCGGCTGTCTTCAGCAGTGACGGCTCATGCGGTCGGGTTCCATACCGCGCGGCGACCTGGAAGGCAAACTCGGCGAACTGCTGGGGATCCTTCGGAGGGTAGAACGATCGGCGATTCGTTTCCACATCGGTCGGCGCGCTGGAAGCGTAGCCGGCGGTCATGAACAGGAAGGGGAGCACGTTCAGCCCCGCGTCGGCGTAGGCTTTGAAAATCGCGTCGTGATTCACTACCCACGGCTTGACCGTGCCGTCGAAGCGGTAGACGCCCGGTTCCGGCGACACGAAGGGCCATTTCAAGTTCTCGAACCGCACCCAGCCCACGCCCAGCCGGCGGATGAGCGGCGCGAAGTCGCCATTGGCTCCATTGATGCCAAACCGCGACTCGGCCGTGACCTTTTCGAGAGCTTTCGGCAGCACGAGGACGCGATGATAGACGAGTTGCCGCCACTGGCCGCTCTCCAGCCGGACGGCGAGCAGATACGCTCCCGGCGCCAGCGGGCGATCCACCGTCAGCGCGGCGGTGTTGCTCGAGCGACCGCCGATCTCGACCACGGTTCGCCCCTGGCCAACGATTTCGCCCACGGCGGGCAAGTCCCACGACTCGTCGTCTGCCCCGTCATACACGCTGAGGCGGCAAGGCATGCGGATGATCGACTCCTTCGCGCCGTCATGGTGATGCCGCAGTCGCAGGTAGCGAGCTTCGACCGGCCCGCGAAGCGGCAGGACAACAGTGCCCCATTTCTTGAACGTGTCGATCCCCTGAAGTTCCGGAACAGGCGTGTACGCCTGCCCGTCGGGCGAGGCGGCGACGTCGAGCTTCCACGAGTGATTCGCATCGCCCGACAGATAGCTGATTCGGGTGATCTTCCTCGTATGGCCGAGATCCACATACTGAAACGCCTCGGAGAAATGGTCGCGAACCCAGGGCGTTTCGGCGTCGGTGTAGTCCTTGCCATCGGTAAGCGACCCCTCCTCGATCGTCTTGCCGTCGGCCTCGGTCCAGCTTCGAGCGCCCAAGGCGTGATCTGAACCGAAGAGCGGATCGGGGGGCTCGCCACCGAACATGGCGCTATCGACCTGCAAGGAGTAGGAGACCTCACATGTAGCTGAGGCATCAGAGGTGTTGGTCAGCACGAGTTTTGCCGCCAGACGCTCACCAGGCTCCATCCTGTCAGGCGCAGTCAGCAAAGATTGGAATGCGGTCTGCAGCCCTGACTCACTTCCGGCAGCGATTGCGGCGGCGAGCAAGACAATTCCCAGTGAATGTAGCCGGCTCCTCACGACGGTCTCCTCCATTGGCCCGATCAAGGCACAGGTGTTTCGCGCCGGTCAGGTCTGCCTGGCCTCCCGGCGGCCTGCCATTCGAACTCGCTTGATGATACTCTGCGGGCGGCTTGGGGAGGAGTGATTCGCAATCGTTGCTGATTGAGTCGACGGGAATAGCAGAGTCCGCGGCCTGGTGAAGTGGTCGCTGCCGGCGTGTGGCGATGGGACGATTCCTTGGTCGGTTGACCGCGACGGGGGCGGCCCCCACAATTGCAGTGATGCGGCCGCCGTCGTAAATCGATTGTGCTCAGCTCAGAGCATCGCCGTACCGGTCATGCGTTCAACCAGCGGAGTCGTCGCCATGCGGACTTTCTGCGGAGTATTGATTGTGGTTTGGGCGTGCATAGCGGGCTCACTGCCGGCATTTGGGGTGGAGGCGGTGCCTATCGGAGTGGCACGGGTCGACATCACGCCCGACCATCCCGTGCGCCTGGTGGGCTATGCCAGCCGAACGTCCGAGTCTGAGGGGGTAGCCGAGCGTATTTGGGCCAAGGCACTGGCCATCGGCGGCGACGCCGGCGAGGGACCGGCGGTGCTTGTGATGGTCGAGAACTGCGGCGTGCCCGCGACGATGACACGCGACGTCGCCAACCGGCTGGCGGCCAGGCACGGCGTGAAGCGCGAGCGGCTGGCAGTGTGCTCGACGCACATCCATACGGGGCCCTGGCTGACGGATTTCCTGCCGCTGCACACGCTCACAGGAATTCCGCCCGAGCACCATTCTCACATGGAGCAGTACACCAAGCGGCTTGGCGACCTGCTGGTCGAAGTCGTGGAGAAGGCGCTGGCCGCCCGGAAGCCGGCCACGCTGAGCTGGGCGCAGGGAACGGTCGGTTTTGCCATGAATCGGCGGCCGATAAAGGACGGCCGCTGCCCGGGGCTGGGGGTCAATCCGGACGGACCGGTCGACCACAGCCTGCCCATGCTCCGAGTGACTGACGCTGAGGGCAAGCTGGTGGCCGTCGTGCTGAACTACGCCTGCCACTGCACCACGCTTGGGGGCGATCAGAACAAGATACATGGCGATTGGACAGGCTCCGCGCAGAAGTTCATTGAAGCGGATAACCCAGGCTGCATGGCGATGATCTGCATCGGCTGCGGCGGCGATGCCAATCCTGAGCCCCGCGGGAAGTGGGAAATGACCGATCCGCATGGCCAGGTGGTGGCCGATGAAGTGAATCGGTTACTGGCCGGGCCATTCAAGCCTGTCTCGCCGAAAGTGACGGCGCGGCTGCGGGATATCAAGATCCCCTTCGAGACGCTGCCCACTCACGAGGAATTCGAGAAGCGCGTGGCCGCTGCCGACGATCCGAAGGCTTCGTCGTCGGTGAAACGCTGGGCCGATCATGCCCGTGCGATGCTCGAGCGGATGGACCGTGGTCCCCTGGAGACGGCCATCGACTACCAGGTGACCACCTGGACATTCGGCGATGATCTGGCCATGGTGTTCCTGCCGGGCGAGGTAGTGGTCGATTACGCGCTGAGACTGAAGAAGGAACTCGACGGCTCACGGCTGTGGGTCACGGCCTATGCCAACGACGTGCCGTGCTACATCGTCTCGCGCAGGGTCCTCGATGAGGGCGGCTATGAGCCCGACACATCGATGATCGGCTACGGCCGTCCCGCACGGTTGTCGCCGACGGTCGAGGATCAGATCATCGAGACGGTCAAGTCGCTCATCCCGCCGGCGTTTGCGCCTCGGTGAGACTGCTGCCAGCCACGCTTTGGAGATCTGCGGCGAACACATGTGACGCCTGCAGTGAGGTGGCGGGCCGCGCGCGTTCGCGGTAGCATGGTGCACGTGTGCCGCTGCCGAGCGCGCCGGACCGAGAACCGGCAGCCGCCATAACTGTGCATGGCCGGGGCCTCCCTGTACGCCTGATAGGAAGGGTGGAACATGAACCGTCTGGCAAGAACAATCGTGGCAATGCTGGCAGTGGCGGTGCCGATCATGGCGTGGGCCGGCGACTGGCCAACCTATCGCTACGACAGTTCCCGCAGCGGCGTGACGGCGGAAGCGGTGAAGCCGCCCCTCGAGCAATGCTGGGTGTTCCGGCCTCGGCACCACCCGGAGCCCGCCTGGGGCGAACCGAATCCGCGGCCGGTGGGCGGCTGGTACGGTCAGACCGAGCTGCGAAGAGTTCACTTCGACGACGCCTTTCAGGTGGCGGTTTCAGGCGGAGCGGTCTACTTCGGCTCGTCGGCCGACGGCAAGGTGACGGCGCTGGACGCGGCAACCGGCCGCGAGCGATGGAGCGTGCTCACGGGTGGACCCGTGCGCTTGGCGCCGACCGTGTGGCGGGAAAAGGTGTACTTCGGTTCCGACGACGGCTTCGCCTACTGCCTCGAGGCGGATGACGGCGCCGAACGATGGAGATTTCACGCCGCTCCGAGCAGAAGCAAAGTGCTGGGGAGCGGCAAGATGATCTCTCTGTGGCCGGTGCGGACCGGCGTACTGGTCGACGATGACACGGCCTACTTCGGCGCCGGCATCTTTCCCGCCGAAGGGGTCTCGATGTATGCCGTGGATGCGGAGGACGGCAAGCTGAAGTGGTGCAACGACTCGTGCGGCGATGCGCCTCAGAGCCGCATGTCGCCGCAGGGCTACTTGCTGGCCTCGGAGAGCCGCCTGTTCACTCCCCTGGGGCGCGTGTCGCCGGCGGCGTTCGACCGGAAGGACGGCCGGCTGCTGTACGAGGCCTACGTTGAGCACATCATCGGCGGGACCAACGCAACGCTGGCCGACAACCAGTTATTCACGGGGACCGAGCAGATGATCGGCTTCGACCAGGCGTCGTTTCGGTCGCAATCGTCCTGGTTCTGGGGCCGCCAACTGATCGTGACGCCGGATACGTTTTACACGGCGACCGGGCGCGAGCTGTTCGCCGTGAATCGCACGGCGTATGCGGCTGCCAGCCTCCGACGCAAGGGACTGCTGGATCGCCAGCGGGACCTCAACACACAGATCCAGCAGGCCGCGCGAGGTCCGGAAGCAACGCTCAAATCGCTCCAGGGCCAACTCGACGACGTGAACCAGCAGATCAAAGAGGCCGAGACTCGGATCGCCTCCGGAGAGACCTGGCGCGTGCCGTGCGACTGCGCCGAAACGCTCATCATGGCGGGCAACGTTCTATTGGCGGGTGGCGAGGGGAAGGTGCTGGCTTTCGACATCGCCTCGGGGAAATCGTTGTGGATGAGCGAGGTCGACGGCAAGGCTCGCGGTCTGGCGGTTGGCGACGGACGGCTGTTCGTAAGCACCAGTACGGGCGCGATCTACTGCTTCGGACCTGAAGGCTCGCCAACGCCTGGCGAGGTGCGGCAACCGGTCGCGACGTCGCCGTTTCCCACCGACGAGTTGACGCCGGTCTTCGAGGAGGCGGCCGAACGGATCATCGGCGCCACCGGAATCACGCGGGGCTACTGCCTGATCCTCGGTTGCGGTACGGGCCGGCTGGCGTTCGAGCTGGCAAAGCGGACCGAACTGCAAATCTGCGGCGTCGAGCCGGATCCTCAGAAGGCCCGGGCGGCGCGCCAGGCCCTCGATGCGGCCGGGCTGTACGGGGCCCGCGTGATGATCGAAGAATGTGAGCCAGCGCAGGTTCCGTTCTCCGACTACTTCGCCAACCTGGTGGTCTCAGAGGAAGCGATGCTGTCGGGCCAGATGCCCGTCGGCGGCGAGGAGGCATTCCGCATGCTCAAACCGCTGGGCGGCACGATCTGCATCGGCCAGCCCGCGGCCGCCGCTGGTAAAGTCAAACCGCTCGACAAGTCGGCGATGCGCCAGTGGCTGGCCGGCGCGGGGATCGATGGCGGACGGGTAGTGGAAGAGAACGGTTTGTGGCTCGAGTTCGAACGCGGGCCGCTGCCCGGCGCGGGCAGTTGGACCCACCAGTACGCCGAACCGGGGAACACGACCTGCAGCGACGATGAACTGGTCCGCTGCCCGCTGGGAATGCTGTGGTTCGGCAATCCGGGACCGACCCAGATGGCGGAGCGGCATCTGCGAGCCGCCGCTCCGCTGGCCACGGGGGGCCGCCTGTTCGTCCTCGGCGAAGGCACGGCCAATCGCGCCGGTGCGGGCGACAACACCATCATGGCCTACGACGCCTACAACGGGCTCCCGCTCTGGGAACGGAAGATCCGCGGCGCGCTGCGGGTAAGCGTCACGCACGACGCGGGCAACTCGGCCGCCAATGCCGACAGCCTGTTTGTGGCCGTAGGGGATCAATGCCTGCGGTTCGACGCCGCCACGGGCGCTACGAGATTCACCTACAAGCTGCCACCGGCGGCCGATGGCTCGCCTCGGCTGTGGGGCTATGTCGCGGTGGTGGGCGACATGCTCTATGGAACCCGCACCGCCAAGGGGCGGACCGCCGATTGCATCTTCGCACTCGACCTGTCCAGCGGAGAGTTGCGATGGAAACACGAAGACAAGGATATCGGCCAAGGGTCGATCGCCATCGGCGACGGAAGATTGTTCTACGCCGGGCCGAAGGTGTCTGACGAACAGCGCGCCGAGGTGCTCGGCAGTCACGTTCGCGAGATGCATCGGATGAGCGATGCGGATCGCGCTGCGCTGTTGAAGAGGCTCGAGCAGGCCGCCGTCCACCGCGTCGTGGCCCTCGATGCGGCGAGTGGAGACAAGCTGTGGGAGAAGCCGGTCGAGGTCACCGGCGCGAGCGGGGGCGCCAACTGGTGCTCGCTGGGCTCGATCTATAGTCGCGACGTGCTGCTTCTGTTCGGCGTGTTTCTCGACGGACACTACTGGACGCAGTTTCTCGCCGGACAGTTTGAATCGCGACGGGTGGTTGCCTTGTCCGGCACGGACGGAGAGCTGCTGTGGGAGAAACCGATCGGTTACCGGGTGCGCCCGGTGGTGGTTGGCGACACGCTACATGCCGAGCCCTGGGCCTACGATCTGCGAACCGGCAAGCAGCAGACCCGAATCCATCCGGTAACCGGTCGCGACGAACCGTGGCAGTTCGCCCGTCCCGGGCACCACTGCGGCTGTCCCGCAGCGGCGCCTCACACCATGCTCTTCCGCTCGTACACGCTGGGATGGTACGACCTGGACAACGATTTCGGCACGCAGCACTTCGGCGGGCAGCGTCCGGGCTGCTGGATCAATTTCATTCCGGCCAACGGACTGCTAATGGTTCCCGAGGCCAGTTCGGGGTGCATGTGCCCGTTTCCGAACATGTGCACGGCCGTTTTCAAGAGCCGCGACGAGAATCGGCAATGGGCCTACTTCAGCCAGCCCGGCCCGCTGACGCCGGTCAAACGGCTGGCGGTGAACCTTGGCGCCCCCGGCGACCGCAAGGATGCCTCCGGCGGGCTATGGCTCGGTTTTCCCCGGCCCAATGGCTCGCTGGTTCTGCCGCTGCAGGTCGGAGTCTCATTCCTGCCCGGCGGAGGCTACTTCAATCGCGACGCCACGCGGCTGAAGATCGACGATCCGGAAAAACCCTGGATCTTCGGCTCGGGGACGCGAGGGCTGCGCGAGTGCACCATCCCACTGGCCGAGCCCACCGATGGAACGGCTCGCTACACGGTGCGGCTGGCATTTGCCGAGTTGGATCACGACGCCCCGGACCAGCGCGTCTTCGACATCAAGCTCCAGGGGAAGGTTGTGGCGAAGAATTGCGACGTGTTCCGGGAGGCCGGCGGACGCAACAAGCCGCTGGTGAAGGAGTATTCAGGCATCGACGCCGATGAAGCACTGACGATCGAGCTGGTACCCGGCGTTGCCAAACCGACGCCCGACCAACTGCCGATCCTGCAGGGTATCGAGGTCGTCCGTGAGAAGACGCTCACGCTTGGTTGCGCAGTGCCCTCGTTCCTGCTCCACAACGCCGAGCCGGAGCAGGCGGGCGAACTGGTGGTTGTGAACAATCGGGAAGACGAATTTTCCGGCACGCTTCGCGTCGAGGCGCCCGCCGGATTCCGCGTCACGCCGGCCGAAGCGGCTCTTAAGGTTCCTGCGGGCGGGCGGACCACCGTGGAACTGAAGGCCCTCCTGGGCGAGAAGGCGACCGCCGGAAAATACACGGTGGGGGTCGCGATTCTCCGGGCAGATGGGACGGTCGAGAGCCAGAGGCAGGCAGCGCTGGAGCACCTGGGCGATGCGCGACGAGCCGTTTTTCAGGCGGTCGAGGATGCCCATGCCACGCAGTCTGCGCCGGCGACGAACTACGGGACCGGCGCCGGGCTGAACGTCGACGGCGGCGATGCCAAGATGGGCGACCAGCATCACAGCATTGCTTACCTCAAGTTCCGAATCGATGTCGAAGGCGAGCCCCGTTCGGTGATGCTGCGGCTACACAACGGCGACAATCCATCGGGCGATTCAGGACAAGTGTGCCTGGTGACCGAACCGTGGAGCGAGAAGAGCGTTACCTACCAGCGCCGTCCGAAGCTGGGAGACACTGTGGCGAAGATCGGTTCTGTCGTCGAGAACCAGGTTATGGAGATACCACTCGCACTCTCGTTGAAGGACCGCCAGGAGTTGAGCCTGGCGATCGATCCCACTAGCTGCGACGGCCTGGGCTACATTTCCCGCGAGGGAGGCAAGCCGCCGGAACTCGTCGTCGAGTACGTGAAGAAGTGAACGATCGCCAACCTCCAGCCTGAAGTGCCTCGTATGAAACGCGCCTTGGCGGTTTTCATCGCGCTCGCGTCAAGCGGCGTTCTCGCCGCGGCGGATACGATAGAACCGGTCCGGCGGCCGAACGTGTTGTTCATTGCCGTCGACGATCTCAATTGCCGTATCGGCTGTTACGGCGACGCTGTGGCCAGAACACCGAACCTGGACCGCCTGGCAAGCCGAGGCGTCCGCTTCGATCGTGCCTACTGCCAGTTTCCGCTCTGCAATCCGACCCGGGTCTCGCTGCTGTTGGGGCGTTATCCAACGACCACCGAGACCATCGATTTCGCACGGCCGGCGCTGCTGGATCGCGATTGGGTCACGCTGCCCCAGCATTTCCGTCAGAGCGGTTACGAAGTCCAAATGCGGGGAAAGATCTTCCACTACCCGGAACCAGCTCCGTGGTCCGGCGGCGAGGAGGCAGTGGTGAAAGAGCAGAACCGCCACCGCGAGATGCTTGGAGATCTGACGCGCTGGGAGCCCTACCGGACGCTCTCGCCGCCGCCGACGCAGTGGGTCACAAACCTGCGGACAAGCGCGAATGTGTTCGGCCCTGTTGATGACAGCGCAGAGCCGACGGCGGAGGCCAACGCGAAGCCTTACGAGTGGACCGCCGACGTGCGCAGCGCCAACGAGGCAGTGAGACTGCTGGAGGGTTGGGCGACGTCGGGCAAGCCGTTCTTCCTGGGCGTGGGGTTCTACAAACCGCATGTTCCGCTGGTAGCACCCCAACGGTTCTTCGATCTTTTCCCGCCGGACGAGATGCCCCTGCCCGACGATTTTGCTCCCACTCCCACGGCCGACGACCCGGTGCCGCGCTGTGCGCTGCGCTATAACCTGGACCTGTTCTACGAAGAACGGCCGACACCCGAACGGGCACGGCAGGCCGTTGCCGCCTACTATGCCTGCACCTCGTTCATGGACGAGAAGCTGGGCCAGGTGCTCGACGCAATGGAACGCCTCGGGCTGCGCGAAAACACCGTGATCGTGCTCTGGGGCGACCACGGCTGGCATTTGGGTGAGAAGGGGATGTGGGGCAAGGGAACGCTGTTTGACGTATCAAGCCGGGTGCCGCTGGTGATCGTCGACCCGCGACGCACAACGGCGGGGCAGGGATGCCCACGAACGGTGGAATTCGTCGATCTCTATCCCACGCTGGTGGAGCTCTGCGGATTGGGAATGCCGCCGGGTTTGGAGGGGCAGAGCCTCGTTCCGCTGCTGGACGATCCGAAGGCTGCCTGGAGCCATCCGGCATTCTCCCTTGTAGCCCGCGAAGACTGGCTCGGTCGTTCCGTGCGGACCGAACGCTGGTGCTACACCGAATGGGATTACGGCCGTCGCGGCACGGAACTGTATGATCTCCAAGCCGATCCGGGTGAATCGCGGAACCTGGCGAAAGACAGAAGGTACGCGACGGTGATTCCCGAGCTGAAGGCGCTGCTTCAATCGGGCCCAGTAGCAAAGCGCGTACGGCTGGGCAGTCGCCTGCCGAGCGATGAGCCATGAGCGCTGCGGGAGAATACTGCGCAGTTGACGGCGGAGGCGTCACTCATCGATCCGGAACGCCTTGATTTCGCCCTGGTCCGTCCCCACGACGGCCAGCGGCCCGCCGGGCGTCTCGATCGTCACGAAGTGCGTCGGCCGGCCGACGACCTTGCCAACCCGGAGCGGCCCGCCCTTCTCGTCCAGCGCGGCCACCGTGCCGTCCTCACAGCCGACTATCACCCACGGCAGCGCCGCACTCGACGGCTTGATGCAGCGGAGGGAAACGGGAGGGCTTGCCAGGCGAGTGGACCAGGTCCGCTGGCACTTGCTGTCCAACGCAACCACCAGACCTTCGGAGATTCCGGCGACGAGCGATTTCTTTCCGTCGCCGTTCAGATCCGCGACGTCCATGTCGCGCATTTGAGCGCGCAGGGCATTGCTGGCTCCCGGGCCGAACTGCGCGTTGCTCAGAGGCGAGCCCTTCTCGGAGTACACCGTCACCCGGTTCCAGGTCCCATTGATCGCCGTGGCCAGTTCCTTCTCTCCATCGCCGTCGAGGTCTTCGTGAAAAAGGGCAGTGCGGTTCTGTGCCGTCCAGCCGCCGACAAAGGTATGTCCGGCCGGGACGCCGTAATAACCTCTACCCGTCACCGCCATGGCTTTGCTGGTAACGATCGCCAGATCGTCCGTGCCGTTGGGCCACTGTGAAACAAGCAGATTGTGGCCGCCGTCCTGTGTCGGAACCAGCAAGAATTTCCGGGCTGGTCCCCAGAACACCGGCATCCGTTTCACCAGGCGGCCGTCCTCATCGAGGACTTCGAGAGTACACGCGCTTCCCACGAAACACCGGCTCTTGCCTTCGTCGAAGGCGCCGGTGTAGAGGCCGTGGACGCCCTCGTGGCCGGGTGCACTCTTGAACCAGTAGGTCTTGGCTGCCTCGTAAACGGCCGGGTCCATCTCGGACGTGAAGACCCACTTTCGCCGGCCCTCACGGTCTGTCGCTATGACCTTTTCATCCCTGCAGCCAGCCAACAGCAACCCGGTTTCATCCCACCAGCGAAGCACGCGGATCTCGGCATCGGTTTCGAACGAGCGGACTTCCTGGCCCGCAGGGGTGAGAACGTGAATCGTGCTCCCTTCAGCAACGCACAGTTCCGTCCCCTGGTCGGAAGCCGTGATAACCATGTCCATCACGCTTCCGCCGACCTCCGCCGACATTGCTACTGGCAACTCTCCGACAGTCGGACTGGCAACTGGGCCGGCACCTTCTGCGGCTTCCTCGGGCCGACTCCGGCCTTGAGCCAGGAGGCCTTCGAGGGTCGCGGTCAGCCGCGCAACGGCTTCGGCGGCCGGCGTCGCTCCGGTGAGGGTGTGGCGACCTTGAGGCAACGCGACGCTGCAAATGCCGTCGTAAAGACCAGCGTTTGCCGCCTGAGAATCGACCTGGAGTTCGTCCACACGAGAGACTCGCAGGCGCAGCGCCGTTGGTTCGGCGGCAACGACATTGATCACGCCGCTTGGAAAGTCCCAGTCCAGATCCACCGGCGCGTCACTTGACATGATCCCTATGCCGGCGCCCGCACTGGAGACGGCGCGGCCAAACAGATGATCGGCGGCCAGTACTGCCAATTTCCCCTTCATCTCGCCGTACTCGCCGACGACGGCCAAGGCCGGTTGCGGCAGGGCAAGCACTGAGGTGTTGTCGGCCAACCGGGTGCAGGCCAGCGCGCCTGGCAACTGGGATGGCCGCTGTCCGATCAAATAGAAGGCGATGCGGCGCCCATCTTTCGCCACGGCGCCGTGCCAGCTCATGGTAACAGGATTTCCCTGGCTGACGGACTGCCGGTCACACGACCGCAACTCGAAACCGGCCGGCGCGCGGATCGCCTGCTCGGGCTCATTCCACCGCCCGCCCGACACCTGCCAGGTGGTCGTCACCTTCATGTTCCGGCTATCGGTCCTGAAGGCGAGATCGTCGACCACCAGCGCATAACGGCCTGTCCGCTGACACAAGGTCCTCCGCCAGTTGCAGAAGGCGGCCCCAGGCACCTCGCCCACCGCGAGGGCCGTCGGCCCGAGCACGTCGCTTGAGAGCAGGGCTGCGTCCATGGCGACGGCCGGTTCGACCATCCCGTCGGCACCCGTCAGCACCTGGTTGTGATACCCCTCCAGGATTGTCCGGCCGGCCAGCCGCAACTCGAGAATGTCGAAGGTGTGATAGGGGTTCCGCGAGGCGCCATTGAAGCCGTCCAACAGGATATAGTCTCCGCTTTCATCCGCCGCACTGCGATAGCTTGCGACGTAGAACGACTGCTCGAGCGGGAGGCCGCTTCGGCGGGCCTGCCAGGCGGGCCGGGGCAGGCGGCAAATGCTCCACTTGCCCACGAGGTCGGCCGGCAATTCGGGCTGCAACATCTCATCGGGCCAGAACGATTGGCCGAGCCGAAAGACCTCGGTGTCGACCCCGGTCCGCCCGCGGTAGGTGATCCAGCGGCCATCTCCCGTCAGATAAGCCGCCTTGTTCAGCAGATCGAGCGAGGCGTAGTTCAACGCCCAATCCGGGACGCGGCCCGAAAGCAGCACTTCCAGGCCGTGGAGGAGATCCCTGAGCACTCCGTTCTCAAGCGGCTTCCGATCTCCGGTCAGCACCATGTACGTCAACACGGGCGCGATACCGGTGTTGTACCAGAACAGGTTGTCGTTCTCGCCGGCAATCCAGGCATGCTCGTGGAGCGGCCAGAAGGCCATCTGGCCGGCCTTCACGCAGTGTGCCCAGATGGGATCCGGGTAGTCCTTGTTGAAGTACCGGCCCAGGCAATAGAGCGAGATGGCCGACCATTGCCCATGCCGGCTGCCGACCCCTGTCGGCGGCCGCGTCAGCCGATAGATCCCCTCGTCCTTGCGGTGATTGAGCTGTCGGGCGAAGGCGTTGGTGACCTTCAGGCGTTCTTCGTCGGTAAACAGCGGGCTCTCTTCGATAAGGTCCCAGAACAGGATAGCCATGTGGGCGTTGTAGTGGTAAAAACCCGCCAGCGGATCGTGCTTGTTCTCGATCCGCTCCCCGTCGATCTCTTCGATCTCCTTGATTGCCTCCTTGTCGGGAAATGACAAGCGAATTACCTCGCGAGCCGAGTGCGCATCGCCCGTCATGTAATACATCGCCATTCGCTTGCTGATGCTGCACCAGCCGAAGTACCCCGAGGAGCCGTAGCCCTTGGAGGCCTCCCAGGTCTCGAAATCCTTGATGTCCGCAGGCGGGGCCACGCCCTCGCCGAGCCGGGTGACCATGGTCCAACCGATGGACACGGCCCCAGCCTCGACAGGCGATTTCGACAGGATGTCGGCCAGGGCGCTCGCGCCCGCTTCCACGCCGACGGCATCGCTCCCCCCGACAATCACCGCGCTTCTGCCGTCACCGAAAGGATTGTGAAGCGACCGGAGCACATATCCTCGCGGCCCCGGGTATTTGAGATCGACGAGGCAGTAGAACCGATCGTAAAGCGCGCTGATGGTCTTGTTTGTGGACCGGTTGCCCAACACGATCACGTGGCTCTTCAGCGGCACGCTGGCTTCTGCAGCGTCGTCGGAGACGATCGGGAGCTTCACGCCGGTCCGCTCTTCAACGACACGCTGGATCGCTACGGCAGCCGCCTGGTAGCTGCCCGACGCCGGCACAACAATCGCCGCCGCCGGTTGGCCTGCGCTTGCCAATGGAATCGCCAGATGGAGATCCTTGAGCTTGTCGTACTGGGGCGGGACGGGGGGCGGCGGGGCGGGCGGCGAGTCCATGTCGCTCGCAGACGGTTGCGGGGCCGAGTTCTCACCGATCGCCCCGGAGCCGCTCGCCGATGGAGCTGGCAACAACGTCAACAGTGCGATGGATGCAAAGCCGACAAACGGCATGCAAAGGGACGCAGTTTTCATACACGTGCCTCGAACGGCAATTCGCCATACTCAATCGCCACGAGCGTGCGATCGTCCTTGATCAGGGCCGAGCCCCGGAACGCCTCAAGCTCTTGCAGAACGGTGCGAAGCGTTTCCTCTACCGGCAGGTGGACCGTGCGGTGGAAGACCTCCAGGAGCCGATCGACTCCAAAGAGCTCTCCACCGGCATTGAACTGCTCGGTGATGCCGTCGGAAAAGACGAGAAAGCGGTTGCCATGTTCTTCCAGGTCGACTTGCGTCTCGGGCCATTCTTCCGTTTCCTCGGCCAATCCCACGGGCGGCCCGGTTTCAAGCGGGACCTTACCCGTGCGAGAGAACAGCACTCCGTCGTGGCCGAAAGCGCACACCTTGAGTCGCTTGACATCGGGCCGAAAGCGGAGCAGAAGCCCGGTGGCAAACAGCACCTCATCTTGTGGAAGCGATCGCACGAGCAGTCGATTGAACTCCGACACCACCCTGCTCGGACTCGCCTCCGCGGTGGCGGCGGCCGGGAGAATGAGCACGGCCTTGGCCGCAAGCAACGCCGCTGCCCGGCCGTGCCCCATGGCGTCGCCATGAACGAAATCGGTCGACGAGTCGGCGTATTGACGGTGCCAGAGGAAATCGCCGCCGACATCCTCGACGGGCTGGAGGTGCCGGGCAAGCCGGAATCCCTGGATGTCGATCGTGCGTTCGACGACGTGTCTGCGGTAGACGGCGGGCACTTCCTCTGGACTGTCGGTGACGCTTTGCAGAGCCTTTGCCAGCGCGCGGACCCGGTCCGCCTCTTCACCCACGGGAACGGCGTGGTGGACGAGCCAGGCGACCTCGCCCGAGCGATCGCGCTGCGGTGTGATCCGCAGCTTGTAGATGCGCCGCTCGACCGGCGACGAACAGTTGAACCGTTCTTCGTGGACCGGGAGGCGGCCGTCGAGCAGCATCGCGTAGATCGAGGCCCATCGCGCCCGCTCCCTGCCGCTCATGTTGTCGAGGACATGAGGCTGCCATCCGTCCCCGAGCAGCCGGGCCCCGTTGTTGGCGCTGGCGAATCGCCACCATTCTTCGTTCGTGTAGACGATCGACAAATGTCGATCGGCCACGTAAAGCATGTCGTGCGGATCGACATCACCAGTCACCGACCAGCCGGATTCAGTGTCGGTCACGATTCCTTGCCTCCCGAAGAGGGATAGTTGCCCTGAGTCTAGCAGTTCATTCTACGGCGAGAAAGAAGCCAGGATTCTCGTACTCGATGCCTCCTCCGCCGCCGCAGGCGCGGCTGGAGAAGTACGATTTTGCCTGTCTTTGGCCGGGGCAAGGCAGCTTGCGCTCTCAACGACCGACCGCTTACGGCCCTGGCCGGTGATCCGGGCCGGCGTTCAGCACGGCCTGGGCGTGGCGGGCAAAGTGGCCGCGGAGATCGCGACTGTATTGCTCGAGGGTCTGCCGGCCCAGCCCTTCGTGGTCGCCGCAGCGGTACAGGGTGCGGGCGAGGATCAGCTCCCGGGTGGCCGGGGAGCGACTGCGGCTGGAAAGTTCGCGCTCGTCGATCGAGGTAACCGCATAGCCGCCCATACCCGGCGTCAGCAGCAGTTTCGCCAGCGCTGCAGCGGCGCGCCGGTCGCCGAGCCATTCGAGCGCGAGATAGACGGCGCGGTGGTGGCTGAAGGTTGTGGCCGGTTCGAGCATCGCAAGCTTCTTCAGGACAGCGGGCGCGGCCTGCGGACTGCGGGTGCGGCCCAAGGCGACGAGCATGTTATCAAGCCGGCTCATGCTCCAGCCGGCGCCCGCCGCGTCGGGATCGCCGGCCGGTGCGTTCCAGGCCGGGATGTTGTCCCACTCGTCGATCTCCTCGACCGCTGCGAGCAAGGTCTCCAGACCGGCCTGGTCGCCCATCATGGCCAGCACCTTGGCGTAGGCGAGCTTCTTGTCGCCTGTGGCGTCGCGCCAAGCCGCCTCAAGGAGGGGCAGGGAGACGTCGCGATGCCCGAGAATGATCGCCAGACTGCGGTAGTCGTCGGGAAAACGCGCGACGGCGGCCGCGACCGTCTCGGCGGGCAACGGGTGGGAGTCCTGATCGGCGAGCACGCTTTCAGGCAGATTGCCGATCTCGACGAGGTGCCGCTGCAACTGCCGGATGTCGATATTGCGGACGAGGGTGCCGGCCTTGGCCGCCATGGCGGCCGCCGCGCCGGCGGCGTAGCCCTGGTTCTGGATGTCGGGTTGCATCCGGACGATCGGCTGGGCATCGCGATGAGCGCTCAAGGCGATGCCGGTGACGATGAGTCCTTCCAGCCCCTTGGGGAGCAGCGAGCGGTAGGGGATATCGCTGGTGAATACCTGCCGCCGCGGGTGCTGCAGCAGCAGATACGGATCGACGATGTATCCATGCGTGTCATAGCTGGCGGCCGCCTGGGCGATCGTGTCGGGAAAGCGGCGACCGGACGCCTGATCGAGGATGGTAAGGGTGAAATCGCCCACGATGCGCCGGCGCTCGCGGGTGTCGATCAATTGTCCAAGGTCGAACGCCTCGGGGAACTTGTCCTTGGCATGGATGTACAAGTGCCAGACGTCGACCATGTCGGTTTCGTCGGTGAAGGTGTAGTCGGTGTTCGTGTAGCCCGCGCCGAGCTGCCGGGGCGGAAGCCCGGTTCCCTGCATGGCGAACTCCGACTCGTCGGTATACACACACTCGGCGCCGGCCGCCGCCGCGACGTCGGCATTGCCGGTGGCGTCGACGACCACCTTGGCCAGTACCACGCCGCGACCCCGCGGCGTGGCCACAACCGCACCGGCCACGCTGTCGTCATTCATGAAGGCGCCACAGCCGATCGCGCCGAACCAGATGTCGGCCCCGGCCTTGAGCAGCTCCGACCGCCACCACTCCATCCGCTGCTCGATGACCCAGGATGGGTTGCCGGGCACCGACGCGGTGAACCCGACGCGGTTGCCGGAACAGTAGATTGAGATCGCCCCGGCCGTGCCCACGCCTCCCAGCGCGCTGAGCTGCTCGACGACCATGGTCTTCGCCCCCTGGCGTGCGGCGGCGATTCCCGCCGGAGCGCCCGCCGTCCCGCCGCCGATCACCACCACGTCGTAGCTTCCCAGCACCGGCAGCGCGCGGGCATGCGCGGCGATAGTCGCGGCTTTCTGATTGGGCCGAACGCCGGTGAGCGTCTCGCGGACGTCACCCGGCTGGGCTGGCTGTTCGCTCGGCGTCCCGCGCACCGTGGGGTTCTGGGGGGGCGGCAGCCGCGTCGCCTCGTCGGCCGCTTCCTTGCCCAGCCGGGCCCCGAGGTCGATCAGGGCCAGCGGGCGCAACAGCCGCTCGGCCTGTGCACGCGGCACGTCGGCGCAGCCGTTCACCATGAGCAGTCTCGCGACGGCCTGGGGGCGGAAGGCTCCCAGCGGCAGCCGATCGACGCCCGGCCATTCGCCCTGCGCCGTCTGCTGGCCGGCAATCGGGTCGGGCGGGACCTGGAACAATGCATCGGCGGTGAACTGCTGATCGGTCTGGTACGTGATCGTCCGCGCTTGCTGATCGGCCTGGCCCCAGGAAGCATCGGTATCGCCCGACATCGGTAGCGAGAGCGTGTATTCGACGATGGGGTAGATGCCGCTCTCTTGCGACGTCCGAACCGGGCCGGTGAACGGCGGCTGGATAGTGCGGCTGTTCACCCCTTCACACTGAATCGGCGGGCTGCCGATGACCACGCGGCGGAAAGTCTGGGGGCCGGCCGGATAGGGCCGGCATTTCGCACCGGCTAGCCGCGCGATAAGAGATCGCTCGGTGGCGTCGATCATCGTCTTGGCGATTACGGCTTGCCGTCCGGCGCGATTGGCCATGACGATTCCGCAAGGCTGGCCCTGATCGTCGGTGAGCAAGTCGGTGGCGAAGCAGTTGTAGAGGAAGTCGACCCCCGCATCGAGCAGCGCCTGGTCGAGCACGCGTTTGACGTGCATCGGCCGCGGCCAGGGTTGCCGCCCATCCACGGCTTCGTCCGCCGGCGATGGCGGCGCCAGGAGCTCGATTTCGCCGAGCAGGATCCGCGCCGCACCCGGGGCCTTCTTGACCGACAGTCTCAGCCGGTCGGTGCGGATTTCGATGGGGACTTCCAGGCAGATGCTCGTTTCGAACTGGTCCTGAGGGTTGGAAATGACGGCGAGCTCGCGCCACTCGTTCCGCCCGTCACTGCTGGCGACGGTGACACTGCCCACCCGGTAACCCGCGGGGCCGGTCTGATGGTAGGCCCAAAGGCGCATGGCGCCGATCTGGCGGGCCTCGTCGAGTTCGAGCGTGAGGTTGACGTCTTCGTCGTACTGAACGCTCTGCCGGACTGGATCACCCCAGGCGCCGTCGCAGAGCAGGCTGGGAACGGGTGTGTCGCGGTGCCGCTCGGAAGTGGGCTGGTCGGCCTGGTAGCGAAAGGGGATGCGGCGCGCGCTGGGCATGCGGGCCGCGGTGACCGGGTCGCGGTATAACCGCTTGGCGAGCGGGGCAACGGGAGTCTCCCCTTCTTCGAGCCAGAGTTGCAGCGTGGCGGTCATGTCGTCGCCCAGGTACGGCCGGGGCGCCGCCAGGAAGACCTTTGCGCCCGAATCGGCTGCCGCGACCGCCGCCGAAACCGCGCCGGTACTGCCGCCGACCACCAGCACGTCGACCGAGCAGGCCACGGGAATCTGCCGCGCCGACTCGTTGACCATCGGGAGATCGGCGGCCTTCGCAGCCGAAAGGAGCAACAGGCTTGCAAAGCAGGCTGTGGTGATGCGGCGGTCCTTGGTTCGTGTCATGATCCTGCTCTCATTCCGTCTTGAAGCTGCGGTTCGGAAGGTCGATCTGGACGCTCTTGCCCGCCTCGCCGTCCTGGGGCAGAGTCACGGTGCGGCCGTCGAGCGGAAGGACGATCTCGCGGAGTTTCTGCGTGGGATCGGCGATGGTGAGGCGAGTTGCCTCGCGCGTGCCGTCGAGCATTGCCACGCACGGCTGGGAAACTGCGAATTCCTGCGTCCGGCCGAGGCCCAGTTCGCCTGGTTCGTAGAAAGACGCCTCGACGACCGCACCGTCGGCCGATGCGACGGCCTGAAGCCCGGGCGTATTGGCAAGCACCCTAACGCTCGACGAGGCATCGATGCGCTGGGGCATCGATTCGGGTGTCGCGCCGTGGGGCACGACAAGGTAGGCGTAGTCGGCGCCCGCCGGCTCGATGCCGTGATCAATCGTCAACAGGAAGACGTCCCGACCGATCTCTTTGGCGGAGACCGCCGGCTTGTCTTCCACTTTTCGCCAACTCCCGCGTTGCTCGCCGATCCGCAGTGTCGCTTCCGACCCGGCAGGGAAGACATAGCCGACGCCGTCGTGCCAGATCCAGACCGGGCCTTCGAGGCGGTGCTCGCCGCGAGAGAGCTTTCGGCTTTCCTGCCCGTCACCGGCCCAGACGTCGCCAGCGAGCAGGCACTGGTTGACCGTGGTAACGACGGGATGCGCGGAGGCCTCGGTTTGAATCGCCGCGCCGAGACAGGCAATCACGTCGTCGATGAAGAAGTACGCTTTACGGGCGCGGAGGCCGTCGCGGTTGAAGTCGAGCGTCGCACAGCCAATACGGCCGTCGCTTGCGCCGCCGACAAAATCGCTGTCGATGTTGTATCGCTTGCGGAGTCGCGGCGGGCCATCGGGGCGCTGGGGCGCCGTCGTGCCGGGGATCTTCTGCCAATCCCAGACCGGCTGGATGTCCTCGCATTCCCTGCCCGTGCGATGGACGAGCAGCGCGCCGTCGGCGAGGTGATAGCCGGACATATTCTCGCTATTGACGAGTTCCCCACCGATCACACGTCGCGAGCACATCTTGACCGAGGCGTAGTAGTTGGCTCCGCGCTGGATCATGTAGTCGGATCGCCAGAAGTGGCGGTTGCCGACGAGGTCGTTGGCGGCGGCGTCTCGATTGCGATTGACGAAGGCGAGGTACTCATCGGCGCGGGCGGGATCGACCTCGCTCATCCGCTGCATGATGGCGGCGAGGCTCCGCCCCTTGCCCGCCTGGCAGCCCTCGTCGAGCTGGCGCCCGCAACTGCTCAAGTCCATCCGCCCTCGCCAGACCACCCAGTTCTGACCCTCGATGAGGTAATCGTGGACGATGTCGAGTTTGGCCTGGGGGAACTCGAAGGGAGTCCCGCTGAAAATGCGGAGCCACATCGACGCGCTGCCGGCGAACGACAGGCCATAGTTGCCGAACTGCTGCTGCGGGCCATGCTGGTGGAAGCTGAAATCGGGCTGCACTCCTTCGGAGGTGGTAACGCGGATTTCCTCGCCGACCGCATCGGCGGCCTCGCGCACGAGCGATCCATCCTTCATCAAGAGGCCGCGCACGAGCGTATTGCTGGCAACCCAGACACGGTTCTGGCCGGTCATGCCAATCTTGGCGCGGGGCATGATCTTGTTGACGATCAGCTCGTGTTCGTCCGGAGTCAATTCGTCCTGGAGCAAGATGCCGATCTCGCCGATCGCCATGGGGACGCCGATCTGGTTGTACCACCAATTGAGACACTGGTAATCCTGCTCGAGCCAGTGGCCCAACGCTTTGTGGATGCCGGCTTTCAGTTCGGGACTGGCAGTCTGGCTGCCACCGGGCATGCGATACGCCCGGACCATCGAGGTCAGCCGCGACAGGTGCAGGTAGGGCCGCCAGCCGCCCCGGGTCTGGTCGGTGTAGTCGACGTCGGCCCAGGAGCCGTCGGCCTTTAGTGAGCGGGCCAGTTCCAGGGCATTCTGTTCGACCACAAAGCGGCGGCTCGAACTGGGCGCATTCCGGCTAAGGTAATAGTCGCGAAAGTTGCGCGTCAGTTGCTCGTACTCGGCGGCCGCAACGCCGGCGCCGAACAAGAGCGACGACAGTACAGCGATAGCCGCTGGCAGTCTCTTCACAAGCAAGTCTCCTCCTGGCAGGTGTTTGCAGTGCGGCGCCCATCATAATATACTGCTGGCTCAAGTCGCAAACACTTGTGCCTAACGAGGCTGAGCGTAACGGGTTACGGCGTTGCGACCAGTAACGCCGAAGGTGCTGGACCATCCGTCAAGGAGGCAAGAATCATGAGCCGGATCCTGGTTTTCGCCTGCGTTTGGATCGGTGTGATAGGCGTCGCGGCCGGCGCGGCCGAGAGGCAGGCGCCGACGGATGCCCCGGGAGACCCCATGGAGCGATTCGTGCGCGTCAGCCCCCGCGACTCGCGATACCTGGAGCTTTCCGACGGCACGCCCTACATCCCCAACGGACTGAACATGATCCATCCTCAGGGTCCGCGTGCGACCGAGGAGGGATTGGCGCAGATGGACCGCTGGATGAAAGCCCTGGCGGACAATGGCGGCAACTACATCCGCATCTGGTTGAGCTCACCGTTCTGGGATCCGGAACACGAGCGGGCGGGCGTCTACGACGAGCAGCAGGCGAAACGGGTCGATGCGCTGCTGCAACTGGCCAGGCGGCACGGCATCCGGGTGAAGATGACCATCGAGCATTTCCGCGAGATTGACCCTGAGAACGTCCGCCAATCATGGGCTTTGAAATCGCTGCATCACGTTTCGCGCGGCGGCACGGCGAAGGACATGCCCGACTGGCTCGCCAATGAGGCCAGCCGCGCCCAATTCCGGCAGAAACTGGCCTGGCTCCGGGATCGTTTCGGGGAGCAAGAGGTCATCTGCGCCTGGGAGTTATGGAACGAGGTTAACGCGGTCCGCGGCGGCGATTACCTCGGCTGGAGCGAAGCGATGTTGCCCGAACTCGCGCGGTTGTTCCCGCAAAACATGACGCTTCAGAGCTTGGGCAGCTTCGACAGCGATCGAGCGCGCGATCCCTACCGGCGGTTGTGCCAGATGCAGGATAATGACGTGGCACAGGTACATCGCTATCTCGATCCGGGCGCCAGCTTGAGCGTGTGCCATGGGCCGGTCGACGTGCTGGCAGCCGATGCGGTCCGCGAGTTGCTGGCGATGAATCCGGGCCGACCGGTGATCCTTGCCGAAGGGGGCGCGGTCGAGCCGCGGCACACGGGGCCCTTCAAGCTGTATGCAAAAGATACTGCGGGGATCATCCTGCACGACGTGCTGTTTGCTCCGTTCTTCGCCGGAGCGACCGGTGCCGGGCAGTGCTGGCACTGGGGCGAGTACGTTGACAGGAACAACCTCTGGCATCAGTTCCGCGCTTTTGCCGATACCGTTCAGGGGATCGACCCGGCGGCCGAGGGCTTTGAGCCACTCATGATCGACCATCCCCGGTTAAGGGTCTACCTGCTTAAGGGGAACCGTACTTCGCTCGCCTGGTGCCGCGACGCGGAAAACACCTGGCAGGCGGAACTCGCAGCAGGGCGCGCGCCAGAGGAACTGCGGGACGTCGTCCTGCCGGTGGGTGATGTCGTGTCTTCGGCGGGGAGCAAGATCCGCGTCTACAATCCATGGACGAAGAACTGGAGCGACGCATCGATTGCGGACGGCGCCGTGCGGCTGCCGCCATTTTCCCGATCGCTGGTGGTCCGGATTGAAACCAGATAATGCGTTTTTTTGCGAGGAGCTGACCATGAGCAAGCCGATCACGCGTCGTAGTTTTCTGGGCCAGTCAGCCGCCATCGGCGCGGGGTTGACCGTACTTCCCGGCGGACTGGTTCGCGGCTATGCCGCCAACGAGCGAATCAATGTGGCATTGGTTGGTGTCGGCGGACGAGGCGCGTGGTTCGTCGACACAATCCCGCGGATGGAGAACGTGGCGGCCATTTGCGATGTGAATGCAGCGAAGATCGACGAGGCTTTCCGGCACTGGGACGCGTCCGGCAAAAAGTACTCTGCTTCAGAACACAGTTGGGAGCGCAGCGCTGGCAAGGAATTCGAACGCCTGACGCAAACCCGTCCCAAGACATTTCAGGATTTCCGCCGGATGCTCGATGAGTGTCCGGAGATCGACGCCGTGGTGGTCGCCACGCCCGACCACAGCCACGCGGTCGTCTCGGCCGCGGCGATGAAAGCCGGCAAGCACGTGTTCTGCGAAAAGCCGCTGACGCGGACCGTCCACGAATCGCGATCGCTCCGCGAGCTGGCCCGTCGTCACCGCGTGGCGACCGCGATGGGCAACCAGGGCACCTATAGCGGCGCGTTTCGCCGGGCACTGGAACTGATTCGCGGCGGCACGATCGGCGACATCAAGGAGGTCCACGTGTGGAACAGCGCCGGCGGGGCCGATCGCCGGCAACCGCCGCAGGACGAGCAACCGGTGCCCGACGGGCTGGACTGGGACCTGTGGCTCGGTCCCGCGGCGGCAAGGCCTTTCCACCGCGAATGGATGCAGCGGCACTTGTGGCGGGAGTTCGGCACCTGCCAGCTCGGCAATTGGGCCGCCCACACGGCCAACCTGGGATTCATGTCGCTCAAGGTTCACGATCTCTGGCTGGCGGAGCCTGCCGGCGGAGCGGCGCCGATCGTGCGCGTTCATGCGGAGTGCTCGGCGGTCAATCGGCTTTCGTTTCCGCAGTGGGAGATCGTCCACTGGGACATCCCGGCGCGGAGCGAGCTTCCACCGATTCGCATCGATTGGCACAACGGCCAGACGCCCGGCGTGGAGGCGATCCTCGACCGGGCTATCCAGGGCGGACCGGCGAAGGACAAGAACAACTGGCGGTTCGCCGGAACGTTGATCGTCGGCTCGAAGGGGGCGATTCATACGACGGGGCACAACATGTCGTTCCGGCTGCTGCCCGAAGAGCAGTTCGAGGGCCTGCAGCGCGACCGGCCGGAGACGGTGGAGAACTCGCGAGGCCCGGAACAGGATTGGTTCGCGGCGATCCGCGGCGGCAAGCCCGGCTGGTCGAATTTCGACTATGCCTCGGCCCTGACCGAGTTCCTCATGCTGGGCAACGTGGCGACACAGTTCGAAAGCCCCTTGGACTTCGACCCGCGGGAAATGAAGGTCGTCAATAGCGCCGAGGCCGACGCGCTGCTGCGATGCGACTACCGGCAGGGCTGGTCGTTGTGAACTGTCCGACGCGCCGCGAGTAGCATTCGCGGCCGACGGATTCGCTTCCCGGGGGCCGCCGGAGGCCGGTGTGCTACGATGCAGTGGCCTGGAGCCCGGCAGAAGGCAAGCTGCCGGTCGCGAAGGCCGCCGGCGCCGGGCGGGTGCCCCGGGTGTGGTAGACCTCCAGGAAACGTTCGTAGCATGCCCCCATCGCCGCGACGACTGCCGGATCAAAATGGCGGCCCGCCTGTTCCTCGATGAGGGTTCGCGTGACATCGGGGTCGACGGCGTCCTTATAGACGCGAACCGAAGTCAGGGCGTCAAAGACGTCGGCCAGCGCCACGATGCGGGCCGCCAGCGGGATCCGATCGCCGACGAGGCCGTCGGGATATCCGGTACCGTCGTAGCGTTCGTGATGATGCCGGGCGATGGCCACTGCCATGTCGAGGAACCCGGCATAGCTCGCCTGGCAGGCGACCTGGCGGAGGGCTTCGGCGCCGATCAGGGTGTGGCGCTTCATGACCTCGAATTCCTCCACGGTGAGACGGCCAGGCTTGAGCAGGACGCTGTCGGGAACGCCGACCTTGCCGATGTCGTGCAGCGGACTCGAGCGGTAGAGGTCTTCGAGAAACCGCGCGTCGATCTGCCGGGCGAAAGGTCCTTTGTGGCTGAGACACTCGGCAATAATCTGCGAGTAGTCGCGCATCCGCTCCAGGTGTTCGCCGGTTTCCGGATCGCGGGATTCGGCGAGCTTGGCCAGAGTGAGCACGGTCACGTCGCGGGTGGCGATGGTCTCGGCGGTCCGCTGCCTGAGTTGTTGAGCCAGTTCGCCGACTTGAAGCTGCGACTCGATATGGGCATTCTGCAGGGCATCCTGCGACTGCTCGAGGATGTGCAGCACGCGCTGGGCGTCGATCATCCAGGACTCGAGCCGATCGATTTCGTTTCGCGCGTGGTGGTCGGTGTTCCACCGCTCGGTGACGGCTAGAGCAAGCGATTGCACATCGGCGGGGCACAAAGGTTTGCGCATCAGGAGCCAGCGATCGGTCGTGCCGAGTTCTCTGATCACCTGGTCGAGCGGCAGTTCACCATCGGCGGCGCAAAGCACCATCTGAAGTTCGGGGTCGGCCCGCCAGAGCCGCGCGACCGTCGTCAGGGCATCGCTCGGTTCGGCGAGGGAACCATCGAGGAACACGGCAGCGAGGGGACGCAAGTCGATCACCGCCTGCTGCACCTGGAGCAAGGCGGCCGAGCCGTGCTCGGCCACCTCGAGCGCGAATTCGATCGCGACGCCTTGCGGGGCGGTTGCCGGCGTCGACAGGCAGCGACGGAATTCGGCCTGTCGCGGCGCATCGCCATCGATCAGCAGGATACGCCGGTTACTATCGACAGTGACATTCCGCATGTGGTCTGGATCGGCCAAACGCTCCCAGGAGACTTGCCTGATTCAACTCTAGTTCAGCCACCCTGGAACTGCGGTGGCGGGTTGCCGCAATCGCAGGGTGCCAACCACAAAAACGGCGCCCGCATGATCGGCATCGCCGATCGAGAATGAACAAGTGGCACGATCGGCCGGCTGCGCGCGAGGGCGGCTCGCGCCGTCCTGAATGGCAGCCGCAAGGTGCGAATTGCCCGGCGCGGGATGGCCAGTGATGCGGCGGCCTCTTGGCGTCTCAACCGAGACGGCAGGGTGGCGTAGCGGTGCAGGCCATGCGGTAGCGCGTCAGTCCGCCGCCACGGGTAGGCCGCAGGGCCATGGGCGCGCCGCAACGGGGACAGTACTCGGTTTCGACTTGCCCCTGGCCGGATTCTTCCGCACCCTGGCAAGCCGCGCAGAGTTTTGTACCCGGAATCGCTTCGAGGCGCTCGCGCGGGATGGGGCGGCGGCACGACGCGCAGTAGACGGGGCCGGGCCAGTCGAGATCCTCGGCCGCCGGAGCGGCTAACATGCCCTGGTGCCGGCACTCGGGGCAGACGAAGGCGCCGGCGCTGGCCCGGAACAGTTCGACGAGCACTTCGCGTTCCGGCCAGCCCTTGGGGCGCAGCTTTCCGGTCTGCACAAGCCAGCGTGCCATTTCGTCCGCCGAGCATCGGCGGCTCCATTCGCAGGCCGGGCAATGCAGATCGTAATCGTCTCGTTCGCTGCTCATGAGGATAAGTGTCCCGGTCGGTTTCCGCCGCGCCAAATCGCCGTGGCAGGACCATTCAAAGTAGATCATTCTTGCGGCAATCCAGGCAAGCCCCCGGCTCCCGCCTGGCTGAGAAGCCACCAATTCGCGACGGGTGATGGAATTGGGGGTGGATGTTCGTGTAGGCTATGGGGACGGCGGCGGGCGGGCTTCAGGCCGCCGGGCCGTAGATGATGGAGAGAGGATCGAGTAACGACCGCGCGTGCTGCGGCCGGACTTGCCCGGGGCGCGCACGACAAGGCAACGTCGGGAATTGAGCCATGACCACGAGGATTGCCATTCTCGGTGCCGCCGGGCAGATGGGCACGCGCATCAGCCGCTCATTGCACGGCGAAGCCGACTACGAGGCGATGCATGTCGAGGGAAATCCGGAGGGGCAGGAGAAGATCCGGCAGCGTGGAGACAGGCCGTCGCGATTCGAAGAAGCCGTCGCGACGGCCGACGTGGTGATCATGGCCGTGCCCGACCGGCTCATCGGCAAGGTGGCGGCGGCAGCGGTCGGGCATATGCGGTCCGGGACGATGATGGTGTGTCTCGATCCGGCCGCACCCTACGCGGGATTGATCCCCGAGCAACCCGACATCTCGGTCTTCGTCTGCCATCCGGCTCATCCTTCAGTCTTCAACGAAGAGACAACCCTCGAAGCCCGGTTTGACTTCTTTGGATCGGGCAGGGCGCGGCAACCGATCGTCTGCGCATTGATGCGCGGGCCGGAGTCGGACTACGCGAGGGGGCAGAAGCTGGCGATGACGATGTGGAAGCCGGTCAGCCGCGCCCACCGCATCACGGTCGAGCAGATGGCGATCCTTGAGCCGGTTCTCTCCGAGACAGTGACGGCCACCTGCGTAGCGATCATGCGTGAAGCGATGGACGAGGCGGTTCGCCGCGGGGTGCCGGTCGAAGCCGCCCGCGATTTTGTCCTGGGTCACGTGTTCTACGAATTGGGGGTCGCTTTCGAAAAGGCCGGTTTTGCCAACCCCGAGGGAACACGCAAAACCGTCGAGGAGGCCAAGAAGCATATTCTCCAGCCTGACTGGAAGAAGGTCTTCGAACCGGCAGCACTGCTTGAAAGCGTGAAGAGGATCACCGGCACCTGGCCGGAGGGGGTGTAACGCTTAGCCGCTTCCTCATGCGGCAAGTGTCCCCTCCCTGTCGCGGCGCGCCCCGATTTGCTGCCTGAGCGGCTGGAAGCGCGGCTTTTTCCGGCGGCATCCCTTCTCTCTTCGCAGGGAGGCGGCGAAGAATTGGGCGGTCGGGGAGCCGCGGCTCGAGTCATTCGGCTGCGCCACTATCGTGTGCGTTTGCGACCCTCTTACCAATGGTCGATTGGGGAGTCTCTGCCATGAAACGCCAGCGTCGTTTCCTCGTCCGCAGTGTGGTTCTTCTGCTTCTCGCGCTCGGTGCGGCCGCCGGCTGGCCGCTTCTGGCTCAGCAGCCGCCAACGCGGCGGCCCGCTGCGCCGCCAACCCGGCAGCAACAACCGGTGCTGCGACAGGCGCCCGCTGCGGTGCCGGCCGCCGCAGCGAGGACGCTGCCCGATGCCGTCCAAGAGGCGCAGACGCCGCGCGAGGTGCCGGCCACTCGTCCCGAACAGCAGAAGAACGAGCACGATCGGTCCGACGTATTCTCGGCCGCCAAAGCGCCGCCCAGCTCGCCGGCCTTCAAGACGCAGCCCGACGAGGGAAAGATCCTGGGATTCGATTTCTACCGCGATCCGCTCAATGCGAAGAAACCGTTTCAGACGTTTGAAGAAACGATGCGGGCCGACGCGGCGATGAAGCCCAAGGTCATGGAAGCCCAGCGCGCGTTGCTCGAGAAGAGATATAACCTCACGCCCAGGCTCGATCCGGAGTGCCGCATGACGCGCGGCAAGCCGGTGCCGGTGGGTCCGACAGCGCGCCTCGCCGAAGGGCTCACCTGGGAGAAGATCGGCCAGATGTCGCCCGACGACATCCGCCAGCAGGGCGCGTTCCCCTACCCATCGCTTCCTCATCCAAAGCAGGTCACCGGCGGGCAGGTGTTCCCGCAGATGCAGATCGACATGTTCCCGCGTCTGGAGCGGTTCGATGTCGATTTCGATCTGCCCGAGGCGTTCCTGCCGGAGTTTCCGCCGGCGATCTTCCTGCAGAACCGGACCGAGTTGGGCGATGTCTCGCGCGGAGAGGTCGTTTCAATCAACAACTACTACCGGTTGTTCAAGGATCTCCTCACGCCCGTGCAGTTGGACGGGTTGCGGTTGCTGTTGACGCCGCTGCCGCAGGAGGAGTTCAATCCGACCGACGATCGCAAGAGCGCCCAACCCAGCCTGGGCGTAAGCTGCCTCGACTGCCACGTGAACGGTCACACGACGGCACAGTTCCATCTGAACCCGGACAATCGGCCGCAGGAGCGGCGATTACGGCTCGACACGGTGAGCCTCCGGGGGATGTTCGTGCAGCAGATTCACGGCTCGAAGCGCAGTCTGCGGTCGGTGGAGGATTTCACCGAGTTTGAGCAGCGAACGGCCTATTTCAACGGCGATCCGGTGCACGCCATGAAGAAGGGGCTGATGATTCTCGACCGCGTCCAGGTGAGCCACATGGCGCAGATGCAGAACATGTTTGACTTCCCGCCCGCGCCGAAGCTGGACCTCGAGGGCCGCCTGCGAAAGGACCTGGCCACGGAGAGCGAACTCCGCGGCGAGGCACTTTTCCACGGCAAGGCCCAGTGCGCCGGCTGCCATCCGGCGCCGTTCTATCTCGACAACCGCATGCACGATCTGAAGGTCGAGCGGTTTGTGGACGAGGCCCCGCTGGGCCCGATCAAGACCTTTACGCTCCGCGGCATCAAGGAGAGCCCGCCGTACATGCACGACGGCCGCTGCCTCACGCTGGAAGACACCGTCGAGTTCTTCAATCTCGTGCAGGGCCTGCAACTGACGGCCCAGGAGAAGACCGACCTGGTGGCCTTTATGCGGCAGCTTTGAGCCGGTGCGGCCGCAATACGACGCTTGTCACGGGCTGAGTCGGCCGCGAATGATGGCGTCTCGTTGCGTCAGGTTTGTTGGGCGCGACGAGACGTCACGTCTACCGGAGTGTCTCGGCCATTGCGCCGGCATACTCGGCGATGGGGGGCTCGCCGAAGCGGCGGACATAGTCGCCGTCGATCCAGGCCCCAAAGCTTGTGATGTGGCGAATGCCGCGCTCGGCGTAGGCAGCGAGGTCGGCTTTGAGCACTTCCTCGTTCCACGGCAGCCGGGTAACGTTCTCACGCCGCCAGGAGGAGAATCGCGACACGTCGAGCCAGTATTCCAGAGCTTGCGCGCCCTCGCGGCCGAAAACCTCCAGGTTGGCGTCGAGCAGGTCGAGCAGTTCGCCGTGGCTGGGGCCGCTGCCGGGGCGGGCATCGCGCTGGGCGAAAGGAACGTCATAGCGGCGGCTGATGGGGGCGAATTCGAGGAAGATGCCCGGCGACGGCTTGACTGCTTTCGGCGGACGGAGCGTTCCGGCGTAGGCCAAGTGGGCTAGCGTGGCCCGCGGGTCGTCCTCTCGCAGCGCCGCCAGCACGCGGTTCTCCAGCACCAGCGCCTGTTCGCTGTCGGACAGCTCGCGGCATTTCGGGCAGCGGCACATCGGCTGGCCGTCGTCGATCCAGTAGAAATAACGACCGGTTGTCGGGCGCAACATCCCGGCGTATTTCACCGCATTGGCGCAGACCGTCTCCAGCGCGGCTTCCGAATGCACGCAGAGGTTGAAGTCGCGCACCCGATCGCCCCGCTCATTCATGGGAAACATCACCGGGTGGCGGTCGAAGAGCGATCGCGGGAGCGGGTCGGACATGGCGTGCAGTTCGTGCTCCACCGCCACGCCGAACCGGCGGCAGTCGTCGAGAAACGACTGGCCGCGATCGGTGGCAAGAAACGCTGCGACCTGGTGGGGAAAGATGTGGGTGCCGATGGTCGTCAGGCCGGCGCGGTGGACCCGCTCGGGCCAGTCGAGCGTACGCAAATCGTCCACCACAAGCACGATGCCGCGGGTGAGGAACGTGGGCGGGTCGGCCGACGCAAGTGCCCCGGTTCCCTGCCATCTGCAGGCGATAGTTGCTGCGGCTAGAGTCTTCAGGAACGTGCGCCGCGGCAAGTTCGGTGCGGCGGCGCGTGGCGTTTCCATCAGGCCGCGGGACGACGCGCCTGAGCCGGACATTTCAGCGGCCGAGGGCATGGTTCTTCTCCGGTGGGACTGGGCCTCCCGTCCGCCCGCCGCGTTGCTGCGACCGGGCATCATCCGTACAATAGCAGCACTATGGAAGAAATCAATCAGTTGCTCAAGCTCCAACGTTGCCCCAAGCTGCCCGGCGGAACCCTGCTCTTGGCCCTCACCGGCTGGATGGACGGCGGAGAGGTCTCCACCGGAACGGTTAGCCGGCTGGTGCATCTGTTGGATGCGCCATCGATCGGCGAGATCGATCCGGAGCCTTTCTTCATCTACAACTTCCCCGGTTCGATGGAGGTGGCGGCGTTGTTCCGCCCGCCGGTGGAGATCGAGGACGGGCTTCTGAAGTCGATCGAAATGCCCACCAACTTGTTCTACGTGCACGAGGCGGCGAACCTGATGCTCTTCGTGGGCAGGGAGCCCAATCTGCGCTGGCGGACGTACGCCGAGTGCATCTTCGAAGTGGCGCGGCAGGCGGAGCTGAGCCATATCCTGTTCATCGGCTCCTTTGGCGGGGCCATTCCCCACACCCGCGCGCCGCGGCTCTATGTGAGCTGTTCCGACGAGGAGCTGCTCACAGAGATGGAGCAGTATGCGGTCCGGCGCAGCGCCTACGCCGGACCCGGATCGTTCACCAACTTCCTGATGGCCAACGCCGCTCCGCGGGGGCTGAAGATGGCGTCGCTGGTAGCCGAAGTTTCCGGCTATCTGCAGGGAACCAACCCGGTAAGCATCGAGGCCGTTACCCGGCGACTGGCCAAGCTGCTCAAACTGCCGCTCAATCTCGACGAGTTGCGGGCCGCCAGTACGGAGTGGGAACTGCAAGTCACCGGCGCCATCGAGCAGGACAAAGAGATGGCCGAGAAGGTCCGTGCCATGGAAGAAGCGTACGACAACGATCTGCTGGAACTCGATGCCGACCAGGAGGCCGCCGGGGAATAGCTGATCGACCTCTGGAATCAGGCGACAAGGCCTCGGATCAGGATGTAGAGGGTCACGGCGGCGAGCGTCAGCGCGGCGATGAGCTGACGGCGCGATGGAGATTGCGCCATGGCGAGCATTCCGGCGACCATCACCACGGTGGCGCCCGGGTCGCCCCACGGCACCATGGGGTAGATCCAGCCACGATCCGATAACGGCCACAGCAGCTTCAGATGCCAATCGCTGAGCGTCGCCGTGCCGGAAAACAGCAGGTCGGCCACAAGGTGACTTGCGGCGGCCGCGACCGCCACGAAAACCCAAATCGCTCCCTCGCGCCACGATCGCGTCCGCCGGGACGAAATCGGTTCGGCGGCAATCGCCACCGGGAGGATCCGCGCGAACCAACGGGCCGCCCGGGTAGTCAGATCCAGGCAATAGTCGGCAGCCCCCAAAACGACGCCGATCGCGGCGCAGGCGATGATGTTGTGGCCCCATACGCGGTGGGCGTCTGCGAAGAGATCGGCGCCGAACAGGATGGTCAGTCCGTCCCAGTCGGGGACAACTGCGGCCGCGCCGGCGAGGGCTGCCAGTTGCCAGCCATGGCGGCGGTCGAGACCGCCGGCTACGACACCGTTGATGCCCAGCAGCGCGTGTTCAATACTGGTCATGGCTGAACCGACTTCACCCGGCGATGGTCCTTACTTGAGCTGAGTCGCGGTCCCGCGGAATGGGTGAGCGGCACCCCCTCACATGCCGTCTTTGCAGATAGAATTAGCACCTGCCTCACAATCGTCCCGATTTCCCACTGTACGAAGCAGAAAGTCGATGAAAGCTTGACGATCGGCTTGGGGCCAAACACTATATTCGCCGAGACACCCGTCTCAATTCAAGTTGTCACACGGAGGTTATTCATGAGGTTTCGCTGTGTTGCGGCCGCACTTCTGGCCATCCTCATTCTTCCTGCTGTCGCTGCCGCCAGGCCTGCTGCGAGTAATCGGCGGGCTGTGCCAGCCCCCACGGCCCCGGACAGCCTCAATCGGGAGACGATTCGTCAGATGCCCCTGCTCGAACGCCCCGACAGACCGGGTCACATCTACGGCAACACGGTCCGCCGCATGCACCGATTGCGGACCGGCGGCCGCTGATCGGGGCACCAACGCGGATTCCCGCCACACGTTCGGCCCACGAAGCTCGATTGCGCAACAGCCAGCCCGGTGTTGCATTGCCGCTGCGCTTGCGCGGAGCGTGTTTGGCGGCGGTCGCTTGACGCGGTTGGGGGGTGTGGTAGGATGGCGTTCATCGCCAAGGTCGTGCGGACGGCTGGGCGTGTCCATTCACCCTTGTTGCATAGTGAACCTGAAGATCGATGAGCCAGGCGGAACGAGAGGGCGCAGGCCTGGTGGAATAGGCGCCAGGCTCCGCGACCACTGCAGCTATTGGCATGGGTAGCTGGTCGCGGCACGTGACCGAGATTGCCCTGGGGAGGTCTCACGCATGGCGTCCATACTCGTTGTCGACGACTCTGCCGTCGATCGGAAGGTGATCGGCGCCCTCTTGCAGAAGGGGAGCGCGCACAGCGTCCAATTTGCGTCGGATGGCGCCGAGGCGTTGGGCCACGTGGGGCACGCGCTGCCCGACCTGATCGTCACCGATCTGATGATGCCCAAGATGGATGGGCTGCAACTGGTGCGGGCGATTCGCGTCCAGCACCCCGGCGTGCCCGTCATCTTGACGACGGCCCATGGCAGCGAACTGCTGGCCGTCGAGGCCTTGAAGAACGGTGCGGCAGGATATGTTCCCAAGGCCCACCTGGCGGAGCGGTTGCTGGAGACGGTGGAGGAGGTTCTGGCACTGGCCAAGGCCGACCGCGACTACGAGAAGATGGTGAGTTGCCTGAGCCGCACCGACTTCACCTTCTTCCTCGAGATGGCCAACGATCTGGCCCTCATTCCGCCGTTCATCAAGCTCGTCGAGCAAACAGTCGCCAGCGTGCGGCTGTGCGACTTCAACGGCCAGCTCCGCATCGGCGTGGCTTTACGCGAAGCGCTCAAGAACGCCATGATCCGCGGCAACCTGGAGATCTGCCGCGAGGCCATGGAGGCGGCCCGCGCGCAGGGAGTCGATCTCATCGACGAACGGCGGAAGTCGCTCCCCTATCGCGACCGCCGGGTGTATGTTGACGTCAACGTCTCCACCAAGGAAGCCCGATTCGTGATCCGTGACGAAGGGAGCGGTTTCGACGTGGCGACGCTCCCCGACCTGGCCGAATCGACGACCGGCAAGGGGCAAACGGGCCGCGGCCTGGCCCTGATGCTGACTTTCATGGACAAAGTGACCTTTAACGACACCGGCAACGAGGTTACCTTGATCAAACGACGCGAAAATATCCCCAAGTACAAGGGCTCGGGCGTTTGAGGCAGGCCGGAGAGGCGAGGAGCGGAGCGGACGGCTGGCGGTCGCGAGACTTGATCAAGAGGCTGTGCGACGGTTGGCGAAGAGGCAATCGGTTGGCGTGGATGCCATGAGCCAGAACGAGACACCGTGGACAGACGGCCTGGAGTACGCCGCAATCAGCGACGTCGGGTTGATGCGCGCCAACAACCAGGACGCCCTCACGGTGTCGCTGGCCCGTAACGAGAAACAGTGGCGGCGGCAGGGACATGTGTTCCTGGTCGCCGACGGGATGGGAGCGCATCGGGCGGGCGAGCTGGCCAGCCAGATGGCGGTCGAGCTGACTTCCGGACGCTATCGTCGTACGAGATTCTCCGCTCCCCCCAGTGCTCTTGCCGGCGCGATCGAAGCCGCCAATAACCGCATTTTCTACCACGGCCAGGCGAATGAAGAATGTCGCGGCATGGGCACGACGCTGAGCGGGCTGCTGCTGCTGCCCGAAGGGGCCGTGGTGGGGCACGTGGGCGACAGCCGCGTGTATCGGGTCCGGGGCGCCCAGATTGAGCAACTGACGTTCGATCACAGCCTGGCGTGGGAAATCAGCGCCGCCGAAGGATACCCCTACGGGGAAGCGCCCGACTACGTCCCGCGAAACGTGGTGACGCGGTCGGTGGGGCCACACCTCGATGTCAAGGTGGATCTCGAAGGGCCCTATCCCCTGCAGATCGGCGACACATTCCTGTTGTGCAGCGACGGGCTTTCCGGCCTGCTCGACAACAAGGAAATCGGCGCCGTGCTGCGCTGCTTCTCGCCCACCAAGGCGGCGCGCGTGCTGGTTGATCTGGCGCTGGTCCGCGGTGGGACCGATAACATCACCGTGCTGGTGGTTCAGGTAGCCGGCCCCGAGCTGCTCGAGTCGCCGGAAGCGGAGGATTCTGAAGTTCACTCGCGGCCCTGGCTGCAGTACCTCGCGTGGGCAACCCTGGCGGTTCTTTTGCTGACCGGCCTGGGATCGCTGGCCGCCGGGTACCCGTTGGCGGCGATCGCCCAGTTGGTGCTTGCCGTGGCGGCGGGCGCGGGGGCGCTGGTACCGTACTACCGGCGGCTCTGGCCGGCGCGCCGATTCGCCGCGCAGAAGCTCGGCAAAGGGCCGTATGCTTCGGTCGACTGCACGCCCGACGAGTCGTTCATCGGCGTGCTCAACGAGACGCTCGAGCAATTGCAGCAGATCGCCGTCAATGAGGGGCGCCGCGACGAGTTCTGCCCGCTCCAGGAATACATCGATCGGGCCGCGGCTGCCCTGCAGCAAGACGACTACACGGAAGCTGTTCGCGAGTACTGCCGCGCGGTCACCTTTGCGGTGGGCAAGCTTACCAACCGGCAATAGCCGCGCCCGACGGCAGCGCTGGACGCTCTGCACGGGTCGGAAGAAGCCGGCGGCTCAGGCGAGCCCGCGGCCCAGCTCGAATGCCCGCTGGTTCAGCTCACGATGCTGGGCTTTGATGCACTGTGAGAGCGAACGTTCCCAGGCGTCTTGAGGCAAGTCGAGCGCCCGCGACATGGCTCCCAGGAGGATCACGTTCGCGACGCGGGCGTTGCCCAACTCGTTGGCTCGCTCGACGGCATCGACGTAAATCAGCCTGGGGAAAGCCTGCCGCAGACGTTCCTCGGCATCGGCCGGATAACTGGCCTGGCCCGAGGAAACAGTGACCGGCACGATCATCTGGCTGGAGACGACGGCCAGTCCGTCAGGCGCAAGATAGTGATGGTTTCTGAGCGCCTCGATCCGTTCCAGCGAGCCCAGCACGCGGGCGGTTCCCTGGGCGACCAGCGGGCTGAAAACCCGCGCGCCGAAGCGGACCTGCGCCATCACCGATCCGCCCCGCTGCGCCATGCCGTGCACCTCGTTGGTCTTGACCTCGTAGCCGGCGGCGACCGCGGCCTGAGCGAGAATCTCGCTGGCCAGCAGGATCCCCTGCCCGCCGACGCCGACGAGGACGATGCTGGTGGTTTGCCCATCATCCATGGCTGGCTGCCTCCGTGATCTGGATGGCATCCGCCGGGCAGATCTGATCGCACAGGCCGCAACCGGCGCAAAGCAGCGCGTTGACCTGCGGAATCCCGTCGCCCCCTTCCAGCGCCGGACAGCCCAGCCGCAGGCACAGGCCGCACTCGCGGCAGACGTCGGCGTCCAATCGCCGCGGCGGGCCAAGGGTTATCCGTTCGTGGAGCGGACAGGGTCGCCGCGAGACGATGAGCCATGACTCGTCGGAGTTGATGGCCGCCTTGATCGCGCGCGTCGTGGCCGGCAGGTCGTACGGATCGACGGTGGCCACGTTCTTGATGCCGCAAGCGCGGCCGATGTTTTCGATCGAGGCCACGGGCGCTTCGCTGCCCATCAAGGTTTGGCCCGTGCCGGGATGGTCCTGGTGGCCGGTCATCGCCGTGGTGCGGTTGTCGAGCACGATGATCGTCGCCGCGCCGCGGTTGTAGGCAATGTCGAGCAAGCCGGTGATGCCGGAGTGGAAGAAGGTGGAATCGCCGATCACGCCGACCACCTTCTTCGGCTCGCCGGCGCGGTCCATGCCGTGGGCCATCGAGACGCCGGCGCCCATGCAAACGAGCGTGTCCAGGCGGTTGAGCGGCGGGAATGCGGCCAGGCTGTAGCAGCCGATGTCTCCCGCCACCACGACATCGAACTTGCCCAGCACGTGGAAAATGCCGCGATGCGGGCAACCGGGGCAAAGCACGGGTGGCCGACCGGGGAGGTCGTCGAGCGGCACCGGAGCGGGGCGCGGGGCCGCCGGCGGCTTGCCCTCCAGCGCGTCGCGAACCCGGTGCATCACGTCGGGCGACAGTTCGCCGATCCGCGGCACAACCGATTTGCCTCGGCACGCGATTCCCAACGCGCGGATGTGCTCTTCGAGGAAGTCGTCGAGTTCCTCGACGACGAGCAACTGCTCGACCTCGGCGGCGAACTGGCGGATGAGTTCATCGGGGAACGGGTAGGCCCAGCCAAGCTTGAGGATCGACGCCTCGGGAAACACCTCGCGGACGTACTGGTAGGCGATTCCCGCGGTGACGATGCCCAGCGAGCGGCCGCGCCGCTCGATGCGATTGGCCGGCGACCGGCAGGCCGCCATCGACAGCTTTGCCAGCCGATCCTCGGCCCGCACGCGCATCGGCCGGGCGTACATCGGCACGGCCACGTATCGCGGCGGATCTTTGACGAAGCCCGGCACGGGGCGGATCGCCACGCGATCGCCGATCTCGACGAGGCTGCGGGAGTGGCTCACGCGGGTGGTCGTCCGCAGGATCACCGGCGTCTGGAATTCTTCCGAGATCTCCAGCCCGAGACGGAAGAAGTCCTTGGCCTCCTGCGAATCGGCCGGTTCGAGGATCGGCAGTTTGCCCAGGCGGGCGTAGTGGCGAGTGTCTTGTTCGTTCTGCGAAGAGTGCATGCCGGGGTCGTCGGCCACCACGACAACCATTCCGCCCACCGTCCCGACGAAGGACAGGGTCATGAGCGGGTCGGAGGCCACGTTGAGGCCGACGTGCTTCATGGTGACCATGGCCCGGGCACCCGATAATGAAGCTCCCGCAGCCACTTCCAGGGCTACTTTCTCGTTGGGCGACCATTCGCAGTACAACCCCTCCTGGTAGCGGGCGGCCGCTTCGAGGATCTCGGTCGAGGGTGTGCCGGGATACCCTGCGGCGACCGTCACGCCGGTCTCATAGGCCGCACGGGCGATGGCTTCGTTGCCAGAATAGAGTCGTTTCATCAACAGTGGGTCCAAGACATAACATTATCGAGGGGGACAGGCGCCCGAATCTTCCGTTTTAACCTAAACCGACGGCAAAGGCGAGTGTGATTGGGTCTCATCCGGAAACCATGGAAGGGTGTATGGAGTCAAACGGCGGCGTGTTTATGGCGGTAGGCGCGAGCCTGCGTCGCACGGATGGTACATTGTTGCATCGAAGCGAAACGCCCCTTGAGGGTGTTTCGGTTGACTTGGGCGAGAGGTCTCGCGGTAAGTGGTTGGGGTGAAGGGGTTTCGCACCTGGGGCGTGGACGCAAGTTTTCTACCACCTTTGGGTCGAGTGTTGAAGTTCCTAGAGGGGTGCGCGGTTGGGGGCGACTGTAAAGGGTTGCGGGGAGAGGGGTTGCGGTCGGAGCGGGGCTGAGCGCGAGTGATGAAGATTGGTGAGCGGTACATGGAACAGGACCTTTCGTGTGGGGTGAATTATGGGGCCGATCGCGCGGGCGCGCGGATCAAGCGCGAGGCCCGGCGAGGGTCTTTTGCGGAGGCCGGCGCGTGTGCGTCGGGCGACCGATCTACGTCAGTGTACGTATATACATGACACGTGGCCTAGATCGCAAGAGAGAATCTTGGGGGGAGCGGAAAGATTCTTGGGGTGAGAAGGAAAGGGGGATGTTGAAGATTGAAAAGGGCAAATGGCAGATCGGGAGATGCGCGATTTGCGGGTGAGGGAAGGAAGTTCACGCGGAGTCGCGGAGGGGGCGACGATGGCGGGCGGTTCAGATGGGGGCGGCAGGGGGAAGAAGAAGGAGGAAAGTGAACCACAGAGATCACAGAGAGCACCGAGGAAAGATGAGGGAGAAACGGAGTCGCGGGGGAAGGAGGGTCACGTCATCATTGGGATGAGCTTCTGCGGGCGTTGCGGTAATGTCGGTAGAGTTCGCTCGCATTGGCGACACGGAATTCGACCAGGCCGCAGGCGCCGCAGATTTGGGCTTTGAGATCGCCATAGAGACGGTCTTTGAAGAGCAAGGCCGCCGGGTCGCCGAAGACCACAACCCTCAACTGTCCGTCGGAGTACTGCCCCTGGTCTTGCACGGTGATGCCGCACATTATCTTCGATGAGCCGCACCGCGGGCACTCATCGACCGACGGTGTATTGCCGTCGCGGTCGTCCGGTTCGTCGTCCTCGTCGAGCGTCACCGCTTCGGCGACAGGGTCGCTCGGCTCCCCGACGGGGTCTTTGTTCTCTTTGGAGATCGCTTCCAGGTACTCGAGCAGGCCTTCCTCGGCCGGTTCCCCGTCCTTGGCGGTCAGGCACTTCCAGCAGACGTCGAACGTGCCGGGCACCGTCTCGCCGCACTGCGGGCACTTCCATTTGTTTGCCGGACCGCCGGGGAGAGGCAGTTGCGACCCGGTGCCGTTTACGGGCGCAAAGCTTTGCTCAGCGAGGCTGGCATGGGGTGGAGACTGCTCCGAATCCTCTTCCGCTGCAGGTTCGAGCGGTTCCGGCGGGTGAGGAGGCGGAGCAGGATCGTCGGGCACATCCTCGAGGATCGCGCCGCAGTCGCGGCAGATCTTGCTGTGGTCATCGGCCTGCTTCGAGCATTTCCGGCACACTCGCATGGGTTGTCCCCTCATATTCGTCGCGTTCCCGCCGACGTCGGACCAGGCGAGAACCAGTAGGCGAGGACGCGCAGTTCGTCCGCTCGAATTATGGAAGCTGCGCCCAGGTAATTCAACCGCCCCGCTATGTGTCTGGGCAGATGCGACGTGAGAAGAATCAATCCACTGCGTGGCCGAAGAGAGAGCGAGCAGATCGAGGCGGCAGGGGACGGAGAGGCGGTGGATATGAAAAGGCAAACGGGAGCCAAAGGTGTAAGAGGCAAAGGTATCAGAAGGAGCGTCAGGTTTACGGCCTTTTCCATGGATTTTCGCGGCCGGCCACGGGGCGGCATCGTGGTGTCGAGGCTGAGGTTCTTCACCTTGCGTCGGGTCCACCGCTCATCGCCAAACGGCCGGCCCTCGTTGCACAATCAATCTGAAGTTCAATAAGATCGTGGCCTGTCAACCGCTCAAATCAGCGGACCGCCGCATGACGCTGTAAGAGTTCATCACCAAGTAGCAGTGCGGGATGACGCGGAGCGGCTGGCGATTGAGGGAGCGCTTCGGGAGGATGATGTGCGGGCGTTTGTCGTGATCGTTGGGGCTCTGATGCCGTTCAGCAAGCCCGTTCAGGCTGCCATGCTCAATCTTGCCGCAGTGATCAGCGAGGAGAGCCGGACCAGCGACCACGTCAGGCCATGAGCAAGCCTAAGACGAGTTCTGTCCCCACGAGCGCAAAAAAGCCCGTGCCGCCAGGGAACGGCACGGGCCAAGAGCACAGCACTTCCAGGAGTGATGCGCCGCACCCACCACTAGAACCCTAGGTTCGGATTCCGGGTGTGGCAAATCCTCCGCCCCTGGTAATTGAGCCGACCCGACGGAGGCTGTGCGCCATCCAACGAAAAAAGCCCTCTGGTCGGCGCGAAGACAAGAGGGCTAGGCGGTTCCGAGCGAGCTGGTTAGTCGCTCAGCATCTCTGTTCATCGGCAGTGCTATGCAGCGTCTCCAGAATCCAAGAACGTTTCCGCAAGAGCCGTATAAGCCGTGCATTCGGCGTCCGTGAGCCTCTCCACCTGTCTCGGCGACAGCTCCTTCCTGATCAGGGCTGCGTAGGCCAACAGATCGCGGCCAGCGAGCCGAAGTAGAATAGCTTCCGGAAGGGGGCAGTCTTTCAACGCGACGTAGGTCAGCAACTGTTTACTGGTGAGATCATCCAGAAATGATCTCGGCAGAGGTGTGCCCGTGATTGCCGCCGCGGCGATTAATTGATGACCTTGCAGGCCCGCCAGCATCGAAAAGCTCCGTCCGGTTTGCAGAGTGGTTTAAGAGAAACCCTAGCACGCGGGTGCGCTTTAGGAATCGCTATTTCGGGGGCCGGTGGACGTGCGCCGGTTTGACGATTTTCTTCAGGCTCAGCTTCGTACGACCGATACAGACCGGAGAGGTCCTCCTTCTAAATCCACGCCTCGGCCTCGGTTGGCCGACAGGGCGTGGATTTTTTGTGCGCCGATGGGTTTGCCGGCCAAGGCTCGCGCGTACGCGGCAGGGGAGTTGTCCCGGCGTGCGTGCTGGTCTTTCCTCCGCTCATAAAAGCAGAGTCACCCGGGGTGTGACGCTTCAGGGAACATTGAGGCCAGCTCTCCGGGCAGTCAGAGATCGGCCCGGCTACATAGTGTCTTCTGTCCCTGCCCGTCTGTTCCGAATTGCGTTGTAGGCCGTACGTTCTGACTCAGTCAGACCATTTACCTGTTCTGATGAGAGCTCAGCGCGGGACAACAACGCGTATGCCAGTAGCTCGTGCGCCGCAAACTGCGACACGAGGCTTTCAGAAAGCTGGCACCTGGACGACGCGACGTAAGCCAACAACTGATTGTTGGTCAAACGACGAAGGACTGAAAGCGGCAGATGGCTCCCTGTGATTGAGGCGTGCGCGAGCAGTCGATCGCAGTCCTGATCATTCATCATAGGTAGCATCCGTCGCAATGGTTTCGTTCAAAGAACCGCTCCTCACAGGTGCCATTCAGATATTCGCCATTTTCGTGGGCCAGCTTTGGAATTTCGGGAGACTCGGCGCTATTCAAAAAGCTAAAGACGGCAGATGCTTATGGATTCGAGTCCCCGGCACACGCGGCTGGCTGACGACCGTGTTATCCTCAGAATCTGCGCACGGGTGGTACGGGTAAGTTCGGTTGCGCGGGCCGCCGCCCCTAAGCCCAAACGCGCCGGGGGGCGCTGTAGCTGATCTTTCCTCCCCTCTACCGAGCGACTAAGATCGTGGTCTGCAAACCGCTCTTATCAAGGGGGCCGCCGCATGACGCCGCAGGAGTTCATCACCAAGTGGCAACGCGCCAATCTCTCGGAGCGCAGCGCCTACCAGCAGCATTTCCTCGACCTGTGCGAACTCTTGGGCCAGCCCAAGCCGGCCGAGGCGGATCCGGACGGGGCCTTCTACACCTTTGAACGCGGCGTCCACAAGACGACGGGCGAGACCGGCTGGGCCGATGTCTGGATGCGGGGCCATTTCGGCTGGGAGTACAAGAAGAAACGGCGCAATCTGGCCGAAGCCTACCGGCAACTCCAGCTCTACCGCGAGGACCTGGAGAACCCGCCGCTACTGGTGGTGTGCGACCTCGACCGCTTCGAGATCCACACCAATTTCACCGGCACGGCGAAGCGGGTGTATGAGTTCGATTTGAGCGGCCTGGCCGAGGCGAAGAACCTCGACGTTCTCCGCCGCATGTTCACCGAACCGCAGTCGCTTCGCCCGGGCGTGACGCGCGAGAGCGTCACGCGGCAGGCGGCCGAGCGGTTCGGCCTCTTGGCCGACGGCATGCGGGTGCGCGGCGTGGCCGCGCCCGACGCGGCCCATTTTCTGATGAAGCTGATGTTCTGCATGTTCGGCGAGGACATCGGACTGTTGCCCGAGAAGATCTTCAGCCGGGTGCTGAGCCAGTCGAAGAACGACCCGGAGAAACTCGCCACCCGGCTCTGGGCGCTGTTCCAGGCGATGGCCGAGGGGGCACGTTCGGAGCGGACGAAATCCCGCACTTCAACGGCGGCCTGTTTGCCGACGCCGAAGTGATCGAGCTCAAGCGTGACGAGATCGAGGAGCTCGTGCGAGTCAACGAGCACGATTGGGGCGACGTCGAGCCGTCGATCTTCGGCACGCTGTTTGAGCGGACGTTGGACCCGGGGAAGCGATCGCAGATCGGCGCCCATTACACCAGCCGCGAAGACATCCTGACGCTCCTGGAACCGGTGGTGATGGCACCCTTGCGACGCGAGTGGGAGGAAGTGCAGGCGAAGTGCGACAAACTCTGGGAGAAGGTCAAGAAGGTGGGCGAGCGCTCGGCACGGGCGAAGGGCGTATCGAAAGAGCGGGCCGCGTTCGAGAAGCCGCTCAAGGCGTTTGTCGAACGGCTGGCCCATGTGCGGATTCTCGACCCGGCCTGCGGCTCAGGAAACTTCCTCTACGCGGCGATCAATCTGCTCTTGGACCTAGAGAAGGAAGTGATCGCCTACGGGGCGGCGCACGGCGTGGGCCTGTTGCCGCAGGTGCGTCCGACGCAGCTTGCCGGTATCGAGATCAACCCGTACGCGCAGCAGCTTGCCCAGGTGGTGATCTGGATCGGCTACTTGCAGTGGATGCAGCAGAACGGCTTCAACGCCCCCAGGGATCCGGTGCTGGAGCCGATCGAGTCGATCCGGCTCATGGACGCAATTCTCGATCTTTCCGACCCCGAGCATCCCAAGGAACCCGAGTGGCCCGAGGCGGATTTCATCGTCGGCAATCCGCCGTTCTTGGGTGGAAAACGGATTTTGTCCGAACTTGGCGAAACGTACGTCGCCTCGATGCGGCGAGTGTGGGATTCGCGGATATCGCATTTCGGTGACCTTTGTTGCTACTGGTTCGAAAAGGCTCGCCAGCAGATAGCAGACTCAAGATGTGAACGCGCCGGCTTGCTTGCAACTCAGGGGATTCGCGGCGGGGCAAACCGAGAGGTGCTGAATCGCATCAAGGACAGCGGCGCGATTTTTTTCGCCGAGAGCGATCGCGACTGGGTGCTTGATGGAGCAATGGTCCACGTTTCCATGGTGGGCTTCGATGGAGGAAACGAGAAGACGCTCATTCTGGATGGTGCGTCCGTCCCCGCAATCAACTCCAATTTGACCGTCGGAGCAGACACAACGCGTTCGCGAAGACTGCCGGAGAACGAGGGCCGCGCCTTCATAGGAGTGCAGAAAAGCGGCCCCTTCGACGTATCGGATGTTGAGGCAAGATCCCTTCTGTCACAGCCGTCTCCGTCCGGAAAGCCCACTTCGGATGTGATGCGGATCTATTGGACCGCTGTCGACATGGTCCGGAGACCGCTCAACATTTGGGTAATTGATTTCGTTCAAAGGACACAAGAAGAAGCCGCACAGTACGGGACTCCCTTCGAATTGCTCAAGGATCGAGTGCCAGAGAGCCGCGCTGCTGCACACTTCCAGGAGTATCCGTTTTGGCAACTGTGGCGACCGCGCGGCGAGATGTACCAGGCTATTGCCGGATTGGAGCGGTACATCGTTACTCCGCACGTGTCGAAACACCGGCTTTTCTCGTGGGCCGACGTTTGCTGTTGCCCGTCAAACTTGCTGATTGCGATTGCCAGTGACTCCGATGTCGATTTTGGGATTCTCCAGTCGCGCTGCCACGAGGTGTGGGCTCTTGCATTGGGGACGCAGCTTCGAGAACGTGAGAGTGGGTTCCGCTATACTTCAACCACGTGCTTCGAGACATTCCCTTTCCCCAAACCCACCGACGAGCAGAGGGCGGCGATCGCCGCGGCGGCGTGCGAGTTGGATCGGTTGCGGTCGAACTGGCTCAACCCGCCGGAGTGGACGCGGGAAGAGGTACTCGAATTCCCCGGCTCGGTCGATGGGCCGTGGGCGCGGTACGTTCACAAGCCCAACCAGCGCGGCATTGGGACCGTCCGCTATCCGAGGATCGTGCCGCGGGACGAGGAGTGCGCGGGGAAGCTCAAGAAGCGGACGCTCACCAACCTGTACAACGAGCGGCCGACCTGGCTCGACCTCGCCCACCGCCGGCTGGACGAAGCCGTCTTTGCCGCCTACGGCTGGCCCGCTGACCTCACGGACGACGTGCTTCTGGCTAACTTACTGGAGCTGAATCTCCACCGGGCCAATGCGGAGTCGGACTGCGGATGATCAACCGATAGAGAAACCGTGATGAAGCGACACATTTTCAGGTACGTGGGCGGTTCTCGTGACGGATGGAGCTTGGGCACTCATTCCCCAAACGAACAAGAGAGACAGGACGCTCGCACGGCATACTTCTTGACGAATGAGGGCAAGAAAGGACATGGATACAGAACCTACACCGAGGCGACAAGACTCTCCCTGACTGATGTCGCAACAGCAGAGGAGTACTACGTCACTGCTCGCGAGGAGACGGACGATCTGGTCTCGGTGACGGTGACTTATCGGCGGACAAAGACCGGAAAGAAGAAGTCGTGACGCCGGAGGACAGGGGTGGCCCTGCTTCCGGCCGCCACGTTTCGCGGCGATGAATCTTGGAATCTCGACCTGCAGCGCGCCGGCGTCGCCGAGCGGGTCTAATTTCAGCCTGAGGGTTGAGCACGGCTAAGCTGAGGGCTCCGGGAGGGGAGCCATGCGGAGCAAGGAAGAGGGCGGGGCCGTTTCTTGGTCGGTGCTCGAGGAGGCGACGGAGAAGAAGGGACGGCGAGATGTCGCCCAAAGCCTGCGCTGGTCGGGAACCACTCGTCGAGCGATTCGCCACCCGAGCGGTACTTTCGGCCCAGAAACGGGCCTCAACCCGGTGACAGGAATGCTGAACGTGTGTTTGGTGCCGGTCGCGTCTGAGGGACCTTTCTCGACCCATTTCGATTTTCCGCACACGAACGACTTGAAATGCCCGAACCGATTGAGGATAGTCGTCAGTTGCATCCCGGAAGCGACGAGCGGGAGCGGGTCGTGAAAGACTTCTCTCGTCCCGGTTCCGTTCACGGCATGTCCATCCGACCGTACCTTTTTGTGGGAGTCAGTCATGAAGAAATGTCTTATAGCGGCTGTGGCCCTTGGGCTATTGGCTTCGTTCGGTTTGAGCGCGACGGCGGCAGACATCGAAGAAGGATTCACCTCGTTGTTCAACGGCCAGGATCTCAGCGGCTGGGTGAAGCGCGGCGGGTCGGCCGAGTACCAGGTGGCGGACGGTTCGATCGTCGGGAAATGCGTTCCGGATACGCCGGGCAACACGTTCCTGTGTAGCGAAAAGGAATTCGGCAACTTCATACTGAAGCTGCAATACAAGTTCCTCGAACCCGGGAACTCGGGCGTCCAGTTCCGCTCGGCCGCCCGTCCGGAAGGTGATCGCCAGCGCGTCTACGGGTACCAGTATGAGATGACACCCGGGGGCGAGGTGACCGGCCGGATCTACGACGAGGGACGCCGCGGCCACAAGTTCGGCGTCATCTGGCTCGACGCCTACACCCCGCAGGATCGCCTCGACGCCGCCCAGGCGAGCGCGAAGGAAGGGGACTGGAACGACGTGGAAATCCAATGCGTCGGACCGTCGATCAAGACATGGCTCAACGGCAAGCTGGTCGTCGATATGTTCGACAGCTTTTCAATGACAGGCTTTTTCGGCCTGCAGATCCATGCGGGCAAATCGGGATCGGTCGCGTGGAGGAATATCCGCGTCAAGGACCTGGGCACGAGCCAATGGGAGCCGTTCTTCGTCAAGGGCGACGACGGCAAGTACCAGCTCGTCAACGCCAAGTTCGTACTCCCGGAGGAATGGTCGTTCACGGAAGAGGGCGTTCTGCACGGCCGGCACTCGAAAGACCAGAAGAAGGATGGGCTGGTCATTTCCGACAAGGACTACGACAACTTCATCGCCCGCGTGACGTACCGCATGCACGGCGGCAACAGCGCGCTCTATTTCCGCGCCGCGGAAACGGAAGCCCCGTGGGTGCTGCGCGGATTCCAGAACGAAATCGCCAATGGCGGCAAGGACTCCGCCCTCTGGCACACCGCTGGCATTGTCGACGGCAAGACGATTCCCGGCCGCGGCTGGGTCGTGGCGAACGACGAGTTCGTCGAGAAGGTCCGCAACAAGGACGACCAGTGGAACACGACCTGCACGGCCGCGTACGGCGACCGCCTGGTCCAGATACTGAACGGATTCTGCACGTCGGACATCATCGACAAAGAGTGCGAGAAGACCGGCAAGCTGGGACTGCAAATGCACGGCGGGACCGACTGCGAGATGTTCTTCAAGGACTTTGAAGTCATGCCCATCACGGAAGACATGCGGAAGCTCATCGAGCGGCAGTGAGCAGCGGCCTGGTGCGACTGGCAGGCGCGCCATCCGCCGGATTGGAGGAAGAGATGCCCACCAGGCAGTTTTCGCGTCGCGGTTTTCTCGAACTGGGCGCTGCTACCGGCGCGGCCGTCTTGACGGCGCCGCAATGGGTTCATGCAGCGGGTTCCGACGTCTTGAAAATCGGCCTGGTGGGCTGCGGCAATCGCGGCCGCGGTTCCCTGCTCGATTCCCTGACCGCCATGCCCAACGTCCGGGTGGTCGCGCTGGGGGATCTGTTCCGGGAAAAGGCCGTCCTGACTCGTGCCGCGGTCGCCGCGTCCGAAATCGGCAAGGGACGGATTGACGTTCCCGACGAACGGATTTTCAGCGGATTCGACAGTTACAGGGGAGTGATCGCGGAAAGCGATATCGTCCACATCGCGCTGCCGTCGCGGTTTCACCCCCCCTACAATCTCGCCGCGGTTCAGGCCGGGAAACACGCGTTCACGGAAAAACCGAACGGCATCGATGCCGACGGAGTTCACGTCACGATCCAGGCGGCCAAGATCGCCGAAGAGAAGAAAGTCGCCAACGTCTCCGGTCTCTGCTACCGCTACGACCTCCTGCGCGGCCAGGCGATCGAGCGGATCCGCACCGGTGAAATCGGCGAGATCATGGCCGTGCAGTCCGACTACCTGCGAACGCCGTACAACCTCATTCCGAAAAAGCCGGAATGGTCGGAAACGGAATACCAGATTCGCAACTGGGAGCATTTCACGTGGCTCAACGGCGACGAGATCCAGCAGTCGCTCTTGCACAATCTCGACTCCGTCCTGTGGGCGCTGGGTGATGAACTACCGGAGACCTGCTACGCGCTGGGCGGCCGTTCCAGCGTTTTCAGCCCGGCTCTCGGCGACTTGTTCGACCACGCGTCGGTGATCTACGAGTACGCCGACGGCAAGCGGATCTACGGCGCAACGCGGACCGCCGAGAACTGCTTCACCAGCAATCTCGACGTCTTTCACGGAACGAAAGGACGGATGGTCTTCAACGCGATGGGAATTCCGTTCATGACCGACACGCGGGGGAACGAACGATGGCGCCCCGATCGGAAAGACCGGACCCGTTCGATGTACGTGCAGGAACACTACGCCCTGGTCAACTCCATCATGGACGGCAAACCGATCAACGACGGATTCCGCATGGCAAATTCGACGATGGTCGGCGTGCTGGGCATGATCGCCAGTTTCACCGGCAAGCGGGAGTCGTACAAAGATCTGCTGGAGAGCCGGTTCAAGATCGAGCCGAACGTTGACCATCCGTCATTCGACATGCCCGTCGCGTCGCCGGGCGCGGACGGCCTCTACAAGGTTCCCGTCCCGGGAGAGCACCAAGTAGAAAGACAAAGGTAGATCTTTGCGAATTGGCAAAGGTGCAGGGCCTTCTGCGGTCTTTCGATCGGTTTTCGCGGCCTGCCGGGGGAGGCGCATCGTGGTACCAAGGCTTGGCCGGGCCGAAGCCGCCGAATCTTGCGAGCGGTGGTTGGTGATCGTGATCGTGCCGGCGACGTCACACTCCGCCAGTCGCGGACCTTGCCGAGATTGCCGGCCAAGGGCCAGATGAGCCGGTTGACCGTGCGGCGGAGGGGACGTTACAGTAGGGGCTTGCGAATAGGCGGGGGGCTGTTGTCCCAGCCCCCTCGATCTCGTTCTAGCTGCCTTTTCGACGCAGACGGTTCATGCTCGCCAAACGTGTCATCCCTTGCCTCGATGTGAACTGCGGCAGGGTTGTCAAAGGAACGAATTTCGTCAACCTCCGCGATGCGGGCGACCCTGTTCAGGTGGCCGCACGCTACGAGGAAGAGGGGGCCGACGAGCTGGTCTTTCTGGATATCACGGCCAGTCACGAGGGTCGAGACATCATTCTTGACGTCGTCCGCCGCACCGCCGATGTTGTGTTCATGCCCCTCACTGTAGGAGGGGGTGTGCGGACATTGGACGACATCCGGGCTCTGCTCAACGCCGGGAGCGACAAGGTCTCGATCAATTCAGCGGCCTGCCGCAACCCGGACTTTGTGCGACAGGCGGCGCGGCGGTTTGGCAGCCAGTGCATCGTGGTCAACATCGATCCGAAGCGGGTCTATCGCGATGGCCGGGAGGTGTGGGAGGTGCACATCAACGGCGGCCGCGTGCCGGTGGGGCGCGAGGCGGTGGAGTGGGCGCGGGAGGTGGAGCGGTTGGGGGCGGGCGAGATCGTGCTGACGTCGATGGACGCCGACGGCACGAAGGACGGCTACGACCTGGAGATTACGCGAGCGGTGGCCGACGCCGTGCAGGTGCCGGTGGTTGCCAGCGGGGGAGCCGGTGCGCCGGAGCACCTGGCAGACGCGGTGCTCGTGGGGCACGCCGATGCCGCGCTGGCGGCGAGCATCTTCCACTATGGCGAGTACACGATCGGGGAGACCAAAGAAGTGATGCGCGAGCGCGGCATTCCGGTGCGGCTGTGAGTATAGTAGTGATCGGCTGGGGGCTGAAGGATTGAGAATTCGTCGCCGAGGAGTCAGAATCAGGGGATACCAATCCTGACCGGGATTTGGTTCCATCCGCCAGGCGGCCGAAACGGCCCAGGCACTACGATGCATAATGCGATCCACGAGGGACGAAGTAAAGATATGGCCATTCCGCTGGAAGCAGACCAGGACCGTTTCCGTTCCCGGAAGCAGGAGCTGGAGATCGACAAGTTGTACCGGGCGCTGGTGAAGCTCGACGGGAGCGACCTGCACCTGAAGGTCGGGCTGCCGCCCCACGTGCGCGTGAAGGGCTCGCTGCGGCCGTTGAACCGGGGGCCGATCGACGACGACGAGATGGTGCGGCTGGTGTTCCCGATGATGAACGAGCGGAGCCGGCGGATCTTCGACGAGGACGGGGGGTGCGACTTCGCCTATTCGATCGACGTCGACGGGGCCACGTGGCGTTTCCGCGTCAACGTGCTGCAGCAGACGGGGCACGTGGGGCTGGTAGCGCGGCGCGTCAACAACTGGATTCCGACGTTCGAGAAGCTCAACCTGCCGCCGATCCTCGAGGATCTGTGCAAGTTCAGCCAGGGGATGATCCTGCTGGCCGGCGTCACCGGCTCGGGCAAGAGCACGACCATCGCCTCGATGCTCGACTGGATCAACCGCCACTACCGCAAGCACATCCTCACGCTGGAGGACCCGATCGAGTTCACGTTCACCGAGGACAAGTGCCTGATCAACCAGCGCGAGATCGGCATGGACGTGAAGGATTTCGGGATCGGCATGAAGCACGCGGTCCGCGAGGATCCGGACGTGATGCTGGTGGGCGAAATGCGCGACCGCGAGACGTTCGAGACGGCGATTCACGCGGCGGAGACGGGGCACCTGGTGTTTGGCACGATCCACGCTTCGACCGCCCCGAGTACGATCAGCCGCATCCTCGACCTGTTCCCGCACCAGATGCACTCGGCGATCCGCAGCGCGCTGGCCTTCAACATGAAGGCCATTCTCGCCCAGAAGCTGTTGCCCTCGATCAAGGAAGGGGTGGGCCGCGTTCCGACGGTGGAGATCATGATCTTCAACTCGACGGTCCGCAAGCTGCTCCTGGAAGCGCAGGATGAGAAGCTCGGCGACGCCATCCGGGTATGCGCCCAGGAGGGCATGCAGGACTTCACCATGAGCCTGAAGCAACTGGTGCAGAGCCAGTACATCGACCGCGCCACCGCGTTTGAAGTCGCCCCCAACGTTGAAGCCCTGAAGATGGCCCTCAAAGGCATCGAAGTCAAGGAACCCGGAATCCTCTGATGCGCCGCTCGCTCACCGTGCTGTCCTTGTCGGTAGCGGCGTGGATGCTCAGCGTCCAGCCGCTCATGGCCCAGGCCTCGCAAGACTATCCGCTCCAGGACGGCTGGTCGGGGCCGGGTTTCTACCTCAGCCTGCTGAAGATTTTCGGGGCGTGGCTCCTGTTTTCGTTCTGGGTTTACACGACGGACTGGGTCAGCCGCGACAGCCAGGAGCTGAAGCTCAACTACCTGCGCTGGAATCCGATCATCGTCGGCAGCTTCATGGCGGCGTTCGTGCTGTTGTGGCTGCTGCCGATTTTCTGGCTCGGCCTGGGACTCCTGGTGTTGGCCTATGCCGTGCCGCTGGGAATTTATGTCGGCCAGCGAAACAGCAAGGTCCATTCGGCGGAGAAAGTGCTCACGCCGGCCCATATCCGCTTCTGGCTGGCCAGCCGGGTAAGTTCGGTGGGCGTGAAGGTGGCGGCCGAGAAGGCGGACCCGCACACGTCCGGCCCGCCGGTGGTGCTCACCGCGCGCGGCGGCTCGCAGCGCGACGAGCAGGCGAACTTGCTGCTGGCCCGGCAGTCGCCCGCGTTCCGCGATGCCCGGCAAGTGGTGGCTGACGGCCTGTTGCGCCGCGCCGATTCGATCATGCTCGACTACGCGCCCGAGGCGGTTGGTATCCGCTACATGGTCGATGGCGTTTGGCACACGGGCGAGCCGCTCGACCACGAGACCGGCGACCCGATGCTGGAGAGCTTCAAAATGCTCTGCGGCATCCGGCCCGACGATCCCAGCCCGCGGAAGCAGGGAGGATTTACCGCCGAATTCCGCAACAAGAAGTTCACCGGCACGATGAGCACCCAGGCGCTGCAGAGCGGCGAACGCGTGTTGCTCCAACTGGAAGGCAAGAAGACGCCATTCAGTTCGCTGGACGAACTGGGCATGCGCGACAAGATGCAGGAGCAGCTCCGCGAACTGCTGCATTTGCCCAAAGGCTTTCTGCTGCTCTCCGCGCCGCCGGCCAACGGCCTGCGAACGAGCACCAACATCATCCTCCGCATCATGGATCGCTTCACCCGGGAGTTCGCCGCGGTGGAGGAGGAGAAGATCCGTTACGAAGAGGTGGAGAACGTACCGGTTTTCACCTACAGCGCGGCCGCCAAACAGGGGCCCGAAGCGGTGCTTCCGCGGGTGTTTCTCCAGGAACCGAACGTGGTCGTGGTCCGCGATCTGGTCAACGGCGAGACGGTCAGCCTGATGTGCGAGGAAGTGGCGCGCGAGCGTTTGCTGGTGGGCACGATCCGCGCCAAGGATTGTGCCGAAGCGCTGTTGCGGGTGCTGGCGTTGAAAGTGCCGGCCAATGAATGGGCCCGAGCGGTGAGCGCCGTGCTCAATCAGCGCCTGGTTCGCAAGCTGTGCGACCTGTGCAAGGAAGCGTACGCTCCGACCTCCGACGTGCTGGCGCAGTTGGGCATCCCCGCCGATCGCGTCCAGGTCTTCTACCGTCCGCCGGTAGGCCGCGAGGACGTATGCCCTGAATGCCAGGGGATCGGCTACATCGGCCGCACGGCGATTTACGAGTTGCTCACCGTCGATCGCAACGTCCGCGACGTGCTGGGCAAGACGCCCAAACTGGACCTGCTCCGCCAGGCGGCCCGCAAGGCGGGCATGCGGACGCTGCAGGAAGAGGGGCTGGTGCTCGTCGCGCGGGGCACGACCTCGCTCGACGAACTGATCCGAGTGTTGAAGTAGCCGTTCCGCGGTCCCAAGCCTTCATCCACCGAAAACACCGCACGCAAAGCCATGTCCGCCCTGTTCTCGCTGTTGCTGTTGTTGATCTTCGCGGCCGTCGTGGCGTTCTCGTTCGGCGAAGGGCTGTGGAGCAACGCGATCCGGCTCATCAACGTGGTCACCGCGGCCCTGCTGGCGGTGAACTTCTTCGAGCCCGCGGGCCGGTGGATTGAAGGGCTCGCCGAACAGGCGGCTCCCTATGCCGACTTCCTTTCGCTGTGGATCCTGTTTCTCATCTTCTATTCGATCCTCCGCCTGGTAACCGACCGCTTCAGCCGCCACAAGGTGCGGTTCATGACGATCGTCGACCGCATCGGGGCGGGCTTTTTCGCCTGCTGGACCGCCTGGGTGATCGTTTGCTTCGCCACGATGTCGATGCACACCGCCCCACTGGCCCGGAATTTCATGTTTGGGGGCTTCAAGCCGGGCGAGAGCATGTTTTTCGGCATGGCCGCCCCGGACATGCAGTGGCTGGCATTCACCCAGACCGTTTCGCGGCAGGCTTTCAGCCGCACGGTGAGCGAGGGCGAGTACGGCTACGACGCCGACCGGCCCAGCGAGAGCAAGCTGGCGGTGTTCGACCGGCAGGCGGTGTTCATTCCCAAGTATGCGGCGTTCCGGTCGATTGTCGAGTCGAAGGGCTCCATCCCCAGTAGATAACCGGAACGCCATGGCCGACCGACCGCTGTCGATGACACATATGACCAATCCCCAGGACGACCCGACCGTCCAGTACCGCGCGCTGAGCGGGCTGGCCGTCGGCGGCCTGCTGCTGGGCCTGCTTTCGCCACTGGCCCTGCTATCGGCGGGTTGGTGGCTGATCCCGCTGGCCGGCGTGGTGCTCAGTCTGTGGGCGCTGGCGCGGATCAATGCCGAGCCCTCCGCGTTCATTGGCCGCAAGGCGGCCCTCGTGGGCCTGGCGATTTCGCTATTGATGCTCGTCGCCGCGCCGGCGGATCGGCTCACTCACCGGTGGCTGCTGCAGCGCGAGGCGCGGCAGTTCGCCGAAATCTGGTTTGGGCTGCTCCGCGACAACCAACCGCACAAGGCGCATCAACTCGCCACCGCACCGGTCAATCGGCTGCCGCTTGATTCGAACCTCTGGGAGTCATACTCCGAGGGGAGCGAGTTGCGCCAGGAACTCGAGGCTTTCGTCCAGCAGTCCGACGCGCACTCCCTATTGGCTCTCGGCCCGAAAGCCCAGGTGCGGCTGTACCAGACCGGCTCGGTCACCCGACGCTCCGGCACCGAAGATGTCGAGCTGTTCTACGCCGTGACCTACACGGACGGGGGCGGAAAGAAGTCGTACTTCATTCGCCTGGTTCTGGAACGGGTTCCGCTCAGCAAACCGAACCGAGCCGACTGGTATGTAGCCAATAGTGAAGCCGGCGTACGCCCTCCCGGGCGGGCTCCGTCCACTCCGACCACGTAGCGGTCACTGCCTGCCGGTGTGTCTGGCGGCACGTTCCGACAGAGGAATCGTGGCTGCGGCCCCGAAAGGCCCGCCCAGGTGTGACCTACGGAGGGGGCTCGGTAAAAACGCCATTGGCAAGGGCCGCTTTCGGCGCCAGTATAATTCTGGTGGGGCAGATGCCGACCATCGAAGGATGGCCTGACGGGGATCACGGCGGTGACGCCGCCCAGGGCTGGGCTCGCGGAGTGCGGGCGCGGGGCCACTCGAGTTGCCGCGAAGGCAAAGAGCTTTCGCGCTGAGCTGCTGAGGCATTGATGACTCACGCTTCCGATCGCCGAATAGTCACGCGATTTCGGTGGTTTTCCGCCGCCGCTGGCGTCGCAATAGCGGGGACGGGGAGCGTGGTGTTGGTGGGCTGGTGGCTCGACTTTGAGCCCCTCAAGGCGCTGATTCCCGGCTTGGTGGCCATGAATCCCGGCGGCACGGCGGTAGCCTTCATCCTCTTGGGCGCCGCGCTCGTGCTGCTGCAATCGTGGCAGCCCCTGCGCCGGCGACGGATCGGTCAGTTGCTGGCCGGAATATCTGTCCTGCTGGCCGCGTTTCGCCTCGCGGGGTATATGTTAGGGTGGGACATCGGGCCGGATCGCTGGCTGTTCACGTCGGAACTGACCGAGTACGAAATCGTCAACCGGATGGCTCCCAACACGGCCGCTGCCTTGCTGGCGTTGGGACTGGCCCTGTTGCTGGTGGATGTGGATACTCGGCGTGGTCACCGGCCAGCGGAATACCTCGCCCTGGTGTCCGCGGTCATCGGTCTGCTGGCGGTGATCGGCTATGTCTACAGTTCTGTGGCGTTGATCGGCCTCGACCGGTTCATCCCGATGGCGATCAACACGGCGGTGGCACTCATGGTGCTGAGCGTGGGAGTGCTGGCCGCACGGCCTGATCGGGGCATCATGGCGACGCTGACCAGCGACGCCGCGGGGGGTATCACAGCGCGGAGGCTTCTGCCGGCCGCGATCATGGTTCCCCTGGTCCTTGGCTGGCTGTGCTGGCAGGGAGAACTCCACGCCGTCTATGACCGGGTGTTTGGAGTTTCGCTATTCGCGCTGGCGAGCATCGTCATCTTCACCGCGATCATCTGGTGGAATGCGGCCACGCTCAACCGCAGCGACGCGAAACGCCGCAAGGCGGAGGCGGCGATCCAGCAGGCCAAAGAACTGGCCGAGGCTGCCAACCGTGCAAAGAGCGAGTTTCTGGCCAACATGAGCCACGAGATCCGCACGCCGATGAACGGCATTATCGGCCTTACCGAGCTGGTGCTGGACAGCGAGTTGACCTCCGAGCAGCGCGAATACCTGGAGCTGGTGCGCGGCTCGGCCGACCATCTGCTGCTGATCATCAACGACATCCTCGACTTTTCGAAGATCGAGGCCGGACGCTTGGACCTCGAGCAGACTGAGTTCGAGCTTCGCGAGACTCTCGACGAGACGGTGACCGCGCTGGCGCTGCGGGCGCACGAGCAGCGTCTGGAACTGGCTTGCCATGTGCTGGCCGACGTGCCCGACCGGCTGCGGGGAGATCCCTACCGGCTGCGACAGGTCCTGGTAAACCTCGTGGGCAACGCGATCAAGTTCACCCCCGAGGGCGAAGTCGTGGTTCGCGTCAACCGGCAGTGGCAAACGGAGAGCGAAGTCGGCCTCGAGTTCTCGGTTCGCGACACGGGGATCGGAATTCCCAGGCAAAAGCAATCGTTGCTGTTCCAGGCGTTTTCGCAGGTCGACGCTTCGAGCACCCGAAAGTACGGCGGCACCGGCCTGGGGCTGGCGATTTCGGCGCGCCTGGTGGAGATGATGGGCGGGCGGATGGCGGTCGAGAGCGAAGAGGGGCGGGGAAGCACGTTCCACTTCACCGCGATATTCGGGTTGGCGCCGGCGGCCGCGCCGCCCCTCTCGGCCTCTCGTGCGGCGTTGGAGGGCCTGCCGGCGCTGATCGTGGACGACAACGCCACCAACCGCCGCATCCTCCAGGAACGACTCAGCGGTTGGGGAATGCTGCCGCTGGCGGTGGCCTCGGGGCGCGAGGCCCTCGTCGAGATGGAACAGGCGCGGCGGGCCGGCCGACCGTTTCCCGTCGTGCTGCTCGACAGCATGATGCCGGAAATGGATGGTTTCACGCTGGCCGAACGAATCCGACAGAATCCGGAGCTGGTGGGAGCGACGCTGATGATGCTCTCTTCGGGCGACCGGCGGGAAGACGCCGCCCGTTGCGGCCAGCTTGGGGTGGCAGCGTATCTCGTCAAGCCGGTCAAGCAGGCCGATCTGCTTCGCGCCCTGCAATCGGCGATCGGTGCCGGGGCACCGTCGCTCCGCGTCGCGTCGCGCAGCGAGAGCCCGCGCGACGGTCGACGGGCGCTCCGCGTGCTGCTGGCTGAAGATAACGCGGTCAACCAGACACTTGTCGTGCGATTGCTCGAGAAGCGCGGCTGGGACGTCGCCGTGGCGTCTGACGGCCGCGAAGCGGTGGCGGCCCTCCAGCGCCAACCATTCGACGTCGTGCTGATGGACGTGCAGATGCCCGAAATGGACGGCCTGGCTGCGACCGCGGCCATCCGGCAGCGCGAACAGGCCACCGGCAGGCACATTCCCATCGTGGCGATGACCGCGCATGCGATGAAAGGCGACCGCCAGCGGTGCCTGGAGGCAGGAATGGATGCCTACGTTTCCAAGCCGGTGCGCGCCCAGGAGCTGTTCGACGCGATCGATGACTTGTTGGGGCAATCGCCGGCCACGGCACGCGAAGCCGACGCGGCCCATGACCCGGTTGATTGGGATCAGGCGATCCTCACCACCCAGGGCGACCAGGCTCTGTTGCGAGCGATGGTGGCGGCGTTTCTCGACGAGTCGGGCGGACTTCTCGCCGGGCTTCGCGGCGCCGTCGATCGCCGCGACGCGGAAGCATTACGATTGACAGCGCATACGCTCCTCGGATCGCTGCGCTACTTTGGCGCCCGGACCGCGGTTGAGACGCTCGGCCAATTGGAGCAGTGCGCCCGAGCGATTGACTTGTCGGGCGCGGAGGACCTCGCTGGTTCAGTCGAGCAGCAGGTGGCCGACGTCATCCGGTCCATGGAAGAGTTCATTGCGAGCACCGCGACGGAGAGGAAGGGCTGAGTGATGGGACGTGAAGCAGTAGGACGACCGATGGAGGTCTTTCTCGTCGAAGACAACCTGGATGACGCCCGGGTGGCGATCCAAGCCCTGAATACGGGGGGCATACGCTGCCGGGTGACGCTGGTCTGCGACGGCGAAGAGGCGATGCGATTCTTGCGCCGCGAGTCGATCTTCGTCCGCGCGCCGCGCCCCGATCTGATCCTGCTCGACATGGAATTGCCGAAGAAGGACGGACGCCAGGTGCTTGCCGAGATCCGCGGCGATGAGTCGCTCTGCGAGATACCGGTCATTATCCTGACCGCCTCGCTTGTGCACCGGGTTGTGCTCGAAGCCCAACAGCTTCAGGTAGACGCTTACATGACCAAGCCGGTGAGCCTCGAGAAGTTCATCGACACCGTCAAATCGCTCCGCCGCTCCTGGCTCTCGGAACTCGTGTTGCACAGCGACGCCTGACGAGCGCCGCCGCTCGGGCCGGCGGGCAGCAGAGGCGGCGGAGGGGCTTCACCGATCGCCGGCGCGGCCGAATTCCTCGCACATTCGCCGGTGCCAGTCTTCGAGCGGCGCCTCGACGAAGTAAGTTCGGTTCACCGCTTCGGCAGTCTGACCGGGCTCAAGTTGGCCGAACCCGGCGCCACTATGGATGCACGAGTACTCGCGGTTCTGGAACAGGAACAGACCGGGCTGCGATATGGTGGCCGCGAGCCGCCTCCCGTCGCGTGAGACGATCGCCATCCAGGGGGCGAGCACGACATCGGGCGTGGCGTGGAAACTGGCCACAAAGGGGAGTTCCTTCCCGGGCGGCGCGCCTTCGACGCTGTAGAGTTGGATTGCCGGCCGCGGACCGAACACTCTCGGCACTTCCGCCAACCGCCGAAATTGACCGCCGACATGCACCCAGTGCCGCAGGCAGTCGTGATCGCGGAGAGACGGTGCGGCGGCGCACTGAACACAGTTGAACGCCATGCCGTGCGCCCAGGTCTTCGCACTACGGTTGGTGAGGCGGAAATGGGCGGTCACCGCGTCTTCGGACGGCATGAGGGTCATGACGTAAGAAACCTGGCCGGGCTGCTCGCCCGTGCTGATCCAGACGCCATCGTCGCGTTCTTCCCAAGCGGGCTTGATGCTGCCAAACCAGTAAGGGCCAGCGACGTCGCCCACGGCTTCCGGAAAACCGAGCGTGAAACGCTCGCCGGGAAACGCCGGCACATCGGTCACGGCGCAAGCCATGGCGCCCGGCTGTCCTTGGAGTCTCAGGCGCGCCATTTCAGTCCTCCTTCACGCAGCGAAAACCGATGTAGTCGAGCTGATTGTTGTCAAAGCCGCTATGGCCCGAGGCCGCCGAGCGGAGCGAGAACGGCGAGGCCGACAGCCAGCACCCGCCTTTCAGGAACGCCGAACCCGGACCGGGCCCGTCGCCGCACCACTCGGCGACGTTGCCCGCCATGTCCATGACACCGTAAGGACTGGCACCACGGGGATGGTCCGTCACGGGGGCGCTGCCGACCGGAAGCACGTCGCCGCCTCGGTCGTGCCGGCAGGCCAGGGGATCGAACTCGTTGCCCCAGGGGTAGTGCCGGCCGTCTTCACCGCGAGCCGCCTTCTCCCACTCGGCTGCGGTGGGAAGCCGCGCGCCAGTCCACCGGGCGAACGCGCGGGCATCGGCCCGGTTCACGAAGACCACCGGGTGTTCCAGCAAGGCAGTCGGCGGCTGCGGTCCCCGCCAGTGATGAGGCGGCCGGTAGCCGGTCGCCCGGACGAATGCGGCGTAGCGGCGGTTGGTGACCGGATACTTGTCGATGCGAAAGGCCGCCAGTTCGACGGTTCGCTGGGGCACTTCACCGTCGAACCAACTCACGTGATAGCGATACGCGCGAGCCAGTTGCTCGGCTTCGCCGGGCGTTGTACCCATGAGGAATGGGCCGGCGGGAATCAGAATCATCGCATCCGCGTCGGGCGCCGCCTGCGCCGGAGCGACCGACCAGACCGCGCCGGCCGCGCCAGTCGCCGCCAGCCATTGTCGTCGAGTGAGTGATTTCACGTCGGTCTCCCTGCACTCAGTAGCCTGCCCAGTCGGGGTGGATCCAATTCGTGCATTCGTATCGGAAGGCCGTACCGACCGAGGCGTCGGATTCCGGGAAGAACCAGCGGCCGCCGGCACCGCGGGTGTATACGCGGGACGGCGGTGCGCGGGCGGGATCGTGATCCGTGACCCGCGCCGGAACGGTTGCCGTGCACAGCGACTCGGCAACTCGCGCCTCCCAGAACGCCTCCGCTTGACGAACGAACGCCATGACATGCTCGCGCTTCGCGGGGTCGCTGAGCTTGAGTGCCGCGGCCCGCTCGCGAGTCCAGTCGAGGAAGAACTGGGCCGAATCGCGTCGGACCGGACGGGGCGTATCGCCGATTTCCACGTAGAACGGCCCCGTCGATGCAAACCGGTAGGTGTGCTTCACATCGGCGACGGCCCGCACGAAGAACCAGCCGCTTTCGTCGAGGGTGACGGTGCTCGGCAGAGCGATCCGTTCGACGCGGCCATTGTGAACCATCTCGACGGCGGCGATGGGCTCGCGGGAATGGATCGCTCCTTGCAGGAACAGCGAGACCGGCCGCTCGCCGCGAAACACGTGACCGGGAAAGAACCCATCGGCAGTGACTCGGAGCAATGGTCCGTTGGTGACGAAGACGCGGCCTTGCCGAACGGCCTCCCACCATTTCGCGTAGCTGAGCTCACCTTCCACCCGAGCGTAGACGCGGTTGTAGCCGAGCGGATTCGGCAGCACGCCCGAGGCGCTGCCTGCCGTGGGCGGAATTCGCAGTCCACAGTTCAATAGTTTTACTGTCCGAAGCTATCGGCGTTGATTTATTCGCAGTGGTGGCAAACGGTTACGCGCCTTGTAGTGATAGAAGCGTGCTTGTTCGTTGCGGACCAAGCGACGGGTTTTGTTGTTGGCGATTTTCGTCGGCGTGTCGCAGTAGTGGGCAGCCCGTAGGAGCATGGCTACCCCTTCGCGGATTTGCGGGACGGTGATTGCCGGTGTCCATTTTTTTTCCGCGGTGCGACTCGCACACCAGAAACCAGGTGGCCAGCAACGAAAGAACTTGATGGTGATGCCAGCCGCCCCAATTGCGAACCTCATAGTCGGCAAGCCCGGCCTCGCTCTTGCCGCGCTTGATCGCTTCTTCGATACGATGGGCAGCCAGGGCGACGCGAGCGAACTCCTTGGTCGGGGTATCGCCTGGGTCGTTCGCCAGATAGAAGTCGTACTTGGTCGCACCGTGTTCATCCAAGCAGCGAACGACGACCAACGTCTCCTCGTACTTCATCACCCGTTGGCCGATCTTTGCCTGGACGCGGCAAGTGGCCACTTCCACTTGTAAGGGCCCTTTTTCTCCGTCGCGGACGTTGATTCGTGTCCAAGCATCGTCGGCGATCGAGTCCCGCCACTTGTCGACGCGCTGAAACGGTGGCTTGGCAATCGCGCCCCGTCCTTGATGAGGCTCCGCCTCCAGATCGCGGACCAACGTGTTGCACGGAACGGCCAGCAAGTAGTGCTCGCCGCGATCGTGCAAATCCCGGCGAAACCCGGCGTTTCTGCCCATTTCGTCATCGCCGGCAATCCAGGCATGGGGCAGCAGATGGCCTTGCTCGTCCAGCATTTCCAACGCCTGTTCGTGACGCGTCTGGAAACGCACGTTCTTCGGAACGCCTGCGGCTTTGCAGCGCCGGCGGTCGCCCGTCCACTCCTTGGGCAAATAGAGCCGGGTGTTGACCAAGGCGTGATGTGTAATCGAGTTCGGTGGCATCATGCACGATCAGCACCGGTCCCGCGGAGGCGGCAATCCGCGCGAGGGTGTACTCACGGGCGGCGGCGAGAATCGCCTCGTGCGTCACCTCGTCGCTGTCGCAAAGTCGGTAGAAGGCCCGCAGATCGGCCGGCGTGGACAACTTGTCGGGAAGCGTGCCGCCGGGATGCCGGCGCATCAAGTTGAAGGTCTCGACCAAGCGCGCCGTGCGTCGCTGGTCCCCGAGTTGCGCGTGCCCGAAGAGTGCTTGACCCAAATTGACATCCGTTTCGTAGGCCAAAGACATGGCAAGATCACTCCCGAAAGGAAGGAACGTAGGAGAGGCGAAGGCCTTTCTACGTACCTGCCTACTTCGCTGCCCACGCAGAACCGCGCTTGTAAAATCCACAAAACCCGCGGCCAGATCCGCGCGACACTGCGGCGAATCGACTTCGCTCGGCTAGCACCTGCGTCAACGGCAACGAACTTTTGTAAGAATTGCCTACCGAATTGTGGTAAAACCTAAGGTACTCCGCCCATGGAAACGGTCTCCAAGATCACGCCACACTTACCCTTGGTCGCCCAATTACGAATGGTCCGTTCGTGCAGCGGTTTCCTGGCCTCCATACCCGGAACCGCGTCGATGGCTGGGATCAATCGCGGTGCGGCCGCGAACGTAACCAGCGTTTCGCGTTCCAGGTCGATCACGGTAGGTCTTCCTTGTCGCTGGATGTCTTCACGTGTTTCTGTCGACTCGGCGAGTCAGAATGCCGGTCCGATATTGAATCGTTCTTTCCGCACAACTGCCGTTGATTATCTTGGAATTTCATGGGGCGGGTCCAGGCGGGACGGTGGCCGGCGGTGTGTGTGAGTGGGACGATGCGGGGCGCGGGGCGTAGCGCCGGGCAAGGGCGGAGGCAGGGCAACCGCCGGCCAGGTTCGGCAGCGGCGCCGCGCGTTGGGGGCATTCTTCATCCGGTCGTGCGACGCGGCAATGTCCGGCGCGCGGTCCGCATTCGAGTTCGCGATACTTAGGGCGAAGGCTCTCGACGTAAGTCGAGTCGGACTGGACTTACGTCGATGGTCCGTGTCGTAAGTGTTCACACCCTCGGCGGCGCGCCTTGACGTTGTGTCGAACGCGACATTTCCTTCCTGCGGCACTTTGCCCGTCGCGGGGCGGCCGACACTGGCCGCCCCGCGCGGCCACACTCCGCCGGAAAGGGTTTTCACGATGAAGAAAGCTTCCCGTTCGACTCGACGCTCCACCACCTCCCGTCGCCCGCGCAGCCGATCCTCCGGACACGTCGCCCGCCGCGGCCCGGCCGCGCTGCGGTCCTGGACCACCGGCGCGCTGCCGATCGTCGAGGACTTCCTCCAGCGGATGAAGCTCGAAGCGCTGCTCGCCGAGTTCCTCCCTGGCGACGATCGCCGCACCAAGATCCCCACCGCCCGCGCGGTGGTGATCCTCGTCAAGCAGATCCTGCTCTCCCGCACGCCGCTGTATGCCGTGGGCGAGTGGATCGCGGGACACGATCCGGCCGGCCTCGGACTGAAGCCGGAACAAGTGGCCGCCTGGAACGACGACCGCGGCGGCCGGGCCCTGACGGCCCTCTTCCGCGCCGACCGGCCGTCGCTCGTGCTGGCCCTCATGCGCCACATCGTGCGCCAGTTCGACCTCCATCTCGACGAGCTGCACAACGACTCGACCACCGTCTCCTTCTGCGGCCTGTACGCCAGCGCCAGCCAAGGGGCCGCCCGTCACGGCAAGCCGACGGTGGCCATCACCTGGGGCCACAACAAGGACCATCGCCCCGACCTCAAGCAACTGCTGTATATCCTCACCGTCACCCGCGACGGCGGGGTCCCGGTGGCCTTCCGCGTGGCCAGCGGCAACGTGACCGACGACCGCACCCACGTCGAGAGCTGGGACTTGCTCTGCCAGTTGGCCGGCCGGCGCGACTTCCTCTACGTGGCCGACTGCAAGCTGGCCACGGTAGAGAACATGAACTACATCGCCCAGCGCGGCGGCCGCTTCGTGAGCGTGCTGCCGCGCACCCGTCGCGAGGACGGCGACTTCCGCCAGCGGCTCCGCGCCGGCCAGGTCGCCTGGGAGCCGCTCGGGGACAAGGCCGACGATGAGGGGGAGGTGGTCGATCATTATGCCGTCGTTTCGCCGCCGGAAGCGCTTCCCGAAGGCTATCGGCTGTGGTGGTACTCGAGCACCCGCAAGGCTGAGCTGGACCTGGCCGCCCGCGGCCGGCGGCTGGCTCAGGCCCAGCAGGAACTGCGTGACCTGCAACAGCGGCTGCGGTCGCCACGGTCGCGGCTGCGGGAGGAGGCGAAAGTACTCGCCGCCGTGGCGGAGATCCTCGACCGCCATCAGGCCGCGACCTGGCTCCGGGTGCAGATCGACCAGCGTGTGGAAGAGACCTTCCGCCAGAGCCGCCGCGGACGTCCCGGCAAGGACACCACCTACGTCCGCGAGGAGTCGGTGCGCTTCGATCTGGAGTACACGATCGACGAAGCCGAGCTGGCCCGGGAGCGGCTTACCGACGGCCTCTTTCCCCTCGTGACCAACGACACGCAACTCGACGCCCGGGAGGTGCTTGAGGCCTACAAACGGCAGCCGCCGATCGAACGCCGCTTCGAGCAGCTCAAGACCGATTACCGCGTGGCCCCGGTGTTCCTCAAGGACGTGGCCCGCATCGAGGGCTTCCTCTGCGTCTACTTCTTCGCGCTATTGGCGGAGTCGCTCATCGAGCGTGCGCTGCGGCAGGCGATGCGCGACCACGGCCTGGCGGCCCTGCCGATGTACCCCGAGGACCGCGACTGCCGGCGCCCCACGGCGCGTCGCCTGTTCGACCTCTTCGACCCCACCCAGCGTCACGTCTTCACCCGTCCCGGCAGCGAACCGATCCAATTCACCACCAAACTCTCCCCGCTCCACCGTCAACTCCTCCGCCTCCTCTCCCTACCCGTCACGCTCTACCGCTGAACTTCCCCACCCTGCGATATTCGGAGAATATGGGATGCAGTTGTGCGGAAAGAACGTTGAATAATTACGCATAATGGTCATTTTTTGTGCGTAATTATTCACGTTGCGGGCCGTAAGACGGTTGCCGCGTGGCACTTGCGTCCTTGACAAAAGCGAATTCAAGGTGATAATCAGCGAGACATAGTCACACACGGCGCCAAATTGCATCCGTCTGAACAGGCATGCGCAGAACCTCCGAACGGCTTCGGTTCACGCCGCGGCAGCTAAAGAACGACGCCGACTTGGTTTCCGCGTACCTTAAAGCCGTCGAGGGAACTGCGGACAGAATGGAAGCAATGGGAGTCAGTCGATTGTCGTGCTGAAGGACGCTTCGTTCCGGCGGTGCTTTGAGGCTGCGAAGGTTTGGGCCAGAAGCGTCGAGGACGGGTTCCATGAGGAACTGCAGGCGCGGCAGAACGGAAGCGCCGAGGAGGAGGTCCGCAAGCCGAAACGGAGGCGGTCGACTACCTCAAAGGAGTGACAGGCCTAGCATGAGCTCCTCAGACGCACGATCGGCGCGTCCCGTGAGGAATGCTAGAATGTGCCCTCCCGAGGGCTGCGAGAGAACGTTGAAAGAGGTGGTGACGGTTGTGGTCGTAAGGCCACCGAAAAATAAGGACTTACGACGAGAACCGGTACCAGGCTTTCGGATGAAGAAGACGCCAGAAACGCTTGAAAATTAAGGATTTAGAGACGATTTGCGGGAGTAGCTCAGGGGTAGAGCGCTAGCTTCCCAAGCTGGATGTCGAGGGTTCGAATCCCTTCTCCCGCTCTTTCGGACGCCCGTTGACTAGAGCAGTCAGCGGGCGTTTTTGTTTGACAGGACAAGCACTTACGGCGAGCGGGTCGGTAGCAAGCCGGTTTGGGGTGCTGCAGGTGTTTATCGGAAGGGCAATTCAGACAGGAATCGCGGCGCGGCAGGCTCCGGTACGTTCCTTCGATCACGTGCCACTCAGGCCCCGCCTTTGAGTACCTCGTAGCGCAATTCAGCCATTCCCGCCCCGATCTGACGAACCGAATTCAGACGCAAGATTGGAATTAGCGCGCAACGAGGGAAGAGCGGCTTGCCCGTAAGCGTTCCACGAACTACATGCCGGTCTTGAGGCCGCGGGGCGGGGGCGCGACATCCGCTGTGCCAGGGCGGGAGGCCGGGGGTCAGGCGGCTTCGCCGACGATCCGGGTGCGGCGGTTGATTTCCAGAAACGCCTCGGGATGCTCCGATAGCCAGCGGTCGGGCAGCAGGGCGTTGAGTTCGGCTACGAGCGCCGGATCGAGCTGCGAGTCCGCGCGCAAGCGTTCGATGAGCGGACGAGGATGGTCCTTGAGGATGCGGAGGTAGTCGAGCGGGCTGTCCAGCCGTTCCAGACGCGGACGGGCGCCGCCTGGCAGTTCGACTTGACCGCAGGCGTCCCGCAGCACCGGCAGCAGGGACTCATGCTGGCGGATCTTCGGCAGACGGCGGTAGACGTCTTCCAGGTAGAAGTACGGGTGTACCCGATTGGCCTTCGCCGAGCAGACGAGCGAATACAAGATGGCTCCCGTCCGCCCGCCGCCGTCGCTTCCGAAGAAGAGCCAGTTGTTCCTGCCCACGGCGATGGGACGCAGCGCCCGCTCGCTGCGGGTGTTGTCGATCAACAGCCAGCCGTGGTCGCAGTAACGGACGAAGGCGTCCCACTGGTTCAATGCGTACCCGACCGCCGTGGCAATCTCGGTCTTGGGAACCACCACGGGCGCCATGTTGTCGAGCCATGCCTTGAACTCGTCGAGGATCGGCATCGCCCGCTCCTGTCGCAGCGCGCGTCTCTCATCATCCGAAACGCCCGCCAGCTCCCGCTCCAGCATGTAGAGCTGCCGGAACGAGACCAGCGCACGGTGAGCCTCCAGCGCCGCCGAGTGACGGGCCTTGTAGAAGTAGCGTCGCATGTGGGCCCCGCAGGCCACTTCGAAGACGGTTCCTCCGCGATAGAGTTGATCGAAGACCGAGGCGGCATCGGCCTGCAGATAACCGGCATACCCGTCAAGGAAGCGCCGCGGCGCCTCGCCGTCGCCGCTTCGGGTGTACTCGTAGACCAGATAGGGGCAGACCTCCCGCTGCCCACCGTAGACCCAGACGGTTCCCTTCTGAGCCTGCCCCGATCCCGGCTCCAGGACCCGAACGCCGGTGGCGTCCGTGCCGAGCAGCTTTCCTCCCAGCACGCGGCTGGCCATCCAACTGTAGAGGATCACGGCCGTGACGGCCGTCTGCGTCAGCCAGCCGACCTGCGTGCTGCGGGGGAGCCACCAGCCATGGCGAAGGCTGATCTCTTCATAGCGGTAGGTGGGCAGGTGGTCGCCTTTATTGGAGGTCGTCAGGTGGGCCAGCAGGCTGGCGTCGGCCGCCCCTTTTTCGATCATCTGCGGCGGCTTGTCGGCCACCACCACGTGCTCGTGGCAGCACTGGCAGAAGCCCTTTTCATGGACGTGCTGGATGCCGTAGATCTCGGCCGGCCGGTGGGCCCATTGCAGCAGACCGTCCACCAACACGATCACCAGCGGAGCGCCGCACTTGGGGCACACCTTCTGCTCGTCGGTCAGCTTGTGGAACAGCTTTTCGCGAGCCGCCTCGGCGTCGAGAATCCGCCGCCCCTTTCCGCCCCGTCTCTTCCTTCTCTTCTTGGCGGACGAATCGTCGTCCTCCTCCTCGCCGGGCGATTCAAGCGGTTCGGCGACCTCGCCCGGTTCGTCGAACAGGAGTTGCTGGTCCGGATCCGTGTAGCGTTCCCGCTTCGGGGCATAACGCTGGCGGATCAACGCCTCCATGGCCGCTTCCAACTGGGCAATCCGGCGGTCCCGCTCCTGGAGCGTCCGAGCAAGACTTTGGAGCATCTCATGACACGACGCCACATCGCCGGGGAGCGAAAGAGCGGTGGTGTCTTGACTGGCCGGCATGCTGGCTTCCTGCGAGCGCCCGTTTCCGTTGGCTGGGGGCAAGATAAACCATCGCGGCCGATCGCGCTACCCCTGTTCGGACCTTTCTTGGAGATTTTCTCAAGCCACTCCGCCACGGCCGCAGCAGCGTTTGAATTTCCGCCCGCTGCCGCAGGGACAGGGATCGTTACGCCCCCGGCGAGCTTCGGCCGGCGATATGCCGAGTGGCGCTGGGGAAACGTACTTCACGACCGGGACCGGAGGTGGTGCCGGCACGGCCAACGGCATGCTGCGCCGGCCGATCGCCTTGATCTGCTCATAACGCTCCCGGAAGATTTCGAACCGCTCGCCGCAGTGCTCACGCCAGGCCCGAGCGACCGACGCCGCGCCACACCAACCCTCCTCGCAGAGCGTGATCTCCTTGAATCGCCCGTCGAGAGCGAACGCCGCCCGGAAGCGTTGCCAGAGGTCGATCTTGTTCTGCGGCGACTCGATCCGCTCCCAGAACCCGAGGTGGACCAGCTGGCAATCGCAGGCCGGGTTCGGGCAGTAGTGATCCTCGATCAGATAGTCGTGCCCCTCGTGGGCGAAGAACAACCCGAACCGGCACGCGCAGGCCTCCCGATCCTCGGCCGCGTCGATCACTTCCGCGTAAGCGATCAACTCGCCCCGCCTCGACGGATCGATCGTGTAATGGCTCAACCGCCGCCGAGCGGTGCGTTGCTCCCCACGCCGGTCGGCCATCTCCCCGAAACGCTCGACAGGAAAGCCAACCAGGAATTCGCGGACCAACGCCTCGATCGCCGCCGGACGTTGCGGCGGACGACGCTCGCGCCCGCTGCGAAGATTGACCCGGATCTCAAACGTCAGCGGTTCCTCCAGCGCCTGCCCCTCAAGATCCACCTCGGTGAACGTCAGCCAGGCGTCGGTACAATCGCATTCCAGATCCAGGCAGTGCCGTTCACACACGGCAAACGGATGCTGGCGAGAAGAGAACCAGACCAGGCTTCCCAATTCCATCGGGCGTCTCCTGAAGGGCTGTCAAGGGCAGTGCTTCAGGCTACCCCAGGGCCGCCAGCCGAAACAGCCCCGCTTGACACACCCCTCAGGCGGACACCGCTGGCCGTTCGTAACGCAGCCGACGCCGGCGGCCCTCAAGTTGGATGCCGTCAAGCAGCATCGAAAGCTCGCTGCCGCGGATCTCGATCGCCGGCGACTGCGGATCCTGCGGCACGGGCAGTTCGAAGGTGCCGCGGGCCAGCCGCTTGTAGAAAAGGGCGTAGCCGTCGCCGTCCCAGAAGAGCAGCTTCACCCGATCGCGGCGGCGATTGCGGAACAGGAACAAATGGCCCGAGAGCGGATCCTGTTCCAGGGTTTCTTGTACCAGGGCCGACAGGCCGTCGAAGCCCCGCCGCATATCGACCGGATCGAGGGCCACGAAGATCTTCACCTGCCGAGGAACATGGAACATGAGCCCCCTCAAGCGATTTCATGCACCAGGTGCAGGACCCGCCGGACGTTCTCCGTCCCCGCATCGTCGTGGACCCGAAGCACCAGCCCGCTCGGCGAAACCACCTCCACGGCAGCCGCCCCCTTGGTTTCCAGCAGCCGCACCGGAACCAGACGTGGCGAATCCTCTGCGTGGTTCTTCTCGAGTGGAGGGTGGCGTTCGGCTGCCGGCGCACCCTGCCGCAGCTTCCGCCGCCAGGCGAAGAAGCTGGCCTGGCTGACCCCTTCCCGCTCGCAGAACTCCCGGATCGGCAGACCGCTCTCTCCCTGCAACTGAATCACCATCCGCCAGAACGCCCGCTTCTCCTCGCTGCTCCGCCGCGCCACGCTCGATCTCCGCGAAAGCCATCCGGATTCACCAATCACCCCCCAATCTACCGTGGCACGCAAGATGCTATTGGACGTACGCTTACGCTTGCCCTTCCCAAGGGTGGCCGAGCCGATCTGGACGATGAATTCATCGAGCAAACCAGCGCCGTAGAACTGCCCCGCGAGATCACCGCCTCCAACGATCCAGATATTCTTGCCATCCGCAGCCGCTCGCATTTCGGCAGGAACCGGGCGCACATTGCCACTGACGAACCGAACATCTGCACCGCCGATCCGTGGGATCTTCTGGCTTGAGAATATCCACGCCGGTTGAGCGTAGGGCCAAGGCGAGCCCGCTTGCTCGGCAACCTTCTCCGCGTTGCGCAGCATCCATTGGCACCCACTTCCGCGATGAATTCTGGATAGCCGGAATCATTCAACTCACCCAGAGAGAAGAGCCAGTCCAGCGAGTCATATTCCGTCGCGATGAATCCATCAAGACTTGCCGCCGTGTAGTACTGGGTTTTCATGGCTTACGCCATTCCTCGGAATTACGCACACCTCGTTACAGCAAGCAGCTTTTAGGCACACTCTGTGGATTCTGCGATTATGGGATGCGCCCATCGTCAGCCCGCTTTGGCTGCCTCGGCAACGACGGCGAACTCGGTCGCGTCGGGGTTGAACGGGCTGCCGGCGACGTCACCCCAGCGTTCGACGACCCGCAGCCCGCAAGCGGCAAATTCGCTGTCAAGATCAGCCGGCGTGAAACACTGAAACCAGTTGAAAACACGACGGACTCGATCGCGCTCAACGATGGTGTACTTGTCGAGCAAGACGCGCTGCCGTTCGTACTTGAACGTGTTCAAGAAACCGAAGTACCGCTCAGACGACCAGAAGCCGTCCATGAGGTTCGGGGCGTAGATGGCTGTTTCGTTCCGGGTGTCGAGCATCGCCGGCGAGTATACATCGAGCATGATCCGACCGCCCGGTGCCAGGAAGGAGCGAAACCGGCGCAGCAGCGTGCTGCGTTGTTCCGGGCCGAGGGCGCAGAAGTCACACATGATCATGATGATGAGGTCGAATCGACGGTCGGTCTCGAAGTCGAGGTAGTCTGCCTCCACGAACTCGATCCGGAGTCCCTCGCGTGCTGCTTCGTCGCGGGCGTAGCAGAGCGAGTTGGCGGAAAAGTCGATCCCGATCACTTCCGCGCCCCGCGATGCCAGGCGCTGCGCATAGAAACCGGGCCCGCACCCAAAGTCGGCAACCTTCACTCCCGGCCCGATGCCGAAATGCGCGCCGATCCAGTCGGCAGAGTGACCGATGAACTTGCGATTCCGGGACGCAGCATCCACGGCGTCGTCGAGGTGAAGGGCGAGCATCTCTCCCGCGGTGTGCGCATTGGTCCACAGATCGCGGGCCGTGTACTCCGAGAAGGGTTCCGGGCGGCGATTGACTTCGCAGAGGAATTCAAACAAGAGCTGCTCCTCCCGGCTGCGTCTGACGACTCAGGTCACGCGGCGGCTGTCGGTCGGGGACCTCGCCGAATTACCGAAACCCTTTCCAGTAGTCAATGGGTTGAACTGCCGAAACGCAGCCGTTCAGGTTCACCGCGTCGCTAGCCGCGGTATCCAGTTCCGAGGACCCGGCGTTCGAACTCCGGGCACAAGTAGGTTTCCTGGACCATCCGATCGTAATGATTGTGTACCGACCAGAAATCGGTCTTGGACTTCACCTTGAGGTATTCTGATTTCAGATTGCGAAAGCACATCATGAAACCAAACGCGCCGTGGAATGCTTTGATCCGTCTACGGCCGACAATATAATCCGGCAGTAGATGACTGGCTTGCCCCCCTTTCAGTGACCCCCCAGCCCGAGGAGGCTCTCATGTCCCGGTTCTCGCGTCGTGAATTCCTGGTCCGTAGTTCCGCCGCTGCTGTCGCCGCAGGAGTGGGAGTGCGGTATGCGCCGGTCTTGGCCAGAGAGGTGCCGCCGATCAAGGTCACTGCCGGCACCGACGTGGTCACGCTTGGTAAGAGCGGCATCAAGACGACCGTGCTGGGGATCGGCACGGGCACAGTCGGGGGCAGCGAGCAGCGCAACATGGGTCAGGAAAGCTTTTCGCGACTGGTCCAGGAGGCCTACGATCGGGGCCTGCGCTACATCGATACGGCCGACGCCTATCGCACGCACCAGATGGTCGCCGAAGCGATCAAGCCGCTGCCCCGCGACGAGCTGTTCATCCAGACCAAGACCCGGGCCAAGCAGCCCGAAGCGGCAAAGGCCGACATCGAGCGGTTCCGCAAGGAACTGGGGGTCGAGACGCTGGACACGGTGCTCATGCACTGCATGACCCGCAAAGGTTGGGTGGCCGACATGCGGCCGGTGATCGACGTGCTCCTCGATGCGAAGCGCAAGGGGCATACTCGTGCCATCGGCGTCTCGTGCCATGGCTTCGACCCGCTGGTGGATTCCGTCGACTGCCAGGAACTCGACGTGCACCTGGTGCGGATCAATCACACGGGCGAGAAGATGGACGGCACGCCCGAAGACGTTGCCGCGAACATCCGCAAGATCTACCAGCATGGCCGCGGCGTCATCGGCATGAAGATCTACGGCGAGGGAGCGTTTAAGAGCCGCGACGACCGGCTCGCCTCGCTCAAGTACGTCCTCGGCCTGGGCACGGTCCACTGCTTCACCATCGGCTTCAGCAGCGCCCAGCAGATCGATGAGACGCTGGAGCTGATCAAAGAAGCGGTGGCGTGAAATAGCGAATGACGAATGATGAAAGTCAGCGGCTGGGGACGGCGAGCTCGATGGATTCGTCTTCGGGCTCGCCGCTCACATTGATTTCGTAGTTGTCCTGGCCGGCGAGCGTGACGCGGTGAGTCCGGAGTTCGCCGCCTTCGCGCCAGGCGTGGGTGATGGTCACCGGCGCGGCCGACGGCCGGCCATCGTCGAGGCAATGGGCATAAATGCGGATGTTGTTCAGGGCCGGATCGCCCACATAGCGGACGAAGAGCCGATCGGACGGCGCGTCGAGCTTCACTTCTTCGTGGGCATTGTAGTGCCAGTGATTGGTGTCGGTGGGAATCTCCGCGCGGTGAATCTCGCGAAAGTGGGCGGGCTCGCCCACGGCGTAGCTCATCGTGTTTCGCGTCTTGGCGGCTTGCTCGCGGTGGTGCGTGCGGAAGCTCCCCTGTGCGGTGAACCAGGCGATCCTGGCGCCCGGCGGCGGCTCGACACGGGCGGTGATTTCGCCGCGGATCCGGGCGGTGGCCTGGGCCGGGTCGTACGGAGGGGGCGGCGAGACAAGATACTTGGCGACGTCATCGGGATCGGCCGCGGTGGGGGCAATCTCCAGCACCCGGGTGTTGAGGCCGCAGTGGTCGCCGGTGCGGTACTCCATCCGGTTTACGCCCCGCCGCAGCGAAGGCAGCGAGGCCGGTGCGACCTGCACCCAGGTGGTCAGGGCGAGCGAACGGACGACCGCCTCGCCCGGTTTGCCTTGGAGGCCGATCCTGAGCAGATAGCCGTAGCGGCCGCTGACTTGCGGCGTCAGGTCAACGGTTGCGGGTGAGCCTTTCGACTCTACCGGTTGCCAGGTCAGCCCATTATCGAGCGACAGTTCCAGCGAGAAGCCGGCGCCGTCGATCTCGACTACCGAAGCTTCGCGATCGTCGTCGGTGGTCTCCATCCGACCGACCAGCGGCACGATGATGTACGGGCTGCGGACCTCGAAGACGGCGAAACCCTCGCCCGGCCGTTCGAGCGTCAGGCCGTCCGCTGCCGGCCGCACGTTGCCGGCGTCGTATACGCCATCGGTGAAGTCGCTCGAGGCGGCGGTGAGGTTGGGCCGGTAGACGAAGCGGCCGTTGCCGTGGTTGTGGATAGTGAAATGCCGGTGGTTGGGCTTCGGACCGCGCGGCTCCTCCTTGATCAGCTTCCGCAGCCAGTCGGTCGTGTGGTAGATCTCGTCGTGGTGCCAGCGGCCGCCCTCGGGCTTCCACCACCGGGTGAACGTCTCGCCCTGGCGGAGTACGAAGTCCATCGTGTGGCCGCTCTGGTTGAAGCCGTGGTAGTGGTGCACGGGGGTCTCGCGATAGATCTGCTGGGCCCGCCCGAGGCGATCGTTGGGAAAGAAGAGCGGCCCGCGGTCCTTCCAGAGTGAGGCATCGCGCCGTGCATCGTCCATTGAGGCGAGCGTGCCGTCGTCGCGGCGAAAAACGGCGCGGACGTCGATATCGAGGTAGTGCCACCGGCCGTCGTAGAACCACTCCGAGGCGACGTGGCTCCACGCGGGGAGCGAGAGCGTCCGCGTCGGCCCGACGCCCATGTCTTCGCCCACGCCGGCCATCACGGGGCCAAGGATGCCGCAGTAGGCGTAGCCGTAGACATTGATGATCTTCACCGGATCGCGGACCGTGCGGTGCTCGCTCAAGGTATCGGCCCCTTCGAGCACCTCGTTCATGTGGAAGAGGCCGGTCCGCGTGTCGGCCAGGTAGCGGTACACCTCCCAGGCCAGCGCATCGCCTTCCAGGTCGCGCCAGCGGGGAAACTGGCGGAAGGTCTTCATGCTATAGGCGTCGGCATTGTGCGGCGACACAACTCGTGGAGAGTACTCGCGGGCGGCGGCGGCCGGCACGATCAACAGGATGACGGTCAGGCTGATTACCGTGGAACGCATGACAAACCTCGTCATTCCGGCACGCGAACCTCTTGCCCCAGGCCTTTCGCCCAGCGGATCGTCGACATGAACTTGGGCGATTGCCGCGGATCGTCGTCGTAGTGCTCGAGGATGCCCCAACTGCCCCACTTGCTCCAGCGGCCAACCGAAGAGAAGTAGCAGAGCAGGTCGCCGCCGGCCTCGGTCCAGGCGGCGTAATACTGGTCGTAGATCTGGCCCATCCGCGGATGAGCGTTGGCGGCCTGCAGGAGCGCAGTTACCTTCTCATTATTCTCGCCGCCGCCCACGCCCACCAGGTGTTGGCCCGCTTCGTAGGCCACCAGCTTTAACCCGTACTTGTCGGCGACTTGCCTCTGGCTCTTGATCCACTCGATCGCTTTGGGGAGCGACTCCTGTTCAACATGATCGAGGACCTGCTCGACGGTCCATCGTTCAACGTCGGCAGTGGTGAGCCCGTCGCCTTGTTGGGGGATGTTGAACGAAACATACGGGGCGATGGCCAAAGCATCAGCGCTGCGGTAGGCGTCCTGGAACTCGAGCACCCGTTCGGAAACATAGGGGTTGGCCGCCTGAGACGGGAGGACTCGCACGAGGCGATCGCGGCCGCCCATCGCCTCTTCCCAGATGCGGAAGATCTGGACGGAGCGGTGGGCCGTGAATCGCCAGGCCGCTTCCCAAGGCTTCTCGGCAAAGCCCAGCTTGATTCCCTCTTCACCCGCGTACTTGCTTTGCGGGAACTGGCCGTTCCAGACTTCGTTGGAGTACTCGACGTACACCTTGCGACGGCCGTCGAGTCGCTGGCGGACCAATCGAGCGAAGTTGCGGACGTAGTCGTCGTCGGCCCGGTGCGGCATGCAGAACCAGGGATCGGCCCCCAGGCGATTCGCCAGATCGATCATCATCTCGACCGCTACGCCGCGTTCGGAGAAGGTGGCGTCGTCGAGGCGCGGCCGCTCCGACCAGCGGCTGATCTCCGAACCATTGGTCTCCATCCAGTCCATGAACCGCAGGCAGGTCACGCCCTGCCAACGCTCAAGAAACGCCGGATGGAAAGGATCCTTCCGCCATGTCGTTTCGAAGCCGGGCATGATCACGCGGATGTTGCGAACGTAATCGTTCGGATCCGTCTTGAGCAGCTTGAGATAAAAAGCTCCTTTCGACGGATCGACGTCGATCGCGAGGCGTCCCGGCCGCCGATCGACAATTGTGGCGGCGTTCCAGACATCGAGTTCCCCCTGGCCGTCGTAGAGCACCGTATAGCGGCCGGCCGGGTAGTGACCTCCTTCGATGGTGCACAAGAGCGTCTCCGCCCAGCAGTCGGCCTCCAGCCGCTTGACCCAGGCGCGCTCGTCGAGTTCCAACTCGGAACCCTTGCCCCACGGCTGCCCTTCACGCTGGCTGATCCAGGGACGCGAGAAGCGGAAGACGTCGACGAAGGGCAATTCGGTGTTCCAGTCGGCCGGGCCGTTGAGGTTGATACCGAGGCTCGGTTTGGACGCGGGCCGGTTGGCTGCCTGGAGATTCGCCGCCGCTCCGATCACCAGCCAGGCCGCTGCCAGCGCTATTGCGATTCGCACCTTGCCGCCCATGGTCTTCTCCGTCTAGTTTGCCAGTTTCCGCCTGCTTGCGATTCTATGAGACGCGCTGTCGGCGTGCAAACTGGCTTGCTTCTGATGAGCAGGTGGAGTGGGAAACGGAGTTGAATGAGGAGCGCGGACCTACTTTGAAGCCGCGGCATACGCGGCCGCCTCGCGGAGGAGGTGCACGGCTCGCTCGATGCGTGGCAGTTCCTCGAAGCCGTACGAGAGGCGCAACTGGCAACGGCCCGCGGCCACCAATTCGCCCGCCGGGTGGACGCAGTACTCGCCGGGAATATAGATGACCCGCGGGCCTCTCGAGCCGGCGGGACCGTCGATCGCCGCTTCACCAGTCGTCCGCGAAAGAAAGCGGAAGAACGGCGAGCCTTCGCCGGTCTCCACGTCGCGGAAGGTCAGGTAGTAGTAGAACCCCGCCCGGCCGCCGCGGCACTCGCAAAGAAACCGGCCCAGTTCGGCGTCGATCCACGACTGCGTGGCCACAGCTTTCTGGCGATAGCCGGCGTTCACCCGGGCGATCTGCTCGGCCACGTGATGATCGAGCAGATAGCTGGCTATTTCCTGGGTGACCAGCGGTGCGCTGAACCCCGCGTCACTCGTCCGCTCGACGATGGCATTGAGGAGTGAACTCGGTGGACCGATGAGATATCCGATCCGCAGCGCCGGGGCGAGGATCTTCGACAGCGTGCCGATTTCGTAGACGATGCCCAACTCGTCGTCCAGCAGGCCCGAGCGGGGCTTCTCCACTGCCGAGTCGTGGATCAGGTTCTCGTAGGCCTTGTCGAAGACGATCGGGACGCGCCGATTGAGCTTCTCGGAAAGGCGTGTCGCGATGGACACGAGCTTGCGTCGCCGCGCGTTGCTGAGAATGCTGCACGTGGGATTGTTGACCGTCACCACGTAGAACAAGCGGATCTGGTCCTGCCGCTCGCCGAGGCGCTCAAGAACCGCATCCATCCGGTCGGTGTCCAGGCCGTGCTCGTCTTCGGGAACGGCCACGACCTCGAAGCCCTTCCGCTCCAGGTAATTCGAGTAGATGTAATAGTTGGGATCGGAGGTGATCACGATGCCCGGCGCGAGCAGATGCGCCAGTCCCTCAAGCAGGCTGGTCGCGCCGTTGGGGCCGATGATGATCCGGTTCCGCGCCAGGGTATCTTCAGTCAGGCCGCCCAGCCCGTGTTCCAGATGAAAGCGACCGATCGACTCGATGAGGTTCGGCGAGCCGGCTGGGCCGCCGTAGTTCAGCGCGCAGCGATACCTGGCCGGATCGGCGAGGACCGCAGCCAATGCTTCCTGGATCGCTTCGCGCGGAGTCGTCCGCTCGTTGACGTAGCCGACACCGAGATTGATGTCCAGTTCGTCGCGGAAATCGGCGGCGAAGGCCGCCATCATCCGGCTCACCGGCGAGGGGACGCTCGACGCCCGGCCGTAGTCGGAAAGCCAGACCGGCCCCACGCCGCTGTTGGGCGCCGCGTCGTCTCGTGCACGTCCGTGCTCAGCAGACATAAAGGTTCCAGCACAACCGTTTGTGGTGCGGCCATCTCGGCTGCACTGTCGGCAGGCGAGACGCCTGCACCACAGTGATTCAGTCAAACTGCGGAATCTTGAGCGTCTCGCCGTCCTTGAGGGCCGACGCGTGGGCCACGATGCCGGGCACGGTCATCGCCAGGGCCTCGAAGACGTTCACCGCCGGCTGGCGATCCTCGAGGACGGCCGTGACAAACTCGTTGGAAAGCTGTCCGTGCGATCCACCATGCCCACCCGGTGCCACGCTCGGTGGCAGGGCTGGCCGGGCCAGGTCGGGCAGTTCTTTCAAAGTGCCGCGGTACTCGAGTCCTTCCATCCAGCCGCGCTCGCCGAAAATGCGGCCTGTCTCCTCCACCAGCCCGTAGACCGAGGTGCACATCGACATCCGCGACGAGCCCCCTTCGCTGGTCTGGAAGAGGGCGATCTCGTCGCTAAGCGGGTTCTTGTACTGGTTGTCGGGACCATAGCCAAGCCGGCCGCTGCGGAAACCCGTGCCCGACACGGCCGTGTAGCGCTTGCCGGTGACGCCAATATAGTAGGCGGTGGAGTGCGTGGGATACCACAGCGGGGGCGAGCCGATCCGCCAATTGTTGAACGAGTCAATCGGCTGATCGAGGTAGTGGTAGTACTCGCCTTCAGAGTACACCACCCGGCCGAAACCGCCGGCCCGGTAGATCTCGCGCATCGCATGGCAGGCATCGTGATACCAACTCGTCTCGGCCATCATGTACTTCAGTCCGCTCGACTTGACCGCCTCGACAAGCTTCGCGGCGTCTTCGAGCGACCCCCACACCGCGGGTACGGCGGTCATCACGTGCTTTCCGTGCTTCAGGACCTCGATACAGTGCCGCGCGTGGCTCGGCGCGTCGGTGGCGACGAACACCGCTTCGATCGCCGGATCTTTCACCAGCACCTCCAGCGACTCGTACGACTTCTCGCAGCGGCAGGCCTGCATCAGCCCGGCGCGGCGGTCGGCAATCAGATCGCTGACCGCCACGATTTCCACGTTGGGATGATCCTGAAACCCGAACGCCGCGCCGAAGCGACAAACGCCGTAACCGACGATGCCGACGCGGACCTTGCGGTCCGAAACCGGCTTCCATTCTGCCGTGGCGGCGACCTCGGCCGCCAGGCTCCGCGCCGCCAGGCCGCCGGCGACCATCGCCCCCACCGAACCGATGCCAAGTCTCTCAAGGAACTCGCGGCGATAGATCGGGCTGCCAAACATCGGTTCGTCCTCCATTTCTTATGATTTCGCTAACCTCAAGCTCTGCAAGGCACGCAGCTTTGGCTCAGATCGTCCACGGCGATCGCATGTCGCGGTGGAGCATCTTCGCGGCTTCCAGATCGTTGACGATCTCCTCCTTCTTCGGATCCCAGGTGATCTTGCGCCCGGTGCGGACGGCGATGTCACACATGTGGCTGATGATATCGGACCGCACCGCGTCTTCGAGCGTGCTCACCGCCAGCTTGCGGGTTCTCACCGCGTCGACGAAGTTCTGATCGTGCCGCGGGCTGAGGACAAGTTTCGCCGCGGCCGGGTCGATCTTCGTTTCGAGGAGCGACTTGGGCTCGGCGTCCAGGCCGCCGCGGCGGACATCAACCCAGCCGTCGGAGCCGATGAACTTCGTCGAGTCGCCGCCCGGCTTGAGCGTCATCACCACGCCATCGCTCATCTCGACCGTCATGTCCCAGTTGTAGACCGTGTTGTAGAGCCCTTCGTCGGGGATCTTACCGGTGCCCGAAAAGCTCATCGGGCCTGCAAGATCGGCGTCGCTTCCCCAGACCATGATATCCAGGGGATGGGCACCCCAGCCGCCCAGATAGCCGATCGAGTAGTCGTAGATCCAGTACGTGCCGGGTGGATTGCAGCGATCCGCCGTGTAGGGCGCCACCGGCGCCGGACCGACCCACATGTCGTAATCAAGATTCGGCGGCACCGGCACTTCCTGCGTCGAACCACCGGCTCCGCCGTCCGGCGCGATGACCTCAATCCGCTCGACTTTGCCGATCTTGCCGCTGCGGACCAGTTCGCAGCCGAGCCAGCAGTGGTTCATGCTGCGCTGCTGAGTGCCGTACTGGAAAATGCGGCTGTTCTCTTGAAAGACCTTGCGGCAGATGAGATTCTGCTCGACGCTCAGGCCGAGGGGTTTCTCGACGTAGGCGTCTTTCTTCGCCCGGGCGGCCATGACGGCGATCGGCACGTGCCAGTGGTCCGGCGTGGCGACGATCACCGCGTCGATATCGTCGCGCGCCAGGATCTCGCGGAAATCGGCGTAACCCTTGCCGTTGATCATCCGCGCACAGGCATCGCGGCGATCCTTGTACGCGTCGGCCACAGCTACCGACTGCGCTCCCTGGCAATTCATGAAGCCGCGCATCAGATCACGGCCGCGGTTCCCAACGCCGATGTGGGCCAGGGTCACGCGCTCGCTGGCTGGCGGCGTCTGGGCATTGCCTAGCGCGGTTGAGGTGATGACATAGGGGGCGGCGGCGGCCGCGATGGAACTCTTGAGCAAGTCACGGCGAGAAACACGGCGGGTCATGCAGTTCCTCCTTCAGCAGTGGCGCCGGCAGAGCCTGGCGAGTTGAATTCCGGCCGGTGGTATCGCGGCGCCCCTCGGTCGCCGACCTGCCCGGATGATAACCAGGGCCGGTGACATAAACAACCGACGACGCATCTTCAGGACCCCATCCCCTGGGGCAAGAGCGGATTTCCGGCGATCTGGCCCGACTGGTGAATCAGCCAGCCGCCATCGATGCGACGGAACTCCAGCGGACTTTTTGTCTCACGGCCCATAAACTCGATCGCCATCGCCCCGCGTGCGGTGTCGCCGGTAATCTGCAGGTCCACCAGCTTGGCCTCGGCCAGGGCCCGCTCGGCATCAGCCTGCATCTGCGACAGATTGCCGGGCAATTGGGCCGTCATCTCCTTTCCCGCTTTCTCAATGGCCGGCATGATCGCCGAGTAGAAGCCGGCCTTGTCCTTGATGCCTGCCCCAAGTTCGCGCATCCGTTGGCCCATTTTGCCGGCCACCTGCGAGATGTTGGACGGCGTGATATCTTCTGAAGCGGACTGGATCTGCGCGGCATCGAGGCCTTGCTTCTTGAGCACTTCGGCCAACTCGGGCCTCATTGCCGACAGCATGGCGGCCGCCAAAGCCATGGCCCCCACGGTCATTTCCTGGGATTCCGCGGTGAGGACTCGCAGTTGCCCGGCCCAGTCCTTGGCGGCCGTGGCTTTCTGGTACGCGGCAAAGACCTCTTCGGGTGTGGCGTAGCCCGATGGCGTGGCGGGCGGGACTTCCGTCGGCGCGGAAACCGCGGGCTGCGGCTCCTCGCCGCCGCCGGAAAGAGCAATCACCAGGCCCACGATAAGCACCACGGCCGCGCCGCCCCCAATCAAACCGCCGAGCAAAAGCGGGTTCATGCGCGAGCGCCTTGATCGCAAGGGCGCCGGCGCGGGCGACGCCGCCTGGTAACTGGCCGCAACACTCGGGAGCGGCGCGGCCGCATCAAGCGGCGGCAGCGACTCGTCGAGCAGCGAGGAAAGCGGATCCGGATCGGCCATCGGCGCAAGTGGAGCCGCAGGGGCTGCCGGGATCAGGATCGTGCCGCCGCATTTGCACTTGGCTTTCTTGCCCGCCAGTTCATCCCGCAGTTGATAGCTCCGGCCGCACTGCGAACAATTGACAGCGATCGGCATGGCCGCGCTCCCAAGCAATAAGACCAAGCGACGCGCCGGATGAGCACCCGGCTTCAACGAGTCCACTATAGGTGCTGTCGCACTCCCCCGCAAGCTGGTCCTGACGCATCCCCAAAGGCGGCGATTGCGATGACTCGTTCGCTATCCCTTTGCAGCGAAAAGGAACGAGACAACCCCATACCGGAGCCGGAAGTCACGGCGAACCGCCGCCCAGGTGTCCGCGTGCAATGTGAACACCAATAGGATCAATATTGCGGCTTCAGCAACGAATAGCAGTAAGAAACCATGAACGGCGCCAACACCCATTCCATCATTGTCGGCTACATCCTGTGGGCCTTCGGCTTCTTTGGCCTGCACCGCTTCTACTACGGCCGGCAGATCACGGGCATCATCTGGGCACTGACGCTCGGGCTGTTGTTCGTCGGCTGGATCGTCGACTTTTTCCTGATCCCGGTCATGGATCAGGAGTGCAACCGCCGCTACCGCACCGGCCCGCTGAACTACTCGATCGCCTGGATCCTTCTGCTCATTCCGCTTACCGGCATCACCGGCCTGCATCGCTTCTACATGGGCAAATGGATCACCGGGCTCATCTGGCTGCTGACGTTCAGCCTGTTCGGACTGGGCTTCATCTACGACCTTCTGTCGCTCAACGAACAGGTCGACGAGATCAATGGCCAGTACCTGATCGAGGGGCGGATGTGAGCGGCCAAGTGTCTGGGCGCACAGCCGTTGCTCTGGCCGGCGCCGGGCGATGTGTGGTATAGATCGTGTCCATGGACGACACGTCTGATCCGCAACCTGCCGACCTCCGTCTCGCCCGGCTTCATGTCGAGGAGGTCGTCCGTTGGAACCGCTTGACAGGCGGATCGGCGGCCACGCCGCACCCCGTGCTTTCGGTCGGCATCATCGGCGCCGGCCTGATGGGCACAGCGATCGCCGCCGCCAACCTCAAAGCGGGCATTCCCGTCACGCTCTGCGACGTGCAGCCGGCCGCACTCGACGCCGCGCCGGGACGGATTGCGGCCGAACTGGCTCACCAAGCATCGTCAGGCATGCCCGCGCCCGCGCAAGAAGTCGACCGCCTGGTGACCGTGACGAGCGACCTCGCGCGGCTGGCTTCGTGCGGGCTGATCATCGAGTCGGTCGTTGAGGATCTGGAGGCCAAGCGAAGGCTGTACCTCGATCTCCTGCCGCACATTCAGCCGGGCGCCCTGCTAGCCTCGAACACCTCGACGATCCCGATCCGCCGCCTGGCGGCCGACCTGCCGTGTGCCGATCGCTTCTGCGGAATTCACTTCTTTCACCCGGTTCGCGACCGTTCGCTCGTCGAGATCATTCGCGGTCATGCAACGCGCGAAGCGGCACTCGCCACCGCCGCCGGCTATGTCCGGGCGATTGAGAAGATGCCGATCGTTGTCGAGGACGGACCGGGGTTTCTCGTCAATCGCCTGCTCGTGCCGTATTTGAATGAAGCCCTGGAGATGCTGCTCGATGGGGCGTCGATCGGCGCGATTGAAACCGCGGCCACCGGTTTCGGCATGGCGATGGGGCCGTTGCGAGTCATCGATGAGATCGGGCTCGACACGACCTTCCGCGCCGGTCGCGTGTTATGGGAGGCGTTTCCCCAACGCGTGGTCGCCTCGCCCCTGCTGGTCATGCTGATCAAGAAAGGCCGCCTGGGCCGAAAGACGGGCGCCGGCTTTTTCGCCTATCCGAGCCAGACGTCGTGGGAAGGTCCGGGTGAGGAGGATCCCGATGTCGTGCAGCTTGTGGCCACGTGGCGGCGCTGCGATCGGGAGTTTTCTGCTGCGGAAATCGTCGACCGCCTGCTATTGCCGATGGTGATCGAGGCCAGTCGGCTTCTGGAAGAAGGAAAGGTCTCGGATCCGCGGGCGATCGACTTGGCCGTCCTGTTCGGCCTGGGCTTTCCGGCCGCACGAGGCGGTCTGCTTTACTGGGCCAGCCAGTTGGGTGCGGGTGATGTCACCCGGCGGCTGGCGTCGCTTGCCCCTCTTGGCGACCGCTTCCACCCCACGCCGCTACTGCTCGCGATGGCCCGCCGCGGCGCGGGATTCTACTCGTAGCACGGGCCTTCAGCGCCCCTGGCCTCGGCAAATCGGACTGATAGTCGCGTTCCGTCCCTGCGCCCGCAAGATAGGTGTTGCGCGGCGACCGGGCCCTGGCGGGTTGCGCTTGACGCATACTGCGGAAAGCAGACAATGGGGCATCCGGGACCAACTTTCTCCCTCGAAAGAAGGGCTCTCGGTTTCCGTGATGGGTTCTTCTTGCGCTGTCACCTTTTCGGTCGGGACGCCGGATTCACTAGACTGGCCCTCATTTCCTCGTAAGTGAGACTCGAAGCCCGTGGCCAAATTCGCCGTCATCCTGCCCGCCGCTGGCAAAAGCAGCCGGTTCAAGGATCAGAACTACAAGAAGCCGTTCGCCATCCTCGATGGCCGCGCGGTATGGCTCCATTCCGCCGAGCGGTTCTTGAACCGCGACGACGTGGTTCAGGTGCTGCTGGTCATCTCGAAGGAGGATCGCGAGTACTTCAACTTCAAGTTCGCCTCCAATGTCGCGATCATGGGCATCGGCGTGGTCGAAGGAGGCGCCGAGCGGGCCGACTCGATCGAGAACGCCCTGACCCGTGTCAAACCGGAGGCCGATTACATCTGCGTCCATGACGCCGCGCGGCCGTGCATCGTGGGGGAGTGGATCGACAAGGTCTTTCAGGCCGCCGAACAGAGCGGGGCGGCGATCTTCGCCACGCCGGTTCACGGAACGCTGAAACGGGTGGCCGATCACAAGATCCAGGAGACCGTCTCGCGAAGCGGCTTGTGGGAAGCCCAGACGCCGCAAGTCTTCCGCCGGCAGTTGCTGCTCGATGCCTACGCGAAGCGCGCGGGTTTCGCTGCCACCGACGATGCCCAGCTTGTCGAGCGGATCGGCCACCCGGTGACAGTGGTTCCCGGCTCGCCGATCAACCTCAAGATCACCACCAGGGAAGACCTTCGCTTCGCCGAGCAGGCACTCAAGGCGTTGCCGAAGCCCAAGCTCAAAGGCCCGTTTCATCCGTTCGCCGATGACGACATGTGGAGGTGAACGCCCCGGCACCCAGTTCGCAGCGCGGATCGGCAGTCCGCCCTATCTCAGCGGACGGGCTGCCGAAACCCGTCTCACGCCCAACTGCACAGCCTGTTCCGACGCAATCGCAAGAATACCACCAATGCACGACGTTTACGCCGAACTCCAATGGCGCGGACTGGTCAATCAGACCACCGACGATGCCAATCTCCAGGCCTGGTTGATGGCAAAGCCCCGCACGGTTTACGTAGGGTTCGACCCTACGGCCGACAGTCTGCACGTCGGGCATCTCGTGGCGATGATGGTCCTCCGGCGTTTTCAGCAAGCGGGGCACCGGCCGATCGCGCTGGTGGGCGGTGCCACCGGTATGATCGGCGACCCTAGCGGCAAGAGCGAGGAACGGAACCTGCTCTCCGTCGATGCACTCCGGCAGAATATTGCCGGGATGGAGCCGCAGATGCGGCGTTTTCTCGACTTCGACGAAGGCTGTCCCAACGCGGCGATTCTGGTCAACAACTACGACTGGATGGGCCGCTTCGGTTACCTCGAGTTCCTGCGCGATATCGGCAAGCACTTTCCGGTCAACGTGATGCTCACCAAGGAGTCGGTCAAGAATCGTCTCGAACGAACCGATGCCGGGCTGAGCTACACCGAATTCAGCTACATGCTGCTGCAGGCCTACGACTTCGTCCATCTCAACGAGGCCCTCGGCTGCGAGATCCAGGCGGGCGGCAGCGACCAATGGGGCAACATCACGGCCGGTATTGACCTGGCCCGGCGGCTCCGCGGTGTGCAGCTCCACGGCATGACCTGTCCGCTGCTGACCAAGAGCGACGGCACGAAGATGGGCAAGACCGAGTCGGGGGCCGTCTGGCTCTCGGCCGAGCGGACCAGCCCCTATCAGTTCTTCCAGTACTGGATCAACCTCGACGACGCCGACGTGGAGAAGTGTCTGCGATACTTCACCGATCTCGCCCAGCCGGAGATCCGGAGCGTCATGGGCGAACACCAGGCGGATCGCGGCCGCCGCGTGGCCCAGCGGCGGCTGGCGACGGAATTGACCCGCCTGGTCCACGGAGAAGCGGGCCTGGCGACGGCCGAGCGGGCCACAGAGATATTTTTCGGAGCGGAAATCGGCGAGCTTTCCGATGCCCAACTAACCCAGATCTTCGCCGACGTGCCCAGTAAGGACCTCCCCCGCCAGCGGCTGGCCGACGGGCTGACGATTATCGATGCCCTGGTCGAGTCCGGGCTGGCCAAGAGCAAGGGAGAAGCCCGCCGAATTGTCACCCAGGGCGGGGCCTACGTGAACAATCGCCGCGTTGAAAGCATAGAAAGGACTCTGGCTGCTGCGGATCTGGCCAGCGAGTCGGTGATGGTCGTTCGCTCCGGGAAGAAGCACTACGCCTTGCTTCGGTTTCCAGCCTGACCCGGAGGTCTGGCCGGGATCCGTCAAGATGCCTACGTCAACAAGGATGGTCCGGTGAGAAAGTGGCTGTTGGTCCTGGGGGTGCCGGTTGCCGGTCTGGTGGCCATCGGATTGATCGCGATCGGCCTGCTCTATTTGGCGTCGCGGAAGGCGCCTGATTTCTATGAGCAGGCGCTGGTGGCCGATCGGAAAGAGGCCGAGAAAGCCAGCGACGAGCTGCTCGAGCGGGCCACAGCCCTGGCGAGCGACCTGGAAAAAGAGGGCCAGTGGGAGGCCTCCTTCTCCGACGCTCAGATCAACGGCTGGCTCGCCGTCGACCTGGAGCGAAACCATCCCGAGGCGCTGCCGAAGTCGATCAGCGATCCGCGCGTGGCCATCACCGCGGAAGCCCTGACGCTGGCCGCGGGCTTCGACCGTGGCGAAGTCAAAAGCGTCCTTTCGCTGACGGTCGGCGTCTACGTGCCGCAACCGAATGTAATCGCCCTGCGGATTCGAAAAGCGCGCGCCGGGTTGCTTCCGCTCCCTCTGGACTCGGTTCTCCAGCGCGTCTCCGAGGCTGCCAGCCAGCTCAATCTCGCAGTTGAGTGGCGGCAGGAAGAGGGCGATCCCGTGGCGCTCGTTTCGTTCCCCGCGCCTCGCAACAACGAGAACAAACTCGTCCAGGTCGAGGAGCTTGAACTCGGCGACGGCGTCGTACATCTGTCGGGAACGACCTTGCGGCGTTGACCGGCTGTGTCGGAACTCCGCCTGCCGATTGCCCCGGGAACCAGCCAGCGCTTCTGGAACGACCTCCGGGCAATCAGCCCCCGTCGCACCGGAACCGCCAACGGCCGGGCATTACCGCGATGCGTGTGAGAACGGCCCGTCCCCTGAGCTTCACACCCGACAGGCTGACCACCCATTCATCGTCGGCCTGGTGTTCGGCCTGATACACCCCGCTGTCCCACCGCCAGACGCGGCCGCGGTCTCCCGACACCGGGCCTTCATAATCGAGATACTCGCGGCGGTGGTCGGGGAGCATTTCGGCCACTTGTTCGCGCCCCGCGACGGGTTCCTCGGGCAGAGCCCAGGTCGCCAGCCGCTCGCCTGTTTCGAGCATGAAGTCCCAGTGCAGCCCGCGGGGATGTTCGTGCGTGAGGACGACAAACCGCAGCATGGAGCTTATTGGGGAAGGATGGTAGTTGTCTCTTGGTTCACTACCGGCTGCGTACTGGCCTGCGAAGCCACTTCCGCCTGCACGGCCACCTGGCCGGCGGCGACTGCCTTGGCCCGGACCCGATAGTCAAGCCTCATCCCGGGCGCAAGTTGCGGCACCGGGGCGAACCGGATTACCGATCCCTGTACATCATATCCAATCCCGGTCGGGCCGACCGTCTGCAATCTCACCAGCGTAAGTTGCGGGGGCAAGCCTACGGCCACAACCACGCTGTTCTCAACGGCCTGTCCCGCGTTAGTCACGCGAATGAGATAGCTCAACTCCTGGCCGGCGGTTACCGGCTCCCGGGTAGCATCAATAGTCAGCGACAGATTCGAAGGGGGTGGAGCCGGTGGTTCGGAACTGCGAATCTCCAGGCACTTCTCCTGTTGCGCCAGAACCTGCTGGCCGGCCTGCACCGTCGCCCGAATGCACGCTCGCGGCGTGGCCGTCGGACAGCGGCATTCAAAGGCGAACTGCACCGAGTCGCGGGGGGCGATCTCAGTCATGGCCCGACGAGGTTCAGTGACAACCCGGGCTGGGATCGACCACACCAACCGGCCCTCGATGACCTCGTGATTGGGAGAGGCACGGCTCGGCGCGAAGACCGGATCGTACTCGACAAAGACCTGCAGATTGGTAGCCGGACGTTCGCCGTTATTGGCGATCCGGATATCGAATACCGCCAATTCGCCCACGACGCGCGATTCTGGTCCGGTCAACTGCAGGTCGATCGACGGTGCGGCGGGCGGTTGTTGGCCCGTCGTCGGAGGCGGGACCTGCGGCGGGCCCGTTTCTTCCGTCGTAACGCAGGCCTGGCCCTGGGCCAGCACTCGGTCGCCGGCAAGGATCTCCACATTGTGACACCAGCGGCCGGGCTGCATCACCCGCAGCACCACCCCCACTGCAATCGACTGGCCCGGTGCAAGAGTCCCGAGGTCCTTGATGATCGGGCTGGGCGCTTCGGCATGCTGGAGGCCCTCGTCATATTTGTCGCGAACCTGCAGTCCGGTGGCCGGAGCCTGGCCGACATTCGTGACCAAGATGCGGAAAGTCACATCGTCCCCCACCTTGGCCTGTCCAGGTCCGGTGGTCTGAACTTCAATCTGCGGCAGCGCGGTGGGCTGAGGGGCAGGTTCGCTCGGCAGCCCCTGCGGGATTGGCATGTCGGTATCGGCCCACGTCTTCAGCGTGGAACCGGTCCCCACGACAAGCCGCCGCTCGGGGCATTCGGGGGAGGCCGGACGGATGACCTGGATCGAGATTTGATTCGTCCCGGCCAGCGGTTGCGGCTGGATGATCTCGGCGCTGGCGCGTCCCTGCTCATCAACGGCCACCTCAATCACCGGGCCGCCATCGGGCGAGAAACCGGCCGGCGGTCCGCCGGTGATCTCGTAGCGGACGAGCCAGCCGACATGCGGCGCCTGGTTCGACTGCCGCATCACCGTGGTGGTGAAAACGTGCGGCACTCCTGCAGCGGTGATGGCCGGGGGAGGAAAACACCACTGGCCGTCGATCCAGTGGATTGCCGCCGTGCGCGTCTGCCATCCGTAGCCCGCCGGGGCATGGGCGCTGACCCACATCGTTCCCTCGACGAGCGACGTCGTTGTGATCCACGCCTGGCCCGCCAGCACCGTGATGTCGTCTTCCGGGTTGGGAGTGCCGCGAGTGTGGCGGAGATACTGCCGCGAGGTGCTCGTGATGGCGTAGGCCGGGTTGACGATTTGCGGCACGGTGAAATCGCCCATCAGCCAGTCGGTGAACCCTTTGGTTCCCACTTCGACAAACTGCCCGACGCTGCCGGGAACCAATGTCCAATCGATTCGCTGGTTGGTCCGCAGGTAGTTGTCGCGGTCGCGCGTGCCGGCCAGCAGCACGACGTGGGTGCCTATCGGAGCTACCGATTCCTGGGGAACGAGCACCAGTTCCGGACCGCCCGCCGGCGCAGCGCCGGGTGCTGGCAAACCAGCAGCGGGCGCCAGCGGCGATGGAGCCACCGTTCCGGGCGGGGGCGCGAGCGGCATCGCGCCACCCGGAGCCATGGGACCGGGGACGACGGCGCCGGGTGCCGCGGGTGCTGGGGCTGCTATCGCGCCGGGAAGCGTCAGGTCGGCCGAAGGAGGAATCGTCGCGCCGGGCGGAACGATCACCTGGCTGGGAGGAGACCCGCTGGGCGCAAACGATCCGGTCGCTGGCGGAGGCACGAGCGACGGCTGCGCGAAGATCCGTTCGCCCGTCGGGTCGAACGGCGACCGTAGCGTGGTGCATCCACAAACGAGCACCGCACACGCCGCTACCGCCAGCGCGGTCGATCGGCGTTGCGGCGTGAGGGCCTTCATGGCCCCTCCTTCAGCGTGACAGGTAGCGTGTACGGTTCAGGCGGGCAGTCCCTCGGGCAGTCCTGGATCCGTGGTGGACGGCTGAATGCCTCAAACGGCCTCAACCGGGAATCCGCGATCGATACGCTCGCCCGCGTCCCGCATCCACCTGGGACTCATTAGAAAAGTAGCACGCAATCCGGCAACATGGGGAGCTTTTGCGACATCCCTTGTTGTCGTTTCTCGACGCCGCGGACGGAAAAACCGGAACAGAACATCCATGCGGCACCGACTGGTGCTATTGGTGCCAACCAATGCCATCGTGGCGCGCCGTCCCGGCCACTGTTGGGGCCGGGCCATCTAGCCCTTAGCGGGGCCTGCTGCAGCCGACGCGGCGGCCGGGGGCGCCTGACCCGCTGGAGCAGCGGGGGTCGTGCCCGCAGCGGCCGGAGCGGCCTGCCCTGCGGGCGCAGGTGTGGCGGGGGCCGCCGCCGGGGCTGGCGCTCGAGCGGGAGCGGGGGCGTACGCCTGCGCCAGCGCCAGGAAGTCCGCCTGGCTTGTAGTAACCCCCTCGACGCGTTCTTCCTCTTCGAGGTTCCTGTCCTCCAGCACGCCGTCGAGCTTCTTGATGGCGGCATTGAGCTTCTTGACCGCTTCGTTCTCGTCGCCGCCGGCAAGCGTTTTCACTCCCTGCTTGCTGTCGGGGCCATTGACGCCGACGTCGATTGCGCTGAGGTTGGTCATCAACCGCCGTCGAGAGAGCAACTCGGGCTCTTTTTTCTTCGGCATTCCGTATCCCATCTCGGCGCCGTAGCCCGACATCATCATCTCGCTGGAGTACATGTCGGGCATCGACTCGGCGCCGCTGTACATGCTATCCATGCCGTAGCCGCCATACATCCCGCCGGCCTTTTTGTCCTGAGCCTGATCCTTGGCCTTCTGGTACTTCGCCAGTTCGTCGGCGCAGGCGGTGGCGCCGAATCGGGCCAGCACGCCCAGCAAGGCATTGGCCTGGACGCCCTTCAGTCCTGCGTAGTTGATCGTGCCGAGGGCCTGCGCGGCCGCCGCCCGCGTGCTCATGTTCTCGCTCTCATCGCCCACGATCGACGCCATGGTCGTGACGACGACGTTCTGATTGCCCGGCAGGCCCAGCGCGCCCAGGGTGTCGATAGCCAGGACCCGCATCCAGGCGTGCCCTTCGGGGGTGCGGTCCTCGGGAGGAGCCTTCTCCTTGGCGATTTCCAGCATTCTGTCTGCGATGCTCTGCTTCTGGGCGTTCGCGATCCCCAACTTCGCATGGCGATTGATGCCGATCAGCGCGGCTACCTTGACGGCGTCGGGGTACTTGGCGTCGCCCAGCGCGTCGACCAGCAGCGGCAGAGCCTTCGCCAGGGGCACCGGCGGAGTCGCGCCTTGCGGTTCAGTCTGGTTCAGTTCGCCGATCGCCAGCATGGCGTTGTAACGCGTGCCTGGATGATACTTGGCATCGCGGGCGAGCACCGGCAGCGCCAGCAGGGCCAGCGAAGTCAACCGGTCATGGGCGGCGCCGCGGGCCGTGAAGAAATCGCGGCGCAGTTCGCGGCGGACGTCGATCTGACGCTCGCCTTCGGGCTGTCCCGCCAGAAACGTCTCATGGGTCCAGCGGGGCAGAGCGTAGGTCTTGTAGTACGCGTCGAAGGCGGCTTCCTGGCCGGCCGGAATGCCGTTTCGAAGCCAGCCGCTGATCTTCAGGGTTTCTTTCTTCTGACCCTCGTCAACCGGAAGCCTGGTGTAGTTGCGCACCACACGCGGCGGCGCTGGTTGCGCTACCGCCGCCGGCACGCCCAAATCGGGAGCCTGCTCCGCGGCGGGTGCCGTTGCAGCCGCCCCGGCCGGAGCCGCCGCCGCACCCGCCCCGGCCTCACCGCCGGGAGCCGCCGCCGCAGGCGTCTGGGGCCCATTGCCCGCTGCTGGCGCCGCAGCCTCCTGCGCGCCGACCGTGCCAAACAACAGGCACAAAACCGCCGCTATGGCTGCGATTGTGGCCCCCAGCGATACTCCACCCGTTGTATTTCGTTGGCTCACTGCGCAAACTCCGTCGCCGAATGGCTTTCGATACAGGTTCATTCTCTAGGGTATCCCCGGCCCATGCGCGATGTCAAGCTGCGGCGACCAAGCGGCCTGCCTGTATCGCCTTTCTGACCTACCCCACCAGCGGACGTTTGACACGGTACTCGGTGCCCCCGTAAAGTAAAAACGTTGCAGACCCCATAATGTTAGCGGCTTCCAGCCAGGCATCGCCGGCCCGAAGGTCAGCCCGGTGGCCAAACCGGTTCGGTCGTGGCTCAATCTGCAGCCCTCTTGGCGAGGGGAAGAAGGCCGAGGCAAGGAAACTACCACATGCCCCACCTGTACTGTGACCCGCGGTTTCTCCACCACGAAACCGGCGTCTTCCACCCCGAACGAGCCGATCGTATCCGCGACATTCCCGACCGGCTGGAGCAGGCCGGCCTGCTCAATCGGTGCATTCGGCCGGAATGGGAACGGGCGAGCCGGCCGCGGCTGGGCCGGGTGCACGCCCCCAGCTACGTACATGAAATCTGGGCCACCGCAAAATCGGGGGGGGGCGAGATCGACTCCGACACGGTCGTGGGACCCGGCTCTTACGATGTCGCCCGGCTGGCGGCTGGAGCTGTATGCGATGCCACCGAGCGGATTGTTCGCGGCGAAGCGAAGCAGGCGTTGTGCCTCGTGCGGCCCCCCGGACATCACGCCATCGTCAACCATGGGATGGGATTCTGCCTGTTCAACAACGTGGCGGTCGCCGCCCGCGTCGCCATCTCCGAACTGGCGGTCGAGCGGGTGCTGATCGTCGACTGGGACGTCCACCACGGCAACGGCACCCAGGCCACTTTCTGGGACGATCCCCGCGTCGGGTTCCTTTCCGTTCATCGCTGGCCGTTTTACCCCGGCACGGGTTGGGAAGACGAAACTGGCGCCGGCCCGGGGTTGGGCTACACGCTCAACGTCCCCTTGCCGCTGGGAATAACACGGCAGGAGTATCTCTCGGCGTTCTCACACGCAGTCGAGGAATTCGCCGACAAGGTCAAGCCCCAGCTTGTGTTCGTCAGCGCCGGGTTCGATACGCACCGCCTCGACCCGATCGGAAACCTGGGCCTTGAAACCGAGGATTTCATCCCCCTGACAAATCTGGTACTCGACGTAGCTGATGCCCACGCCGGGGGCCGACTGATCAGCGTGCTGGAAGGAGGCTATCATCCTCCCTCGCTCTGCGACTCCGTCGAACTGCACCTGGCCGAGATCGTCAAACGCGACGCGGGCTGAGCGTTGCCGCGGCTTGGTGCGAGCGTGGCGCCTGCGGGAGTTGGAATGGTCCGTCGCCTCTTCGAACGTGCGCCTGTAGGCCAGTGTCATGAAACGCACCGAGTCGCTTCGAAAGATGTTGGGTAATCGGCGTAGCACGCGGCCCCGCATGCCCGCACTGCTGCTGCGGCCATCCCTTGCGGCAAAGCGGCTGTATTACGTTGCCCTGTTCGCTGCCGCGGCCACCATTGGCCACGGCATCAGTGCGCGGCAGTCGTCTGGCGCTGACCGCCCTGAACTTAAGCTGATGGTGAAGGACGCCGATAGCGGCGAGGTCCTGCCCGCACGGGTCCACCTGAAAGATGCTTCGGGCACGCCCGTGGTGCCGCCCGGCTTTCCGGCGTGGCACGACCATTTCACCATTCCCGCCGGGGTCATGCTGCCGCTTCCCGCCGGCGAGTACGCCTATAAAGTCGAACGTGGCCCCGAGTACTCGGCGGCACAGGGTCGATTCACTTCGCCGGCAAACGGGACCGAAACGGTGGTCGTAACGCTGAGCCGCCTGGCGAATCTCGCCGCCGAGGGCTGGTACGCCGGCGACACCCACGTGCATCGGCCGCTGGAAGACATCGAGCTACTCATGCGTGGGGAGGATCTTCACCTGGCCGAGGTCGTCACCTGGTGGAATGATGCCAATCTCTGGTCGCATCGGCCACGGCCGCTAAATCCCGTTGTGCGGTTCGATGGCGACCGCTTCTACGACGTGCTGGCCGGCGAAGACGAACGCGGCGGGGGCGCACTGCTGTATTTCGGCGTGAACGAACCGCTTGCCCTTGTTGGGTCCGAACGTGAATACCCTTCGTCAGTCAAGTTCTTCCAGGCAGCTCGCGGGATTCCCGGCGCGTGGATCGAGGCGGAAAAACCTTTCTGGTGGGATCTTCCCTTGTGGGTCGCCCTGGGAGGGATCGATTCCGTTGGCTTGGCGCACAACCATCTCCAGCGCGACGGTGTTCTGGATAACGAGGCCTGGGGAAGGGCCCGTGATCGCGATCGCTTCCCGCCGCCCTCCGGCAACGGTTTGTGGACGCAGCAGATTTACTCCCATCTACTTTTACTGTCCCAAGCCGTATTGCGGCGCGTAAGTGGTTTTGGTATTTGACTTTCTGGACACGGACTTGTTCAGGAGGTTGCTGTCATGGAACGACGGTTTGAGTTGCGTAAGGAGGCGATGCTTGCTGAGTGCGAAGTGTCGCCTCATGTGTTTCGTGGTGTGATGGAGCGGCTGGCGAAGTTTGTGGAGCCGTTCGCGGAACTGCTCATGCAACCGGCCCAGCGGGCGCACACCCGCGATTACCTGGCGGGCCTGGTCTCGGATCTGGAGCGAAAGAACGTGGAGTCGATCGCCTATCGGCATGATCAAGACCGGAAGAACTTGCAGCATTTCGTCGGCTGTGCGCAGTGGGACCATCAACCGCTGATGATGGAACTGGCTCGGCAGGTGGGCGAGCAGGTGGGCGAAGCGGATGGAGTGATCGTCTTCGATCCGTCGGCATTTCCCAAGCAGGGGAAACAGTCGGTCGGCGTGGCCAGGCAATGGTGTGGCCGGTTGGGCAAGGTCGACAACTGCCAGGTGGCGGTCTACATGGCGTACGTTTCGCGTAAAGATCACGCCTTGGTCAACACCCGGCTCTATTTGCCCAAGGAGTGGACGGGCGACCGCCGGCGCTGCAAAGCCGCAGGCGTTCCGAAGAACGTGCGTTTCCAGACGCGTCACGAACAGGCGTTGGAAATGCTGGACGAGCAAGGCCATCTGCTGCCCCATGCCTGGATTGCCGGCGATGACGAAATGGGCAGAAACGCCGGGTTTCGCCGGGATTTGCACGATCGCGGCGAGCACTACTTGCTGGCCGTTCCGTGCAACACGTTGGTCCGCGATCTGGAGGCGGAGCCTCATCAAGGACGGGGCGCGATTGCCAAGCCACCGTTTCAGCGCGTCGACAAGTGGCGGGACTCGATCGCCGACGATGCTTGGACACGAATCAACGTCCGCGACGGAGAAAAAGGGCCCTTACAAGTGGAAGTGGCCACTTGCCGCGTCCAGGCAAAGATCGGCCAACGGGTGATGAAGTACGAGGAGACGTTGGTCGTCGTTCGCTGCTTGGATGAACACGGTGCGACCAAGTACGACTTCTATCTGGCGAACGACCCAGGCGATACCCCGACCAAGGAGTTCGCTCGCGTCGCCCTGGCTGCCCATCGTATCGAAGAAGCGATCAAGCGCGGCAAGAGCGAGGCCGGGCTTGCCGACTATGAGGTTCGCAATTGGGGCGGCTGGCATCACCATCAAGTTCTTTCGTTGCTGGCCACCTGGTTTCTGGTGTGCGAGTCGCACCGCGGAAAAAAAATGGACACCGGCAATCACCGTCCCGCAAATCCGCGAAGGGGTAGCCATGCTCCTACGGGCTGCCCACTACTGCGACACGCCGACGAAAATCGCCAACAACAAAACCCGTCGCTTGGTCCGCAACGAACAAGCACGCTTCTATCACTACAAGGCGCGTAACCGTTTGCCACCACTGCGAATAAATCAACGCCGATAGCTTCGGACAGTAAAACTAAGCATCGTGAGGCTCCACCGCGGCGGCATCGCTCCAGGGCCGCTTCGTCAAAGTTGCGCGGTACCGTCACCTGCACGCCGTTGGGGAGTTGGAGGGAGAATTCCGCTGCCCGTGGCGGCCCGGCCTGCTCGAGCGGCAGCGGCACAAAGGACACCGCCGTGGACCTGCCCGACCTCTCGCCCGCCAGCCGCCGCCTCCAACCATAGAACCCAGCCGGCGACACCTCGTGCTGACGGCAAAACGCCGCCACCGACAGTCCGCTCCGCCGCTGCCGCGCCACCACGTCACGCCAGTAACGCCGCCGCTCCTCGCTCGCTCTTCGTCCCATCGCTGCTCGCCCTCCTCCATCTCCAGGAAAGCGAGCATGATAGGCCCCGGGCAACCTGCCATCGAGACGCCAGTTTTGTACCGCTCACGCTGCTTCAGGTAACGCAGGAACGACCGCCAACTCTCGGTGTCCTCTTTCGGCCCTTCGGCCACGCCGAGGATTTCCCGGTAACCATCGTTCCCGACACCTACGGCCACCAGCACCGCAACCTTCTTCACCTCGCCGCCCTAACTGCGATTCAACCAGATCCCGTCCAAGTGGATGTAGGCGTGTTCGCCCTCGATTGGCCGGTTCCGCCAGGTTTCGATCTGCGCGTAGATCTTCTCGTTCAACTCGCTGACCGTGCTGAGACTCACACGCGTGCCCCACAACGCTTCCGTGATGTCTTCCACCCGGCGCACCGACACGCCCGCCAGGTACATCTTTATCAGGGTTTTTTTTACGCCCTTTCACACGGCCCTTTGGTTGCCCCGCCTCTCCACGATTGCTACTCCTCGATACTCGGCGACCGGAGCGATTGCAGTCATCCGCCGTTTGCATTTTGGCTTCTTCATCGCTTTCACTTTCCCTTCCACAGTCGGATATGCGCAGTCTCTTCGTAACCCTCTGGACCGAGTGCGCATATCCTCAGCGCGGAAGGCGTTGCAGTTTGGAAAGCAGCTACCGCCAGATGCTCGGGATGAGCCGCCGGGCGATGTATGTGCCGCCACTACCGTAGCGGTCGTGAGGCCGAACTCTGCGGCCTCGTCGGCTGCGTGCTCGGCTGTAGGAATCTACCTAAGGATACTCCGCAAATTCTTGAATGTAAATTTGAGACCCCAACATCGCCGCTGACGCCACTCCCGGCACGGCGGCGGGCGAAGCAGGGAGAGTGGATCGTCGCTGGGCAGCGCCGACTGACCCCGCTTCGGTCAACCCGGCGACGATCTGTCTCACTCTGCTGCCCCCGGATGTCGGTCAGGTCACTTCGAGGCGATCACCCTTCCGATTCCTCGACGGCAGCTTCGGCGAGTTGTCGGTCATCCCAACGTTCGAGCCATGCCCGGAACTCGTCAGCGGCTTCGCTACCCATCTCGGACTCGACATCGGTGGCGATGTAGCTGAGTCGATCTATTAGCGAGTTGGTTTGCGGCGACGGCTCCTCGTCGTCTTTGGTATGCCGCACGTCTAACTTGTACTCCTCGTCTGCATCGCTGATGTGGCTCTCCGTCACCTCAGTCTCATCCTGATCTTCGTCCCACCATTCGACCCCGACCTCATCGGCCAATTCGGTCAGTTCAAACTCCAAGTCTTCAGGATCGCAGTGCGCCGGGATTTCAGCGACAAAGGTGCGCCGCCTCATCTGGGTACATGTACCCTCCTGCTCGACCATGACCTTCTTGAAATTGTCCATCCGCGTTCCTCTTTTGACACTGGAAACCACTGAGCCACTCCCGGCGACCATCGCCGTCGAATGCTCAAGCTGTTCTGATCCTAGCAATGACCCGCATGTTGGGAGAGACTCATTTCTTGGCACAGCTATGCCAAGCGAGAGTGCAGCGGCAACCGAGGTGCGAAGCCCGGCCGCAGACCGTCCTCAAGCGGGGCCACGAGAAGCGTGAAGAGTCAGAGAGCGAGCGGAGTCAAGCTGCCGCGAGAAGGCGAGTTACGTGCGGCTCCCAGGCCGACACGCCCTCGACGAAAAGTCCTAACCGTCTTCTGAACTCTCGACTTATTGCAGGGAAACGACTTACGGCGAAAATGGGCAGGCCGGAAAAGGCGCGAGACTGTATCGGCGCAACCGGCGCCTCGCCTTTTCGGCCCAGAATCGGCTGAACGTCGTATGCCTGCCAGTCTTTAAGACCCGCCTCGATGTCCCGAGGCGGGTCTCTTCGTGCGCCTTCGTCGCTACGCACTTCACCCGGCGCCACACCGAGTCCGCCTCTTGGACATCTTTCCGGCGGAGGAGAGACACGCGGCGCCGAAGCGGAGCTTACGTCTCGATGGTGTAGCCCTGGCGGCTTTCCCGGGCGAGGAAGGCGTTGGCCTGGGGGTCGCCGACGATCTGGCGTTTGGCCGGATCCCAGTTGAGCTCGCGTCCGAGGCGCATAGCGATGTTCGAAAGGTGGCAGATCTCGAGCATGCGGTTGTGCGACCAGACGTCGGAGATCGGCTGCTTGCGAGACTGCATGCTCTCGATGAAGTTGGCACTGTGATTCTCGCTGACCTTGCCACCGTAGACTTCTTCGATCGCTCCGTCGGGCAGCGGCTTGTCCTTGAGGTCCTCGACGGGCCTGCCCGAAATCCGGCCGCGGCTGACGAAGAACCGCCCTTCAGTGCCCTCGAACAGAATGCCGTTGTCGCCTTTGCTCTCGATGAGCAGTTCAACGTTGTTGGGCATGGCAGCCCGGATGCTGAACTCGGTCGCGACATTGTAGCGATCACCGACGACCGGGTGGCCATCCTTGTACTCGCAGGCCAGCTTGAACTCCAGCGGCGTGACCTTGCTGGGGCCGGTGTCGCTGGCGCCGATCGCCCAGCAGGCGATATCGACGTGGTGGGCGCCCCAGTCGGTGAGTTTGCCGCCGGAGTATTCGTGCCAGTTGCGGAAGGAATAGTGTCCGTTGCTGTAAAGAGGCACGCCGCCGCCGTAGCCGGTGCGCATTTCAGGCAGCGCCCGGTAGGGAACCTTCGGCGCCGGCCCGAGCCAGAATTCCCAGTCGAGTTCCGGCGGGACGGGCGCGACGGGGATGACCGGCGAGTCTTCCATGCCGCCGATGCCGCACGTCACCTTCTCGACGGTGCCGATCCGCCCGTGCTTCACCAGCGCCACGGCCTGGAGGAAGTACTGGTTGCACTCGGTGCGCTGCATGGTGCCGACCTGAAAGACGCGCCCTGTTTCCTTGACGACCTTCTCGATCAGCTTCCCTTCGTCAATGGTGAGCGTCAGCGGCTTCTCGCAGTAGACGTCTTTCCCGGCACGCATCGCTTCGACGGCGATCTTGGTGTGCCAGTGGTCGGGCGTGGCGATCATGACCGCGTCGATGTCTTCTCGTTCAAGGATCTTGCGATAGTCCTTGTAGGCGTCAAGCCGCTTGCCCTGTCTCTTTTCGGTCTCGGCGACATAGCCCCCGAGCACCTTCGAGTCGACGTCGGCCAGGGCGGCAAAATCGGCGAACTTGAACGTCTTCTCGGTGATCGCCCAGCCCTGGTTCCGCAGGCCGATCGTGGCGAACACGGGGCGGTCGTTGGCCGACTGATAGCCGAAGGCTCGGCGCGTCGACGGCAGCACAAAGCTCGCGGCCCCGGCGGCGGCCATGGTCTGCAGAAAGCGACGACGCGTGGTTTGGCAATGACTCGACATGGGCAGGGAATCCTTCTGTCGGAAACGAAGCAAGGGGACTGGGAGGCAGGGCTTGGCGTGGCAAAGGCGCCGCAGCGGGTTCGCGGGGCGTCTTCAATGCAAAGGCCGATGGATTCCATTGTAACTTCGCGCCCCACGCGACACAAAAGTCGGGCTACGCGCAACTCCCTCTCCCGCAAGCGGGAAACGGGGCGGGGGGTGAGGGCGCGCTGACTTCCGTCGCTGCCCCGGCCGTGGGGCGGGGGCAAATTGGGGGTGGGGGCAAATTGGAGGAAGGAGCTGGGCGTTATCGGGCGCCAAACGGTTTTGGTATACTCGGACGCTTTGCAGGGGCGGCCGCTTGGTACCCTCCTTGTAGTACAGCCATGGCTAGACTGAGCGGGGCGGTGCTGAAATACCCGGCCCGGATATCGTTTGCCTGTTATGCGGGCATGATTCTCGCCGGCACGATGGCCCTGGCCAGCCCGTGGAGCCGTGCCCCGGGTCGGGAACCGATCAGCGTGCTCGACGCGGCGTTCACCGCCACCAGCGCCACCTGCGTCACGGGGTTGGCGGTCCGGTCGACGGTAAACGATTTTTCGCCGTTCGGGCAGGCCGTGATCCTGTTACTGATTCAGTTGGGGGGTATCGGCATTCTCACGGTGACCAATTTCGTCACCTTCCGGCTGGGAAGCCAGCAGAGCCTGCGGATGCGCGCAGTGGTGAGCCAGACGCTGGGAGCCAACGAGACCACCGACCTGGGCCGGTTGTTGAAGAACGTGATCCTGGCGACGCTGGCCATCGAAGGGGTGGGGGTGGCGCTGCTGGCGATCCGCAATCTCTTCAGCCTGCCGCCGGGCGAAGCCCTGTGGAACGCGACGTTCCACTCCATTTCGGCCTTCTGCAACGCCGGATTTGCGCTGCACGACGACAGTCTCGTGGGCTACCAGGGCGATCTGCTAGTGAACCTGACGATCATGGGGCTGATCGTCCTGGGAGGAATTGGCTATCCAGTGATGGTCGACGTGCTTCGCAACCGCCGGAAGGGATGGCGGGAGTTGTGGGACGACCTGCACCTGCACAGCAAGGTGATGGTGTTGGGCACTGCCGCGCTGATTCTGCTGGGCACGCTGGCGTTTCTGGTTCTGGAATGGGACAACTCGCTTAAAGAGATGTCGCTGGGCAAGCGGCTATTGGTGGCGCTATTTCAATCGGTGACCTGCCGCACGGCCGGATTCAACACGGTAGACCTGGCCTCGCTGACCAACGCGACGCTCTTGGTGATGATTCTCTTGATGGCGATTGGCGCGGGGCCCTGCTCGACGGGCGGCGGCATGAAGGTCTCGACGATGATGGTGCTGTTGCTTCGGACTTGGTCGAGTTTTCGGGGGCACCTGGGGGTCAGCGTGTTCCGCCGCACGATCCCAGTCAAGGCACTGGCGGAGGCCACGACCACGGCGCTGTTGTTCACGGTGGTGGCGACGGTAGCGCTCACTTGCCTGTTGATGTTCGAGCAGACTCCCGTGCCGCACCGCGCGACCGACGGATCGTTTCTGGACGCGCAGTTCGAGGTGGTCTCCGCGTTGGGCACCGTGGGGCTGAGCACCGGCATGACGCCCAAGTTGTCGGCAATGGGGCGGATAATCATCATTATCGTGATGTTTTTCGGCCGGCTGGGCCCGATCTCTGTCTTCATTGCCATTTCCCGCAGCGAACGGCGCCGGCCGCTCGAATACGTTCGCGAAGAACCCCTGATTGGTTGAGCCATGGCAGCAGCAAAGCGTTTTGTGGTCCTTGGCCTGGGCGCGTTCGGCACGGCCCTGGCCACCCGGCTGCACGAGAGCGGATGCCGGGTAACGGGCGTGGAAGTGAATGCGGACCGCGTGGAATCGCTCCGCGACGTACTTTACGAGGCGGTGATCGGCGACTCGACCGATCGGGAACTGCTCCAGCAGCTCAACCTGCCGACAGCCCAGGCTGTGTTCATCTGCCTGGGGGAGAACATCGCGCTTTCGCTGCTGGCAACCCTGCATTGCAAGGAACTGGGCGCGCGGCGGATCATCGTTCGCGGAGTGACGGCGGACCACGGCCGGATTCTCAAGCACCTGGGGGTCGAACGGGTGATCTTCCCGGAGACGGAAGCGGCCATTGAACTGGCCGACCGCGAAGCCTATCCCAACGTGCTCGAGTTCCTGCCGATCGATCCGGACTACAGCCTCGTGGAGATCGCCATCCCCGATTCGTTCATCGGGAAGTCGATCGGGGAACTCGACGTTCGCCGGCGGTTCGATGTGTGGGTGGTGGCGGTCAAGGACGTGCTGACGGGGAAGCTGGAGTTGCTGCCGGGGGCCGACCATCGGCTGTACGAGGATCATGTACTGCTGGCGATCGGGAAGCCGGCCGACCTGAACCGCTTCCGGCAGGCGAAGTGACTCGCACCGCGCCGGCGGCATGAAGTTCAGCCCCGCAGCGCACCAGCCTCAGGCCCTCGCCGGTCCAGCGCTGGTGCAGATCTTTCACCGACCATTCGACGCGGCCGCACGCGGGATCGCCGACCTCGACCATCCCGCCAGGGTGAATCTGGTAGACGACGATGGTGTGACCGGGCCCGATATTCCGCAACCGTTGCCATAGTGTCACGGGCTGGCGATCGCTGGGGCGCTCGCTGCCGAGGAGCAGGAGCACGGGATAGCGGTTTTCGCGGCGCAGCCGGGCGACCGATCCGGAGAAGATCTCGACGCGCCACGAAGTACCATGGAGTGTCTGCTTCAAACCGCGATACAGGCACAGCGGCGGGGTGCCCCAAGGACGCGTCTGGCAGCGGTTGATCATCTCGCGTTCGTCGGCATGGATGCCGTAGTAGCGCAGCAGCGACGCCGCGCAACAGGCGCTGCACGATCCGTCGGCGGTCTGCATGCAGAATCCGTCGCGGTACCAGGGTTTGCCGGCCGAGGGGGGCGAGCCGCGCCAGGGGGAGGCGACGGAGTACCATCCCAGGCCAAGAACCATCAGGCCGAGGGACCAGCGTCGCCAGGCGGGCGCGGTGCCGTAACCGGCCACCATGCCCGCCAAGAGCGCGGCGCCGGGCGCAATCCAGTTGCCGAGCACGACCGCGTTGCTCACCGGCAGCAAAACCGCCAGGACGAGCCGGCCGTGGAACATGAGGGCGAACGCCAGGAGAAAGGCCGCATCCACGGCGGCCAGTTGCCCGCACGTCCGCGGCCGACAATGCCGCGCGACGACCATGCCGCAGGCAAACAAGGCCGCGGAGACGCCGGCGAGAACGAGGATGCCGAGGATGATGTCGTTCATGATCCGCGGCGGTTCAAGTCCTTTCCGTCGCCATCGACCTCTGCGGTCGGCAGTGATAACTGACGGCGAGCATGGGTGTGGAGCGGTAACGCGACTCGAACAGCAGACTGTCGTTCCAGAGTTGGGGAACGGCGCAGGGCCCCTGGAACCACGCCGCTTCAATCATCCCCCGCGTCAGATCGTAGTGCAGGGCGCCTCGGGGACGGAACACGCCGCTGGTGCGCGGGGCAATTGCCGACTCGACCACGATTTCCGGGCTGCGGCACGCGATCAGTGCGCAGTCGCTGCCGCGGGCGGTGTAGCACGACTGCGTCACGAGGTCCAACCGGCCGCCTGTCACCTGCCACTGGGCGGCTCCGAGCATGGCTACCGCCGCGCGGGCATCGGCGGTCCAGCAACTGGGCCAGGCCGCGGCGGGCAGCAGCGCGCCGTCGAGCGGCAGCGCGACCTGGAGGATGGTCTGGAGATCGTCGCCGGTCAGGTTGCCGTCGAGCGGCTGGACCGCGGTGATTCCTCGTTCTGCGGAAAAAGTCACGCGGACTCTCCTGCCGCTCAGCGAATCTTCGGCAGCCAGCGCCCGTGTGAGCGGATGCCGTGCGATATTCTCGCCGCGCGGACCGAACATCGCCTGGGCGGCGCGGTTCGCGTCGACCACCACGATCCCTTCTTCGGGGCGCAGCGGACCGAGGCGGGCGAGGACTGGCTCATCGATCGCGGCGAACTCGATTGGCGGCGGGACGACGGAGGTGAGAATCTTGAGGCCGCGAAGCTCGTGGAACTGCACGAGGAACGTTGCCCCGCCGGCGCCGCAATGTTCGATGCGGCGCGAGGCCCGCAGTTCGAAGGCATAGGCGAGGTGTTCGCAGGGGCCGAGCATATCGTCGGGCTTGTCGAACCGCCCGCGAAATCCTCCTTTCACGAGTATCTCGCAGGCGGCGCCGGCGGCGAAGGCATCGCCTGCCGGCCAGCGCATGAACGCTTGATCCGGCCGGTCGACCGCACCGGGCAAGTCGGCGGGATCGAAATTCTGGCCTTCAAAGGCGATAGGAATACGCTCGATATTGAGCCGGCACGGGCGGGCGGCACCGCCATCGGCAGCAACCGGAGGGTGGAGGTTGAGCAGCAGCAGAATGGCTGCCAGCAAGGCCAGCAGGACCCCGGCCTCGGCTGCGGTTTCCATCGCCTGCCGCCATCGGCCCCAACCGCGGTTCGGGGTGACACAGGCGTCCGCCCGGTCCGGCGCGACGGCCTCGGGAGTGGATGGATTACCCGAAATTGTGCCGACTGGATTGCGTTGCAGGCCCAACATGCCTCGGCCTCCGACAAGGCGGGGTATCTCCGGCGACAGTACGAACTGCCACAGCAGAGAAACGCCCACCGAACTCTGTTCCCGCTATCGATAAGACGCCGCGAGGGGCGTATCTTGGCCTGGAAAATCCGGCGACGGCTCGGATTATTTCCATGCCGCTCCACACTCTGATCGACAACACAAGCGGACGGATAAGGGAGTGGAACCGGGTTGACCCACTACCGCACCGTGACGCCCGGTTACAGGAATGACGAATCAAGTGGCGTCTGAGTTTCTGCGGAACGGGCCAGGTTGTCAGAAGATAATTCGCCTGATCGCCGCGGTTATTGCCGCCGGAATTTTCCTGACGGGTGTCAGAACTGCCGGAGAGATGACGGGGGAAATGTCCGGCCTACAACTGTAGCGGGGTAAAGACTGGCAGGGTGTTACGCCCGCGGTGGGGAAAAGGTTGAGTCTGCGACCGGTAGCGAAGCCGGGCAAAATGCCTGGTCTACGGCCCCTCGTTCAAGAGTACGTCGATGCGCGGAGCGTGGTGGTGGTAAGGCTTCAGGAGGATGTCGAGGTCACCGTCGCCGTCGAGGTCGGCCACCTTCCCCTCGTGGATGCCTTGCCCGTGCGAGACGACCGACTCCGTGAAGCGGCCCTCGCGGTCACCATACCAGACGAAGGTCCGGGCGTCGTCGCCGGCGCCGGGGTCGCCCATCTCGCCGATCATGATGTCCAGCGCGCCGTCGGCGTTGACGTCGCCCACTTCGCAGGTATGGCCATGGATGACATGCCGCAGCGAGTGGGGCTTCCACTCTCCGGCGGTCCACTCGTACCAGCGGGCCTCACCGTCGGCGTCACCCGGCGAGAAGACAATCTCCGGCCGGCCGCCGGGCACCAGTTGGCCCGCGGCGCACTGGGTGAATCGCATCGCATCGTCGATCACATGGGCCTCGTAGCGTCCCTCGCCGCGGTGCTTGAACCACCGTCCGCCGCCCACCAGGTCGATCGTGCCGTCGCCATCGACGTCGACAGGCGCAGCAGGAAAGCCTTCATGCTCCTGGCCCGCCGACCAGCGGTAGATCGTCGTCGCCGGCCAGGGGCCATGGCGGCGAGGGTCGGCTGGAATCGCTAGCGACAACAGCGACTTGGCTCCCTGGTTCCACGAGACAAGTTCCGCGCGGCCGTCGCCGTCGAAGTCGCCGGTGGTCTGGTCGTGGTGCTTCCGGCCGCCGGAATTCTTGATCAGCCGCCGCGTCCAGGGCCTGTCAAACGCCGGTGACGGGTTTTCCCACCACCACATATCCGGACCGCTGGAGTCCTGCCCGAGGATGATGTCGAGATCGCCGTCGCCATCCACGTCATGCGCGGCGCCGCCGGCCTCCGGCCGAAGACGCGTGTCGTCCACCACGAAGCGGTCCCAGCGACTGCCCCGGTATTTGTACCACACGACGGAGGGCGATTGGGTTCGCTCGCCAACGACGAAGTCGTTCACCCCGTCGCCGTCGATGTCGAACACCAGGCAACACGTCTGCTGATCGCCCCCGTTCGGCACGGACAGTTCGCCGGTGGTCGTCGACAATCGCTTCCACCGCACCGGTTGCGGTTCATCGGCCAATGCGGAAAACGCCATTGCCGCCAGGAGTATCGTGAGCCAGCTTCGCATGGATGCCTCCAGACACAATCTGCTGCTGCGCGGTGCGGCGCGGTGAACGTTGGTCTTACCCTCGAACGCTACTGGAGAGATTTGAACACCACCGCGTCGGCGATGACAAGCCCCTCCGAGTCGGCAGCCTGGATTTCGACGAAGCCATCGGTCCCCTCGTCGAAGTCGAAAACGCCGATCCGCCGCGACTCGGCCGGCCGCATGCGGACGGTCTGGTCGCCACGGCGATGGCGGACGCGGACGTTGAACGCCGTATTGGGCCGGAACGGCGTCTGGTCGCTCAGCAGCACCTCGTAGCGGCCGGCCTCGAGGTCAGGGGTGAATCGCGCGACCTGCCCCGCCATTGCCCGCCCGCCGTTGGTCAGATAGAAGCCGTTGTAGCCGCGTTTGTCGGGGGGGCATCGTGAGAAGCGATGACCGACCCAGAAATAGGGCGTGGCCCAGAATCCCGTATCGCGGTCGTCGACCGTCACTTCGTCGGCCGGTTTCTCCTCAACTACCCGGAGAACGACGCGAATGCGGTCCGACGTATCACCTTCGACTCGCACGATAGCCTCATATTCACCGGCCGCCAGGCCGCTGGCGTCGACCTCGACGCGCATTCGAAGCGGGGGCCGCTTCGGCTCAATGTACAGTTTGACCCACGGCGCCGACCGCGGATTCGCGATGTGGGCGCCGATGCCGGAAGCGCTTCCATCCGCGGCGTTCTTTGCCTCAACCCACTTCGCCGCCGGAACCGGCCGGCTTGCCCGGGCGAGGAACCGGAGCGTGTGCGGCAGGTCGTCCGGCGGCGCGCCGTACACGTCCATCGCTTGCGCGGGCCGCGGGTGAAAACCCGGTTCGTCGGCGGCCGTAAGAGTCACGCATGACATGCTCTGCGTCCCGGCACCAACGGTGATATGCTGCGTAAAGCGGGCCCGGTTCACGCCATCGTCGACGATCAACGTTACCGGGTGCACGCCGGCGTGGGCGAAAGTGTGTTCGGCAAGCGGTCCAACCGCAGTGCTGCCGTCGCCAAATGCCCAGCAGTAGGTGAGTTCCGCGTCGCCGCTGCCGGCGCGCGAGCCTGCCGCGAATAACGGTACACGCTCGCCCACCCGTGCCGGGCTGAGAGGCTTCATCGCCGCGTGAATCTTCCCCTGGCGAGCCTTCTGGTCCTCGAAGATCTGCCAGAAGACGATCCACGGATCGAGGTGCGCCACCAGCGGCCGCGTTTCCTTTTCGTCGTCGAAATCGATCGACGCGTCGGCCGGCAGGCCGACGCGGCCGGGATTGGCGATCTTGAACTCGTAGTGCGTGTGCGGATGCGAGCCGATATGCACGCCGGCCGCTGTGGCATAGGGTGTTCCTGCCGCCAGCGGACTGCGTTCCGCAACGAGCATGTCGATCAGGTGGTGCGTTTGCAGGGCCCACACGTCGCCGTTCGGCCAGCGGCGGATGCCGCGCCAGCGGTTGTTTTCCTGCCCGGCGGCCAGCGAATGGAAAAGGAAGTGATCGTCAAACCGGATCGGCGCTGTGAGCAGCTCACCCTTGGCGTGGTTGATATCGAGTCCCACGTGGCAGGCCTCGCCCAGATAAGCCCCCATCCAACAGTCGTCACCGTTGTAGCAGCGCCCCACATCGATGTATCCGGCCTCGTTCGGATACCAGGGGAGCATTTCTTCCGGGCACACGCGAAGCGTCGCGTCCTGCACGGCGAACCGCGCATGGCGGCGCGGGTGGGCGTCGAGATTGCCGGTCCGCGGATAGCGAATGGGGATCAGGTCGAAGACATCGCGGACCATGTCGAACCAGATCCGCATGCCGTTGACTACGTAGGGTTCGTAGAAGCTCTCCTGCGTGCCGACGTAACGCTCCATGGTCATCGGCTGACCGTCGATCCATACCCGGCAGGTAAAGTGGTAGACAATGCCGCCGGGCTCGACGCGCTCGAGGATCGCCGCAGCGGTGTCCTCGAGCGTCAACTCGCGGACCTGGCCGCTGCGGAGCGTGAACCGCAGCGTGTCGCCGTGATCGAGTTCGACCGGCGTGACCGTGTCCTGGGCGGTGCGTTCGAGCACTTCGCCCGCCGCGCCGTCGACCGGCAGCGCAAGAACAAAGACTGCAAGCCACTTTCGCATGAAGGCCTCCCGGGGTGCGGCGCAATATCGCCTCTCGCAGTGCCGTGTGGCGTAATGCTGGGCTTCGTGGCTGCGACGCGGAGCGCCGCACCACAGTCCGCTCACAATGCGATTACCGGCCCGGCGACGAAGCTTGATTGCGAAGCTGGCGGGCAGCGGCGAAATCGGCCTCGGCGAACTGAGCCTGCCCGAGTTTAGCACGGACGTAGCCGCGGCTGTAGTAGGCGTCGGGGCTCTTGCGGATGCGGATGACCTGGTCGAGATCCGCAAGCGCCTGGTCCAGCAGCGACCGGGCGGGCCGCGCGGTACGATAGGTCGCCGACCGATCGTCATCCCGCGCATCGAGATCAGCCTTGGCGATATAGGCCAGCGCGCGATTGTAGAACGCCGTGGCGTTCTCACTGTCGATCGTGAGCGCCTCGCCGTAGTCGGCGATCGCCAGGTCGTATTCACTGCGCCGATGGCGGGCGATTGCCCGGTAGATGTAGTCCAACGCCTTGCCGGGATCGATCGCAATCGCCTGATTCAGGTCGTCGATGGCCCGCGCATCGTCGCCGCGCGTGAGATGGATCCGACCCCGGCCGCGGTACGATTCGGCGTCGCGGGGTTCAAGGCGGATCGCCTGACCGTAATCCACAATCGCCTCCAACGGTCGGCCACGGGCCGCGGCGGCTCGCGCCCGCTGGCGGTAGGCCTCGGCGTAGTTGCGGTCGATCCGCAGTGCGAGTGTGAAGGCATCGGCGGCCTCTTCCGCGCGATCGAGCGCCAGCAGGGCGATCCCGCGCCCGCAATGGGCTTCGGCGTTCTCGCTCTGCCGCTCAATCGCGGCGGAGAAATCGGCCAACGCGTCCTGCGGCAGGTTCATCGCCAGCCGCGCGCCGCCGCGGTTCACGTAGAGGCTCGCGTCGCCTGGCGCCAGTTCGATCGCCTTGGTAAACTCCTCGATCGCCGCCTGCAGCTCTCCCTGGCGCCGCAGCACGACGGCCAGGTTGTTGCGGGCGTCGGGGCTGTCGGGTTGGGCCGCAGCGACCGCCTCGAAGTCTTCTCGCGCGCCTTCCAGGTCGCTCTGAGCCAAGCGCAATGCGCCGCGATGGGCTCGCGCGGTGGGGCTCTGCTCTGAAAGCTCAACCGCCCGGTCGAGATCGGCCAGCGCTTCGGCGGCAAGCCCTTTCGCCTGATAGACCGCGCCGCGGCGGAGGTACAAATCGGCATCGTCGGGAGCCAGGCGAATGGCCTGCGCCAGGTCGCCCAGGGCTGCGTCGAGGTCGCGCTGGCGATAATGGGCGGCCGCCCGGTCGCGATAATCGGCGGCCGTCGGCTCGCGGAGGATGATCTCGGTGTAGTCGGCGATTGCCTGTTGGAGTTCGTCGGCATGAATCGCCGCTTCCGCCCGGGCACGGAGGGCCGGCAAGCTGGCCGGAGCCAGTTCGAGTACCTCGCCGAAATCGACCATCGCCTCGCGCCAGCGGCCCATTGCCGCAAATGTCTTGCCGCGCTGGCGATAGACTTCCGTATGGCGCCGATCGACTGCGATTGCCGCGCGGAAATCGGCCAGCGCCTGCTCGTAGTCTTTCAACTCCCGATACGCTGCGCCCCGGCCGCAAAGCGCCGCCAGGTATTGCGGGCGTCGGCTCAGTGCCTCGCTGAACGCCTTGATCGCCTGCTCGTATTCGCCCTGCCCCTGCAACGCCAGCCCGCGGGCGTAGAATACTTCGGCCGATCGCGGGTCGAGACGCTCCGCCTCTTCCAGATCGGCCGCGGCCTGCGCGAAGTCCTGCCGGCGGATGTGTGCCAGAGCACGCTCAAACCGCGCCGGCGCGTAGCCGGGATCGGCCTTCACCGCTCGGTTCAACTCATCGAGCGCCTCGTCCGCCGATTCACTGTCGAGTTGCAACGCCGCATGCCGGGTGAGCGCGGGGGCATGATTCGGATTGAGCCGGATGGCGGTCTGGTAGTCGGAGCGCGCCGCGATCGAATCGCCGCCAGCCTCCTGCGCCAGGCCGCGATAGTAGAACGCCTCGGCATCCCGCGGCCGCAGTTGCGATGCCCGAGTGAGGTCGTAGATGGCTGCTTCCCAGGATCCCTCTTGGTAGTAACATATGCCGCGACGCAGGTAAGCCTCGGCCGATCTGTCGTCGAGCCGGATCGCCCGTCCGTAATCGGCGATGGCCTGCGACAATTCCCCCTGTTCCTCATACACTCGGCCGCGTTGGACGAAGAGCTGAGGAACGCGGTCGTTGAGCCGGATGGCCGCATTGAGCCGACTCAGGTCTTCATCGGCGTTGCCGGTAAGCTCCGGCATTCTGACCGGCGGCGGGGGCTCCTTGAGCTTCGGCCCTTCGCGCAGGGCTTTGGCAATGTCCTCCGGCTTGGGTTCGGAAGGCCCGCAGCCGAAGATCAGGGTCGCGCCGGCCATCAGCAGGGCGGCGACCCCGATACGCTGCAAAGTTCGTTGCCAGAACCACATAACGCCATGCCTGGACGGGAGATTCGACCGGCGCAGGGCGACGCGGCGGCGTGCCCAAGCCACAATTCAAGAGTACCTCTCGGCCCCCTCCCGTCAAGCACACCCGATTTGCGGTGGAATCGGCTTACCCACCTATCCAGGTGGCAGTCCCGTCAGTTGCCGCCGGTGTTACTGTTGCGGCTGCGCTGTCCGGGCCTGCTCGGCGGTGAGTTTCGCCCACTCGGCGTACCAGGGCATGGGGGTGAAACGCCGATCGAAGATATGCCTGAGCGGAGACAATCCCCACAGGCCGCGGTGGATCTCCTCCTGAACCGCCCAGAAATCCTCGACCGCTGCGAGCCGGCCGGGTGTCCATTGTGCCTCGGACATGATCCGCGCGTGCTGCGCGAACAAGTCAAGCTTCAACTCCCACTGCCGTTGTCGCCAGCCAGACGCGTCACCGCCGCGCGGTAGCGAGGCCAGCGCTTCGCGCGACCGGGCGACGTCGACCTCGAACGGCCGGCCCCATTCCTTGAGCCACGCCACCCATGGCCCGGTCGAATCGCGCGCCACGCCGAAGCAGCGCTCGGCGTATGCCGCCAGCACGTCGTCGGCCGACTTGAACCGTCCCGAGCCGATCCCGGCAAGCAGTGCCTTGTTCACGTCGTCGAAGACACCTTCGGAATAGGCCATCACGCCCACGACGCCCTGACCCCGCAAGGCATCGATGGTCGCCGTAAGCCGCTCGGCGGCGATCACTGGCCCGTAGTGCCCGTAGATATCGCGCGGGCTGGCTTGGTCGGCGTAGCCGATGTGCACAAACGCGCCGCGCTGGCACCCCTTGGGCAGCGCCACGTCGGCCACCTCGGTCTTGCCATAGGGGATGTGCAGGTACATGCTCCTGATCCGGCCCGGCGTCTGGCCATCGGCCCAAGCGGCCAGTTGCTGGTGTTCCTCGGCGCTCCACCACCAGCCGATCATGTGCATCTCGACACCCGGATGATGCTGCGCGGCCAGAGCATAAATCTCCTCCGTAAGCCGGGCGTACGTCAGGATCCACGGCTTGCACTCCTCGCACGAGCAGCCGCCGAAGTCGTAGGGACACGGGCAGATTGCCGACAGCCGCACGCCCGACTGGGCCAGGTCGCGGAACAGGTTCTCGTAGTTGCGGAGGATGATCGTCCGGGCTTCGGGTTTCGAGGGGCAGATCAACTGCCCGAAGATTCGCGAGTCTTCCTTCGCCGCCAGGTGCGGCTGGCACTGATCGACGTAGACGTGGTTCGGCGTGATGATCAGATCGCAGGCCAGCCCCAGCGATTGCGCGGTACGGAAGTTGTCCTTCTTCCGCTGCCACATCGCGTGGGCCAACTGCACCAGCCGCGTCTCGGCGAACGGATCGGAGCAATCTTCCATGTCGAACCAGTCGCCGTAGCGGTTGAAGCCCCACCACGCCGCTTCCTCGAGCACCCCGCGCATCTCGCGGATCCCCATCGCCTCATAGCTGTTGCCAAAATGCCCCGGCGCATAGAGCGCCCGGACCGCAAACGGAGCTTGCTCCGCGGGAGCGTCCTCAGCGGCATCCGCGGACCGTGCAGCCAGAATCGCTGGGACGACAACGGCAAGACAGACCACCGGGTAGACAGCCGTTTGAAACCGGCAAGAAATCATTGTTGAATCTCCCAGCGAAGGTCACGCACGCCAGTTCCAGGCTCCCCGACTCTAAGTCCCTTGTCGAGCCGAGTCAATCAGCACGTCGGCGGGCGGCACGGTCCCACAACTGGATGATCCCGAGTCGTTCTGTTAACGTGGGGTGGCGGTTGCAGCGCGGTACGTGCGGAGCAGAACCTGTACGGCGAAATTCCGCTTGAAAACGTCCTTCTTCGAGGCCATTGAGATGACGACACGACGTAACGTGAGAGCGATTCTGATCCTCACCGCGGCTGGGGTGCTAAGCTGCGCATCCCTCGACCTTCGCGCCGAAACCGTGCGCGACCGGCTATGGATCTGGGGGCGGCCCGCCGGTATCTACAACAACACCCATTTCCGCCCGCTCCAACTCCGCTCGACCGTCGAACCGGTCGACGGGGCGCAAGATATGGGGATCAGGAATGTGATCTTCATCGCCACCGAGAATCTCGGGCCGCTCGACGAGTATTATCGCCCCTTTGAAAAGCTGGACCGCGTGTACTGGTCGCTGGTGGCCGCGGGCGGCGGGACGTCACAGCCTGCTCGCGATGCGGCCTTCGCCCTCGCCGAGAAGCACGAGAACGTGGTCGGTTTCATTCTCGACGATTTCTTTCACGAGCCCACCGTCGGCAATGCGGCCGACCCCGAGCCCTCGGGGGCGTTTCGAGCGGCGCTGACCCCCGCCGAGCTTCGCGAGCTGCACCAGCGGCCGGCTCGTGGCGGCCATCTGCCGCTCATGTCGGTGATCTACACCGCCCAGGTGAAACCCGGAGCACGGGCCCATCTGGCGGAAGTGGACCAGATCTGCCTATGGACCTGGCGGCCCGCCGACCTCGAGAACCTCGAGGCCAACTTCGCGGCCTTGGAACAGTTGGCGCCGGACAAGCCGCTTTTTCTCGGCTGCTACATGTTCGACTTCCATAAGAACAAGCCTCTGCCCGTGCCGCTCATGGAGAAGCAAGTCGAACTCGGCCTGCAGTGGTTGCAGTCGGGACGCATCGCCGGGATCATCTTCCTCTCCACGGGAACCGTCGGCGCCGGACTCGAGACCGTCGACTGGACCCGCCAATGGATTCGCGCCCACGGTGACGAACCCCTCCCGGCCGCCGCGCTCGAGCCGGCCAGACGCTGACTCCGACAGCTTCCCTCGGGACGGGCACCGCCCCACGAAACACGCTCCCTCTACCCCGCCGTCTCTTTGAGCAACTCAATCGCCGCGGCTGTCATCTGCCGTCCCGCGGTCGGCTGGTAGGGCGGCAAGTCGACGATCTTGGGCACCACGATCGCCGAGTACTCGCCGGCCTCGTAAGCCTTGGGATCCGGCACATAACCGATCGAACCGTCGGCACAGCCGATCACGAGCGTATCCTTAAGCGGCGAACCGCGGCGGATTGCCAGCCCGTAGAAGCTGTAGAGTTCGCCCGGATGAAACAGCATTCCCACCGGCCCGAGCCGGATCGCCCCGAGCGTGATCGGCAGAGATTTCACGTCGCGGTCGCGATGCTCGTTGCCGGCATACCAGTCGGCGGCAAAGCCGGCGTCGACCCACGGCCCCGACGTGCACTTGCCCGGGTCGCGGCGATACTCGTCAATCCACTGCTCCAGTCGCTCCATATCGAAGGGCACGTTGAAGCGCGCACTCCGGGCGTGCAGGCAGTCGACCGTCACCGGGGCGGCCTCGGCAATCGCCCGCTTCAGAGCCGGAGTAATCGCCGCCACCGTTTGCCGGATCTCGCCCCGCCAGTCGCTGCCGTCGCCCGGGTTCACGTCGCCGAGGTGCCCCTGAAGGAACGACGGACGCAGGCCCAGTTCCTTGTGGATCTCCCTTGCCACCTCGCCCGGCCAATCGGGACCCGCCTGTTCGTCGGCGTAGCAGACCACGTGCGCCGAGAAATGATACCACACCAGGTCCGGCTTCTTGCCCGCTCGGCGAAAGACCATGGCGTGGAGCATCGTGTCGAGCCAGCGCTCGCCGTCGGTCGACTCGGGACCGAACTCGGCGTCGGTGCGGGCCTCACCTTGCTTCACCGTGCGGTTGTGGCTCCCTCCCGTCGCCCGGCACCTGCCCAGCGACATCTCGGCCGGCGCCAGATCGGCCTGGGCCGCGACGATCGCCTCCACCGTGCGCGCCTCCACCGTGGCCATGAACTCCGGAGACATTCCGCCCCATTGCCGGAGCGTCAGGAAAGTCGGCATGCTGTGATCGTGCGTGGCGACCACGTGGATGTTCTCGGCCGGGATTCCCGTCCGCCCTGCGGCCGACCGCTGAATCCTCGCCGTCATCTCGTGACTGACGCCCAGTACGTCGAGCGAGCAGATGGCCGCCTGCGTCGGGCCAAAGGCCAGCACCATCGCCCGCACCTCCGCCGGCTGGCGAATCCCCTTGACACGTCGCTCCTGCCCGGGCGGCCTGTGGAAACCGGCCAGTTCGATCTCCAAAGGCGGCGTGATATCGGCCACACCCTCGCCCGCCCGCAGGCCTTCTGCGGCCGCCCCTCTGGCCGATGTTGTTCCAAGAACCGCCATCCCGCCGACCATCGCCGAGAGAAATTGCCGTCGTCGCATGTGCCTGTCTCCACAAACCCGGGATTCCTTCTCGTGACACCGCCAACATCGTACCACAAGCCGCCCGCGACTTTCCAATCCATACCATGGCAAATCCCACTTCACCGCGCCCCGAACCGTTCTTGCATCCACGAACTGGCAAGTACGCTTCCGCGAACACTCAGAGAACGTACAGGCGCGATTACTGCGGTCGTCCCCTTCGTGTGACTGAGCGCGTCCAACCGTCCCGCCGTTCGTAGTCCCGCAGCCCGCCCGCCTTCATCGAAGCGCATTCCCGACGGCTTCCCGACGGCCGTTCACGGCCGTTAGCCGCCGCAGGCGGTCTTCGGCCCGAGCGTTTACGCCGGGTTGACGACGCCGCACTTCCCCTCACCCTCCTCTTCAGTTTTCCAATTGAGCCCCGTTCACGGGGCTTCGCGTCGTGCCATGCCGGGTGCCATCTCTCACGGCCCTCGGCCGGAGAAAGAGAGGCCAAAACGGACGACAAGCGCGCTAATTGCGAGAATGGCGCTGGACCAGTAGACTTCCTTGAGCGGCCGGCTGGCACTGGCCCCGCCACCGCTTCTTGTTGTTCCTTGCCACAATCAGGTGCGCCCTGCATCGCGCATCCTCCACCATGCTGCTTAGCGGCAACTCCGTGAACCGCAGAAGTAATCGTTGCTGAAGTCGGCCGTCGTGCCGATCGTCGCCGAGAGCACCGTCCGGTTCCCCGCCTCGTCGAACTGCTGGTCGAGCGTCACCGCCGGCGCGAGCCCCGCCGCGGTCTGGACGATGCCCGTCGCCCGCTCCGACAAGTCGTACGAGTAGTCGATCGTCGACAGCACGGTGGCGGTCACGATGTCGGCCTGATTGCAGAAGCCGTATCACTGCCAGCATGTATCAGTGATGTCCCGTTTTCCGGCCTTCGCGTTGGGCTCGCCGCTCGAAGCCGAACTGCCCCCCGACTCAAGCAGGCACGGCTCGTTCCCCGCCGACGCGTCCCCGTCGCTCGCCCCCTCGTCGTATGTGCCCACGTAGACGCCGTGTCCCCCTGTGTAAACAATCGCGGGCCGCTCAGCCACGTTCTGCCGGCCGGCCCGCAACGCGGCCCCGGGGAACCCGCAAAGGGGTCGGAAGTCATTTTCGGGTCGTTCCCTTGGTGCTTGGGCGGCCGCGGGGACGGAAGGTCGATTCCAGACCGAATCGCTTCGCCGTCCGCTGCGACCAGCGATCATCGCCGAACGGCCGGCCCCGCACCACGCTGCGCCGTACCGCCTCCAGCTCCGCCTCCGACTGCGGACGCTGCACCCATTTTACCCAGTCGCCGGGCATCGGCACCGGCCACTCGCTGAGCATCGCTCGTAAAGCCGCCTCGGCCTGGCAGCGCCGCCAGAGGCTTGACCATTGCCACTGGCGCACATCCTCGACCAGCCCGGCCCGCAACGGGTTGCGCTCGATGTACCGCGCCACCGTCAGCAGGTGCTCGTCCGACTGCACGGGAAACGACTTGAAGCGGCCCTGATAGATCGGACCGCTCCCCGCCGTGCCCCGGTTGGCGTGCCAGCGCTGGGTGTGCGTCACGGTCAGCCAGCGCATGACCTCGGAAAGCTCGCCCGCCTCGCGCGGCCAGAGCAGCAGGTGCCAATGGTTCGACATCAGACAGTAGGCCAGGATGCGGACCTCGGTTCGCGCGAACGTCTCCTCCAGCACCTGTTCCATGGCCGCGAAATCGGCCGCCTTGCGGAACAGCCGCATCCGTCCCACGCCCCGATTGAGCACGTGGTACACCATTCCCCCGGCCGCAGCCCGAATTCTCCGTGGCATCGCCGCAGTCTACCAGAAACCGCCTCCCCCATCAATAATCGACTTCCGACCCCTTTGCATCGTCCCTTTGCATCGTCCCCGGCCAAGCGGATTCGGGCTCGATCAAGGATCTCCCGCGTTCACCCGTCCCACCCAGCACCCGCTGATAAGATGGCCCCAGAGGAATAATAAACGACCTTGCGTTCAATCAGGATCTTAGCCGGTGTATCAGATCAGCAGCCGCCAGACCACCGCCAAAAAAGATCGCCATCTGCACTATAGTGGCCCCCACCCACAACGCCCAGCCCCAACCCACAGCGAGACTCGCCAGCAGGAACGCGGGCAGGCAAGCGAACGTCAAAACAAGATAGAACACGTGTCCCGGCAGCGTCTGCATAATCCTAAGCATCCAGCCAGGGTGCCAACTTGGTTCAGGGGAACCAGCCCCCGTGGCTAGAAAGAACACCATCATGCATGCACCGACTAGCGCCGCAATTGTGCCACACCCAACATGCGTCGTCATATCGAGATTCATTGCAGGGCCCTCGCAATATGAAATGGAGAACGCGCAAAGGGGTCGGAAGTCATTTTCGGTTCTTTCCCTTGGTACTCGGCCGGCCGCGGGGACGGAAGGTCGATTCCAGACCGAATCGCTTCGCCGTCCGCTGCGACCAGCGATCATTGCCGAACGGCGGGCCCCGCACCACGCTGCGCCGTACCGCCGCCAGAGGCTCGACCATTGCCACTGGCGCACGTCCTCGACCAGCCTGGCCCGCAACGGACATCGTCCTGAAACCGGGCTCCCGTCGGTCGCACCTGTTGCCCTGGCAAGCTGAAGCTCACGAAACGGACCGGGTGGCCCCGGGCGAGCAACCGCCCGGCGCCAGCCGGTTCGTTTTCAAACGTCCCCTTTTCAAACGTCAGCACTAGCGGCCGGGTGGCCGCTTGCCCGAGGGCTGCCTGCGGGATTCAGGCCGCAGCGATTCCTGGTCGCGGCGGACAGCTTCCATCCCCGCCTGCAATGGGTCGGACCGCCCGGCGATGTAGTCGACTCCTCTGATCTTGTCGTGAACGTTTACGCCATCCGGGATCGAGACCACGAAAGTGTCCGATGATGCCTCCGCCGGAACGACCCAGTCGGAAAACTTCCCCTCGTAACCGACGAGCATCCGCACCGGGAGCGTTTCGTTCGCCGTCGGCGCTGCCTGTCGAAACGGGTCATCGTTGGCGGCGCCCGCGCCGGGCAGGGCCATCCTGGTATAGAGCGAGTAGCTTGCCTCCGAGGGCAGGAAGTGGCCGCTCGACCGGTATTCTCTCAATCCGGTCATCGTAACCCTGGCATGAGGATCCCACGTCTCGCTCCCCTTCGCCCTCACCGATCGATTCACGCCCACCACCGCAAAGTTCTGGGCGGGCTCGAGCAGCACTCGCACGCGGAATTCGTGCCTCGGATCGTCCTCGCTTCGGATCGCTTCGACGATGACCCGGTTCCCCTCAACCACCACCCGAGCAGCGATTTCGCGACAGAAGTCACTCAGCCTTCTGTTGTAGACCTCCGTCAGGAATGTGTGGATCGGCACGCCCCAGGGAACGAGCGGAGCCTCATTCTTCTCAATCACTGCGGTCTGCCACTTCTCAAGGTTGCCTGAGAGGCTGGTGGCCGTGCCGTCGACGTAGGCAAAATCGGTCCTCGTTTCTCCCCATCGTGCCACGCACCGGATGTCCCCGTCATGGACGACGAGCCGATATTCTCCCCGCTGCCCCCCGCCCGCCGGATCGACCCGGCGCATCTCGCCACGGACCGCAAACGACGAAAGGAATTCTTCACGGCCGTCGAAAATCCGGGCCAACTCCTCAAGCGTCGGCGGCTTCGCCAATTCCGCTCCTCGCGAATGACCGAGTCCAACCACGACAAAAACGCAGAGAGATGTTCCGAAGCTCCTGATCGTCACAAATACTCCTCGTCGAGAACCGGTACCGGACTCGAAACGGGAACGGCACTCGTTTGGTGGATTACGTGCTCGCGGGGGCTTTCCTCGGCCCTCGCGGCGCAGGGGGTGCAAAACTCGCAATGGGGTCGGAGTGACGCTGCCCGGCACTGTTGGCCCGGAATCGACGCTTCCTCCCTGAAGCCAGTCACCAACGCAGACACATGCCCTCTCCCACAGGACTGCCGATCCCCTTGCGGCTTGCAGTTAACCTGCTGTGGAGTATAGCCGTATTGTACCCGGGAGGTAGACCCCGTCAGTCCCCGCGCCGAACGGCCGACCGGATCGTCAGACTCCCGGCAGATCTCCGCCCACGGGTGGCCTTCCCGCGCCGCCAGTTCCTCCAACCGCTACTTGACATGGCTACATGAACCACGTCCAGCCGCCCCCCGCTCTCTCGCCCGCCCGCCGTCCCATCACCCTCTTCTTGGTGCCTTCCCTCTTTCGTGCTTTCGTGTCCCTTTTGCCGGTCAGCCCGCCACCACCATCCGGCCCTCAATCTCCCTTCCTCTCCCTCTCCGCTTGAACATCTTCCGCCCGCGCACGAACCGCGGGGCGTGAAACACCATCCCGCCGGGAGCATGTCGGGCTGTACGCGGCATACCCGTAATCCACTCCGTACCCCTCGTGCCGTCAATAATCGGCCCCGTCCCGTTTGACTGCCCCGTCCCGTTCAACTGCCTCGGCCAACTCGCCTCCAGCGGCCCCCGGCGCCACCAACTCACCCACCGTCCTCATTTTCATCATTGTTCTTTCCCCGCAGGCACCGACCGCGTCTTGCCCAGCCCTTTCAATCAGGTCAATATATGCGACGGTCGAATTGTTCTCACCCATTGTTCTCAGCGAGGCCCGCCATGCGACAGTCGATCGCCGCCATCGCGCTGATTCGTCGCGAAGCGGCAAGCCAGACGCTCTGGCTTGCTCAGTGGAACGAGGCCTGGAAATCGTTCAGTTTCGTCGGTGGCGAGAAGCGCGCCGGCGAGTCCTTCCGCGAGTGCCTCATCCGCGAGGTTGCCGAAGATCTGGGACTCCACGAAGGCCAGGATGTGCTCGTGGCATCGGCCCCGCTCGAGCATCTCGAATACACCGATGTCTCTCGGCGCACCGGCGACCAGAGCGAGTACGTCGTCGAACTGTTCGACGTGGCGCTGACAAGTTCCCGCGCGATTGGCGATATCGAGGCGAATCCCGCCAATCGCTGGCTGAGCGAACCCGAGATCATGGCCGAGGCCTGCCGCGACGGCCGCCCGATCAGTCCCACGCCGAAACGGTTTCTCAACCAGTTGGGATGGGATCTGTTCATCAGCTACGCGCACAAGGACGACGAGCAAGCGCCTGAAGGCTGGGTGACGGCGATGGTCCAGGCCATTCGCGCCGAACATGCCGAGTTCACGCCGACGCCGCTCCGGGTCTTCTTTGATCGCCAGGAGATCCGTGCCATGGACGACTGGCAGCGGCGGATCTTCGACGGCCTGCATGCCTCAAAGCTGATGCTGGCCGTCCTCTCCGAAGAGTATTTCCGCAGCCCGTACTGCCGCAAAGAGTGGCAGGTCTATCGGGATCACGAAATCCAGCGGCAGATGCAGGGCGAATCGATCGCGCCGATCTATATCGTCACCGTGCCGGGCTTCGAAGGTCCAGCCGACAGTTCGCCGGATGAGTGGCAGGCCGACTTGATACGGCGGACAGACCTGCAGCGCCGGCAGTATCTCGACGTTCGCCCCTGGCGGCCGCACGGTGTTGAGGCCCTGCGGCGGAACGAAGTCCGGCAGCGCCTGCGAAGCCTCGACCAGCAACTGTCCGAACGACTGGCACGGGCCCGCCGCGCTGAAGAATCCAGAAATACCGTCCCGCGAGCCAGCGACCGGTTCGTCGGCCGCCACGCCGAACTGGCTCGCTTGCGGGAGAAGCTTCCGCAAGGGAAGGTCGCGGCCATCACCGCCGTGCAAGGCATCGGGGGCATTGGCAAGACGGCACTCGCGTTTCTCTATTCACAAGCCTTCGCCGACCACTATCCGGGCGGGCGGTTCCTGGTAAACGCGGCCGGGCTGACCGATCTGCGGATCGTTTTGCTGCGGTTGGCGGCCGATCTCGGACTGGCGCTCAGCGAGGCCGAGCAGAAAGACCTCGACCTGGCCGCCGCCCGGGTGCGAACCGCGCTCCAGCAGCGGGCGCGGTCGCTCCTGGTCCTCGACAACGTCGAACATGCCGAGCTGCTGCATCCGCCGCACCGCGCGCGTGCTTCCTGCTACCGACCGACTGCACGTCTTGGTGACCACGCGCATGGACGAGCAGCAACTGGTCGGCGCCGGCGTCGATTGCCTGGCCCTTGGGCCCCTTCCCGAGAATGACGCACTGGAACTGCTGAATCGGCACCGGGCCCTGCGCGAAGACGACGAGTGGAAGGCGGCCCTGCGGATCGCGACGCTGTTAGGGTGTCACGCACTGGCCCTGGAAGTCGTCGCCGTTTACCTCTGGAAGCATCCCGAGGTAACCTACGGTCAATATCTGCAGCGGCTGGAGGCCGAAGGGGTCTTCGCGGCGCTGACCGGCACAGGCGCCGACCGCGCCGTCCAGCTCAGCGAGCACCCGCAGAAACTGATCGGTCCGCTTCTTGAGCCCACGCTCGCCGGACTTGGCGCCGAAGAATTGTGTGCCATCGAGTACGCAGCACTCCTTTCCCCCGATGCCGTCGCGCTCCCCTGGCTCCGCGAACTGGTAACGGCCGACTTCGTTCAGGCTCTCGCGGCTCGGCCCGGATATGCCGATCCGTGGCGAGATCTCGAGCGGCACTTGATCGGTCTGCGATTGTGGACGCGAAGTGAAGGCGAACGCCTCGTGCGCATGCACCGCATCGTCCAGGAAGTCTCGCGTGCGCGCTTGTTACCGCACGTATTGGAGCAGCGTCGCGCCCAGATCCGGCAGTACGTGCTCCGCAGGGCCGAGTCGTTCGCCGGCTGCTCCAGTCTGAGTGCTTCGTCCTGGGAGGTTGAACCGTTGCGGGACTACGCTTTGTTGGCAATGGGTACCGACGATCCCAGCGCGGTGCATGTCGCGCAGTGGCTCAGCCAGCCACTGCACGATCTTGGTCGACTGGCCGATGCGGACATCCTCGCTCGCGCCGCGGTGGCATGTGGCCAACGGCTGGCGGCGGCCGACCCGGGCAACGCCGTCTGGCAACGCGACCTCTCGGTCAGCCATGTCAAACTGGGCGACGTGCTCAGCGCGCAGGGGGACCTCGGCGCCGCACTGGCCGCCTACCGGGCGAGTCTGGAAATCCGCCAGCGGCTGGCGGCGGCCGACCCGGGCAACGCCGGCTGGCAACGTTACCTGTTCGTCAGCCATATCAAACTGGGCGACGTGCTCAGCGCGCAGGGAAACTTAACCGCCGCACTCTCCGCCTACCAGGCGAGTCTGGAAATCAGCCAGCGGCTGGCGGCGACTGACCCGGCGAACGCCGACGGGCAACACGTCCTTTCGCTCAGCCAGGAGAAACTGGGCGACGTGCTCAGCGCGCAAGGGGACCTCGGCGCCGCGCTGTCCGCCCACCGGGCGAGTCTGGAAATCCGCCAGCGGCTGGCGGCAGCCGATCCGGAGAACGCCGTCTGGCAACGCGACCTCTCGGTCAGCCATATCAAACTGGGCGAAGTGCTCAGCGCGCAGGGCAACCTGAGCGCCGCATTGGCCGCCTACCGGGCGAGTCAGGAGACCTGGCAGCGGCTGGCGGCAGCCGACCCAGGCAACGCTGGCAGGCAACGCGACCTGTCGGTCAGCCATGTCTATCTGGGCGACGTGTTCATCGCGCAAGGGGACCTGAGCGCGGCGCTGGCCGCCTACCGGGAGAGTCTGGAAATTAGCCAGCGGCTGGCGGCGGCCGATCCGGGAAACTCTGGCTGGCAACGCGACCTGTCAATCAGCCATGGCAGACTGGGGAACGTGCTCAGCGCGCAAGGGGACCTCGGCGCCGCGTTGTCCGCCTACCAGGCGAGTCTGGAAATCCGCCAGCGGCTGGCGGCGGTCGACCCGGGCAACGCCGCCTGGCAATGCGACCTGTCAATCAGCCATGGCAAACTGGGCGAAGCGCTCATCGCGCAGGGGAACCTGAGCGCGGCGCTGGCCGCCTACCAGGCGAGTCTGAAAATCAGCCAGCGGCTGGCGGCGGCCGATCCGGGCAACGCCGGCTGGCAACGCGACCTGTCAATCAGTCATATCAAACTGGGGGAAGTGCTCAGCGCGCAAGGGGACCTCGGCGCCGCGCTGTCCGCCTACCGGGCGAGTCTGAAAATCAGCCAGCGGCTGGCGGCGGCCGACCCGGGCAACGCCGGCTGGCAACGCGACCTGTCGGTCAGCCAGAGCAAACTGGGCGAAGTTCTCAGCGCGCAAGGGGACCTCGGCGCCGCGCTGGCCGCCCACCAGGCGAGTCTGCAAATACGCCAGCGGCTGGCGGCGGCCGACCCGGGCAACGCCGGCTGGCAACGTGACCTGTTCGTCAACCATATTAAACTGGGCGAAGTGCTCAGCGCGCAGGGGAACCTGAGCGCGGCACTGGCCGCCTACCAGGCGAGTCTGGAAATCTGCCAGCGGCTGGCGGCGGCTGACCCGGGCAATGCCGTCTGGCAACGCGACCTGTCGGTCAGCCATATCAAACTGGGCGACGTGCTCAGCGCGCAAGGGGACCTCGGCGCCGCGATGTCCGCCTACCGGGCGAGTCTGGAAATCAGCCAGCGGCTGGCGGCGGCCGACCCGGGCAACGCCGGCTGGCAACGCGATCTCTGGGTGATTTGCTGGCAGCTGGCTACGCTGGCCGAACGACAGCCAGGCGCCGATGCGAGATGCTGGTGGCAACAGGCTTACGATGTTCTGGTTGGTATGCAGCGGCATCGCATGTTTGTGTCTCCAGCCGACGAACGATGTCTGGCAGTGATCAAGCAAAAACTGGGACGATGACAGCCACGTCCACTCCAGTCCCCCTCCTGCCGCGCTTTCAGCTTTTGGCATTGCCAGGAGGGATGAGAGAGAGTGTGTGTGCTCCGGGCCCCGTCGCCATAGGGCTGGCCCCTCGTTACGCTCCGCCCAGTGGCCTCCAACTCGGCCGCGGTCTGCGGCCGGCTCACCCGCTCCGGCCAGTCGCGCGGTTTGGGCAGTGGCCACGCGCCCAGCCACGCCCGGTCCTTCAACGTCCCATGCACCCGACGCCAAAGGCCGCAGCCACAATCCTCTGGCAGGAGTACGAACGGGGATCTTTCGTTGCCGAATGCCCGAATCCAATGAGTGTGAATCACACCCGATCACGGTTCGTCTCAAACCACATATCCCACTCTCGCCCGTCAGCCAATTCGTCTCCCATCCCGCGTGCTGCCGCCGACATCGATCCCCTCCCTCTGTGATCTCGGTCCTCTCGGTGGTTCACCTTCGCCTTCTTCCTCCCTGTTCTCCCGCCCGCGCAAGGCTCGCCAGGGGCCTCGCCCCGCCGTCCCGCCCCCCTCTTTTTTTGTGCTTTCCTTCTCTCGTGTTTTCCGCGTCCCGTTTGCCAGTCTGCCCGCCATCCCCAATCGCCCCTCCCCAATCTCCAATCTGCCATTTTCATTTTTTCAATTCCCCCCTCTTCAAAAAACTCTCCGCTCCCCCCAAGATTTTCTCTTGTGATCTAGGCCACGCGTCATGTATATAGGCGTACACTGACGTGTATCGGTCGCCCGACGCACACGCGCCGGCCTCCGCAAGAGACCCTCGCCGGGCCTCGCGCTCCATCCGCGCGCCCGCGCGATCGGCCCCATAGTTCACCCCTAGACGAAAGGCCCAGTTCCATGCACCGCTCACCAATCGCCATCACTCGCGCGCAGTTCCGCTCCGACCACAACTTCCCTCGTCGCAACCCTTTACAGCCGCCCCCAACCGCGCACCCCTCTAGGGGCTTCAACACTCGACCCAAAGGTGGTAGAACACTTACGTCCACGCCCCAGGTGCGAAAACCCGTTGTAGCAAGCACTTGCCGCCACGCCCCGCGACGTATCCAACCGAAACACCTTCAAGGGCGTTTCGCTTCGATGCAACAAAGTACTATCCGGCGATGCAGGCTCGCGAAGTTCATTCGCGCAGCCACCGATTGCCACGCCTTGCCCCTGCACCTCGATATCCCACGCATCCGGCCCGGGCTGGAAGAGGATGCGGACCATGTCGCCGGCGAGCAGCTTCCGGGCATTGCGCAGTCTCGGCTGGTTCTGCTCGACCTTCTCCAGATCAAACGGGAGTTGTCGATGGAAGTAGTACCCGCTCGCCGCGTCGAATCCCGCCAGGCCTCGCGCCCCCAGCACCATCAGCGCGGCCTGCACCTCGGCCACGCGATGCCCGGTCCGCGCGGCAAGCTCGGCCGGGTCGAGCGTCGTCTGCCAGTCGAGAAGCGGCTGGACCGCTGTCAGGGCGTCGTGCCCGCCGGCACGAGGTACATCTTCTGCCGCGTATGCCGCGGCAGGCTGGCGAGCAATCGCCGCAGCTCCGCCGGCGCGATCTCAAACTGGCGCACCAACCGCGACTGGTAGACCTGCACTTCGCCAAATGCCTTGATCCAGCGGATCGGCAAGGCAACGAATCAAACGCGCGCTGGTCCAGGTCGACACGGGCATACACGCTCGCGCAGCCGCTGAATCCTTCCAGTCGGAGCATCGCCGGGCTGCTGGTCACGACCGGGTCACGGTTGGGCGGGCGAGCCTCCCAGAAATGGGTGCGGACCACGGTCGCGAGAGTTCCGAGCAGGTCGCCGATGATTCGCGGATGCCGCAGCTTGCCGCGGAAGAACTGCCCGCTGGCAACGGACCCGCCGCACGCGGCCAGTTGGATACACCCCTCGTCCACCCGCGAGGCGAACGCGTAGTCGTAGGTGTAATCGAGCGTTTCGACCGCCATATCAAGCCCCTGCGTGCCTCACTTCATCGGATGCCGCTCAAAAAATTCCCAGATCAAGTCGTTGGCCGAGATATCGTGGGTCGACTTGCCGAGCGACCGGACGGGCCAATCGCGGCCCGGCCAGGTGTGTCCGCCGCCGTGGACCGTGTAGAGGATCACCTCGGCGCCCTCGCGCCCCGGGCCGTATGCCTCGCGCGTGACCGTGGTGCCGTCGTCGGCCGTGTCGGGCAGGTCCGTTTTCTGCGGCTTGTCCGGGCAACCATTTACCCTTGCCCACGTGCGGATCGATTTCTCGACCGAACTGAAGCTGAGATGCTTCGCCGTTTCCGCCGGCCCCTCGTACGGAACCAGCCGATCCTCGGTGCCGTGAAAATGGATCACCGGGACCGGCCGGCCCGGCTTGGGGTAATCGCCGGCCATCGTGCCGGCCACCGGGGCGATGGCCGCGATGCGGTCGGAGAGGCCGGCGGCCAGGCGATAGCACATCATGCCGCCGTTCGACATGCCGGTGGCGTACACCCGGCTCCGATCGATATGCACCACCGTCGCCAGATCGTCGAGCATTTTGGCCACGAACACCACGTCGTCGGGACGCTCCTGGTTGCCCCGGGTGACGAACCCTCCCGAATTCCACACCAGGAAGATGCCCGCCTTGCCGGTGCCGTTCGGGTAGACGACCACGAACCCGGCCTCGTCGGCCTTCTCGCTCAGCCCCGTGGAGAGGGCCATGATCGGGCCATTGGTGGCGGCGCCGTGAAACGCCAGCACGACCGGCGTCGCGTGGTCGTGATCGTACTGGGGCGGCACGTGCACGGTGTACGACCGCGCCACTCCATTGACGTCGAGTATGCGGAAGTGATTGCCCGGTGCGAGCGGCTCGGCAGTGACCAGCGTCAGGGCAAGAATCGGCAGCAGACCCATGTGCGGCTCCTGTTTCCGAAGCCGGGTGCCATGCCCACAGCTTTGCGCGGGCATATCTCCCATGTGGTTCATGCATGGCCACGAAGCGTGGCCATGGCACCCGCGCTCCGGTCTGTGGTTTCCAACGGTCAGCCTAACCCTTGGCAATGCACCGAACAAGCTGCCGGGCGGTCGCCCGCCGGCATCGAGCGAGCTACAATGCGATTCGCCGCGGCAGCCTTCCGCCGCCGGCCGTTTGCCCATATTCCTTCGAACCTTGGAGGACGCCATGCGACGTTTATCCGTTCTGCTCTGTGGCGCGCTGCTGTGGGCCTTGTACGTCTCGCCGGCCGTTGCCGAGCCGGCGGAAGCGGCAAAGCCGTGGCGGGCCTACCACATGATCGGTCTGCAGGCCGACAATCTCGACTCGGCTAAGCGGCTGGTGACCGAAGGCCTCGCGCCGCGCGGCTTCAACGTGCTGATCCTCGAGATCGGCTACGGATTCCAGTACACCTCGCACCCGGAGCTGGAGTACCGCGGCATCAACAAGGCCCAGGCCCACGAGTTGGCGGCGGTGTGCCGGGAGCACAACATCCGCCTGATTCCGCTTTTCAACTGCCTGGGGCACCAGTCGTGGGCCGAGCGGACCTCGAACCTGCTGGCGAAGTATCCGGAGTTCGACGAGACGCCGCACGTGCCGAAGGATAATAAGGGGATCTACTGCCGCGAGTGGTGCCCCAGTCATCCCGACGTGAACAAGATCGTGTTCGACCTCCTGGACGAGCTGATCGACGCCTTCGAGGCCGATGCGATGCACGTCGGCATGGACGAAGTCTTCCTCATCGGCGACGAGAAGTGCCCGCGATGCCGCGGCAAGGACGTCGGCGAGTTGTTCGCCAAGGTGGTGAACGAACTGCACGGGCATCTCGTCGGCGAGCGAAAAGTGGAGATGCTCATGTGGGGCGACCGCCTGCTCGACTCCTCGGTGATGAAGTACGGCACGTGGGAAGCCAGCAAAACCGGCTCGCACCGCGCGATCGACTTGATCCCCAAAGACATCATCATGTGCGACTGGCACTACGAGCCTCGCGACGACTACCCCTCGGTGCAGTTCTTCCAGGAAAAAGGCTTCCGCGTGCTCCCCTCGACCTGGAAGACGCCCAAGGCCGCCGTAGCGCTCATCCGCGCGTCGCGCAAGGATGCCACCGATAAGATGCTCGGCTTCCTCTTCACCGGCTGGTCGGAAGGCGGCAGCGGCGAGTATCTGCTCGCCGCGTTGAAGGGCGAAGGCCCGCCTGCCGGCGTGAACGAGAAACGGTTCCAGGCCGCCCAGCAGCTAGCCGACACGATCCGCGCCGGCCTCGCCGAACTCGACGCCCAGTCTACCCAGTAGCTGCGACGTCTCGTCGCGTCACTCAGCAGGGCGGCGGCGTCAGTCGTCGCCGCCTTTCCCGCTGCCAAACTTGTAGGCAGTGAAGAAGGCGATGAGGATGAAGACGCCGTCGATAATATTGAAGCACGATGCGAAGAAGCCCGGCGGCTCAATTTCCCCCAACGCCTCTTCCAGCGCTGGCCCGAACTCCTCGATCTCGGCTTCCGCAACGCCGCCCGCCGGGTTCACCGGCTCAGTTGCCTCGGTGCCTTCGCCCGGCGACTCGGCCACAGCCACGTCGCTTACGGTACCTCCATCCGCCGGGACGGCAACGCCGCCCGGAGCGGAGTTCTCCGCCGCCAATTGTTCGAGTCCCTCCACGATATTGCCGAACATGACCAGCAGCACGAACTGGTAGATCATCCACTTGGCGGCGAAGATCCCGGCGCAGGCCACGAAGGCCGCGGTGATGCCGGCCAGGTCGTTGTCGCCGCCGTAACCGATCATCATCCCCAGCCCGGCCAATACTCCCACGCCCCACGCCACCCAGCCGATCTCGTATCCCGTCAGAAGCGCGATACCGAACCAAATACCCGCCCCCAGCAGCGAGCCGACCACGCAGAGTATGAAGCCCACCAGAAACGATCGCGGCCGCGAAGACGGCGAAACCCGATCGTCGTCCTCCGCGGTGCCGGGCAGACCGGGCGCCGGCCCGATTGCGGCGCCGATCTTCTGGCCCTTCCGCGTATCGTAGCCGCACGACACGCAGAGCACCGCCCCCTCGCGCATCGTCGCGCCGCACGACGGGCACTTCTTCGCAGGCGGCCCCTTGGGCTGCTCCTGGTCCATGAGCGAGGCAACGCCGTAGGTGTCGGCCGCAGCGAGCGCCGGAGCGGCGGCCGCGGGTATTGGCGGCGCCGACGGGGCGCTCGGCGCGGCGGCGGGGCGAGGCGGAGGGGACGAAACGCCCGGCGCCGCGCTCGGGATGACGATCACACCTCCGCACGCCGGGCATTTCGCTTTCTTGCCCGCATATTGCTCCGGCGCCTGGAATTTCTTCGAGCACGCACCGCACTGGACCGTGACGGCCATCGCAACCCCCTTTGCGCGTGGAGAACTGCACCCCCGACTGTGGAGCAGTTTAGGTGGTCGAAAAATGGGAGTCAATCGCCCATTTCAGAAATCCTGTCCGGGCCGGCGACACGTCCCCCTCACTGGATTGCATGATGAAGCAAATGAAACGCTAACCCGCGCTGAACGAACTGCAAACCGACCATCCGTAGACTGACTCCGAAGCCCATTGATCGCAGAGCGATCGATCTCGCTCGCATCCAGCGACGAGCAGAGGGCCCAGTCGTATCTTGTTAAGGAGCCAGAGGATGAGTCAGAGCGGAAGCCAGCGAGCGATAGCCCGGACCCGACACGGTTTCACACTCGTCGAGCTGTTGGTGGTGATCGCCATCATTGGGATCTTGATCGCCCTGTTATTGCCGGCCGTACAGGCAGCGCGCGAGTCGGCGCGGCGGTCGCAGTGCACCAACAATCTCAAGCAGATCGGGTTGGCCTGCCACAACTTCCAGGACAGCTTCGGCCGCCTGCCCACTGGAGCCCGGGACGGCGACCACCGCATCCCCAGCGCGCTCACCTTCTGCTGCCGAGCTACCACGCGCCATGGCTGGAGCTGGTCGTACCAGATCCTGGCCTACATGGAGCAGTCGGCCGTCTATGACCTGGCGAGCGAATCCAATGATCCTTCGCCCCCCAGCGAGTCCGTCTACAACACCAAGGAGACAGAAGTTGCCGGAAAGGCGATCGCCGCCTTTTATTGCCCCACCCGTCGCGATCCCAAGCTGCACAGCAGCTCTTACAAATGCGATTACGCCGGCAATGCGGGCGAGCGGGTGTCGGGCGACATTCGCGGCACCAACAACGGCGGCCTTAAGGGCGTAATCATGCAGACCGACCGCGATAAGACGCGGATCGAGAAGATCAAGGACGGTTCGTCGAACACGATCATGATCGGCGAGAAGGCTCTGCATCCCGACGAGTTCGGCGACGACGGCGGCGACAACGAGCGCTGGAACAATGCCGGCTGGGACGAGGATGTGATTCGCTTCGGGGCGGGCCGGCTCACGAGCACCACCCCCAACACGTTCTATGGCATCCCACCGATCCCCGACAAGACTGCGCCGAGCAACACGAGCGGCACCTGGACCACGATTACCGACAAGGGAAACATCGCCTGGGGCCAATGGCACCCGTTCTTCGGCTCTTCGCACTCTGGCGGCGCCAACTTCTGCATGGCCGACGGGTCGGTACAGCTCATCTCGTTCACGGTCGACAACGAAGTGTTCCGCCGTCTCAGCCTTTCGAATGACGGCCAGCCGGTGACGCTCAACTGAAACTGACCGGCCCGGCGCCGGTTCACGAATCCCATCAGCCTACCTGATCGAGACATTAGAGAAGGGCCACATCGATGAGGCAATTTGTGTGTGTACTGTTGTTTGCGATCTCGCTCCTGCTCGGCTGTGGCGGGGAGCCAGAATCACCCGATCTCAATGATGCACAAACCCAGTCGGAGATCGAGCAGCATGATGCCGACGTCGACGCCGCTGAAGCGGCGCAGTCGCAGCCGTAACGGCCGGTTTGGCTAGATCCGCCCGTGATGATCAAACGAACGCATCACCCTCGCCCCGCCGGCGACTTGCCGGCGGGGCGATTTTTGCTTTGGGCGCCGAAAGGTCGGCGTCGAGACGCTAATGATGGCACCCCCCGTTGATGCGCAACAATAAACGCGTGTGTTGCAGATGGTGCGTCGCGGGGCGTGGCGGTAAATGCAAGGTCGGGAGGGGTTTCGCGCTTGGCGCGTGAGCGCAACTTCGTACGTACTGTGAGGTACGTGTTGAAGTTGGCGCCGAGCAACAGGCAATCGGTGGCCGCGCGAATGAACTTCGCGAGCCTGCATCGCCGGATAGTACATTGTTGCATCGAAGCGAAACGCCCTTGAGGGTGTTTCGGTTGGATACGTCGCGGGGCGCGGCGGCAAGTGCAAGGCAGATAGGGTTTTCTGTCCAGGCGGCTCGGCGCAAGTGAAACCACTCTTTTGGCTTCAGTGTTGAAGTCCGTAGAGGGGTAATCGGGTTATTGCTCACAATGTACGCGCGCAGGGTGAGCGTGGTGGCAGCGCATGGCTTGCGCCGAAAAGGAACATTCAAATTGTCAAACATCGATTACGAGCGCCGCCTGGGGCGCCGGCGAGGCGGAGCGAAGGATGGGCCGATGGAAATGGCCACCCAGGGCGCTATCGAGCGTCTCGCGGCACATAATATACTATAGTACATGTATCCATGTCAAGAGCCAAAATGGCCAGAAAGAGAAGAAAATTGAACGATGCCGGAGAGGGGGCGGGGGGCGGGTAGCGGTTGGAGGAACGCGCGGCGCGGGAAGGCCACCCGTGGGCGGAGATCTGCCTGGAGCATGGCATGAAACCGAGCGGGAACCAGGGCTAGTCGCGCGGCGGCCGCTTATGGCGGCGAGCGAAGTATCTTGGTCATGGGGATGCAATCAAGGGTGATGCCGCGAGGCGAGTAATAGGTCCCTTTTCCCGTGCCCACGAAGCCGCAGCGCCGATAGAACTCGGCCGCGTTCAGGGTTGAATCGAGCCTCAACCCGGTCAGGCCTGCGGCACGGGCGACCATTTCCAGGAACGATATCATCTGCCTGCCGATGCCGCGTCGCATCATGTCAGGGCGCACGAAGATCGCGTCCACTCGCCCGGTAGCGCAATCGATCATCCCGGTCCCGACGACCGCATCGTCGACGGTGTTAACGTAAAACAGCTCCGCGACCGCATCGATGAACGACCCGGTGATCGCACCGTCGGTCCAGATGGCGAGCAATTCCGCCGGGTAGTGCCCCGTACACTGGCTCAGGATAGCGGCATTGCGTATGTCCCACGCCGCAGGCGCATCGGCTCCGCAGGCCTTTCTGATGGTGACCTTCGACAGGCTCATGGCCAGTTTCTCCTCGCTTCCCGACGCGATTCTATGGGAGCGGAGACTGACGGTCGAGGTCCTGCCCGGCGGGACGAAGGTATGCCGGCCTGCGCGCTGGGAGAAATACGCCGAAGTGAACCGCGGAGAGCACCAAGTTCAGAGAGGGTGAGAAAGGGATGAATGCAGAACTCCGGATTCTGCGTTCGTCTCTCTCCGCGCTCTTGGTCAGGGAACCTCGACGCGCCACACCTTCACGGCGGGGTCGATCGGCGACGGGACATAGTGAACCAACGCGAGCGCGTGCTACGCGATCTCGGCCGGTGATTACGAAACCGGTGGTCTTTCGGCATTCCACCGGTGGTACTCCGCCAGCAGTTCGCCGCGCGAGCAGCGGGGACGGAGTACGGTGCGGACGCGGAAGCCGTACTCCTTCATCACTTCCGGCTGCTCGACGAGGAACTGGAAATCCCAGGCAGGATTGGTGGTCTGCAGCGTCGGGTTGAAGCCGCCGCCGCTGGGGGAGTGCGTCAGCCGGATGCCGGCCGTGCGATCGAGCATCACGAGCCAGACGAGGTCGTCGAAGTTTCCGTAGAAGAAGGGCTCGTCATAGCGGAGCTTCGAGAGGCTCTTGAAGAGCGTATCACGCCCACCCGGCGGAAACGTCATGTCGAAGGTATCGCTTCGATGGCGCACGGTGCTCTGGTCGTTGTGCCACTGCGTGCAGAGCTGCGTCCACTGGTTCTTCTGCCCTTCGAGGCCGCCGAGGAAATACATGCTCTTGTCGGCCGGCGCATTGATGTAGCTGGCCCAGAACAGGGCTACATAGCCGCGGGGAAACACGGGCTGATGGGCCACGAAGCGGAAATCCATATCGAGGTAATGCGGCGCGACCAGGCGGAAGCGGGTCCAGCTCTCGACGTGCGACGCCGGCGTCGGCGGCTGATGCAATTCAGCCTCGCTCGGGTCAAGCACGGCGAGGCTCATCGGCGCGTTGCGCGGCTCAAAGAACAATTCGTTGTCTTCCAGGTGTTCGCCCGTGACGATGTGCTCGAGATTCAGGCCTGCCACGGCCGGCACGAAGAGGTTGCGAGCCCCCGCCGCATGGCGCAGGCTCCACACGCCGTTGTAGCCGGCGCGATGATCGCCCTGGGCCGAGTTGTCGCCGACGACCGCGGTGAGGTCGCCGGCCTGGAGAGTGGCATGGCCCGGCGGTTCGTCCGGCGTTGCGGCGCGCGGGTCGGAGCAGAAGAAGGCTGCCGCGGCAGCCGACGAGGAGCACACAAAACGGCGACGGGTGAGAAGTGGGGAGTCCATGGGCGGCCTTTCATGGTGTCTGGTTGGTCCCGGCGCCGATACGCTCCGCCTCGTGCCCTTTCAATGTAAAGGTCGACAGGGCGTGGCGGAAGCTGGCGGTACGCCCGCAAAGCAAGGGCGCACGCGGGCGACGGGTGTGACGGCCTGCCTCTTGAGCTTGGCTTGCAGGGGGACAAGTTCCGGCGCTGTAGCGGGGCGTACGAACCGTTGCAACCCCGACGATCCCTGTTAAACTCAGAGATTATGCCGCTTGCGCAGCTTGCCCCGCATCGCGGGGCCTGTTGACCTTCGGGTTGATGGTGCAGCGACCGATCGCACGCTTGGCTTCGACGGAGAGGGCCGGCGGAGTCGTTGCCGCATCAGCCTGAACATGAATTGACTGGTTCAACACTTCCGCAGAGGAAACAGGCATGTCACCACGGTGTTCTCGACGTCGCTTTCTGAAACAGGTCGCGGTTGCCGGTGCGGCGGCCGCGATTCCACAGTGGGTTCCGGGCCGGGTGCTCGGCAAAGACGGAGCCGTCGCGCCGAGCGAACGGATCACGCTTGGCGGGATCGGGGTCGGCAACCGGGGCGCTGAAGACCTCTCGAAATTCCTGCTCAATGCCGATGTGCAGGTGGTCGCCGACGCCGACTTGCAGCGGAGCCGTCGAGAACGCGTCAAGCAGATGGTGGACAAGCACTATGGGAACAGCGATTGCGTTCTCTACCGCGACATGGATGACATCCTGGAGCGCGAAGACATCGACGCCGTTCTCATCACCACCGGCGACCGCTGGCATACGCTGGCGTCGCTGCTGGCCGCGAAGGCGGGAAAGGACATCTACTGCGAAAAGCCGTGCAGCATGACGATCGAGGAGAGCCGGATGCTCGCCGACGGCATCGCGCGGTACGGCCGGATCTACCAGGCGGGCACACAGCGCCGCAGCATCGAGAACTTCCAACTGGCGGCGCGGCTGGCGCATTCCGGCAAGCTGGGCGAGTTGAAGGAGGTTCACGCCAACATCCTGGCGCCGCTGACGCAGAACCCGTGGTTGCCCGCCGAACCGGAACCGCCGGCGGACGAGTGCGATTGGAACGGGTGGCTCGGCCCCTGTCCGTGGCGTCCCTACAACTCGAAGTACGTCGCAGGCGGATGGCGGGGCTTCACCGACTTCCACGGCGGCGGCATCCTGGAATGGGGATCGCACACCATCGATCTCTGCCAATTTGCAGCCGGGTCGGACGACACGGCGCCGGTCGAGTTCTGGGCCGACAACTACAACTTCGGGCTCTACCACTCCGACTGGCGGACGACGATGGCGGCCCCGAAGACGAACGTCATCTACGGCCGGTATGCCAACGGCGTCAAACTCGTGATGCGCGACGGCGGCTGGCAGGGGCTGGGGACGTGCAGCGTCAAGTACGTGGGCACGGAAGGCTGGATAGAAACGGGGGACAGCGGCGCGATTCAGGTGGCTCCCGACTCCCTGCGGAGCGAACTGACCGTCGTCACCATGGCGGGAACCGACCCTTCAACGCACGTGAGAAATTTCCTGGACTGCGTCAAATCGCGGAAGCTCACGCGCGCAAACGCGCTGGCCGCCGCGCAGGCACACGTCACCGCGCATGCCGCGTACATCATGGCGACGCTCGGGCGTCCGCTCAAGTTCGATCCGAAGAGCGACTCCTTCGTGGGCGACGATGAAGCGAACCGGATGCGCTCGCGAGCATGGCGAGAGCCGTGGCACGTTTAGCGGTTCGTGAGGCCAACCAGCACGGACAACCAACACCGAGTCCCTTGACCTCGTTTGCCGGTTTGAATCGTCGTCGGCATCTCCCCCAGGTACAACTCCCAGAAGGACACCAGATATGCGACCCGTTTTTGCTCTCCTGACCTTATTCGTTTGCCTGCTCAGCGTGCCGGCCCTGTGCGCTGACGATGCCGCAGCGTTGCTGAAGACGATCCAATCGCCCGAGGCGGCCGATGTCGACCGGGCCAATGCGTTCGAAAAGATCGGCGACATTGCGGGGGACGACGCCGTGGCGCCGCTGGCCCGCTACCTGAGCGACAAGAAATGGTCGCATTATGCCCGCTTCGCGCTACAGAAGATGGAGGGGCAGCGGGCGACCGAGGCCCTGCTCCAGTCGCTCGATACGCTGGAGGGTGACCTGAAGATCGGTGTGATCGGCACCATCGGGCGTCGCCAGGATCCGGCCGCCGTGGCACCTCTGGCGAAGCTTCTTGCCGGCGCGGACGCCGAAATCAGCGACTCCGCCGCGATCGCGCTCGGCTGGATCGGCACACCCGATGCGGCCGCGGCGCTCACCGAGGCATTTCGCGACGAGAAGAATGCCGCGCGCAAGGCGTCGCTCGGTTCGGCGATGCTTCTGGCCGGACAACGCCTGGTCAAGACGGGGAATACGGAAGAGGCCGTGGCGGTGTTCGACCTGGTCCGCGGCGCGGAAGTGCCGCCAGCCTACCGGATTGCCGCCACCCAGAACGCGATTCTCGCACGCGGCGCCGACGGAGTCGACCTGATGGTCGAGCAACTCAAGTCGTCCGACCCCGATTACTTTCAGGTCGGGTTGGCTGTCTCGCGCGTTCTGCCGGGCGAGCCGGCGACCAAGGGGGTGATCGACACACTCGAGGCCGAATCGTCACCCGAGCGACAGGTGCTGTTGATCCTGGCACTCAAGGATCGCGGCGACAAGCTGGCTCTTGCGGCGGTGCTTGCCCGGCTCAAGAGCGAGTCGCCGGCGGTTCAAGTGGCCGCGATCGGCGCGCTTGGCGCGCTGGGCGACAGTTCCTCGGTTCCGGCACTCCTGTCGGCGGCGAAGGGGGATGCGGCCGAGGCCGTGCTCGACGCCCTGGTCGCGCTGCAGGGAGCGGACGTGAACGCGGCCTTGATCAAGGCGGCCGAGGCGCCGGAGACCGCAGCGCTGGTGGTCAAGGCTCTCGGGATGCGCCGCGCCACCGAGGCGGTCGATCTAATGTTCGAGCTTCTTGACGCCGGTTCCGCGGCCGTTGCCCAGGAGGCAGCCGTCGCCTTGGGAAGGTCGGTGCCGGAAGAGCGGTTTCCAGAGCTCGTCACCCTGTTGAAGAAGGCCAAGGGTGGGCCGCAGAAGGCGGCCGTCCAGGAGGCGGTTCATGCCGCAATCACCCGGAGCACTCAGCCCGATGTATGTGCGGAAACCCTCTGCGCCATGATACCCGGTGCGAGCGGCGCGGACCGCGAGTACCTTTTCGAGCAGATCCGGACCGCCGGCGGAGCGAAAGCGGTGGCCTGCATGCGGCGGTTCGCGGTCGGAGCGGACGATGCGCTCCAGGATCTCGCGACGAAGACGCTGGGCGAGTGGCGATCTGCCGATGCGGGCCCGGTTCTGCTGGAGGTGGCGCGAGGGAAGGGAAAGTTCGCCAATCGGGCGTTGGGCGGATACATTCGCCTCTTCCGCCAGTTTGAGCTGCCGGAGCCGGAAAGAGTCGCCATGGCCGCCGAGGCCCTCAAGGTTGCCGATCGGCCGAACGAACGGAACGCCGCGATTGAGGCCATGACTCGATTCCCTTGCGTGGGGACGTTTGAACTGGCGCTCGGCGAACTCGATACGCCAGGTAGCGAAGTCGCCGCGGCGAACGCCGCGTTGACGATCGCGCGGACGGTTCTCGACCTCGATCCCCAGAAGGGAAAGGCGGGACTGAAGAAGCTGATCGACGCTAACGTCGACGCGAACGTCACGGCGTCGGCCAAGGCACTGCTTCAATAGGCAATCGCGGAGCAGTTTCCGCCGGGAAGACCGGACGGACGGCTGTGTGGTCGGAGGCCGCGGGCGAGCATGGCTACCGCCCGCGGCGCGCGGGGGCTCCGGGCGGCGATCCGAGAAGAGTGCGCGAACGGGGTGAGAAAGCGACTTCGCCAGCGGGTTCAGCGGGCATCCTGCGCCGCGTCGGGGTCTGCCGCCAGTTCGGCCGCCGGTTGCCGGCGGGGAAATGCGGCGAAGTAGATGATCACGGCGACGAACAGGATATTGCCGAGGTAGTTGAACACCAGCCAGCTCACGAGCCCGAACTTGGCGACCGTGCTGTACAGGTAGCAGATTTCCCCGGTCAGCCAGAACCCGAGAAAGGCCGGCGACAGTCCCCGGGAGTGCCCCTCGCGAATGCTCTTTAGCGCCTGCGGCGCGCCGCAGATTGCGAAGAAGACCGAGCCGATCCAGCCGACGACATCCGCCATCTATGCCTCCTCAACGTATGTCGAAGTCAATGGGTCGCGTCTGACCGCGGCCAGATGACCGCGTGCAGAATACTCCATACTCCGGCAACGCGCAAATGCCCACCCCCTCGGCGAACGAGTGCCGGAGCGACGGGCGGGAATCGACCGTTGGACAGCAATCCCGGACGATCAGAGGCGGCATCTACTCGATCCACGCTGGCCAGCGGCAGGCGGCGGTGAAGATGGCGGCAATCTGCTCGAGGCCGGCGCGGTCAGCATCGTCGAAGCGGCCGATCGATGGGCTGTCGAGGTCGAGGACGCCGCGGACGCGGCCGTCGACCAGCAGGGGCACGACGATTTCGGAGTTGGAGGCCGCGTCGCAGGCGATGTGGCCGGGGAACTGGTGGACGTCGGGGACGACGAGCGAACGGCGCTGGGCGGCCGCGGTGCCGCACACACCCGTGCCGAACGGGATGCGGATGCACGCCGGCTTGCCCTGGAAGGGGCCGAGCACCAGTTGGCCGCCGTGGAGGAAGTAGAACCCGGCCCAGTTCACGTCCGGCAGGGCGTGGTAGATGGCGGCCGCCGTGTTGGCGGCGTTGGCCACGAGATCGGCTTCGCCTGCCACGAGCGCGGCGATCTGGTCGGCCAGTTTCTCGTAGATCTCACGCTTGTTCACTGCGAGGCACCGAGGTGTGCCGTGGTTGGCAGAGCCTGCGACGGCGGATCGCCCATCGGCACGACGACGCGGAAGCCGACGTTGTGCACCTTGCGCCACGTTGGATAGCCGAAACGCCAAGCCGCGGTGCAGAACTGGGGCAGGTCGCACCAGGAGCCGCCGCGGACGGCCCGCGGCCCGTCGGCGGACAGGTCCTCGCGGCCGTCGCCGGCGCAGTACGGGTATGGGCGATAGAGACTCGAGGTCCATTCGGCGGCGTTGCCGTGCATGTCGAACAGCCCCCAGGCATTGCTGGCATAGCGGCCGGGCTCCGTGGTGACCATCGCGCCGTCGTCGACCCACTCGACCAGCGGCATCCAGCCGTCGTAGATCTGGTTCAGGGCGTTGACGTCCCACTTGCTGAACAGCTTGATGCTACGATCGGCCATGTTGGCCCGTTCGGCGAACTGTTCTGTGAAGCCGCCCCATGACATCGGCCAGGCCGAGCCGGCGCGACAGGCGTATTCCCACTGCGCCTCGGTGGGAAGCGTAAACGGCTCACCGGTCGACTTCGAGAGCCAATCGCAGAAGGCAATCGCCTGCTGCCATGCTACCCGGACAGCGGGCTGGCCGGGCAGGTTGAGCGGGTAGCCGCGGGAGTGGACGTTCATCTTCTGTTCGCGTTCGAAGCGGCTATCGTGGCTCGGATCGAAGCGCTGGAACTGGGCATTGGTGACCTCGGTGGCGCCGATCCAGAACGGTCGCGCGATGCGCACCCGTGTCTGCGGCCGCTCGCTGGGCGAGCCGCTGTCGTCGCCCATGATGAACTCGCCGGGCGGAATGAGCACGAGCTTCATTGTCTGCCCCGCGCCGAGATCGATCGCGCGCTCGCGCGGCCGGCCCAAGGCTTCCTGCCGCAAGCGGGCTTCGTAGCCGTCGAAGGGCCAGGCGGCCGCCTGCGTGTCGCCGGGCGGGATCACCGGCTCACGAGCGGGCACCGGCGGCAGCGGCTGTCTCGTGTCGCTCACCACTTCTTCGGTGTTGACATCAAGCCCGGCGTACCGGGCGAGCAACTCGTGTTTCCGCCGCACGCCGTCGAACGGGATCTCGAGCGCTTCGGACCACGTGCCGTGGCAGGGCACGTTGAGATCGATCCAGGTGATCAGCCGGTCCCATGCTTCGCAGTCGAGCTGCACGCCATGGTGGCCCTGCTCAAGGATCTGCACCAGGAGGCTCGTGTCGGCCCGGTATTCGCCCGGCTCGAGCAGGTGGTAGTCGCCTTCGGGCCCGGTGCGGCGGACGTACTTGATCAGTGCTTCGTAGGCCGGCGTGAAGCGGATCGGTACGTGTTTCCGCCGCCCGATCCGCTGCAGTTCGGCGTCCCACACGGTGGGCAGATTGCCCGGTTCGTACCACTGGGGAACGTTGGCGAGGATGCCTTGGTAGTCGGGCCGCTCGGCAAGCGGTCGGAGATCGGGCTGGGGACGTCCGGCCACCGTGGTCTGTTTTCCGTCATGGCACTCGACGCAGTATCGATCGAGCACCGGCTGCACTTCGCGCTCGAAGCTGAAGCCGCGCGGCGGTCCGTACCAGGGCGTAATCTCTGCCGGGGGCCGGAGCACCGCGCTGACCTGCTGGAGGGCGGGGCCGGTGTTCTGCGACTCATGGCAGCCGACGCACGAACGGGTCTCCCCCGGCATCACGGTGAACCAGCTTCGCATGAGCTGCAGCGCGCGGCCCTGCTCGTCGAGCGGCTGCACCGACAGGGGCGTATTGGCCGGCACCCGGAACGAGGCCGAGCCGTCCTTCTCGACGGGCACCGTGCCCAGGATCCGCATCACGTCCCAGGCGCCGTCGATGGCGATCTTGTCGTACCCGGAAACACCGCGATAGCCGAAGCTGTAGGCGAACACACGGAGGCTCTTGACCTGGCCGCGAGGAACGCCGGCCAGGCCAGGCCCGCGGTAGACGTCCTGCAGGTAGACCACGCCGTCGCGGCGCGCGGTGTCGACCCGGTCGGCGATGATCGGCGGGCGCGGCATCGGCTCAAGGGGAATGGGCTCCAGCAGCGAGTAGCAGTCCTGCTCGAAGATGAGCGTGAGATTGCCGAAGGTGTCGGCCAGATAGATGCCCCAGTTGTCCTGCGGCGACGGCTTGGCCGAGACGAGGATGTATTTCTCGCTCAACGGAAAAGGATGGAGGAACTTGGGCCAGTCGTGGCTCGTGAGGCGGTCGCGGACGATCGGTTCACGCTGGTCGGCGTAACCCTGCGGATGCTCGACGCCCGCCGGGTAGCGCATCTGCAGATCGAGGTGGTCCGACCAGGTATCGGGCATCTTGAAGACCAGCCCCTGGTGCTGTTGGCGCCCCTCGGCCGGATCGAACACCGCCAGGTTGCCCATGCGATAGTCGCCGTGATGGCCGGAGACGATCGCCACCACCTTCGACGGATGGCCAGGCACGGCGCGGGCGTAGTACATCGCGTTCGGCCAGTAGGAGTTGCTCCCGTAGAACTCGCGCTGGTCGGTCCCGTCGGGGTTCATCGAGAACAGGAGCCGGCCGAAGAAGTGGGGAATGTTGGCGTATTCCCAACGGGTAAAGAGAATCTGGCCCGTGTTGAGCACGCTCGGATAGTTGTCGTCGTCCTGGTCGAACGTGAGTTGCCGCACCCGACCTGACTGGCGGTCGAGCAGATAGACGCTCCCCACGTTGTGCAGACCGTTCCAGCACGGCACCGATTGGTAGTTGGCGGTCGAGCAGAACACGATGCGGCCGTCGGGCAGATAGCAGGCGTCGTAGTTGTCGACATCGGGTTCGTCGTCGGGCGTAACACGGACCAGGCCGGTGCCGTCGGCGCCAAGCTCGAAGACCTGCCAGCGATCGTCTTCGGGCATGGTGACGAGCATGCGCCGGGCGTCGAAGTCGAGGTCGACTTCGCCCACGAACAGGCCGCCCGCCGGGCGGTAGAGGGTCGTCAGCTTGCCGTCGGGCCGAACCGGGGAGAGCACGGCCAGGTCGTTCTCGTAGCCGCTGCGGCGAAGACTGAAGATGCTGTTGTGGTTCACAGGCAGCCCGAGGGCATCGCCTTCGAGGGCCTCGTTGTAGCTCCAGGGCTTGGGGCGCAGCGTGCGGGGTTTGCCATTGGGCAGCTTGCCGGGCGGCAGCCGATAGGCCCGCCGCACGAGCAACAGGCGGTCGAAGTCGAGCAGCGGATTGGACAAGAGCGCGTCGCGGCGCAGGCGGTCGAGTTCCTCGGCGACGGCGACGAGTTCGCTGGGGCCGTCCAGAGTGCCGGAATCAAAGCCCGCTAGCAGATCCCGGCGGCACTGGTCAAGCTGGGCGAGCCGTGCTTGATAGGCATCGCCGCGCGGATATGCCTCTCCAAATGTCGCCGTCAGGTCGGCGAGGGCAGCCTGAAGCGGAGCGGCGCGGAACTGGCGGAGCACGCGGACCGCACTGTCGAAGGCCCGCTTCGTTGCGGTTGGCACTTCAACCTGGCCGGCCGCCGCCAACGGCACGGCGCACGCAACCGCCCAAAGAGGCAAGAGAATCCGCACGCGCATCGATGATCTCCGTGCCCGCAGCAGAGCCCAGCAACGCCCAGCGTCATTCTGGCGCAAGATCGAGCCATCCGGCAAGGGCGCGATGCATGTTCCCCCGCGGACGCAGAGACTCCGGCGGCGCTACGAGGGTCAGCCGCCGGTCGGAGCAAACGGATCGGCATCGGCGGGCAACGGAGCATTGTCTTCGCCGGCCGGTGCCGGGGCGAAGGGGTCTTCGGCGGCGCCGGCGCCAAACGGATCGTCCATCGCACCGCCCGCGGGGGCTGGCTCCGCTGGCGCGGCGGCCGGAGCGGCAAACGGATCATCCGCCGCGTCGAACGCTCCGGCGGGGGCGGCGCCAGCCGCGGCAGCGGGCGCTGCCGGCGCGAAGGGATCGTCATCCGCGGGCGGTGCCGCACCCGGTGCGGCGGCGGGAGCGAAGGGATCGTCTCCAGGGGGCGCCATCGGTTCGGCGGGCGCCGCGGCAGCCGGCTCTCCGGCTGCAGCGTCGGCCTCTTCCACCAGCGGCTCCACCGGTCGAGGAGCGAAGTGTACGAACGGTTCCTTGAGATCGACTTCGTGCAGGCATTGCAGCAGGCCGTTCTCGCTCGCCAGGTAGATGCGATCGGTCTGGGTGTTGATCAGGCGGATCGGCATGCCCGTCAGCGGCAGTGATTCGAGTTTTGCCCCCGTGCGGCCGTCGAGCGCCAATAGGCGACCAAAGGTGTCGGTAGCGTAGAGCCGATGCTTGGAGGCCGCCACGAACTGGAGGATGTCGGGGGTCCACCAGAGTTGCTGGCCGCTTTTGCCATCGAGGCAGTACATACCGCCAAGCTGGTTTGCCACGAAGATGAATCGGCTGATGGCGACGACGGGCTGTATGATGGGCTGCCCGGTCGAAAAACGCCACAACCATTGGCCGTCGGCCTCATGCAAGGCGTGGACATATCCATCCTGCGAGGCAAACACGAGCATGCCTGCCCGTGCTCTACTCGGATCGACCAATACGTAGGCGGGCTGGGCGGTGGTGGTGCCGCGAGTTTCCATCCGCCAGAAGAGGCTGAACAGGCCGGCGTCGCCGGTCACGCGACCGACGAACAGCATGCCGGCGTCGGTGGTCCACATGACGATTTCTTCGGCCGCCGATTCGCGAATCACCGTCGGGGCGACCCAGGAGCGGCCGATCGACGGGCAGACGAGCGGTTCGTCAGCCTCGCGGACGAGACGGAAGTCCTCGCGCCGACGGCTCTCGAGCTGGGCCTCTTCTTCAGCGGTGAGTTCGGCAGGGGCGGTCGGATCGCGCGGCAGTTCCTGCACCTCCGGCGGCAGCGGCGCCGGTCGGAGCCGATAGGCATAAACCACCCCAGTGATCGTCGGCACATAGGCAAACCGCTCGCTGAGCGCGATGCCTCCCGATGGAGCGCCCTCGACAATAATCTCGCGCAGCAACCGGCCGGAGTGGCGATTGACGAGATACAGGTTCGATCCGCTCAACAGCGCCACGACGTGGCTATTGGCGTCGGGGGGCAGCACGGGATGCCCCTGCTTGCCGATTCGTTCGGCCCAAAGGGTCTGGCCCGTCTCGGCGTCGACCGCCTGGAGAATGCCCTGGTCGGTGGCAATGAACAGGGTACCTTCGTCGAGCACGACGTGTTCAATGCGGCCGCGCGCCGGGTCGAGAACGATCTGGGTGAACCACTTCCGGGTCAGACCAGCGCGAAGCGCGGCAGCCTCCGGAATCAGTTGCCCGAAGGTCGCCGAAGGACTCGCCACGACCGCCCAGCCCAGAATCAGCGCCAGACAGCAGCAAACTCGCCTCATGGATTGAGCTCTCCAGAATGTCGCGGGCCGAACGGGTCGCCAGCCCTACGGACAGGGGTTTCTCAGTGATCTGGGGACAAGCCCTCTCTATCATAGTTGCCGCCGCAGCCAATGGCAGGGGAAAAACTGTCCCTTCACCAGCCGCTTCGGGCCCCCGAACGGCCGGCGAGGCGTCGCAAGAGTGTACACTCCTGTGGGTACCAAATCGGTCTGAATCCTGGCGGCAGGACCCTCCGTGCACCCCATAATGGTGGATAAAACTGGTTGCTCTGCCGGGGAAATTCTAAGATTTGGTCCCAGAGCCCCGGCTGCCGACGCCCATCAGCCTGCGGGTCGGTCGATTCTGGAAGAAGGCTCAAGCAAGAGTAGTCATCCAAGGCATTTTGGCCCCTGTCTCCCCTCCGGAGAAGGTGAATGGAACTGGATCGTCTCGGGCCCGAAGCTCGCCAGGAAGTCCAGGAGATCGTCGGATACCTGAACTTCTCGTCGGGAACGCCCGATGTGCGATTTCTGCAGAACCTGAACGGGCTGTTCGCCCGTTTGGAGGCCCAGAAGACGCCGCGTGCCGGGCGGAGGAAGAAGGGGCCGCTGGGCAAGCCGGCCTGGCAGCGTGCTGCGGAAGTCATCAGCGAGGGGATCAAGAGTCTGCGGGAGACGTCGGAGGCGTTCCGGGAGCTTGACCAGGCGGAACTGGTTGCCCGGCTGGTGTTCGACGAGTTGCTGCCCGCCTACCGCCGATTCCACCGCGACCTGTTGTTTCACCAGACGGACGAGGCGCTGCTGCGGCCTTTCTTTATTGGCCGGGCGTGCGAAGCGGTGTTGGCGCAGGGGCCGCCCTGGCAGGATTCGGCGCGGATCGTGCCCGCCGCCATCAAGCGGCTGAACGATTTCATCGGCCACCGGCCGGTGGCGGTGCTCGAGACCCGGCAGAAGATCCAGCCCTATGAGCACGAATGGGTGCGGCCGATCCCACTTCACATCGCCGGCGCGGGAACGGCGACAGGCCGCTACCACGACCTGGTCGATCGGGCCCTGGAGATCCTTCGCGACACAGATGCCGACCTGTTGCGGCAGGCGTGGCTCGATCCGAACCTGCTGGACGAGCTGGCCATGGATCCGCGGGCGTTCGACTTCGATCATCCCAACAACCGGCGGCTGAACTACCATTTCGGCTGCTGGGATCCGCATCTGATCGACCAGCGCGGGTTCTACCGGCGGTTCGTCCTGCAGCAGGTGACGCTCGACGCGATGCTGGCGCGGATCGAGGAGAACAAGGAGCTTTCGTACGAAGAGGTGCTGTTCGAGGCCGCGGCGGTTCTGGCCGGCACGGTGCTGATGGGATCGGGGGTGAGCGGCAGCGGGCCCGACGCCCACGACTCGTCGACGACGATGGCGACCCTGTTACCGCACATTGCTGCCTACCGCGACGCTTTCTACGAGCACCTGATGTCGCGCGTGAGCGGGGCGCATGCGGAGCGGCTCCGCGCCGAGGCGGCCGCGCTGCAGCAACCGTTTGGCGGCGCGCGGCAGGACCTCAACCAGCGGCTGGCGCAGCGGCGGGCCGAACAACTGCAGCACGTGCACCTGGCGATTCTGTTTGCCCGCATGGGATATACCGAGGCGGCGGTCCGCCAGGTCCGCAAGGTGCCGGTCGCTTCAGCCCGGATGCGATGCGACATCGACTGCCGGTTGAGCCTGGCCCACCAGGCGATCGATCGCCAGCAACTGGACGAAGCGGCCGAGCGGTTGCCGGAGATTGAAGACATCCTTCGCCGGGCGATCGAGTGCGGCGCGCTGGTCGATCCTTGGAACATCCTTGGTTTCGGCGGCCAGTACAGCCTGTTTCCGGCGCTGGAGAACAGCATACCCGACCACCGCGTCGATGAGCTGCTGGACTTGATGAGCGACCTGTTCGATCTCTACGCGCGTCTGGAAAAGGAGGCTGCGGCCGCTGGGGAAGAGGCCCTGCAGGTGAGACTCTCAGGGCAGTTGAAGTCGCTGGCCCAATGGTGGGACCGTTTCGCCAGCATCGAAGTCGGCAGCGTCGACGGCGTCTCGGGCCAGGAGGCGTGGGAATCGGCGGATGACGTTTCCGAGGCCCTCGGCGCCTGGCACCGCGCCGGTCCGGCGGCCGGAAACATCGCCTTCTGGCGGGAGCACGTAGAACGGTTCACCTCGCCCAAAGCCTTTGCCCTGTTGACTGAAGCGCTGCTCGAACAGCGCGATCCGGTAGCTTCGATGGCGCTGCTGGTATCGTGGCTCAGCCGTGCGGAGGAGATTCCGCTGGTCGAGTCTGACTACTCGTTCTATGCCCTGGCCCTCCGCTGGATGGAAGACTTGTGGCAACCCGAGTTGCGAGCCGAGGCTCCGATCGTCGACGACCGGGAACGATGGTCGCTGACCCAGAAGTTCCTCGATTATCTGGAGGCCAACGCCGACGAGTACTGGCATGTCCCGCAGTTGGAGCTGGGCAACCTCTCCTTGCTGCAGGCCGATTATGACGAAGAGGACGAAGGGGAGGAGGACGAGGAGGAAGTTGACGAGGAGCCCGATGGGCTCGGCGAGGATGAAGAAGACGATCTGTACAGCGCCGCCTACGAAAACGTGATCTATCGGGACTCGACCGACGACGGCTTCGAAAGCGATATGCTCGAAGGAGGTGAATTGCCGACCGATTTCGAGCTGGCGGCCGAGGCGGAGCGGCTCAGTGACCGGCTGTCGTTCCTCACCATGCTCGCCCGGCTGTGGAAACTGCCCACGGCAACGACGATCGGCGGCGGGTTGGACGAGCCGCAGCGGGGCGCGATATCGGGTTGGCTTGTTCGCGCCGTCGATCTGCAGCGCGGGCTGGCGGACCTGCTGGCGGCGGTGCACCGCTACCGCGTTCCCGCGCCGCGGAGCAATCACGACGCCATGGTGGAATACGCGCGGCGGCTGGGAATCAAGGAGATGCTGCTGGAACGGGTTATCGCCGCGAGCGTCGACATGGCCGACAGCCGCCGGCTGCTGCTGGTGGCCGCCGGTCCGAAGGCTGCCGGCGAGGTCGCCGCGGAGGCGTCGGCCGAGCCGTGGGAGGCGCCTTCGCAAAAGGTGCTGGCCGCGATGTTCCGCGGCGACGTGGCCGCGGTCCGCCAGCAGTGGGACGAGTTGCTGGAAAGCCTGGCCGGCCATCCGTTGTGCTATATCCCCGTGTCGCGCGGCGGCAACCCGCAGCGGATCGTCACCTGCCGTTCGCTGCACCGCTTGCTCCGGCGCTTGCTCGAATACGCCCCCAAGCTTGGACTGCTCACCGAGACGGTTCGCCTCATCGGCACGGTGGAAGGCATGGAGCGGCACCACCCGGTGGGCCCCGGCGCGCTCACCGAGTTCGACCGGCTGTTCGAGATCGGCGCCCGCGGCGTCTTTCAGAGTATCATCTTCTCGTCGGAGAATTGGACGAAGACTCAGCGGCAAGCCGACGTGCTCGTGGAATGCCTGGGCCGGGCGATCAAACCGCTCCTCGAACGCTGGCTGGCTTACACGGCCAACGTTCGCATCTCGGTGCTGGAGACCGTCAACGATGAATCGCGATGGGAGTCGCTCAAGGGCTTCATCCAGCGCTACGGCGGCGACCTGTTCACCCAGCGGTTCATGAATCCGGGCAATCTGCGCGCGATCCTCTACCAGGGGGCCGACTCGTACCTGGAGGCCCTGGCCGAAGAACCCGACGCCGAGGAGCAATACCGGCTGCTGGAAGAATTGGACAAGGCGGTGCCGCGGCAGGAGGCGGTCCGCTGGCTGGAACTGGCGGTGGCCGCAGTCGCGGAGAACTACACGGAGTACGTCGACTACAACACGACGACGACCCAGTCGGACCACGGCGAGATGCTGTATACGCTGCTGGACTTCCTCCGGCTGCGGGCCAATTACGACCGCGTGGCATGGAGCCTGCACCCGCTGGTCATCGCCCACAAGGTCATCGTGCGGTCGGGGAATGATGAAGCGGCGGCGCTGCTTCGTCGCGAGGTGGCCGCGCACAATGCGCCGGCGGCCGACCGCCACCTGCAGCGTTACCAGGTGCTCACCAAGCGTTACGGGATGCGGCTGCCGAGCATTGCCGACCGGCTCGGCGAACGGTTCGTCCGCCCGCTGGCCATCGATCGGATCTGCGCCCTGGTCAGACCGGCGATCGAGGAACTGAAGCAGGACCAGCCGCGCCGCGCCTTTGAACAGCTCGAGCAGGAAGTGGCCTGGTTCACCGAGCAGCCGAGCGGGGCAGGGTTCGACGTGCCAAGCTGGCTCGAAGCGCTGGAGGACGAGGTACAGCGCGTCCGCGCCCAGCCCGCGGACGACGAAGGGGGCCTGGACTTCTTTCCGAGAATCAAGCCCGTCCGGCTCACACGCAGCGACCTCGAGCGCCAGATCGCCCGCTGGGAAGACGACGACTGGCAGGTGGCGTAGAGGGGGAGCTATACTGGTCGCGCATTCCACCTGCCCTTCGCACCCGTGGAGATTCGATCGTGACCGGCTTGCTCTTCGTGATCGCGGCGTTGGCGGCTCCGGCGGCTGGGAATTCGGCCGCCGTGTCGGGGGAGCTCAAGGCATGGCACCGGGTAACTCTTACCGTGCCGGGTCCGGAGGCGAGCGAGACGGCTGCCACGAACCCCTTCCGCGACTATCGGCTTGACGTGGAGTTCAGCCGGCCGGGGAAGCGATACCTTGTACCGGGCTTCTACGCGGCCGACGGCAACGCCGCTGAGACGGGAGCCGACAGGGGAAATTGCTGGCGAGCGAACTTCACTCCCGACGCCCCGGGCCAATGGAGCTACCGCGTATCGTTCCGCACGGGGCGCGACGTGGCCATGACCGACGACGCGGCAGCGGGCGAACCGGCCGGGGCGGACGGCGCTACGGGTACGTTCAGCGTGGCGCCGAGCGACAAATCGGCGCCCGACCACCGCGGCGCCGGGATGCTCCGTTACACGGGCGGCCGCTACTTGCAGTTTGCCGGCTCGAGCCAGTTTTATCTGAAGGGGGGCGCCGACAGCCCGGAGAATTTCCTTGCGTACGCCGACTTCGACGGCACCACGGCCCGCTACAAAGCCGCCCAACAGCGTAAAGGCGAAGCGCTTTCGCAGGGTCTGCACCGCTACGAACCGCACGCGGCCGACTGGAAGCCGGACGACCCGACGTGGCGCGGCGGCAAGGGCAAGAACATTATCGGGGCGCTCAACTACCTCGCATCGCGAGGCATGAACAGCGTGTATTTCCTCACCATGAACGTGGAGGGCGACGGCCGCGATGTGTGGCCATGGATCGAGCCCGACGCTCGCGACCGCTACGACGCGAGCAAACTCGATCAGTGGGAGATCGTCTTCTCGCACATGGACCGCCTGGGGCTCCTGCTCCATGTGGTGACGCAGGAGACGGAAAACGATCAGCTCCTCGACGGCGGCGAACTGGGGCCGGAACGCAGATTGTACTATCGGGAACTGGTTGCCCGCTTCGCTCATCATCCGGCCCTGGTGTGGAACCTGGGAGAGGAGAACACCAACACCACCGAGCAGTTGAAAGCGTTCTGCCGCTATCTCGACGCGATCGACGCCTATGACCATCCGATCGTGGTTCACACCTACCCCGGCAAGTACGACGAGGTCTACACACCGCTGCTAGGATTCCCTCAATTCTATGGGCCGTCGCTGCAGATGGGCCGGATGGAGCGCACCCACGCGGAGACGGTGAAGTGGGTAGAGCGATCGGCAGCCAGCGGGCGGCCGTGGTACGTGTGCCATGATGAAGTCGGTCCGGCCGATACGGGTGTGAAGCCAGACAGCCTCGACGCCGATCATGACGGCGTCCGCCGCCACGTGCTGTGGGGCAATCTGCTGGGTGGCGGTTCGGGTTGCGAATGGTACTTCGGCTACAAGTACCCGCACAACGACCTGAACTGCGAGGACTGGCGGAGCCGCGAGCGGTTGTGGGACCAGACGCGCTGGGCGCTGGAGTTCTTCCAGCAGCAGCTTCCGTTCACCGAGATGCAACCGGCCGACGAACTGACCGCCGCGGCCGACGACTATTGCTTTGCCAGACCGGGTGAGGTCTATGCTGTGTATCTCCCGGCGGGCGACAGCACGGAGTTGGAACTGGCGCAAGGGCGCTATTCAGTCGGTTGGTACAATCCCCGCCAGGGAGGCGAACTGGTCGCCGGCACCGTCGAGACGCTGAGCGGCCCGGGCCGCGCGAGCCTCGGCCGCCCGGTCAAGGATGACGGCAAGGACTGGGTGGCGCTGGTGCGGAAGCAGAGGTGACGGGCGCATCGCCGGGCGCTTCCGCGTGAGGTGATTCGTCACTCGGAAGCGCGGCGGGGATGGCCGTTTCTGTTACTTATCGAACTGAACGTCTTTGACGTGTTCGCCGATCTGAATCCGATCGGAATCGGCGCTGAGTTTCTCGTCGAGGATCGTGACGTTTCTGAAGACGACGCCACGGACATCGTGATCGGCGTCGGCGCCGAGGATCTGGACGCGGTACGCGCCCGGCTGACCTTCGATGGTGACGTTCTCGAACCGCACGTTGGCGATCTTGCCGGGCACCTGGTTGCGCATGTACTGGTTGACGACTGGCCGCAGGCGGGCCAGTTCGGCCTGACCTTCGCCGTGAATGCGGACACTTTCGATGGCAATGTTTTCCAGCCGCATCTCTTCGCCCGGCTCGAGCAGGAAGGGAGTCATCGTGTAGTGGATGATGTCGAGATTGCGGAGCGTGACGTCGCGCATGAACTCGGCGCGGCTCTCGTGGCCGAGCAGGAAGATCCTGGCCCGGTCGCACCAGAGGATGCAATTCTCGACAGTGATCCGCTCGACGTTGTTGTTGCCTTCGGCGAAGTCGAGCCCTTTGAGGGCGACGCAGTCGTCGTCGCTGCGGATGAAGCAGTCGGTGATCAGCACATCCTGCGAATTGCAGGGGTTGATGCCGTCGTCGTTCTGCACGCGGCCACCACAGATCTTGACATTGCGGACCGTCACCTGCCGGCTATGGCGGGGCACGACCGTCCAGTGCGACGCGCCGCGGATGGTGATGCCGCTCACCTCGATATCGTTGCCGCGGATGGAGACGACGTGCGGCGTGGGCCCCTTGCGCCACGGCCAGTCGGATCCGTCGAGGATGCCGCGGCCGCAGATGCGGATGCGGTCCCCCTGGGCGAGAATGCCGGCTTTGACCACCGCGCCGCCGGCGAGGTAGAGCGTCTGGTCACTGGAAAGCTCAATCCGGCCGGGGTTGTGCACGCCGGGGCCGAAGTAGACCACGCCGGGCGCGTCGGGCTTGGGGGGCGACTCTTCCAACGGGTTGGCGAACAGCAGAAGCGGCCCTTTCTTGCCCTCCGGTTCGATGCTCAGCTTTCGCGGTCCGGGGAGCGACAGGACGAGCGTGTGGTCGTCGAGCAGTTGCATTTTCACGTCGGCGGCCGCCGGGCGGAGAACTACTTCCTTGAGCGATCGCGGCGAGGTGATGCGGACTTCCACCGGACCGGCGACGTCGAAGTTGGCGAACGAGTACGGGCCGCCGAAATCCCACTGCTTTCCGGCAAACGGGGGATCAAGCACCCGGGCAGTGTAGATGTCGACCTTCTCGCCGCCTGCCGTGACCTGGTAATCGGCCGAGAGCTGTTCTTCGGACGGTGCGGGATAGGTGACCACTTCGGCCGGCGCCGACGATGCGGCGAAGATCACGGTTGCCAATACAAGAGCTCGCATCATTTGCCTCCCGTTTTCGAACAAGAATCATCGTGGTGCTTTACTGTAATGCCTGTGCAATGCGAATCAAGCCATGGCCTCGGCCAGCAGGTAGAGGACGCTGAAGGTGAGCGGCACTCGGCCGGAGGGATCGGCGAAGAGTTCTTCGTAGCGCCGAGTCAGCCGCCGCGTGTGGGCCACGGAATGGGGGCGGTAGTCGGGCTGATGCCGGAGAGTGGTGCCGGTCGCCCGGAAGTAGCGGAGCACCTCGAGGCCGCTGCTGAAGCGTGCCACCAAGGGGCTGATTTCGCAACGGAGTGGACGCAAGCCGGCGCGATCGAGGGCGCGCAAGTACGCGTCGGCGGAGAGCATCACGGTGCCGGGTATTTCACGCCGGGTCGCGTCGCGGTAGCTTTCGGCCAGTTCCGCCAGGGAGCCTTCAACGGGCACGGCGAGGGCGATCAAGCCTGCCGGGTCGAGCAGGGCGCGAAAACGGCGGATGACGCCGGCGGGATCGGGCAGCCAGTGGAGGCTGAAGTTCGAGGCGATGAGGTCGAAACCATGCGAAGGCTCGTAGCACGCCAGGTCGGCGACGGCGAGTGTAAGCTCGGGCACGTGGGCGAGAGATCGCCGACAGGCGTCGATCATGCCGGCGGCGAGATCAACGCCGACGAGCGATGCGCGCGGGAATCGCTGGTGAAGCTGTTGCCCAAGCGCGCCGGTGCCGCACCCGGCGTCGAGGATGCGGCCAGGGGTTGCGGCGGCGGGGATCATGGCGGCGAGGCGCTGGGCACTGAGTCGCTGCGGCGCCGCCCAGTGGTCGTAGCTGGCGGCGGCGGCCGAGAAATTCTCGGCCACGGCGTCAGCGTGCGGTTGCGACGGCATCGATCATCTCCATAACAGCGCGGGCGACGGCATCCGGATGGGTCAGGGGGACCGCGTGGCCGGCGCCGGGAATCGGGATCAGCCGGGCGGCGGGGATCGACTGGGCGAGCATGCGGCCGGCGGTCGGCGGAATCACGCGGTCGCGGTCGCCGTGCAGCACGAAGGTCGGCGCGCCCACCCGGCCGATCTCGGCGCGCAGATCGGTCGCCGCCAGGTAGCGCAGGCCGGCCGCGAGGTGAGCCGTATCGATCGGCGCCGACATGGCGAGCAACTGTTCGACGGCGCCCAGTTCGTCGGCCTCGGGCAGGTCGCGGGCGGTCGCCAGCCGGGCGAATTCTTCCAGCACGGCGGGGCGCCGCGAGCGAAGGGCCAGGGACATCGCCCGGAGACGTTCGGGCTCGACGCCCCAGAGGTCCTGCGAATCGCTCATCGCCGCCGTACCGGCGACGAGGACCAACCCGTGGAGGTTGCCGGGGGCGGCGAGTGCCGCTTCGAGGGCGACGATCGCTCCGAGCGACCAGCCGACAACGACGACCGGCCGCGACTCGGCGGCGATGGCCTCGCGCAGGAAGTTCGCGCGCTCGGCGAGGCACTGCCACCACGGCACGTGCCGAACGAGCGCAACGCCCTCGAGGGCGGCGACTGCCCCGCGCCAGCAGGATTCGTCGGTGCCCCATCCGGAGATGCAGAGGATGCTCGTGGCGGGCGGCATCCGGTCATTATAGCAGCGTTCGGCCATCGGCTTTGGTCGGTCAGAGGTCAGTGCTCAGGTGACAGGTGACAGGTGACAGGTGCTGTTGAGCCGCAGCAATTCGATCGCGACCTGGAATGAAACGGTTCGCGTGACGTGCCATGCTCGACGGTCGATCGGTGGCAAGCGTACACCGCCGCGATCCTTTCGGATCAGTTCCTCCACGGAGACAGGGCGCGAGTGTCTCGCTGGATCGTCGCCACTGCCGACTCCGGCGGATGCCAGTTGAAAATCCAGTGGTTCTTGACAGCCTGTTTTCGCGATTGCGCAATCGCACGGTATCCGTGTTCGCAGAATCACATCCCGCTTGAACGCGCTCGGCGACAACCTGTGACAATGTGTCGCTCGGGGGTTTTGCACAGGATTGCTCACCGCGCAGCGGGGGCTTACAATTTGGCTCCCGCTGCAGAGGGCAATGGGCAGCGCGGCTTACAAGCAGAGGATGCAAGACCATGCGGATACAGGCAGGCTCTACTGTTCGAATTGCGGCCCTGGGGGCGATTGGTTTCTCGATGCTTCTCGTGTCAGGCACGAGCGCGCGGGCCGATTTCATCCAGCCGTTCAGCGGCTCCAGCGGGACGCTCGCCGCCAGCGTCGAGTTCCGGCTGGCGGGGTCGACGCTGGAAGTCGTGTTGGCGAATACCTCCACCGCCGACGTGTGGGCGCCGCGGGATGTGTTGACCGCCGTCTTCTTCAACGTGGCCGGCAATCCCGCTTGGACGCCCCTCTCGGCTCTGATGGCCGACGGAAGCCAGGTCTATTACGATCTGGATGGGCAGCCGACCGAAGGCGATATCGGCGGGGAATGGGCGTACCGGTCGAGCATCTCGCGCCCGGCGCTTGCCGGCGTGAACCAGGGGATCGGCAGCGTCGGATTCGGGCTCTTCGGCAGCGCGAACTTCGGCGGCAGCAATCTGGCCGGCCCGATCGCCCTCGGCGGGATCCAGTACGGACTCCTCTCCGCCGGCGACAACCCGGGGACCGGCAACGGCGCCGTCCGCAATAGCGGCGGGCTCGTGCAGAACTCGATTGTGTTCTCGTTCCAGGCCGATCCGTCGCTGGTTGCCGACGACATCACCAACGTGCTGTTCCAATACGGAGGAGGGCTCGGACAGTCTCGCTTCGCCGGTGAGCCGTCGAATCCTTCGGCTCACCACCCGGATTCCGGGACAGTGGCTCACCAGCCGGAACCGGCGACCCTGGCTGCCCTGCTGGGGATGATGCTGACGGGCGTCGGGATCCGAGCCGCGAGTCGGCGGCGCCGCGGCCAGGCGCAGTAGCGTTCGTCCGCCAGGCCTTCGGCCAATCGTGCGGTCGCGTTGCCCGAAGCGTGACGGCAGCGGCAAGACCAGGACCGGTCGGGAACCGCGATCATTTGTGGGATGTCATAGTTTCACCCGGGATGGAAGAGAATCACGGCCTGGAATCGCGTGCCACGGGGGGTGGCCAGGGAAAAGGGGGCAATTTTCTGAGCGTTTCTTCTCTGGCTGCCTCTGTGGTAGGAGCGTATAATAGCCAATCCACCTCGCGACCCTGATGCGGACGGAACGGGCGAGCTCTTCTGGGCATTGTCCGACCGGAAGAGTTGGGGGACGCGTTTCCAGCCGGTTTTCCTCTCGCGCAACCCCTGAAGCCCCGATATGTCCAGGTAAAGCACACCTGCCATTCGAACAACTCTCGCTGCCCCCGCCGGGCAGGCGATAAGTTGTTTTGGGACTTCAAGTTCGGGGTATCCCAGGCATGAGCCACCCATTGGTTGTGGCACGGGTTTTGCCGCGAAGGTGACGCTTCCCCAAGCTTAGGGGAGCACTAGAATCAACTGCGAGTAATACTGTAGAGGTAGCATTGCGAGCCGGTGCGGCAATTGACCGCCGGCCAAGCCCGAAGCGAATTTGTTGTCCATGATGAACCTGGCACGACTGCGAAACATTGGTATTTCGGCCCATATCGACTCCGGCAAGACGACGCTGAGCGAGCGGATCTTGTTCTACGCCGGAAGGATCCACCGCATGCAGGAGGTCCGCGGCGACGGGGCGACGATGGACTACATGGACCTGGAGCGGGAGCGCGGGATCACGATCACCAGCGCGGCCACCACGGTCCGCTGGGGCGACGCCACGATCAACCTCATCGACACGCCGGGGCACGTCGACTTCACCGTGGAGGTGGAGCGGAGCCTCCGCGTGCTCGACGGAGCGGTGCTCGTGCTCTGCGCCGTGGGGGGGGTGCAGGCGCAGTCGTTGACCATCGACCGGCAGATGCAGCGTTACCACGTGCCGCGGCTGGCGTTCATCAACAAGATGGACCGCACAGGGGCCGATCCGCACCGCGTGGTGCGGCAGTTGCGCGAGAAGCTGGCCTGCGACGCGGTGCTCATGCAGCTTCCGATCGGCAAGGAATCGAACTTCCAGGGGATTGTCGACCTGGTGGCGATGAAGGCCGTGTATTACGACGGCGCCAACGGCGAGCACGTTCGCACCGACGAGGTCCCGGCGGAGTTGACCGACGAGGCGCAGAAGCATCGCCAGCACATGCTCGAGGCGCTGTCGATGTACAGCGACGAGCTATTGGAACTGCTGCTGGCCGAGGAGCCGGTTCCGGAGACGCTCATCCGCCGGGTGACGAAGGAGGCCGTGCTCGGCCTGCAGCTCACACCCGTATTCATGGGCACCGCCTATCGGAACAAGGGAGTGCAGACGCTGCTCGACGCGGTGGTGGACTACCTGCCCTCGCCGCTGGAGCGCGAGGCGGAGGCGATGGGCTACGAGGACCAGGAGCGGAAGATTCCGCTGGCGGCCGATCCGGCGAAGCCGGCGGTGGCGATGGCGTTCAAAATCGTCGAGGATCCGTACGGCGCGCTGACGTTCATGCGGCTGTACCAAGGCAAGTTCGTCAAGGGCAGCACGTATTACAACCAGCGGACCGGCCGCAAGGAGCGGTTCAGCCGGATCGTGAAGATGCACGCCGACGAGCGCGAGGACGTCGACGAAGCGATGGCCGGCGACATCGTGGCGGTGCTGGGCGTCGACTCGATCAGCGGCGACACCTACGCGCCCGAGCCCCGGTTCTGCACATTGCAGCGGATGCACGTGCCGGAACCGGTGATCAAGATGGCGATCTCGCCGCTGGAGCGGGACGGGACCGACAAGCTGGCCAAGGCCTTGAGCCGTTTCCGCCGCGAGGATCCGACGCTGCAGATCACGACCGACGAGGAGACGGGCGAGACGCTGATCGCCGGGATGGGCGAGTTGCACCTGGAGGTGTACGTCGAGCGGATCCGCCGCGAGTACAACGTGGCAGTGGAAGTCGGCCGGCCGAAGGTAAACTATCGCGAAGCGCCTACCCGGGCGGCGAAGTTCGACGTGCGTCACCGCAAGCAGAGCGGCGGGGCGGGACAGTACGCCCACATTGTTGGCATGATGGACATCCTGCCCGAGGAGGCCGAGGAATCGTTCGAGTTTGAGGACAAGGTCGTCGGCGGCCGCGTGCCGAAGCAGTACATTCCGGCCGTGGAGAAGGGCTTCCGCTCGACGTTGCACAAGGGTCCGGTGGCCGGATATCCGGTGGTGGGACTGAAGATCACGCTCGAGGACGGCTCGTACCACGAGGTCGACAGCTCCGACCTGGCGTTCCAGATCTGCGCCCAGACAACGATGCGCGAGAATTTCCGCAACACCCACCCGGTGCTCTTGGAGCCGGTGATGAAGCTGGAGATCGAGTGCCCGAGCCAGTTCCAGGGATCGGTGGTGGGCGATCTGACGGCCCGCCGCGGCATGGTGACGGGCACGGAGATGTCGGGAGCGATGTGCCGCATCGAAGGGGAGATTCCGCTGGCGGAGACGTTCGGCTACTCGACCGATCTGCGGAGCATGACGCAGGGGCAGGGGACGTTCACGCTGGAATTCGCCCGTTATCGCCGGCTGCCGTCGGCTATCGAGAGGGAAGTGATCGCCGAGCGGAAGGCGATGCTGGCGGGGGCGAGCGCGTGAGGGGGAGGAAAGAATGCTGAATGGGGAATACTGAATAGCGAATAGTGAATGAAGAATACTGAATGGTGAAGGCGGAGTTGGATTCGCCGTTGGGTATTCACGATTCCTGATTTGCTGTTAACGGATAACGACACGGGCCGGGCGAATTGCCCGGCCCGCGGTCGTTTGTGGGCAGATCAGACTTCCTGCCAGACGCCAGCGACGGGGACGGGGAACTGGCCGTCGGCGTTGGGCTTCACGGGCACGGGGCTGTTCTCGGACAGGGTGTCGAGATAGTCGCAGAACTGGAACCGCGACGCCATCATCTGATCCCAGGTCACCTCTTGGCCGGTGTGGCAGGCCGCCCGGCCCATGAGCGTGGTGAGGTCGGAGTAGACGGCGCGGCGGGCTTCGTTGTGCGGCCGGTCGGTGCGGATGCTGGCGATGAAGTCGTTCCACTCGTACTGCCAGGGGCTCACCGCGTCGGCGGTCGGCGTCCAGGCGATGTTGTCCTTGGCGATGCGCTGGTCCTTGAACATGTGGACCGTGGCGGCGTGGACGTCGCCGGAGAACTGGGCGGCGCACTTCGTGCCGTGGATGTAGGTGGCGAAGTCGCTGCGGGCCTGGTTCATGCGGCGGAAACCGCAGAACGCCTTGGTGCCGTCGGCGAATGTGTACTCGATCGAGTAGACGTCGAGGTTCTGCCCTTTGTCTTCGCTGTCGGCGGCGCGGCCGGCCATGCCGATGGCCGACACCGGCCAGGCGTCCTTGATCCAGCAGCACTCGTCGATCTGGTGGATGAGGTAGTCGACGAAGTGGCCGGACCCGACCCAGTAGAGATGGATCTTGCCGAAATCGAGCTGGCTCATCAGGTCGTTGGCCTTGTCGCCGACATTGCCCAGCCCCCAGGTGCCGCCGAGGCGATTGGCGCGGATGAGCGGGATCTCGCCCATGGCGCCTTCGCGAATGCGGTCGATCAGCGCCTGGCGGGCCGGCGAATGGCGGCACTGCAAGCCAGCGGCGATCTTGACGTTCTTCCGCTCGGCCTCTTCGCCCGCGCGGAGCAGCCGGTGCAGGCTGCCGGGATCGGAGGCGAAAGGCTTTTCCATGAAGACGTTGATGCCCTTCTGGACCGCGTACTCGACGTGGACCGGGCGGATGTAGGCCCGCGTGGTGCACATGGCGATGTCGCCGGGGCGGAGCACGTCGATCGCCTTGCGGTAGGCGTCGAAGCCGATGAAGCGGTGGTCGTCGGCGACGTCGACCTTGTCGCCAAACTTCTTCTTCAGGGCGTCGTGAGAACCCGTCATGCGGGCTTCCGAGAGGTCGGCCATGGCGTACAGCTTGACGGGACCGCCCTCGGCAACCGACAGGGCGTCGCCGACGGCGCCCGCTCCGCGCGGGCCGCAGCCGATCAGGGCCAGGCGGATGGTATTGTCTTCGGCGGCATGCACGGCGGGGACTGCCCCGCCCAGAAGAACCGCGCCGGCAGCCAGAGCACCGCTCTGTTGAAGAAACGCCCGACGAGTGGTTTTTGATTGCTTCATGTCGTCAATCTCCGGGTGGGGCCTTCCGCGGCAAACAGGCCGGGAAGGCTGGCAATGGAAGGCATTTCGGCACTTCTGGCGGCAGCGCTCGACAGGCACGGGTGCCCTGTCAACTCGGCGCAGCGGCCGGCAGTTCCGGGTCCCAGTATCGATGCCCGACGGCCGCCGGTCAACGCGCAGCCAGCGGCCGGGGGGGGCAAGGAGGGGCTCAGGCCATTCGATCATGAGAACAGTCGGCTGGCGCGGTGAGATGTGGAACACGAAGGTGGGAAGGGAGTAGGATGCTGAAGGTGGGCTTCCGTTGGTCGCCCTCGTTACTCTATCCATCTGAAGTTCAATAGAGGGGCGTAAACATCATGTCGTCCATCTTCTCGCGCCTGGAATCGTTTCTCGCTTCGCAAGGGGTGCCGTTCGACGTACTGCGGCACGAACCGGTGTTCACCAGCCAGCAGGCGGCAGCGGTTCGCGGCACGGCGCTTTCGAGCGGCGCCAAGGCGCTGGTGTGCAAGGGAGACGACCGGTTCGTAATGTTTGTCGTGCCGGCCGACCGCAAGCTGGCCAGCGGCGAGATCCGCCGGACGCGCGGCTGGCGAAAGCTGCGGTTCGCCAATCGCGAGGAGGTAATGCGCCTGACCGGGCTCGAACCGGGATCGATTCCGCCCTTCGGCAGCCTGTTCGGACTTCCGACGCTTTGCGACGAGGCGCTGGGCGAGAACGAGCGGATCAACTTCAACGCCGGAGACCACGCGATCTCGATCAGCATGACGTATGCCGATTACGTCCGGGTCGAGAAGCCGGAAGTGGGAACGTTCGCCGAACGCGAGGCAGACCCGCCGGCACGGGGTTGATCATTCGTCATCCGGTTTCAAACCCGGATCGCGGTGGTAGGCTTCGCGGCGGTCGGCCTCGGCCTGACGGTGGCGGCCGAGTTGATCGCAGGCGTAGGAACGAGCGAGGTACAGTTCGCCGCGGCGGGGAGCGAAGCGGATTGCCTGGTTGAAGTCGCCGATCGCGCGGGAGAACAGGCGGAGCCCCATCCGCGCCAGGCCGCGCTGGTAGTAGGCCTCGGCGTCGTCACGGGTGCGGGCGATCGCCCGGTTGGCGTCGGCGATGGCTTCGTCGTACTGGCCGAGCCCGACGCAGGCGGCGGCCCGCGTGCGGTAGGCGTCGATATCGCCGGGGTCGATCTGGAGCGCCTGGTCGCAATCGCTCAGGGCCTCGGCATATTGGCCGAGCCGAACGTGAGCCAGGCCGCGGTGCTGATAGGCCTCGCCGTCGTCGCTGGCCAGATGAATCGCGCGAGTGAGACTGGCCACGGCCTCGGCGTAGCGGCCGTCGTTCATCTCGGCAACAGCCTGGGTGAACCAGGCGTCGGCCGTGCCCGGTGCAAGGCGGGCCGCGATGGCGGCGTTCGGCTCGCGAAGGATTTGGGCGGGGTGCGGCGCGTCGTCATCGTCGTCTCGGCGGCCGCCGGTCAGCGGTCGCGTCGTGCCCGACCAGTGCGCCGGATCGATCCGGTAGAGTTCCCGCAGCAGTCCGTACCATTCGGGGTGATGCCGGGAGAGTTCCGCGGGCCGCTCGAAGAAGAACTCGGTGGAGACCGCGAAGAATTCAGCGCGGTTCGTGGCCGCGTAGGGATCGAGCAGCGTCGGGCGCCCCTGCTGGAGGTGCCGAACGAGGCGTCCGTATTCCGATTCGAGCACCTCTTGCCACCGCTGTTCGAGTTGGCCGGAGGGTAAGGGGGGCGTTCCTCCCATGTGACCGTCAAGGCCGTCGATCTGGTGGGCAAACTCGTGGATCACGAGGTTTCGCCCGTCGTCGCCATGCCGGGCGCCCTCGGCGGCATGTTCCCACGACAGCACTACCGGTCCGCGCTGCCACGCTTCGCCGTAGGTCGGCATTTCGGGACTGACGAGACCGAGGGTGTTCGGCAGATCGGCGGTGGCGAACGCCCCCGGATAGACGAGGATCGTCGCCACGCCGTCATAGCAGAAATCGGCGTCGTCGAAGCCGAGAAGCAACAGGCAGGCCTGGGCCGCGATCGTCACGCGGATTTCGTCGGTGAGTTCCAGGCCGTTGCAGCCGACCCATTCCTTCTCGGCGACAAAGATCCGAACGAGATCGCGGAGCCGGATCTGGAGCGGTGGAGGGAGCGATCGGTAAAGCGGCAGATTGTGCTGCAGGTGCTCCCACCACTCGCGCGGGAACGGTTCGCGGAGAAGCTGCCTGCGACGACGTTTCTTGAACCAGCCAAGCACCACGCGCTCGATTCCTCCCGACCGATAGCACAGGCTCTTAGCCCGCGCCGAGACCCCCTACTGAAAGCATCGCATCGACAGGGCGACTTGACAACGATCCATGTGACCACCGGCGTTGCAGGGATCACTGACGTGCTTGCAATGCGTAGAGCACCACGCGGGGCTGGTGGCGGAGGTCGAGCGTCTGCCGCAACTGCTCCATCAACGCCCGAGGCTCGGTTTCGAGCAGTCCAGCGAAGGTGACGAAGTGGCTTGCCTCGGGCGACCGTTCGATTCCCACACCGCCTGCCCCGGCGCCGGGAGCGACCACGAAGCGGACCGGCCGCTCGGGTGAGACCATGCCCAGGGCAAGCCGTTCGGCGTTGAACTTGACCGCCCAGTACGAGTTTTCTGCCGCGACCTGTGCGGCGACGGCGTCGGCTTGCCGGCCGACCGGGCTGGCAGCGCCGGTGGAAAACAGGCAGTTGCCCGGCGTGGGTCCGTCGGCGGCGAAATTCCGCGGGTCGTCGAAATCCCAGTAGTAGGCGACCGGCAGATCGAGCGCGACTTCGATCCACGAACAGCCGGCGAAGAGGCTGATGGTCTTGGCCAGTCCCGACGGATCGCGGCAGGCGTAGCGCACGAGCGCCGGTCCACGGGCGAGGCAGACCAGGTCGTGCGGCACGTTGCGCGTGGCGTTGGTATCGCAGAAGCCTACCCAATCGCGCTCGCCGGGCATGGTCAGATCACGGTTGTCGAGAGCCTTGACCTCCCAGCGGTAGATGTGTCCGCCTTCCGGTCCCAACAACAGTCGCACGCGGTCGTTTTCCAGCCACTGCATGGTGCCCTCTGCCGGCCGCGTCGAGACGGCGGTCGCCGACAGAGGCAGGCTCGGCTGGCCGAGGTATACGTGCACGCGGGCTTCTTGACCGCGAGGAAGCGGGCCGGGGAGAACCATGACGAGCCTGCCGCGGCCGGGCGACGAACCTGTGTCGATCTGCGCGGGAATCTCCTGCGGGGAGTCGCCGTGGAATGTGAACGCCCGCACGGGCGTGCCGAGCAGTTCGGCGGGTAGGCTCACTTCGATCTCGATCGGCAGTTGGTGGCGGTCAGACTCCCCCGCACCGATCACCAGTCCGATTCGATGGGTCGCCTCGGGCACGGCCCACAGTGCATCGCCAGCCAGCGGCGCAGAGAGGACCTGGTGGGGACGCGTCCGCCGCGTGAGGCTTTCCGGCATTGCCAGGCCGATCTCCTCGGGGCTCGGCAGCGGTTCGCCCCGCGCGGCCGCCGCACGCGCGGCGGTCAGGGCGGCCAGCAGCGCGTCGTATCGGGCGACCACCTGCGCATATCGCTCGGTGGTGAGGTCGAGCGCATGCGGCTTGCTCTCGACGAGCCACAGTCGCTCGAACTCCTTGCCGAGCGCCGCGTGCGCATCGCGATTGGTGCGGACGAGCGCCTGGACCTTGTCGAGTTCCGCGAGTCCTTCGCGCGGCGGCTGACTGGCCGCGGCGGCGTAGCGGTTGACTGCTTCGCAGCCATCGAGCATCCGCTGGCCAATAAGCTCCATCCGCCGCGCGCCGTGCAGGAAGCTGTCGAGCAGATCGGCGTTCACCGTGGCCTCTTTCCGGCATGCCTCGAGGTGCTCGATTGCCGGGCGGACGAGGGCCAGTAGGCGGTCGGCCGTGGCGCGGATGGCGGCTTCGGGCGCCTTGGGGAGGAAGTCGTCCTGCCAGAACCGCTGATTGTTCATGCCGCGCATGCCCGGCAGGGTGTGGGTTTGTCCAAGCAGCGCGATCGCCTGGCCGAAGTGATCGCCCGGTTCGCCGAACAGAACGGCGCCCACGCGGCGATTGAATACGTCGGGATCGGTGGTCGAAGCGTTCCATGCGCACTCGGCGCCCCAGGCGTAGCCATGCCACTGCGTAGCGTTGAGCGATTCGCCGTCGTCGTCCCAGGCCGTGTTGAGCATGCCGATCGTGCCGTGTTTCACGCCATCGCGGACGAAATGGCGGATGTTTGTGGTGGCCACAGCGAAGTCGGGGAGTATCCGGCTCCAGTTGCTCACACCCGGGCAGACGAAGAACTCGTACCCGGAGCGGGCGAAGGGTTCAATCTGATCGTCGAAGCTCTCGCGGGCCCCGTAGCCCCAGGTGAGCATGATGGTGTCGCTGGGGACTTCGCGAAGGTGGTCGGGGTGTTCGAGGATGATGTCGCCCCACATCATCATCCGCTTCTGGTGCTTCTCTTTGAGCAGATCGTGCACGCGGCGAATATGGCCGACATAGACGCCACCGACACCGATCTTGTCGGCCAGCGGCTTCGACGGGCCGGTGCCCAGGCCCCATGTTTCATCGCAGCAGACGTTGAACCAGGGAAAGGGCAGAAGCGGGCAGACCTCGGAGTAGAGATCGTCCAGCAACTGGTACGACTGCTCCTTCACCGGCGAAAGGAGCGATGGGGTTTCGGCCAGATCCTTGTAGGGCTCGTGCTGGAGGATGTCTTCGAAGTGGCCGAAGGATTGCTGGTTGCCGAGGATATCGAGCCACCGCTGGCGGCCGAATGCGACGAGGGCCCGCAATTCGCCCGGTTCGAGCGATCCGTCTTTGGGGCCGATGAGCGGGTGCTTCTGGAAGGCGAACTGGTGCTCCATGTAGTAGGTGAAGAGGTTCATCTTGAGGCCGGCGCCCAGAGCGACCTCGCGCTGGAGCGTTTCGAGCCGCGTGCTCGGTCCGCGAGTCAGGTCGTCCTGGAAGCACCGCCAGCGGAGCGAAGGCCAGTCGGCGATCACGAGGCAGGGGAGGCTCGTGCCGCGCCGGTTCGCCCGGATCAGTTGTGCGACGGTCTGGACGCCGTAGAAGAGCCCGGCATCGCTGGCCGCTGTGCAGACCACGGCATCGGGAGTGATTTGGAGGGCGTATCGCTCCTCGCTTTTACCGTCCGGCACTGCAAGTTCCTGCGAAGATTCAAGCGGCGACGAAGACCAGATGAACGTCCGCGTCGATCCCGCAGGATCGCCCTGGGCCGGCTTCAGCCGGGGTTGCGGCAGACCGGCACGGGCGAGCTCATCGACAATCACCGATCCCAGGCGTTCCGCTATATCAGCGGGGCAGTTGAGGGTGGACGGACGGTTGAGGTCGAACTCGCCGCTGGTCACCGTGATTTCCTTGGGAAACGGCACCAGCCGCAGTTCGGCCGACCGGTCCTCGGCCGCGTGCGCCGAAAGATCGATGAGCGGCAGCGTCAGGAGAATTGCCATGCATCGCGGAAGCCGCATTTCGCCCTCGTGCTGATAGACCCTGTGGGGAGTACCGTTGACCGCCGCATTATCTCTCACCAGTGGCCTACTTGGCTATCAGTAAAATTGTAAGTGTTTGTCTGTGTTCTTCTTGCGCCGCATCGGCCCGTCCCCCTCGGGAAAGTGGCATAGGGAGGTTTCTCGGGTTTGACAATTCCACCGCCTCCGGGGAAGATTGAAACGTACTTTTAGAGGAGCCGCAGCGGCCGCCAGCGGGTGTTGGTGGAACTTTTGTCCCTGTGGCAGCGTCTCACCTCGTGACCGTGCTGTGAGCGACGACGCCCAACTGATTCGGGATGCCTTGGCGGGCCGATCGGCTGCGTTTGGGCAGTTGGTCCAGAGATACCAGGACCGGCTGTTCAACACGCTGTACCACGTGATCGGCGACCGCGAAGATGCCCTGGATATAGCGCAAGAGGCGTTCGTACAAGCGTTTATGCGTTTGGACTCGTTCCAGCATTCCAGCGCGTTCTACACGTGGCTCTACCGGATCGCCTTCAATATCGCCGCCAGCCAGCGGCGACGGCGACGGCCGGCGGTGTCGATTGAGCACGCGCAGGAAGTCAGCGGTGACGAGCCGGTCGACGACCAGGACGGCCCCGGCGAACGGCTCGAACAAATGGAGCGGATTCAGCAGGTTCAGCGGGCGATTGCCGCGCTGAGCGAGGAGCACCGAGTGATCCTCGTATTGCGGGAGATCGATGGTTGCTGCTATGAGTCGATCGCCGAGGTTCTGGGCCTCCCTGTGGGGACGGTTCGCAGCCGGTTGCACCGGGCGAGGTTGCACTTGCGTGAATACCTTCGCGAGGTGCTGATGGTCGACGAGTAGGGCACGGTGGGCCGCACCCACCAGGAACGGGCAGAGAAAAGGCGGCGGACGGAATCCGCCAGGCAAGTTTGCGTGGTTGACGCCACGCCAGGGAACGAACCATTTCAGCACAGGCTGAGGCCTTCAGGGACGGCCCGTTGAGGGATTGGGTGACTGCCGTTTGCGGCCGAAGCTCGGCCGCTTCTCCTGCCGGTTCTGCCGGTCCTGGAAACGCAGCGCCCGCCTTGTCGGCCGCGACGGGATTTCGATGATGAGCGATCTGCACGAAAACGAGCTGATCAGTGCTTACCTCGACGGAGAGCTTTCCGGCGAGGAACGGGCGCGGGTGGAGCAGTTGCTGGCCACAAACCCCGAAGCACGTCAGCTTGTGGATGAACTGCGAGCCTTGAGCACCACGTTGCAAAGCCTGCCGGCACAACCGGTGGGCGAGTCGCTTTCCGAACGTGTCATGCGGATCGCCGAGCGACGTACGCTGGCAGGCTCGGCTGTCCAGACCGCCGACGAAAACGCTTCTGCCGACAAGGAGGAACATCGGCCAGTTCGGGCAAATACCGACTGGCCGAGGGCGTTTCGCCGCCTGGTACAGCCCCGGACTATTCTCTGGCCCGCCGCAGCCGTCGCGGTAGCCGTTGTCATCATGCTTTCCAACCGTCGCGTTGTTGAACCGCGACCCGAGGAAATCGCCTCCGCGCCGCGAAGCGGCGGCGCGACTTCGAGCATCGTCGCGATTGAGGACCTTCCCGAGACTCCTGATGAGCCGACAGATCAGCCAGACACGGAAAGCCTCGCCGACGGTAGTTCCACCCCACCCCCAGCTTCCGACGCCCCATCCACGGAAATATCATCCGCGCCTTCCCATCCGGCTGCCGAATCGGTAGCGGACTCACGGGCGGCGAATCGCGATCGGACGCAGGACGGACATGACAAGTCTGCGCCAACAATGGCAGCCGACGATGAATGGCTCGTGATCCGTTGCCGGGTTGAAGAACTAGCGAGCGCTGAGCGGATGCTTGCGGCCGCAATTGCCGAGCATGGAGGTGCGGCGTCTCCTTCGGGCGGTACCGAGGGGAACCGCGAGCGGGCAGATGAAGCGACCGTTGAGGCCGAGATCACGCGCGGTCAACTCGCCGCGGTGCTCGCCGAATTGAATTCAGCCCCCCAGAGCTTTCTGGCTGTTGCGGAGCCGGCCGGACTGGCTCCGGCCGCAGCCGAGGATCATCCCGGCGGCCAAGTGGCTGTCCGCGCCCGAACGGGCGCTGGCGGCACAACGGTGAGCAGTGGTTCGGGGATGGGCGCCGACTCTAGCGGGATTCGGGTGCGAGTGCGGCCCGACAATCCGCTCGGCCAGCCGAAACCGGCACCCGGCGAACTGAAGCCGATCCGGGTGCGGTTTGTGCTGGAGCGAAGTCTCTCGACTCCGGACGACAGCCGAGGCGCGGGCTCGAAGTAGCCAGGCTCGGTTGGCCGTGTGCTGCCTCGGCTCCTCACGGCAGCGGATCGCCGGGATTCGCACCCGTGCCGCAGTGGGTCGCCTGGCGCCAACCGCGTGACTGCGGTTGTCTCCGCAGCTAGAATAGGCGGTTGAGGAGGCTTGGCCATGAACGATTTTGAATCGGTGTTATTCGCTGCCCAACAACTGCCCGAGCCAGACCGGCTGCGTTTGATTTACGCACTTTGGGACACCGTTCCGACGGATTTAGAGGCACCGTTTTCTGACGACTGGGCGATGGAGATCGAACGCCGAGTCGCCGCACTCGACGCCGGGACGGCAACGACAGTGCCTTGGTCGCAAGTCCGCGACGAGGCCCTAGCGCGGCTTCGCCATGGGCAAGAGAGTTGAATACCTCGCCGAGGCCCGGGTGGACTTCGACGTATCTTTCGACTGGTATCGCCAGCGCAGTGAACGCGCCGCCCTCGGCTTTTGTGCGGCCGTTGACGAAGCTCTGAACCAAGTCCTCGCGGACCCGAGCCGGTTCCCCCTCATTCACGGCCAATGCCGGTACTGCAGCGTTCGCCGCTACCCGTTCCGCATTGTGTTTCGTGCCGAAGCTGACCGCCTAGTCGTGGTTGCCTTGGTCCATGCCAAACGACGTCCCGGCTTCTGGCACGACCGAACATGAGAGGCAACGAGAACACGGTACTCAGCGCCGGCTCGATCCAGCCAATTTACTGCTTGATCACATCGCGGACGGTCATGCCCGAGGGGATCATGGGCAGCACGTGTTCCTGGTAAGGAACGGCGACGTCGAGGAGGAAAGGTCCGGGGGTCTCGATCATTTCTTCCAGAGCGCCCACGAGATCGGACTTGTTCACGATCGAGCGGGCATTCCAGCCGAATCCGCGCGCGATGGTGACGAAGTCGGGATAGCGAGTGGCCGGGCCGATGCCGTTGCCTTTGCCGATGGCCTCGGGGTCGTCGATCGGTCCGAGGTAGGTGTGGGCGCGGTTGGAGGCATGGAAGCGATCCTCCCACTGCACCACCATTCCCAGGTGCTGGTTGTTCAAGAGCAGCACCTTCACCGGTACCTTCTCGCAGTGGCAGGTAGCCATTTCCTGCACGTTCATCAGGAAGCTGCCGTCGCCGTCGATATCGACCACCAGCTTGTCGGGGTGGGCGATCTTTGCACCAATGGCGGCCGGCAGGCCGAAACCCATGGTTCCGAGGCCGGAGCTGGAGAGCCAGGTCCGCGGCCGGCGGAACTTGTAGAACTGGGCGCTCCACATCTGGTGCTGGCCCACGCCTACGCTGATGATCGCGTCGCGGTCCTTGGTGAGGCGCCACAGTTCGTGGATCGCGTGCTGGGCCAGAATGTCATCGGAGTCGTCGTAGCCGAACGGATCGCTCGCCTTCCAGGCGGCCAGCTTCTTGTGCCATTCGGTGAGGTCTTCTTCCGGCGCGCGGACGACCTTGTTCAATTCGGTCAGCGCGTAACCGATGTCGCTGCACACGGCGAGGTTGGCCGGCTTGATCTTGTTGATTTCCGAAGGATCGATGTCGACGTGCACGATGCGGGCATACCTGGCAAACTCTGCCACTTTGCCCGTCACCCGGTCGTCGAAGCGCACACCGAATGCCAGCAGCAGATCGCACTCGTTCACCGCATTGTTGGCGTAGATGCTGCCGTGCATTCCCAGCATGTCGAGCGACAGCGGATGATCGCCGGGGAAGCTTCCGAGGCCCATCAGGGTCATGGTTACGGGTATGCCCGTCTTTTCCACCAGCTCGTAGAGCCGTTCAGCGGCATTGGCCGCGACCACGCCGCCGCCGGCATAGATCACCGGCCGCTTTGCCTTGCGGATCGCGTCGGCAATCTGGCGGATCTCGTCGGCGGTAGCATGACGCTCCACGCCGCGATAACCGGGCAAATCCATTGGCTGTTCATAGTCGGGCACGACCTGGGCGAGTTGCACGTTCTTGGGCAGATCGATGAGCACCGGCCCGGGCCGGCCCGTGGTGGCTACGTGGAATGCCTCTTTGACCACTCGGGCGATATCGTTGGGGTCGGTCACCAGGTAGTGGTGCTTGGTGACGCTGCGGCAGACCTCGACGATGGGCGTCTCCTGAAAGGCGTCGGTGCCGATTACCGGAGTGCCGACCTGGCCGGTAATCGCCAGCATCGGGACACTGTCGAGCTTGGCGTCGGCGATGGACGTGACCAGATTTGTCGCACCGGGTCCACTAGTGGCCATGCATACGCCAATTCTGCCTGTAGATCGAGCGTAACCCTGCGCGGCAAATCCGCCCCCCTGCTCGTGGCGTGGGAGCACAACACGAATCCGATCACGGAACCGAGTGAGTGCCTGGTGCAAGGGCATGCTGGCCCCGCCCGGATAGGCAAAAACCGTGTCTACCCCGTGGTTCACCAAAGTCTGAACAACGACGTCGGCGCCGCTCGTCAGTTGGGGACTGGCGGGCTTATCGGCGGTCGGTTTGTTGTTCAGCGCGGTGGCCACAGAGTGAACTCCTCTCAACAGCGAATAGGTGAAAGTGCAACAAAAATTGCCCAAGCGGTTTAGAATACGTCTCTTTACGCTTCCCTGCAAGTCGGGCTTGACACTTAGGACGCATGCCGCGGCTTCAAGGTTCTCCCCCACAACGGCAGGATTGGCGGGATCTGGCGCGATGTGTTCTGGTTTCCCCGCCGTGGTCCAGTGTGAATTGTGTGGCGGATCAGGCAGGCGAGCCGTGCTGACCGCCAACGGCCTGGTTACTCTGCCAGAATGCGATCCTCAGCGGCCGTTTCCGCCCGCACTTCGACCAACTCGCCAGGCATACCTCGACTGGAGGGTAGTTCGACGGGAGCGTAGCGTGCAGAGGTCCCCAGCATGACTCCCGGCTGACGGCGATCGGGTTCTTCGATCAAGACTTGCAGTTTGCGCCCCAGAAGTCCCTGAAAGTAGCGGAATCTCAGTTGGCGTTCCAAGGCCGCCAATTCGGCGGCGCGGCGGTGCTTCGCATCGGGCGGAATCTGGTCGGGCATTTCCGCGGCCAGGGTTCCCGCGCGAGGGCTGAAGCGGAAGATATGGATCTTCGAGAATCCAATCTCCTCTGCCATGTGACAGGTGGCGGCGAAGTCGGCGTCGGTCTCACCCGGAAAGCCCACGATGACATCAGTGGTCAGTGCCGGGTTGTCGAGCATCTGGCGCGCCATCTGGCAGCGCTCGCGAAATCGGCTGCTCTGCCAGCGGCGGCGCATCCGGCGAAGGACCGTGTCCGAACCGCTCTGCATGGAGATGTGCAGGTGCGGGCAGATGTGAGCGGGATAAGCTGCCATGACCGCGAGCAATTCGGATGTCGTCTCCACTGCTTCAATGCTCGAAAGCCGTACGCGGAATTGGCCGTCGAGTTGCACGATCCGTTCCAGCAACTGCGGCAGTCGTATCCGGCTGCCAGGCAATCGCCCGCCGAAATCGACGCCGTAGTGTCCGAGATGAATTCCGGTGAGGACGATCTCGCGATAGCCGGAACCGACGAGTCGGCGGATTTCGTCGAGAATGTCTTCGATGGGTCGGCTGGCCAAGGTTGGCCGGACCCGGGGAATGATGCAGTAGGTGCAGTTGAGCCGGCAGCCATCCTGTACCTTGACATAGGCCCGGTGGCGGGAGCCGAACGAAGAGATGCCCCGCGGCGCCTCGACGAGCCCGAACCGCTGGAGCAGAACGGGCAGTTGCCGCTTGTCGGTGATTACTTCGCTGACGCCAGGCAGCGATGAGACTGTCTGGCCGTCGCGCGTGGCGTAGCAGCCCATGACGACGATTTCGGCCTGCGGGTTTTCTCGGTGAAATTGCCGAATTGCCTTGCGGCTCTTCAGGTCGGCTTCGCCGGTGACCGTGCACGTATTCACCAAGTACAGATCAGCCGGCGCGTCGGAGGCGGCTTCCTCGTATCCGAGCCTTTCCAGGCCCTCGCGGACGTACTGCGTCTCGTACTGGTTGACTTTGCAGCCGAGGGTGATCGTCTTGAAGGAGGGCATGTCGATTGGCGGGGGTGTGGCGCCGGCGGAGCTTGAGGAGACGTTTGGCTGCTCTGTTCCGGATTGTCGCCTCTATTCTGGAACCGGTTCGATGGTGGCCGACATCGACCCCTGGCAGCCCTCGATGAGATCGTCCTTGCCGAAGGCGTGGATCTGGTCGCGTTTCAGTTCCGCGTGCTCCTTGGTCGTCGTCAGCACGATTACTCGGCCGCGGGTATCAACTTCACAAGCCATCTGGTAACCCTTTTCGACCGGATGGCCGAAGAGAGTCTGCAGCATGACGATGACATAGGCATAGGTGTGGTCGTCGTCGTTCCAAAGGATTACGTTATAGCGTGGCTGGCGCTTCGGCCTGTCCTGCTTACGGCTCCGCCGGCGGCGGACCGTCGCTTCCAACGGTTCGGCAACAGGCGTCGATTCCGCTTCGGCCATGAACGTGTTCTCCCTTGGCCTGTGATGTCAGATCCCGGTTGGCCGGTCCGGGCAGCGATTACTATATTTTACGGACGGAGGATGGAGCGTGCCTACTGCCTCAATCGATGCCTGGCTTGAATCACAGCGCCAGTCGCTGGTGGGCGAACTGTGCGAATTACTGCGGATCCCGAGCGTCAGTGCCGATCCGGCCCATCGCGACGATCTCCGCCGCGCGGCGGACTGGGTCGCTGAACGATTTGGCCGCATGGGATTTGCCGCGGAGATCATCCCCACCGCCGGACACCCGTTGGTTTACGCTGAGTCGCCGCCGGTGCCGGGTGCCCCCACGGTGCTCGTCTACGGCCATTATGACGTCCAGCCGGCGGATCCGGTCGAACAGTGGATGACGCCGCCATTCGAGCCAACCGAGCGCGACGGCAACCTCTTTGCGAGGGGGGCCACCGACGATAAGGGGCAGATGCTCACCCATATGCTCAGTGCTCGGGCGTGGCTTGAGGTTGAAGGCCGATTGCCCGTGAACCTGAAGTACCTCATCGAGGGCGAAGAGGAGATTGGCAGCCCCAGCTTGCAGCAGTTCCTGCCCGAGCAGTCGGGGCGGCTGGCGGCCGACTGCATCGTAATCAGCGACGGAGCCCAGTTTGGCCCCGGCATACCGGCGATCTGCTACGGGCTCCGCGGTATCGCCTATTTCGAACTGCGGCTGAAAGGTCCCGATCGCGACCTCCATTCGGGCTCATTTGGCGGCTCGATCACCAATCCGGCCAACGCGCTGGCCCGCATCCTCGCGGCCCTGGTTGATGAACAAGGCCGAGTCCAGGTGCCGGGTTTCTACGACGATGTCGTGCCGTTGACCCCCGCCGAGCGCGAGCAGTTGGCTGCGTTGCCCTTTGACGAAGAGCAGTACCTGAAACAGGTGGGCGTGACCGCCGCGGTCGGCGAAATCGGCTTCAGTGCCCTCGAACGCCGCTGGGCGCGGCCGACCTGCGACATCAACGGCCTGAAGAGCGGTTACCAAGGCGAAGGAGCCAAGACGGTCCTGCCGGCCACCGCATCGGCCAAGTTCAGCTTCCGCCTCGTCCCCCACCAGAGCCCGCAGCGGGTTGCAGAAGGCTTGCGTGCCCTGGTTGAGCGATTGTGTCCTCCGGGGATTACGTTCGAACTGGACGACCACCATGGCTCGCCCGGCGTGCTCGTGCCGCTGGACAGCCCGTATGTCCAGGCCGCCGCACATGCCGTGGAGCACGCATTTGGCCGCCCGCCGGTCTACACGCGCGAGGGAGGCTCGATTCCGATCGTGACCAACTTCCACGAAACGCTGAAAATCGATACGCTCCTGTTGGGCTGGGGACAGGACGATGACAATACCCACAGCCCGAACGAGAAGTTCTCGCTGGCCGATTTCCACCGCGGCATCCGTGCCAGCGCTCGGCTGTGGGACGAACTGGGCCGTGTCGGCCAGCGACGGTCTCAAACCTGAGCCGAAGGGCCGATTCATCGGGTTCGCCGCGCACCGGCTCCTGCCCCTATACCTCCACTTCCGGACCGCCTTTGCCATGCTCGACCGCCGATTCATCCTCGAGAATGCCGCCACCGTCAGACAGAACTGTGCCAACCGTAATGTGCCGGTCGATGTCGACCGCTTCGTCGAACTGGAGACGCGGCGGAAAGAACTGCAGGCTCAGCTCGACGAACTGAACCGGCGGGCCAATGAGGTCTCGAAGTCGATCGGCAAGGCCAAGGATCAGGCCGAGCGCGAGTCGCGCAAGGAAGAAGGCCGCCTGTTGCGCGAGCAGCACGGTCAAATGAAGATCGAGTTGGACGGCGTTGCCGCGGAACTCGAACAGATCCACAAGTCGATTCCCAACATGACCCATCCCGAGGCACCGGTGGGGACCGACGAGCAGGCGAATCGCGAGCTGTTCAAGGGGAAGACACCGCCGCGCGAGTTCGATTTCCGGCCGCTCGACCACGTGGAACTCGGCGAGAAGCTCGGGCTCATGGACTTTGAGTCGGGATCCCGCGTGGCCGGCCACGGGTTCTACTTCCTGAAGAACGAGGCCGTGCTGCTGGAGTTGGCGCTGGTGCGCTACGCGCTCGACGTGCTCCTGGGCGAGGGCTTCGTCCCCATGACCACTCCCGACCTGGCCCGCAACGAGGTGCTGGAAGGGACCGGCTACATTCCGCGCGGCCCGGAGACGCAGATCTATAGCATCGAGCAGAGCGACCTGAGCCTGATCGCCACCGCTGAGATTACGCTCGGGGGCACGCTGGCCGACCAGATCGTCGACGCCGAAGCGCTGCCGATCAAGCTCTGCGGCATCAGTCACTGCTTCCGCACCGAGGCCGGCGCCCACGGCCGCGCGACGCGGGGGCTATACCGCGTGCACCAGTTCACCAAGGTGGAGATGTTTGCCTTTACGCTGCCCGACGACAGCGACTCGATGCTGGAGCACCTCCGCGACCTGGAATGCCGGCTGTTCGACGGGCTGGGAATACCCTACCGCGTGATCGACACGGCGACGGGCGACTTGGGCGGGCCGGCATACCGCAAGTTCGACCTTGAGGCCTGGATGCCCGGCCGCGGCGAATTCGGTGAAGTGACCAGCACATCGAACTGCACCGACTTCCAGGCGCGGCGGCTAGGCATCCGCTATCGCGTCAAGGGAGAGAAGGGCACTCGCTTCCTGCACACGCTCAACGGCACCGCGATCGCGATAAGCCGCGGGCTGATTGCCGTGATCGAGAACTACCAGCAGGCCGACGGCTCGGTAATTGTGCCGGAAGTGCTTCGCCCGTGGGTTGGCAAGGAGCGGATTGAACCGCGGAAGTGAGTGCCGACCTCGCAGAGGGAATCGTCCGTGAGGACCGGCGCAAAAAAGAGCCCCCCGCAGGCGGGGCAGGGACCTGCGGAGGGCCGAAACGAGAGATCTCTCGGGGGTGTAAGATAAACTACCCCCCGAGACTTGTCCATAGCCTGTCGCGTTTCCTTCGCGGATTTTTTTCGTCCTTAGCAGGAATTTAGGATTCCCGGTGACTTTTGGTTAATAAGAGGGGGTGCTAAGAACGCTTCGAGAGGGATTTCTCGAGCTCGTCAAGGAACGCGATTTGCGCCGGATTGATCTTCCGACGAGCGGTTGCCAAGTCGAAGAACGCGGCCTGGTCGACTTCGGGGAACTGTTGCAGCTTTCCTGACCGGGGCGGCCACTCGACTGCAAAAGTGTTGCTTCTGATCTGCGACGGATCGCAGTTGCCGGGGAACGCCCAGGCGTGGACGATTTTGGCCCCTTTCTGCTTTACGGGGACCAAGGGGAGGAATGGTCCGTCGGCGGCCAAGCCCAACTCTTCACGGAACTCCCGCCGTGCGGTGTCGAGCAAATCCTCGCCCGGCCCAACTTCGCCCTTGGGAATGGACCACGCCCCGTCGTCTTTATTGCGCCAGAACGGGCCGCCCGGATGCACTAAAAGGACCTCCAGGCCGGCCAACCCCTGGCGGTGCATGATCAGCCCGGCACTAATTTTTGGCATGGTTTCGCCCAGGCTTTCGATGGCAGAAACCGGCTATTCGACCGCCCCCGGGGGCCGAGCGACGCCTGTTTAGACATCATCAGCTTACGGCAATCGGCTCGGCTCGGTGGTCGGCAGCGAGCAGAGTTCCTCAAGATCGCGGTCTGCGGCGGCCAGTTCCTTCAGAAGATCGGCTTCCTCCGACGCGGGATCGGAATGCCGCACCACGCGGCCGTCATGAAGATCCGACAACTCGCTGCTGATCTCCTCGCGCAGCCGCAGCAGTTGATGGAGCCATTGCTCTTCGTGCATGCCTGCCCTCCTCGTGTTCTCCATGGGCGCAGAAGCCTCCCTGAATAAAGCATAGGTTACCAGCCGGGCCCGGCTCCCGCTAGTGTGGCGATAGCAATACCCCGCCAAGGAACAGTCAAAGGCGCAAAAACAGGAGTGAGTCAGCGATAAGAGGGACATGTGACGGTCGGCGAGTCCGTAGCGCGCCGGGGCTTCCGGCTGGCGAGGGATGCTGGCTGACTGCCCGGCCAAGGGTACTTCGCTCTCTTCCGGGGAGCGCTGCCTTCGCCCATTCGCGCCGCGCGATCGTCCGGTTTGCAGGGCACCGGCGTCACAATGGCTTTCGGCTTCGCGAACGATCGGACGTTCGATCGCAACTTCCGAGGCCGCGTAGTCCGCTTCCGCCGCGCCGGAGGCGGAGGGAGGAAATCTCGAAAAACTTGCCGAGGGGATGTCGGGTGTCCACGGAAAAGCGCAATACAGAGATAGGTGAATTCCGTACGGGACAATCGGTAGGATTGGAGGGGAAGGGCAAAAGGGCCGGGCTTATGCGGGAACGGCGGCGAACTGGGCGATACTTGCCGCGGCGAGGGATTGAATTCGCGCGCCATTCCCCCATTAATTCAGTGAACGAATTTCGCAACTGTCTGGTATAACAAACGGCGGCAGGGCCAGCGCCGCTCAAGCAAGGGCGATCATGTAACAAGGGCAACCGCGGAAGCCGAACGGGAGAACTGAGTCATGCCACGTAGAATCGTTTTGCTCCTGCTATTGGTTTGGGGATTCGCCGCACCTTCCTGGGGCCAGGAGTGGGCGCGCAAGATGTTCCAGGCGACGAGTCACGAATTCGGCACGGTCGCGCGGAACATGAAAGCCGAATACCGCTTCTATTTCAAAAACCTTTACGAGGAAGATATCCATATTGCCAGCGCGACAACCAGTTGCGGTTGCACGACCGTGACGGTTGAGACGCCGGTCGTAAAGTCGCTTCAAACGGGCTCGATCCTGGCACATTTCAACACAGACCGCTACCTGGGCCAGCGGGGGGCGACACTAACAGTGGTGATCGACAAGCCGTATCCGGCGACGGTGCTGCTGAATGTGAAGGGCTACATCCGCAGCGACGTGGTGTTTGAGCCGCAGGCGGTGGAGTTCTCGGGCGTCGATCAGGGGACACCGGCCGAGCGGACAATCACCATTCGTCGGATCGGCAATCCACAGTGGCAGATCCTCGACGTGAAGACGAACAATCCGTATCTGGCGGCCGAGGTTGTCCGCACCGACCGGACCTGGGAGCAAACAGTGGCCCAGATCCGGGTGAAGCTCAATGACAAGACGCCCGCCGGGTATGTTCGCGACCATATTACGCTGGTGACGAACGACCCTTCGACGCCGCAAGTGCCGGTGCCGGTCGAAGGGCGGGTGGATCCGGCTGTAATGGTAAGCCCGACGGAGCTGTTTCTGGGAGTCGTCCATCCAGGCCAGAAAGTGACGAAGCAACTCGTGGTCCGCGGCAAAAAGCCGTTCCGGGTGCTATCGGTCTCCAGCGACGCTGATCACTTCGAGTTTCCGCAGCCCAGTGCTGACGAGCCGCGGCCATTGCACGTGATTCCGATCACGTTCATCGCCACGGATCAGCCGGGCAAGGTGGTGGAGAGAATCCGCATCACGACGGACCTGAACGACGCCGCCTCGGAACTGGCGACAATCGCGTACGTTAAGTAGACCGCCGGCTTGTCGAGCGCGGCGCCAAATGGGCAAAGGGGTCGCGGCTCGACGGAAGGCAGGACCCTGCACGATGCCAGGTGCCCCATGAATCCGCTCGCAGCCGACCCGTCGAGCGACGGGCAGATGCTGGTTGCCCAAACCACGATCGGCGACTATTTGATCCGCCGGCTGCTGGATTTCGGGGTTCGCGACCTGTTCGGCATCCCGGGCGATTACATTCTCTCGTTCTATGCGATGCTTGAGCAGAGTCCGATCCGGCTCGTCGGCTGCACTCGGGAAGACTGCGCAGGCTTTGCGGCGGACGCCTACGCGCGGATCAATGGCATCGGGGCAGTCTGCGTCACCTATAGCGTCGGCGGTCTGAGCCTGTGCAACTCCATCGCCGGGGCCTATGCCGAGAAATCGCCGGTAGTGGTGATCAGTGGTTCGCCGGGGATGCGGGAGCGGGCGAGCAACGCGCTGCTGCACCATCGGGTGAAGGAATTCCGCACTCAATACGAGGTGTTCCGCAGAATCTGCGGTCCCTGCGCGGACCTGAACGATTCGCAGATCGCGTTCCGGGAAATCGACCGGGTGCTGTCGGCGGTTGTGCGGACGCGGCGGCCGGGGTACATCGAGCTGCCCCGCGACATGGTCGCCGTGGTTCCCGAAATTCCCTACCGGCCTGAAATCGCTGATCCCCGCAGCGACCGGGGGGCATTGAGCGAGGCGTTGGCCGAAGCTACCCGGCGGATTGCCGAGAGCCAGCGGCCAGTCATCCTGGCGGGAGTGGAGATTCACCGCTACGGACTGCAGGACCGATTGACGATGTTTGCCGAGCGGAGCGGGATTCCGATCGCGACGACCATGCTCGGCAAGAGCGTAGTGAGCGAGACCCATCCGCTCTTCGTAGGGGTGTACGAGGGGGCGCTGGGCCGGGAGGAGGTCACCCGGTTCGTCGAAGAGAGCGACTGCATCATCACGCTGGGCGTTTTCATGACCGACATCGATTCCGGGATCGGCACAGCGAACCTCGATCCGGCGCGGTCGATTTATGCGACCAGCGACACGCTCCGCATCAGCCATCACCACTTCCACGACGTGCTGTTATCGGATTTTCTAACCGGATTGGCTTATGCGAAGCTCAAAGCGCCGCCGCGGGCGATACCCTCCCGGCCGGGGTCGGCGGAGCAGCCGTTTGAGCTTCGTGCCGACGATCCAATCACCATTCGCCGCCTGATGGCGAGGCTCAACGAGGCTCTTGACGAGCAGACCGTGGTGGTGGCGGATATTGGCGACGCACTGTTCGCCTCGAGCGATCTGGTGATCCGCCGCCGCACCGAGTATTTGAGCCCCGCCTACTACACGTCGATGGGTTTTGCCGTTCCGGCCACGCTGGGAGTGCAGGTGGCGCGGCCGAATCTGCGCGTGGTGGCGATTGTGGGAGACGGCGCGTTCCAGATGACCGGCATGGAGTTGTCGACGATCGTCCGCCATGGCTTCGCGCCGGTGGTGATCGTGCTCGACAACGGCGGCTACGGCACCGAGCGACTCCTGCATCCCGGCGATCACAAGTTCAACGACATTCATCCTTGGCAATATCACAAATTGCCGGAAGTGCTCGGCGGCGGCACAGGATACGAAGTGCGGACCGAGGGAGACTTCGACCAGGCGCTGCGGTCGGCCTGGAACGACCGCCGCGGGATGAGCCTGATCAACGTGCATTTGGACCCTCGCGATGCGAGCCCGGTGCTCGAGCGGATCGCCAGCCGGTTAGGGACGCGGATCTGAGAACTGCCGATCAAGGGCGAAGGCCGCATTCGTAGAAACTCGGGACACCGCGACTGCGTGCGGCTGGACCGATGGCACGCTACGTCTGCACTCGAAGCGGCGGAGGGCGGTCTTCAGCCGATCAACTTGCGGAATTCGCCGAAGAGATAGCTGCTGTCGTGCGGCCCGGCGGAGGCCTCCGGGTGGTACTGGACGCTGAAGGCGGGCAGTCGCTTGTGGCGGATCCCCTCGACGGTGTTGTCGTTGAGGTTGATGTGGGTCACTTCGAGATCATTTGGCAGCGACTCGGCCGCGACGGCAAAGCCGTGGTTCTGACAGGTGATCTCGACGCGGCCGGTGCCATGGTTCATCACCGGCTGATTGGATCCGCGGTGTCCGAATTTGAGCTTATAGGTCTTCGCTCCGCAGGCCAGGGCAAGGAGCTGGTGGCCCAGGCAGATGCCAAAGATGGGCTTCTTGCCCAGAAGACCGGAGATTGTTTCCTGGGCATATTGGACCGGTTCGGGGTCGCCGGGGCCGTTGGAAAGAAAGACGCCGTCGGGTTTGCGGGCCAGAACGTCGTCGGCTGTGGCGGTACCCGGCAGAATCGTCACGCGGCAGCCCATGTGGAACAGATGGCGAGCGATGTTCCATTTCATGCCGTAGTCGAGGGCGACGACGTGTGGGCCGCTGCGGGAATCGACGGGGTTTGGTGATGAGGCATTGAGGTTTGCGTAGTGGTGGAGCGGCTGGTCCCAGGGGCGAGCGTTCTCGGGTACGACCTCGCGAACCACGTCGCGTCCCACGAGGCCCGGGCTGGCAACTGCTTTGGCCACCAGGCTGGCGTCGTCGAGGTCATGGGTGGACAGGATGCCTTTCATCGCGCCGCGAATCCGCAGGCGGCGAACCAAGGCGCGGGTGTCGATCCCCTCCAAGCCGACGATATCGTGCTGCTTGAGGTACTCGCCAAGCGAGTTGCCAGCGCGGAAGTTGCTTACGCGGCGGCTTTGTTCGCGGACGATGAAACCGGCCAGTTGCGGCTTGTCGCTCTCCACATCCTCGGCATTCACGCCGTAGTTGCCGATCTCCGGGTAGGTCATGGCCACGATCTGGCCGCGATAACTGGGATCCGTCAGGATTTCCTGGTATCCGGTCATCGAGGTGTTGAAGCAGACCTCGCCGTCGACCTCGCCTGCGGCGCCGAACGCCTTGCCGGTGTAAACAGTGCCGTCTTCAAGTGCTAATTTCGCGACTTTAGTCATGTTTTTCTATTGCCAGGCGGTCGATATTCGCGAGCCGAGAGAGACTGGAATTTCTCGGCTCGGTCCACATTCACCAAATTCGCCTTGCAGTCGGAAAATCGAGCCGGTTTCCGTCTGCTGTGTGAACGCCGGCCACCGCGTGCAGGGGGCTTGATTAAAGTCTCGTAAGGAACGGTTCGATAGCTTCTAACTGGCTGCGGGTCTCCAGACGCGGCAAACCTCGTTTGCCCGCCTTGGGCAGCCACGCGTGAGGGTTCCTGTCCCGGCGAGCAGGAGCCCTCTTTTTTCGCGCTCCTATTCACATGGAATTGGAGCAGGCGCAGAGTCCCGCAGTGCCCTCGCAGCTATTGTACGGTTTCGCGCGGCGATGGTTTGCGCGGCGCCGAGGCCTCGGCAAAAGCCGCTGGTCAGGTAGCTGACGACACCTTGCTGGGAGTGCCGGAGGCGGTCCCCAAGCAACGGCCGATCTGCCGCACAGCCTGGCGCAGCCGATTCTCGTTCTCGACAAGCGCCAGCCGCAGACGACCTTCGCCGGCCGGTCCAAACCCCGCTCCGGGACTAACCGCCACGCTGGCTTCCTTGAGCAGCTTCATGGCAAAGTCGAACGAGGTCATCTGACTCGCCCAAGGTTCGGGGATTCTCTGCCACACGAACATGCTGGCCTTGGGCCGGTCGACCGGCCAGCCAAGCCGCTCCAGACCGTCGCAGAGCACGTCGCGGCGCCGCTCGTAGACTTTGGCCTGTGCCTCGACGGCCGCATCGGTGTGTCGCAGGGCCATGATCGCCGCCACCTGGATGGGTTCGAACATGCCGTAGTCGTAATAAGTCTTGATAGTCGCCAGGGCGCGCACCATCTCGGCGTTGCCGGTGCAGAAACCGACCCGCCAGCCCGCCATGTTGTAGCCCTTGCTCATCGTGGTCAGTTCCACGCCGACGTCGAGCGCGCCGGGAGCGGCAAGAAAACTGGGCGTTTTGTAGCCGTCGAAAGTCACGTCGGCGTAGGCCAAGTCGCTGATCACCATGAACCCGTAGCGTTTGGCCAGTTTAACCAGTTCGACGTAGAATTCGGGTTCGATCACAGTGGCCGTGGGATTGTGCGGAAAGTTGACGATGGCCAGCTTGGGTTTGGGTACCATGTGCTGGCACGTGTAGGCGATATTGGAGAGGAACTTCTCCGGTTCCGTCACCTCCAGCAGGATCGAGTTGCCCGAAGCCAATGCGACCGCGTATACGTGGGCGGGATAGGAAGGAGCGGGAACGATTGCCGTGTCGCCGGGCCCGAGTAGCGCCAGGCAGAGGTGGCTGAAACCCTCCTTGGAACCCAGGCAGACGACCGCCTCGCGTTCGGGATCGAGTCGCACGCCATACTGCTTGAAGTACTTGCTGCACACCTCGCGGCGGAGGTTCATGAGCCCGAGGGCCTCGCTATAGCCGTGGGCTTTGGGATCACGGGCCGCCTCGGCGAGCTTGTCAATCACTACTTCCTGAGGGGGGTCGCTTGGGTTGCCCATGCCCAGATCGATGACGTCGTCGCCGGCGCGGCGCTTCTGGTACTTGAGCTTGTTAATCCGCGCAAAGAGATACGGCGGCAAGCGTTTAACGCGATCCGACACTTCGATGGAAAAAGGCCGATCCTGGCCAATTGATCCGTTGGGCTGACTCGGGTGGTTCATGAGCGCAGTTTAAGCGGGGTCCTCAGCACGGGGCGATTCGCTCAAGTATGAACGACTAATCGCGGGCTGTAAAGTGCGGCAATCGCGGCAGCATCGTCACCGTTCGCCGTAGCCGCCATTGCTTCCAGGCCGGGCGCAACACCGGTGCCGCAGCTCCAGGACACGCAGGGCGGGTGGGTAAGCTCGCGATGAGGGGGCCGCAGCGCGCCTGGCGGGAAAGGCGGGCGAGTCCTACAATTGCTGTCAATCCAGCCGTCCCGCCCGCCGTTGGTGGCTGCCTGCGCAAGAAATGGCGGCGCGACGGTTCTTGCCATCCATTCTGGCTCGGCAACGCTGCGCCGGGCTCATTCCTGATGCGAACGTCAACAGGGCTCGACCCGTCGCTTTTCGGCACCCTCTGCTGTGTTTTTTCCGCCGTGGGGTACACCGCGGCCAACATCTGCCTGCGCGCGCTGGCCTCGGGCGACGACCAGGTGTGGGTAATCTGCGTCAAAGAAACGGTCAGCGTACTGGTTGTCGGCCCGCTTCTGGCGTGGATGGTCTGGCGGGGACGCCGCGTGATGCCGGACTGGCGATCGATGCTCTGGCTCCTGCTTGCCGGATTGTCGGTGCAACTCGTCGGAAATCTCGGCACGCTGTGGTCGATGGACGTCATTGGCCTGAGTGTGACCATCCCGGTGGCGATGGGGATGAATCTCGCAGGCAGCGCGATTTTGGGGTGGATTCTGCTCCGTGAACGAGTGTCGCTCCGCTCAGCGCTGGCCATCGGATTGCTCATCATGGCGATCGTCTTCTTGCAGTCGGGGGCCACGACGGCCGATGCCTGGGTGAGTGCCAGCGCGGGAAGAATTGGCTTGGCGGTGCTGGTGTGCTGCCTGGCAGGGATGACTTTCGCTTTGCTGGCGATTGCGATCCGACGGACCATGACTGCCAACGTCCACCCGGCGGCGGCGCTGTTCATCGTCACCAGTGCGGGGTTGCTGAGCCTGGGACCGCTCAGCCTGTATCAGTTCGGCTGGGAGGGGTTGCTGGCCACACCGGGCCATGATTTCCGGTTGATGGTGCTGTCGGGCGTGTTAAACCTGGCAGCCTTCGGCGCGATCATCACGGGCTTGCGATACGCGACTGTGGTGCGCGTCAATGTGCTGAATGCTTCGCAGGTGGCGATGGCGGCGGTGGCCGGCATGTTGTTCTTCGGCGAAGTTCCCAGTTCCCAGCTTGCGGTTGGGATTGGGTTGACCGTGGTCAGCATGGCGATGATTGGCGGACCAGCCGAGTGAGATTCGCTGCCGGGAAATACCGCGGCGATCGGGGTTTTTCCGATTGAGCTTGCTCGGGGCTTCCCTTAGAAACCGATTTCTGCTGGAATGATTCTCTTGATGCCGCTGTGGGCGGCTGGCGACCGGGCGCCATGGGAAAGCCGGTATCAGCTAGCGCGGGGACTGCCGTGACTACGAGTGTGAAGGACCGATTTGAAGCCTTGGCCAACCGGGCAGAAGAGAGCATGGTCCGCGCGCGGGCCGGCGAGAAGATCTTCATCCAGGTCGGTTCGGCGACCTGCGAGCATGCCGCCGGCTCGAACGAAGTGCTCGACGAATTCCGCAAGCACATCGCCGCTTCCGGGCGCGACGACATCGTGCTCCACCAGACCGGTTGCACCGGGCGTTGCAGCCGCGAGCCGATTGTGGGAATCCTGCGTACCGGAGAAATGCCGGTGAAGTATGAACGGGTGACGCGGGATCTCGTGCACGAGATCTTCACCCAGCACATACTCAACCACCAGCCGGTGCTGAAAGGAATTCTCGATGGCCCGGTGCGCAAGCTCGCCGAGCACGAAATCCTGCACTGCCGCAGCTTCCGCTGCGGGTGGGGCGATCAAGGCTCGTGCGCCAGCGCCCTGGAGCGGAAGATCGCGGAACTGGGGATCAGCCCCGACGAACTCAGCCTGACCGGAGCAAGCTGTTTCGGCGCATGCAGCATGGACCGCGTCGGCCAGTGCTCGCACCTGCTCGTCCGGCCCGACAAGGTGCTGTACCGCGTCTGCAGCGACGAAGATGTGGAGGAGGTGCTGCGCGAGCACATTCAGAACGGCCGGATCGTCGAACGGCTCAAGGTGCCCGGCAAGACGATCGGCCGCAAGTTCTTCGAGATCTACGGCGACGTGGCGTTCTTCAACCGCCAGACTCGGGTGGCCCTGCGCCACAACGGCGTCATCGATCCGGAAAGCATCGAGGAATACTTCCACTACCGCGGTTTTCAGGCTCTCGCCGCGGTGCTCCAGAGGGGAGACCCGAAGTGGGTGATCGATCAGGTCAGCGCCTCGAAGCTGCGCGGGCGCGGAGGCGGCGGCTTTCCCACCGGCCAGAAATGGTCGATGGCCGCCAAGGCCAAAGAGCAGCAGCGCTACATCATCTGCAACGCGGATGAAGGCGATCCGGGCGCGTTCATGGACCGCAGCATGCTCGAGTCCGATCCGCTCAACGTGGTTGAGGGGATGATCATCGGCGGCTATGCAATCGGCGCCAGCCGCGGCTTCTTCTACATCCGGGCCGAATACCCGCTGGCCATCCGGCGAATCGAGAACGCCATCCGCCAGTGCCGGCAGTATGGCCTGCTGGGCAAGGACATTCTCGGCTCCGGTTTCGACTTCGACCTTGAAGTGCGGCTGGGAGCGGGGGCGTTTGTCTGCGGCGAGGAGACGGCGCTGATTCACTCGATCGAAGGCGAGCGCGGACAGCCCCGCGTGCGGCCGCCCTATCCCACCGAGAGCGGTCTGTGGGGAAAGCCGACGGTGATCAATAACGTGGAGACGTTTGCCAACATCACGGCGGTGGTCAATTACGGCCCCCACTGGTTCGGCCGCATCGGCACCGAGAAGAGCGGTGGCACGAAGGTCTTCGCCCTGGCAGGCAAGGTGAAGCACACCGGGCTGGTGGAAGTGCCGATGGGAATCACGCTGCGCGAGATCATCTACGAGATCGGTGGCGGCGTGGCCGACGGCAAGCAGCTCAAGGCGGTGCAGACGGGCGGACCGGCGGGAGGCTGCATCCCGGCGAGCATGATCGATCTGCGGGTCGATTTCGACTCGCTGACGCAGGCCGGCTCGATCATGGGCTCGGGCGGAATGATCGTGCTCGATGAAGACGACTGCATGGTCGATATCGCCCAGTTCTTCATGTCGTTCTCCCAGGACGAATCCTGCGGCAAGTGCACGCCCTGCCGGGAAGGAACGACGCGGATGCTGGAGATCCTGCAGCGGATCACCTCGGGCAACGGCACCATGCAGGACATCGAGAAACTGGAACGCCTGGCGAAGCTGGTGCGGAAGTCGTCGCTTTGCGGACTGGGCCGGGCGGCGCCCAACCCGGTGCTCAGCACGCTGACTCATTACCGCGACGAATACCTGGCGCACATCGACGGACGCTGCCCGGCGAAGAAGTGCACCGCGCTGATCCATTACGAGATCAGCGAGGAGAAGTGCGTGGGCTGCACGGTCTGCGCCCGCAACTGCCCGGCGACCTGCATCTCCGGCAATCGCCGCCAGCCGCACGTGATCGACCAGGACCGCTGCATCAAGTGCGGTCGCTGTTTCGAAGTCTGCCGCTTCGACGCCGTACTCAAGCTGTAGGAACCCTTTTCTTTCCGCTCTCCTTTCCACTCGCCTCCCGGTTTTCGTTGCCATGGCCAAGAAGAAGATCAACCTGACCATTGATGAGACGCCGATCGCCGTTGCCGAAGGGACGACGATCATGGAGGCGGCCGACGGGCTGGGAATCCACATTCCGCGGCTCTGCTACCATCCGGACCTGAGCCTTGCCGGCTCGTGCCGCGTGTGCATTGTTGACGTGGAGGGGATGGGCTACTACATGGCGGCGTGCAGCGTGGAGGTGTGGGAAGGGATGAAGGTGCGCACCAGTTCGCCGGAGATCCGGCAGGCCCGGCGCGACATCATCGAGTTGTTGCTCGACAACCATCCCAAGGACTGCCAGACCTGCGAGCGCGACGGGCACTGCGAACTGCAGAACCTGGCCTATTCGACGGGCGTCCGCGAGCGGCTGTTCGAGGGCCAGCGCAAGCACTTCGACATCGAGGACTCGAGCCACTCGGTGGTTCGCGACTCGAACAAGTGCATCCTCTGCGGCCGCTGCGTCCGCGTGTGCGCGGAGATCCAGGGGGTGTTCAACCTCAGCCAGCAGGGGCGCGGTTTCCATACGGTGGTGACGCCGGCCCACGCGGTGAAGATGGACGAATCGGTCTGCATCCAGTGCGGCCAGTGCATCAACGTCTGCCCGACCGCGGCTTTTCTCGAGCAGCGAAGCACCGAAGAAGTGTGGAAGGCGCTGGCCGATCCGGCCATGCATGTTGTCGTCCAGACCGCTCCCTCGATCCGCGCGGCCATCGGAGAGGGCTTCGGATTGCCGCCGGGCACGCCGGCCACGGGAAAGCTCGTCAGCGCGCTGAGGGTGCTGGGCTTCGACGCCGTGTTTGACACCGATTTCGGCGCCGATCTGACGATCGTCGAAGAAGCCCACGAGTTTCTCAATCGGCTCGGAGGCCACGGCCCATTGCCGATGATCACGTCGTGCTCGCCGGGGTGGATCAACTTCATGGAAAAGTTCTACCCGCAACTCATCCCGCATGCCTCGACCTGCCGCTCGCCGATGAGCATGGTGTCGGCGCTCAGCAAGACCTACTACGCCGAGAAGAAGGGGATTCCGCCGGAGCAGGTGTTCATGGTCGCCGTGATGCCCTGCGTGGCCAAGAAGTACGAGGCCAACCGCCAGGAGCACCGCGAGGCCGACGGCACGCCGATGACCGATGCCGTGCTCACCACTCGTGAGCTGATTTGGATGATCAAGTCCTACGGCATCAGTTTCAGCTCGCTCAAGGACGGCGAGTTCGACCAACCGCTGGGGTTGTCGTCGGGTGCCGGTGACATCTTCGGCTGCACGGGGGGAGTGATGGAAGCCACCTTGCGCGCGGCCAGCGAACTGGTGACCGGCAAGCCGGCCGACCGACTAGATTTCACCGAGGTCCGGGCGGTCGAGGGACTGCGCGATGTCCGCGTGGCCATCGGCGACAAGAACGTCCGGGTGGGCGTGGCCAACGGCCTGCAGAACGCCAAGGTCCTGCTGGACAAGATTGTCGTCGGCGAACCGTTCCACGTGATCGAGGTGATGGCGTGTCCGGGCGGATGCGTAGGGGGCGGCGGCCAGCCGTATCCGCCGCCGGGGATGAAAGTGCTCGATCCCGAACTGGTTCGCCTCCGCGGTCAGGCGCTGTACAGCATCGACCAGTCGAAGACACTGCGGAAGTCCTACGAGAATCCGGCCATCGAGGAGCTCTACGCCAATTTCCTCGGCAGCGTGGGTTCGGAGCGGGCCCACGAGATCCTGCACACACATTATCACGCCAAGCTGCCGCGCGGCATCAAGTGACCATAACGGAAGCAAGAAATGAGCACGTCGACCGACAACTGGCCGCTGGTTGAAGCAGACGCCAGGCGAATTCTCGGCCCGGACATCGTTGCCTACATCGAGGAGTGCCGCGCGCTGCCGCAACCGGAAAGCCATCTCATCTCGGTGCTGCACCGCGTGCAGGCCGACAACGGTTTCCTGGCCGCGGCCCATCTCGACGCGGTGGCCCAACTGATGCAGATCCCGGCCGCCAAGGTCTCGGGCGTGGCAAGCTTCTACCACTACTACCGCCTGTCGCCGCGCGGGCGGTACATGATCCGCATCTGCCTGGGGACGGCATGCTACGTGAAGGGAGCCGATCGCGTCGCCGCCAAGCTGATGGAGGAGTTGGGAATCAAATTCGGCGAGACGAGCACCGACGGCGTGTTCACACTGGAGGGCTCGCGATGCCTGGGCACCTGCGGTCTGGCGCCGGTGCTGATGATCGACGATGATGTTCACGCCCAGGTAACGCCCGACCAGGTTCCGGCGATCCTCGAGAAGTATCTCACCCGGGTTCGCAAGGAGCATTCCGGCACTCAGCCGCCAATGCCGCCGCGAGGATAGAGCGGCGGGAGGCAAATTCTGATGCTCTCAGCCGGGAGAACAGGAATCGCCGGCGGAGCGTTGAACCGCGCGGACGGCTCGGCGGAAATTTACCTTCTCACCCACGCGCTGGTGCGGACAGCCGTGAGTCACCATAATACCGGCTTGAATCCACGCCGACGCCGCAGAGTGGAAGACGATGTCCAGCGCAGAAAACCCCAGCGAAGGGGAAATCATCCTGTACCAGACCCAGGACAGGACGGTCAAGATCGAGGTGCTCTATGAAGCGGAGACCTTCTGGCTCAATCAGCGGAAGATCGCAGAGCTCTTCGGGGTAGAGATTCCCACCATAAGTTACCATCTCAGAGAGATTTACGACTCAGGCGAACTCAGCCGGGAGGCAACTCTTCGAAAAATTCAAAGGGTTCAACGCGAGGGTAATCGCGAGGTCCGTCGCGAAATCGAGTTCTACAACTTGGACGCCATTATTTCGGTGGGGTACCGAGTCAACAGCACCCAGGCCACGCGGTTCCGGATCTGGGCCACGCAGACGCTGCGGGAATTCGTCATCAAGGGGTTCGTGCTCGACGACGAGCGACTGAAGCTCAACAGGCGGTTCGGCAAAGACTACTTTGATGAACTGCTGGAACGGATCCGGGAGATCCGCGCCAGCGAGCGGCGGTTTTACCTGAAGATCACCGACATCTACGAGCAGTGCAGCATCGACTACGACAAGGACGCGGAGATCACCAAGACGTTTTTCAAGACCGTCCAGAGCAAGCTGCACTGGGCGGTGACCGGTAGGACGGCTGCCGAGATCATTGCTGAGCGAGCCGACGCCACAAAGCCCACGATGGGCCTGACGACCTGGAAGAACGCTCCCCGTGGGAAGATCCTCAAGAGCGACGTATCGATCGCCAAGAACTACCTGATCGAGACAGAGATCAAGGAACTGGAGCGGATCGTCAGCATGTACCTGGACTATGCCGAGAACCAGGCAGCGCGGCACATAGCGATGCGCATGGCCGACTGGGTCGCCAAGCTGGACGCGTTCCTGAAGTTCAACGAATACGAGGTGCTGACGAACGCCGGAAGCGTGTCGGCCGAGGTGGCGAAACGCTTAGCCGAGGAGCAATATGCGGCATTTCGCATCGAGCAGGACCATCGGTTCGAGAGCGATTTCGAGAAGGAGGTCAAACGGATCGAAGAGAAACACCGCGGTCAAAGCGGCTAAATCAATGGACAAGAAAGGAGTGGGTGATGACCGGCGACACGCGTAGATCTCACGTCTGTGGGTGTTGTTCCGAGTAGGCCCACAGCGCCCGATCCAACGTCCTCATGTCGTGCCCGGTCCGGTCCGCCAGTGCCCGGCAGAACTCGACGTAACTCCACCAGAAACCGAACGTATACTGATCCGGCTCTTCCTCGCCAACGGACGATAGCGCACGGAAGTCGAGGATTGGGTAGCATTCACAATGGAAAAAGTGAAGGATGACCGACGCCGTCGGCCAGCCCACGCCGTCCAGTAAGGTCAGTGCTTCGATTCTTGCCCGCTCGCTCTTGGTCTGGAGAGCAAATCCGGTGACCGCTCTGACGTAATCCTCGTCGTTCTCATGCACTCTTCCCGCACTGCGTCGGGACTTCCAGCGAGCGATCTGCCACAATTGATCGAGAGAAAGCCAGCCAGTTTCTCTCACCAATGGAACCAGGGCGACAAGATCCGCGTCTTCTTCAGCGTACGCATACCGCGCGGCCCAGGTTCCGATGCTGTTCTCGTCGAATACCAGTTCCACGGGAAGCTCCTTTGAAGACGAAGAAGTTGATTTGATGCCGTAGCCGGCCATCGGTCCCGCGGGATCAGTCTTTCCAGATCTCCGCCGTGCGGGCGGCCGTGTCGGGCAGCGCGGGCAGCGGGGCGCTCGGCGCGGGTTCGTACCAGAAGGTGGCGCACGACCAGTCGTCCGAGGTCTCGGCAAGCCCGTTCCGCCAGGCGATCTGCTGGATGGTGATGCGGGCGTCCTTCTGCCAGGCGATCGGGTCGGGCAGGTGCCAGCGGTACATCGAGATGAAATTCTTCTCGTTCAGGCTGCAGCCGTTGTAGAAGAAGGGTGTCTGCTGGATGCCCCACGCCAAGCCGACGTAGTCCTCGCTACCCGTGCCCACGATCGTGGGGAATTCCTTGTCGCCGTCCATATAGACCTTGATCTCGCCTTCGCCCCACCACTGGTTCGGGTGCAGATTGCGGATGCCAATGATCGAGCCGATGAACCGCCCCTTGTTCGTCCGCTGCGGCAGAAGCTCGAAATCGACCTTTTCCTTGGTCGGGTTCTCGCGGCGGAAGAGGACGTGCAGGCGGCCGACGTCATCGGGGTGCTTGTCGCCGAGCGTGTAGCCGATCTGGTAGAAGAGCGGGATCGCCTGCGAGCTTTCGTTGGTGAACGTGAGCTTCGCCCGCTTCATGAACGGCATGGGCAGCCAGAGGTTCCGACCGCCGGTCGGCCCGACCGAATGAACCGCGGAATCGTAGGGCATGATCTTGCCGTGGGCGAAACCGAACAGGTCGCCGATCGGGCACTCGATGCTGGGATGCTCCTGGTCGTCCCAATAGGCGCGAACGAGCGCGGCCCGCTGCACCTCCGGTTCACGGGCGGTAGTGATCCAGATGTGGCGGATCGTGCCGGTGCCGGCGATATCGCAAAGCTGAACTGTTTCACCCGGCTTGATCGATCGGGAGGGGGCTCCCTTGCGTCCCACGCCCAGGTTACTCGCCGCCTGCCCTCCCTGCCCGGGTTCGCCGGTAGGGTTCTCAAACGAGATCGAACGCGACACCAGGCCGGTGTCGAGCAGGTAGGGCTCATGCATCAGGTCGGGTTGCTGTCCCCACACGGCCGTCGCGGCCAGCAGACAGACGGCAAACAGGCTGCTTCTCATGTTTTTCTCCATCGCGATTGTGTTGAAGGCTGTCGCTCTCGCCACTGTGCCCATACACAAATAGCGGACTGACACTTCAAACGCCAGCCCCCTCCGCACAAGACGCAGACGGACGGGCCGGGTGGACAGAGGCCGCCATTTCACGGTTTCTCTCCGTAGCAGTCCCGCTTGTTTGCCGCGGTGGTCGGCGGTACTTTGGTGGGTACACACTTCTCTTCGAGGCATGGATTCACCCGGAGGTCATGCCATGCTCACTATCAGCGGAAAGGCATTGGGCAGGAAGAAGCCGCTGTTTGCCGATTTCTCGGTTGCCCCGCCGCCAGGTATTCGCGGGGATGACGGGATAACGCTGCGACAATTGATCGAGCACGTGGTTCGCGAGGAGGTTGCCGCCTTCAAGCGGCGTCAGCACGACCGGCTGGCGCTGCGAGTCCTTTCGGCTCGCGAGATCGTCGAGGGGGCGGAACGGGGAAAGATCGACTCCGGCTCAAGCGAGATCGAGCCTCAGGAAGTCGATGTTGAAGATGCCGTGGGGACGGCCCTCGAAGCCTTCGAAGACGGGCTCTACCTGGTCGTCATCGACGGGCAGGACCATCGAGAACTCGATCGGCAGGTGTTCCTCGATTCGGAAAGTCGCGTCACGTTTATTCGCCTCACCCTGTTGGCCGGAGGATGATTCATGCTTAGCCCGGAAGTGGCCAAGAAACGACTGGACGAGTGGCGGGTGGAGAGGGAGGACGGCTTTCTGCCGGAGGTGAAGCGGCTGCCGGCGAAGCTGCGCCCGATCGGCTACGGCCTGATGAGGCGCGACGCGAAGGGCAAGGAATTCGAGTTGGACGATTGGCAGAAGAACATGCGGGCAGCCCGCGAGGCTGTCCGCCCGCTCGACCAGTTGCCCGTGAAAGAACGCCTGAAGTTTTTCGCGACGTTTTTCGCGGGGCTCGCGCCGGCAGTCGAGGCGGCATGGCAGGCTCTCAAGACGGGACCCTATCAAGAGGGTTTCTCCCGAAAGTCGTTCCGCGCGCCGGGCCAGAGCGAAGCGAGTTTTGGTGCTCGTGTTTCGTGGTTGACCCAGATGATTTCGATCGCCGGTCGATACCGAAGCGACATGCTCACGCCGGCCTGGTTGGCGGCCTGGGCGCCCCATCTGGAAGAGCACTACGGCTCCGACCAGGTCGCAGTCGGACGGCTTCTCGCAGCGGTCATCGACCAGGGGGGCGATGAGGGGGAAGAGGTTTTTGAGATCCTCTGCCAGTCGATCCGCAACGAACACGAGATCGGCCGGATGGGCCATCACGTCGTGCGGGCGTTGCTGATGGCCGCGCGAACGGAAGGCTGGGAAATCGTGGAAAAGACGCTCCTGGCGGCGCAGCGGCAGGAGGGACTCCGGCAGACGATCCTGGAGACGGTCGACGAAGCCCATCCGACGGCGTATCGCCGGATGCTTCGGTTGATCCGGGACCACGACCTGGCCCGGTTCAGCGCGGTGGTCCGCGCGGCCAACGTGTGGTTTGGCCTGGCTTGGGATTCGGTGAGCGTGAAGACGGTCAATACAACGATCGATACGGTGCTTACGCTGCTCGACGATCCCCAGGCGCGGCAGAAGGCGATCACCGGCCGCGATCCGGAACGGGTGTACCTGGCGCTGTGGTCGATGGCCTATGACGATGCACCGGCCACCATTCCTGTCGCTGCCAATCTGCTCAAGGACAAACGGGTAGAGATCCGCTTCGTAGCGGCGGTGCACCTGAGCCAGCTTGGGCTGCCCCAGGCGCACGGGGTGCGCGCCGTGGCGCTCGATGACGAGGACTTGCGCGTGGCCCTGTGTGCCTTGGGGGGCGTGGTCCGCGGAGAAGACGACGAGGCAGACGAACTCGAAGGGGGCGAGGGGCTCTTCGAACGGCTGGAGCGGCTGTTTGCGCGGGTGCCTGAGAGGCCGGCGGTCCTCAAGCCGCTCGTTTGGCCGTGGACAGAGCGGAAGGTATCACGAGAAGAAGTCAGCCAGTATCTGGTCGCCTCGCTGGGCAGGCGGCCCCCGACCGCCCTGGTGCCGTACCTGCCGTCGCTCAGTCCCTGGCATCGCAGCGCGGTGGTCGAAAACCTGGCCGCGCAGAAGAAATGGGACGTGCTTACCCGGGAGACGCTCGTGCGGCTGGTGGGCGACTCGGCGAGCGACGTTCGCGAGGCGGCCTGCAAGTCGTTGGCCAAAGTGAGACTCCAGCCGGAGGAGATCGAGCGGCTGGAGGGTTATCTCACGCGGAAGACGAGCGATCTTCGGCAGGGAGTCGCGGGTCTGCTGCTGAACCAACCCGACCCGCAGGCCCTCAAGAGCGCCGAGCGACTGCTGGCGGCCAAGGACGCCATGCAGCGACTGGCCGGGCTCGAGTTGTTGCGGCAGATGGCTGCGGCGAAGCGTTGTCGCGAAGAATGCCAGCAAATGGCGGGCGCGTACCAGGCAAGCCGCAAGAAGTTGTCGAAAGAGGAGCAGGGCCAGATCGACGCCGTGCTCGGCGCGTCGGCCGAGACACTGTCCCTCGATGATGCCCTGGGACTCATGAACCCGGCGGAGCGGTCGCCCGTCATTCCTGTCAAGTCGCGTAAGGTGCAGTTTCTCTCTGATGCGGCCATCGCGTGCTTGAGTAGCCTCGACGAATTGGTGCATGAGAACCGTGAGACGCCGATCAAGTTCAAGACCTGGCAGGGCGAAGAGAAGGAGGACCTTCTGGGCAACGTGAACTGGGGATTCCCTGCGCCCGACTGGGACAAGCCGCCGGAAGCAGCCCGCGAGAATCTGCCTTTGGCGAACGTCTGGGAGCAGTGGTACGCCGAACGGGCCAAGGCGCTTCGTGACAAAGACGGTTTTGAATTGCTGCGGGCGGAGGTCTGGCTCGAGGTGTCGAAAAGCGAGTGGGAGTGGAAGGAACTGCAGGAGTGGTGCAAAGAGTCTGCCGACCGCAAAAAGGTCTTCGCGGTGCTGAGCGGCGGCCAGGTGCGGACGAAGCTCAAGTACCCGCACATCATCGACGATCTCCTGTCGTGGCTGCTGTTCCTGCATCAGCCCGCCGAGGCGGTCGACTTCCTGTTGGATGCTGTGGAGACTTCGTTTTCGCTCGTGCCCGAAAGCGAGATGAAGAAGCTGCTGAGTGAACCCTCGCCGCGAAAGAACGCTTGGGAAGGCCCCGAGGACTGGCGCAACGACGATCCGATGATGATGTGGTTGAAGCAGTTGCAGGGCTACGTCGCGCGCCATCGGATCACTCCCGCGCCCGAACAGGCGGCGCGCTGGTGGCGTCTGGTGCGATGGCTGGACGAGCCTGCGGTTGGGGCGCGGCGTCACCGGCCCGACTTTGCACGACTGTCTGATGCTTACGAACTCGGCGCGGCCACCGTGGCCGATATCGCCGACCATCTGCTGGGGCCGAGGGACGAGGGGCGCTATTCCTACCGGAGTTTCAGTTCGCTCGCCGACCTGACCGCACGCAGACTGGACAAGGAGGATGAAGCCCTGCTCGCGAAGCACCCCGAGCTGCGCGAACTGGTGGAGAAGTGCCGAGTGCAGATCGTGGAGACCGAGCTTGCTCGTGGTGAAGCGCCGACCGCGGCCACCGGGCCGGCATGGGAACTCGGCTCGCTTTGGGGAACTGAGCTGCTCCTGCGGTTCATGACCGGCGTGGGAAAGCAAGGATTCAAAGCCGCCACCGGCTGGCGCAGGACTGGGGCCACGAGCAAGGTGTGCACGCTTACGCAATTGGCCAGCGTCACCTATCCGCTGCCGGGCGACACGCCCGAAGAGTTTGCCCGGCTGGTTCGCGGAGCTATCACTGGCGGCCAACTGGCGGAGAAGCAGCTTCTGGAGCTGGCCTTCCTTGCGCCGCAGTGGGGCCGCTTCGTCGAGGGCGCGCTGAAGTGGGAGGGGTTCACCGAAGCGCTTTACTGGTTTATCGCCCATATGTCGTACGCATTTCGCGTGACCGAGCAGGCGGCTGCCGGAGCCGGCATCGAGGATGCCGAGCCCACGGAGTCGGCGGACGCCGGTACGGAAGCGGACTCAGGGCAGGAAAAGCCATCGGCCTGGGACCGGCTCATCGCCGAGCGGACGGCCCTTCCAGTCCAGGACCGAGCGGCCGGGGCGGTCGATGTGGGTTGGTTCCGGCGGACGTACGAGGCGATTACGCCGAAGCGGTGGCAAGCCATGGCCGAGGCGGCGAAGTTCGCCGCCAATGCCGCTCAAGCCCGCCGGGCCCAGTTTGTGGCCGACGTACTCACCGGTAAAGCGAGCCGCAAGCAACTCATCGACGGGGTGCGGAAGGGCAAGCTCAAGGACCATGTGCGGCTGCTGGGACTCTACCCGTTGGCTGCTGGCGCCAAACGCGACTCCGATCTCGTCGAGCGCTACAACGTGCTGCAGGAATACCGCCGATATGCACGTGGGCTTAGCGCGATGAGCAAGCCGGATGCGCTCGGGGCGGCCGAGATCGGCATGCAGAATCTCGCCAGCACGGCCGGATATCCCGATCCGCTACGGTTGGAATGGGCATTGGAGGCTGAGCAGGTGCGGGAACTGGCCCGCGGCGCCGTCACGGCCAAGAAGGATGGCGTGATGATTACGCTCGTCCTCGACGAGCAGGGACAGCCGAAGATGACGATCGTCAAAGGGAATAAACCGCTCAAGTCGATCCCGCCGGCGCTCAAGAAGGACAAGCGGATCGGCGACCTGGCCGAGCAGGCAACCCACCTCAGGCGCCAGGCGTCGCGGATGAAGGCCTCGCTCGAGGCGGCCATGTGCCGCGGCGATTCTTTCTCGGCCGCCGAACTGGTCCAGCTCTCGGGCCATGCCATTCTTGCGCCCCTTCTGAGCCGGTTGGTGCTCGTGGGCGAGGGGATCATGGGCTATCCCGACAAGGGTGGCAAGGCGCTCCGCGATCCCCGCGGCAAGCTCGAACCGATCAAGAAGAGCGAAACGCTGCGGATTGCTCATGCTTTCGACCTGCTCGAAAGCGGCGAGTGGGACCAGTACCAGCACGAGTGCTTCCGCGCTGAGCGCGTGCAGCCGTTCAAACAGGTCTTCCGCGAGCTCTACGTGGTCACCAGGCAGGAGCGGCGCGACGGTACACTATCGCGTCGCTACGCCGGACAGCAGGTTCAACCCAAGCAGGCCTTCGCCCTCTGGGGGCAGCGGGGCTGGGGCACTCAGGACGGCGTGTGGAAGACGTTCCACGATGTTGGGATTACCGCCTCGGTGGACTTCAAATACGGAGCATTCACGCCGCTGGAGGTCGAAGGTCTGACGATCGAGTCGGTCGAATTTCGCCGCCGCGACGAACACAAGCCGCTCAAGCTGGTTGACGTGCCCCCGCGACTCTTCAGCGAGGTAATGCGCGACGTTGACCTTGTAGTCAGCGTGGCCCACCGCGGCGGCGTTGACCCGGAAGCCAGCGCGTCGACGGTCGAGATGCGGGCCAGCCTGCTGCGCGAGACGTGCGAACTGCTGGGGCTGAAGAACGTACGCATCAAGAACTCGCACGCCCTCATCGACGGCGAATTGGCTCACTACAGCCTGCATCTCGGCAGCGCGGGGGTGCACCGCCTGCCGGGCGGGGCGGTGTGTCTGGTAGCGGTCCCCGCGCAGCACCGCGGTCGGCTATTCCTCCCCTTTGCCGACGATGATCCGCGGACCGCCGAGGTCATCGCCAAAACGATCCTGCTGGCCCGCGACTCGGAGATCCAGGACCCTACGATCCTGGAGCAGATTGCGCGGTGAGGTGGAGGTATTCGGCGGCAACGAGATCAAGTCCACCAGGTCCTGGCCCGCCAGTAGGCCAACACGGGCACCAGCACACAAAACGCCATGCCCACGAGCGATCGCGGTTGAAAGACAAGCCACACTAGCGCGATGACGAAGCTGAGTCCGATCAGGGCCTTGAGCCATGCCAGCCAGCGCCGCGACGAGGTCTCACGGAATGGCGTCGGAAACGCCTCGCGCTCGACCATAACGCGGGCCAACTGACGTTTCTTGGCTTCCGCCCGAACGGTGTCGACAAACTCTTCAGTGCCCGGCGTGTCTTCGAGCAGCCTGGCCAGGGCGAGCGCTTTGCTGTCCTGGCGTTTGTCCTGAAGCAGCGTGACCATCACCGACTGGGCATACGGGTCGTTCGGATCGAGTTTGAGCGCCCGCTTGAGGCTCTCCTCCGCATCGCCGCGGCGGTGAAGCCGAAGCTGGGCCAGCCCCAGAGCTGCCCAGGCCGTCGAGGCTTCGGGCGCGGCTTCGACTGCCGCGCGGGCAGCCTCTTCAGCCAGTTTGGGCCCACGTTCCGACGCCATGAACCAGGCATAGTCGATAAGCACACCGGGCCTGCCGCCGGAGAGCTCGATCGCCCGCTCCATGGCCTGCTGGGCCCAAGTCATCCGGCCGACCTGCCACGCGGCAAGTCCCAGCACCACGTGCGCCTCGACGCTCTGCGGCGCCAGCTCCGTCGCCACGCGAGCCTCCTCCATCGATTCGTCGACCGACTCGATCTGCAACAGCGCCTTGGCGCGGATGGTCCGCACCACGGCATCGTCGGGGACTTCCTCAACCAGTTGGTCGGTGATTGCCAGCGCCCGATCGGGTTGGCCGCTCTTCAAGGCGTCGAGAGCCTCGTCGGTGAGGTGTTCGATTTGCCACTGGTCCATTGCGAGTCTCGCCCGAGACACCACCTTGCCACCGCCATCGTAGCCGGGCGGCGGCTGGCACTCAATTGCTCAACGACCAATCCGGTCGACGATATAGTCGAGCACCCGTCGCGACACGTCGACGCCGAGGGTCGCTGCGAGGGCCTTCCAGCCGGGTACGGCATTGACCTCGATTACGTATAACCGCCCGTCGCGGCCCGGCAGGATATCGACGCCCGCCAAGGGCGCGCCAAGACACGCGGCCGCCGCCATCGCCATGCCGCACATTGCGGCGTTCGGCGTGAACGGTTCGGCGGTTGCCCCGCGAGCCACGTTGGTCCGCCAATCGGCATGGTTGCGCCGCCGCATCGCCAGGATCTCGTCGCCGACCACCAACAGCCGCAGGTCGGAGCCATCGTGCGGAATGAACTCCTGCACGTAAAGCACCGCCTGAAGCGGCACGAGTGTCTGGAACACACGGAGGGCAACTGCTTCGTCGTTGAGCCGCGTGATACCCCGCCCCTCCGACCCAAACAGCGGCTTAACGACCACATCGCCCCCAAGGTCCGCCATCGCCTGCATGGCGTCGCCGACCGTCTGGCAGACAACGGTTCGCGGCACGGGCAGTCCGACCGCCTGTAATCGGGCCGTCGCCAGGTACTTGTCGACGGCCGCCTCGACGGCTCGAGGTGGATTGATCACCAAACGGCCCTCGGACTCCAGCCGACCCAAGACGTCCATGCGAAAAACCACCTGCTCGAGCGAGCCGGGGGGCATGGTGCGAACCAGCACTGCGTCAGCCTGACGCAGGTCGAACCCGCCCGCGATCATCGCCTGACCGCCAGACTGTACACTAGCGGCCAACTGCCGGAACGTGAGCGGCGTAACCTTGTGCTCGCCGGCGGCGGCGCGGCGCAGATCGGCAGCATACCAACTCTCCAAGGAACCGAGTACGGCCAGATGCATCGCAAGGATCCGGTGTGAACTGGAAGAGATTCAGTTGAGAAGCTGCCGACGGGCGCGTCGCGACGACTCGTTGCTCGCCGAGCGTCGCTGCAGCCGCTGAGACGCTCTCCAAGCTGCACAGCAAAGTACCGCGCCTGGACAGCCGCACTATCGTAACCGGGAAGAACGTTGGCCACCAGATGCACCAACCGGCCAGTTGCACGCCCGTGGCGGCCAAACCGCAGGAGCCAAAGGCTTCCGCGGCAAAGGCGAACCCTGGCGGTTCCGCATGAAGGTCGCCGTCGGCCCTGCAGCGGTGACGGCGCCTATTTTGTCCCCTCGCCCGATTGGGCAACGGCACGGAGACTCTCAAGCAGACGAGCGATCTTTCGCTGGACGATGTAGGTCTGGGTGATCACCAGCACGCCGCGGCCGTTGACGGTGATGTACTGAATCGAACCCGGCCCGCCGACGCTATCCCACGTCGAGGGCTCGATCGTCGAAACGACGGTGTCGATCAGTTGGTCGCCGGAATAAGCAGGCTGCGGCATTGAGGGGATATTGCCCGGTCCCGGGGTTCCGGGGGACGGGGCACCGCCACCTTGCTGCGCACCACTCTCGGCAGCCACACCCGTGTCTTCATACTGCAGCGAGAACATTCCGCCCCCAGCACCGCCTCCCATTCCGCCTCCCATGCCCCCCATCCCTCCACCCATTCCGCCGAAGTTGACTCCTCCCAGGCCCATGGCATTCAGTTGCCCCCGCAGCCATTTCTGGGCGGTCTCCATTGGATCTTCGATCTTGAGATCGTCGACCGGGTAGATCCTGGTGATCATCATGCTTGGGTTCTGGGCGGCCTCGGGTGTGGTGATCACGAGCAGGTTGCCACGCACGGTCCACGTCAGGTCCAGTTGTGCCAACACCACGTCGAGTGCCGTTTCCAGCGGCACTTCCTTGAGTGTCACCGTCAGCGGCGAGTCGGTGCCAACACCGACGTCTTCCAGTGCGCGAGTGTCGAGGTGGAACTGCACTCCGGTCACCGATTCCAGATAGGCCCGCAAGTCTGTGAGCGGAGTCTCGATGAATTCGAGCGTCACAGGTTGATCGAGAACCTGCTCCACGTTCTTGACCGGACCCCTATCGGCGGCAGGGAAATCAGCGGCGCGGACCGCCAGGGGGACCGCCAGGATGGCCGCCACCAAGACGGCATCATTCAGCCACGAAATGGCACGAGACATGACAAGAGCCTCCCTCTGACAAGAAATGTGACTCTGTTCCGAATTACCGGCGGGCGAACGCCCCGGTGTCCGCGCGCATTCTATCACCCGAGAATGCCACAACAAGCCCTTCCGCGGGGTTGGCCCCCGATTGTACTCCGGGCGTGTGCGGTATAGACTTCTTCGCGGCACGGCGGAGGGGGCCGGATGGCTCGGCTTCCGCGCGGATACCGCAAGTTGGGCATTTCTCAGACACCAGGACCCACGGATCGAGGAGGAGTGCGATGCTCAGGCTGAGTCCCAGGCATTGGCTGTGGATGGCGGTCGTAACGTTGTGTGCAGGAATCGTTTCCGCCGGGGCGTTGGCCCAGGAGCGGGCCTCACGGTCAGACCAGAGAGCGGCGGCCCGGGCCGAGAAAAAGGCCGCGGCCAAGACCGAGAAGAAGACCCCGGGGAAAGCGCCAAGGAAGAAAACGGCAAAACAGGTCGAGAAGCAACTGGTCGATGCAGAGCCGGTCGACATCCAGTCGTTGGCCTGGGCGCCGGAAGACGCGGCCTTCTACTGCGTCATGCTCCGCAACCGCGAGCAGATCGACGCCTTGCTCCAGAGCAACGCCTGGAAGAAGCTCATGGAGTTGCCGATCGTGCAGCAGGGCTTCGCGAAATACAAGGAAGAGGCCGGAAAAGCTGGCACGCCCCCCGCGCAGATCGAGGCCGCCCGGACCAATCCGCAGGTGCAGGCAATTCTCGAAGTGGTGGGCGACATGCTCGGCCAGGAAGCGTTCGTCATTGGCGGCAGCGACTGGGCGGACATGATCGCACTCGTCCAGGAGGTGGGCGGCGTCGTTCAGTACCAGGCCCCCGAAGCTCGGGACGACGACGAAGATGAAGAAGATGATGAGGAGGAGGAGGAGGAAGAAGAGGACGCTGACGAGGCAGGCGACGAAGATGAAGCAGATGACGACGACAGCGAGGAGAGCGAGATTGGGCCGGAGCGGCAGCAGGCCGCGCGGCTGATGGCGCTGTTGGCAGAAGATCCGGAGCGGATCAAGGTCCCGGCGACCCTGATCGGGTTCCGCGTCGAAGACACCGCTCGGACCGAGGCCCAGTTGAATAGCCTGGCCGGGATCCTTTCCTTCCTGAGCATGTCGGTTCCGCAGCTTAGCGGCCGGTTCAATCAGCAGGAAGTCGGCGATTATAGGTACTGGGTGCTGTCGCTCGAAGGAAGCACGATTCCTTGGGAAGAGCAGTTGCCCGTAGAGGAAATGAAGGAAATCGAACAGGAGGAAGGTCAGGCCCAGGCCATCATCGATCGGCTGAAGGAGTCGAAGATTTCGGTCGCCCTGGGGATGCGCGACAACTTCCTGCTGGTCTCAATCGGCGAGTCGACTGAGCCGCTGGCGTCGCTTGGCGACCGAAGATCGCTGGCGGCCCGGCCCGAACTGGCCCCGCTCGCCAAGTTCGCCGAGGAACGGCTGACGGGTGTGAGCTACTTCAGCGAAGAGATCGCCACCCGGCTGTCGAACACCGAGGGGCAGCTCGACAATTTCGTGGCCGCGATCGAACAGGGCCTGGCCCAGTCCGAGCTCGATGAGGAGCTGCAGGAGGAGCTTGTTGCGGACGCCGAGGATATCATGAGCGAGCTCAAGGAGAGGATTCCCGAGCAGGGGGCGATGTCCGCCTTTTCGTTCCTCACCGATGCCGGCGCCGAGAGCTTCACGTATCACTGGAATGGCAACCCCAGCATGGACGGGAGCGAGCGGCTTGGGTTGCTGGCTCACGTGGGCGAGAAGCCGCTGTTGGCGGTCATTGGCCGCGGCGCAGCTTCGCAGGAGGATTACGAATGGATGACCACGGTCGTCGACCGCGTCCGCAAGAACCTCGACCGCACGGTCACCGCTGAATTGAATCGCCAGGGCAAGGCCGAAGACCTGGACAAATACCGCGAGATCTCGGCCAAGGTCTGGCCGCTCCTCGAGCGGCTCGATCAGGCGAACCGGGAGCACCTGCTGCCGGCGACGAAAGGAGGCGAATGCGGATTGGTGATCGACGCCCAGCTTCGCACGAAGCAGCTTGCCGGCGAGATTCCGGCCACCGAGGAGCCAATGCCGATCCCCGAGCCGGCCATCGTCTTCAGCCACAACGACGCCCAGGCGATCCAGCAAGCCTCCGAGGAATACTGGGCTGTAATGAACGACGTGGTCGATGTGATTCGGGACGCCGATCCGGAAGCCATTCCGGCGGACTACGAGATTCCCGAGCCGGAAATGAGCCAAGCCGACGGCGCCACGCTGTACACCTTCGCCCTGCCGGAGGAGTGGCAGGTCGACGAGCAAATCGCGCCCACCTGGGCGATCGGCGAGGAAGTGGCCGTGCTGGCCGCATCGCCGAGCCACGCCAAGCGCGTTCTCGCATCGGCTTCGCCGATCTCGGCCGGAGTGCTCGAAGACGCCGATAAACCCCGCGCTATGGCCGCGATATTCGACTGGGCCGGCACAATCGACGCCGCCCGGCCGTGGATCGATCTGGCGGCGCGCAAGGCGGCCAGCGACAAGGGAGCGGACGAGGAAGAGGTCGCCTCCCAGGTGAACACGGTTCTCGACGTGCTCAAGTCATTCCGCACGATCACGGTGGAAGGCTACATCGAGAACGACGTCTACGTCGAGCACTCGCTGGTAGAGATTCGCGATATCGAGGAGTAACGTTCGCACTGACGGTGCTCTGTCAGAGGCCCCGCGGGAACGATGGCTCCTGCGGGGCCGTTCTCTTCGACGGGTGATTGCCGAACGCGGAAAGGATGCCGTCCCCGTCAGCTTTCCCTTTCTACGCCCGCCAGGTGAGATCGGCCGTTTGGCCATGGGCGGCGTGCTGGCGGTCGAGGGCGTTGAAATGAAGGGTGATGCGATCGTCCTTGAGCCGCGCATCGACCCAGCCGCGAGGCTGTTTCTGGTCGAACACCCAGACCAAGGTGGGCAAGTTCACCAGGTGGATACCTTCGACCTGCTCCAGGTTCCAGCGGTGCGAGTGGCCGTAGAACAGGGCCTTGACCTGTTTGCGCGGAGCCAGCAGGTCGAGCAGTTGGGCCGTGTCGCGCAGGCCGCTCGTATTTGGCGTGGGATCTGGATTGTGATGCATGACGACCAGAGCCGGCTTATCGGCGCGGGCGCCGAGCGCTGTGGCCAGCCAGCGGAGTTGCTCCTCGCCTAACGTACCCGGCGTATAGTTCGTCTTCTCGAGCGAGTCGAGCAGGAACCAGTTGGCCCGCGGCGACTCGATGATCGAGACATGCTTGTCGGCCACACTCGGAGTGCCCGCCGGGCGAGCCGCGGGCAGGGCGGTCCAGAAGTTCTCCCGATGGTCATGATTACCCAGCGACATGTGTACTGGGATTCCTGCTTGGCGGATCGGCGCAAGCTCGTTTACGACCGTCCGGTAGTCGCCGGGCAATCCCTCGAGGAAGGCGACGTCGCCCGCGGTGATCACGCCGGCCGGCCGCGGTTCGAGGGAGAGGAATTCCGCGCGGGCCTGCCGGTAGTTGCCTACCGGATGAATCTCGTTGTGGCGACGCTCTGCGTCTTCGGGCAAGTGCGTATCGGCCAGCAGCACCCAGCGGTCCGGGTCGGCACGGTCGTCAACGGCCCACGACCGCTGCGAGAACACCAGTCCCGCACCAGTGGCTGCGGCGGCGGCGAGGAATTGTCGTCGTGAAATCGGCGGCACATGTACCGGCATGCGTTCCCTTTCGTTTTGCTGTTCGGATCTACCTACGGATATACCCGGCCCAAGTGGTCGGCGATCGCTTTCTTGAGCGCCCGGGGGTCGATGGGGCCCTGCTTGCGATAGAGGGCTTTGCCGCCAGGGGCGAGCAGCACGGTGTAGGGAAGCGCTCCTTGCCACTCTTTGTCGACGGCGTCGATCAGCTCGTACTGATCGTCGGAGTCAAAGAGGTAATTTTTTGACGAGGCCTGCTGTTTCTTGAGGAATTCGAGGGCACGGTCTCTGCCGTCGGGCGAGTCGGCGCTGATCGTGATCAGCTCGAATTCGCGGTGGCGGTACATGCGGTTGATCGTCACCAGTTCCGGAAACTCGGTCACGCACGGACCGCACCAGGTGGCCCAGACGTTCACCAGTCGCAAGTTCTTCGAATCGTTGCGGAGGAGATCCTGCACGGCTTGCTTGTTGATGGTCTCCAGCGTCACCGACTCCTTCGCCCAGCGGTCAAGGGCCTCCTGGACCGAGCCGCGCTTGTCCGACCACTTCACCGAGCAGCCGAAGGTCTTCGTCTTCTCGACGGAAACCGGCCTGCCCGCCAGCAGCGCCTCGATCGCATCGCGTGTATCGTGCACTTTGACGCGATCGGGTTTGGCGTTGTCGTCGACTCGGCCGGTGTAGCGGAGCTTCCGCTGGCGGTCGAAAACAAACACGTGCGGAGTGGCGACCGGCCCGTACGCGCGGGAAACACTCTGGGTATCGCCGTCGTAGAGATAGGGAAAGGTGAACTCGCGGTCGGCGGCGCGGATCTTCATGTCCTCCAGCGAGTCGCTCACGTCGGTATAGCCGAGTTCGTCGAGCCGCAAGGCATCGGGATCGTTGGGTGAGATGGCAACGACCGCCACCCCCCGCTGCTGGTATTTCGAGAAGAGCTTCTGGATCCGTTCTTCGTAAGCCTGGGCCGTTGGGCAGTGGTTGCAGGTGAAGACGATCACCAAGATGTCTGCCGCCTCGAAGTCCTTCAGCCGATGGGTCTTCCCGTCCACGCCGGGCAGCTCAAAGTCGGGCGCGGCCGCCCCGATAGAGAGCGTCGGCGGCGGTTCTTCAGCCCGCGCGGCCGCGGTCGGAGCCATAACGATCAGCAGTCCGGAAAGGAGTGCAAAGGCGGTTCGCATCGGTGGTCTCCTCTCGCCGCCCGAGGATGAGGGCGGACAATGAATGATATGCCGCTGCTGTGCCGGCTCGGCAGTCGACCGGGCGGCAGCCAAAGCAGTCAAAAACGACAGTCGGGGCACGACGCGGGCTTCTGGCCTCCAACCGCGGGCAGTTGGGCCCGCCAAGGCTCCGCCATTGTATGGGGCGCAGCCAAGGGGGGCAAACTGCGGGAGGGCCGCCGGTGGGGGCGGTCGGCGACAGAAATCGAAAAGGGTGATATGCTCGAAGGAACTGGATTCGCCGCCAAGGAGATGAGCCTGTCGATGGTTGCCCCGATCCCACGCGCCGAGCCCGCGCCGCGCCGCCGACCGTGGTCGCTGCGTTGGAAACGGTCGGTCTCCGAATCGCTATCGAGTGAGGGACTGTCGTACCTGCTTCTGATTGGCGCCGTGTTTATTGGAGCCATGTTGCGGCAGGTGAATCTCCTTCTGCTGTTAGGCGGGATGCTCGTGGGCCCGCTGGTGCTCAATTGGCGGCTGGTGGCCGCCACGCTCCGCGGGCTCGAGGTGAGGCGGCGTCTGCCGAGAAGCATCTCAGCCGGCGATCAATTGGTCGCCACGGTCGAGCTGACCAACACCCGTCGACGCATCGGCAGTTGGGCGGTGGTGCTGGAAGAGGAGGTGCACTCGGAGGGCGATCTTTCCTGGCAGCCGGAGGCAGCCCCCACGGTGCTCTTCAGCTACGTCCCGGCGCGGCAGTCGCGCAGCGTCGTATATCGAGGTCGCCTGCCCCGGCGCGGCTGGTACCAGTTCGGCCCGGCCCGCGTATCCACCCAGTTTCCGTTCGGTCTTGTGCGGCGTTCACGAATGCTCGATGTTACCGATCGGGTGCTCGTCTATCCGCGAACGGGCTGGCTGACTCCGCGATGGCAAGCGCGGCAGCACGAGTCCTTTGAGGGAACTCATCGCGTCGAGCGGCGGCAGTCGAACGCCAGCGGCGACTTGTATGGGGTTCGCGAATGGCGCCACGGCGACAGCCGGCGTTGGATCCACTGGCGGAGTTCGGCCAAGCTCGGGAACCTCGTCGTGCGACAATTCGAGCAGAACCGCAACCGCGATCTCGCCCTGCTGGTCGACTTGTGGCAGCCGGCAGAACCTTCGGTCGAGGATCGTGAGAACGTCGAACTGGCGGTGAGCTTTGCCGCCACCGTGGTCGCCGACATGTGCCGCAAGGGAGACAGCCGCCTGCTGCTGGGCATCACCGGCGCCGCGCCCGATGTGATCAGCGGTTCGGCCTCGGCGTCCTTCATGCAAGAGGCGATGGAGCGGCTGGCCGTCGCGGCGGCCTCCGATCGCGAGCAGCTTTTCCGCCTGCTCGAACAGACGCTGGCTCAGGTTGAACCGGGAACCGAGATCGTGGTCGTCGGCCCGCGTCCCTTCGATATCGGCAACACGGCTCAGTATCCGAACTTGTGGCGGCTGCCGCACTGGCGGGCCATGCTGCGGCGGCTCCGCGTAATCAGTACCGCCGACGACAGCCTGGCGGAGTACTTTCAAATCGACAAGCTGGCCCAGCAAGACGCCCCGGCGACCGGAACGCCGGCGTCGGCACGGCCGCAGGGAGTTGGAGCCTGAAGGGTGTACGTCGAACGGTTGCTCCAGATCAACATCGTAACCCTCGCCGCCTTCGGCACGCTGCTGCTGGGCATGGGGCAGCAAAGCGCCACCCTTCCGCTGGCCGCGGCCACCGCGGCGATCGTCGCGGTCTGGATTACTGATATCACCGGGTGGTTCCATCTGAACCGCCTGGCAGGCAACGCCGCGGCATTGGTCGCCGGCTTTCTGACGCTGTTGGAGGTGTACCGGTACGGCATTACGGTGCAGGTGCTCGACCTGGCCAACGTGCTGGTTTACCTGCAGATCATCCTGCTCTTCCAGCGAAAGACGTTGCGGACCTATTGGGAGCTGTGCATGCTCAGCTTTGCCCAGGCGGTCGTCGCCACGGCCTACAACCAGGGCATTCTGTTCGGATTTCTGCTGGTCCTCTATCTCGCCACCGGGTTATCGACCCTCGGCTTGCTCTATCTGCATCGCGAACGGACGCGCTACAGCCCCAGCAAGCCGGCCGCAGTGCCGATCGTCGCCACGGCCCGTTGGCCCCTGGCGGGGCAGGAAGCCAGCTTCAGCGGCAATGTGTCGGGTTCCAGCCGGTTCATTCCGGTGGAATTCTGGTACCGGCTGCTCCGCGTGACGCTGGCCAGCCTGGTGATCGCGGTTCTGCTGTTCGCCGTGCTGCCTCGGCCGGGCGGCTCGGCGTGGCAGGGAGCCGCGCAACGGATCCGCCACAGTATCGGTTTCTCCGATAAAGTAACGCTTGGCGAACTGGGCCGAGTCATTGAGGATCCGGAAGAGGTACTGCGGATCGAGTTCTACAGTGCGGCGACAGGGGATCCCTACCGCGTGCTGGATGAAGTCTACCTTCGCGGCGCCACCTTGACCCGGTACGATCGCGGCCAATGGTCCTACCGGGTTGCCGGTCTGCGCCGACACGCCTGGGATCGGCGATCGGCCCCCTGGGACGGACCGCCGTACGGCGATCTGGTGCGCCAGTCGATTGCCATCGAGCCCATGGACCGTGAGGAACTGTTCTGCGTCTGGCCATTCACGTTTCCCGACGGGCAGTTCGACGACCGGTTAAGGTACGAGCGTTCCACTCAGCGACTCCTGCGGGGAGAAGAGCTGAGCCGCTCGCGGCTGTCGTACGAGTTAGACACCCGGGCGTTTTCCGATGGTCGACAGGTCGATTTGAATCCCAAGGCCGATTGGGAGCCGACATTGCACCTGCTCGAGGCACCGGTCGGCGACCTGTCGGGGCTGAACGCGCTGGCCGACGAGGTATTCGAGCCTGGTGTGCTGGACGAGGACGACCGCTACGGACGCTGCCGTGCGCTGGAGCGGTTCCTGCGGCTGTCGGGGCGTTTCAGCTACAGCCTGGAGCCGCAGCCGCGATCACCGGACCTCGATCCCATCGAGGACTTTGCCACCAAGAATCCGAGCGGACACTGTGAATACTTCGCCACGGCGCTGGTACTGATGCTCCGCCATCAGGGCATTCCGGCACGGATGGTCATCGGCTACCGCACTGGCGAGTGGAATGACCTGGGAGAGTTCTTCCAGGTCCGGCAGTTGCACGCCCACGCCTGGGTCGAGGCCTATCTCGAAGCACACCATGTTCCCCAGGACGTTCGCGAGGCGGGCGGCGACTGGTCGTCGGGCGCGTGGTTGCGTCTCGACCCGACTCCGCCAAGCGCCGAAGGGGAGGCCGGCATCGTCGGCACCGCGCTCAGCCGAATGGACAAGTATTTGACTTGGCTCGACTATGTCTGGGATAACTACGTAATGCAGATGAACTCGCCGCGGCAGCGCCGGGCGGTGTACGATCCACTGGGAGCCTCGGCGCGCGAGGCGCTGAAGCACGTGCGCGACGTGGAGTGGTGGCGCAACCTGCTGCCGCGTCTGCGCCGCGCGGTGGCGTCGGTCGAGGACTGGTTCAGTTGGCGCGGCGGGCTGGCGGCAATGGGCTTCATGTTCGCCACGGCGCTGGTTTATCGAGGCACGTCTCGACTGGCGGAACCGCTCCGGCGCTGGTGGCGCCAGCGCCGCCGCGAAGCGGTCGCCCGGCGGAGCCGCGTGGCCTTTTACCGCCGTCTGGAGTCGGTGCTGGCCCGCCATCGCCTGCACCGCAGTGCCTCGCAGACGCCGCGCGAGTTCGCCCAGGTCGCGGGAATGCGGCTGGCGGTGGCCACCGGCCAGCGCGACATGGCCGAGCTTCCCGTGGCGGTGGTCGAGGCGTTCTACCGAGTACGTTTTGGCGGCCGCGACCTGGACAACGACCAGATCCAGGCGGTAGAACAAGCACTGCACCGCCTGGACGAGGCGGCTGCCCTGGTCTCAGCGCGAACAAGGATGAGGGATCACCTGCGATGAAAATCGGTCTGGTCGGCTATCAGGGTTCGGGCAAGAGCACGCTGTTCGAATGGCTTACCGGCGTGAAGCCCGATCCGTCGCTCGCCCATACCGCGCAGGCGGCGATGGCCGTCGTACCCGATCCTCGGGTGGATCAGTTGGTGAAGATCTACCATCCGAAGAAGGTGACGCTGGCGGCTGTCGAGATCGTCGATACGCCGGGCCTCACCCGAACCCACGAGGGAAATGCCGCGCGGCTGGCGCTGATCCGCGAAGCGGGATGCCTGGTGTTTGTGGTGCCAGCGTTTGGCGGGGTCGATCCTGCCGCCGATCTGCGCTCGTTTGACGAAGACTTGATGCTGGCCGATCTGGAACTGGTCACCAATCGACTGAGTCGGATCGACGAGACGCTCAAGAAGCCCATTCCCCGGGCGGAGCACGAGCAGTTTGTTCATGAGCAGGACACGCTCAAGCTCGTGCTGGCGGGCCTGGAAGCCGGCCAGCCGCTGCGCGAAGCCGACATGAACGACGAGCAGCGCCGCGTGACAAGGGCCTTCCGCCTGTTCAGCGAGAAGCCGCGCATGATCGTCGTCAATGCCCCCGACGACGAAGCGGACCTCGACCGTTTCCGGTCGCTCGCGCCGCCGGAGATTCCGCTGGTCGCGATTCCGGTGGGGCTCGAGTTGGAGCTGTCGCGGATGACGCCCGAAGAACGGGCGGAGTTCGAGGAGATGGGGCTGGCCGCCGGCCGCGGCGATCGCGATGAACTGATCCGCACGCTGCTCAGGGCCTCGCAACAGATGACGTTCTTCACCGCCGGAGAGAAGGAGGTCCGCACTTGGCTCCTGCGGCAGGGGGGGACGGCTTTGGAAGCCGCTGCTGGCATTCACACCGATCTGGCTCGCGGATTCATCCGGGCGGAAGTGATGACCGTGGCCGACCTCGTTCGGCTGGGGAGCGAACGCGACGTCAAAGCGCAGCATCTGATGCGGCAGGAGCCCAAGGACTATGTCGTCAAGCACGACGATATCCTCCTGATTCGCTTCAGCGTGTAAGCTCCCCGGTCTCGCCATATGTGGGGATTGGCTTATCTCCGAGCGGGCGGCTGCCGATATAAGAGCCGTCGCAGACCGCCCCCACCACTTGTCCGCCGTGATTCGAAAACGGCATTGACGCGGGTCGAGCGACGCGGCTAATCTCCCTGCTCCGTAACCGGAAGATGGGGCATTTTGCGCAGTTGGCGCAGCTTTCCTGCGCGGCTGCGATCGGCCGAGCCTACTTCTTGATCCTTTCCTGTCATGCATGCTCTGCCGCGCGAGACTAATCGATTGCCCGCCTCCCGGTCGATCCAATGGGTCCTGGTGGTGGCCATCATATTGCCGGTGGGGGCGGCCGGTTGCGCGTCGGCGAAGATGGTTGAGCTGCGGGCGGTGCCGAAGAGCCCGCTGGTCGAGCGATTCAAGCTCACTTCGGACGAGGGACCGCAGGCCAGTTCCCGCACCAAGCAGTTTCTCCGCGTTTACGGACTGCTCGATGATCTGAACGGCGATCCGCGAAAGCTGCTCGACAAGGTACAAGAGATCATCGAGCGGGAACCGACCGCCGATCGTATCTATGCATTCACCGAGTTGAGCTACCTGGCGGCCAAGAAGGTCGAGAAGAAGGATCCCAAGCTGGCGTTGGATCTCTACGGGGCCAGCGTGTTGCACGCCCACCAGTACCTGTTCGACCGCCGCTTTCGGCTGTTCAGGAATCCGTATGACCCGCACTTCCGTGGCGCGTGCGATCTCTACAACGGCGCCCTGGAAGAGTCGTTGCGGCTGGCGCGCCGCGACAACGGACTGGTGCCCGGAAGCACCGGCACGATCCAGACCGCCAGCGGTGAGTGGAACATCACGGTGGTCCTTCGCGGCAGCCGCTGGAATGCGGAGGACTTCGAGCGTTTCGAGTTCTGCTCCGATTACAAGATCAACGGCCTGAAGAACCATTATCAAAACTACGGGCTGGGAGTGCCGCTGATCGCCGTTCGGCGCAGCTACGAAGGCGAACCCGAGGCGGCACGTTACTATCCGCAGGGACTGAGCTTTCCCGTCACGGCGTTTATTCGTCCGCTGCCGGGCACGAACCCCGACGGCGCCGACGCGGCGGCCCAGCACGAGGCGGTGCTTGAGTTCTACGATCCGCTGGCCACCAACGACATCGCGGTCGACGACCTCTACGTGCCGCTGGAGAGCGACCTCACGACGCCGTTGGCCTATTTTCTTTCGAATCCTGCCTTCGGCGAGCTGAGCAACGCCGGGTTGTTTGATCCCGAGAAGCTGCTGGAACTCAAGCCGGGCCAGCGGCAGCTCATGGGGTTGTACATGGTGCAGCCTTATGAACCGGGCAAGATCCCCGTGGTGATGGTGCACGGATTGTGGTCCAGCCCGATGACCTGGATGGAGATGTTCAACGACCTCAGGAGCAGCCCGGAAATTCGCGAGCATTACCAGTTCTGGTTCTACCTGTATCCCACCGCGCAGCCGTTCTGGATCAGCGCGGCCATGATGCGGCGCGACTTGGCGGAGGCACGCCGGGTGCTCGATCGGGAGGGGCAGGAGCCGGCACTGGACCAGACGGTGCTCATCGGCCACAGCATGGGCGGGCTTGTTTCTCGCTTGCAGACGCTCAATAGCCGTGAAGATTTCTGGCAGACGGCGAGCAGTCAGCCGTTCCAACTCGTGAAGGCCGAGACCGACATCCGCACGCGGCTGGAGCAAAGCTTCTTCTTCACGCCCAATCCCTCGGTCCGCCGGGTAATCACCATCGGCACACCGCATCGGGGGAGCAAGGCCTCCAACGGGGCCACCCAGTGGCTTACCGGCAAGCTCATAAAGATGCCGCAGATCGTCGCCTTGAACCGGGAAGACTTGTTCCAGGAGAACAAAGATCTGCTCAAGCAGAATTCGGTGCTCAAGATCAATACGAGCATCGACTCGCTGTCGCCCGAGTCGCCCTTCTTCCCGGCGATGCTCGCCGCCGAGCGGGCGCCGTGGGTGAAGTATCACAACATCATCGGGCTGGTACCGGAGGAGGGGGTAAAGGGCTGGCTGGCTTCGGGCACCGACGGGGTGGTTGCGCGCGAGAGCGCGCACATGGACGACGTCGAATCGGAGATCACCGTGCCGGCCGACCACACCACCGTGCACAGCCATCCGCTGGCGGTGCTCGAAGTGCGGCGGATCCTGCTGGAGCATCTCAACGAGCTTCGGCATTTTCCGGGTCCGCCCCCGAAGCATGTCCAGCAGAGGAACGTCATCACCGCCTCACGCCCGGAGGCCGCGGCGCCCGACACCGGTCCGGTGATCGAAATGCCGCTCTCCAGCGGGCAGTTCTGATGCCGCAATCGCTGCGGCCGCGTCCGCGAAGCGCAACAATCTTTGCCTCTGTTTCACTTCGTCCGTCGCAAGGCGCGGTCGGAAGTGCAACGCAGCAAGGGATTTCGCACCGCGATCCTGAACGCAAGTATCCTAGCCACTTTGGGGGACGTGTTGCACTTGGCAGCGACGGTCTTGTTGGCGGCGCGCAGCGCGACCGCAAGCCTGTGGCGGGCGAAGCTCGCCGGAGGCACCCGTGTGATTCTGAGAGAATCAAATTGTCAATGATCGGCTGAACGCATCGAGGCATCGCGCGCATTATAACAGACCGTTTTTCTGCCAAAGGGGGGTGGAAACGGCCCGCGAGGGCCCGAAGAGGATTGGGGTAAAACGACTTACGACTTTCTTGTCGTGGCTTGAGAATTGATTCAGTTTTCGATTCACTCCATTGGGTGAGTCGCCGTTCAAACGGCGGGTAGAAAGGAACCGCCAGACGCGGTCGTTTGAGAGACAGCGTCGGCCCTCCCGCATTCTGGCATTCGCGGCACCGCCCTACAATGCTTGCGGGGCCCGTGCCTGGGCTCCTGATTGGGAGGGTCGAGCGATTGCTACGCCCTCCTCCCGCCATACCCGCCCGCCGTCCTCAACCGCTTGCGCCGCATGAGCATCGGACGACACCTCGCTGTCGCTGCCGGACTGGCCCTTGCCCAGTTTACCATCCTGCCAGCAGAGGAGCCCGGCGGACCAGGCGAAGTGTCCATCACGGCGGCCGAATTGGATTTCTTCGAGGCGAAGATCCGCCCAGCCCTGGTGAACCACTGCTACACGTGCCATTCGGTCGGGGCAGGCGAGCCGAAAGGGGGCCTGCGGCTCGATACGGCCGCTGGGTTGCTGGCCGGTGGCGGATCGGGGCCAGCGGTCGTTGCCGGCAAGCCCAACGAGAGCCTCCTGGTCGAGGCGCTCCGCTACGAGTCGTTCGAGATGCCACCTCAAGGCAAATTGCCCGACGATGTGATCGCCGACTTCGTCCACTGGATCGAGATGGGCGTGCCGGACCCGCGGAAGGAGACGAGCGAAATCGCGCCGGCGACTCCGGCCGCTGAGACGGGCGGATTCTGGTCGTTTCAGCCACCACTGGAAGCCGAAGTCCCGGAGCCCGCCGACTCTTTGTGGGCTCAGAGCGACATCGACCGGTTCATCCTTGTCCGGCTCGAAGGGGCTGGGCTGGAGCCTTCGGCACCGGCCGATCGCCGCACGCTTCTGCGACGCCTCTGGTACGATCTCGTCGGACTGCCGCCGAGCGCTGACGAGGTCGAATCGTTTGTAGCCGACCAGTCGCCCGATGCCGTTTCGAAAGCGGTCGACCGATTGCTCGCGTCACCAAATTTCGGGGAACGTTGGGGCCGCTACTGGCTCGATGTGGCGCGCTACGCCGACACGAAGGGCTACGTATTTCAGGAGGATCGCAACTACGCAGCGGCGTATACCTATCGCGACTGGGTGATTTCCGCTTTGAATTCGGACATGCCGTACGACCGTTTCTTGGTCTACCAGATTGCCGCCGACCAGGCCGCTCCGCCTGAGGAACAACCGGCCGCCCTGGCAGCGATGGGATTTCTGACGCTCGGCCGGCGGTTCATCCAGAACAAGCACGACATCATCGACGACCGCATCGACGTGCTCACGCGGGGAACGATGGCGCTGACCGTCTCCTGCGCCCGCTGCCACGACCATAAGTACGATCCCATTCCCACCGCCGACTACTACTCGCTCTACGGGGTCTTTGCCAGCAGCGAGGAACCCGGCGGCGATCCGTCACCGTTGCGGCTGGTCGACGCGGCAAGCCCCGTCACGCCGCGAATCCTGCTGCGGGGCAATCCGGGCAACCGTGGGCCGGAAGTGCCGCGGCAGTTTCTGGCGGTGCTTGCCGGGAAGGACCGCCGGCCCTTTGAGCAGGGGAGCGGCCGGCTGGAACTGGCTCAGGCAATCGCCAACGCCGACAATCCGCTCACCGCACGGGTGTGGGTAAACCGGGTATGGGGCCACTTGTTCGGCGAAGGCTTCGTGACCACGCCCAGCGACTTCGGCACGCGGAGCGATTCGCCCAGCCACCCGGAGCTTCTCGACCACTTGGCGCTGGGGTTCATCGCCGACGGCTGGTCGACGAAGCGACTCATTCGCCGGATCGTGCTTTCGAGCGTCTATCAGCAGTCGAGCCAGCATCGCGAGGACGCGGCGGCCGTTGACCCCGAGAACCGGCTGTTGTGGAAGATGAACCGGCGGCGGTTGGACCTGGAGGCGCTGCGCGATTCGCTGCTGGCGGCGGCCGGGTCGCTTGACCTGACGCTGGGCGGGCCGGCGGTGCAACTCACCGAAGAGCCGTTTCCGAATCGGCGGACCGTGTACGGATTCATTGAGCGGCAGAACCTGCCGGGGATGTTCCGCACGTTCGACTTCGCCAGCCCCGACGCGCATGCCCCGAAGCGTTACCAGACCACCGTGCCGCAGCAGGCCCTGTTCATGATGAACAGCCCGTTTGTCCGGCAGCAGGCCGAGCGGCTGGCGGGCCGCACGGCACAGATCGCGGATCGGCCGCAGCGGATCGGAGAGCTCTATCGGTGCGTGTTCAGCCGCGAGCCGAGCGATGAACAGCTCAGGCTGGCGACGGCGTTTATCGAGTCGGCTTCGATGCCGGCGGGCGATGACTCGGCGCCGCCTGCGGATGAAGCGTGGATCCGGCTGGCACACGTGCTGTTGATGACCAACGAACTGGCGTTCGTCGATTAGGGCTTTTTGTAGAGACAGGCCACCGACAAAGCCGCCTTTCGCTTTGCGACAGGCAACACTGATTGCGAGGTCTCGATGCCGAGCCATTTGTTCTCCTGGGAGCATCTCTGCCTGACACGCCGCCAGTTGCTCGCGCGGTGCGGGATGGGCTTCGGTGCGATGGCGTTGGGCTCGCTTCTGGGCGAAACGGGCATGGCCACAGAGCCGAGCCAGAAGGCGGGGCCGATGTCGCCCAAGTCGCCACACTTTCCCGCCAAGGCGAAGCACGTCATCCACCTGTTCATGAACGGCGGGCCGTCGCACCTCGATACGTTTGATCCGAAGCCGGCGCTGGAGAAATACGCGGGTAATCCACTGCCCAGCGGCAATCTGAAGACCGAACGCGAGACCGGAGCGGCCTTTCCCTCGCCGTTCAAGTTCCAGAAGTATGGCCAGAGCGGCATCGAGGTGAGCGAGATCTTCCCGCACGTCGCCGATTGCGCCGACGAGTTGTGCGTGATCCGCTCGATGCACGCCGATGTGCCGAATCATGAGCCATCGCTACTGCTGATGAACTGCGGCGACGCCAGGCTGATCCGGCCGAGCGTGGGATCGTGGGTGACTTACGGTCTGGGGACCGAGAACCAGAACCTTCCGGCATTCGTCGTGATGTGCCCCGGCGGCTACCCGATCCAGGAATCGCAGAACTGGCAGGCGGGGTTTCTGCCGGGCGTGTTCCAGGGGACGTACCTCGACACGCAGCACACGGCGATCGAGAAACTGATCGAGCACGTGAAGAACGATCGCGTGCCGCTGGTGCGGCAGCGGGAACAGTTAGATCTGCTCCAGGAACTCAATCGCCGCCACCAGGAGGCCCGGCAGCAGGACACCGAACTGGAATCGCGAATCCAGTCGTATGAACTGGCATTCCGCATGCAGACGGAGGCTGCCGAGGCGTTCGACGTCAGCCGCGAGCCGCAGCACATCCTCGACATGTACGGCCCGGGGACGCAGGCCCGGCAGATTCTCATCGCGCGGCGGCTGATGGAGCGGGGCGTGCGGTTTGTGCAGGTGTGGCACGGGGCGGGGCAGCCATGGGACAATCACGACGACATCGCCGACCAGCACCGCAACCTCGCGAAGCAGTGCGACCAGGCGATCGGCGCGCTACTGAAAGACCTCAAGAGCCGCGGCCTCTTGGAGGAGACGCTTGTCATCTGGGGAGGCGAGTTCGGCCGCACTCCGACGGTGGAGCTTCCCAAGGCGGGCTCGAACGCCGGCAAGGTGAACGGCCGCGATCACAACCATTACGGGTTCACCATGTGGCTGGCGGGGGGCGGCGTCCGCGGGGGCTACATCCACGGCGCGACGGACGAGTTCGGCTTCCAGGCGGTCGAGAATCGCGTACATGTCCACGACCTGCACGCCACGATCCTGCACCTGTTGGGCTTCGACCACGAGAAGTTCACGTATCGCTACGCCGGACGCGACTTCCGCCTGACCGACGTACACGGGCGAGTAGTGAAGGACTTGATCGGGTGAGCGGGAGCGTGACGGGCTGACGGGGATGCCCCCGGCGGAGCGGCGGCCTGCTTTGAGCAATGCCGACTGCGGAGCGGCGCGCCACACGCTATTGAGGTCGCGGGTCAAGGATTGACCGTCGCGATGTCGTTCTCGGCCGCGGCGGCTACGCGGCGAGCCAGCGATTCGACGAGCTTCATGTGAGCGTCGTCGTGATCATCGGTTTCGCCGTGTGGCCGCGGTTGAAAAGCGTTCAGCCAAGCCAGGAGAAGAGGCGTGGGAATGACGCGGGCAACTCGGCCGCTCGCGCGGTTCGTCACGATTACCGCGATCTGTTCGGCCGACCGCCACTGGAGATTGCGTTTGCCCAAGGTTGCTCCGGTGCCGAGTTGCACGCCGTCGAGGAAGCACGCTTTGGGGGGCTTCTCGAATGGTCCTTCGACCACGACATCCAAGTCGAAATAGCCCTCCGCCCCGGCAGCCTGGCGAGCGGCTGAACCCAATCGCACGCCGGCGGCGGCCCACGGACCGAGGTGGCCGTGCATCTGAACCGCCAGCGTGAGCCATGCCGGGTCAGCCAGGTCGGCGTTGTAATCCGGGCGGGGAAGTACCCGGTCTTCTGCCAAGGCGGAGGTGGGGAGGAAAACAACCAGAACGAGCGCGCGGGCACACAATTTCATGATCAACTCACTCGGGAGGAAGGGGCGCCAGTTCGCCGCCGGTGATAGTTGCCAGGCCGCCGAACAGATCCATATCGATCGATTTGTTGATAAGATGGACGGAACCATCGCACAGCACGAAGTTGATGCCGGCGCTGTGAGTGCCGCCCCAAGCCCGCTTGCAGGGCTGGTCGTTGCCTTGGCCGCCGGCGGCCACGCAGCGGTCGAAGTCGCCCCAAAGCGTCCGTGGCTGACCCGAGGCGCCCGACATGGTGTAGTACCCGAAGGAGTAGGCCCAAAAAGTGCGGTAGCCCGGACTGGTGCGGGTCGTCGACTCGCCCACCAGGAGCGTGTTGGACAAACCATCGTGAATGGCATCGAACTTTTCGGCGTGGTATCCCCACACACCTACTATGTGGATCGGGCCGCGATCTTTCCGCACAAACGAGTACATCATCTCGGAATCGAGGAAGTTCATTCCATCGGCGCTCCGCCCGGAGACTGCGCGGTAGCTGCCTGGGGCGTACTTCGCGCCGACCTGAGCGGCCGGCCCGGTGGCGGGTATCGCGCATTCATCCGGATTGATGTCCGACGGGCAGAGGAAGACGGGCAACCGCGTTTCACGGAAGGCCCGGTTCTGCGGGCTTTCGTTGAGGTACGCCGGCTGGTACTGGCCGAACAGGGACGCTTGCTCCAGGTAAGGCAACAGGGCAATGGCCCAGTTGCCGTAGCGGGTTGAGAAAGAGCCCGTCGGCTCGACCATGCCGGGGCAGATGCCGGCCGTACGGTGAATGTTTCCCGGCGGCAGCGATCGCTGCGCGGCATGGTAGTTCTGCATCGCCAGCCCAATCTGCTTGAGATTGCTTCGGCACTGCGTGCGGCGTGCGGATTCCCGGGCCGCCTGGACCGCCGGTAGCAGCAAGGCGATGAGGAGCCCGACGATGGCGATGACCACCAGCACCTCAATCAGGGTAAAGCCGCGCGGTTGGCGATCCATCGATCCTCTCCGTTCAGCGCGCTTCGGGGTGACGGCGGCGTCGCAGGGCGACGATTCCGAAAGCCGCCGCGCCGATGACCCATAAGGCCAGCGAGCTTGCCTCGGGAACCATCTCCAGATCGTCTGCGTTGGTGAGCCAGAGACGATAGTTGTCCGTATGCGGAAAGCCGCCATCCTCCTGGTCAAGGATGGCCTTGACCGAGAAGGGCGTCGTCTGGAGAGCGGAGGCGTTTATGAAATCGAGGGCCGGATCGAGTCCCAGCTTCATGTCAAAGGTCAAACTCCCCTGCTTCACCTTGACCGTGCTGTCTCTGCCCCAGGCAAACGAATCGACCAGGAGGAGGTTGTCCAACTGCACGAGGCTTCCCTGGTAGCGCTCGCAACCCGTTGTGCGAGTCAAATCGAAGATGAAGTTGTCGGAGCTGTCTTTCAGATCGGAAAGAAGCAACGAAGTGATGTCAGGTGTGGCGCTGCCGATGACCTCGATGTCGAAATCGAGGGCAGCGTCCTTCAGGTGCGTCTCGTTGACATTGTACTTGCCGCCATAAAAGAGACCCGGGGCGCGGGCGTTGACTCGAACCACGTCGCCGCGTTTGAGCGGCGAGGAGGACCCGACCGGGTTATTCAGTCGCTGCATCTCCGCGGTCCATTCCTCGTCGGTGTAGTTCTGAGACGAATTCCAAGGGATTCTTTTGCGCATATACAGGGCAGTGCCGCCGAAGTCGTCGGACGCGATGGCCTGAATGTAGACCTGCCACGCGGGCTGTGTTGCACTATTGCTGAAGTCGAGCATGTCCCAAGGGTTGTTAATCACCAAGCCGGTCAACTGAATGGGATAGGGGCTTTCCAACGGCTCAAGCCACGCCGACGTGCCGTCGTCATGCACCGCCTGATACTCGGAGTGTTTTGTCGGCGTAAAGGTCTGCGCCTGAGTGGATGCCACAGCGAGGGCCAAAAAGCAAACGGCGCAGGACAACGAGAGGCCTAGCCGAGTGACATTGGGAGTGAGGGTCAAAGTTGGCGTCATCTGAGTCACCTAGGAACTGGGCGAGTCTGCGTCATCCACGACGCCAGACAGCTACGAAAGGTCTGTGTTACAATTCTTCAATTCGTAATACCGCGCATTATAGTTCGCACCCAAGTCGGTGCAATATCCTGGGGAGAATTCTGTGCGGGCAGTCAAATAATAGCGTAAGTCTAATAGACCAATTGGTTTATGACGTTACGCCAGTTGATGGCCGCCACGTCTTCCCAACGGGACGAGCACGCGTTGGTAGGGACGACTGGGCCTGATCGGGTGAGGAGACGCGAGGAGGGCGACGTTCAGCGGCGCGCTGAGAGATGCGGGGCGGGGCTTCTTCCGGCGGAGCGTCGGCCCACTCTGCCGGCGGAGCGGCGCACCGCGCCTAGAACGCGAGTTCCATGAGGTCGTGTCCGACATCGGCCGCGGGGAAGAGCTTACGGGCGGCGTCGATGCCGATGGGGTCGTTCGGGTCTTTTGCGGCCGGATTGATGTGGATGAAGACGAGTCTGCCCACGCCGGCCCGGGCGGCAAGCTCGGCAACGGCCGAGGTATGGCTGTGGCCGCTCCGCTCGGCCTTGTCGGCCTCGTCGTCCAGGAAGTAGCACTCGTGCAGGAGCAGATCGACGCCGCGGATGGCGGGCAGGTAATCGGCGTCGGGCCGGGCAGTCGTGTCGGTCACATAGGCCATCGCGTGGCCGGACCACTGGAGCCGATAGCCGATCGAGCCCCCATTGTGCTTGAGCGGAAAGTGCGTGAGGGTTCCGCCGCCGGGCAAGGGTATCTCCGCGGTGAGCACCTGCGCCTCGTAGACCGGCCCCTTGGGCGACAGAACCTCGGCGAACAGGTGCTCTTCGATGGCGGCGAGTTTTTCCTCTGCGCCGTAAACCACTACGCGGTCGAGCGATGCGGCCGCTTTCACCGCGGCGAGCCAGCTCAAACCGACCGTATGATCGAGATGTCCATGGCTGAGGAAGAGGTGCAGCTCCCGACTGCGCAGATAGCGGGCAGCGCGGTAAATGCCAGTCCCCGCGTCGAGCATCAGACCGAGTTCGGGCAGGAGGACGCAGAGCGTGTGCCGATGGTCGGTCGTGTAGTACCCACCAGACCCAAGTAGGACCGCTTTCATCGCCAGGCTCCGCAGAATTGATCTACCGGGAGCATTATAGCCGTCGGGGGCGCAAAGCGCCGTGTCCAGCTGACGGTTCTTACTGGCGCGGTGCGGGCGGTGGTTGGGGTGTGGGCTGAGGTGCGGGTTGAGGAAAGAAGCGGTTGAACTGGCGAGTCAACTCGTCCTGGATGACGTTCTGCGCGGCCTTGTTGATGAACTGGCGGCTGACGACATCGAGCGTCTGGCGGTCGAGCTGCGGTCGACCGAGCGTTCCGGCGATCGGCAGATTGAGCTTCTGGTCGCGAAGCGCGGTGCCGAGCACATTATTGCCGCGCCATTTCTCGGGCACGGGCATCTCGGCCATCAGCGCCATCGACTGGTCCAGGCCCACGGAGCCGTAGGTGCGGATCGTGGCGTCGGGAAATACCAGTTCCAGATCGCGGTGATAGATCCGGCCGTCGACCATTCGGAACGGCACGACCGACTCGCGCGTCAGCTTTGCCGGCGACGGCCGGCCGAGCACCAGGGCCAGCTCCTGGGTGAGCGGACCGGGTCCGATCTCGACAGTGTGGACGGTCATGCGGCCCTGCAGATCACCACGACTGGGATCGTCGATCGGCACGCGGCAGCTTTCCAGGCTCAGCGAGAACTTGCCTTCGGCGGTCGCCGCGCCGGCCATTACGGGCGCGATGTACTGCAGCGCGTAGGCGCACATGCGGGGGTTGATCCGCACCTGCTCGAGGATCGGGCCGGCGGAGACCACCAGCTCGCGAGGCTCCGGCGACAGTCGCAACTGCGCCGCCACTCGGGCGCGACCCTCGCTGACTTCGAACTCCGACGGCTCGACGGCCAATATGCCGTCGGACAGATTGAGCTTCAACTGGCCGGGCCCGACGCGAAACCCGTACACCTCGCCCCAGGTCCACGCCAGGGTCGCGGCGGCTTTTCCGGTCGCGACCGAGAGGGGACCGCGATACCAGATCGGGCTTTCTCCCCGCCCGGCGAAGAACACTCCGTCGCCGAGGTAGCCGCGGAACCATCCGGAGAGCTTCTCCATGTCGTATCCGGCCTGGCCTTCGAGATCGAGCACGGCGGGCTCGCGGCTCAGGTCGTAGCGGCCATGGGCCTTGAGACGCGCGGCCGCCGAGGCCATCTCGACCTCGTCCAGGGCAAAAGAGCGGCTGTTCACGTCGTAGCCGCCGCGGCCGGTCAGGCTAACCCGGGGGTCGTCGAAGCGATTACCCGATGGATGGACGGCGGCGAAGTCCTGGATCGCCGCGTCGAAACGGCTGGTGATCTTCTCGCCCTTGCGCTCGACGACGGCTTGCCCATTTACCTTGCCGGCAAGCTGCCAGGTCGGCAGGGTCGAAGGATCGGAGATCCATTGCTGCCAGCGACCGAGGTTGCCCTGGTAGCGGACATCACCCGCCAGTTCCCACGGTCCTTCGGCCGGCATGGTGGCCGAAACGTTTTCGGCGTTGAGCGAGAGGCTCACGCTGGCGAGCGTCGCCGCGGGGAGCGACAACCGTCGCGGAACCTTTTCCCAGGTGCCTCGGCCGGCCAGATCGACGGCCGGTTCATCGAGGTTAAGTTGAGGGCTGCGGAGCTGCAGTTGCTTGACCGCCAACCGCGCATCGTTCAGCTCGATTGCGGCGGTGGAGGCGTGGACGCGCGTTGCCAAATCGTACTGCCCGGCCAACTGCCAATCCTTGAGCACCACCCACGGTCCGAGCCGCGGCGGCCAGCGGGCCAGATCGCCGTGCGAGGCGACTTCCGCGGTCCACGGACCTTCCGCCATATCGACTACGGGTTCGCTGAGGCGAACGTCGAGTCGATCGCCGTTGGCTTCGATTCCCAGCGTGGCTGTGTCGAGCCGCGTCGAACCGTTGGCATTGGTCCGGCCGGTGGCGGCGAGCGTCGCTACGATGCGGCTTTCCATCCACGATGGACGATTCGTCATGCCCAGGTAGAAGTCGCGGACATCAAGGCTGCCTTGGGCGTCGAAGGCCTCTCCGGCGAGCCGTTTCCACTCGAACCGACCGCCGCCGTCGCCGGCCAACCGGAGGCCGCCCATATCGAAGAAGCCGGCCAGTTGCGCGGCGAGCTGGTTCAGATCGAACTGGAGAGTCGCCGTCAGATTGTCCGGGTTGCCCGCTCCCTGCAACTGGAAGAAGTCGGAGCGGCAGTCGAGACTCTCGACGATCAGCCCGCCGGCCGTCTCATGCGCTGCGAGCGTAAGCAGCACCGGTTGCTGCCAGGCAAGCGGCCGTCCCATGCTCATCGCGGTGAGGTTCGCCGCCTCGACATGGCCCTGCCAGGTCATGCCGTCACGGCCCGGCCGGCTGGTCAGGTTGGCCTGCAGATGGCCGGACGTGATCTGGGTCCCCTTCTGGATCCGGAGCGTATCGGGGAGGATCGCCGCTAGCCGCGCGAGGTCGATCTGGCCGGCAATCTCGCAGGTCTGATAGGGGAGCGCCGCGAGCATCTCGGCGGTCGATTTGCCCGCCAATTCGAATTTGCCGGAAAGCGTGGCCGAGCCGATGTCCGACTCGATGGCGAACTTGTCGAGTTCCAATCGCCCGTCGCTCCACAGCACCTTGCCTCCGGCCGTGAGCCGCTCGAGAGCCAGTCTGTCGGCGCCCATCGCCTCGGCCGAGGCCACCAGCTTTTCCGCGGCGACCGTACCCTCGGCCACCACGCGCTGGCTGAGCCGGCCGGCGTCGAAACGGAGCCGCAGGTCGGATGTCACTCGGCCGTCGAGGCGCGCATTGGATGTCCAGCGTTCGGCCAGCGGCGCGAACACCGCCAGGGGCAGGCTCTTGGTGCGGACGACGAGTTCCGAGCCGTTGGCACTATGCTCGCCGGACAGCCACTTCAGGTCGATCTCGAAGTGGCCGCTGTCTTGCTGATCGGCGAGGCTGCCGGAAGCTTTGAGCGTCACGGGCGCATCGGCGGCAGTGGGCATGACAAGGGTCGTCTGCAGGCCGGCAACCGACCACGACTGCCCAGTCCGGGCGTCGGTGATCGATGCCGAGCCGTTGACAATCTCCAGGTTGAACTCATACGCGGAATCGCCTTCGGCGCTGAGCAGGCCGGCCAGGACGTCTTCCACGTTGCTGCCGTCCCGGCGGAGCACCAGATTGAGCTTGGGCTCCTCCACCCGCCATTTTCCCGAGCGCTGGGGATTCCACAGGATGGCCAGCAGCGACCGTTCGCCGATCAGTTGCGTACCTTCGAGGACGGATTGACCTTGCTTGTCGACGACCTTCAAGCCTCGCGCCTTCGGCCAGGAGAACCACGAGAGCGAGACCGATTCGACTGATACTTTGCCGTCGATCCCGGAGGTCAGCCACTGGAGCGTGTGGTCGCGCCAGGAACTGTGGGCCACGTAGATCGGCGCAGTCCAGACTGCGGCTACGAGCAAGGCGACAAGCGCCAACACGACCCACGGCCAACGGCGGCGGCGCGGTTCTGGCAGGGGCTCGCCGAGTACTCGAGGAGCATGACGCGGTTGCTGAATAGCGGCGGTCGCCATGAGACACCTCCGAGGAGAATTGAGGGCGGGGCATTGTAGCTATGCCGCCTTGGTGACGCGAGAGCGGTTCACGCGAGAGGATGCGCAGCATGGCAAGACTGCGCAAGGCGGCTGGCACCAGCAGAGAGGAATTGCAGGTTGTCCGCTCGCAGATCGCAGATGGGGAATCTGCGATCTGCAATTTTCACTCAATCACCAGGCCTCATTGGCGGGCGATGAGGCCGAAGTCGAGTCCCAGCACCCAGACCATGAGCAGGAGGATCAGGGCCAAGCCGAAGTAGGTCAGGCCGAGATGGACCTTCTCGCTGGGCGGGCGGCCGCGAAGCCCTTCGTAGGCCAGAAATACCATGTGGCCGCCGTCGAGCACCGGGATGGGGAGGAAGTTGAGCACGGCGAGGTTGGCGCTGAGCATGGTGAGGAACAGCAGGAGTTTGGCCGTCCCTTGCGAAGCCTCATGGCTGGCGGCGCGGAAGATCGTCACGGGTCCGCCGAGCAGCTTTGACGAGACCTGGCCAGTGCTCAGGCGATGGATCGTCTGGAAGACCATCGTGAGGGCGTCGATCGTCTCGTCTTTGGCGAGCCGAACGGCGTCGCGAAAAGACTCGGCCTGGCGGGTGACCTCGAGGGGTTCAAACTGCAATCCGCGATCGGCGTCGAACCATTCCTCTGATGAACGCGGCTGGAGCGTTACGTCCTTTCCGCCGGCGAGTGTCAACCTGAGTTTGAAGCCAGGGGGCAATCCCTGGATCTGGCTGAAAACGTGGGGCCACTGAGCGGCGTCGGGGCCAAGTTTGACGGTAGGCGCACTGGTGAGCGAGTCCCAATCGAGGTCTTTGGGGTCGATGCCCAGTTGATCGCGGCTCAGGCTGTCGCGATCGGGCGCGATGACCTTGAGCGCTTCGATGATGTCACCGGGACGAATTCCGGCTGCGGCCGCGGGGCTCTTGGGAGCGACGGTCGCAACGCGGTTGACCACCGGGTAGGCGATGCCCAGGGCCGGCACAGCAACAGGGCTGCCGGGGGCATAAATCATCCAGGCCGTTTCGGCCGGGCCAAGGGCGGTCGAAATCGTCACCGGCTTGGTCTCACCGGCGCGCTGAACGGTGAGAGTGACTTCGTCCTTTTCCCCCGCGAGACGGGCCGCCCGCGCCGGCAGCGTCATCGGATCACCGAGGGGCTGGCCATCGATTTCCAGCAGGCGATCTCCCTCGCGGAGACCGGCGCGATCGGCAGGCGAGCCTTGCCGGACGGCCGCGATCGGACCAATTTCCATCACCATGCCCAGTTCGCTGAGCGGCCGCGGTTGGAGTTTCATCGAAACCCGCTCTGTCGATCCGTCGGCGGTACGCTCGACCACCACCGTGATCGGTTTCTCGGGATGGGCGGCAAGATAGCGGTTTGCCTGGGCGTAGTCGTCGATCTTCTGATCGTCGATCTGTACAAGGCGATCGCCCTTGTTGAACTGCGGACGGGCCAGCGCTGCAGGCGACGCGGGATAGACGGGCATCTCCTCGGAGAGCGTGGTGGTGAAAGGAGAGATGACGCCGATGGTGGGCATCAGGCCGTCGGTCCGCGGTTTGGCGACGAAATCGATCGGTTCCTCGACGCCTGGCCGGACAACCTTCAAGGTCACGCCGTCGTCGACATCGCCCAGCGAAACGGCGCGCTGCAGGTCGCGGAAACGGCGAACCCGGGTGCCGTCGATTTCGACCACACGGTCGCCGACGTCGAGGCCGATCTGCCAGGCGGTGTCGCCAGGCAGGACGCCGCCCACCGCCGCAGCGATCTCGCGGACGCCGATCTGGTAGGCGACGATGGCCATCAGGAAGGCGAAGATCACGTTCATGATCACGCCCGCCGAGATGATCGCCATGCGCTCGGGCACGCTCTGAGCCAGGTAGCTGCGCGGATCGTAGAGGGCACGTTCCGCCTCGGCAACGTCGAGCGGGGCGCCGGTCTCTTCAACGGTCGGCGCCGGCGCGCCGGCGGCCTGGGCTGCTTTGGCACGCTCGACTTCCTCACGAAGGCGGGCCGGATTGTCTTCCTGGCCGAGCATCTTCACGTAGCCGCCCAGCGGCAGGATGCCGATGCCGTATTCGGTCTCGCCCCAGCGGTAGCGGGCGAGCTTAAGGCCGAAGATGTCGAAGCCGAGGTAGAACTTCTCGCACTTGACGCCGCACAGCTTGGCGACGAGGAAGTGCCCGAGTTCGTGGACGAAGATTACGAAGCCGAGGCCGAAGATCACCTTCAGCAGGGTGATGGTCCAGGGCGCCCAGGCTGGCTCGCCCGCGGCAAAAATCAGCAATGAATCCAACGCGCTACCTCCTGGCGAGCCCAACGGTCCAGTTCGAGAAGCCGGTCCAGGCTGGGCTGAGGATCAAACGAATGGCTATTCAATATTCGCTCACAGGCCGGCACGATTTCGTGGAAGCCCAGCTTGCCGTCGAGAAACGCCGCCACGGCGGCCTCGTTGGCGCCGTTAAGCACCGCACCGGCCGTGCCGCCATCGCGGGCGACCTGCAGTCCGAGCCGCAGGGCCGCGAAGCGTTCAAGGTCCGGCGGCTCAAATTCCAACCGCATCGCCTGGCTCCAATCCAGCTTGTCCGCCACGCTTGGCCGGCGCTCGGGCCAAGTGAGGGCATACTGGATCGGGAGCCGCATATCGGGGGGGCTCAACTGCGCCATCACCGACCCGTCGATATATTCTACCAACGAATGGACGATTGACTGCGGGTGAATTACGACCCCGATCTCTCCGGGCTGAAGATCGAAGAGCCAGCGGGCTTCGATGATCTCGAGCGCCTTGTTCATCAGGGTGGCCGAATCAATGGTGATTTTTCGGCCCATATCCCACGTGGGATGGGCCAAAGCGTCGTCCACGGTCACTTCCGAAAGCCGATCGACGGGCCAGGTGCGGAAGGGGCCGCCGCTGGCGGTCAGAACTACGCGCTTGAGCTCCTCGCGTCGCCCCGCTTCGAGACACTGAAAGATGGCGCTATGCTCGCTGTCGACGGGGAGGATCCTCGCACCCCTCTGGCGTGCCAGCTTCGTGACGAGCGGACCGCCGACGACGAGGCTCTCTTTATTGGCCAAGGCGACTGTTTTACCCGCATCGAGGGCGGCCCAAGTCCCCTCCAGTCCGGCGCGGCCGACGATGGCGGAGAGAACGAGGTCGACCTCGGCATCGGCCGCCAGCCGAGTGACTGCCTCGGGGCCGGTCAGCAGTTCCGTGCCGGGCGGAAGCCGCGACCAGTCGTGACGCCGGGCGGCTTCCGGATCGGTGACGATGATCCAGCGGGGGCGAACGGCAATCGCCTGCTGTTCGAGGACTTTGGTATTGGCGCGCGCCGCCAGTGCCCAGGGTTTCAGCCTGCCACCGGAAGCCGCGATCACCTCGAGGGCGCTGCGGCCGATGCTTCCGGTGGAGCCGAGGATGGCGATATTGACGGATTCTGGTTTCATACAACGGTGACCGGCCAGACAGCGTCTGCATCCCCTCCGCCTGAGGGCGCTTCAGGTCCGCGATAGCCGGTCATTGTAAGAAGCTCGACCCATTCGCGGTAGCTGTCTTGGTTTGGTGAGCGAATGCGCGAGGCGAGTCAGCATTGCACTTCTACTGCATTTCGCGGCGAACAAAGTGAAAGGGGCGACGGGACGTCGCGCCAAAGCAGGGTCACGACCAGGCACAGCGGGAGGCGACGTAATCGGCGGAGCCGTCGCGGAGCCAGCCGTCGAGTTGGGCGGGGTCCTTGAGCTGCTGACCGCGGAAGGTGGGGACGACAAAGAAGCGGCAGGGCACACCCGGCAGTCCGGTCATGTCGCCCCAGAGTTTCTCGAACTGGGCCACAGGGAAGAGATCTTCCTGGCCGTGGCCCCAGCGGCGTTTGACGTCTTTGAGTGTGATGTAGGTGGGCATGCGGGCGCTGGTGCGGCGGACGGCGGCGGTGACCCGCTCGTCGTGGTCGAGGTCCTCGCGGTCGAGGCCGAAGACCTTGAGCAGCGGGTCGACTCCAATCCAAGTGGTGAGCGTGTTGTAGAAGGTGAGCTTGAACTCATCGGACTCGCGGGGCATGGCGAGTCCTTCGATGAGCCGCACCTGCCCGTTCACGCGCCCGAGGCCGCCGCCGCGGTCGTCAATGCGGCGGGAGATGACCTCGAAGCTGAGGCACGCCCCCTGGTCGATGTGGAGGCCGAGGAGTCCCGGATCGACATCGGCGCCGAGCGTGTCGATGTTGTGGAGCATGAGGTACTTGAGTTGAGGACGATCGCGCAAGAGGGCGGCGAGCGTGCCATTGCGGAGCAGGTTGGGCACTTCGAACCAGTGGCCAACCGGATGGAGGCACTGCAACGGGAGGTTGTCGGTGTAGTCGGTGCCGCCGCCGGATGATTCAGCCCAGTGGACGAGCGCCGCCCGGAGGCTGTCGCGAACTTTCTGAGCCTGCTCATCGAGAATCTGCTGGGGCATTTCTTCCCAGGCGAAGCGGAGGTCGCGGGGCATGGGAATCATCCGCAGCCCCACGGAGCGGCCGCGCGAGAGGATCACCTGGCCGCGGTAGCCGTAGTTGTTTTCGGCGGCAAGGGCCTTGAAAATCGGCTCGTGGGTGAGGTATCCGGTGGTGACGACGTGGGGAATCTCGCAGTCGTAGGTTTGCGAGACGCGGCGGCTCTTGGCCAGGTGCACTTCGAGGAAGCTGCGATAGCGACCGGCGAAACGGTGGAACGGGTGGAGCGCCTTGACGACTCCGGCGCCTTGCGTCCAGCGGCTTCCGGCGCCGGCGGCGAGCGTTACCACGGCGACTTCGCCGCGGCCGATGGCTTCTTCGCCGAGGTCGATGATCGCCCGGCCGGCGTGGCGGTCGGCGTGGAGGACGTCGCCGGGCTGGACGTCTTCGATGCTGGTGCTGGCCGGGAACCGATTCTGCGCCAGGCCGATGCGACCGGCGCGGAGGTCGGAGCGGATCTGTTCGTGAAGCTCGCGGTCGAAGCCATTCTCTTCGAGCAGCCGATCGAGAGCGTCGGCGTCGCGGTCTTCCTCGGCGGTGACCGGGAAGAGGCCGGAGAAGAGGATGTGGTTTGAAGCGGCCAGGCGGCCCTGGGGGCGCGTTTCGCTGACAAAGCGGGCGACTTCAGTCTGGCGATCGGGCGGAAGACGCCGAACGCCGAGACTTAGCCATTGCGGTGCCACGAGGGCGTAGTAGCCGGGCGGCAGAAAGACTTCACTGCCGGAGAGAAGGCTGGCGGAGGTTCCCTGGTTATTGATGGCAAAGTCGTAGACCACCGGCTCCATGGCGAAGGGGAGCGAGCATTCGAGCTGGCGTTTCGTATTGCGCATCAATTCCTGGAGGTAGTCCTGCGCTGCGGGCCTGACCTTGGGATCGAAGGCGAAGCCCATGCCGCCGCCCGACATGCCGCCGAGCATGAGGAAGCCCCAGAACAATTCGCCGAAGCGCTCGCGGACAGCGGCAATGAGGGTCTGGGTGTAGTGGTTGGTGGCCCAGGGGATGATGGTCTGGATGGGGCCAAAGAAGTTCTCGGTCGTCGCCGCGGCCAATTCGTGGATATTTCCGGCGCGGAGCATCCGGTCGATGCGGTCCAAGAGCTGGATCGCCTTCTGGCGGCCTTCCCATTCGGCTTCCGAGCGGAGGAGATACTTCTCGGTGACCATTTCCAGAATCGGGCCCACGTTCTGGGCCATGCCGCCGTGCACGAGGACGTAGCTGTCGCAGAGAAGCTGGCGGGCGGCGTCGCTCACTTCCTCGGGCGGATAGAGGTGATGGTCGGGCAGCAACCGGCCGCGGCTGACGCCCCATTCCGGATCATCGGGACCGGCCAGGCGGCCGCGGATCAGCTTGACGCCGGGCCAGACACCGCCGGAGTCCTGCCAGCCGCCGCCGGAACCGCCGAGCCATTCGCCAAGGATCGCCCGGGCGGCAACGATGCGGCGTTCCGGTTCGCTGAGCGTTCCGGCGAGCGACTTCACCTGCCCGGTGGCCCGCATGCAGACCGTGATAATGGCCGCCAGCAGATTCGTGGAAACGGCAAGGCGGGAGCCCTTGGGGATGTCGTTGACCTTGGTGACGATCTCCAGGCCCAGGCCGGGACCGACCACACGGGCAAGCACGTCTTCGAGGCTTTCCTCCGAGCCCTCCAGCCCGGGCGGAAGGATGCCCGAAGCGATCACCCCTGCCTTGAGCAGGCCGAGGTAGTCCTTGGCGAAGTCGAACACCTCGGCCAGCGACCGGAGGTCGGCGGTGGCCTTGAGATCGATGCTCACCAGCCGGAGCACGGGTTCGGAGACGACGCGGAGGTAGGCCTCGATCGGCGGCCTCGGCTGCGGATCGCGCCCGCGGACGCCGAGGTCGACCGAGACGTTGAGCACGCGGGCCCCCTCGGGGAAGTCCATGCCGAGGAAGAAGATATCGCTCCAGGCGCTGTGCGAGAGATCCATCCGCACCGGAGTGCGTTCCCAAAGGACGGGAAACAGGTCGCGCGGCGAGCGGCGGGCGAGCAACTCCGGGCGGACGCGCAGAGGGTGATTGGTGGGGTGGCCGATGCGGAACATCCACTGGTTGCCGCGGACGGAGCGGACGCTGCGGCGGACCTGGTTGGCCAGCGTCTGGAAGCCGAGGTCGTGGTAGGCGCGGGCCAGGGCGCTGGCGACCGTGTCGGTCAGGCCGCTACGATTGCGTGCAGCGAGGAATTCGTCGATGGCCTCGTCGAACCGGCGGGCGAGCAGGTGCTGGTAACCGTTGTAGGGAATCAATCCGTAGGCGTCGGGGCCAAGCTTCGCCGGGACGTGGTATCGGTAGATGGAGCTCAAGAAGAACAACGCGCGGACGTGTTCGTAGAGGTTGACGCTAGTGCGGCGGAAGCGGTCGAGATGGCGGCATTCCGCTTCCAACTCTTCAATCACCGCACCGCGGCAGAACTCGTCGAGCGACCGGTCGCGGACGCCGGGTTCGGTGCTCGTGATGATTTCGACCAGCTTGCTCGCCATGGGGTTCTCCCTGCCACAACTCGATCTTTCGTAGTGCAGGCATGTTGCCTGCCTCGATGCAGCCGGGAGGGCCGCACCACAATAATGGCCACGCCTGTCAACCGGCGACCGACCGGGTAGCCAGCAACTCGACAAGCCGGGCGAGGATCTCGTCGCGCTCGGCGCCGGAGAGAGCCAGGGCAAGCTGGGCCATGAGGATGCCGAACTTGATGCCGATGTTGTAGCGGCTGCCGTTGAGTTCCAGCGCGAGGTAGTTCTCCCGCGCGGCGAGGGCCGAGAGGGCCGGGGAGAGCATGGCCGGGCCGTCGGACTGGCCGTGGACCATCGGTTCGAGCAGTTCGAACACCGTCGGGGTAAGCACGTGCATGCCGAAGAGGCAGAGATAGTGGCCGGCCCGCAAGCCGGGCACTAGCAGCGACTGCTCGGCCTCGGTGGGAGTGGGTTTTTCGAGGACGCGGTCGATCTCGTAGAGATCGGTGCGGCCGGCCCGTCGCCGCCCGCCGACGGTGCCGTAGTAGGGCAGCATGCTTTCGCGTGTAGCCTGGACGGCGGAGACCGGCGAGTTCTCCGCTTTGGCGATCTCGACCAACTGCTGGGCGCAGCGGCGCTTCTCGTGGCTGATATAGAGGTGGTCGCTCACGAGGTGAACGAACGCCTCCTGGCCCACAAAGTCGGCAGCGCGGTAGAGGGCATCGCCGTAGCCGCGCGGTTCGGGCTGCTCGGCGAAAACGAGCATCCGGGCGAAGTCGCCGGCCGCTTCGGCGTAAGCATCTTCATCACCGGGCCGGACGACGAGGCAGATCTCCTCGACGCCACTGGAGAGGACTTCTTCGATGATGATCTCCAGGGCCGTCTTCTCCTCCCCGTCGAGATCGACGAACCGCTGAAGTGGAAGCCGCCGCTGCCCATGGCCGGCGGCCGTGATCACCGCTTTGGAGATTAACATCGTCGTTTGCTCGGAAGACCGATGATCGGGGGTCGTGATTGCGCGAACAGGGCTGGATCGAGGCGAGCTGCGCAATGGGCCGCAGAGATTGTGGTCCCGCTCACCTGCCTTCGCCTACAGTAACCGAGCGGTAGGCATGGGGCAAGTTGGCGGAGAAGACATCGGCCCGACGGACGCAAACGATGCCGAAGGTTGCGTCAGCCTGCCGCGGTTGTGCCGGTTGTCGGGGATGGAGCGGAGGCGGTTGTTGACCGCAGCGCGCCGGCGTGTTCGGCATCGACGAGCAGTTCGGCGGGCAGGAGCGGGCCGCGGAAGGACGGCTGGCGCCGGAACGCCAACAGGCCGGCAAGGACGAATCCGGCGAGCGACGCTAGCAGGGCGGCTGAGCGCCGTCGGCGGGAGCCGTCGCGAATGATGAGCGGGTACTCGACGACCGCAGCCGACACGCCGGCACCCGGCTCAAGATCGAGCTGAGTGCGAATGCGGTCGAGCTCGGCCATTCTCGACCGGTGAAGCTCCGACTCGTCGCGAAGTGCCGCCAGTTCGGCGGCGGCCTGTTTCAACCGATCGGCCTCCGAACGAGTCTCGGCGATCGACTGCGCGAGCTCGCCGCGCCGGGCGGTGAGTTCAGCCAGGCGGGCCTCGGGCGAGTCAGTATCGGCGACGACGGGTGGCTCTTTGGCAGCCACAGACGGGCTCGGATGCTCAGTCGGCGTTTTCCGACGGGGTGCCGACCTGGCCTCGAGAACCTTGATTTCCGCTTCGAGCGGCAAGAGTTCTGATCGAGTCTTGGAAACTTGCGCCAGCAGGGCATCGACCTGGTTGGTCAGTACCTCGGGATCACCCGTGTTCAGACTTGCCGCCAGTTCCTTGAGGCGGTCAAGAGCGTCGCGGTGCTGTCGTTCGGCGACGGCGTACTGACTGTTGATCTCTCTGCGGCGATCCTGCCGTTCCGTCTCCGTTGCCTGACGGATCGCCTGCGCCAGCGCGGTGAGAATCGACAGCGAGTCGGTGGCCGTGGCCGACGAGGACACGATGCGCACCTGTCCGGGCGTGGACAGGGGGATAACGTCGACGTGCCCGCGGAGCCAGTCGATGAGGTCGGCGTTAGGGGTATTACGCCGGATACTCTCCAGTGACGGATCCTGCAACATCGCTGCAAGGACCGTGGGACGCAGGATGAGGTCGTCCGGAGCTCCTGGAGCCGCTGCAGGCGTGCCGGCGCCGGGCGCGACGTTGTCGGTAGCGCTGTCGAACTGCATCGTCATGGCCGCGGAACTCGGCCAGGGGACAGCAAACCAAACGACCGCGGCTGCGGCCGCCGCACCGACCAGTCCGGCCAGCATGCTCGTCACGAAGCGTCGCGCGGTATTCGGGCGCTGCCAGGGAGTACCCGGCGGCACGATCGCGCCGCCGGACGCGGGGCGATTCATCAGCCGATTGTCGCGCGATGGCAGTGGCCTGACGAGCCCCGTGCGGCGCGGGCCTGGATCTTCCTGCCAGAATCGCGGTGTTTGCCGGATGGGATAGAGGGGCTCTTCCGCCAGACCGGCATCGCCGTTCTTCCCTTGGGCCGACACGTCGCCGCGACTGGCATCACTCAGAGGGGTGACTGCGGGTAGATTTGCGCTGGGCTCGTCCGGCCGTCGGGCGGTTTCCAAGCGTTTTTCGGCGGCGGCGAGCTCCTGTCGCCGCTCGGCGAGTTCCTCGAGCAGGCGGTGGAGGGTTTCGGTCTGTTCGAGGAGTTTTCGCTCCGCGGCCAGCCGGGTCTCTTCGATGGCCGCCGAGCGGGATTCGATCTCGCGGAGCCGGGCTTCCAGTTCCCGTTGCCGGGTTTCCAGCTCGGCCTGGCGGCGATCCATTTCGCGGCGTTCGGCCTCGAGCTGCAGTGCGGCGAGTTCGGTCTCGGTGACGCTGGTCGGAGTCTCGTCGGGACCGATGGTTGGCGCCGGGAAGACGACGGACATAGCCGGTCTCTGGACGGCTGGCGGCTCGTACGTCAGCGCCACCGGGCCGAGCTTGAGCGTGTCTCCCGGGTTGACGAGGGCGGCGTCGACGTGTTCGCCATTGAGACGCGTGCCGTTGCCGCTCAACAGGTCGACTACCCAAAGCGTGCCGGCATCCCACCAAAGCAGGCAATGGCATGCCGATATGCGGCGACTGGTCAGCCGCACGGTGCTGGGCCGGTGGCGGCCGATGATCGTCAGCCGCCGGTGGAGCAAGCGGCAGCCGAGCGGCTCGCCTCCGACCACGGCGGTCAGATTGGGCGCGTCGGCCTCGTCGAGGCAGCGGCTATCGAGGTCATCGGTCCCGATGGGCGGCACCGGTCCCGGCGGATCCGTTTCTACCGTGATCTCGTACGGCCCGACTCGTATGAGCTGGTTTGGGTAGACCCAGCCATGTACCGGCAGCGCCTGCTCGGCCGGGCCAGAGGCAGTCAAGTCGACGCAGAACAGGCCCGCGTCGGTTGCATGGAAATAGAGACAGCGGCTGGGAATACTGTCGCCGGGGATCACCACGTCGGATCGGGGGTGCGATCCGATCCGGGCGAACGGCTGGGCGAGTGTGGTGGAGAAGCGCGCACCTGCCTTCTGCACCTCGATGACCAAGTGCCGAGACGACCAGAGCGGTGATGGTTGGTATTCGCTCACCCGAACGTTCTTGGGGTCCGGTTTTCCACCATTCTCGGCCGGTTACTACCCAACTTTCGGCCGAGATATCTCGCCATGGAGGGGGCCAGAGCCTCGCCGTGCCGCGCGTTTTCCCTTCCGTCACCAATAACACGCCGCGACGGCCAAAGCAACGATAACGTATTTGACAAGACGATGGCGACCGACGGTCGATCGTCTGCCAGTCCGGCCATTGGCAGTCCTTGTGCCGCCTTCGCCCCAATTTGCGGGGGAGTCATTTTCCGGGGTTTGCCACGCGGCCGATGAAGAGGATGGATCCGGTCTGGTTGTCGCGAATGAGAAACAGGAAGGGATGGTCGGCGCGGAACGTCGGCGGTTCGTCAACAATAGCCGCCCGAGGGGCCATGATCACGCCGGTAGCCGCCGCCGCTTCGGTCCCTTCTTCGTTCACATCGACAAACGCCTTGTGGACCACGGCCGAGATATAAAGCCCCTCGCCCGGGCTCATGCGGGAGAAATCGGCTTTCAAGTCGTCAAAGGCGAGCGTCATCCCCATCGCCTGGAGCGCGTCGTTGAGGCCGAACTGCGAGGTCAGCTTGAATCGAGGCAAGTATACGATCACTCGCTGCCGACGCAGGCCAGTGGTCCATTGTCGCAGGTTCTCGGCAGTCAGCTTCTCCTCGAGAGCGGGCAGTCCTTCGATTTCCTTGGGCAGGAGCACGAGCATCGAGAGCTTGCCGTCGACGTAGGGCATTTCGAGGACCTGCAGACCATCGGCGGCCTGATAGCCGAAGCTCCTGGTCTGGTGCATCATCGGCACCGTCACTTCCTCACCGCCCGGAATGTGGAAGGGGGTGTCGGCGGTGAGTCTTTCGTTGAACTTGTCCTGCCAGTTCGCCTTGAAGTAGATGGCGTTGGCCAGCACCAGCCGGGTTGCCGCATCGATTGCACCAGGCGGGATCAAGTCGGTGATCTTCCGCTCGGTTTCGGTTTCGACCCAGCGATTGATCTCCTGGCGACCGGCTTCGGCATTGCGAACGAAGTCGACAACGCCCAGGTCGGCCGCATAATGTTCGCGGGTCGTTGCGAGGAACTCGGGCAGGAACTCGTAACCCTTGTGTCCCCAGAGGCGATTGGCGATGCGAAGCTGGTAGCCTCGTTTCGCATCGGCCCGGAGGTTCTGGCGGAGTTGAGCCATGAGCCGGTGGAGTTCGGGCTCGGGCACGGTGAAGTGAAGGACCTCGGCCATCTGCTTCTGTGTGTCACCGGCCGATCCGGCAAGCGTCATCGCCAGGGCCGTGGAGATGCTGTAAGGGGAGAAGAAGAGGTTACCTGAAGTCGCGGATCGCAGCCGGCCGTAGAGGTCGACGGCGAAGCGGTTGTTGCCGGCGACAAGGGCGGGCATCCCCGCCCGTTCTACACGATCCTTCGAATTCGCCGGACCGGTTTTGACGGGTTCGACTGCCTGCGTGGAGGGGGTGAACAGCGCGATTCCGACGGCCAATCCGAGGGCAAGAACCTCGAGCCGAAACATAGGAATTCTCCTCGCAAAAGATGAGTAATTGGTGTTGGCCTTGCGCACGAAGACGGTGGCAGTTCACACCGCAGACTCTGGCTTCGCTGCGCCTCCCTCGCCCGAGCAAAGGGCCGTAGGGCCAGCCGCCCAGTTATTCTACGCAGAGGGGCACTGGCGGCACGCTGGCAATGGCGCGCTGGCCCAAGTCGCTCAGGAGGGGGTCTTCAGTTTCGTCCAAATCGACTTGCCGGTAGACTGAGGGTCCTTGGATGATGGGGACCGGGGATGCCCAATGCGAAACCCTGGGAAACGGCCCCTGGTCGGGCGCCATGAAACGGAGCGAGATGATGAAGCGGATGGCGAGAGGCGTTGCGGGTCAGGCGACAGTGCTGGCGGCATTGGGGCTTGTGGGGCTTTGCGGTGCCGACTGGCCGACATGGCGATATGACGCGAGTCGTTCGGCCAGTTCACCCGAGCGGCTGCCGGAGGAGTTGAAACTCTGCTGGAGCTGGCAGTTTCCGCCGTTGGAGCCGGCGTTTTTCCAGGTACGGCAAGAACGACAGCAGTTCGACTCGGGCTACGAGCCGATTGGCTGCGGCGGGCTGCTGCTGGTTGGGTCGTCGCGGAACGACTGCCTCCTCGCCCTCGACGTGAACTCGGGCGACGAGGTGTGGCGGTTCTATGCGGAGGGGCCGATCCGCGTGGCGCCGGCGGCCCGGGCAGGGAGGGTCTATTTCGGTTCCGACGACGGCCACCTCTACTGCCTGGATCTGGCCAGTGGGGGGTTGCGGTGGAAGTTGAGGGCGTCTCCCTCCAATCGGAAGGTGCTGGGCAACGGCCGGTTGATTTCGGCCTGGCCGGTTCGCGGCGGACCGGTCGTCGTGGACGGTGTCGTATACTTCGCCGCCGGTGTCTGGCCGGCCGAGGGGATTTTCGTATATGCGGTGGACGCGGAGACCGGCGCTGTACGCTGGGTGAACGACCGCACGGGCTCGCTGTACATCGAGCACCCGCACGGCGCGATGGCATTTGGCGGACCATCGCCGATGGGCTACCTGCTTGTCGACGGCGACCAGGTGCTCGTACCCAGCGGGCGAGCGTTCCCCGCAGCCTTCGATCGGCAGACGGGAAAGCTCGTTGACTTCACATTTGGACACGGCGGCCACGGCAGCCAACCCGGCGGTTGGTTCGTGGCCAGCGACGGGAGCGAACTGGTTGTCGACTCGGCGATCAACACGGAGATCCACGATGCGGGCCAGCAGATCATCGGGCAGCACGAGGCGAAGCGGAAGCCGGACGAGGTGTTACAGGAACGAGTTCAGGTCGGGGCGCGCAGCTATCGCATCACGGAGAAATTCGCCCGGAAGATCTCGCTCGGGGGCCAATCGTACGACCTCGATGCGCCGCCGGTGCCGGTCGATGGCGAAGTGCATACGATGCTGGCGGCCGGCGGCAAGCTATTTGTGGTGACGCGCGGCGGGACGATCTCGTGTTTTGGCCCGCACTCGGCCGAGGCCCGCGTCCGCCGGGTTGAGCCGAGACCGCTTGCGACGGTCGACGACCGCTGGACGGCGGAGGCGAAACAGGGCGTCGAACGCGCTCCACGGAAGTCGGGCATCGCCTTGGTGTGGGGGCTTGCCGACGGGCGGCTGGTGGAAGAGCTATTGCGCCAGACGGAATACCATGTGATCGCGGTGGATTCCGATGCGGCTGCGGCCGCGTCCCTGCGCCGCCGTCTCGATGACGCGGGGCTTTACGGTGCGCGGGCCGCGGTCCGTGTGGGCGATCCGCTGGAGTTCGGCTTCCCGCCGTATCTGGCAGACCTGGTGATGTCCGAACGGCCAGGACTCGTTTCGGACGTTTCGGCTGACGCGGTCGCCAGCGCGCTGGTCAACGTGTTGCATCCCTTCGGCGGCGCGGCACTGCTGGCGACCACGGAGGAGGAGCGGCAGCAGATGGCGGCAGCGCGTGAGAAGCTTGACGCGGCGGGTGTTGCGCTGGAGCAGGACGGCTCGCGCTCGATCGTCGTACGCCGCGGGGCGCTGCCTGGAACGGCCGATTATATGGGCCAGCCGAACTTCGACGCGCAGGTCCGCCTTCCCCTGGGCCTATTGTGGTTCGGCGACACGGTCCACCACCACAAGCTGTTCTACAAGACGTTTCAGCACGAGGGGGGAAGGGGCTTGCCGACGGAGATCGTGGTTTGTCAGGGCGTGCTGAAGTATGCGGCAACGGATGAGCCTTACGGTCCCAACCCGCCCAGCGTGCCGTATAAAGACTATTTGCGTCTCCTGGAACGCGAGAAGCGGTACATCGAGACATATACCGACATCTACACCGGCCGTATGTTCGCGCCGGCCGAGCTGGCCGGAATCGAGTTTCCTGCAGCAGTCGAGACCGAAGTGCTGCCCGCCGGCGCGCCGCCCGCCGTGCCGGCGGCGCGCAAGAACCCGATCACCGGGATCGCCGAAGCCCGCGCGATGCTCAAGATGCACGGCTGCGACCGCGATCCGGTGGATTACGGGAACCTGCTGACGTACCGGTCGGGTACGGCAGCCTTTTATGACAAGGACCTGGAGAGTGGCACGGTGAATATCGGCGGGATCCGGTCCGGTTGCCGCAACAGCATCGTGCCGGCCGGCGGCGTGTTGACGCTGCCTTCGTGGACGGGCAACTGCACGTGCAACTACCCGGTGTTCACGTCGTTGGCGCTCGCGCCGATGCCGCCGGAGTACGAGCAGTGGTCGGCCTGGGGAGAGGTGGCCGAAGAGGGGCCGGCGGCGCGCGTGGGGATCAACTTCGGCGCGCCGGGCGACCGCGCGGCGCCCGACGGCACGCTGTGGCTCGATTGGCCGAGCGTGGGCGGGCCCTCGCCGGAGGTGCCGGTCACGGTTGAACCCAGCACGGCTGAGCCGTTCTATCGGCATGCGCTGTGGATGGAGAAGGGTGACGGCTGGCCGTGGATCGCCGCGTCCGGACTGCGTGGCGCCCGATCGATCCGCATCGAGCCTGTGGCGCGACGGGTGCAGTCGCCCAGCCCGGCGATCAGTGCCCGTTGGAGCGGAGCGGTGCGAGCCGAGCGGACCGAGACCTGCACTTTCCACGTAGAGACCGAAAGCGGCGTCCGGTTATGGATCGGCGACGAGCTATTGATCGACAACAGCAAGAACCTGCGGCGCGGCGACGCGGGCGAGATTTCGGCCTCAATCGCGATGAAGGCAGGGGTGAAGTACCCGATCGTGCTCGAGTATTGGCGGACGCCGCGGAGCTCGCCGAGTGCGGGTGCGGTCCGGCTGTGTTGGAGCAGCGCGTCGGCGGCGAAGTGCGTCGTGCCGGCCGGGGCGCTGATCTCGGCAGAAGGGAAGCCGGGCGGACTGAGCGCTGCCTATTACGATCATCCGAACTTCTCTGGTCCGGCGGTGCTTCGCAACGATCCACAGATCGATTTCGCCTGGGAGACTGGGCGGCCGGAAGCGCTGGTGCGAGCGACGGGGCCAACTGTGGCGCGGCGTTCGTTCACCGTCCGCCTGCACTTCGCCGAACCCGAGGACGTTCGCGCCGGGGATCGCGTGTTCTCGGTGAGTCTCCAGGGAAAGCAGGCGCTTCGCGATCTCGACATCGTCCGCGAGGCGGGCGGCCCGCGGCGAGCCATTGTGAGGGAGTTCAAGGGCGTGGAGGTCGAGCGTTCGCTCCAGGTGGATCTGGCGCCCACCACAGAGAAGCCACCGGTGATTTGCGGTATTGAACTGATTGCCGATAGTGCCGCGTCCCGTGCCGGAGGGTGACGGGCGCGGGCGGATTGTTCGGCAGACAAAGCGTCGCGGCCAGCCGCGCCATCCCGGTCGGCGGTTCGTGGCGTGTAAGGATGGCGGGCCGGCTGCGACAGGCAAAGGATTCAGCGACTTCCGATGGACACGGGTTCGTCGTGGATGTTTTCCACGCGGATTCGTCGTCGTCCGGCGGGCACCTTGACCGTGACCGTGTCGCCCACCCGGCAACCGAGAATCGCCGTTCCGAGCGGAGCCAGAACGGAGATGCGGTTGAGGGCGGCGTCGGCGCGTTCGGGATACACGAGGATGAACACCTCGGTTTCTCCCGTGTCGAGGTCGAGCAGTTCGACCGTGGAGTCCATGGTCACCACGTCGGGTGGCAACTCGCACGGTTCAATGGGGTGCGCTTCCTCAATCGCCATTTCCAGGGGATGGAGGTAGCTCAAGCGTTCCTCCCCGTGGGTGTAAAGGACATCGAGCATCGTGCCCAGTCGCCGACGATCTTCGTGCGTGACGAATAGTGGCTGTTTCTTTGACATGGTATTCCTGTAGCTTTCGGTTTGGTATTCAGGATGTTCCGTGGCGCCGGGGCGATGACGTGACTTCGATCCGGTTGATCAACTGGCGGACGCCGTCCAGTCGCATCACCGCCTCCTGGGCGAGTTGCTTGTGGAAGTAGCTGGGCAACCGCCCTCGAAGCACCAACACTCCGCGTTTCATCCGGCACGACACCGTGCCGAGCAAGGGATAGCCGGTCCGCTTCAGGCATTCGACGGCTATTCGAATGACCTCTTCGGGCCGGCGCTCGCGGCTTCCATTCATCGGGTGGACCTCCTTGGGGCTTTAGCTCAGGGGGACGCGGCAGCGCGTCGGTGCGACACTCGCTGCGCGGTGGGTCTCGTTCAAGCGGGCTCTTGCGGACGTTGCGTTCGGAGTGCTGCAAACGTATGCTGGCCGAAGCGGTCCGTTGGTAGCGAGGGGGCGTGACGAGGCGGCGCCCGGCTGGCACTCGGCTTGCTGCCTGGGAGGTGCGGTGATGCCCAGACCGCGTCTACCCGAACGGGACGACCCCTATCGTGCCCCGGGCCGCCGATTAGAGTCGCAGTCGCCGCAGCAGCACAATCGATTCGGAGGCCGACCGAATCGTGGCGGGGACCGCCAGCATGACGGCTTGGGTGCCGGAGGATTGGGAGAACGATGCGATGACGCCGGGCGCGATCCGTTCGGCCATCCGGCGTGGAAGCAAGGGCTTCACCGTGGGGGTTCGCGCGCGACCTCGGACGGCAAGGGCTTCAGCGTCGGAGTCGTCCGCCGAGGAATCGGAATCGCGCTCACTGAGTTGCCGTGGGGCGGTGTGTCCGATCGGAAGCGGCCGGGAAGCAGCTTGGAGCGAAGGACCGGGAGCCTGCCGAGGCGCCGTGCCGGCGGCCGATACCGCGTGCAAACCGGCGATCGGCGCCGCTTGAGAGTGATCGGCGTGCGCAATGCCAGACAGCACCGCCATGACACACGGCGCGGCGGCAAGGATCGCCAGCCCGATCGGCTTGCGCGCTGAAAGTGTGTTTGACAGGAAAGACATCATGGCAAGCGTCCGTGCGGTTGAGAGGAACGCCGAGAGCCGGTTCATGATACCTGATCTCGGCAGGCGAGCCTATCGCCATCATGGTGGAAGGCGCGGCCGCCGCGGGTGTTAAGGGACTCCCCGATGGGTCGTGCCGGCCGCGGCATGTTGGCTGCGATTCGCGGTGGTAAAAATTTACCAACAGACTTCATTCACGTCCTCCGGCGGGTAGTTCGGTGAGCGGCACCGAGTCGGAGTCGTTCATCGTCGTCGCGAAAAGCGTTGATGCGGTGGAAGGTCAGGTAGTTGGCGTCACAGGCGTTGTGTGCACCCCCCTGACCGTTGTCGCAGGCGGTGCGGCTGACAGCGATGAGACCGTCGTTTTCGAAGAGCCAATCGACACAGTTGATGCTCCAGGCCACCGGTGGATTGCGCCGCCACACTGCCTGCCCGATGGGCGACAACTCATCGTGAATCAGGCGGCAAAAGCACCGCGCTGCCGGTCCAGCCGGATTGTGGGATGGCGATCTCTTCACCCGCTTTGGCCGGGCGGCGGAAGATGGCCATCGGCGTCTGGCCGGCGTCGGTGTAGCGGAATTCCGAACCGGGGACCTTCTCCCAGCCGGCGGGCGCCGGTGAATCTGGCTTGTGCGCCGTCGCCATGAACAGCGTGGTGTCGCGTTTGAACTTCACGCGGATCTCGGCCGGTTCGCCGCCGCTGGTTTGCGTCATACGCCATCCCTGATAGTCTTTCGGCACGCCTTTCCAGACGTAGGCGCGATTGCCGAAGGCGGTCTCGCCTTCGCCCAGCGTGGCCAGGGTCCACCCGGGGCCGGTTACCGTGAACGCTTCCGTCTCGGCGGTCGCCGCGGGCAGTTCGGTGAGGGGCACCGAGTCGGCCATCGTCAGGTCGCGAAAACCGTTGATGCGGTGGAAGGTCAGGTAGTTGGCGTCGTGGGCGTTGTGCGCGCCTCCCCGGCCGTCGTCGTAGGCGGTGCGGCAGGCGGCGATGAGGTCGTCGCCCTCGAAGAGCCAATCGACGTACTGGAAGCCATGCTTCCTCACTTCCGGGTGATAGAGCACGATCGAACGGACGGTCCAGTGGACCAGGTCGGGCGACGAAGTGAGCGCCAGCGTATTGCGGATGCTGCCGGGATTGTCGGCGCGGTGACGCTCGTCGACGATGCTGGCCAGCGACCAGTACAGCTTCGTTTGCGGATCGAAGCGGATGGTGAATTTCTTTGCCCCGCCGGGGAAATCGACGAAGCCGGTCTGGGGATCGAACGAGGCCGTTCGGCCGTCGGGGCTGATGCGGACGATGGCGGCCTTTTCATCGGGCGACCGGGTCTGCACGCGGAGGATATCGACGAGTTGACCATCGGGCGCGACGACCGCGTTGCCTTCGAGCCAGGCGCCCATGTCGCCGCCGTTCCACGACCGGTCGCTGGGGAGGAAGTTGCTCGCGGTCCAACTGGCCGCGTTGAGCAAGTCGGCATCGACCGGGGCGGAGAGCATGCCGGCACGGTAGTTGATCCCCCAGGCCACGGGCGGATTGCGCCACTCGAACGCCCGCCACAGCCGCCCGGCGTGCTGGAGCACGGGCATCGGCGCGCAGTGGTACTCGCCGTTGTCGCGGAGCAACCCGGAGGCTGCGTCGGCGGGGGTGGTCCACGTCTGGCCGCCATCGGTGGAGCGGCGGATCACGATGTTGCCGTAGTGTCGATTGGGGCCCAGCAGGTAGAGCGCGCCGCGGTGGACGAAGAGGCTCGACCAGAACGCTCCCTGGACGTCGGCGATCTTTTTCCAACTCTGGCCGCGATCCGTCGAGCGAAAGACGCTTGTCAGCGCACTCTGGTGTTCGGTGGTCTTGGGTCCGAAGTGGTCGTGCGAGGCGACGTAGTCGCCGCCCGGCAAAATGGCGATGCTCGGCGAGCCGACATACACGCCGGTGGCCGCTGGGATATGGTCGATCACGACGCCGGGCACGGTGGGCGACGGCGGGGCGGCCGCCAGCGCGGGCAGGTCGAGAGCCTGGAATAGGAGCAGGAAAGCGAGCGGGAGTGTGTGTTTCATCATCGAGTACCGTGGTTTCGAGGGTTACGGCCCTTTTCGCGGGACGTGTTACATCATTGCTCCGGGCGCGCGGAAATTCGTCGCGGCAGCGGCGCAGCGTACCACAAGCGCGGCGCCGGTCAACCATCGACCGGGGCCGTTCTCAGCGGTCGCGCGTTCTCCATCGCCGCTCCGGGACTGGCCCGGCGAGCGAAAATTTGTCCAGTGCATGTGTCTTTTGGCGGCCCTCGCGGCCGCAAGCGAAACGCATGCAGGGGGTGTTTCGCTTGACTTGGTCGCGGGGCGCGGATGCAAGTTGAAGCACAGGCAGGGTTTCGTGACGGAGGCGAGGACATAAGTGTTTTACCCCTTTTGGCTGCCGTGTTGAAGTTCGTAGAGGGGTTGGTGGAACGCGGTTGATACATGTGTCTGCCATGCGGGCGCTCGGGCGCGGATGGCCAGCCGCGGCGCGGGGGTTGGTGAATGTGGCGCATTGGGAATAAGTGAACACGGGCAGCACTCGACGTACTGGTTCGTTATCGCGTTGGCGGACGGAGGTTCGCCGCCGCCGGTTACTATACCAGTGTTCATGTATTTTTGTCAATCGTGAATCCGGCCGGATTGGCCAGTTTTCTTGGGGTTTCTGGAGGGGGTGGCGGGCAGGGCGGGAAGGGTCGAAATGGCGGCAGGGAGTTGTTTTACGCGGATGCGCGGAGGGCGCGGAGGGAGGGAGATTGCGGGGGGCGAGTCGGGCGGCCGAAGGGGACCGGTTCGTGTATTGGGGTAGCTTCTCGACGAATGCGGCTTCAGGCCGAGAGGTGGGGAGCCTGCGGGCGGGTGCCTGGGGACCAATAACACCAGCGTCGACAAACCGGGAGGTTTTTCCAGGTTGGAGGCAGGGCAACGCTGGCACGGGTTGTCAACCCGGGCATGGCGGACCACGTGATGCATAGCGGCAACCGCCGGCAGCAAGCGATCTTTCAAGAGGGGACTGCGCGGCGTGCCTGGAAGCGGTGACCGAATGGTGTCTCAGCGGTGGCCCGTGCGAGGAGGGACTTCGCGAGCACGGTCGCCCGGACGGGCCGGTGAGCAACCCGGCATTTGCCCGAAGTTTGGAATACACGGTCGGAAGCGTGTTGCGGCCGCAGAAAGCAGGCCGGCCGCGGAAGCTTCCCAGTTTACCAAAATGAGTATCGTGTCCCCGGAATTTGCGTCGGATCGTGATGCGAGAAAGCTGGAAGCCATTCTGAATGGCGTGCCAGAATCGGAGAGATAGGGCGGCACTGGGTGGATTATTCGGCTCACGGCGGACGAAGGTGAACGAGCACGGGCCCTCGGGTGCCGGCACAGGCCGGCGACGGTGTACGCGTTCGACGCGATGGGCAACCTTGAGTCGCTCACCGACGATGCGGGCAACATGACCGCCTGGACGACCTCTTGGACCGGAAGGCCGGCGGTGCTGATCTCCTTTTGCGTGCGCCGTGCGACAGGGCTGGCTCAGTCGTCGCTACGCGACGAAGGCAAAGAGGTTACGGCATTTGTCCGTGGGTTGAAACCCACGGCTACCATCGTTGGGTCGCTACGCGACCGGGGTCGTTCTCGGCGGGTTGAGCCCGGGGCCACCATCATTGGGTCGCTACGGGGGCGGGGTCGTTCTCGGCGGGTGTCGCCGTTCACGGTTTTCGTTGGGCGCGCAGCATCACATCGAGGTTCTTGTTGTGAATGCTAATGTGAGAAGAGGAGAAGGCAGTTGGAGCCTGTGGGGATACTGATGAGGCTTGGGGACGACTGGGCATCGGCTACGTGGAGTTGAGTGCCAGAGTGGGAAGTGTGCGTCCTGAGAGGAATGCGTCCATCGTTTCCTGTAGGAAGAGGAATGCCGAGCGGCCCCGTTGGGCACACGTGGCAAGCACCGTCCAGATACGCTCACACCACGAGCGTCCTGCTTCGCCGCGCGTCCCCTGGGTGATTTTGCGGTCGATCACGACAAAGCGAAACCGTTGTTCCATGGCGTTGTTTGTGGGCTCAACGCCTGGCGTGTTCAGAAAGCGAAAATAGTGGGTGCCGTGCTTGCAAAAGCGCTTGGCGATGTTCTGGGCTTCGCGGCGGCTGGGCGGACGCTTGGCCACCTTGAGCACGTCGCGTTGAGCACGGTCTGCCGACTGTTTCCAGCGATCCGATCGCAGGATGTCCCGTTGGTGCCACACACGAAAGAGCCGTTTAATCGCCGCCAGCAACCGCTCGCCATAGCCGCGCGTGGCGCGATCCAGCAGTGTGGTCAGGAATTTCACGTCGCGGATCAGGTGCGCCCAACAGAACTGCATGTTGGCCCCGACGTCATCCAAGAACTTGCGGTAGGCGCTGTGATAGTCGCAGCCGACCACGCCGGAAAACGTCTCCCCCAGGAATTCCTTGAGCACGTCCGAGCTCCGCGCCGCGTCGATATGAAACAACGTGAATCTGTCCGGGCCGGGCGCATGGAATCCCCACGTCCAGAACTTCTGGCCGTTCTCCGGATGTCCCGTCTCATCGATGTTGACCATCGTGCATGTGGGCAGCAAGGTTTGCAGTTGTTCATAGCTGGACAGCAAAGCTGCGCTCGCTTTGCCGACAATCTTGACCAGTTGGCCCGTGGAGAAGTCCAACTGGCACACATCGCGCAGGAACGTCTGGATGACCCGGTAGGTCATGTGGCAGGCGCCTTTCTGGTAGGCGATCAAAGCCGACAGACGTGGACCGATCAAGCCTCCCTGTCGGACGGCCTGCGGCAGAGGCGCCGCCGCCACCTGTCCTGTCAGGCAGTGCCGATACAGGCGTGCCCGATGCTCCGTCACTTCGAACAGCTTCGGCAGCAACTCCACTTGCTGGATCGTCTGATATTCGTCCAACGGCACCCACTCCGCCGACAACGAAGCGGCATCCCACTCGTAAGACCAAATCTTATCCACTTGCTCAGGCGGAAAGGGTGGTCGCTCGTGTCGCGGATGTCCTTTCTGTCCACCGGGTCGCCGTTTTCTCTTTCGACCGCCACGGCTCTTCGCATCCGGTCGCGGCGGTTTCACGATATCACTCGAGGGTGGTTTCGACGAGGTCGACGAGTCCTTCTTCGCCGCCGCCAACTGAGCTTCCAGCTGCGAGATCCTCTCGAGCAGCGGTGCAATCGCTTCCTCAATCAAGCGCCGGACTTCGACTTCCGTGTACAGTCTTGCCATGGCCTCCGTGATAACCGATCTCCGGAGATTTCACCAAGATCACTTTTTGACGACCAAGGCATAGAAAACCGTGAACGGCGACCGGCGGGTTGAGCCCGGGGCCACAATCATTGGGTCGCTACGGGGGCGGAGATTGCGGCGGCCGAAAAACGGGCCGGTCCGCGGCCGAAGTGGCGGTCTGGGCAGGCGGGACGCCTGCACCACAAAGCCCGGCGTCGGCGAAGCGGCTGGTTCGGGCAGGCGGGACGCCTGCACCACAAGGCGCGGGGACGCGGAGCGCCCGGACGGTGCGTTCTTAGGCGGAGCATGGGAACGAGGAAAAGAGGTAGAGAGGTTGCGCCGTTTGTCCGTGAGTTGAGCCGACGGCTACTATCATTGGGTCGCTACGGGGGCGGAGATTGCGGCGGCCAAAAAAGGGGCCAGTCCACAGCCGAAGAGGCGGTCTGGGCAGGCGGGACGCCTGCACCACAAGGCCCGGGGTTGGTTCGGGGCAGGCGGGACGCCTGCACCACAAGGTCCGGGGACGCGGAGCGTCTGAATGGTGCGTTCACGTGCGGAGCGGGGGAACGGGGGAATTGCCGGGTAGCTGTGCGGGCAGGAGGGGCTGCGAGGGGGGCTTCTTGCTGGTCACGCTTCCAGCGGCCAGCCGTCGCGATAGGTGCGGCGGAAGTACTGGTCGGCTTCGGGGCAGCCGACGGCCCGCATGTTTTCGGCGTCCCAGGTGATCGGCTTTCCGGTGCGGAAGGCGACGATGCCGAGCATGTTGTGCTCGATGAGACGGCCGACGTAGTCGAAGTTGCACGAGGTGGGCGACCCGGTCTTGCAGGCGGTGATCCACTCGTCATAGTGCCCCTGCATGTTGTCGGCGGGCGGGACGTCGGGCTTGGGCGGCTGGAACGTGCCGGGATCGTCGACCGGCAGCAGGGCGTAGCCGCCGTAGTTGACCCACAGCATCTTCTCCTGGCCGACGTAGAGGATGCCGTGCCAGTCGTCGACATTGACGGCCGCCGGCGCCGGGGGACGCTGGATGCCGTCGTACCAGAAGACCTGCACCGCCGGGCGGGCGCCGGAGGCCGGATGCTCCCAGCGGGCCTTGAGCCAGGCCGGGTAGGTCTCGTCGCTCCGCGGCGACCCTTCGGCCGCGATCGTCGTCGGGAGCGTGAGCTTGAGCGCCGTGTAAGGGAAGTCGATGAGGTGGCTTCCCATGTCGCCCAGGGTTCCGGCGCCGAAGTCCCAGTACTTGTTCCACTTTCCGCAGCCGGGGACATAGGCCGGGTTGTAAGGGCGGTGGGGCGCGGGGCCCAGCCAGAGATCCCAGTGGAGCGACTCGGGGACGGGTGCGTCGCCCTGCGGGCGATCCCAGCCGCCGCCGGTCCGCGTGCACCAGACGTGAGCCTCGCGAACCGGCCCGATCGCGCCCTGCTGGATCAGCTCGGCCGAGCGGCGGAAGCTTGTGGCGGCATGGACCTGCGTGCCGTGCTGCGTGGCCACCTTGGACTGCAGGTAGGCGTCGCGCACCCGGCGTGCCTCTTCCACGGAGATCGCGACGGGTTTCTCGCAGTAGACGTGCTTGCCGGCGCGCATGGCGCGAATGGAGATCATGGCGTGCGTGTGGTCGGTCGTGCTGACCACGACGGCGTCGATGTTGGGCTGGTCGAGCATCGCCCGCCAGTCGACGTATCTTCTGGAGCCGGGGTACTTCTCGGCGACGGCCAGGTGGCGTTCGTCGACGTCGCAGAACGCGACGAAGTTCTCGCTTCGCAGTCCGGCCATATTGGCCGCCCCGCGGGCCGCCGCGCCGATGATGCCGAGATTGAGGCGTTCGTTCGGCGAGCGGGCGCGGCCGATGCGAGCGCCGGCGGTCCAGATGCCGATGCCGGCCCAGGCGGAACTCAGAAGGAAACGGCGGCGATTGGTGCGGTAGCGCATCGCTCGGACTCCTGCGGGTGTGCGTGCGGCAGCGTTCTCTGGTCGAATGCCAGCACCAGGATACGGCGCGGAAGGGACCCGTGGCAACAATCCGGCCCCGACCGGCGCGAGTTCGCCGGGCAGGATGCCTGACGGGCGGGTTGCTTGCCCGGCGGTGAGGCGAGAGGCTAACATGACGCCCGATGCGGCCGATGTTGCGGATTGCCCGGCGCCGCCAGCCACGAAAGGAACTGTGATGATGGCGAGATTCTTCGGTTCGAGACTGGTGCGGTGGCAGACGCCGCAGGCGCGGTGCTGGCTTGCGGGCGCGGTTGCTGTGATGATGATCGGTCCGGCTGTCGATGCGGCTGATCGGCCGGCGCTCGATCCGCCGCCGGGTCCGATGCAGAAGGCGTATGCACCGGCCGACGGGCAGGTGGTCGAAGTGACGCCGCCGCCGTTCATCTGGGTGCCGGCCGGCAAGGACGCCGTCTACACGCTGCAGGTTTCCACTTCGAGCGACTTCCCGGATGAGACGACTCGCAGCTACCGCGGCCTCCGCCGCTCGGTGCTTGCTCTCGGCGAGCCACTGGCGCCGGGGGAGTGGTTCTGGCGATATGGCGTCGAGTCGGGCGAGGGGACGGTATTCGGCCGGGCCAGGCCGTTCACCGTTCCGCGCGACGCGCGGCCGTTTCCGTTTCCGAACTGGGACGAGGTGATCGCACGGGTGCCGCGCGAGCGGCCGCGGCTGTTCTTTCCAGGAAAGCGTCTGGAGCAAGTCCGCGGGTGGGCTCGAGGCGAGTTGAAACCGGCGGTCGATTCGCTGGTGGCCGATTGCCGGAGGGAAGTGGGCAAGGAACTGGTCGCCGAGCCGGGCTATCGTCCGAAGAACCCGGCCGAGTATGGCCCGTGGGCGGTGAATATCATGCGGACGACGCGGCCGCCGATGGATGTGATGGAACGCTGCGCGCTGGCTTACCTGCTCACGGACGACCGAGCGCTGGGCGAGGAAGCGAAGCGGCGGCTGTTGTACTTCTTCTCCTGGGATCCGGAGGGGCCGACGAGCTTCTTTGCCTACGACGAGCCGCCGATGTGGGTGATGATGCGCGGCACGCGGGCCTATGACTGGACGTACGACCTGTTTACCGCCGCGGAGCGGGAAAAGGTCGAAGCCAATATGCGAGTGCGGGCCGCGCAGTTTCTGAAGCACCTCCAGCGGCTGCCGTTTGAGAGCCGGCCGTTCGACAGCCACGCCGGGCGCTTGCCGGGTTTCCTGGGCGAATGCGCGCTTTCGTTTGCGCACGAGTGGCCGGAGGCCCGCGAGTGGCTCGACTACGCGACGCTGCTGTACTACACGTCGTATCCGGCCTGGGGAGGCGACGACGGCGGCTGGCAGGAAGGCCCCGGCTACTGGGGCGCGTACATGCAGTTCGCGCTGCATTACGTGGTGGCCCTGCGCGAGGCGGCGGGGGTGGACCTGATGCAGAAGCCGTTTTTCCGCAACACGCCGTACTACGGCCTCTACACGGCCACGCCCTACCATCAGCACCGGCCGTTTGGCGACGGGCAGACGAGCAGTCCGCGCGGGTTGGGCGGTCTGATGTATGTCTTCTCGACGCTCACGGCCAACCCGTACTTCCGCTGGTACGCGGAGGAGGCGGAGGCCCGCATCGGGGCCGACACGCTGAGCCTGGCGACGTACGATCCCGGCCTGGCGGCGAAGAATCCGCAGGAACTGCCGCAGGCCAGGAGCTTTCCGGCGGTCGGGCTGGCTTCGATCCACACGGCGCTGGGCGACAAGGAGAACGACATCAGCTTCTTGATGCGGAGCAGTCCTTACGGCGGCGTGAGCCACGGGCACGCCGACCAGAACGCCTATGCAATCGAGGCCTTCGGCCGTGGGCTGGCGATCGCCACCGGGTACTATCCGTGGTACGGCTCGCCCCATCACGATCGATGGACGAGATCGACACAGGCCGTCAACAGCGTGCTGGTCGACGGGCAGGGACAGGTGCAGCGCGTCTGGGGCGCCGGCGGCCGGCTGGAGGCGTTCGAGTCGGTCGAGGGTTACGACTATGCCCGGGGCGAAGCGGCGCCAGCCTATTCAGGACGGCTGGACCGCTTCCGCCGGCACGTGGTGCATGTGCGGCCGGGCATGTTTGTCTTGTACGATGAACTCGCGGCGCCCAAGCCGGCCCGCTTCGAGTGGCTGCTGCACGCCTACAAGCGGATCGAGATTGATGAGCCGAACCGACTGCTGCGGATTACGAACTCGCCGGCGGCGATGGACGTGCATCTGGTACTACCCGAAACGGTTGAGTTCGCGCAGGCCGACCGCTATGAACCGGAGCCGGAAGCGCAGGCGGGAGATTGGTCAAACACGTGGCACCTCTCGGCCAGCACGGCGGAACCGGCCCGCGAGGCGCGTTACCTGGCGGTGCTCATGCCTCACCGCGAGGATCGCCGGAGCGCTTTGCCGCGGGTGGAGTTGCTCCGTGGCAAGGGCGCGGTGGGCGTGAAGCTGATCGCTTCCGACGGCGCCGAGGACATCGTGGCCTTCCGCACCGACACTGCAGCACCCACCGTATCGTGCGGCGGGCTGGAGAGCGCCGGCCAGGTGTTCGCCTCAGGAAAGGACTCGGCGGGAGCCGTGACGCGGAGTTTCACTTCGCCGCGTTGAGTGCGTCGTCTACTTGTGCCGCGAGCCGGGAGACGATCTCGGCGACGATTTTTTCGCCCAGTTCCTTCGATGCCGCAATTCGCGGATCCTGCCCGTGGATCGCATAGAGCGGATGCTGGGGATCGTGGGTGGGAACGTCGCGCCTTGGCGTGGCGGGCAGCGTCGCGGCGGCAGGATCGCGACCGGCCGTAAGGGCGTCGATGCGAACCCAAGCCGGGTTGATCGCCATGGCGATGCTCGTTTCGTACTTGGCCGCATGGTCGCCGGAGGCCGGATCTCCGGGTTCGGCGGTGGTCACCTCGGGTTCGGTCAGCCCGATGAATCGCACACCGGGATGCCGCGCTTGCGCTTCCTCGGCCAACCGGTGAACCATATCGACCTGTTCCTTGGGATAGTGGCCGGTGAGGAGCACGACGACTTTGAAGCCTTGTGCGGCGAGGTGGTCGAGCGTGGCCTCGATGATCGGTTTGATCTGGTTCTCGGGGAGCATGAGCGTCCACTTGTAGCCCACGTGGCCGCCGCCGGTGCCATAGAAGAATGTCGGCAGCACGGCGCCGCCGGTTCGCGCGGCAACCCGTTCGCAAAGGGCGTGGGCCTTGACCCCGTCGAAGCAGACCGGCAGGTGCCAGCCGTGGTGCTCGAACGTGCCGAGCGGCACAAAGGCCACAGGTGCCTCTGCAAGCACCTTTTCCAGCGCGTCGGGATGCATTTCCTCCATCCGGCCGTGCGGCTTGGCGATCTCCGCATCCTCCGGTTGCGTTGCATTATCCCGATCCGGCACCCGAGCAGAGCCCGTCGTGGTTTCTTGATGGGGTTCGAGAACGATGCGCCGATCCTCGGTGTTGTCTTCCGAGGGAGCCTGCGTCATCGGATCGCTCTCGGTTTCGGCCCCGAGTTCCGGCTTCACCCGCTGGATGACCGCTTTGGCCAGGGCGGTCATGGAATGGGGGGCCGTCTCGGGAACGATCTGCTTGGGATACGGGTACCAGGTCTGCACGATCCAGCGAGTCGGCCTGCCGCCGGCCTTGAGATACGTGTCGACCATCTCGAGCGTCTCGCGGTGGAACAGCTCATCGGACTGATGGCCGCCCCGCTCCGAGTTGACGATCAGGTTGACCTCCAGCCCTTCGGCGCGGGCACGGTCTTCGTAGTCGCGCACCCGTTGGAGCCAGTTCACCGACTTCGGGTTCTTGAGGTTCACCGAGAAATGCTCGCCGATGAGATACTCGTACGGATTGTCGATGGTTACGCCAGAGAGCGGAATGCCGGCGTGGCGAAGCTTCTCGGACACCAAGCGATGGGCCTCGTCGTAGTCGCCGTAGTCCTGGCGGTTGGGCCCGCGGGCGTGGTAGGAGACATCGCCCCGGTAGCCCCAGTTGGGGAAATTGGTGAGATGCCAGAAGCGAATCTCCGGGTGTGCCTTGTGGAACGCGCGGACCGAGTCGACGACCTCGTCGTCGGCCTTTTCGATTGATTCGAAGCGCTGGCCGTCGCGGCGACGGTCGGGATGCGTGAGTCGGCGAACGGGGCCGTCGAGGTCGAGAAAGTCGACCTTGCCTCCGGCGGCATACAGCTTGTCGATCTTGGCCAGTTCGGTTCGCGACGACCATTCGCCGTTGGTGTCGTCCATGGGACCGAAATCGAGGCAGCAGCCCAATTCGACGGCTATCTGATAGTTGTTCTTGCGGGCCAGTCGGACCACGGCGGCCAGTTGCTCGGGCGTGGCGCGGTTGATCTGGTCGACGTAGAGCTTGATGCCCGACAGGTGACGCTTCACGAACGGCCATTCCGCGCCGGGCTCAAGGAGTTCCGTGATCCGCTGACCGGGGCAGAGCCAGACCTCGGGCTGGGACGGTGACGCGGACGGATCGGCAGGCCACGCCAGGGCGGGGAAAGCCAATGCCAGGAGGACAATAAACAAACCGCGTATCCGGGAGCGAGAAGCCATCATCGTCATCTCCTTCCAACTGCGATTGGGCCCGAGTGTAACGGAGGAACACGGGGGCTGTAGCCAGTTTGCCGATTGTAGCGGAATCTGCCGAGGAGCGGCATTTCCGCCAGATCGCGGGGGACCACAGGGCGTCGAGCGTGGCCAATAATTGTTATTGCAGGGCGGACGAATTACGATGTCCAGATTTGACAGGAATCGTGTTCTCCAGTACACTGGATGGGTGGTTCTGGGGCACCTGCGCGAAGAATTCGCGAGGCATTAGGGGCTGGATCTGTCGAGGCGGTTGATGCGGCTGAACCTTCGTCTTCTGGCCATAGCGCTGACCGTGGTCGCCGTGCTGGGCGGCGGCGTGCACTGGCTGCATGGCGTGCAGAACCAGCGGCACGCGGCCTTCTTTCTTGCGCAGGCCCAGCGGGACAAGGTCGACGGCCGGGCACCGGAAGCGGTGGAGGGATTTCGCCGGTACCTGCGGCTGGTTCCGGACGATACCGACGCGCGGGCGGAACTGGGAATGCTGCTGGCCGACCGGCGGCAGGCCAGTGAAGCGTTTGCGACGATGGAGCGGGTGCTGCAGGAACAGCCCGACCGGAAGGACGTGCGCCGGCGATTGGTCGACGTGGCACTCCAGGTCGGCCGCCCATCCGACGCGCAAGACCATCTGGCAGTGCTATTGAAAGACGCGCCGAACGACGCGGAGTTGCTGGAACTGAAAGGGGTGTGCCTCTACTACGCCAGAAAGTATGCCGAGGCGGCCCAGGTCTTCAAAGAGGCGACGGCGAGCGATCCGGCCCGGCTGAGCGCCTATCGCTATCTCGCCGGCGTGCTTGACGATTCGCTGGATCGAGCGGACGAAGCCGAGCAGTGCATGGACGAGGCCGTGGCGAAGAACCCGCAATCGGCAGAGGCTTATTGCCTGCGGGGCACGTATCTGCTCGGGGCCAAACAGGCGGAGCGCGGGGCGGCCGATGCGGCGGAAGCGCTCAAACTCGATGGCGACAATATCGAGGCATTGCTGCTATCCGCCCGCTGCGCTATCGTGCTGGGCCGCTACGACGAGGCGCGCGGTTTTGCGCGCCGGGGCATCGAGCTTGAACCGGCCCGGCCCGCGTTGTGGCTCTCAATGGCGGATGCGGAGCGGGGACTGGGAAACCTCGATGCCTGGCGCAGTGCGCTCGAAGACGGCCTGAAGGCCAATCCCAAGAACGGAGAAATTCTCTTCCGGCTGGCGGCTATCCGGCTCGACGAGGGCAATGCCGAACAGGCGGAAGAAGCGATCCGCCAATTTGCCGACGCTGGCGGCGCCGATGTTCTCGTCGAGTATCTCCGGGCGTGCCTGGCGCAATCCCAGGGACAGTGGATTGCGGCCCGCAACCAGTTCGATGCGGTGCGAGGGAAGCTGGGCGGCGTGCCGGAGCTTGCCAAAGAGGCGGAATACCGGCTTGCGGTGTGTTGCCAGTATCTGGGAGAGCCGGAGCGGCAACTCGCCGCACTTCGCCGGGCGATCGCGGTAGATCGGAATTACCTGCCGGCGAGGATCGATGCCGCGGGTTTGCTGGCCCGGCAAGGGAAACTCGACGAGGCAATGACCTTGCTGCGCGAGACGATCGAGGGCAAGAGCGTGCCGGACGAAGCGCTCCGCGCCTGGGCGCAGTTACTGCTGGCCCAGGCGGCATCCGCGCAACCAGGGCAGCGGGATTTCAGCAGGTTGCGGGCGTTGCTCGACCGCTTGCCCGCGGAGTTGGCCGAGTCGACGCCATGGGTCCTTCTGCGGGCCCGGATGCTCGAAGCGGAGGAGAAGAGCGACGAGGCGGCGCAGCGGCTGGCGGAGGCGTGCCGGAAACATCCGGGGCAGGCCGATCTTTGGTTAGCGCGAATGGCGATTGCCTCTCGCCGGCAGGATCAACAGCAGGTTGAAGAGCTTCTCGGTGAGGCCGTGAAGGAGTGCGGCGACCTGGCGGCCCTGCGCCTGGTGCGGCTGCAAGTGGCTGTCGGCCGGGAGCCGGACAAGACCGCCGAACACCTCAAGGCGGCCGCAGCGGATGCCGCGAATCTGCCTCCCGCGGAGCAGCTTTCGCTATGGAAGGGCCTCGCAGAGATTGCGGCCGAAGCGGGCGAGCTTGACCAGGCCGCCGAATGGTGTGCGAAGATCGTCGAACGGGAGCCGCAGGATCTGAAGGCGCGGCTTTTCGAGTTGAGCATCGCCGAGCGGCGGAAAGACCGCGAGGGGGTCGCCGCCGTGGTGCAGTCGATCCGGCAACTCGACGGCGACGGGCCGCTGTGGCACTACGGCGAAGCAGTGCGGCTCCGCATGACGGCGGAGAAGGGGTCGGAATCGCAGCTCATGGAAGCACTCAAGCACTTGGACGCAGCGCGGCGGCAGCGGCCCGATTGGGCGCAGCCGGTGATGGCCGCCGCCATGATCCACGACGGGCGAGGCGATTTGGATAAGGCGGCGGAGGATTACCTGGCAGCGGTGGAGATGGGCGTCCGCGTGCCGGCCGTATGCCAACGCGCGGTTCTCGTCCTCTACCAGCGCCAGCGATACGAAGACGCTTTCAACCTCCTCCGCCGCCTCGAAGCGGAGCGTCCGGAGGCGATCTCGGAGTTGGGGACGGTGGGATCGGAACTCCGCCTTCGCCAGAACGATCTCGTCGGCGCGCTGGCGACGGCGCGGGATGCGGCCAAGGATTCACGCCGGCCGGAGGATCACGTCTGGCTCGGACAGATGCTCGCCACTTCGGCGGCCGCGGCTCAACAGGCGGGGCGCGCCGAGGAGGCCGGGGCATTGCTAAAGGAAGCGGAGGGGGCGTTGCGGAAGGGGGTGGAGCTGGACCGCAATCAACCGGCGTCGTGGGTGACGCTGGTGCGATTTCTGGCTTTGACGGGCAAGGCGGACGAGGCCCAGGGAGCACTCTCGGAGGCCGAACAGCAGCTCAAAGGGGACGAACATCTTCTGGGGCGCGCCGCATGCTACATCGCCGTGGGCCGTTTGGACGATGCGGAGAAGTGCTACCGCGATGCGATCGCCGCGCGGCCAAAAGACGCCGTGGTTCTGCGCACCGCCGGTGAATTCCTTCTCGCCCGCGGCAAAACTGCAGACAGCGAACAGACGCTGAAAGGCATACTCGCGCTGGACAACCTGGCCGAGTCGGATAGGCTCTGGGCGCGGCGCATGCAGGCGGTGGCGATGCAGCAGCGCGGCGGGCAAGCGAATCTGTTGGCTGCGATCGCGCTAGTGGAAGAGAACCTCCTTGCCGATAGCGCGAGCCTGCAAGATCAACGGTTGAAGGCGATCCTGTTGTCAAGTCATCCCGGCCGGACGGAACGCCAGGAGGCCGCCCGGACGCTTGAGAATCTCCTGCGCGGCCAGGCCAGCGCGGTGAGTGCCGATCGCCTGTTGCTGGCCAATGTCTACGAAAGCCTGGGCGACTGGACCAGCGCCAGCCGTCACCTGCGGATCCTGGCCGCCGCGGAACGCCCCGAACCGGCGGCGCTGGTGGCACTGCTGAGGGGACTTCTCGACCGCGGCCAGCTCCGGGAGATGGCTGGGCCCCTGGCGCGGCTGGAGGAACTGGCGCCCGCTTCGCCGGCTGCGATCCGGCTGCGCATCGAATGGCTTGCGCGCAACGGCCAGTACGACGAGGCGATGGCGCGGATTCAGGCATTCCGCGACCGGCCGACGGAGCCGTCGGCCGATGCGCCGTCCCGCGACCAGGAGACCATTGCACTCTTGGAGAGCTTGGGGGACAGTCTGCGCGCCATGGAGAAGACACCTCAAGCCGAGGCGTTCGCCGGAAAGATCGAGGCCCTGTTCCGCGAGTTGGTGGACAAGCACCCGGAGGATATGCTCGCACTGGCTGTCTGGCTCACTCGGCAGAAGCGCGTCGACGAGGCGCTCGACCTGACGGCGAGATCGTGGCAGGACGCCGAACCCGTCCGAGTGCAGAAGACGCTCATGGAGCTTCAAGCAGCGGCGGCGCAAGATGGCCGCCAGGCCGGACGGCTGTTGGAGATCGCGGCCGCGGCGGCCGACAAGCACCAGCGGCCCGCATCGCTGGTGGTTATCGAAGCGGAAGCGGCTGGAGCAGCCGAAGATTACGAACGGGCGGAGAAATGCTACCGCGAGATGCTGGCCAAACAGCCGACGAATGTGGTGGTTGGCAATAACCTCGCCGTGCTGCTGGCGCTGCGGGGCAAGAAGCTCGACGAGGCCGATCGCCTGGCTAACCAAGCGATTGAGTCGGCCGGCCCGAATTCCTCGCTGCTCGACACGCGGGCGATGGTGCGGCTGGCCCGCGGCAAGCCCCGGGAAGCGCTACGGGATCTGGAGATCGCCGTCGCCGATGCCCGGACTTGCAGCCGCATGCTGCATCTTGCACAGGCCTACGATCAGTTGAACGATCGGGAGAACGCCGGCAACGCGCTGGACGAACTCGAGAAGCTTGTGTCGACCACGGCCTCACCCGGTGGCGCGAAAGCCGGGGCCGCACTCGACGAAGAGGCGACCGTCGCGGCGGTCCTTGCCAGGCTCCATCCGCTGGAGCGGCCTGTGTATCGCGACCTGCGGGCAAAGTATCCGCGCGGCGCGGCGAACGGGAAGTGAGCCGTCCTGGCGCGGTTGCGTTCTCCTCGGCCCGGGGCTACGATGCGGAGCCCTGGGCATTCTCGATAGCCCCCGCGAGATAAAAGCACATGTCAAGGATTTCGTTCATTGCTGAAACGCGTGCGGCGCTGCTCATCGCTCTGCTGCTGGCGAGTTTCCATCGATCGGCCGCAGCAGACGACGATTTCGCTGCGCGATTCGCCGAGCCGCGGCCGACCGCGCGGATGCTCAAGATAGTGCATGGCTGGTCGCCCGATGCGGCGGAACGAACTGCCGCGCTCGCGCGGCTGGAGGCGCAGGGCTACGGCGGCGTGGTGACCAACCTCAACTTCCCCGGTGGCTACACGGCCGGCGACGCGAACTGGGCCATTCTGAAAGACGTCCTTCCCCGGCTGAAAGCCGCCGGCATGCCGGTCTGGCTGTACGACGAAGCCGGCTATCCGTCGGGCCGGGCGGGCACCATGGTGCTCGAAGGCCGGCCGGAGCTGGAAGCCAAGGGTCTGATGATCCTGCGGCGTACCGTCGGGCCGGGTGCGGTGGAACTCGAGACACCGCCGGGCGAAGTGCTGTTGGCCGCCGCCTATCCGGTGGACCCGGCGACCGAACGAATCAAGCTCGATGAGTGCATCGCGCTCTCGCCGCAGGAAAGGAAGCTCTCGTGGACGGCGCCGGCTGGACGCTGGTCGGTCATCGTGATCACCGTCGATCGGCTTTACGACGGCACCCAGGTGGCCGTGAGCGGCTCACCGCAGCGGACGCCCTATGTGGGGCTGCTTGAGCCGGAGACGACGCGCCGCTTCATGGCGCTGACGCACGATCGCTACGCGGAGCGGCTGGGACCGCAGCTGGATCGATCTTTCGCGGCGACGTTCACCGATGAGCCGTCGACGATGGCGATGTTCTTCATCAAGATGCCTTGGGCAACGCTTCCCTGGTGCGCCGATTTCGCGGACGAGTTCCAACGCCGCAACGGCTACGATCTCTTGCCGGAGCTGCCGCGGCTGGTGGCCGCCAGCGGCGACCGCGACGGACGAGTCCGCTCGGACTACTACCGTACCGTGTCGGAACTGATGATTGAGCGGTGGTGGGAACCGATTCGCCGGTGGTGCCGCGAGCACCATATTGTGTCGGGAGGGCATTTACTGCTGGAAGAAAACATCCTGGACCACGTGCCGCTTTATGGCGACGCTTTCGCCGCCTTTCGGCACATGGACTCGACCGGCATCGACTGCCTGAGCTCGGATCCCGCGGTGCCACGTTACCGCAGCCATGCCGGGATGGGCATCGACGTGCCGTGGAACGCGGCACGATTGGCCTCCAGCGCCGCCGAGCTCGATGGCCAGGCGATGGTGATGTGCGAGGTGAGCGAACACATGCAGCGGATGGCCCGCCCGCCGATCGCCGTTTCGGCGGAACAGTACCGCGGGACCTGGAATCGCCTCGTGCTGGGCGGCATCAATGTCCTTACCAGTTACCACGGGTTTGCCGACTGGAGCGATGCCGAGATCCGCGAAGCGAACGAGTACGTCGGCCGCTGTGTTGAGGCGACTTCGGGCGGCCGCCGCGCCGGCCGGGTGGCCGTGCTCTATCCGATCGAATCGGTGTGGGCGCGATTCACACCTTCCGAACGCTGGGTCGAGCAGGCGAGCGCCGAATGCAAGCGGATCGAAGAGACGCTCCGCGACCTGAGCGAAGCCCTCTACGCCGCGCGGCGTGAGTTCAGCTACATCGACACGCGGACGATTCTCGAAGCCGAGGCAGCCGATGGGCGGCTGAGCTGTCGCGACCATGCCTGGAACGTGATCGTGCTGCCGGAAACCGACACGCTCCCGTTGGCGGCGTGGCAGAAGCTGGAAGCGTTCTCCGCGTCGGGCGGCACACTGATTCTGCTGGGGGCCAAGCCGCGGAATACGGATCAGGAATTCCCGTCGTCGGATGTTGTGAGCCTCGCGGAACGGTTGCTTTCAGGCGAGCATCCGGCAGTGCTTCTGACCGCAGGGCAAGCAGCCGAGGCGGTGCAGAGGATTGTCGCCGTGCTCCCGGCCGACCTCGAAGTCGCGCCGGCCGACGCGCCGCTGCGGATGACGCGGCGGATTATCGCGGACCGCGAGGTGTGGTTTGTGATCAACGACAGCCGGGCGGCGTGGTCCGGTTCGGTCACGCCGCCGGCTTCGGGCGCTTTGCAGATCGGCGACCCGATGACGGGCGCGATTCGCGAGGAACGCGGACCGACAATGACGCTCGAGTTGCCCGCCTATGGTGCGGCCGTGCTGCGGGCCCGTACGGCAGCGCAATAGCGAGTCTTCATCCAGAACAAATGGCCGCCGAGATGCCAGACCTTACCCTTGAGACCAGGCCTTTGTACTAGCATGCGGAGCCGGTTACCAAGGCGGCTTGCGGCAATGAGTTGCGTCGATGACCGGTGCCTATACTTGGAGAAGAACCGCGATTTCTCCAGGAGGCATTCCAATGATTCTTCAGGAAGTGATTGATCGTTTCGAGCAGAAAGCGCCGGTGTGCGTGATGGTGCGTGCGGCCATGGAGAACGTGCTTTCGGCCGAGCGTCTCGACGGATTGTTCGAGGAAGCCGCCGAGCGGCAGGCCAATCGGCAGCTCATGTTCTCGACCGTGGCCGAGATGATGGGGCTGGTGGCCTGCAAGATCCATCCCTCGGTGCATGCGGCGTATCAGGCTAAGGCCAAGGCAGTCGGCGTGACGGTCAAGGCCGTCTACGACAAGCTGCAGCGGATGGAGAGTAACGTCTCTCGGCAGCTGGTGGCCGAGACGGCCGCGCGCATGGAAGCGATCATTACCAACAGTGGAGGCACGCTGCCGGAGTTGGTGCCCGGTTACCGCGTGAAGATCCTCGATGGCAACCACTTGCGTCGCACGCAGCGCCGGCTGGGAGCATTGCGGAAGCTCAACGCGGCCCCGCTGCCGGGGCATTGCGTGGTGGTCCTGGATCCGCGCTTGAAGCTGGCGATCGACGTGATCCCTTGCGAGGACGGGCACGCGCAGGAACGCAGTCTGTTGCCGCAGGTGCTGGAGACCGTGGCGCCGCGCGACCTGTGGATCGGCGACCGGAATTTCTGCACGACGGACTTCCTGTTCGGCATCCAAGCACAGCGGGGTTACTTCCTTATCCGTCAGCACGCCCAGGCATTGCGCTATGAACTGATCGGCCGACGCAATCGCGTCGGCGAGACGGAAACCGGAGTGGTCTACGAGCAGAGCATGCGGATTTTCGACAAGGAAGGCCGCGCCATCAAGATCCGCCGCGTGACGGTCGTACTCCATCAACCCACCCGGGACGGAGACACCGAGATCCATCTGCTGACCAACCTCCCGCGGAAAGTATCGGCCGAGCGCGTGGCCGATTTGTATCGCCGGCGCTGGACCATCGAAACCGCCTTTTGCGAGCTGGCGCAGAACCTGGAGGGAGAGATCGAGACGCTGGGCTACCCGCGTGCCGCGCTGTTCGCCTTCTCGATGGCCTTGGTCTGCTACAACCTGCTGAGCGTGGTCCTGGCGGCACTGCGGGCGGTGCATGGCCACGAAACGGCGCAGACGCAGCTTTCCTTCTACTATCTCTGCGACGAAGTGGCCCACACGCATCGCGGCCTGGATATCGCCCTGCCCGACGAATACTGGCGGCGTAAGTACGCACGCTTGACGCCCGCCCGTATGGCCCGTGCACTGATCCGCCTGGCGCGACAGGTGGATCTTGCCCGCTATCGCAAGCATCAACGCGGTCCCAAGCGGCCCCCACCCAAAATGGACAAACGACGCCGAAGCCATGTCTCGACGGCCCGTGTGCTGGCGCAAAGCCGCACCAATACGTCATGAATCGATGCTAGTACAAAGGCCTGCCCTTGAGACCGAACGACTCGAACTGATCGCCGCTACCGTGGAGTCGCTCGAAGTTGAGACCGACCTGCCGCGGCTTCGAGCGCTTTTGCAGGTCGACGTTCCGGACAACTGGCCGATGCCGCTCTACGACGATGGCGCACGGCAGCAGTTCCTCAATGTGCTGAAGGCAGATCCGGAGGCGGCCGGATGGACGTCGTGGTATATCATCGCCCCGGATGGGGCGGGCAGGAAGACGCTGATCGGGTCGGTCGGCGCGGGCGGTCCGCCGGATGAGAGCGGCGCGATCATGATCGGCTATTCGCTCCTCGATCAGTTCCACGGCAAGGGATACGCCACTGAGGCTCTGCAAGGCTTCCTGGCGTGGGCGGGGCGGCACCCCGGTCTGTGCAGGGTCGTCGCCGACACCTACCCGCACCTCAAGGCATCGATCCGGGTGTTGGAAAAGTGCGGCTTCGTGCAGGTCGAGCCTGGTCCCGAGGAAGGGACGATTCGCTTCGCGTTATGGTGCCGCTGAGTCGCATCGCTTATACTGGCACTCGCACTTGATCCCGCCTGTGACCCGCTCAGGAGAACTTACCCATGACAGACATCAACCGCCGTTCGTTTCTTGGTGCTTCGGCCGCGATGATTGCCGGGACCGCCGCGCTCGGCGAGGCCCGCGGCCAGCAGACGATCGCCGGCTTCGACCAGACCAAGACCGACTATGATCGGACGCAGGTGTGGAAGCCATTTTCCGACCGCCGGATCAAGATGGGTTTGGTCGGCTACGGTGTCTGCAAGTTCTCCGCGGAGTTCGATTTCGAGAAGCATCCCAATGTTGAAGTCGTGGCCGTGAGCGACCTGTTTCCCGACCGCTGCGCGGCGCTGGCCAAGGCGGTCGGATGCAAGAAGACCTATCCTTCGCTGGAGGAGATGGTCAAGGACGACTCGATCGAAGCGATCTTCGTCGCCACCGACGCCCCGTCGCACGCGAAGCACTGCATCGAGGTGCTCAACCACGGCAAGCACGTCTGCACGGCCGTACCCGCCTTCCGCGGCGATATCGACGACGCCGAGCGGTTGCTGGAGTGCTGCAAGAAGAACCGCGGGCTGGTCTACGCGATGTTCGAGACCTCCGTGTTTCACGACGATCTGTATGCCATGGAGAAGATCTACGCCGCCGGTGGGTTCGGCAAGATCATCTACAGCGAGGGTGAATACTGCCACACCCGGAAGCCGGGCGACCCGCCCATCGGCTCGTACAAGGACTGGCGGCGAAACGGCTGCCCGATGTGGTATCCGACGCACGCCACCGCCTACTACGTGGGCGTGACGCACGGCAGCTTCACGGAAGTCTCCTGCCAGGGGATCCTGCCGATGGACCCGTCGAAGCGGGTGCCGAACGCGATCGGCAACGTGTTCCAGTCGGAGATCGGGCTGTTCCGCACCACGGAAGGCGGGTTGTCGCGGATGATGGTCTGCCCGGCCTACGGGAAGTATCTGGAGGCGGGCCGTGTCCGCGGAGAGATCGGCGGCTATGACCTTACGTACACCGGTTGCGAACCGGGTGCTCGCATCGTCGCCAAACTGGGCCCGCAAGTGAAGAAGTACGCCCTGCCGCCAGGCGTCTCGGCGGGCGGTCACGGCGGGTCGCACGGTTACCTGTCCGACGATTTCGTCGACGCCATTCTTCGCGGCCGCAAGCCGGCGGTCGACGTAATCGACGCCTTGAACATGACCGTGCCCGGCTACTACGCGCACCTCTCGGCGGTGAAGGACGGAGAGACGTTCAAGATTCCGCAGTACTCGCTGTAAACGGCGCGCGGCACCAATTGGTTTCCTGCGTTGGAAGCGAAGACGCGGGCGCGGTTCGTACCCTCAGTTCCGGGGGCGCTCCGATTAAGCCGCTCGCTGCCAATGCAGAGTTCGATGAGTCGGCAGAGGAGATCGACAGCGTCATGAGGTTGCACGCGACCGGCGGGCGGATTTCGGCGTATCTCGGCGCGGTTGTCTGCATGGCGGCACTGGCGGGCCGCGCGTCGAGCGTGGAGGTGCAGCAACTCACCACCGGACCCGGCAACGACACGGAGGCGGCATGGTCGCCCGACGGCGGGCGAATCGCATTCCAGACCGATCGCAACGGCACGCTCGATCTTCATCTCCTGGATCTCGCGACGAGGGAACTTAAGCCGCTGGTCGAAGGTCCGGGCCATGCCGCATTTCCCGCCTGGTCGCCGGACGGCAAATGGATCGTCTACAGCTATGCCCATTTCACGAAGACGGCCTTCGAGGGCCAGGAGGACGGCCATAATCTCTTCCTGGTCCCTGCCGAAGGGGGCACGCCGCGGCGGCTGACGCGTGGCCGTTGCCACGACTACTCACCCGTCTTTCTGCCGGACGGAAAGACGATCTGGTTCTCCTCAGACCGTGGCGGCAAGGAGACCAGCAACGCCGTGAGCCTCTACGCCGTTTCCATCGACGGCGGCGAGCCGACGCTGGTACTTCACCGCGAAGGGGCCGATCGTGCTGCCGTCCAGGCAACTCTTTCGCCCGATGGCCGATCGTTTGCGTGCGGCACGATCGCCGGGTTTCGCGATAACTGGCAAATCCGGCTGGGATCGACCGAACACCCGGCAGAAGGCATCAATCTTACCGATGCGCGGCAGTGCTTCTACGGCCCGCGGTGGAGCCCCGCCGGGGCAACCCTGGCATGCACCGGTTTCGAGGTGGGAGACGCCGGTTGGGGGGCGTGGTTAATAGACGCACGGACTGGTCGGCGGATGCGGCTGGAAGTCGGCCCCGGGCATTCACGGAGCCCGGCCTGGTCGCCCGATGGACGGCGGATCGTGCTGGAAAACAACCGTACGGGAACCTACAAGCTGTATTCCTTGGAGGCGCCGGCGATACCGGCCGCGGCGCCCGCCGTCGCGACCGCTACAGACCAGCACGAGGTGCTGCTCTATTCGTTCAGCGAACGGTTGGGTGAAACGGTTGCCGACGTGAGCCCGCGCGGAAACACCGGGAAGGTTCTGGGCGCGCCGGAGTGGCGCGACGGCGCGGTCCGTTTCACTCCGCCGGGCGCCGCGGTCACGATCCCCGGCGCCAAGGGATTCGACTTCGGCGCCGGTCCGTTTACTGTCCGCGCCGTGGTGGAGGTGCCGAAAGACTGCAAGTTCGCCATGATCGCGATGGGAGAGTATCCGGACAATCGGCTCGGCTGGCAACTCTATGTTGGCGACGATCGCCGAGCGTTATTCAACTCGCGAACGACCGATCTGGTGTACCGCGGCGCACGGTCCGACGAGCCGCTGCCGACCGGCCGACCGGTGACGCTCATCGGCATGCGCGACGCCGCCGGGATCGTGAGCCTGTTTGTGGACGGTACGTTACAGCAGGCGACCGCTGCCGATGCGCATTACGCCTATGGCCCGCCCGTTCAGGTGCGGATTGGAACGCAGTTCAACGGCACGGCGTCGTTTCCCGGCTGGATCCACGACGTCGCGATTCATGCGCGGGAGTTCACGCTGGAAGAGATTCGCGGCGACTCGCTGCAGAAGTTCTGGTCGAGGCAGGCCGACGCGCGCTGAAGGAATGACACGAGGGACTCTGGAATGCGGTGGCAAGGCACAACTCAATTCATTCGTCGGGTCGCGATCGTGGCGGTCGCGCTGAGCGCGTTCGTTCTCAGTGCCGCGGAGGCCGCGGAACCGGAACGCTTCGAGGTCGCCGCCTGGGTCGACCATTTCGACTTCTCGACGGTGTTCGACAGCGAGAAGGCGGAAGGGCTGGCCAGTATCCTGGATCATGTCCGGGAGACGGGCGCCACGACGATCCTGTGGCGCAACTGCGGGGGCTCCACGATGCGCTACCAGAGCCGGATCGAGGCGCACCATAACCCCAGCCAGATCGACAAGCGGCGGATCGCCTACGGGCGACACACGCCAAGTTGGGTCCGCTACGGCGAGGCCGAACCGGACATCGTCGCCGAGGTCGTTCGGCTCTGTCGCGAGCGGGGGCTGCGACCCGGCATCCACTGGCCATTCGAAGAGACGCACTGGCAGGTGTGGACCGTCGGCCAGTTCAACCTCGAGCATCCGCAGTACTGGGGCCGGAATGCGGCGGGCCGGCCGTGGTGGGGCCGCACCAGCCTCGCGTATGAGCCCGTGATCGAGCATAAGCTGGCCCTCGCCGACGAACTCGTCGAGCGCGGCATCGAGGTGCTGTTCCTTGATTTCTGGCGGACCGGCGGCTGGGAGCCTGGTTACGAGTACGTCGAGCCGGTCGTCTCGGCGTATCGAGAGAAATTTGGCGCCGCCCCGCCCACCGATCCGAAGGATCTGCGATGGTGCCGGCATGTGTCGGAGTATGTGACCGAGTTCCTGCGACGCTTGCGGGGCCGTTTGAACGCTTCGGGACGGCAAGTGGAACTGGCTGTCGGCATACCCGCCATCGCGCCGCTCGGCGACGGGCCGTTGATCCGCTGCGGCGCCGACTGGCAACGCTGGGTCGAGGAGGGGCTCATCGACACGCTGGTGGTGAACTATGTCGAATGGGACAAACAGTCGCCCCTGGAGAGCACCGAGGCAGCGTACGAAGAAGTGCTGAAAGTGGTCGCCGGCCGCTGCCGTGTCTGGTGCCCTGTCCAGCAATACAATTTCACTGGACACGGTCTGCCGGGTTACGAGCAGGCAACCGGCAAGATGGCGGAAGAACTGGCGGAAGCCCTTACCCGGCTCGCCCATCGCCAAGGCGCCAGCGGCATCAGCCTGGAGTGCGTGGACTTCAACAACTATCGCCCGGCGGTGCGTGAGGTGTTGCGGCGGCTGACGACCTCCGAGTGCCGGCACGTGCAGCGGCCGGCAGGCGAGTCGTAGAAAGAGGCGGAGCGCCCTCGAACGCGGCGGGCATGTTGAATCCCGTCAGTATCCGAGCGACTCAAGCGCCGCGTCACCGATCCGCCCGCGGGCCAGGTACTGCTGCGTCTTGCGCTCGCCGTCGACCCGGCGGGGATGGTTCCGATTTGTCAGGACGATGACATACACCTGCTTTTCCGGGTCGATCCAGATCGACTGCCCAGTGTGACCGCTGTGGCCATACGCCTTTTCCGACAGTCGCTGCGGACGGTGCAACGACTTGAGGTCCATCTCCCAGCAGAATCCTCGGCCGGGCAGCGGCGGAGCAAGGTGGTTTCGTGTCAGCCAAGCGTGCGATTCGGGTGAGAGAATCCGCGCGTCGCCGCGTTTGCCCTCTCCCAGCATCATCTCGCAGAACCGGGCCAGGTCGCCCGCGGTGCTGAAGAGTCCTGCATTGCCGACCGGACGCCCGGCGAAGCGAGCCTGCTCGTCTTCGATCTGGCCGATCTCGGGCGCGCTGGTGGGCACCACCCGGGCCGATGCGGCCAACGGGCCGAAAGCCGTATCGCGCATGCCCAGCGGTCCGAAGATCCGTGCCTGGCAGAACTCATCAAGGGGCTGGCCGCTGGCGCGTTCGACCATTCTCCCCAGCAGGATCATATTAAGGCACGAGTAGTAGTACCTGGTGCCGGGCTCCCACGCGGGGGTCGCGCCGAGCATCAGTTCGAGCATCGCCTCTCCCTGAGCACGGCCGTGATACTTCACATTGTTGAAGCCCGAAGTGTGCGTGGCCAGTTGAAGCGTGGTGATCCGGTCGATGCCGCTGCCGGAAAGCGCGGGCAGCGCCTCGGCGATGGGTATGTCGAACCGCAGCCACCCCTCATCGACGCAGATGCCGAAGGCGGTGCCGGTGGCGACCACCTTGGTTACGCTGGCCAGATCGAAGCGGTGGTCGGTCTGCATCTCCACCCGGTCGGGTTCGATCTGCGAGTGCCCAAACGCTCCCTCGTAGAGCACTTGGCCCGGACGTCCCAACACGACGACTGCACCGGGAAAAAGCCCGGCGTCGATTTCCTGCTGAACAGCCTGGGATATCGCCTCGTCCGGTCGAGCACCAAGTGACAAGGTAGATATAATTGCGGCTGCGAAGAGGCAAGAGCTTGTCATTTCGGTCCTCCGACTCGAGTGCGGCGGTGCATGCTCCGGGCGGACGGCTATCGAACGGGCGTCGCCTCGAGCGTCAATACCTCAAAAGGTTCCAGGCGAATCGCGACCGGCTTGCCAGCGCGGACCTCCAGCGCCGGCCGGTCTGCCTCCTCGCTCCAAGGGCTTCTGAGCGAGTAGTCGTACGCCGCACCGGGCGGCAGTTCCAGCACGCGGGCCAGGTCAAGCGCGTACTCCGCCGGCGCGTCGTCGGGATTGCGAAGGCTCACGATCGCCTTGGCTGGAGTCCACGAAGCCCAGCCGTAGACTTCGCCGTTGGCAGGATTGCCGCCGATGGCGTGCGTGTCGACGAGCACGCCGGCGTTCTGGCGGGCCCAGCGGGCCGCCTCGGCGAGCACGTCCCATGTCCGCGGCGTCATCAGTTCCGGTGCGATGTAGAGTTCCTGCAGGTTCACGCCGGTGCCGAAGAATGAACGGATCTCGGCGGTGATTTCTTCCTCATCGTACGTGGGCCGGGGATTCTTGGGATCGTAGGGATTGCCCGTCAGCGGCAAGTGATTGACAAACACGCCATGGATCATGAGCGAATTGGCCGGGTAGAGGGGGCCGCGGGCCAGCGTGCCGCTCAGGATCTGGCTGTCGCGATAGGTGATCCATTTCTGCCGCGCCGAGCCCTTCCCCTGCAGGTTGGTGTCGGCTCCCTGGCGCCAGATTGAATCGCAGTAGAGAAGCCAGAACGGCGAAGGCCAGCTACCGGTGCTCGGGTTGATGAACACATCGGGCTTCTTCTCGCGGAGCAACACAATCAGCTCGAGCAAGGCCTCGACATCGCTCGCGCAGTCCAATGCGCCGAGTTGGTTGTTGCCCGCGCCGAAGCCATCGAACTTGAAGTAGTTCGCCCCGTACTGCTCAATCATTCCCAGGCAGGCGGCGCGGACGCGAGCGCCGTAGCGAGGACCGGCCAGCGTCAGGCCGTTGCGAGACGTTTCGAATCCCTGCCGGACGCCCGACTCGAGCCGGGCTTTCTTACCCGGATATCCGCCGGAGGGCGAGAGCCACACGCCGACGTGGCTGCCGAACTTCGCCGCCAGTTCCTGGGCGGGCCGAAAGCCGTCCGGGTAGCCTTCGTGGAACTGCCACACCAGGTTCTCGTCGTCCCACTCATAGTCGTGCGCGAAGCTGTCGATGGTGACGCCGCGCCGCTGGACCAGTTCTCGGCCGAAGGTCTCGATCGCCGCGAGCCATATCTTCTGTTGTCCGCGGCGGAAGTCTGCCGCCTCCTCGGGCTTTCCGTTCAGCCGTCGAGCCCAGTATTCGGTGCCAATCTCGGAGCCGTTGTTGTAGTGCAAGAGCGGCCGATACGGCTGTGCCCGCTCGCGCTCGAGATAATAGAGGAAGCCGCGGCGCAACTGGCCGGTGGGAGTCACGCCGACCAAGGCGCGGAACGATCGCGGCTTGCCGGGCCGAAGCTCGCTATGAACCTCGTGGCTGCACGTGAAACGCGGTGCGCCCGCGCCATCGGCCGCTTCAAGGATCCGGCTCTTCGACAGCGGATGCTCAGCGGCGAAGAACAGGTTTCCGGCCACGACCGGCGAACCGTCGACCACGCCGCGTACCTCCGCCCCAGCCGCGTCAAGATCCCAGACGACGACTTCGACCAGTTCCGATTCCCGCTCTTCTGCCTTACAGGAGATGATCTGGTGGACGTAGTTCGAACCGTCGCGGAGCACCGCCTGCCAATCGATGGTGATTGAGCCATCCGCCGATGCGAGCCTCACTGCGACCGACTGCCCGGCCTCGCGGTCGGCCAGTCGGAGCGATCCCGGGGCGGGCGCGATCGACTCGATTCGCGGGCCGTCGACGATTCGCATCTCCGAGGCCCGCATGGTCCGCGTGCCCGGCAAAGGCGTGTTCGCGAGCACCAGTTGAAAGCATTCCGCTCCGTCCAGCGGCAGCGTGGTCTTTGCGGCCGTATCTTCAATGCTCACCGGCCGCAGCGCGGCATCGGCGGCGCGCCAGGTGATCCGCAGGACGTTGTTCTCCAGACAGATTGTTCCGTCCTGGATTTGCTCGACCGCTTTGCCTGGCGGAGATCCCGGATACTCGAGGGCCGTGGCGTTCGGGGTCGCGACGAGCAAGGCGCAGAACGCGGCCAGTAGTGCTGTTGGTCTCGCCAGTAATCGTGGAGTCTCGATCATGATCCTTCTCCGGGGGCAGCGACCAGGCGAACAGGCAGACGCGCCCCGAGTATAGCAGACCGAGCGCTGTCGTGCCTTGTCTTGCCGAGGGCTCTCGGACGCGTACAGAAGGTGCGCTGCGGTTTGCGTTTCGCCGCGGTTGCCCGGCCGGTGACGGGCGTTTAGGATAGGAACCGCGGCCTCCGGGTTGTCATACAAGAGCGAGGAGGAAGGTCATGGGCTGTTTGACAAGTGTGTTGTTTCTCGGGCTGCTCTGCGGTGAGATCGAGATCGACGCCGACTATCCGGGCGGGAACATTGTGCTCGAGGGGATCGAGGGCGACGTGGTCCGGCTCAAGACCGATCTCCGCGACACGTCGGGCTGGTGGTTCTACTGGAATTTCCGCATTCGAGGCGCCGAGGGAAGGAGATTGCGGTTTGAGTTCGAGCGCGAACCGATCGGCGCGCGCGGGCCGGCCGTCAGCAACGACGGCGGACTCACCTGGCGCTGGTTGGGTTCCGATCAGGGCGACAGGCGATCGTTCGTCTATCCGTTTTCGTCCGACGAGCGCGAAGTGCGCTTCGCGATGACGATCCCCTATCTCCAGAGCGATTGGGAGCGTTTTGTCTCGGCGCGCGGGCAGCAGTCGATGAAAGCCGATGTACTGTGCCGCTCGCGGCACGGACGCGATGTGGAGTGCCTGTATTTCGGCCGGATGGACGGTGTGGCTGAAGCGGGCGCGGAGACGCCAGCCGCGCGCGTTGTGCTCACCTGCCGCCACCACGCCTGTGAGAGCATGGCCAATTACGTGCTCGAAGGGCTGATCGGCGCGGTGCTCGAACCCAATACCGACGACACGCGTTGGCTGGCCGCAAACGTGGCGTTTCTGGCAATTCCGTTCGTCGACAAGGACGGCGTTGAAGAAGGCGATCAGGGCAAGAACCGGAAACCACGCGACCACAACCGCGACTATGCCGGCGACTCGGTCTACCCGGAAACGAAAGCCATTCGCGAGCTATTGCCCAAGTGGCTCGGCAAGGGGCCGGCGGTGGCGATCGATCTCCACTGCCCGTACATCCGTGGAGAATACGACCATTGGATCTACCAGGTTGGCTCTTCAGCCGAACATATCGCGCCCGAGCAACAGCGACTCACTGAGATCCTGGCCGACGTGGCCCGGGGGCCGATACCGTACGAGAAGACGGGCATTCTGCCTTTCGGCAAGGCCTGGAACACGGCGGGAAACTACAGCGCGGGCATGTCGTTTGCGCGGTGGGCCGCCGGCCTGGAATCGGCACGGCTGGCGACAAGTCTTGAAATCCCTTACGCCACGGCGAGCGGCGCCGAGGTCAATCCTTCGAGCGCGCGAGCTTTTGGACGCGACCTCGCCGCGGCGCTGTCGGTCTATCTTCGCACACCCTCGGTGCCCGGCAGGTAGCCGAGCGTCTTCCGATTCGCCGCTGTGGCACAGCTATTAAGTTCTCGATTCTGGCACAGGAGAAACGATCGTGACACGTTGCCTGTTGTGGATTGTCGCCTGCCTGATAAGCACGCAGCTTCTGGCCGCCGCGCCGCCCCAGCCCCAGTTGCGGGCGGGCGCAGCCACGAGCAACATCACGCCGTTTCTGGGTGGCGACATCATCGGCGGTTTCGTGCCGTTTCCGGCCAACAACGTCCACGACGAGTTGCACGCTCGGTGCCTGGTGCTTGACGATGGCCAAACACGGCTGGCGGTGGTGGTATGCGACCTGTTGGGGGTCAGCCGCGACTTGAGCATCGAAGCCCGCCGGCTGATCGCCGAGAAGTCGAAGATCCCGCCGGAGAACGTGCTGATTTCCGCCGTGCATACCCACTCGGCCACGAGCGCGTTGGGTCGCGACCGGTTCAAGTTTGAGCAGCCGCTCGATGAATACCAGACGTTTGTGGCCCGGCGGATCGCCGACGGCGTCGAGCGCGCGGCGGTTGCGCTGCGGCCGGCCGAGGCGGCTTTTCTCTCAGCCGAGGCGCCCGAGCACGTCAACAACCGGCGCTGGCTGATGAAACCGGGCACGGCCCCGCCGAATCCGTTCGGAGCGGTCGATCAGGTGAAGATGAACCCGGCCGCGGGCAGCCCGGACTTGGTCGAGCCGGCCGGTCCCACCGACCCGACCGTTTCGATCGTTGCACTGCGCGAGCCGGATGGTCGGCCGCTGGCCCTTTTCTCGGTCTATTCGCTGCACTACGTCGGGGGCGTGCGCGGCGCCGACATCTCGGCCGACTATTACGGGATATACTGCCGCGAATTAGCGCGGCTGCTGGGGGCCGAAGATCAACATCCGCCTTTTGTGGCGATGATGGCCAACGGCACCAGCGGCGACATCAACAACATCAATTTCCGCGAGCCTCGGCCCCGCCGGGAGCCGTATGAGCAGATGCGCTATGTGGCCGAGGATGTCGCCCGCAAGGTCCACGCGGCGCTGGCCGGCGCCGAATATCGTGGCGACGTGAAGCTGGCCGCGCGGTACCGGGAGTCGATGATCGCCACGCGGCGGCCCACACCCGAACAGCTTGCCTGGGCGAACGAGACGCTCGCCCAATCGAAGCCGCAAGCCGGCAAGGCCGACCTGCCGGCGATCTATGCCGATCGGACGCTGCGGTTGGCCGAGTATCCCGCGGAGATCCCGATTCCGTTGCAGGTGCTGCGCATCGGCCCGATGTGCATCGGCACGATGCCCACCGAGGTCTTCTGCGAGATCGGGTTGCAGTTCCGCAAGCAGAGCCCGCTCGAGCCAGCATGCCTGGTCTCATTGGCCCACGGCTACTTCGGCTACCTGCCCACGCCCCGGCACTTCCCGCTGGGCGGCTATGAAACCTGGATCGGCACCAATCGGCTGGAGCCCGAGGCCTCGGAGAAGATGCTCGCCGCGCTGCTGGAAATGGCGGCGGAGGTCGCGGACTGAACCGAAAGTTGCGGGCCGATCGCCATTCCGTGCGCATTGTCGCGCATCGAAACCGGCGTCAGGGTTTTAATGCCACATGCGACGAGGGCAGGGGGCGACTACCGTCAACCGCCTTGCCGTTTCTCGCCGAGGCGGGGACTCGATTGCGATGATCCGAGGCTTCAGCCTGGCGGGCGACCACTCGGTGCTGACCGCTGGGGAAAATGTACATGCGTCCACCCACGAAGGCGTGTTTCGCTGCAAGAAAAACACCGCGGTTCTTCGTTTCACTACAGTTCTTGCTTCGGGACCGCGCAATCGCCGGAGAGGAATGAGCAATCCGCGTCCAAATTCCTTTGCTTTTCAGGACTTGCCGCGTATCCTTTGGGCGGATTCGGTGCGGGCGAGAGAATCAACTCACTGAGAAGGTGCACCATGATTCGGAATACATTCGCTGCGTTGCTGACGCTGGTCTTCCTGGCGGGGAGTGCGAGAGGGGAGCAGATCCAAGCGAAGTTCTTGGGTGCCTACGGAGACTGGGTCTCCATGACTTCGGCGGCGAAGGGAAATCAGAATGTTTATCTCGGCCCCTATGAGTTCAAATTGACTGAACTCGCGGCTTTTCCAAGTTCGGATTATTACACGGTCAAGCAACTACTGGATTTCCAAGCAAACCAAAGTAAGACGACTGTTCTAACGTTCTGCTTTGATCTTTACCAGACGATCAGCAAGAACAACACTTACACCTACAACATTGCCACTGGTGATGATTTGATCGGCCTGCCGGCTCCCACGACTCGATCATACGATATCGATGCCAAGAAGTTGAACATGCTCGCCTACTTGTGGGATAAGGCTTACGATGCCGGTGCTTACAGCTACGCGGCCACGGACGCAGGTCACGCCTTTTCGCTGGCAATATGGGAAACTCTCTATGAGTACCAGACTCTCGAAGGTCTTGGGGCACCAAGCAACCCATCCTTTAACGTAGCCAATGGAACCGGGTTCAAGGTGACGAATTGGCAGTCCCTGGCTGGTCCACGCAGCGTCGCGATTACCACGCTAGCGAACGGATGGCTGACACAGGCTTACAATTCTCCAATGGCGCAAGACATCGATTGGCTTGTTGCTTTATATAATGATGGCGACCAGGATCAGACCACGATCTTTGGATTACCGGAGTTCAAGCCCGTTCCCGAACCCACTCTTGCGATCCAGCTTCTTGGCCTGTGCGTGGCGGGGGCCTTGCCGCTGAGGTATTGGCGGCGAGGGCGGAAAGGGGCGGCTTGAGGGACAGGCGGCCCTCGATGGGCGGCTGACCCCACGTGCCATGGCGTTGGGGTAAATCTCTGAAACACTCGCAGACGCGGCGTTTTCGCCGCGTCTTTCTATTTGGTGCGTGCAGCGATTCAACAGCGGGATGCTGCGAGCCGGCGCTTCTGTGATTCTCCCGCCCGCCAGACTGTGAGCAGGAATGCGCCGGGAGCCAGCCTCGCGCGGCATTTCACCGATACGTGGAGACTACGCCCTCGGGTTGTGGTCTGCCCGGAGCGGGCGCCGGAGGCGTTGGCGGGGCGGGTGTTGGGTTGGCAGGCGGAGTGGGATAGGTCGGCCCCGGTTCGGGCGGCGGTTCCGGCCTCGGTTCCGGCGTGGGAGACGGCGGAACGATCGACGCCAAGAGAGTGTGTCGCGCGGCCGTAGCATGACAAACCTCGTCCCGACCTAGACAGAATGACCGAGTCGACTGCCAATTCATGACATCCTCCTCTTAAGCAAGCGCTGTGCAGTTCTCAACTCTTCGAACGCGGATTGGCCGATTACAGCCGGCCACTTGAGCAAAACCGATGCCGCCGACTGCGTAAAGAAAAAAGTGGCTGGATGTGGACCGGCCCGATAATTGCAGGCGGAGGTCCAAGACATCGCCAGATGAACGCTACGTTCAGGAGGATGCACCACATGTCACGTCGAGCAATATCGGTAGTCTTGGCAACGGTTGTGGCTTTAGCAACGCTTGTCGCGCCTGGGAACTGGTTGCGGCCGACCGAGGCGCAGACGGTCGGCGATCGGCTTGACCGAGCCATCGAAACGATCGGAAACGAGGGCCGCGATCTGCTGTCAAACCTGCGAGAAGGGTTCGAAAAGGCGAAGGCGGCGGTTGACGCGATGAGCGTGGAAGCTCGTATCTACGCGCGGCTGCGCTGGGACAAAGCCCTCAACAGCGCCGACATCAGCGTCGATCTGGAAGAAAACGGGGTGGTGACGCTGACTGGCGCCGTGGCCAGCGAGGAGGCGAAGGCGAAGGCCACCCGCCTCGCGGAGGATACGGTGGGTGTTGAGCGTGTGACCAATCACATGGCGGTAATCGCGGGCGATTCGAGTTCACGCTGATTGAGGGATTGCAGTCTTGAATTCAACCGGCTGGCGGATCGTCCTGGCGGTGCTGCTGGTGGCGCTGACGCTGGCGGCTGCGGGCCTCTTGGTCACCGCGGTCAGTTCAATCCTCCTCGTCGGCGCGGGGATTCTGTTCGGGATCTTTCTGCACGGCGTCAGCCAGTTCATCGCCAGTCGCACCCCCTTGTCCTATCGCGGTGCGTATGCCCTGGTCGTGATCGCCCTCGTGGCCTCCATCGCCGCCGGCAGCTACTGGACGGGCGCCCAAGCCGTCGCCCAAGTCTCGGAACTGGTCGAGCAACTCCAGTCGGCCAGTGCGCTCGTGCAGGAGTACCTGGAGCAGTATCCGCAGGTTCGCCAATACGTGCCGGAGGTAGAGCCCGAACAGGTGGCTTCACAGGCGGCGCAGGCCCTGCCCGCCGTCAACGCCGGCGTGCAGTGGCTGCTGTGGGGGCTCACCGGGATGATCATCGTGTTCTTCGTGGGCCTCTACGTGGCCTACGAGCCTGACCTCTACCAGAAGGGGTTGATCAAGCTCGCGCCGCCCGAACAGCGGCGCTACTTCGGCGAAGTGCTCGACAAGCTGCATTCCGTGCTGGTGCGGTGGATCATCGGCCGCATGCTGTCGATGACGCTCGTGGGCATGGCGACGGGAATCGGCCTGTGGCTGCTGGAAGTGCCCTTGCCGATGACGCTCGCGGTCATCGCGGCCCTGCTCACGTTCATCCCCAACCTCGGGCCATTGCTCGCCGCAGTGCCCCAGATGCTCTTGGCGCTGCAGGTGAGCGCAAGCACCGTGCTCTACGTGATCCTGTTCAACATCATCCTGCAGACGGTCGAGAGCTACCTCGTCACACCGCTCGTCGAGCGCCGGCAAGTGACATTGCCGCCGGCTCTGACGATCTTCGCGCAGCTTCTGATGGGCGTGCTCTTCGGCGCCATCGGCATCATCATGGCGGCGCCGCTCACCGCCAGCATCATGCTGCTCACCCAGACCCTGTATATCCACGATCGGCTCGGAGATGCCGCCCCCGGCCGGCTGGCGGAGAAGACATAGCCGGCTTTTCGAACGGGCTCATTTCACCGCTCCGGGATCGCAAGCCACGTTAAACGGCGGCTTCCCGTGAGCGCATCTGTCAGCGGCCCTTTCACGTCAAACAGAACCGGCTTGCCGGGTGCCGCACCCGGCAAGCCGATGCGGGACGAAAGAGAATCAACCGACTCAAGCGGCAACGCCGGCCATCTTGCGGCACTCTTCGGCGCAGTCGTGACAGGCTTTTGCGCAGCGCTGGCAATGGTCCATGTCGTGCTTGGCGCACTCGTCGCCGCAGGCGTCGCAAATCTCGGCGCAGACGCGGCAAATTTCCTGGGCGAATTCGGATCCCCGACTCATGTAGCTCGCCGCAGCCCAGCAGATCTCGGCGCAGTCGGCATCCAGGCGGATGCAGCGGGCCATCATCTTCACGTCGTCCTCCTGAAGGCAGGCCATCGCACAGTGCTCGCACTCCTGCGCACAGCGGACGCATGCCTCGATACAGGACCGGAATTTGTCGTGTGCCATAGTGACTTCCTCCTTGCACTCAAGGAAAGAGAGATTTCAGGCCCCGGAATTGGGGCACGGGCGATCATTTTGCAATCAGCGCGCCAAAGTAGGCCGCACACTTTCTGCATTCCGCAATTTCCGGACATTCACAACGCATAGAAGGAAAGAAGCCGCGCTTTTTGCGGCCTGCGCCTGTTTCGAACGACGATAATGGTCGTGACACCAACCAGATCTGCCCCGGAATAGGGGGTCGGTGTGAAAACCACCACTTCGAGATCGGTAAGGCCATGCACGCGATTCGAATTGTGGCGGTTCTGCGTCCTCTGTTGATCGCATTTCTGCTCGCGACCATCCCAATGGCGGCGGCCTCTGCGGCCGATGCGGTTGTGTCGCCGTCGCCATCCGATGGGCCGACCGACGCGGGCATCGATACCAGCGCCGTGGTGCCTGAGCCGTCTCAATCGGAGAGTGGAACCTGGCAAGGCGACGCTGCCGCCCGTCGCCCGCTGCCGACCGGTCTGCCGACCGACAAGTTCGTTGCCGATGCACCGCCGCGCGCGGAACCGCTTCCGCCGCCCCCGGTGGGGGCCTGCCCGGGACCGGCACCTTGTGTGCCGCTTCACGTTTTCGGCCCCCATCATCGCGGCGGTTTCCTTTATTACGGCACCTGCGCCCGCGACGACGACCCGTTCAATTCCCACTGGGGCTGCTACAGCAACTATGCAAACTGTGCTCCGATCGGGACCTGGCTTGGTGAGGGCTGGATCCGGTGGCATCGTTCCGCCGGCTCCAAGGCGCACGGAGACGATGTGCGCTGAGAGGTTCCGGCCAGCGTGTCGATCAAGCCGCGACGTACTGTCAGCCATAGGTGTCAAGGATGATCACGAATATCGTGATGCGATGGATCGCCGCGTGCCTCCTTGTCTCCTCTTGCATTCGGGAGACTCCGGCCCAGCACAAGGAACCGGAGCAGCAGCGAGAACTTCAACCCGGCGTCGGCCGAGAGTTCATTCCGCCGCCGCCCATCCCGCCGGTGCCAGAGGGTTTCAAGGCTCTGGAACGAGGTGGCGACATAACTCAGGCGCCGCCGATCACGCTCGAAGAGCTGGAACAGTTTGCCTGCGGCAATAACCCCACGCTCACCCAAGCCCAGGCGCAGGTCCAGGGAGAACTGGGGTTGGCCATCCAGGCCGGCCTCTGGCCCAATCCGCGGCTGTTCTACATCCAGGAGCAGATCGGCGTCAAGGACACCCCGGGCGAGTTCGTCGGCGGGGCCGTCGAGCAGGAGATCGTCACCGCCCATAAACTCGACTTGAGCCGAGCCAAGTTCCTCTATCGCACCAGGACGGTCGAATGGCTGGCATTGGCGCAGCAGTATCGAGTGCTCAACGACGTGCGCGTGCATTACTTCCGCACACTGGGCCGGCAGGAGATCGTCGATATCCATCGGCAGTTGCTCAAGAACGGCGAGGACAGCCTGGTGACGTTCCGCGAGATGTACAATGTCGGCCAGGCCAACCGCGCGGAGGTCCACGGGGCGAACGTCGCGCTGCAGCAGGTACGGCTCGATCTGCTGATGATGGAGAACGATCTGCAGCAGGCGTGGGAAGAACTCGTGGCCATTGTCGGCGTTGAGTTGCCGCCGCGCCGCGTGGCCGGGCCACTGGGACCCGATGTCCGCATGCTCGAGTGGGGCCCATCGCTGGGGCGGATCCTCGCCGAGAGCCCGGAATTGCAGGCGGCGCGAAGCAAGCTCTGCGCCGACGAAGTCAAGATCAAACGCGAGATCGTCGAGCCGGTGCCCAACATCAATATCCGGGCCGGGGCCGGGCACAACTACGAGGCCGAGGAAACGGTGGGCATGCTGGAAGTCTTCGCGGAGATCCCGTTGTTCGACTGGAACCAGGGGACCATCCGCCAGGCCGAGGCCGACTTCGTGCGCCAGAAGGGTGAAATCCGTCGCATTGAGCTGAGCCTCCGCCAGCGGTTGGCGCCGGTCTATCGGAACTACCTGACGGCCCTGCAGATGGTGCGGAACTACGAGGAGGTGATTCTGCCCGAGTCGCGGCGCGCCTATGAACTGCAGCTCGACAGCTACGCCGCGGACCGCATCCGCTGGACCGATGTCCTGCTGGCCGAGCGGGAGTACCTGCAGCGACGGGTGACCTACGTGCAGAATCTCGTTACGCTCCGGGAGTCTGAGGTGCTCATCGTCGGCTACCTGCTCCACGGTGGACTGGTGGCCCCGCAGCCCTTGCCCCCCGGGCACATTGACGTCACTGTCGACCCACGGTAGCTCCGCGGCCGGGTTCGGGCTCGCCGCGACGCGTAGAATACCAGCGCGTGGACTTGAGGGCCGCGCTGCGCTTGTTCTGCCGTTGCACGCCTTCCATCAGGAGCCCACACCATGACCGTGCGAGACAGCCGCCGCGAGTTTCTCAGGAGGGGAGCTGCCGCTACGGCAGGGATGCTGGCCGCAGGAACGGTGACCGCCCAGGAGGGCCCGGAACCGCACGAATCCGTTTTGCCGAATCCCGCGGAGTCCGCCGCCCCAACTCCACAAACTCCCGCCGCCGAGCAACCCAAGGATGAAGAAGAGCTCCCGGACGAGCTTCGCGAGTATTCGCGCTTTCGCCCCAGCTATGGCGGGCCGGTCGAGAGCGATACGTATCTCGGCAAGCTTGTCCCCGGCCGGCGTGCGGCCGAACTGGGGCCCGTAGCCTTCGAGGCGCCCGATCTGGGCAAGTTATCCTGGAAGATGGTCGATGGCCGCAAGGAATTCCACATCGTCTGCGAGCATGTGAGCCGCGAATTCCTGCCCGGCAACTGGATGGACGTCTGGGGTTTCAACGGCAGCATGCCCGGACCGACGATTGAGGTCACCCAAGGCGACCGGGTCCGCTTTGTGGTCCACAATGAACTGCCGGAGCCCACCTCGATCCACTGGCACGGCCTGGAGCTTCCGATCACCGAAGATGGCGTGCCGGGGCTGACTCAGGATCCCATCCAGCCCGGCAAAACGTACGTCTACGAATACGATCTGCATCAGGCGGGCACGTTTTTCTACCACTCCCACATGCCGATGCAGGAGGCGTTCGGCATGGTCGGCTTCTTCATCATCCACCCGCAGGTGGCGTTCGATCCGCCTGTCGATCGCGATATCGGGCTGATCTTCCAGAACTTCCACATCATGCCCAACCAAACCGTGGCGGATTCGATGGCCATGGATTGGAACTGGCACACCATCAACGGGCGCAGCGGACCCTATACCACGCCTATGGTCGTGCGGCACGGCGAACGGGTGCGAATCCGCATCATGGATTTCAGCCCCCAGCAGCACCACCCGATCCACCTGCACGGGCACACGTTCTGGCTGACGGGCACCGAAGGGGGCCGAATTCCGCACTCGGCCTGGGTTCCGCACAACACCGTGCTGCATGGCGTGGCCGAGGTCAAGGAGTTCGAATTCGTGGCCTTCAACCCGGGTGACTGGCTGATGCACTGCCACATGGTCCATCACATGATGAATCATATGGTCAGGCAGGTCGGGCCGCGGATCCGCGAAGGGGACAGCACACTGCGCTACAAGCGGAACATCGACAACCGTCCGGTGGTCAAGTATCCGCACACCGATCCAGGCTTCGGCGTCACCGGCTATCCCCAGATGATGCAGAGCCAGGGCTTCACGCCGGAAGAAATGGAGAAGCTCAACGCCCGCCGCGAGACGCGCGGCATGCGCAAGATGTGGCATATGGGCGTCAAAGCCCTGATGACCGTCGTTCGGGTGCTGCCGGACGATCTCTACGACCTGGTCATGAGCAGTGACGAGCCTGTCAAGCCCGGTCAGGTTTTCGACGAAATCGCCCGGCGCCGAGGAAAGGCATAAGCTCTCCGCCGATTCTGAACCGGCGCGGGGCTGACAGTCGATGCCGAAGGCGTACTCGTCACGTCGCAATGGCGATGCCCCCTATGGGCGGGGGTGGCGTAGCCTTGCGGAGCGAACGAAAATAGTGGCTTGAAATAAAACCTGCTATATTCCTTGCCGCTTTAGCGATTGGGTTGACTTCAGGTTACGGTTCCACCACGCGTTCCCGCCCCGCCTTATTCGCTCTGCCACCTGCCGCAGTTTTGCCTTCACACGGAGTTGACAGGCATGTTGAGGACTTCGTTTGTTGCGGTCGTCGTCTACCTGATCCTGGCTCGTGGTGTCACTGCGTCGGAAGCGGAGCAGAGCATCTTCGAGAGCCCCAATCCGCCGACGGGCGAAAGCGAGCTCGATCGACTGGTCTTCGCGAAGCTGTCGGCGTTGGGCATCGAACCGGCGCTCTGCTCAGATGCGGTGTTTGTCCGCCGCGCGTATCTCGACGTGATCGGCACGCTGCCGACAGCCGAAGAGGCGCGCCGATTCATCCAGGATCCGGACACGAAGAACAAACGCCGCGAACTCGTCGATCGCCTGCTCGCGCGCGACGAGTTTGCCGACTACTGGGCGATGAAGTGGGGCGACATCCTGCGGATCAAGGCGGAGTTTCCCATCAATCTCTGGCCCAACGCGGCGCAGGCCTATCACCGCTGGGTGCGGGCGTCGATTGCCGAGAACAAACCCTATGACCAGTTCGTGCGGGAGATGCTGACCTCCAGCGGCAGCAATTTCCGGGTGGGCCCGGTCAACTTCTACCGCGCCGTCCAGAACCGGACGCCCGAAGGGATCGCCGGCGCGGTGGCGTTGACGTTCATGGGCGCACGAACCGATTCTTGGCCGCCGGAGCGAGTAGCCGGCATGGCGGCGTTCTTCTCCCAGATCGGCTACAAGCCGACGAGCGAGTGGAAAGAGGAGAACGTTTTCTGGGATCCGCTGGGCGTTGTGGCTCTGCCCGGCAACACCGCTCCGGGTCGAGACGCGATCGGGGTCGTGAAACCGGCCGCCGAAGGTGAGACGCCCGCCGGCGTGCTGCCCAGTGCAAGCCCGCCGCGGTCGGCGATGTTCCCCGACGGAACGAAGGTTGAGTTGCCGGCCGATCGCGACCCGCGCGAAGTTTTCGCCGAATGGCTGATCCGACCCGAGAATCCCTGGTTCGCTCGGAGTATCGCCAATCGCGTGTGGGCGTGGCTGGTGGGTCGCGGGATCATCCATGAGCCCGACGACATTCGCGACGAAAATCCGCCCGCCAATCCGGAACTGCTGGCGTACCTGGAGAAAGAGCTGATCGCCAGCCGCTACGATCTCAAGCACCTCTATCGGCTGATCCTGAACTCCGATACGTACCAGCTTTCGTCGATGCCTCACGCCGACAAACCGGAGGCGGAGGCCAATTTCGCCAGCTACCCGCTGCGGCGACTGGAAGCCGAAGTGCTGATCGATGCCATCAATGCGATCACCGGCGACACGGAGCTATACACCAGCGCCATCCCAGAGCCGTTCACGTACATTCCGCGCGACCAGCCGGCGATCGCCCTGGCCGACGGCAGCATCACCAGTGCGTTCCTGGCGCTGTTCGGGCGATCGGCTCGAGCCACGGGGATGGAAAACGAGCGCGACAACAAGCCGGTTCCCGCCCAGTGGCTGTACCTGCTCAATTCGAGCCAGAACCAGCGCAAGTTGGAACAAGGCAGGAATCTGACCGGCATCTTCGCGACGCGCGGAAAGCCGAGAGAGATCGTCGAGGAGCTTTACCTCACGATCCTTTCGCGCCAGCCGACGGCCGACGAAATGCAGATGGCGTTGGAGCATGTGGGCTCCGGCGGAACAGGCCGGGGCAATGCGAGGCGGCGTGAGGAGTGGGTCGATCTTGCTTGGGCCCTGATCAACAGCACCGAATTCCTTTATCGGCACTGATGACTACGACATTGCTTCACAGTTTGCGGTGCATGCCTGCACGACAATGTTGGCAACCGTTTTGATACAGCTTTTTGGCAGGGCAGCGACTTCGCGGCCCGCCGTGTTTCAGCATGGCCAACCGGCTATAATGGGGAGTAGCGTCAAGTTGAGGAAAAGCCATGTCCACGGCCAATAAGACATCATTCATTGATTTCGACGATTTCTGCGCGCTGGTCCGCGAAGACCAGAAGGCCGACCTCATCGATGGAATCATCTATATGGCCTCGCCGGACAATACTGACGCCAATAGGCTGAACGGCTGGCTCTATACTCTGATCAGCATCTTTGCCCGCAGGATGGACCTGGGAGAAGTGTTTTTCTCCCGCGTCGCTTTTCGTCTGGACTCCAGAAACGGGCCGGAGCCGGACATCGCTTTCGTACGAAAGGACCGCCTGAACCTGGTCAAGCGAGGACGTGTCGACGGCCCGCCAGACCTGGCCGTGGAGATTGTCTCTCCGGACAGCGTCGAACGCGACTACGGCAAAAAACGCGATAAGTACGAGCGCTTCGGGATCCGCGAGTACTGGATCGTCGATGAGGTGGAGGAAAGAGTGACCATGCTGCGTCTCGACGCCGCCGGGGGTTATCAAGAAATTCGGCCCGAGAAGGGATCGCTGCGCAGCGAGGTCTTGCCGGGTTTCTTCCTTCGGCCCCAGTGGTGCTGGCAGAGACCCCTCCCGGACGAACTGGAGCTACTGCAAGAAATGCTGAAGGCCAGCCAACTCTAGCACGAGCGTCCAGACCTTGTGCGGAGTCGGCGAGAATGCCGTGCCCCCGCTGATCGCGCACACCTTCCGTAGTGAGACAACCACGTGCCACGCCTGCTCCTCGAAAGGAGAGTGACGCCATGAACCAGGATTCAAACCACATGGGGCGGATCTCCCGCCGTGAGACGTTGCGCCGGGGCCTCGCTGGCGCGGCAGGATTGTTGGCGGCCGGCCGGTTGGGCCCGGCCGTCTGGGCCGCCGAAAGCGACTCGGCGCTGGCCGAGGCGCCGCCGGCTCAGGCGAAGGCCAAGTCGGTGATCCAGGTGTTTCTCTGGGGCGGCATGTCGCACAACGACACGTGGGACCCGAAACCGGAGTCGGGCCGCGATTACATGGGCGAGCTCGATAAGCCGATCGCGACCAATGTCGACGGCATCCAGCTCAGCTCGCTGTTCCCCGAATTGGCGAAGCAGGCGGACAAGTACTCCTTGATCCGCAGCATGACCCACCGCAACAACGGCCATGAGACGGCGGCCTACCTGATGCAGACCGGCCACGCGCCCGGCGAGCGGCTTGCTTATCCGAGCGTGGGGGCCGTGTTCGCGCTGTTCAAGAGCCCGGACTACAAGGGGCTGATTCCGCCCTACGTGGTGTTGACCAAGCCGCAGGGGCGGTTTTCGGAAGAGGGTTTCCTGGGGCCGAAGTTCAAACCGTTCGCCACGGGGGGCGATCCAAACGGCGCGCGCTTCGAAGTCGAGGGGGTGGTTGCGCGGGGAATCACCGACGAACGGCAGAAGAAACGGCACGACCTGCTCGAGAACATGAACACGATGGGCAAGCTGATGGCGGCCAGCCCGCAATTGGCGGCCGCGGAAGACGCCAAGAAGCAGGCCTACGAGTTGATCCTCGGCGCCGGCAAGGAAGTGTTCGACCTCTCCAAGGAGAAGCCCGAACTCCGCGACCGCTACGGACGCCACACGTTCGGCCAGGAATGCCTGGTGGCGAGGCGGCTGGTGGAAACGGGCGTGCCCTACGTGGTGATCAACTATCCCGGCGGCTGGGATACGCACAAAGACCATTTCCAGACGATGCGCCGCCAGGCGCCGCAACTCGACCAGGGGCTGGCGGCGCTGCTGGCCGACCTCGACGACTGCGGCCTGCTGGAAAGCACGATCGTGTGGTGCTCGGGCGAGTTCGGCCGCACGCCGAAGATCGACTACCAGCCGCCGTGGAACGGCGGTCGCGGCCACTACGGCAATGTGTTCAGCGTGCTGGTGGCCGGCGGCGGATTCAAGGGGGGCACGATCGTTGGTTCATCGGATGAGAAAGGAGAAGAGGTCAAGGACCGCCCTGTCTACCCGGCGGATTTGCTGGGGAGCATCTACAAGCTGGCCGGGATCGACGCCAACGCCCGGCTGCCGCACCCGATGGGATTCGAGGCGCACGTGTTGCCGGCACCGTCGGAAGGAGCGAAGTCGGCCGGTCTGTTAATGGAAATCATGTAGCTTTCAGCGGTCAGCTTTGTGGAGATGAGGGAACGGATCATGACTAGAAGTCTATGGATCCCGGTTGTCGTGCTCGCCGGGTTGCTGGCGACGAGTACTTCGGCCCAGGGGCAAACGAGGCCCTATATTGGTTACGTCTACCCCGCTGGCGGCCAGCAGGGGACGACGTTTCAGGTCAAGCTGGGAGGGCAGGGGCTGGACGATGTCAACGGGGTGCTGGTGTCCGGTCCGGGCGTGAGCGGCAAGGTCGTCGAGTATTTCCGCAAACTGGGCCCGCAGGAGATGACGCTGCTGCGCGAACAGATGGCGGAGATCAGGAAAGGACCGGGGAAGAAGGACGCTGCAATCGTCGACCTCACGGCACGGATCGAGAAGCGCATGAAGGAGTACGTCCAGCGGCCGGCTTGCGCTTCGATCTCCAGCGTGGTGGTTGCCGAGATTGCGATGGAGGCCGACGCACCTCCGGGACCGCGTGAGTTGCGGCTGGTGACCTTGCGTGGGATATCGAATCCGCTGGTGTTCCATGTCGGCCAATTGCCGGAGCATTCCCGGAAGGCGATGCTCACCAGTGAGCTTCAGGTGCTCGGCAAAGAGGAGCTTGCGCTCCGCAAGCGGCCGCCTGAAGAGGTCGAAGTCAGCGTCACGCTGCCGTGCACCGTCAACGGCCAGATCGCTTCCGGCGAAGTGAACCGATACCGGTTCGAGGCCCGCGAAGGGCAGCGGCTGGTGATCGCCGCTGAGGCGCGGCAATTGATTCCCTACATCGCCGATGCGGTGCCCGGTTGGTTCCAGCCGGTGCTCGTGCTCCGCGATGCGCAGGGGAAGGAGGTAGCCTACAACGACGACTACCGCTTCCAGCCCGACCCGGTGATCTCGTGCGAGGTGCCCGCCGACGGCGAGTATGTGCTCTCGATCACCGATGCCTTGTACCGTGGCCGGGAGGATTTCATTTACCGCGTGAGCCTCGGCGAACTGCCGTTCGTGACGAGCATCTTTCCGCTCGGCGCTCGCGTCGGAGAATCGGCCAAGGCCGATATGAAAGGCTGGAATCTTGAAAGCGCCGAATTGACGGCGCTGACGCCGGAGACCGGTCCGGGCACTTACCTGATCGCTGCCAGTCGCGATGGGCTGATCTCGAACCGCGTGCCTTTCGCCATCGATTCGCTTCCCGAGGCGACCGAGAAGGAGCCCAACGGCGATGCAGCAGCGGCGCGGAAGGCGAGGCTGCCGGTGATCATGAACGGGCGCATCGATCGGCCGGGCGACTGGGACGTGTTCCGCATCGCGGGAAAAGCCGGCGATACGATCGTCGCCGAGGTCTTCGCGCGGCGGTTGGGTTCGCCGCTGGATTCATTGATCAAGGTCACCGATGCCGCCGGCGCGCTGGTGGCGTTGAACGATGACAATGAAGACCTGGGGTCGGGCGTCAACACGCACCACGCCGACTCGTACGTCATGGCGAAGCTGCCCGCCGACGGCGCCTATTACATCCACCTGGGCGACACCGCGCGGCACGGCGGCGAGGAGTACGCCTACCGCCTGCGGTTGAGCTCGCCGGAGCCCGACTTCGCGCTACGCGCCGCGCCGTCGAGCCTCACCATGCGGAACAGGTCGGGGGCCACGGTCACGGTATACGCGGTCCGCAAGGATGGGTTCAACGGTCCCATCAAGCTCAGCTTGAAGGACCCGCCGGAAGGATACTCGGCATCGACGGTCACGCTGCCGGCGAACCAGCAGACGGCGAAACTATGGATCAAGACGACGCAGCGCGCCACGACGGAACCGGTTCGTTTGACGATCGAGGGACGCGCGTCGGTGGGCGATCGCGAGATTGTCCGGCAGGCGGTGCCGGCGGAAGATCGGATGCAGGCATTTCTCTGGCGGCACCTGGTTCCCGCCGAGGAACTGCTCGCCGTGGTCTTTGACCCGGCGTATCAGCCGCCACCCAAACGTGTTCCTCCGCCCCGGCCCGCCGAGACCGAAGAAGTGGCCGCGGCCAGCGACACGCCTGTTGAGCCCCCCAAGTTCACCAAGCAGCAGGTTGCCGGTCGATTGCGGCAGATCAACTTCCTGTACCAGGAGGGACTGCTCACCGACGAGTTCAGCGCCAAGAAGATCGCCGAGTGCGAAGCGGCCCGGTGAGCCGGGTTTCGCGCAGTCCGAACTATTTCCCGAGTCACCGCCGGCGAGTCGACCTCGCGGCGCGCTCCCCATCCCCGCTGCCCGCGACATTGCTGCGGCCCGTGGAATCGACGCGGCGGGCGATGGCGCTTGCCTTCGGCCAGTGCGGTGGTGATATTGGCGTCTGCAAGCACTTCGCTGCCCTCGCGAACCGGCCACCCATTGCAGGAGCACCCGTGATGATCACTCGCCGTCGATTCCTCAGTTTATCCGCCGCCACCGCAATCGGAGTCGGCCTGGCACGTTATGCTCGGTGCCAGGACGCGCCGGCCGTGAAGCCCAAGGTCGAGGCCGGCATCGCCTGGTACGATGTCTGCCAGTGGGGTGTCGAGGGGCGAACCTGGAGTGACACGGAGCGGTACTTCGACCGGTTGCCCGGACGTGCCAAGGGCAAGGTCCGCGACGCCGTTTGGAGCCTGAGCCGTCATTCGGCGGGAATGGCCGCGCGGTTTGAAACCGACGCCCAAGCGATCCATGTCCGCTACAAGTTGCTTTCGGGCAACGTGGCAATGCCCCACATGCCGGCCACCGGCGTGAGCGGCGTCGACCTGTACGCAGCCGATGGCGAAGGACATTGGCAATGGCTCGCGGTGTCGCGTCCCGCCGGGATCGATGTCGACGCGAAACTCATCGAAGGGTTGGCTGCCGGCCGGCGCGGGTATCTGCTCTATCTGCCGCTCTACAACGGCGTGGAGTCGATCGAGATCGGCGTGCCCGAGGGTGCGGGGTTCGCCCCGGTCGCGCCACGCACAGACAAACCGGTGGTTTACTACGGCACTTCGATCGCCCACGGTGCTTGCGCATCGCGGCCGGGAATGGCCTTCCCCTCGATCCTCGGCCGGCGGCTCGATGTGCCGATGGTCAATCTTGGCTTCTCGGGCAATGGCCGCATGGAGCCTGAAGTTGGCGAATTGCTTGGAGAAATCGACGCTGCGGTGTACTGCATCGACTGCCTGCCCAACATGGGCGGAGCGGAGGTGGCGGAGCGGGCCGAGCCACTGATCCGCCAGTTGCGGGCCGCACGGCCCGAGGCGGCCATCGTGCTCGTGGAGGACCGCACGTACGCCAACACGCCGCTGGTGCCGGGAAACCGCGAGCGCCACGACGCCAGCCGCGCGGCGCTGCGGGCCGCCTACGACCGCGCCCAGGCGGCGGGGATTGACGGCCTGTACTACGTGGAGGGAGAGCATCTCCTGGGCGATGACGGCGAAGGGACGACCGACAACTCACATCCTAACGACCTGGGCATGATGCGGATGGCCGACGCCCTGGAACCCGTGCTGCGGAAGTGCCTGGGCAAGTGAGACCACGATAGCCGGCAACGACCAGAGAGGCCCATCATGCGACGCTGCGCGCTCGTGATCATGCTGTTTTCCTGCCTCAGCGCAACTCGTTTCGCGCCGGCTGGCGAGGGAGTATTGCCGAAGATTCGCGTGAGGACCGACGGCCGTGCCTTTGCGGCCAGCGACGGCCGCCCCTACGTCCCCTTCGGCCTGAACTACTATCGTCCCGGCACCGGTTGGGCGCCGCAGCTTTGGAAGCAGTTTGACGCCGACTCGACGCGGCGCGACTTCGCCCGCATGAAGGAATTGGGCGTCACCTGCGTCCGGGTATTCCTCACCTACGGGTCTTTCTTTTCGGCTGAAGACGCGCTCGACCCGGAAGGCCTGGCGAAGTTCGACCAGTTCCTCGCGCTGGCTGAGGAGGCCGGCATCTACGTTCATCCCACCGGGCCGGACCACTGGGAGGGGACGCCCTCGTGGGCCCGCGTCGACCGCATCGCCGACGACCGCGTGCTGTCGGCCTTGGAGAATTTCTGGCGGCTGTTCGCCGGGCGCTATCGCAACCGCAGCGTGATCTTCGCCTACGATCTGTTGAACGAGCCGAGCGTGGGCTGGGATACGCCCGTCATGCGGCTGAAATGGAATGCCTGGCTTCAGTCGCACTACGGCTCGGCCGAAGAAGTCGCACGGGCTTGGAACGTCGCCCCCGAGAGCGTTGGTTGGGGGCAAACGGCCCCGCCTCCGGCTGAGGACGCGCCGGGTGATCGACGGCTGCTCGACTACCAGCATTTCCGCGAGGAGGTGGCCGACGAGTGGACTCGGCGGCAAGCGACCGCGATCAAGTCGGTCGATCCCGACGCCCTGGTTACCGTGGGGCTCATCCAGTGGAGTGTGCCGGCGCTGTTGCCCGGCGTGCAGCACTACTCGGCCTTCCGGCCCGAGCGCCAGGCGCGATGGTTGGACTTCATGGAGGTTCACTTCTACCCGTTGGCCGCCGGGTTCTATGACTATACCAAGGCCGAGGACGAATGGCGGAATCGCGCCTACCTGGAGAGCGTGGTACGCGAGGTGGCCGCGCCGGGACGGCCGGTCGTCGTGGCCGAGTTCGGCTGGTACGGCGGCGGCCAACTGACGATCGACCGCGGATCGCATCCGGCAGCCGGCGAGGAGCAGCAGGCCCGCTGGTGCCGTATGGCCGTCGAGACCACGGAGGGTCTGGCATGCGGCTGGTTGAATTGGGGCTTTTACGATCACCCGGAGGCCCGCGATGTAAGCCAGCTTACGGGCCTGCTGACCGTCGCGGGGGAGCCCAAGGCTTGGGCCGGCGAGTTCCGGAAACTCGCCCAGCGATTGGCCGCCGAAGGGGCTCGCCCGGCGACTCTGGGACCGCGTCCAGTGCTCGACTGGGACGGTTGCATCACCAGCGCTCGGACGGGCCAGGCGTTTCGGCAAGATTATCTCAAGGCGTTTCGAGCCAACCGCGGTGGCGATGCTGCGGCTGGTAATCTGTAGCGATCGTAGCGAACGTAACGTGGAACGCGTCGGGCCGGGAGGCGGCGCCGACCTTCGCCATTGGGCATACGGCCCGGTTTCGTCCGTTCGGCAGGCCCGATCTTCGTTCCAGGCGAACACTACTTCCGGCAAATCCGTTGCGGCCGGTACCACCGTTACGACCGGAGTGCCGATTGTGCGTCCCGTGGCGTCTGTGACGCATTTGTGTGATGCGCGGGCCGTGCGGTTCCGATTATCCGCAATGTAACGATCGTCTCGTGGTTACCTGGTCTGGTGGTGGAACATTTCCAGCGTTCGCGAGGGGAAGCGTGGCTGGTTCCGCACGCTCCTCGCTCGACCATCCACTTCGGATCCAAACCTTGCCTGTTGCGCGTACTGCCACTCACCGTTACGGGGGTTGCTCGATGTTGCACCGGATCAATCTGCTTGCCTGTCTGCTAGTTGTGGTCTTCGTGCCGGCCGTATACGCCGACGAAGCGCCACCGGCTCCTCTGCCTCCGGAGAATGAATGGGTGGTGATCGAAGGCTCGGCCGACGAAGGCCCCGTACTGGAAGCGCCGACTGCGGCGCCGGCCTGTGCGCGAGTTCGATCAAACGCTTGTCGACCGAGCGCTTGTCAGCCCAGTGCCTGCCGACCGAGTGCCTGCCGGCCGAGTGCCTGCCGGCCGAGTGCCTGCCGGCCAAGCGCGTGTCAACCAAGCTTCTGTGAGCCGAGCGCCTGTGTACCCAGCGGCTGCCTGCCGGGTGCTGGCCGGCCGCACACCTGCCGGCCAGACATCTGCTTGCCGGACCTGAACTGGGGTTGCGGATGCCGAGGGGCCTATGTCCGAGTCGACGCGCTGCTGCTCACGCTTGACACGCCCAACGACCGGGTGCTGGCCCTCACGGAGCAGTTCACGCCGCTGCTGTCGACAGGGGACCTGGAGTACGACAGCCAGGCGGGGCCGCGGATAACGGTGGGCTACCAGTTGAACGCGTGCCTGACGCTGGAATCGAGTTACTTTGGCATGCATTACTGGGAGAGCGATGCGGTGCTGGCCGCCGACGACATGCTGCGGCTGCCCGGCCGGGTGGGGCGTTTCACCGCCGATTTCTCCGATGCCGATGTGATGGCCTTCGAATCCGCCGCCCGGCTGGAAAGCGTTGAAGTGAACCTCATCCGCTCGGGCCCCTGCTCGGATTGGTCATTCCTGATGGGCTTCCGCTATCTCGGATTTGAAGAGGATCTCGACATCCGTCGCTCGATCTCGGAAGCGGCGTGAGCGAATACGACATCGACGCGGCCAACAACCTGTTCGGCATGCAGATCGGCGGCCGCTGGCAGAAGCAACTCGGTTGCCGACTGAGCGTCGACTTTGTCAGCAAGGGGGGCATCTACGGCAACGCCGCCCAGCAGCGGACATTCCTCGGGGATCTCGACAACGCGGTGGTGCTGCGCGGCTCCGAGACCGATCAGGGACACGTCGCCTTCGCCAGCGAGATTGGTGTGAACGGCACCTATCAGCTCACCGATGGCTTGGCGGTACGCGGCGGTTACAACTGGTTCTGGCTGTCGGGAGTTGCCCGGGCGGCCGATCAACTGGATTTCACCGGTCCGGTCAACACCGGGATGAGTCTCGACACGGATATGGCCCACTTCCACGGCCCGCATGCCGGTCTGGAAGCCCGCTGGTAACAGCGTACGGAGTGCAGGAGAGAGAGACCGCGAGCGTGCCGCCGAGTCTCACGGCGAGCACGCTCGTGCGTTTCTTGGGTCGACTTCGGCTTCAAGAGGCAAGCCGAAGGGTTGGCGGTGCCGCAGGCCAATACCTGTACGCCCGATGCTCCGTCCCCCCTGAAATTACTGCTTCGGGACGATGCGGGCCCGGGCTTGCTTGCCAAGCGTCCCTATTCTGAGCAACAATAGAGACCTGCCCACTTTGCCGATCCGCTGGTTGGTCCGCACCCCAAGCGCGACCCGGCGACTGGCGAGCGAAGCATTCGGCCGCGGAGGTTCTCGCTGGAGCCCTTGCCGCGCGGACGACGAGCCATCACTGCTGACGACCCACCCATCACTTCCAGGAGTCCTCCCATGAGCGAAGCGCCGAAGCGCACCGCGTCACGTCGTGAGTTTCTCAAGACCACCGGACGGGTAGCCGCCGCGTCGGCCCTGGCCGGCATGGCCATTCCGCGAGTCCATGCCGCCGAAGACAATACTCTCCGCGTGGCCCTGATCGGCTGCGGCGGCCGCGGCACCGGAGCGGCGGCCGACGCGATGTCGGTCAAGCAGGGGCCGGTCAAGCTGGTGGCGCTGGCCGATGTCTTCGAGAATCGAGTCAACGGAAGCTACCAGGGTCTGAAAGGGCGATTCGGCGACCAGGTCGACGTGCCGGACGATCGCAAGTTCGTCGGCTTCGACGGCTACAAGCACGCCATGGACTGCCTCCAGCCGGGCGACATTGCGATCTTCGCCTCGCCGCTGGCGTTCCGCTGGGTCCATTTCGGCTACGCGATCGACAAGGGGCTGAACGTTTTCATGGAGAAGCCGCTGACGGCCGACGGCCCCACCTCGCGCCGCATGCTGGAACTGGGCAAGAAGGCTTCCGAGAAGAACCTCAAGGTGGCCGTGGGCCTCATGTCGCGGCACGCCCGGCATCTGCAGGAGCTTCACAAGCGGGTTGAGGACGGCGAGATCGGCGATATCATCTCGATGCGCGCCTACCGCATGACCGGGCCCGTGGGTTCGGCCTTTTCGGAAAAGTGGCCCGGGAACCCCAGCGAGCTATTGTGGCAGATCCAGCGATTCCACAGTTTCCTGTGGGCCAGCGGCGGCGCGTTCAACGACTTCTACATCCATGTTGTCGACCACTGCTGCTGGATGAAGAACGCCTGGCCGGTGAGCGTGCAGGCCCTGGGCGGCCGGCACTACCGCATGGACGCCGTCGACCAGAATTTCGATTCCTACGCCGCGGAGTACGTGTTTGCCGACGGCGCACGGCTGCAACTGGACGGCCGCTGTATGGCGGGGGCCCACCAGATCTACTCGAGCTATCTGCACGGGTCGAAGGGTTCGGCGATCGCCTCGAAGGCCGGCGACTGCGGCGGCCCGTCGAGCACCTACAAGGGCCAGAATCCCGACGAGGCTCAGCGGCTGTGGCAGTCGAAGGTCCCGGGCGACCAGGGCAATCCTTACCAAAACGAGTGGAACGACCTCGTCGAGGCGATCCGCGCCGACAAGCCCTACAACGAGACCGAGCATGGCGTGATGGCCAGCCTGGTGAGCTCGATGGGGCGGAAGGCGGCCCACACCGCGGTGGAAATCACGCTCGACGCGATGCTCAACTCGGAGCACGAATACGCCCCGGGCGTCGATCAGTGGACGATGGATTCGCCGCCGCCGGTGAAGGCCGACGAGAACGGCAAGTACCCCATTCCCATGCCGGGCCTCGTCACCGACCGCGAGTATGCGTGACGGCGAATGGATGACTGACTGAGACCATCCGCAGCGGGGCAGGGTCGGCCACCTGCCCCGCTCGGTTCTAGGGCGTCGGACTACCGTTGCCGGCCTCCAGATCGAGCCGCTCGATGGGCACGTTACGGAGAATCGTCTTCTCGCCCCAGATCTCCTTTGCGTCCGGGTGATTCTCGATCGGCTTGGGATCGGGCGTGAGGAGGATGTCAGCGGCAGTGATCGACGGATCGAGCGCGTCGATCTCCGCCTCGAGTTGATTGCCGCCTTGGGAGCGGCCCTGGTCGTGCTCGATGACCCACGTTGAGCCGAGCCGAGTCGCCTGACCGTTGATAACGATGGAAATCTCGTAGCTGAGGGGCAGCGGGAGGCCCTCGCGGAACTCGGCCTGAAGGATGATCTTCGTGCGGCCGTCGCGTCCAGCCTGGGCCACCAGACGATTGACCTTCAGTCCGCCCGACGGTCCAGGATGCCGGCTGGCGTCGGTCGCCAGGGCCACGATCGGCTCGTCGGCGGTGTACACCTTGAGCGGTGCGGACACCGTCTGCTTCCAGCGTTTGCGGGCTTTAGGCCAGCGATCACTGGTCAGATCCCTGGCATTGAGCCCGATGAGCTTGGCCTGGTCGACGTAGGCGCATTCGACTTCCACCGTAAGTTCGTACTCGCCGACCGGCAGCGACCCGTCGTGGTATCCCGACCAGCCCTGGGCATTCTTGTAGATCTGGCGGATCTCGAGCGGCTTGCCGTCCAGCAGCACGCGGTCAACCTGCCAGAGAAGCTCCTGGCCGATCGCCGACTGGTTGCTCCAAACGCTGCCGTACTGGATTTCGACGCCGAATCCGCTCGTGCCCTCGCGGACGCGCGGCAGCGGCCGGATCACTGGCTTGGGGCCAAAGAACGCGTCGCACAAATCGAACAGGACTGGCTCGGAAATCATCCCCGCGTCGAGGGCTGCCTTGATGAACTCGCCCTGCCAGCTCAGGGGCCGGTCCCAGCCATTGGGCGCGGTGGTTGTCATGTGCGCGACCAGTGCGCCGATCGCATCCTCGACGTCTGGTTGCGTCAGGGTTCCGGCCAGGAGGCGGCGCTCCAGTTCATTCCACACCCAGGGGGCGTCGATCTGCTGGGGCAGTTGCACGCTAATGAGCTGAGCGGTCGTCTGCGACTGCAGGTTCGTCGGCGAGACAACCGTGTTCCGCTGGACCACACGCGCGGTGGTCAGGCCGACCACCGGAGCCAGAAGCAGCACGACCGCCCAGGCGGCCAGGCCCCACCGACGCCGCTGGCCGGGCAGGAGCACCATGGCACCCGGCCCAGCAAGGCTCGCCGAGCACGCCGGGCAACTCGCCGGAGGCTCTTCACTATCCAGGGAGAGCTTCTGACGGCAACGGCCGCAGACGAGGGCCGGCGCAGACGGTTTCCTGCGAAGCGCGAGCCAGAGGATTGTCGCTACGGCCAGGACGAAGGGGCCCACCGTGGAGAGCACTGACAAGGTTATCGCAAAGACGCTCGGATTCTGGAAGAACAGCCGCCCAAATAGACCCGCGGCAAGCCCGACCGCGCACGTGGCGATCAGGAATGTCCGCAGGCTGAATTGGACGGGCTTGCTGGTCTCAAATCGGTCTCGATGGTTTGACATTGGATAGCTCTCCGTGTCAGGCGCGCGTACCGTGGGCCCGCCCGAATGACCGCTGTCTCAAGGCGAGTCTGTCGCGTCGGACTGGCTTAATGCCAGCGTATGTTGGCATGTCTATAGCCGTGAAAGGCATGCGAAGCGAAACGCCTTTGCGTGTGTTTACTTTCGTTAGGGCGCGGGGTGTGGTTGTAAGTCCAAGGGAGACAGAGTTCTCGCGTTTCACCCTCGGACGTAAGTGATCCCACCAGTTTGGCTGTCGTGTTGAAGTTCGTAGAGGGGTAGGAGATTCGAGGCCGAACGTTGTTTGTTCAGTGAATCAAGGGTGGCGAGCGTGGGCGCCGGCGGGCATTATAGCAGACGCTGGCGTGCCAAAGGGGGGGCAGACTGGGCCACTCGGACCCGAAGTGGCTTAGGGTGAAATGACTTGCGATTTTTTTCAAGAATCCAGAATGGCGTGCCGCATCGGCGAGCCAGTAGGGCACATAGTTACAGGGGGCGACGGCGTGTCCCAAGTATGCGAACAGGAGTGGATGTTGCTCGACGGGCTGAACACCTCCAACAGCCCCACCACGCCGGTGCCGGCCAACAGGATCACAATACAGGCCGCTCGCTACTTCGACGACGGGCTCCCAGCAATCCGGTTCGAGTGTCGGGCTTCTATAACAGACCGTTCGACGCGGGACTGAAGGCCGGATACGCGATGGCAGTTGCAGTGAGCGCGAGAGGCGAAGGCGGTGACGTCGCAGGTGGCGAAGGGACGAGCAAGCGGCAGCCGCGAGTTGCGTGGGCGTACTGGGCGACATATGCTATCGGAGCATATGCTGCCGGGTTGCACGGGGCAACGAACCGTTTTCATGAAAGGTCCCGCTTCCATGTCTGATATCAACCGGCGCCAGTTCCTCGACCGGTCTCGAACGGCGACGCTCAGCCTGGCGGGCGGCTTGACCGTTCTGGCCAATCCCCGCTCGGTCCGGGCAACTCCGGCCAACGACCGGCTCGTGCTGGCGATGATCGGCGTCGGCGGAGGGCGGGGGCACTCGCTGGCCACGGGGTTTCTCGATCGCGGCGATTGCGAGATCGGCTATATCTGCGACGTCGACCGCCGGTTGCACGAGCCGCGGGCGAAAGAGTATGCCGCGCGTCAAGGGGGCAAGCGCCCGAAGTGCGTGCAAAACTTCCGCGAGATGCTCGAAGACGCTTCGGTCGACGCTGCGGTAATCGCCACTCCGCCGCACTGGCACGCCCTGGCGACGATCCTCTGTTGCCGTGCCGGCAAAGACGTTTACTGCGAGAAGCCGCAAAGCCACAACTGCTGGGAGGGCCGTCAGGCCGTCAAGGCCGCTCGGAAATACGATCGGATTGTTCAGATCGGCACGCAGAACCGCAGCGCCCCGTACAACTTCGCGGCCAAACGGTACCTCGAAGAGGGAAAGCTGGGACGCATCCATCTCTGCCGCGTGCATGAGCAGCGGTACGAGACGAACTTCCAGTGGGGAGCGGAATCCGACCCGCCCGAGACGCTGGACTGGGACATGTGGAACGGGCCGGCCCCCGCGCGCAAGTACCACCAGGCGATCCATACCCAGTGGCGCAAGCTTTGGGATTACTCGGGCGGCCAGATGTCCTACCAGGGAATCCATCAACTCGATCTGGCCCGCTGGCTATGCGGCGTCGATTATCCGCACGGCGTCTATTGCGCTGGCGGGCTCTTCAACACGCAGGGGGCCGCCGAAACGCCCGACACCCAGTCGGCGGTGTTCGAGTTCCCCGACCTGATGATGACCTACGAGCAGACGCTCTACACGCCCTACATGCTTGAAAGCGACGACGGCATTCGCAACGGCGACATCTTCCCCTACTGGCCCCAGAACGCCACGCGGATCGAACTGTACGGCGATCAGGGCGTGATGTACGTTGGCCGGATGGGCGGCGGCTGGCAGGTCTTCGTTCGGACCAAAGACCGCCAGCCGGTGGTGAAAGACCAGATGTACGGCCGTTTCCCCGACCCGGACCATAAGGCAGACTTCGTCGCATCGGTGAAGAGTCGCAAGCGGCCCAACGCCGACATCGAAGAGGGGCACCGCAGCATGTTGCTCGTGCACTACGCCAACATCAGTTGCCGGCTCGGCGGCCGGAAGCTTCAAATCGACCCGAAGACCGAGCAGATTCGCGACGATCCCGAAGCCATGCGATTCTTCAAGCGAGAGTATCGCCAGCCGTGGGTGGTCGACGAAGCGGTGTGAAGGAGAAGGCCTTCCAGTCGTCGAGCGTGTTGCGTACGGCAATGATTCACCCGTGAACGCCCAAGTATTGAACAGAGGAGTCCGCCTGTGCCTCGCCATAACCGTCGTGCCTTTCTGAAACGCGCTGCCGCGGCCGGAGTCGCCACGACTCTCGCCATTTCCAGCAGAAGCGCCTATGGCCGCGTGCTCGGAGCCAACGATCGCGTTCGCATTGCCATCGCTGGAATCCACGGACGGGGGCAGACCCACATCACGGGATTCGGCGGGATGAAGGATGTCGAGATCGCCTACCTCGTCGATCCCGATAGCCGGCTGTTCGCCTCCCGAAGCAAGCTCGTCAAGGATAGAGCGGGCAACACGCCGATGTGCGTCCAGGACATTCGCCGCGCGCTGGACGACAAGGACCTGGATGCCGTCTCGATTGTCACGCCCAACCATTGGCACTCGCTGATGGCCATCTGGGCGTGCCAGGCGGGCAAGGACGCATACGTCGAGAAGCCCTGCAGTCACAGCCTTCTTGAAGGCCGCAGACTCGTCGAGGCGGCGCGAAGATACGGCCGCATCGTCCAGCATGGCACGCAACGGCGCACCGATCCGCAATGGATCAAGCTGGTCAACGATGTTCGCAGCGGAAAATACGGCAAGCTGCTGGTCTCGTACGGCTATGCCAGTCGGGGTCGGCTGAGCATTGGCGTCAAGGACCCGCAGGACCCGCCCCGCGAACTGGACTTCGATCTCTGGCTTGGTCCGGCGGCCGTGCATCCGTTCCGCACGAATCTTGTGCACTACGATTGGCATTGGCGTTGGGACTTCGGCAATGGTGAAATCGGCAACATGGGATCGCACCAATTGGACGTCTGCCGCTGGGCGATGCCGGACGGCGCGATGCCCAGGCGCGTCGTCAGCCTCGGGGGTCGCTTCGGCTATAAGGACCAGGGCGAAACTCCCAACACGCAATTGACGTGGATTGATTTTGGCGAGGTGAACCTGATTCTGGAAATCCGCGGCCTCATCAACGAGGACGAATGGAAAATTACCAACGAGTTCTACACCGATGAAGGCGCGATCCGGGACGGCAAGTTCTTCGCCCAAGGCAAGGGTGACGGTGTGCCGATCGACGATTTCCCGCCTCCCGGCGCTCCCGAACAGGGGCCGCGCCATATGCGGAACTTCATCGACTGCGTCCGCAGCCGGAAGCGCGAAGACCTTGGCGCGGAAATCCTCGAAGGGCATCGCTCCGTGCTACTGACCCACCTGGGCAATATCTCCTACCGCCTTGGCGAGGATGTGCCCTTCGACGGCCTGGAGAAGGCTCTCGGCGACGACGCTTTCTGCGAATCGTTTGAGGCGATGAAGCGGCACTTGGCCCACACCGGCCAGGTCGAGTTGGCCCGCACCTCCTGCCGTCTGGGGCGCCTGTTGACCTTCGACGCCGAGACCGAGAAGTTCGTCGACGCCCCGGACGCCAACCGGTTGCTCAGCCAGTCCTACCGTAGTCCGTTCGTGATGCCGGAAGAGGTGTAATGCGCCCAGCACGGGCGGGCCGTTGCGCCATTCCATCCGAATTCCGTTCGCCTCTCGCTGACGCGACTGCGAGGGCGAGACTAAAGGCGATCTGCCGCTGAGCCCCTCCGCAAGCACCATCTTTCGTTGCACGGCGTGGTCGAAATCGCCAATGACGGTTCACCAGTCCGTCAGCAGTGCTGCTGTTGTACGAGAGTCCGCTGTCGGCACCGGGAAAACTCTGCATCCGGTAGACGAACCACTTGCATGGCGAGTCTTCCGGTGGTCTTCGATTTCGAGGCGGAGTCGGCTTCAGGGAGGATCGCGGAGTCGTTCTTGGTCCGCCGTGTGCCGCCGCAGTTCCTCCTTCAGCTTCAGTACGGCCAGTTCCTTGGCCTTGGCTTCGACTTCCACGGTCAGGTCGAAATCCGCCCAGCACTTCGGCATATCCCGCGCGTCGATAAAGTCGTGGTGACGTTCGGGACGCGGACCCTGCCAGCCGTCGATGGGGCTTGAGATGTGGAACAGCGGCTCTCGATTCCAGGTGGCGATGGCCTGTGTGGTCGCTTCTTCTTCCGTCAGCTCATCAGGATTGCAGCGGTGATGATGCACGTCGTACACCAGCGGAATGCCGGTGGCTCGACAGACCGGCAGAAGATCAGCGGGCGTGAAGATCTTGTCGTCGTTCTCGACAGTCAACCGGCTCTTGGCCCGGCGTGACAGCCGCTTCAGACTGCGGGCAAAATCGGCCAGGGCCTTGGGCTTGTCGCCAAACGCACCGCCGCCGTGGATATTGATAACGTCGGCCCCGATCCACGCAGCAACCTCGGCCTGGTACTCCAGTTCCCGGATCGACGCTGCGACCACATCAGGACGCTGCGAGTTCAGAACCACGAACTGATCGGGATGGAAACACGTCCGCAATCCATGCTGCCGCGCGAAATCCCCGCAATCCCTGAAGCGACGGACAATGGCCTCGCCCTGGGGCATGTCGTTCATCCGGTAGCCGAGTTGCTGGTGGGTCTTCAAGGGTAAGATCTGGCTGTTAACCCGGAAGCAGCCGATGCCGTTGGAGGCGCAGAAACGCAGTGCCGCCAGCAGCGCCTCGGCATTGGCCATGCAAATGCCAGACAGCTTCGCCAGGGCGTCGGCCCGTTTCATCCGGCCGATGGCCGTGGCCGTCGTGTTGCGAAACTTGATCGGCTCGTCGCGGAAGATGCAGCACAGGCCGAGGCGAATCATGCTCGTTCCCAGTTCACTTCATTGCCCGATTGCAGGAGGGTTGCAGGACGTCGCCGCCGACGCCCTGGCACCGTGCGGGACCTGGACTCGCCACACTCGGATAGAGCGAGTCTTTCTTGTAGTTCGAGGGAGTGAGCCTCTTCATATGCCTGCGGTTCCGCGGGATGGACGACTGCACTTGATTGTGACGATTCTCATCCTGGTCGTCAAAAGCCGGTTGGCGGTCCGCGCAGGATCGGTTGAACAGGAAGACTCGGGGAGAAAGAACGCCGACCAGTCGGTTTCTGGGGCACAGACTCCCTGATGCGGCATCAGCGTGAAGGCAACGACTTCCGGCCCGCCACATACTCACGCACCGTCTGCAGGGCAACTTCTCCCTGGAAGTGGGGTGGGCGGGGCGCGATAAAGGTCGCCGTGTGGCTGCGCGGTCGCGGGTCTGATAGCATGGCGGCCAGTACCCGCACCTTGTGCCACATGACGCCGGAGAAGTGCCATGCCTGCCGTGAATACCAGCCGTCTGTTCCTCGTCGGCCTCTTCGGGCTGAGCGTTTGTTTGGCCGTGGATGGGGCTGAGCCGGCGGCGCCGAATGTCCGTGTCGCCTCGGTGCGCAAGCTGTTCCACAACGGCGAGCATAATGCGTTCACGGACCTGTGCCGATTCCAGGATCGGCTTTATATCACGTTCCGCAGTTGCCCCGACGGGCACATGGTGCACCCCACGTCATCGATCCTGGTGCTCTCCAGCGTCGATGGCAACGAATGGGAAGAGGTGTTTCGTTTCCACGTCGCGCGGCGCGACACGCGGGATCCACATTTCCTGGTGTTCAAGGACAAGCTCTTCGTGTACACGGGCACGTGGTACTGCGGCGACACGAGCCCGAAAACCCGCGACTTGAACGAGCATCTGGGCTACGCTGTGTGGACGGCGGATGGACGCCAATGGAACGGGCCGATCCTGATGGAAGGCACCTACGGCCACTATGTGTGGCGGGCCGCCAGCCACGGCGGCAAGGCCTATCTCTGCGCGCGGCGGAAGCTCAACTTCGCGGAAGGGGAAGACGAACCGGCGCCGATCGTGCAGTCGGCGATGCTCGAAAGCGACGACGGACTGATCTGGCGCAAGGCCGCTTTGTTCCAGGAGGAATATGGCGACGAGACCGCGTTTCTGTTCGAAGATGACGGCGAGGTGCTGGCGGTCGCCCGTAGCGGCGGTGGGCGCAACGCGCAACTTTGCCGCTCGAAACCGCCCTACGACATCTGGCAACGGGACGACCTCGGCCGATACATTGGCGGCCCGCTGGTAGTCCGCTGGGGAGACGACTATCTGGTGGGCGGACGCCGCACGATTGGAGCGCCGGTGACGGCGCTTCACTGGCTCGTCGATGGCAAACTCACCGAGTTTGCCGTGCTGCCCAGCGGCGGCGACAACTCGTATCCGGGCTTTGTTGCGCTGTCGCCCGAACGGGCGCTGGTCTCGTACTATTCGAGCCACGAGCGCGACGAGGCGGGCAAGCCGATCACCGCGATCTACATGGCCGAGCTCGTCCGCCAGTAGCGACGACCGTTTTTTTCGGTTGCGGCTTGATCTGGGTCAAGGTCCCGGGTACGGACCTGCCCGATAATCATGATGCGTCGGGCAAGCTGTCGAGCTTACCGGGCGGCGGGCGGGCGGAATTATTCGCCCGGCTTGATGTGGATCAAGGCTTCCGCCCGCCAGCAGTCGTATGATCCATCAAGACGCGGACGAACGAGCCTTAAACCAGAGCGACCGGAGAACGACCATGAGCATGTTCTGCTATCAGTGCGAGGAAACAAGCAAGGGGACCGGGTGTGCCTTGGTCGGCATTTGCGGCAAGGACCCCACGAATGCGGCCCTTCAGGATATTCTGATTCACGCCACAAAGGGGGTGTCGATGTATGCTCACCGGGCCGGCCAGCTTGGCGCCCGGGACGCTGAAGTGGATCGGTTCGTGGTCAAGGCCCTGTTCACCACGGTGACAAACGTCGATTTCGATCCCCAGCGCCTGGCCGGCTGGGTGAAGCAGGCGGCGGTGATCCGCGACCAGGCGAAAGCGGTTTACGAAAAGGCCTGCCAGACTGCCGGAAAGACGCCCGAGACGCTCTCCGGGCCAGCCGCGTGGCAGCCGGCCGCCGATCTCGATGGCCTAGTGGCCCAAGGCGAGAAGGTGGGAATCGTCGGACGGCGCGACGTCTACGGCGAAGACATTGTTGGTTTGCAGGAACTGGTGCTCTACGGCGTGAAGGGCACTGCCGCCTACGCCGACCACGCGATGGTGCTCGGCAAGGAAGACCCGGAAGTCTACGCACTGTTCCACGCAGCGATGGATTTTCTGACGATCGACGCCCCGCTGGTCGACGAACTGCTGGGGTGGGCGATGAAGGTGGGCGAGTTGAATTTGAAGGTGATGGCGCTGTTGGACGAGGCGAACACGGGCACATACGGTCACCCGGTGCCGACGCCGGTTCGCATCACTCCGGTCAAGGGAAAAGCGATCCTCATCTCCGGCCATGATCTGAAGGATCTCGAAGAGCTTCTGAAGCAGACCGAGGGGACGGGAGTCAACATCTATACCCACGGCGAGATGCTGCCGGCGCATGGCTATCCGGAGTTGAAGAAGTACAAGCACCTCGTGGGCAACTACGGGGGCGCGTGGCAGGACCAGCGGAAGGAGTTCGACGCTTTCCCGGGTGCGATCCTGATGACGACCAACTGCATCCAGAAGCCGAAAGAGACCTATCACGCGCGGATTTTCACCACGGGGCTGGTGGCCTGGCCGGGCGTGGAGCACATCGGTCCGGACCGGAACTTCGGCCCGGTGATCGAAGCCGCGCTGGCGGCCCCGGGTTTCGACCGCGATGAAGAGGAGAAGACAATCCTGGTCGGTTTCGGCCACAATGCGGTGCTCGGCGTCGCCGACAAGGTGATTGATGCCGTCAAGGCGGGCGCGATCCGCCACTTCTTCCTCGTCGGCGGCTGCGACGGCCGCCACCCGGAACGAAGCTACTACACTGAATTTGCCAAAAAGGTGCCGAACGACTGCGTGGTGCTGACTTTGGCCTGCGGCAAGTACCGTTTCAACACGCTCGATTTCGGGACGATCGGCGGGTTGCCGCGGTTGCTGGACATCGGGCAGTGCAACGACGCCTACTCGGCGATCAAGATCGCCGTGGCGCTGTCCGAGGCGTTCGGCTGCGGCGTGAACGACCTGCCGTTGTCGATGATCCTGAGCTGGTATGAGCAGAAGGCGGTGGCGATCCTGTTGACGCTCCTGCACCTGGGCATCAAGAACATCCGGCTGGGCCCGGTGTTGCCGGCGTTCGTCACCCCGGCCGCACTCTCGGTGCTCGTGGAGAAGTTCAACATCGCCCCAATCACTACGGCCGACGACGATCTGCAAGCGATCCTCGCGCCGACCGCCATCTGAGCGACCGGGAGATGTGCCGGGCTCGCCCGGGGCGTTTTGCGGCCTCACGCGGAGCGTGAGGAGTACGAAACATGGCTGCTCATGACGCAGCCGAGTGAGCGAATGGAGTTCGCATGCGATCGAGTGCCATGGACCCCTTGCCGTTGTGTTCCGGCAGGCGGCCATGGCACTCGTTGTTTCTTGACCCTACCCGTTCTTGCCGAATTCGTGCGTGTATTGGACGTTGGCGCTGATCTCGTCGAAGTTCCAGGGGAACATGCCGACGATCACGCCGTCGGTCGGCTTGATGTTCTCAAAGGCGAAGCGGAACGCGGCCCGGACTTCGTCCTGGCTGGCGCAGCGCCGGCCGGCGGCGAGGATTTTGAAGGCCAGGCAGGGCTGCGAAACCTCGCGGATGACCTTGGTCATGGTGAGAGGGTCGTCCTTGTAGAACGGATACGAGATCTCCAAAAGCGGCAGGGGCGAATCGTGTACGGCTCCACCCTGGAGCGTGTGCCGGGTGAGGAAGTAGAAGCAGGTCATGAAGAAGTCGACCTGCCACCCTTCGTCGGCCACGCGCTTGATGCAGTCGGGGTTGTGGGCTGAAACGCCGGCCAGCACCCCGCAATCATGGGCCGCCTTGACGAAGTCGTGAACCTCGCTCGACTGTCCTTGAGAGAAGAGCTTGTCGGTAACACCGCCATGATGGACCAAGGCCGTGGGCTTCACGGCGTCGGCAGCCTCCTTCACCTTCTTGCTATCGCTGTGCAGGCAGATGATCTTCAGCGTGGAGCCTCGGTCGCGCAGAATGGGGAGGACGTCGCTGCTGGCGCCACGGGTGGAGAACTGGTGGGCGGTGATCCCCTGACGCTGGCAATTCTCCAGAAACTCGATTACCCGGTCGGGCGTGAAATACTCCTTCATGTGCTTGTCGACATGCGGCCCCAGGTAGGAGTAGCCGTTGAGCGGGTTGCTACCGGCCACGAGGCGGCTGATCTCGTGCGGTCCGAGTTGGACGGTGGGGAGCGGTTTGGCCGCCGCCTGCGTCTGGGCTGCTCTGGATTCCAGTCCGGCAAGAAGGCCCGGCGCCGCGGCCAGGGCTGAAATCTGCTGCAGGAAGCGGCGTCGCGGCTTCGAGACGGATTGAGAATCCGTCCTGCGAGGCGAGTCGCATTGCTTTGCGGGGCGGGTGTCTTGCCCGTTGGAAGCCGGGCAGGATGCCTGGCCTATAGAGTGCTGTTGGCGAGCCATGGTTGGTTCTCCGACTTGAATTGGTGCCCCGCTACGTTCTGGTTCACTCCGGCCGGTGCCGGTTCACTTCCGCTTTGAAGTCGCCCAGGCTGGGCCAGTGGGCTGGCTCGTTCAGGTCTACCTCGGCCACGGCCACGGTTCCCCAATCCTTGGCCTGGGCGAGTACGTGACCCGCCTGGTCGTAGATGGCGCTGATCATCCAATTGGCCTGAGTGCCGGTATAGGTGCTGCTGACGACGAACACCTGATTCTCGATCGCCCGCGCCGCGGCCAGGGCCGGATCGCAGCCCCAGACCGGGAAGGCAATCACTTCGGCGCCGCGAGCGGCCAGTTCGCGGGCAACCTCGGGAAAGAATCCGTCGTAGCAGACCATCATTCCCAAGCGGCCGAACCGGGTGTCGAATACCGGATACTCGCTGCCGGGCGCCACTGCCTCCCATTCGCCCCGCGGCAGGGCTACCTTTCGGTACGTGCCGACGAGGTTGCCGTCAGGGCCCAGCAACACGGCGACGTTGTAGACGAGCGGTCCGCTCCGCTCATAAAGGCCGGCGACAATGTAAAGGTTGTGCTTCTTCGCCAAGCCGCCGAAGTACTCGGTCGACGGACCGGGGATGGGTTCCGCCGCATCGGCCGCGTCGGCGGCAGGCCGCCGGCCGACCAGCGTTATCGCTTCTCCAAGGACCACCAGGTCGGCACGCTGCTGGGCTGCTTCGGCGATGAAAGGCTCGTACATCCGGCAGTTGTCGGCCGCGGTAGCGCCCCCTTCGGGCCGGAAGTGGACGGTGGCCAAGCGAGCTTTTCGGGCGGGCGGTGGTGAAGTCTCTTCCAGTGTCACGTCGCTCCACCGCACGCGGCTGTTCGACGCCCAGCGAACGTGCAGTGAGACGACCGCCTGGGTCGCGTTGGTGGGGGCGCGATAAACGCCGCCCAGTTCGGTCCAGCCGGCCGCGTCGGTCTGGCCGTCGGAGGGTAGTTCCGGTTCGGCGGTGGGGAGCGTGCCGGGCATGTAGCGCATCCGTGTCGGCGCATCCCGGGTCACCCGGCGGCCCTGGGCATTCTGCCAGTCGATCGTCGCCAGGACGCAGCGCCTGGGGGAGTCGATTCCGTCGGCCTTCCGCCAGGCGCTGAAGCGGTAGTGCATGCCGCCGGTGACGGGCCAGGTCTTGCTCCACACGCCGTGGAGGCCTTCGCGATCATCGCAGGCGACGACCAGGGCGGGGCCGTCGCGGCCCCGGTCCGGTTCGACCAAGAATTCGGGGGCGATTTCCGGCCGGGGCGAGTTGGCCGACCAGCCGTCGGGTCCGGAGAGGCTCGTCGCCGCAGCCAAGCAGGCCGCCGATCCGGCGAAGAGAATGACTGCGACGCACGGCAGCCCGCAGCGAGCCATGGCAGGTCTCCTGGAGGGACGGGTGGAGCGCAAGCCAATTTAAGCTAGCGAGTGGTGCCCGTCCAGCAGTCGGCAGTCGAGCGAAGGTTGACAGATGTTCGTGCTGGCGCGATATTGGTGCACAGCGGTGGATGGTTCCACCGCAGATCGTGCCTCACCCGCCTCTCTCGGGCAGTACGGCGTGCCCATCGACATGCCAAGGAGGTGCGTATGATACGCGACGACTTCGGGTCGCGAGTGATCGAAAAGCACGCGCCATCGGCGTCATCAGCTCATTCGCTGGATGCGGTTTTCAGTCCCCGCAGTGTCGCCGTGGTGGGAGTCACCGCCACGCCGGGCACCGTTCCTTTCGATATTTTCCAGAATATCGTCGTCGGGGGCTTCAAAGGCAGAGTCTTTCCCGTCGCCCCCGGCAAGCGGAGCATCTGCGAGGTGCCCGCCTATCGCTATGTGGTCGACATCGAAGAGCCGGTCGATCTGGCGGTGATCGTGTTTCCGGCCGAGGTGGTCGATCGGGCGCTGGAGCAGTGCGGCAAGAAGGGGATCAAGGCGGCCATTGTGATTTCGGCCGGTTTTCGCGAGGTGGGGCCGGAAGGCGCCCGCCGCGAGGAGCGGCTCAAAGCGATTGCCGCCGAGTACGGCATCGCGATGGTCGGTCCGAATTGCCTGGGAGGCATCAATACCGACCCCGAGGTGCAACTTAACGCCTCATTTGCCCGCAAGATGCCGCATGTCGGCCGGATCGGGTTCTTGAGCCAGTCGGGGGCGTTGTGCACGGCGGTGCTCGATTACGCCCGCGAGAAAGGGATCGGGTTCTCGAAATTCATCAGTTTCGGCAACAAGGCCGGGATTACCGAGATCGATCTGCTTGAGTACTTGCACGAGGACAAGCAGACCGACGTGATTCTGCTCTACCTCGAGGAGCTTCGCGACGGCCGGCGGTTGATGGAGGTAGCCCAGCGGATCACCCGGGGCCCGGGGGCCAAGCCGATCCTGGCGATCAAGGCGGGCCGCACGCCGCAGGGGGCCGACGCGGCGGCGAGCCACACCGGATCGCTGGCTGCCGAGGACGCCGTGTGCGAGGGGGTCTTTCTCGACTCGGGCATTCTCCGCGTCCGCAGCGTGGAAGAGCTGTTCAACTCGGCGACGATGTATGTCTACCAGCCGATGCCCGCCGGCAACCGCCTGGCGATCGTGACCAACGCGGGCGGTCCGGGGGTGATGGCCACCGACGCGGCGATCGATGTGGGGCTGGCGGTGCCGCGCCTTTCGGATTCGACGATGGCCAAATTGCGAGCGGTGCTGCCCGCGACGGCCAATGTCAAGAACCCGGTCGATGTGATCGGCGACGCGCGGGCGGAACGGTACATGGCGGCCCTGGAAACGGTTCTTGACGATGCGGAAGTCGACCAGGCCCTGGTGATCCTGACGCCGCAGTCGATGACCAACATCGAGGCGATCGCGCAGGGCATCTGCCGCATTGAGGAGCGGGCCACGAAACCGCTTGCCTGCTCGTTCATGGGGGCCACCGACGTGGCAACCGGGGTTCACCTCCTCCAGGAAGCGCATATTCCGCACTACATTCTTCCCGAATGGGCATGCCGCGCGATGGCCGACGTGCAGCGGATCCGCCACTGGCGAGCGCAGCCGCCCGACAAGCCCGAGCCGATGGCCGTCGATCGCGCGGCCGCCGAAGCGATCGTCCGCGACGCGCCGCCCGGATACCTCGATGAGGAGCACTCGCTGGCCGTGCTGGCGGCGTACGGGTTGCCGGTGCCCGAGTATCAAATGTGCCGTTCGGCCAAGGAGGCGGTGCTGGCGGCCGGCGAGGTGGGCTATCCGGCGGTGCTCCGCGCGACTGGGCCACATATCGTGCACAAGACGGAACTGGGCGCGGTGGCGTTGGACCTTCGCTGTGCCGACGAAGTCCGCGCGGCCTACGAGCGGATGATGGAGCATCTGGCCACGGTCCTGCCCGGCGATGGCGTCCGCGGAGTGCTGGTGCGGCCGATGATCCCCGCCGGTCGCGAGGTGATTCTCGGCGCAAGGCGCGACCCCAGCTTCGGGCCGCTGGTGATGTTCGGCATCGGTGGCGTGATGGTCGAACTGCTGGGCGATGTGACCTTCGGTCTGGCGCCGCTTGGCCGGGCCGCCGCGGCGCGGATGATCCAACGTGTGAAGGCCTATCGGATGCTTGAAGCGTTTCGCGGAGCGCCGGTGGCCGATGTGCCGGCCGTGGAAGATGCGCTGATGCGCGTGGCACAGCTTGTCGTCGATCTGGAGCGGATTTCCGAATTGGATGTCAACCCGTTGATCGTCGGTCCTTTTGGGGCTGGGTGCAGCGTGGCCGACGTTCGCATCCGTTTGAGGTGAGCCATGAACAGGGACGAGATCGAGCGGCGCGTGGTCAAAGTCGTGTCGCACGTGCTCAAAGTCGACGAAGGGATGGTCGAACCGACCAGCCATTTCGTTTTCGACCTGGGCGCCGAGAGCACGCAATCGGTCGAACTCGTGGCGGCGTTTGAGGCCGAGTTCGACATCGATATGGAAGAGGATGCCGCCCTGTCGGTCAAGACCGTGGGCGACGCCGTCGATTTCATCGCCGGTTACGTGCGTTGAGGAGCGGCCGGGCGGCGGCATCCACGCCGGCCTCGTTCTGCCGGGCCCTTGCGCGCGCCTACAGATCGCGGCTGCAGAATATGGCCATGGCCAGCCCGAGGGCCAGCACGGTCGGGACGCCGTAGCCGAGTACTACGCGCAGCAGCGAAAAGTCGTCGTAATCGCCCTGCTCGTAAAAGGCGCCTTTCTTCGGCGCGGGCGCCGGACCGCCGAATGCCGCGAGGAACCGGGCCGCCTCTTCGCTCAACTCATCGAGACTCGCGTTTGCCGACTGCGGCAAGTCCTCGCTCTCGCTCCAGGGCGTTCTCAACAGCGTCGGCAGAGCCTGGTTCAGGCTGATCGGCGAGAATTCTTCGAGCGAGAAGGTGTGCAGGACCGTGCTCACCGGATACCAGAGGAACACCAGCACCATCATCGCCAGCAGCGGTCGCCGGAGCAGCGTTCCGGCGAGAAACGCCAGCGAGACTTGCAGTGTGAGCACGATCGCCACCACGGCCAGGGCCGCGACGGCGCCGTATAGAGTGATCGTTTCGCCGGAGACGTTCCGCTTCGCAAGCCCGATGAGGAGCACCGCCGGCACGACCACCGCGAGGTAAGCCCCGAGCACGACCAGCACGCGGGCTCCCCAAGAGCCGAGCAGGTACTCGTGCCGCGTGATCGGCCGGCTCAGGATCCCGTCGGCCAGGGCGTCGACGCGCGCCCCCGAGACCGGCTCCACGCCCAGCACCATCACCGCCAGGAACCACGGAAAGATGAGGTACGGAAACAGGATCACCGCCACCAGCGCCGGCGACTGCATCTGGCCCCAGTTGGCAAGGATGAACAGCAATGTGAGCACTGCCGATGCGCTGATCCACAGCCGCACCAGCCAACTCGACAGGAGTGTGAGGGCCTCATACTTGAGAATCGCCAGGGAGGGGAGCATGCGAAGCGCGAGCGTCGGTGTCGAAACGGTGGAATCCATGCGATTCGTCCTCTTGGAGGAGCTGCAAGTAGGCGTTTTCGGTTTCGTTGAGGCCGGAATGGATCGCCTGCAGGTTGAGTTGTGAACTGTGGACGAGCTTGAGCACGTCGGCAAGTGCATCGGCCCGGCAGCGGCTGTCGGCCACTCGGATGATGAGGGATTGTCCCGTAGCGGCCTTGGCGGCGACGCCCGGCACTTCGGAAGCCCGCTCGGCCAGGCGGCCAATGTCAGCCGGGTCCCCCTCCAGCTCGAGCGAGAAATCGTCGTGCCGCAAGCGGCGTTTCATGTCCTGCATCGTGCCCGAGAAAATCATCCGCCCCTCGTGCATGACGCCGACGTAGTCGCACACCTGGTCGATGTCGCTCAGTATATGCGTGGCAACCACGATGGTGCGGTTCTTGCCCAACTCGCGGATCAGATCGAGCGTGAACCGCCGGGCGGCAGGATCGAGTCCGGCAGTCGGTTCGTCCCAGATCAGCAGGGGCGGGTCGGCAACCAGCGAGGCGGCGATTCCCAGCCGGGTGGTCTCGCCGGTCGACATCGTCTGAATCCGTTGCCCGGTCGTTCCCAAAAGCCCCACCGCACGCAGCAACGAGGTGAGCCGCGGGCGGCGGACGCCGGCCGGCAGGCGGCAAAGCTGGCCCAGGAGGTCGAGGTACTCAATCGGTCGCAAGTGACCCGGCAGCTTGGGGTTAGTGGGCAGATAGCCGATCAATTGGCGCACGCCCACCGCGTTGGCGCCGCACTGCTTGCCGAAAATGTGTGCGGTCCCGGCCGTGGGCCGCTGCAAGCCCAGCAGGAGTCGCAACGTGGTGGTCTTGCCGGCGCCGTTCGGCCCCAGCAAGCCAAAAACGGCCCCGCGAGGGACCTCCAGGTTCATGTCGTTGACGGCGATCGTACGGTTGCCGTAAACCTTGGTGAGATTCCGAGTACGGATAGCCGGTTCCACGCGTAGCCCTTTCGTGGCGGATCAAACTTGGCGCTCGTGCCATCGCGCAGCGCGGGTCTTTCGTCTTATTCGTCGACGGACCAAGGATATTGAACTTCAAAGTAGGACGCCGCTCCGCCGGGGGCAATAGGGCAGGCTTTCAGCCTGCCCCACGGGGAAATTCCGGCTGGCGGCTTGAACTTCTTGGGCCGGGCGGGAACTAATAGGGTGAATAGCGGCCCTCTTCGGCCCGCGGCGAACCGGCCCGATCGGGTGAACCTTGCCGAACGAGTATCAGGACCTCGTTGAGGAACATTACCCAAGGATCCATCGAGCTGCGCTCGTGATGAGCGGCAACCGCTGGGACGCCGACGATCTGGCCCAGGAGACGTTTTTGGAGGCAATGCGGTCCTGGCGGCGGCTGGCCGACCGGAGCCGGGCCGGAACGTGGCTCTACGCGATCCTGCTGGCGCAACACAGGCGGCGGCTGCGCGGTCGGCAGCGGTCGTGGCGGCGGTGGCTCGGCTGGTTCGCGCGGCGCGAGCGACAGGCGGAAGAGCCGGCCGACATGCCGGCGATCCGCCGGGAATGGGGCGGAACACTGTGGGCATCGGTGGCCGAACTGCCGGAGCCGCAGCGCCACGCCATCGTGCTGCGCTACTCGGAACAACTGAGCTACGAGGAAATTGCCGAGGTGATGTCGTGCCCCGTGGGGACGGTCCGCTCGCGGCTTTTCCAAGCCCGCGCAGCATTGGAGCGAAAACTAGGGGAACCGATGACCGGCACACAGCCGGCCGCATCGCACTCGCCCGTGGCGGCACTTCGCGAGAGGTAAGGTCGATGAACGAGCCAAGCGAGCCGTCGGCACTGGAGCGACGGCTGCATGATGAAGCAGAGCAGTTGTTTCGCGAGCAGGGACGGCATGTGCCGCCGCCGGCGCTGTGGGTGGAGGGCGCTCGTCGGCGCCGTCTCCGGCAACGGCGATGGGCTTCGGTTGCGGCGATGGGCGCGGTTGTGGCCGGCGTGCTGGCTGGCTACGGACTTCTTGGCGGTGGGCCCGAGCGTTCCTCTCGGCCTGTCGTCCCACATCGGGCCGGATCGCTCGCTGACAACGGGACCGGCGAGTCGCCGCTGCGCGGCGGGAGGGAAACGCCGATCGTACGGGACGCACCGCTGACGGCGGATTCGTCGTTGCCGCGGCTGTTTCTTATGACAATTGACGAGGGGGGCGAGCAGCGGATCGTCGGGGCAGGGATTCACTTGCCTCAGCGTGTCGAGGAAGTTCGTTTCGGCGATCTTTCGCCCGCTGAGCAGGCGGCCGTTCGCCGGGTGCTTGGGACCGAAGATGGGGCGTCGGTAAACCTGTTGTGACAAGAGGAAGGGAGTGCTGCGATGAGAGGCTATGTCGCCATGCTGGCTGTGGCCTGGCTGGCCGCCAGTTCCGCCGCTTATGCTGCCGAGGGTGCGGGGTTGGCCGGGGTGGTGGAAAAGCTGCTTCCAACGGCCGTGTCGGTGCAAGCCACCTGGCCGGCCAGTGAAAGCCAGCCGCCCCCGATTCCGCCCGGGTTCATCGGGCAGCCGATGCCGGCTTTCAGCCGAATCAGTCAGACTAGCGGCACCGTGGTCTCGGCGCACGGGCTGGTTGTTACGCTTTTGCAGCCCGACGCCCGCAAGGCGAAGTACGAAATCACGCTTCAGGACGGACGGCGTTTGCCGGCGCGGCTCGTCGTCGAGGACCTCCGGTCCAATCTGTGCCTGCTCAAGGTCGACGCCGAGGATCTGGCGTACGTGTCGCCGACGGATGAGCCTGCCAGGCTGGGGCAGGAGATCGCCACGGTGTACTGCGACGGCGACGCCAAGCCCACAGTGGCACGGGGGATCGTCGCCGCCGACGGCAAAGGGGTCTATGTGCCGGCCGACGTCTGGCAGACCGATCTTCGGGTAGAACCCGGCAGCGGCGGCGCGCCGGTGGTGGATCTCCAGGGCAGACTCGTGGGCATCGTCTATCTGTACCGCGAGTCGGCGCCCGATCAGCGGTTCCATGTTGAACCAGTACCGGGAACGACACTCCTGGCACCGCCGCGCATTCCGGAGATGCCCGCGGTGACTTACGTTATCCCGGCCCGGTATCTCGATGCGCTTCTGAAGCAGTCGCCCGGAGAGGAGGTCGTCACGCTACGGCCCGCATGGCTCGGGATCTCCATGCAGAACGGGGAGGAGGGAATCGAAATCCGCGAGTCGCTGCCAAACAGCCCGGCGAATAAAGCGGAACTGAACGCGGGCGATCTGATCACGGCAATGGACGGGGAGAAAGTCCGCGAAGCTCACCAGGCGCAGGCGATCATCGCGCACAAACGGCCGGGAGACAAGCTCCGCGTTGCCGTCCGCCGCGACGGAGAAGAGAAAGAAGTCGAGGTGACGCTCGCCGAGCGACCGGGTGACTCGCACGCCGGAGCGCCCGAACCGGCCGCCCGGATGACGGTGGTTCACCCGGAACAGTTTCGGATCTTCAGCCGCGATGGCCGTGTGGTCGTTCAATCCGGCGACGGCCTCGAACTGAAGGCGGATCAGTTGAAGTTCACGCAGCCTGTCCTTCCAACCGCTCCCGTGATCCAGGTGATTCGGCCAGACGCGGAGAAGAAGATCGACGAACTGAGTGCGGAGGTGAAGAAACTCCGCGGCCAGTTGGACAAGTTGCTCGAGCAGGTCGAATCGCTCAAGGTCTCCCCGCCCAAAGCGGACAACAAGTAGGTTGAGACGCCCAGGATGGGTGACACAAAGGGCCACCATGCAGACTGGCTGCGTGGTGGCCCATCGCTTTCGTGCGATCGCCGTGGCGACCTGGCCCGTTACTTCAGGTCAAAGTTGAACTCGTTGTCGCCGTCGGCAGTGACATCGGCGGTGAAACCGGATGTCGCGGGGTCGGCGTATTGCGCCGGGAGCAGGTTTTTCGGCTCCAAATCGGCGTCCGCTTCCGAATCGGCAGCCTCGTAGTCGCCGACGTCTTCGTTAGCAGCATCGGCCGCATCGCCGGTGGCCGAACTGGTTGCCGGGCGGTCGTACTTGGACACGGTCACCTTGTGCTGACCGGCGATCGCACCATCGCCAGCCTCGAAGGTAGTGAGCGTGTATTGCCCTTGAGCGTCGGTCGTGCCGACCGCGCTCTTCGAGCCGTCAGCTAGCTCGAAGACCACGTTGGCCCCTTCCACGGGTGTGCCATTCTGCGTGACCACGCCGCTCACCGGATACGTCTCAGGCCCATCCGACACAGCCTGATCGCCGCAACCCGGCGTCAGGATCAGCAGGCACAGCAAGGATACAGCCGGGGCAAGGCCCCGAGTCGGGCAGTTCATGAAGGCACCTCGCTTCCCCGGAGTGGTTCAGTCGATCGAAACCGTTTCGCCGCCGGCACGGGAACCTAGCGATCCCCACACACCGTATCGGCTGGGACCCGTATAGGTGTTGGCCTGGTTCCTGCTCAGATTGCCTGTATCGATCGTCTCGCTGATGAAGCGAACCGACCCGTCGGCGAGGAGAGCATTCACGCCGCCGGGGTGCTGGCTGCTAGGAGGCACCACGCCATCGTCGACGTTGCTGGCTTCGACGCAGGAGGGAGCGTTGGGAGGGAGCACCGTGTTGAAGCAGGATCGCTCGAAGCCGCCTGCTGTCCACCGCGCGCCAAAGCGGCGTTCCACGTCGCCGGCGGTGAAATACTTGCCGTCGGTCCGCGTGTAGCAGAGATTGGGTTGCGAATCCGTGGCTGGCAGGATCGCCTGTCCTTGGCGGTGATCCAGCTCCTTATCCCCAACGGCATATGCGTCACCGCTGCCCGCCGCATTGCCGCACCGCATCCGTTCGCTCATCATGATGGTGTTGCTGGTGCCGTCGGTGATGCTGGCCAGGCTTAGCCAGCTTCGCTCGCCAAACAGCCCGCGGAGATTGCTCGGATTGGCGCCATTCATGTTGTGGGTGTCGTCGCCAACGCTGAAGGCGTAATTGTGCTTCTGCAACCCGGCGCCCGACGTGCCGTCGTACTGGCCGGGATCGGAGGGGCAAAGGAGCCCCGATGGCGGCACGTTCCACACGGCCCAGTTGTTTCCGGCCGGCGGTCCCCAGGGATTGATCCCGTTGGCCGGGTCGCCGGCGGTGATCCGGTCGTACATCGCCTGCTGCTCCATGTAGGGGAGCAGAGCGATGAAGCCGCACAGGTTGCCGCGGTTGCTGCTGGTGTCCGGAGCCCCCGGTCCGTCGGTGCCCGCTCTCCTGGCAACCAGCTTCTTGCTCGTATCGACGTAGTTGTGGTGGGCCAGTCCCAGTTGCTTCAGATGGTTGGTGCACTGGGTCCGCCGGGCCGCCTCGCGAGCCGCCTGAACGGCCGGCAGCAGCAAGGCAATCAAGATGCCAATGATGGCGATCACCACGAGAAGTTCGACGAGCGTGAAGCCCGTCTGCCGCCAAAGAATGCGTTGCCTGCTCAATCTCCCGCTCATCGTCCCCCTCCTTCACTAGACAAGTTGAAATGGAAGAAGCTGAATAGAGCGGATTTAGCGAGCCCCCAAGCTAGGCTAAAGCCGCCCCGCTGAAGTGGCGCTGCACATTCTACAGCGGCCGAACCGAGCGTCAATCACCCCACGCCCACCCGAAAGAATGGGTCGTGATCGGCCGGTGGCCGGCGGTTCGGGCTGGGCCAAAGCGGCGAGAGCATCGGCCCCAACACTCTCACCAGTCCGTCAGGAGATCGATCGCTGCGACTGGTGGTGGACGGGGTCATTCGGTGCCGGCCAGTCGGGATTCATCCCCTGCTCGATCATTGCCATTCGTTCCCGGTGCTTGATGAGTTGCTTGACAATCGTCGTGATGCCGCCCACAAGGATCGCCAGGATCGGGATCAGGAAGACGAGAAAGACCGGGTTAAACAACAATGCGGCCCAGTTGAAAGAAGTATGCATTTGTCTGTCTCCCCAAAGAACCGAGTCTATGGCAACGCCGCTGACCGGCCCCATCATAGGGAGCCTTGCCAGACGTTCCTGATACCCGATCACTATTCGTCGCCGGAGCCCGATTGTTGGATGGGAAACAACCCGTCTTCAGGGCCGTTCAGATGAACTCCCGCAGGTGCAGATGCGTAGTAAACACGGGCTGTCGGCGACCGAAAGCGTTCGCCATCGCCCCTCTTTTCGCCGTTGCCTTCCGGTTCAGCCAACCTGCCGGGAGAACAGTCCTCGGGCCGCCCCCGCCTCCAATGCGGTCCGAGAGTGAAAGCGGCCGGCGGTTTCCTCCCACTTCGCCGGCCGCTCTTTTTTCCTGCTTTGGAGTACGTTCATGAAAGTCGAAACTGGCAATATGGTCCCGCTGGGCTACGGAAAGTACTTCCGGTCGGACAGCATCACGGGCCTGGAGCCGATTGAAGAGGGTCGCGGCCCCGGCCGGCGGACCCGAGTTTACATTGACGGCACCCGCGAGCCAATGGTGGCCTCGCGGTCGGAAAGCGCCATCCTTCGCGACATCGTCGAGATGCCCGCGGAGTATACGAAGACCCGTGAGTATCACGAGATGCTCAGCGATATCCTCGACACGATCACCGAGATCAATCCCCTGCTGCGGTCGATCATCCGCGACCAGGGCAAGTGGGACTTGAACCGGCTCGAAGAGCGGATTCGCGAGATCCTCGAAGAGGAACAGTAAACCTGCAATGAGTGCAAAAAGAACCGGGGGCCGAGGCCCCCGGCGGCGTTTCTTGTCGGGCGGATTTTCCCTCCGCCTCACGTGACGGGGCGGATTAGAAATCCGTGCTATGACCGGATTCTTCTATTCCGTCACTTTTCCCGTGGCGGCCCACTCGACGCCGCGGACGATGAGCTTCGTCACGCTCGGGGTCTCAATCGCCTTGGCATCGTGGCCGAAGGCGTTTTGGACCACCCGGCCCTGGCCGTACTCACGGGTGAAGACGAGCGGCTCCGTCTTCTTACTCCAGTCGGAGTCGGCGGTCACGAGTACGTGGATCGGTTCATCGCCTTCGAGCTTCGCGTAGAGCTCATCATCGACCTCGAAGTCTTCGAGCCCCTTGGTGATCGGGTGCTCCCGATCGACCACGTTGGCCTTGAATACGGACCGTGGTCCGTGGCCCGACTTGCCCATCACCCAGTGGCGGCCGGCAAGCTTGCCGAACTCGGGCCATTCCTTGAACGACGCGCTGGCCAGGTGCTGGATGTAGAAGCCCTTGCCCGACTTGACGAAGTTCAGGAGATTCTCTTGAGCCTGCCCGGTGATCAGCGGCACGCTGCGGTTGAACATCGTGAACACGATCACGTCGTAGGCCTTCAGGGCCGTCTCCGATTCCAGGATCAGCGGATCCTCGGCCACGCGGACGTCGATCTTGCCCGAATCGACGAGTGCCTTCCGCGTAGCCTCGCTGATCTCGCGCCAGTCGTGGGCAGGACCGACGTCGTCGCCGGTAATCAAGAGGGCCTGGATCTTCTTTGGCTGAGCGCTGTCGGCGGCTATGGCCTCCAAGGTCATAGCAAGGCCTAAACAGAGCACGGCCAGTGTGAGCAGGATACGTCGCATGTCGGATGCTCCTCGGGAAAGTTGGATGGGGAAACCCGTGGATTTTAGTCAGCCTGTCGCACGGCTGCCAGCGGGCGGGGGAAAGGGGGAGGCAGGAGAGGTTGGCCTCAGGGGGCATGTCAACAACCGCGCGTCATATGAGCCGGACAATTCCGGCGATGCCGCCCGAAACGAGGTCGCGCGAAAAATACCTTTGACCAAATCGCCTGGATACAGGCGGGCCGTCACCTGACTGCCTCCTTTATCTGAGTTATGATGGCTATGGTCCTGCGCGCGACACCCCCCTTGAGACACAAGCTTGACCTGCGTGGGGGGTTGTGGTAGTTTGCAGCCCTTTCCGCTGGCATTTTCGCCCGCCGCTTTTCTCTCCCAGAGGATCCTGCTGATGAAATTCGCTTCGGTCGGCCCGATCGCCGTCCATCTGCCGGAGACGGTGGAGGACAACGATCTTTTGGCGGCCGAGTTTCCGCACTGGGACATGGACCTGATCTACCGCAAGACCGGTGTCAGGTCGCGGCGAATCGCCGCACCTGGTGAATGCGCCTCGGACCTCGGAGTTGCAGCGGCGGAGAAGTTGTTCAAGCAGTACGCGATCGACCGGCAGTCCGTCGACTTTCTTCTGTTCTGCACCCAAACGCCGGACTATCCGTTGCCCACGACGGCCTGCCTGATGCAGGAGCGTTTGGGCTTGCGAACGTCGATCGGGGCACTGGATTTCAATCTCGGCTGCTCGGGCTTCGTTTACGGACTCTCGCTGGCCGACGGCCTGATCCGGTCTGGGGCGGCCCGCCGGGTGCTGCTGATCACGGCCGAGACCTATTCCCGCTACATCGATCCCACGGATCGCTCGCTGCGAACGATCTTCGGCGACGGCGCGGCGGCGACGCTCATTGACGCGGCGGATCAACCCTCGCTGGGCCCGTTCGTTTTTGGCACCGACGGCCGCGGCGGCAACGCGTTGATGGTGACGGAGGGGGGCGCGCGTCCTGCGCATAGCGCCATCCAGCCCCGTAAGCGGAAACGTTGGCCTAGCAGCCTCTACATGGACGGCCCCGAACTGGTGAAGTTCACGCTCGAAGTCGTCCCGCCGATGGTCGATCAGTTGCTGGCCGACGCGGACTTGAAGCGGACGGACATCGATTTCTTCCTCGTCCATCAAGCCACGCAGTTCATGCTCGAGCACCTCCGCGAACGGCTTGAGGTGGGCGAGAACCTGATGCCCATGGAGTTGGAGGAGTGCGGCAACACCGTTTCTTCGACGATTCCCATCCTCGTGAAGAGTCTCCGCGCCGACAAGCGGTTGCGGCCCGGCAAGCGATCGCTCGTGATCGGTTTTGGAGTGGGCCTGTCATGGGCCGGATGCGTCTACACCGAGCGCTGGGCCGAGGCGGGCGCGTTGGCAGTCGACTCCGCGGAAACGAAGGTTGCGTAGCCGGCTGGAGGGGGCGCTGGGCAGTTCAAAGGGAGTCGGCTAGCGGCAGGGCATCGCGGTGCCTTGCCTGTTCGTCAATAATCGTTCGAGTGAACGCGGCCGTTCTCGAGCCGCGCCAAAGCAGTATCGACGAGGCTGCGGATCCGCCGGCGGCTGATTACCGCACGAGCCTGGTCGGCGGGGACCCACACCCGTTCGCGAAGATCATCCTCGTCCCACTCGTCGGCCGCTTCGGTGACCTTCATCAGGTAGCAGGCGACGATGAGCGGACGCCCCCACTTGCGGTACTTGTAGGTTCCGAGCGGTTCGCCTTCGAGTTCGCCCTCTAGCCCTGCTTCTTCCTCAGCCTCTTTGAGCGCCGTATCAAGCGGAGTCTCGCCCGGATCGATAATGCCCTTGGGAAAGCCCCACCGTCCCTTACGCGAGGTGATTAGGCAGAACTCGACCTCGCCCCGGCACATCCGGTAGGGCACGGCGGAAGCCTGGTAAATGGGGCCTTTCTTTGCGGACGCCATAGGCAATCACTCGCGGGTCAGGCACTTTCGACAACCTATGCTACCGCAGTGAGTTCGATGTGACACCCCCTGCTGGGTCGTTCCGGCCGGAGAATGAGAATTTACCCGATCCGGCCCCGCGGGCCAACCGCTCGGTCAGGCGCGCGCTGGTGGTCGCGGCGGATGCGGACCGGTATCATGGAAGGCCGCAACGGACATCCACGGCACCAATGAGTCTGCATGAGGAGCATACCGATGTGGCGAGGCTTCATGGCGATTGTCGCCGTCGCGATCATGGCGGCCCATTCCCCTGCCGACGAAATGATCCTGGCCGAGGGCGGGCAGTCGGGCTACCGCATCGTCGTCGCCGAGGCCGCTTCGGCATCGACGCGCCACGCCGCCGAGGAACTTCAGATGTTTCTGCGGGAAATTGCCGGCGTCACATTGCCGATCGTCGCTGATCGGGAGCCTGCGGCGGAGCGGGAGATCCTCGTCGGCAGAAGCTCCCGTCTTGATGGCCTGGACCCGGCGATCGACTTCGACAAGTTGGGCCTGGAGGGCTACGTCATCCGCACGATCGGCCCGCGACTGGTGATCGCCGGCGGCGAGCCGCGGGGGACTCTGTACGGCGTGTACGGGTTGCTCGAAGAGCACCTCGGCTGTCGCTGGTTTGCCCCCGGCGTGAACCGCATCCCCAAGCGAGACCGGCTGTCGCTGGCAGCGATCGACGAGCAGCGGATACCCGTGCTCGAATACCGGGAACCATTCACATTCGACTGTTTCGACGGCGACTGGTGCGCCCGCAATCGGATGAATTCGTCGAGCGGCCGGCTGGAGGAGAAGCACGGTGGCAAGATCCGCTTCGGCAGCGGCTTCTTCTGCCACACGTTCGATGGGCTTGTACCGCCGGAGAAGTACTTTGACGAGCATCCGGAGTACTTTGCGCTGGTGAAGGGCAAGCGGCTCAAGGACCACACCCAACTCTGCTGCACCAACGAGGATGTGGTGCGGATCGCCACGGAAGGCATTCTCCGGGCGATGGCGGCCCAGCCCGACGCGTTTGTCTTCTCCGTTTCACAGAACGACTGGTACAACTACTGCGAATGCGAGAAATGCCAGGCGCTGGCCAAGGCCGAGGAAACGCAGATGGCGCCGGTGCTGCAACTGGTGAACCGGGTGGCCGAGGCGGCAGAGAAGCAGTTTCCCGACAAGGCGGTGGAAACGCTCGCCTACCAGTGGACGCGCAAGCCGCCCAAGACGATGCGCCCGCGGCCCAACGTGATCATCCGCCTGTGCTCGATCGAATGCTGCTTTTCGCATCCGCTGGCCACCTGCGACAGCGAGGCCAACCGCAAGTTCTGCGACGACATTCGCGGCTGGTCGAAGGTCTCGGACCGGTTGTGGGTGTGGGACTACGTCACCGATTTCCGCCACTACCTGTTGCCCTTCCCCAACCAGCGGATCCGCAACGACAACATCCGTTTCTTCATCGAACACCACGTGCGGGGCATCTTCGAGCAGGACACCTACAACACGCCGCACAGCGACATGGCGGCTCTGGGCGGCTATCTGACGGCCAAATTCCTCTGGAATCCCGATTACGACGAGGAGCAGGCGACCAGCGAATTCCTCGCCGGCTACTACGGTCCGGCGGCCGGCGTGGTGCGCAAGTATCTCGATCTGCTCCACGACCGGGTGGAGCGGGAGAACATCCATGTGAACATTTGGGTGCCGCCCACGCACCCCCACCTGACCGACGAGTTGCTCGCCGAGGCCGACCGCCTCTGGCAGCAGGCGGAGGAGTTGGCCGCCAGCGATCCGGCACTCTTGAACCGAGTGAAGTTGTCGCGGATGAGCGTCGATTACGCGATCGTCGAGCGGGCGCGGACGCCCGAGAGCAAGGCGGCGCTGGGCCCGCTGGCCCAGCGGCGCGCCGGCCCGTTTCTCGAGGTGCTCGAGTCGAGCGATGTCTCGCGACTCAACGAATGGCAGCCTTTGGACCGCGCCGCGTACCGGGCAGAACTAACCAAGGCTCTCGAGCTGTAGCCGATGTCACTCGACCGCGAGAACCCGTACGAGTCGCCGGCCGCGCCGGAGATCCTCGGCCCGCCCCCCGCAGCGGCTGAACCGACCGCCGCGCTGCCGGCGCGCCCGCGGGTATGGACGGTCTTCACGGTCTTTCTGATCGCGGAGATCGTCAACATCTTCGCCGTGGTCATCGTCGAGATCGGCTTGATCATGATCATGCACGGTCCGGACGGGCTGAATCCGAGGCGGATCGAGAATTCGATCGAAGAGGTGATGGCGAGCACGCCCGGGTTCTTGGGGATGCTCGTGGCCTCGCAGTTGGTGTTCATCGCGGCGGCAGTCGTTCCGGCCGCGCTGTCGCTGGTGCCCATGGACGAGCGACTGGCGATCCGGCCGTCGGGGGCGGGGCCATCGAAGTTCCTGATCGCGTTCGCCGGCACGCTGGCGATCGGGCTCATGTTCGACGGCCTCTCGGGGCTGGGCGTGATTCCCGATTCGCCCGCCTTGAACCTGCTCAGCGATTTCATTGCCGGGCTGAGTCTGCCGGGATTCGTGCTGGCGGTGCTGGTGATCGGCCTGCTGCCGGGCCTGGGCGAGGAGTTGTTGTTTCGCGGCTACATCCAGACGCGACTCAGCCGCCGGTGGGGACCAGCGGTGGGCGTGATTGTGGCGTCGGCGTTGTTCGGACTGATGCACCTGGACTTCGTGCAGGGGACATTTGCCTTCGTCCTGGGAATATTCCTGGGCCACATCACTCAGCGGTCGGGGAGCATCCGTCCGGCGATGTTCTGCCACATGGCCAACAACAGCGTGGCCTGCGCGATGGCCTACGCAGGGTGGGAAGACCCGGGCTTCAGCACCAGCGTGGCATTTCTCATTGTCAGCCCGGTGGTGCTCCTGGCGAGCCTGGTGCTGTATGGGCGGCCGCAGGCGCGTGTCGACGGGGAGTTGGCTGGCCTCGAAGCGTGAACCGGCGAGGAGGATACGATGCGGAACCTGAGGATTATCGGCGGGCTGGTGCTGGTGGTGCTGGCACTGATCGTGATCTTCCAGAACACCGAGCCAACGACGATGACATTCCTCGTCTGGAGTACGCAATTGCCGCGGGCAGCAGCCTTGCTGGGCACGATGGCCATCGGCTTTGTGCTGGGCATGGTGTTCACCGGGTGGCGGATGCGGCGGTCGCGCCGGCGCACGGAGAGGCCGGAGACGGTAGAATCAGAGTAGACGCTGCACCTGATCCGGCCTGGCCATTCCCTTTCCATGCTCCTGGAACCCGAAGAATACGTCGAACAGGCCTATTTCTACCGCACGCTCCGCGAGCGGATGCTGCAGGCGATGTCGACCCAGGAACTGCTGGTGGCCATCAGCCACGAGGTGCTTTCGACGGCCAAGCTGCCGATGGCCCTGGAGTTCATGGCGGCAGAACTGAAGCTCACCGGCGGCTTTGCCACGGCGATGGCCCGGCTGGGGCACTATTTCACGCCGTTCCAGACCTACGTCATCCAGGAGGCAGAGAAGGAGGAGGGACGGTTCGACTTTCGTGTGGCGCTGGAGATCCTCGAACGCGAGGCCGAGTACCGGGGAAAGGGGGGAAGCCAGCAGGGAATCTTTCTCTACCACTTTGAAACGTTGTGCCGCAACCGCCTGGGATATGACCGGGGATTGGTGGCCGTGGCCGCCGATCCGATCTATGACCAGGCTTGGCGCGAGTGGATCGACATTGTCCGCCGCCAGATCGGGCTGATCGATTTTGCCGACCTGATCTACGTCCGCAGCGAGCACTACGCCCGGATCAACGGTCCGCCGGGCAAGCCGATCCTTTTTGGCGAACGCGAAGGAAAGATCGCGCTGGCCAATCGGCGCAAGGATCCGCTCTATCTTTTCTCGGCCTTGAACCGCCATCTCAACTATCCGAGCGTGCCGCGGCCCAAGAAGGAAGACGCGCCCGAGCAGCGATTGGACCAGATGGCGCGCCGCATCGAGCGCCTGGAGACGCGGATCAAACTCCTTGAGGAAGAACTGCGGGGCGGCATCAACATCAATCGTTTCTACACCGGGCCGGAGAAACGACCGCCGGCGTGACACCCGTGCTGGCAGATGCCGGCGCACCTGCCAGGCGGGGTGATGCACTGTGTGGCTGGGATTACTCGCCCTACAGAGCCCACGAGGCGCGGTAGGGAGGGTTGATGAGCTGATTGGCGGCTTCGCTGTTGGTGAAGCGGAGGTTGGGGCCGTCCCAGAGAAGCTTCTCGCCGGTGCGGATGGCGATATTGCCCAACAGCACCACTTCGGCGAGATGCGCCGCATGGTCGACGAAGTTCGAACCCGCCGGTTCGCCTCCCTTGCAGGCGTTGATCCACTCGATGTAGTGGCCGGGGGAACGAGGCAGGACTTCCGGCGGCTTGCCAAGCTCCTGGGCTCGCTGGTCGGGTATCACGCGGGAGCCGTACATCTTCCCCTTGTCGCCGACGATCAACAGCCAATCGCCCTCGGCGAACTTCCTGTCGGGTTCGAGTTCTTCCGGACGGGGCGGCTTGAGGCCGCCATCCCACCACGTGATGGTCACCGCGGCACGGTCGCCCTCGGCGGGGAATTGCCAGCGGGTGATTGAAGAGAGGGGCGCCGTTTCGTTGGCGATCTCCGGCGGGCACTGGTGGTTCGAGGAACTTGCCTCGACCCATTGCGGATGACCCAGCTTGAGCGCTTTGAACACGGCCGAAAGCTGGTGGCAACCGATGTCGCCCAGCACGCCAGTGCCGAAGTCCCACCAGCCCCGCCAGGCAAAGGGATGATAGCAGGGATGGTACGGCCGCTCCGGCGCCGGGCCGAGCCACAGATCCCAGTTGAGCCACTCGGGGACCGGGGGCGTTTCTTTGGGGCGAGGGATGCCGCGGGGCGAAATGGGCGGATAGCGGTTCGAGCCGGCGTGGACCTCGCGGACGGTGCCGATGGCGCCGCTCCAGATGGTTTCGCAGAGCAGCCGGGCTTGCTCGCTCGCCTGCCCCTGGTTGCCCATCTGCGTGGCCACGCCCATCTCGCGGGCCACTTGGCCCATCATGCGGGCTTCGTAAACCGAATGGGTGAGCGGCTTCTGGCAGTGGACGTGCTTGCCGGCCTTCATCGCGGCAATCGAGACGACCGCATGGAGATGGTCGGGGGTGGCGCACATGACCGCGTCGAGGCTCTTCTCCTCGTCGAGCAACTTGCGGAAGTCGGCATAGAGCTTCGCGCTGGGAAATCGCTGCGCATTTCGGGCGAGGGCATTCTGGTCGACGTCGCAGAGTGCGATGACGTTTTCGCTGGCCGCGTTGGCGATGTCACCCGTGCCCATGCCGCCGACGCCGACGGCCGCCACGTTGAGTTTCTCGCTGGGGGGTGTCTGGCCTTGGCCGAGCACGTGCCGCGGCACGATCGTCGCGGCGGCCCAGGCCGCGGTGCCTGCGGCAATCATTTCCCGCCGGTTGAGCTTTGAGGCCTTCATCGCTGTCTCTCCTGGTCGAGTGGTGCATACCAAGGAACTGCCGGCCGTCTTCATGCGGCATAGTGTAGTCCCGCGCGCCGGGCCGGTGCAACACGCAGGCGGAGAACGCTTCGGGTTACGAAATGGGCAGCGTGAGGACGAAAGAGGCGCCCTCGGCGCGACGATCGAGGGCGAGGTCGGCGCCCATGTCGCGAGCCAGGCGGCGGCTCAGTGCCAGACCGAGGCCGACGCCGGGGGCGGAGTGGGCCGCCTCGCGGGCCGACTTGGAGAAGGGACGGAAAAGCCGCTTCAGCGCCGAGGGGGCGATGCCGGGACCGTGGTCGGAGATGCGGAGTTCGACCTGCGAGCCGTTGCGATGCGCGGCGAGATGGATCCGCCGGTCGGCCGCCGAGGCGGCATACTTGCAGGCGTTGTCGACCAGATTGAACACGATCTGCTCGACGGCCGAAGCGTTTGCCCGGACGGTCGCCCCGCGGGCCGCGGCGTCGAGTTCGCTGGTGACCTCCATGCCGGAATGCCGGGCGTGTTCGGTCAGCCGGGGGACGATCTGGTCGAGGAGCGAACCGAGGGTGAACCGTTCGACGCGCCCGTTGGCGCGGCCGCGTTCGAGCCGGGCGTAGGCGAGCACGTTTTCCACGAGGTGGGTCAACCGCGTTGCCTCGCGGCGCAGCGTGTCGAGGTATTCCTGCCGCCGCTCGGGTTCGGAGACCATCCCTTCGGCGAGCATCTCGGTATACATGTGGAACGTGGTCAGCGGGGTTCGCAGTTCATGCGTGACCGCCGAGACAAACGTCGCTCGTCGCTCGCTGAGCCGGATCACGCCCCAGAGCAGCGCCGCCACCGCGGCCGCGGCAATGAGCACGCAGATCCAGGTCATGGCTACCGATATCTCGATGGCGGAAACGCGGCCGTTGCCGTCGGACGGCAGCGAACCGGGCACCAGTCGCACTGGCAGGGCCGCCAGGCGGCGGGCATCGGCGGCGTCGGCCGACGCGCGGAGCGGTTCGAGATCGGCCTCGGGCAAAAGATCCACCACGATCTGAAGCAGCCAAGTGCGGATCGCCGGCCAGTCGAGCAGGCAGCCTTGAACGTATTCCTCGCCGCCGGCGCGGACGCGGCGGGCCAGGATCAACTCGCCGTCGATCCAAAGAGGCGTCATGAGCACCCCGCCGAGGTCGGTGGGTTCGATGCTCGGCGCGATGGGAAAATTCGCTGTGTTGGCCACTTGCGACTGGACGAGGATCTTGGTGTTCAGTTGCACGGCCTGGTCGCGGCGGAGGTACTCGTTGGCTCCCTTCACCCCTTGTGGCGCAACCTCTGCCTGCTGGCGAAACTGCTGCTGTTGCTCGAGCGGGACCGTCTCGGGCAGGGGTGCAATCAGTTCCAGGGGCGACTGGTCGGCGGCGGGCAATCGGGCGAGCAGTTGGCGGCGATCGACGAGCTTGCCGACGCGGTTCAGTTGTGCCTGCGCGTGGGTGAATTGTTCGGCACTCAGGTGCTTGGGCACGGCCATGGAGTATTCGCCGCCTTCCGGGACCTGGGGAGAGACCAGTCGACCGTCGGGCAGGAACTGGAAGTGGACGAGGATATAGGGCGAAACCTGGTCCAAAAGCGGCGACGCCGCCATCGTCTCCTGGGGGCCGGCCGGGTTGTTCAGGCGATTGAACATCTGCACGTAAGCCCGGTCGAGCGGCAGGAACGTGCGAAAGGCGAAATAGGGCCGGGCACTCTCCTGAGCCAATAACGGCGCCAGGGCCGAGTCCATTCGCCACAGCGCCAACCGGCCGTTCTCTTCGAGAACCGCCTGCCGCCGGGCCTCGGCCTCGGCGCGGTCAAGGCGCAGAGCGGCAGCGCTGACCCAGGCCATGCCCGAAAGCACGACCGCCAGGCACGCGGCGAACAACAGCCAGACGAACCAGAACCGTCTCATGGAAACCGCAAACGCTGCGCGCTACTTGCCAAACTTGTACCCCTTGCCGCGGACCGTCAACAACACGCTGGGACAATCCGGATTGTCGGCGAGCTTCTCGCGAAGCCGCGCCACATGCATATCGATCGTCCGCGTCGTCACCCCTTCGGGAGCAATCCTCCACACGTTGGCCAGGATCTCCTCGCGGCTGACCGCACGGCCGGAGTTGCCGGCCAGGTAACGGAGCAGTTCGACTTCGCGCTCCGAGAGTTCGGCACGACGGCCGTCGTCGAAACGCACTTCGCGGCGGGCGAGATCGATCAAGCCGCCGGGCAGGGGAATCTCGTCGACGTCGAGCGGACGTTCGGGCGACCGGCGGAGGACGGCCTCCACGCGAGCCAGCAGTTCTTTGACGCTGAACGGCTTGACGATGTAGTCGTCGGCGCCGTCGTGGAGCCCGCGGACGCGATCGGCTTCCTCGCCCCTCGCGGTGAGGATGATCACGGGCATCGTGGGCCGCAGGCGGCGGACCTCGCGGAGGATCTCCAGTCCGTCGCGGCCAGGGAGGACGAGATCCAGGAGCAATAGGTCGTACTGCCGCCCGGTCGCCTCCTCCATGCCGCGCAGGCCATCGGCGGCTTCGATCGTCGCATAGCCGGCGTAGCGCAAGGCGTCGACAATCCCGCGGCGGATGGCCGGGTCGTCTTCGATGGTGAGGATTTGCCGCGACATGGCAAGCGTTCCCGATTCATCCAGCGTAGCTCAAACGGCTCCGCAGTGGTAGACGGAGGGCATTACACAGCTTGGAGCGTTGCAGGTTTCCGAGTCAGTTTGAGGGGACGTAGCGTTCGTATTTGTAGCGAAGGGTCTTCTGTTCGCCGGGGGCGAGCTGAAGCTGCCAGCGGATCGTTCCTTGGCGCTCGAGCAGTTTGAGCCGATCGGGATCGAGCGAGATCGTGCCCCCCTCGGCGACCGTCGGCTTGCCGGGAACAGGGTTAGTGATCGCCAGATCAATCGCCTTGGCGTCGAAGTTGCGGAGCTTGATCTCGCCTTCGATCGTCACAAGATCGAAGTACACATGGTCGTTGGGCGAGTGGGCCTTGAGCTGGCGGTCGATCTCGCGTTCGGTCTTCTCGTGGGCCAGGTTGATGGCGGTGGTAACCGGCAGTTCGAAGCGGTCGCCCTGCGGGGTGTAGCGGATCAGGTCCTCGGAGAGCGGCCGCTGGCCATCAACCGCCAGGCAAGGGCCGGTCGTCCAGGCGCTGCCGGTGTCGTTCTCGAGTACGAGGTAGTGCTTCATCGGCTCGGGGGGTGACCAGCGATAGGCGTGCGTGTAACGGATCTTTCGCGTCAGCAGCGTGAGGATCGCTTTCTCGCCGCGGTGGAGCGTCAGGTCGCGCTTTGTGTAGACCGTGTAGTCGGTGGCGGCCGCCCCTTCGAGTTGCGGCAGGTTGCCCAAGGCGGCCTGCAGATTGCCGCGGGCGTCGTCCACGGGGCGATCGATCACGTCGGCTTCTCCGACTGCTTTGAAGTTGGCGACGATGGCGGCGTTGTTGGCAAGCTGCGACATGACCTGCTGCGGAACGTTCTGGGCAAGGCCGGCGCCGATCGTGCGGATCACCTGGCCGACGGCAATCGGGGCAAGATGCTCGGTATGGACGAAATGGGGCACGCCGACGACGAGGTGAACGTCGGTGTGGATCAGGTCCTCGGCCTCGTTGACCAGCGTGCCGCGGAGCGTCAGTTCGGCCGTTTCGGCGTCAAGGATCTTGAGGGTGTAGTCGGGTATCCAGGTGATGCCCTGGCGAAGGTAGGCCATGCCGAGCGTCGTGCGGTCGGACTTTCCATCATCCTTCTGGGGTTTCGGCTTCTCACCCTCCTCGCCCGTAGCGCCCTGGGCGACGTGGATCCGCAGCGGCAGATCGAGGATCTGCATCCGCGTGATCCCGTCGACGGGTACGGCGAAGCTCTGATCGGCTTCTTCGAGCACGGCAAAGTCAGGACCGACCGAAACGAGCGTTCCAGCGGCGGAACGGGACTGGCCCTTGTGCCGGTATTGGAGCTGCAGTTTCAATCCGCGGGCGGCCTCAAGTCGCGCCCGCCGCGCAGCCTGGTCGTCGGGGGCATCGCGGCCGTCGAAGTCGATTGTCTCACCGGGACCGGAGCCGACGAGGTCGACCAGTCGCCCTTCGTCGATCGCGTAGATGGCCAGCGTGCCGAATGCGGCGGGAGGGACGTGCTCGCTGTGGCACCACCCATCGCGGAGGGCGACATCGCCCTGGCGGACGAAGAACCCGAGGCCGTTTTTGAAGACGGCCACCGAGTTGATCTGCGGCTTCCAGACGTGTGGATTTTCCTCGGTCTCGGCCGCCGGGCAGATGCCCGGCCACGACAGGGCGGCAAGCAACAATACGAGCGGTGCAGATTTCAGGCACAGTGAAGGGCGATTTGCAGGCAACATGGCTGTCTTCCTTACTCCCGGTGAATCGCGAATCCAACTGCCTGGAGTCTATCCCGATTCGCCGAAGTGGGGTGTAACCGGTTTGTAACCGCGGGCCTGGTGGTCAATCGCCCGGAGCCGTTCCTGGCGGCTCTGGGGCCCAATGTGGGCTTCAAACCGGCGCGAACCGAAACGCCCTTGCGAGTGTTGACTTTCGTTGCGCCGCGACGCGCGGCGGTAAGTCGAAGGCGGAGTTGGCTTTCGAGTGAGGCGATCGGACGCAAGTTTTCCCACTCCTTTGGCTGCCGTGTTGAAGTTCGTAGCGGGGGTTGGGGGTGCAGGGTTGCGGATCGAAAGTCCGAGCGCGCGGCACGAGCGCGAACCTCGGGTGAGCGAGTCGAATTGTCAGTGAATCGTGCCGCGCACCATGGGCGGACAACCGCTCCAGGGCGCGTAGCGGCGTTGTCGGTATATTATACATATGTATATGTATTCTTGTCAAGAGCCAATCTTGCGCCGGGCGGGAGGTTTTTTGGCTGCGGGGGGCTGATGCTTTGCCCGCAAGACGGGGCGAACACGCCGAGACGAACTGGTTTCGGTCTGCGCTGCGAAACGCTTGCGCTCGCCCTCGCTTACACTTCTCGTTACGATAGGCTCACGGGTGTGCGGCTCGAGTAACCCATGCGCTGGAGATGGAGAGGTCCGGAATGTCTGAGTACATCGTGAAGCGATCGGATTGCGTGGCGATGAACCCTTTTCCGGGGGTTGAGATGCATGCGATGGAGGCGCGGCAGATGACGCTTTCGCTGGTGGAGATGGCGCCGGGAGCGGTGATTGCCGAGCACGAGCATCCCCACGAGCAGATCGGCTATATGGTGGCCGGCGGCGGCGAGTTCATCATCGACGGTCAGTCATATCAGGTCGGCCGAGGCCAGATGTGGCGATTGCCGGGGGGCGTGCGGCACAAGGTGATTGCGGGGAGCGAGGGTCTCACGGCGGTGGACGTCTTCTACCCGGTGCGCGAGGATATGCGCGGCGCGTGAGCGCGAGAGCGGGCGGGGAAAGCCCGCAGGGGACTGCGGGCCTACTTTCGGCGGAGCGTCATGCCACAGTGGGTTACGCGTCGACGAGCACGGGGACGTCGAGGACGGGGGACATGGCGACGGTGCGGAGAAACGCGGCCATCTCGGCCAGGGCGGGATCGTTGCGTGGGGGCTCGATGCGGGCCGAGGCGAGTTGCTGATTCCGCTCGGCGGTATCGGAGAGGGAATGGGGATCGAAGTCGTGCGGCAGGATGCCGAGGAACAGGGCCAGCATCACGCAGTGCGAAGGGCCGAGGTTGCCCAGGCCGAACATCATCTGCAGCATCTGATCCGACGTGATCGTCCGCTTGTTGAGCCAAGGTCCCCACTGCCGCCGGGCCGGCTTGCGGCTCTCGAAGAAGGCTCCTTTGCTGCGTAGCCGCGCGATGGGCTCGCCGCTGTACTGGAAGTCGCGTATCGCCGCCACGAGGAAATGCCCCGCGGTCGAGGCCAGAGTCTCAGGCAATCGCGACATCACCCACTGCTCGGCCGCCGCGCGGATCGGGTAAGAGATTGAGGCATAGCATCCGAAAGGCTGCTCGAGCATGTTGGCCCGGCAGCCCGCGCAGTGGTGAGCGAGAGGTTCGAGCGGTGCGGCTTCGTCGAGCATCTGCTGGATGCTCACGCTTTTCTCCTGGACACCCTCGGGCGTTTGCACGCGGCGCGTGATGGTGATCTCGCCGGCGGGCCGCTGGTCGCCCTCGCGACGACTCATTTCCAGCAGCAACTCACCCTGCCGCTGGGAGCGGACCAGACCCATGAGATCCACCGTGGGAACGGCCTCCTTCACCGGACAGCGGAGATCGAGAACGTATTCAATCGCCATGGGGAATTCCGCGGATCACGACTTGCCGGTTACCAGCATCCTTGGCCGCCGGGCACTCGCCAGGCATGAAGCGCTCGCTGGACCCTCCAATTTGGCGTGTGCGAGCGGGCTTTTCAAGCCGGCAGGCTGAGAATGTTGCGGCGTCCGGCGTCGCCGGGTATGGTGATCCTGGTGCGATGCATCGGCCTTGAGAATCGCCATATACCGCACGAGGAGGAGCGATGGCCACCGTCCTGCGAACTCTTGTTGTTGTCGGCGGACTTGTAGGGGTCTCGCTCGCCGCGGCCGAAGACTGGCCGCAGGTGAAGTACGACGCGCGGCGGTCGGGCAACGTGCCCGATCGGCAGATCTCGCTGCCGCTGGGCCTGGTGGGGGCAGTGCCGCTGACCGACGGCATCTATACATCGCCCGTGGTGGCCGACGGTCGGGTGTATGTGGTTGACGGTTCCGGCGTGGCGTTTGCCATCGATGTCGAGAGCCTCACGGTCGTCTGGAAGACGCCTACGCGGGGCGGGCAAGCCAACGTCAACAACGTCTCGTCTCCGGCGGTGGCCGGGCCGTACCTGCACTTCGGCACGACGGCGGGGTGGTACTATGTGCTCGACCGAAACAGCGGCAAGATTGTTCGCGAGATCTGTTGCGGCGAGCCGATCCTCAGCGCGCCGGTGGTCGCGGGCAAGCGAGTGTACTTCGCCACGCTGGGCGCGCGGGTCAACGCACTGGAGTTCGACGGCACTCCGGCGTGGCAGTGGGACTTCGTCAAGGAGGTGATCGGCTTTGACGGCGATCGGTGGAGCGGCACGGCGTGGCTCGCCCATCTTGGCAAGCGGGTTAACTGGCAGCACTCGTTCTGCTCGTCGATGGACCTGGCGGCCGACGGCAACACGGTTGTGCTGCCGGCCGGCGGGCGGACCGTGTGGCTGGCCGACGAAGGAAGTCAGCCACGGGTCCGTGCGATCGGCCTGGTGCCCGAGTACGCGGGTAAGGAATACCCGGCAACGTTTGGCCAGAGCATCGGTGAAGACGGCGCAGTCTATCGGCAGTGGCATCGCCGCGACAATGCCGGCCGGGTGGAGATCATGCGGCTTGCAGCGAACGACGAGGTGCAGACCGACTATGTGCGCGGCACCGAGACGGCGATCCATCTGCCGGGCCTGTTGAGCTTCTGCTCGGTGAGCCTGCGCGGCGGCGACGTCTACCGCTGCCGCCCGGAGGCTGGACTGGGGTTCTGCCGCCACTCGCCCGGCAAGGAGCAGCCGGAATCGCTTGGCGGCTACCCGTCGATCGCCGCACCGATTCTGACCAAGGATCATGGTGTGTTCGGCGGCCTGGATGGGGCGCTTTACGTAGTGCCGCTCTCCGGCGCGGGTGAGGCATGGTCGTTCCGCACGCCGTTTGATGCGCCGATTTCGGCGCCGGCCTGCGTCGCGGACGGACGAATCTACTTCGGCGGCGAAGATGGGTACCTGTACGTGCTTGGATCCGGCGGAACGGCGGCGAAACCCAGTCGGGATCTCGAGGTGTGGAGGGTTCGCCACCCGCTTTCCAGCAAGCGAGCCGCCGCGAAATTCGACTGGTTCACCAATTACGGCGACCTGGGGAGCACGAATGCCAACGATCAGGAGGTGAAGCCGCCGGTGAAGATCAAGTGGGTGCGGCGCTATGAGGGGACATTCAAGCACCTGCCGGTGTGCGGCGGCGGCCGGCTATACACGCATACGTCCGAAGGGCAGGTCATCGCGGTCGAGCAGGAGACGGGGCGGCAGTTGTGGCGGCGCTACTACCCGGGCGTCCACCTTTCGTTCACTTCGCCGCTCTACTACCGCGAGAAACTGCTGTTGCCGCAGGCGGGGATCGAGCGATCGGCGCTGCGGTGTTTCGATGCGGCCACGGGGGACCTGATTTGGGAGGCTCCGTTTAGCGGTTCACCAAGCTGGAGCCGGCAGATGCCACCCGTGGTGCACGAGAACCTGGCGATCTACATGTTCGGCTCGGGGAAGTACGCCGCGCAGGGTTCGCAGAAGGAGTTCACATTCAAGGGCGATCCGCAGCCTGCGCCCGACGGAACCGAGGTAATGAGCTTCATCTACACGCACGACAACCCGTTCTACCCCAGGGACAATCGGCCCCTGATCGCGGCCTGGGATCTCGATACGGGGAAGGAAGTGTGGCGGAAGGATTTCTCGGAGTACGGCAGCGGCGGCAACGACGCGGGGCTCTGCCTGATGGACGGCGTGCTCTACTACTCGACGTTTTTCGGCTATGCGCCCGCGCGACGCGGCAAGGAAGGGCCGCACGGGTTGACCGCGGCGCTCGATCCGGCGACGGGCGAGGTGCGGTGGCTGACGACCGACTATCACGTGACGGCCGGTTGCACGATCTCGGCGAAGGATGGCCGCCTGTACCTGGGCGGCTACAACCAGCCGCACGAGGGGACGAAGAACCGCCACGTCTGGTGTCTCGACGCCCGCGACGGCTCGCTCGTCTGGCAGTCGGAACCGGTGGCGTCGGCGGTGAATGTCATCACGGTGGGCGACCGGTTCGTGTTCTCCAATGCGTCGGGCAAAGACGGCCATGTTTTCGATCGGGAAACCGGCAAGATTTTGGCGCGGTTCAATTTCGGCTATGCGTGCACGCGATTCACGCTCTCGGAGCCCTACCTGCTCGGCGCGAACATGGATCTGATCGATCTGGCGGCGGGCAATCGGCTGGTGACCTCCGGCCCGGCGATCGACAGCCGCGAGTGCGTCGGGTCGGTGGTTTCCAACGGCCGGCTATTCTACACCTCGCAGGCCAGCGGCCTGCAGACCTCGAGCGTCTACGGCGAAGAGGCCGAGGCCGCACCCGATGCGTGGAGCTGCGAGGAGTAGTCGATCAGAAGAAGACGCCGTAGAGGACGAGCGTTACCAGCACGACGGCAACGCCGAACGCCATGGCGGGCTTCGACGACTTCAGCTCGATCTTGGTCTGCTCGGGCATGCGAACCGGTTCGCGGAGCGGAGCGGCGACGCTCATCACGCCCAGCACCACGATGATCGAGAAAAACGTGATCGCCATTCGATCGAGGAACGCCATCTCGGGCAGGATCCACTTGAGCAGACCGTAGAGGGCCGGGCTCAGGAGCAACCCCACGAGTCCGCAAGCTCGGGGCGCGCGCTTGACGAACAGTCCGTAGAGGAACACGGCCAGGATGCCCGGAGAGATGAAGCCCTGGAATTCCTGGATGTAGGTGAATATGCCGCCGAATCGCGGGTCGCCCAGGAAGGGGGAGATGAAGCAGCCGATAGCGGCGAACAGCAATACGCAGATGCGGCCCACGAGGACGAGATTGCGCTGCGTCGCGCCCTTGTTGAGGTACTGCTTGTAGAGGTCCATGGTGAAGATCGTCGAGGCGGCGTTGAGCATGGCGGCCAGCGAGCTGACCACCGCCCCGAGGATGGCGGCCAGAATGAACCCGCGCAGCCCGGCCGGAACGAGCCGCTTGATCAACAAGCCGAACGCCGAGTCGTACTCGTATCCGATCAACTCCTTCTCGACGATGACGCGATCCGCCGCCGGCAGGCCCTTGTTCTTCTCGGCAATGCTATCGAGCAGCGTTCGGTTGGTTTCGAACGGCGAGCCGGCATCAACCGCGCCGGTGCCGGCGACGCGGGCATTGTAGGCGACGATCTGTTCGGCGATCTGCGGGTAGATCTGGGCGAAATCGGAGTTGAAGGTGAACGCGACTTTCGCCTGCCCGGCTCCGCCCTTCTGGGCTTCAAACTTGCTGAGCGTCGCGCGGTTCACACCCGACGCCGCATCGGCCTGCATATCGCCGCGGTAGAGATTGAAAGCGATGATGCCGGGAAACACGATGATGAACGGGATGAGCAGCTTCAGCGCCGCGGCGAAGACCACGCCTTTCTGCCCTTCAGCGAGCGAGCGCGATCCGAGCGTCCGCTGGGTGATGTACTGGTTCAGGCCCCAGTAGTAGAAGTTCGGAATCCACAAGCCCAGCACCAGCGCCGTCCAGGGGACAAACTTGTCGGCCGCCGGCAGGACCATGTGAAGCTTGTCATGATTGAGCGCGTTGAATTTCTCGATCGGGCCGGCGTCGGCCATGTCGGCCGCCAGCCCAAGCTCCGCCGGCGGGGCAGCCCCGAGGGCGTTCATTGCCAGGATGAGGATGATCGAGCCGCCGACGATCAGCGCGGAGCCTTGCAGCAGGTCGGCCCACGCGCAGGCCTTGAGGCCGCCCGCCACGACGTAGGCCGCGGCGAGGATGCCGATCACCCACGAGGCGGTGGTGACGTTGATGGGGACGCCAAGCACGTTGTAATCTTCCACCACCGGCGCGGCACCGTCCCCTTCACCGGAATCGGCCGCGACGGCGGGGGCATCGACCTCGCCCTGGGTGAGCACGTCGATCGTCTTGGCGCCGGAGTAGATCACGGCCGCCAGCGTGACGCAGACGTAGGTGATCATCATGAAGATCGACATCAGCGTCCGGGCGGCATGGTTGAAGCGGTACTCGAGGAACTCGGGCATCGTGTAGATGCCGGCGCGGAGGAAGCTGGGGAGGAAGAAGAAGGCGACCACGATCAGCGTGATGGCCGCCATCCATTCGTAACTGGCGATGGCCAGGCCGAGGTAGTTCGCCGCCTGCCCCGACATGCCCACGAATTGCTCGGTGGAGATATTGGCCGCGATCAGCGAAAAGCCGATCAGCCACCAGGCGAGGCCGCGCCCGGCAAGGAAGTAGCCTTCGCTGTCCTCCTCGTGGCGGCTCATGACAATGCCGACGGTGACGACCGTCACCACGAAGGCGAGAAAGACGATCACGTCGAGAAGGAAGACTGCGTCAAACTGCATGAAAAGGTCCTCGCCGGCAGACTGCGCCGATACGCGCCCGATTGGCCCCGCAACGCAAAACGTTCAAATAACCGTCGGCGAGGCCGTTTGTCAAGCGGCAAGTGCAGGGACACGACGTTTTGACGAGAATGGGCGGCAATTCCCGGTTCCGGTTTCAGCAGCCAGGCCGCCCCGGCGGCTTTCCGGAAACCGCGGGCGAGACGGGGCGCCGGAAAGCCCGCGTTCCCTGTTCGGGTTACTCGTGCGATTCGTTTTCGGTGCGGACTTCAACCTGCAGCGCGCCGAGCATTCGCGTAAGGGCCTCTTCCTTCTGGCGGATGAAGGGGACGCCGTCGAGGATGATCGCGCGGCGCTCGTTGCTGGGATGCAGGATCAGGCGACCCGAGCGGAGGAGGAGATACTCGAAGACGTCGTTGATCTCCTTGTCGATCCGCAGGCCGGGCGCGGAGAACCGTTCGAGATTGCCCCAGATGCCGTGATGGTGCAGTAGCTCGTTGGGCCGCGCTTCCCAGCGGTCGAACTGGGCATGGATGATCCCGATCAGCGTGATCACGCCGAGGATTCCGGCGAACGCCCAGTAGAACGTCGCGTTGGCCAGGGGGTGGAACCGGTACAGGGTATCGGTCACGTAGGGGAGGAACTCGGGCTTCAACACGAACACGAGCGCCGCGCCCAGCCCGGCGGCCACGAAGACAAAGAACAGCGTCAGCGATGTGGTTCGCGGAAAGTCGAAAGCCAGGATCACCAGGTTCACGCCAATTACGGCCAGAAAGATGACCGCCAGGATCACGGGCGTCGGTTCGGTGGCCACCAGCGGTGGTTTGGCCAGGCTCATGTAGATCGCCGCGACCAGCGAGTAGAGGAGCGTGGGGTAGAGAAACACGATCTTGGGATACGGCACCAGATAGATCCGCGTAGGCACTTCGGCCGTCTTCGGACGGACCGGCGGTTTTCTCGGTGCTTCCGTTTCGCGAGCCGCAGCCGTGTCTGACATGGCTTTCTCCTTGCGTTTCTGTTCCGCCTGCGTGCTATTCGGTTTCGGGCCGCTTCTCTTGACTGCTCTCACGTTACTTGCCACCCGAGGAGCTGTCGAGTGCCGCCCCCGGCAGGGTGGCGTGGCGGGAGCGTTGGGAACAGACCGCATCCCACAGCAGGCGTGGCGGTGCCGGGCTCGCAGCGTGAATCAGTCGATTGTGGTTCTTATAGTCCTTCGCCCTTGGAGAGGTCGTGAAGAGCGGGATCTTCCCGGCTCGCCGCTCGGCTCATCAGCCAGATCGTGACCGATGTGCCGGGAAGCGTGGCGCACTCCAGGAGGCGAAATCCGAACCGCTCGTACAACGTGACGTTTTCTTCGCGGGCCGTGTCGAGACAGCAGGCCACGCTGTGGCGGTCGCAACGGTCAAGCACGTGCTCGAGCAGGCGCCGGGCGTGTCCCTGGCGCTGGCAGGCCGGATCGACGCCGAGCATCTGGAGATACCAGAAGGGCTGGTGGACCAGCGGAGTCCAGCAGCGCTCGAGGTGGCGATAGTAATTCCAGAATCGTCGCAGAAAACCGCAGCCGGTCGACAACGGCAGCAGAGGCATGCCGACGCGCGCCATGTCGGCGAGCGATGCGTGGGCGGCCCCCGGCGGCAGCCACACCGCCACCGCTTCGACGGCCGGAGAAGCGGCATAGACTTCGCCCCGCAGCAGTCCGTATCGCACCAGGCAGGCACAGCCCCCCTGGAGCGCCCGGGGGCGTGAGGCTTCGTCGGGCAAGAGATAGCCGACGAGCGGATCGCCGTTGAAAGCCCGGGCCAACATCGCGGCGGCGGGTTTCACGCGGCTGGAGTCGAGGCGTACGGGCGGCATGGAGGCGAAGTTCTTTCGGGATGTCGCGGTCTGATCGGCGGTTGCATCAGTCCGGCGAGCATTCTAACCTGGAGACGAACGCCTGCGAGGCAATCGGCAGAGAGAATCCGGAGACAGAGCCATGATGCGCGTATGGTCGGTGGTCGGCAATGGTCTGGGGCTGTTGATGCTGTGGGGGACGGCGGTTTGGGCCGCCTCGCCGGGCGGTGAGCCGGTCGCGGGCTTCAACTTCGAGGGCCCCGCTGCCGGCGAGCCGTGGCAGGGACTGGCCGAGCCAAGCGCCCGTCTCACGCCGGGCTGGCAGAATTCGCAGTCGCTGGCGATCGAACGGCCGTCGTCGCAGGCCGGCGGCAGCGTGATGGTCCAGACGCCGCTCTCGCTCGACCAGTTGCGCGGCACCCGGGTACGCGTTGAGGCGATGATCAAGGCCGAGGGAGTGGCCAAGCCGCCGCAAGCCTGGAACGGTGTGAAGTGCATGCTGCACACCGTCGCTCCGGGCGGCTCGCAGTGGCAGCAGCGCAACAGCGTCTACGGAACGTTCGACTGGAAACCGGTGAGCTTCGTCGCCGAAGTTCCGCCCGATGCGACCAAGGCCGTGCTGATGCTCGGACTGGAGCAAACCACCGGAAAAGCGTGGTTCGACGACATCAAGCTCACGGTGATCGGCCGGCGGCGATCGACGCCCGAAACCGCGCCGACCGGTGAAGTCTACAAAGGGCACAAGGTGCCGCGGTTGCGCGGCGCGATGGTCAGTCCGCGAGTCACCGCCGACGACCTCCGGGTGTTGGGCGGCCAGTGGAAGGCCAACCATATCCGTTACCAGTTGACATGGGGCGGGTTTCCCCGCAGCCTGGCCGACAAGGGCGACCTGGCGGCGTACGACGCCTGGCTTGAATCGGTGCTTGCACATCTCGATGAACTTCTGCCGGTCTGCCGGGAGTTGGGTATTGCGGTGCTCATCGACCTGCACACTCCGCCCGGCGGACGCAACGACGCCAATGAGTGCCGCATGTTCCACGAGAAGCGGTTTCAGGACGCCTTTCTCGCGGTGTGGGACAAGATCGCCCGCCGCTATCGCGGCGAGAAAGCGGTATGGGGCTACGACCTGGTGAACGAACCGGTCGAAGGAGTCGTCGCCGCGGGGCTGCTCGACTGGCGGTCGCTCGCGCACCGCACGGCCGAAGCGGTCCGGCGGCTTGATCCCGACCACGCGATCGTCATCGAGCCGGCGCCCTGGGGCAGCCCGCAGTCGCTGGAATGGTTCGAGCCGCTGCCGGTCGAGGGACTGGTCTACAGCGTGCACATGTACCAGCCGCACGCGTTTACCCACCAGGGCGTCTACGAGGCGCCGACGGGGATCAGCTACCCGGGCGAGATCGAGGGCCGGCATTACGACCGCGCGGCTTTGAAACGAGTGCTCGAGCCGGTGATCGATTTCCAGCGTGATTACGGCGTGCACATCTACATCGGCGAGTTCAGCGCGATCCGCTGGGCGCCCGGTTCGAGCGCCGAGAATTATCTGCGCGACTGCATCGAATTGTTCGAGGAGCAGGGCTGGGACTGGGCCTACCATGCGTTTCGCGAGTGGGACGGCTGGAGCGTCGAGCACGGGTCGGACCGCAACGACCGCCGGCGAGCCAGCGAACCGACCGGCCGCGAGAAGCTGTTGAGATCGTGGTACGGCCAGAACAAGCCCGCCCGGTAACCTCGTATCGTCACGGCTGGGGCTCGAGCCCGGTGAGCCGCTCGAGCACGCGGAAGAGTTGCTCGGCCTGCCCGCTGCCGCCGCTGAAGACGAAGTCGTTGCCGATGAGGAGCTTGGGCACCGTGCCGCGGCCGCTGAGGTCGTAGGCGCGTGCGGCGAGCTTGAGCTCATCGTGAACGGCCTGGCCGGCACGCTGTGATCGGAACCGTTCCTTTCCCACCGCCTCAGCCGCTTTGCGTTCAACCTCTTCCATAAGGGGCGGCTCGTCGCCCGTCATGAGCCAGCGGTGAAAGGCGGGAAACTCGCTCGGATCGGCTCGCCAGACGGCGAGAGCCGCCAGGGCATAGCGGCAGGCGTCGAGATTCTCGATCGAGGTCTGTTCGACGAACGGATTGCAGTCACCGTTCATCGGCACGGGCAATACGACCACGGCCAGACGGCCGCCGTAGCGCCGGCGAGCCAGTTCCAGGTTGGCCGACAGGCTGCGGCAGCGGCGGCACGTGTAGTCGGAGAGTTCGACGATCGAGTGCTCGGCGTCCGGGGCGCCCAGGAGCGGGTGTTCGACGGGCTCGATTGTCAACTTGCCGCCCAGCAGGGAAAGACCTTGGTGGGGCGCTGTCTCTGGCGGCGACGGCGGCTCGCCGGGCGGCAAGGGGGCGGCGACCGACTCGACGCGGTAGCCTGCGGGAGAGAAGATCAGTTGGCCGGCGATGAGAACCGCCAACAGCACGACGCTTGTGGCTGCGGCCTTGCCATCAAACGGAACGATCGCCAGCGCCAATCCGGCCACCGTGACGCCGCAGGCATGGACCGCGAGGCACCACAGGCACGACTTTCCCAGTGCGATGAGAACGACGACGAACCAAAGCGCCGACAGGCCGGCAGCCAAGGCCAGCGCCAGTACAAGCCGGCGCGCCGCTCGTCGCCGCAGGCGCGGCTGGCCGGAGGTGGCCGGAAAGGTCATCGCCACGAGTAGTCCGTAGATGGCCGCGGCGGGAAGTCCGACGGGCAGGCCGAGCCAATAGCCCCAACGGCTTCCCAGCAAGTGCTGGCAGCCGTCGCTTGAGCCGCCACAGCCAAGGGCCTCGGCGCCAGTCGTCCACGAGACCCACGCCAAATAGGCGCTCACGGCCCCGGCCAGGCACGCCAGGAAACGAATCGCCCACCCACCCGCACGCACAAAGCGTGCGGACCGCAATGCAGCGCGGATCGTCTCATCGGCAGCGCCCATGAGCACACCTCGTCAGGCAGTTGCCGGAGCGCCAGGAGGCCCCGGCCAGCGCAAAAGAACGACCCCGCGTCACTCGGTCGCGGGGTCGCTTCGGTTCGTTGCTTCACGCGATAAGGCGGGTCCGGCGACCGGCCGCGTCAGGCCTTGGCCGGGAGATTCGCCTTGACCAGTTCGACCACCTGGTCGAACGCGGCCGGATCGTTGACCGCCATCTCGGCGAGCATTTTGCGGTCCAGCGCGATCTTGGCGGCCTCGAGCCCGCAGATGAACTCGCTGTAGCGCAGGCCTCGCATCCGCGCCGCGGCGTTGATTCGGGTGATCCATAAGCGGCGGAACTCGCGGCGGCGCAACCGCCGGTGGGCGTAGGCGTAGACGCCGGATCGGACGAGCGTTTCCTTGGCGGTACGCAAGAGCTTGCGGCGCGCACCGACGAAGCCCTTTACCTTGCGAAACAGTCGATTCTTGGCCCGCGTACGAGCCGAGCCTTTAGTGGTCCTCATCGGAGGTCCTCTCGTGCTGGCGAGATCGAGGCCCTCTCCGGTTTGCCGGAGAGCGTTGTACTGCCCGTCTCGCGGTCATGCGACGCCGGAACGGCCCATTCCGACCGGCGTCGCGCCGGCCCTTGTTGGGCGCGGCTCTGTAAACTCGGGCCCCAGCCCAATTTGCACCCGCGGTCGCCGCCTTAGTAGCTGTGGGAGCCGAGAGCCGCGTGAACCCGCTTGGCCTCAACGCCATTCAATACCCGGGTGCCGCGGAGGTTCCGCTTCTGCTTCTGGGTCTTCCGGGTGGCAAGGTGGCTGGTGCCGGCATTGCGGTGCTTAACCTTCCCGTTGGCCGTGATCCGGAAGCGCTTTTTGGTAGCCTTGTGAGTCTTCTGCTTAGGCATGGCAGTCCATGACGGGGTTCACAGTCAAGAGGGGAAGATCCGCCATTATAAACTCTCCCCAGGGCTCGCAAAGGGGAGCGGTGGCGGAAATGCGGGCCTGCACCCCGAGCGGTCGCGCAAGCGCGGCAGTAGCAAAGAAAGGTCGCTTTCAGCGGGGCAACTGCCAGAAGACGCAACCACCCCGCTGCTGAGGACGATCGTCACCGTTGGGCGATCGTCCCGGTGATCTCACTTGGGCGCCAATGTGCAGGTAATTCGTTTACCCTGCTGTTGTGGGGTAGACTCAAGTTTCCCCACATCTTCAAGCTTGGCGATGATGTCGTCGATGACCCGACGCCCCTCTTCCACGTGGGCTAGCTCCCGACCGCGGAACATAACCGACAACAGCACCTTGTCCTTTTCGCCGAGAAACTCCCGGGCACGGTTCACTTTGACATCGATGTCATGTTGGCCGGTTTTCGGTCGCACCCGGATCTCTTTGATCTTGATCTGGTGACCGTGGGTCTTGTGCTGTCGTTTCTTCTGCTGGTACTTGAACTTGCCGAAATCCATGATTCGGCAAACGGGTGGTCGGGCGTCGGGCGCCACCTCCACCAAATCCATTCCGGCGGCCCGAGCGGCCGCGAGCGCCTCGTCGACGGGCAGAATGCCGAGTTGTTGACCATCTGCACCAATGACGCGAACCGGAGTAATGCGGATTTGCTCATTGATGCGCTGCTGCTTCGAGTCGATAGTCGCCATCCTCCACTTAGACAATGAATAGGGTTAATTGGGATAGTTTGGGCCCCTAGCCCGGGTAAATATCCCGCAGGGGGCTGCGGGGCCGCCTCTAAAGTCTAGTCTATTCGGGCGGCACTTGGGCATATCCCCGGCGAAACCGGCCGATTTCCTCTGACCCGGATCTCAAGGCATCGCTTCAGAACCCAGCCCCGTTGCTGCAGGGTCGCAGGCACCGATCGGTTCTGAAGCAGTCCTTAAGAGTATTTTCTGGAGCGGAGAAAGAGTCAACAACCCTGCGCGGCACAACCGGCACGGACGCTACTTTTTCTCCTTCTTACGCACCTTTCGGCTGGCGATTTCCTCCAGGAGTTTCTCGGTGGCCGCCGCCACGGTCATCGAGCCCAGGTCGCCTTCCAGCCGATCGCGAACCGCGACGCTGTCGGTCTCCATTTCCCGGCCGCCGGCCACAAACATGTAGGGAACGAGTTCGAGCTGGCCGTCGCGTATTTTGGCCCCGATCTTCTCGGCCCGATAGTCGCCGGCGACCCGGAGCCCGGCCGCCCGGAGCCGCTCTTCCACCTTCCGGCCATAGTCCTCGAATTTCTGGCTCACGGTCAGCACGCGGACCTGCTCCGGGGCCAGCCAGAGCGGGAAGGCCCCGCCGAAATGCTCGATCAGCACGCCGATAAACCGTTCCATGGAGCCGAACGGAGCGCGGTGGATCATCACTGGCCGGTGCGGTCGATTGTCGGCGCCGGTGTATTCCAGCTTGAATCGCTCGGGAAGCTGGTAGTCGACCTGGACGGTCCCCAGTTGCCACTCCCGGCCGATAACGTCCTTGATCACGAAGTCGATCTTCGGTCCGTAGAAAGCCGCTTCGCCCGCTTCGGCCGAGAACGGCACGCCCAACTGCTCGGCGGCCCGGCGGCAGGCCGCCTCGGCCTTCTCCCACTGTTCGCCGCTGCCGACGTACTTGTCGGACCCCGGATCGCGCAGCCCGACTCGCACGCGATAGTCGGACATACCCAGGGTGCCAAAGATGATCTTCACCAGGTCGAGGCACCCGGCCACCTCGGCGTCGAGTTGCTCCTCGGTGACGAACAGGTGGGCGTCGTCCTGGGTGAAACCGCGCACCCGGGTCATGCCTCCCAACTCGCCCGACTGCTCCCAGCGGTAGACGGTGCCGAACTCCGCCAGCCGGATCGGCAGGTCGCGGTAGCTTCGCGGCTCCGACTGGTAGATCTTGATATGGAACGGGCAGTTCATCGGCTTGAGCAGGTAGCCGTCGACATTGCCCTGCTCGAGCCGGTTTGCCAGATCGGCGCAGGAGCAGTTCTGGTCGGCCAGCAGCTTGAGCTGCTCGTGCGCGACCATGGGCGGATACTGCGAGTCGCGATAGTAGGGAAAGTGACCCGAAGTGCGGAACAGGTCGAGCCGGCCGATATGCGGGGTGAAAACCTGGTGGTATCCCTGGCGTCGCAGATGCCCGCTGATGAATTGCTGCAATTCGTGGCGGACGACCGAGCCCTTGGGTTTCCACAGGATGAGCCCCTGCCCGACCATGTCGTCGACCTCGAACAGCCCCAGGCGGCGGCCCAGCACGCGGTGATCGCGTTTCTTGGCTTCCTCGATCCGCTGGAGATACTCTTCAAGGTCCTTCTTCGAGAACCACGCGGTGCCGTAGAGTCGCTGCAACTGCCGCTGCGCGACATCGCCCTTCCAGTAAGCGCCAGCGACCGAAAGGAGTCTCACCGCTCCGATCGCCCCCGCGCTGGGCACGTGCGGCCCGCGGCAGAGGTCGATGAATTCGCCCTGGCGGTAGAAGGAGACTGTCTCGTATTCGGCAAGTCCTTCGCGGAGATGCTCCACCTTGAGGCGCTGGCCGAGATCCTCGCAAAGTTGGATGGCGCGGTCCCGCGGTTCGACCAGCCGTTCGAACGGTTCGTCCTCGGCGATGATCTTGGCCATCTCGGCCTCGATCCGTTCAAAGTCGCCCTCGGAGATCGGCCGGTCGAGCCCAATATCGTAATAGAAGCCGTTCTCGACAACGGGGCCGAAAGCCAACTCGACTCCCTCGTAAAGCCGCATCACCGCGCGGGCCATCACGTGGGCTGCCGAGTGCCGCATCACATCGAGGGCCTCATGATCGCGCTGGGTGATGAGTCGCAGCGCAACTTCTCCTTCTTCGGGCAGCAGCGAATCGGCGCCAACAATCTGGCCGTCGACTTCGGCCGCCATCGTGGCCTTGGCCAGTCGGGGTCCGATGTCGGCGGCAACGTCGACAGGACGAACGCGGCGAGAGTATTCGAGAACATTGCCGTCGGGCAGTCTGACTTTTAACATGGTCTCCAGGTTTCACAACCTATCCGTGGCCGCCGCCGGGTCGACGTCGATACAAAGGACGCCTGAATGGGCCCGTCGAAGCAAATCCCACTCGCCGCCACCCCCCGTCTAATGGCCCCTCTGGATGGTAGTCGCGGGCGAGAAGGGCAAGTATACGCTGGTCAAATCAATGGCAGCAATACCGGCCACAAGGCTCGCCCTCGGCCGGCGACGCACGGGTGGGACGCCCGGCTGGCACTAACGGGTGGCTACTTGACGCACGGATCGCGAAAAGCCACACTTAATTTCCCGTGCTTACGGCTCTTGAGCCGGAAGCGTTCGGGCGATTAGCTCAGTTGGTTAGAGCACCAGCTCGACAAGCTGGGGGTCACTGGTTCGAGCCCAGTATCGCCCACTGAAGAAGGGGGCCTGACAGCAGTTGTCAGGCCCCCTTTTTCGTTGACAGCGTAAGCACTTACGGCGTCGGCACGCGGTCCGACGCGGCGAGGGTGGTTGGCTGCCAGAGTGACAGGAAATGTCTTGCGTGTGCACGGTTTGCCGGTGGTTGGTGCAAACTTTGGTGCAGACTCGGAAGGCAGTGAATCGTCCGTCCCCGTTCGACTTATGGCGATTGCTGCCGGTTGTGGACCAGCCGTAAGAGGCAACGCCGGCAGGGATTGCACGGCACCGGCCACGTCCAACAGCTTCGGATCGGTGTATGTGTTCATTGTCAAGTCAATCTTCGAGTGTCGCATGGCAGCTTGCGCCGTCCGCGGTGTGACCCCGCCTTTCGATAGCAGCATGCCGAAGGTGTGACGTAGCGCGTGAACGTCAACCGTTCGCCCCCGTTCGTCCCGCTTGGGGATACCAGCCAGCCGCAAGTCCCGGTCGAGAATTCGGATCAGCTTGTCCGGCACGGTGAATAGCGGCGTGTCGGCCGTTAGGCAATCCTGCTCGATCTTGACGGACGCCGCCTGCTGACGAGCCCCTTCCGCGGCGGCGGCTTTCTCTTGGAGCCATTGCCGAAGGTCAGCGGCAAAGGTCAGAGCGAAGGGGAAGCGTCGAGCCTTGGCGGTTCTTCTCGTCGGCAGCCTTAAGCGTCACACAAGGAGGGGCGGCGTCGAGGTCCAGCTGACCGACGGTGAGCGAAGCCAATTCCCCTTTCCTCGATAAACCGTCAGCCGGTCTTCCAGCGGTCGGCGTCGAGCCTTGTCGAGCAGCCGGCGTTGCCGGCGGTGTTCACTGTCTTCGGCGGCTTTCGCCACCTTGACAAACGGGTTTGTCAAAAGGCGGCCAGTTTCGACGCACCAGTTCGCAAACGCCACAGCGGCGGCGCGGTAGGTGTTCCGAGTTCGCCCACCCATGCCGGCCTTCTTGCGATACCAGCCAGCGTTCCAAGGCTTCCCGTTCGAGGCAGGCAAGCCGCTTGAATTGGCAATCGGCGGCAAGCCGTTTCAGAATCCGTTCGGCGAGCCGTTGTCCCTAACGAACGATAATCTTCGCGCTCGACGGCAGGGCCTTCCTTGCCGTCTTCCGGCAAGCGGTCCCCATCGGTTCGCCTTTCCGTTTCCCGGCATCGGTGCCGGGTCTATCCCTTCGCCTTTCGTTTGTTCGCTGGTCGGCGCTTCGGCTTCGGCTTCGTCTTCGGTTTCGGCGTCGGCTTCACCTTCCGCTTCGCCAGCATGGGCCGCGCCCGGTCTGCCGGCGTCGGTTTCGGCGGCACGGCGGCCGGGTCCGGCACCAGGTGCAACCCGAGATAGGCGGCGAGCCGGTCCGCGGCGGCGAGCCGGACTGCCATGTCACCCCGAGCGAAGCGGTGAACATTGCTGTACGACACCCCCGAGTCTTCGGCTATGCGGTAAAGGGTCAGTCCGCTTCGCTCGATTGCGGCCGTCAACGTTTCGCTAATCGTTAGTTTGTTGCTCATGTCACCAATATTAAACATATTCTCGTTCGTGTCAAGGGAAAGTCGGGAAGTTCCGGCCGGCGGTTCTTTCTGTTCTTTGCGTCCCCGAGTCGCCAGACACACAAAGGGGACGCAATTATGGTCCCTTATGGACAGGGCAAAGCCAGCCGCACGAGAGACGACCGCAAACTTTGCTCTGTACGGTAAAGCCAGCTTGTCCTATCACCTAGGGGGTTTGGAAAGCGGCAGCACCCGGCAAACCGACGGTTCCCGAAGGTTACTTCCCTTGAGGACTTGCACCAGCAACCCGCGCCAGAAGGCGGTTGATGGCGTTCAGAACCGCTTGCCTACTGCAACCGCTTCGATCGGCAATGCTCTTCATACTGACGCAAGCCGTCCGGTCCGGTGTGTCGCGCGGGAGAGAACCATCCAGGTCATTACCTCCGCTTTCGACAACCCTGTCATGCCGGCATCGACAAAGGTGTTCAGCACGGCGAATCGGTCGGCGGTCTTCGGTCGAGCCTGCAAGCCATCTTGTGGAAGGACGGTCGCCCGACCTGGGCGATACAAGCCCGCAACCGCGGCCGCAATTCACGGTTCTCAGCGGTTGCGAGAAGCCGTGCGAATCGCTCGCCGCCGTTCAGTATCAAGACTGCTGGTTCTGGATTGACCATCACGATTTTCATTCCAGGCGGACAATGTTGTATTTGAAAGTCCTGTTGGCATTCGCGGACACGAAAAAGAAGGAAGCTGCACCGGCGCTGACGATCCGGGCAGATTGAAGCACGCAATGGCGATCGTAGGGTTTGGAATCGCATACGGCGACGAGCGGGTTCATATTGCCTCCTGCTCGGCGGGGCTACTTCAGTTGAAAAATTTCCATGGAGTGGTTTGCGTGGGGATTGGCGGGTGACGGACCTTGAACGAGCAGGGCGACTGGGCGGGACAGTCCCTCGGCGGCGAGCCAATCGCGGGTGAATCCGGTCCACTCCGTCGGCAATGTCGACATCGCCACCGCCTCAACGCCGTATGTGAACTGCAGGTGGCGCACCACGCTTTCACTGTCGGTGGGCGCCGCAATCCACACGGGGAGCCGGAATCGAGCGATGGCGCGGGCCGTCGAGCCGCTGCGGGTCGGCACGACGACTCCGGCGGGCGGCGATGCGGCCATGATCGCCTCGACACTCAGCGAGAGCAGGTCCGCCGCGGTGTACTGTCGCTCGCGCGGGAGCGTCTTGAGACGCTCCCAGAGATCGGTCCGCACACGGTGCGGTTCCGTCGCCGCGGTAATCCGCGCCAGTGTCTCGACCGCCTCGACCGGGTAATCGCCCATCGCTGATTCGCCGGAAAGCATGACGCAGTCGGCGCCGTCGAAAACGGCATTGGCCACGTCGGTAGCCTCGGCACGCGTCGGCTGCCGACTGTGGGTCTGGTCGCGTGCTCCTCGAAGGTGCCGTGGGAGAAGTTGAGCCGGGCCACGCTCACTCCCGCGTGGATGATTTGTTCCAGTACCGGCGGCGCGTCGCACGCCGGTCCGATCGTGGCCACGATTTTTGTCTTATGGGGTCGCAGTGACATAGTCTCTCCTGACAATGTATTCACGACGTCTTTTGTCCATCCTGCGTGCATACACACGATGCGCGCACGAATTCGGCAATCAGGGCCCTCGCTGCGGTGGACCGGCGGGCGGCAGGAACTGCGGTGCCGTAACCCCCATGGAAACGTAGATGCTCATCAAGCCTTCCACGCTGACATCGACGGGCTGCACCATTTCCACGGGAACGAAGAGCAGTCCACCACCTACCGGGACAGGGGCGGTGGGCACAATAACTGCGTGGAATTCGCGACCATTGAGGCAGAAGCGAGCCGGGGACACCAGCAACGCCAGCACACCGGCTCCGCTTGTGCCGCCGAAGAAACAGAAGACGGCTCGCATGCCCTTCAGGTCGGCATCCTCCCTCTTGTCGACGATCCCGACGATTTGCTTCGATGTGCCGTAGACGCTACCGATGATGGGAATTCGCTGGAGCAGAGCATCGAACAGGCGCTGAATGAGGTTCTTTGCGCCCGCTTCGGCAACGGCGCCGACCAGAAAGATCATTCCCACAACCAGCGCCGCGCCCACCATGTAGGCTGCTGTTTCGTTTGTCGCGAAGCGAAGCCCCACGCCGCGGAGCGCCTGGCCGACCGGTGTACTGGGCCCCAGAAACCGTGACACGAATGCTCCCACCCAGGCGACGACCGCAATAGTGATGACCAGCGGCAGAATGGCAATCACCCCGGTGAAGAAGCAGCGCGCAGCCCGACCACACGTGATCTCGATGAATCTTCGCATCTTGCCTTTCCCTCCAGCACACTCGCCATTGTTTCAGTCACCCAGGCAGACGCCCAATGCTCGCGCCGCGCGTGCGAGCCCCGCCGTCGGCGAAACCGTTTTCAGTCGCCCGATCGCTTCGGTGATCTTCACGGCGGAAACCTGAGAGCCGTGGTAAGCTACCATCCACCCGAATTTCCCGGCGGCAATCAGCTCCACAGCTTCGGCGCCGAACATGGAACACAGCGCGCGGTCGAAGTTCGTCGGGCAACCGCCCCGCTGCAAGTGGCCAAGCACGCAGACTCGCGATTCCTTGCCGGTTCGTCTTTCAAGCTCGGCGGCCACCACGGCGCCGATACCGCCCAGACGGGCTTCACGATTGGCGACCTGATCGGCCGCCGTGACGAATTCGCCTCCTTTCTCCCGGGCGCCCTCCGCCACGATGATCAGCGTGAAGTGCTTGTCGGCCGTCTCGCGCTCCTGGATCTTGGCCACAACGCTGTCATAGGTGAACGGGATTTCCGGGATCAGGATCACATCGGCGCCGCCGGCCACTCCGGCGTAGAGGGCGATCCAGCCTGCATAGCGGCCCATGACTTCGAGGACCATCACTCGGTTGTGACTTTCTGCCGTGGTGTGCAGGCGGTCCAGCGCGTCGGTGGCGCAGGCCACCGCGGAGTCGAAGCCGAACGTCATCACCGTGCCTTCAAGATCGTTGTCGATCGTCTTGGGGACGCCCACCAGGGGAACACCGCCCTCGAACAACTGCTGTCCGATGCTCAATGAGCCGTCGCCGCCGATGCTGACGAGGCCGCGGATGTTCAGCTTCTGCATGCCGGCCTTAACGCCATCGATCAACTCCTGAGGCAGACGTCGTGTTTCGCCGTGGCCCACCTTCGCCGAGAAGCGGCCGCGATTGGCCGTACCCAGAATGGTTCCTCCCCGGGTGAGGAGCGAGCCGAGCTTCTGGTAGTCGAGCTCCATGTATCGCTGCGGTTCGAGGATGCCCTCGTAGCCGCCCAGAAAGCCGATGGCTTCCCAGCCGCGCTTCGCGGACGCCTTGGCCACCGCGCGGATCACCGCGTTGAGGCCCGGGCAATCGCCGCCCCCAGTCACAATGCCGATACGTTCGGTCATGAGTCTCCTCCTCCTTGTCGGTTCATCCCTTGGGACACTTTGAACCCCACGAGTCCGGCCACCAGGATCGCAAGATAGAACTGCCCGGTGATGGCTTCGATCCAGGCCAGAGTCCGGGTGAGCGGTGTTGCGGGGGTCACATCGCCGTAGCCCACCGTGGAAAGAGTAATGAAGCTGTAGTAACTGAGGGCTTCGCGGCTTACGCGCTGACCGGCAATCCCGGCGTCTCCCAGCGGAGGCATGGCGAAGGAACCTGGAGAGGCCATCTCCGCCGCGTAGTACAGGAGGCTCCAGATAATGCCCAAGAGCAGATAGCCGCATATCGCGCCGAAAATCGCGTCGCCCGTCGCCTGCTTCACGAGAATGGCCCGGAGAATGCCGAACAGCGCGAGCGTGAAGAAGCATGCCGCAAGCAGGTTGGCTCCGACGAGGAGCATCGTGTGCGCGATGCCGCCGAGTGCGTGACTCGCCCATACAGCAAGAATGGCGGCCAGGCCGAGGGAAAGGGCAACTCTGCGATGCTCCCGCTCATCGAACACCAACAGGAGCACCGCAGCGATCAGCAGCGAGAAGAAGACATCGAAAGAGCCCTGTTCATCGAGCAGTCCGGATGCGAGTGGCTGCGCCACGGCAAGCAGGAGCGAAGCCAGAAGCACCGTGGCGAATCTCCAGCGGCGATGGGTGGTCTCGACCTCCGAATGCGGATGCCGCCTATTGTTCATCAGTACTTCTCCGGCACGAAGTTCCTGCCCTCCAGCGCGGCCTGGTCGTCGTACTTGCCTTCGCCGGACCGCTTGGGCAGCTTGACCTTCTCGCGGGGCACTTCCTCGTACGGGATCAGACTGAGGAGATGCGCGATGCAGTTCAGCCGGGCTCGCTTCTTGTCGTCGGATCGGACGATGTGCCACGGCGCGTGCTTCGTGTCGGTGGCCTGGAGCATCGCGTCGCGGGCGCGGGAGTACTCGTACCAGCGGGTCCACGACTCGACGTCCATCGGGCTCAGCTTCCACTGCCGCAAGGGGTCGTCGATGCGGGCCTCGAACCGCCGCGCCTGCTCCTTCTTGCCGACCTCCATCCAGAACTTGATGAGGATGATTCCGCTGTCGACGATGTACCGCTCGACGGTCGGGCAGATATCGAGGAAATGGCGGTACTGGTCTTCGGTGCAGAATCCCATCACGTGTTCCACGCCGGCGCGGTTGTACCAGCTCCGGTCAAAGATCACGATCTCTCCGGCCGCCGGGAAATGCTGCATGTATCGCTGGATGTACATCTGCGTCTTCTCGCGGTCCGAAGGGGCCGGAAGCGCGACGAGACGGAAGACCCGTGGACTCACCCGTTCGGTGATGGCCTTGATCGTGCCTCCTTTGCCGGCCGCGTCGCGTCCCTCGAAGACGACGATCACGCGCAGCCCCTTGAGCTTCACCCAGTCCTGCAGGCGGCAGAGTTCAACCTGGAGCTTGCGCAACTCTTTTTCATAGTTCTTGCGCTTCATCTTGGGATGTTCTTCGTTCACGGCGGTCTTGCTCATGGATCGGATTCTGGGCTCATCGTGCCTGCGTTTGGCAGATACGCGGTATCACTTGCGAATAGTCCCGCGACGTTCACGGCTCACCGTGACATCGCCCTGTGCCCCCGGAAGAACGAGGATCACGAGCGAACGCGCCTCGACCTCGTAGCGGTCACGTGTCACTGGCCAGCCGCATCGCCAATCGCAGATGTCGTCCGGCGGCTCACAAGACGTGTCGACCCACCGCCGCCACGGACCCTCGTATTCAGGGGGAACCGGTGGCAACTCGAAGGCGAGCGGCTCCCGCCAGGCGTTGAGCATCAAGTGCAGAACGGCCTCCAGGCGAGGCCCATGTACGGTGACTGCGAGACTGTGGGAGTGGGGCCCCCAGTCGGGTGCATCGAGCCGGACGCCGTGCCATTGGAGGCGTGCGCTGGCGAGAAACTCCGACAGCGTCTCACTGCGGTCCAACGTGTCGCGGGCCGGATCGAGGCGGCAGGCCAACAGGAGCTTGACGAAACGCCGCAGCCCAGCATGTTTCTCGACCAGCGACCAGTCGAACCAGCTCAGCTCGTTGTCCTGGCAATAGGCATTGTTGTTGCCCTGCTGCGTCCGCCGGATCTCGTCGCCGGCGAGCAACATCGGCGTGCCGGCGGCCAGCAAGTTCAGAGTCAGGAAGTTCTTGACCTGCCGGGCGCGGAGCTGCTCGATTTCTGGGTCGTCGGTCGGCCCCTCGACACCACAGTTGCAGCTATAGTCGTCGTTGGCCCCGTCGCGATTCTGCTCGCCGTTTGCCTCGTTGTGCTTTTCGTTGTATGACACAAGATCGTTGAGCGTGAAGCCGTCGTGGCAGGTCACGAAATTGACGCTCTGCTCGGGATCGCGATCCTCGTGGGCGTAGAGGTCGGGGCTGGCCAGCAGCCGTGTGGCCAGGTTCGATACCGTACAGTCATCGCCGCGGAGGAAGCGGCGGATGTCGTCGCGGAACTTGCCGTTCCATTCGCGCCACTCATCGCCCACAAAGCTGCCCACCTGGTACAGGCCGCCGGCATCCCAGGCCTCGGCGATGAGCTTGGTTCCAGCGAGCGTCGGATCGGACTCGATGTCCCACAGCACGGGCGGGTTGGCCAGCGGGCACCCCGATTCGTCGCGAGAAAGGATCGAAGCGAGGTCGAACCGGAAGCCGTCGACGTGCATTTCCGCAACCCAGTACCGCAGGCTGTCGAGGATCACGCGGCGGACTACCGGGTGGTTGGCGTTGAGCGTGTTCCCCGTGCCCGTATAGTTGCTGTACCTCGCGCGATCTTGTTCCAGAATGTAGTAGGCAGTATTTTCCAGGCCCCGGAAACAGAATGTCGGTCCCTCCTGGCCACCCTCGGCCGTGTGGTTATACACCACGTCGAGGATGACCTCGATTCCCGCGCGGTGAAGGGCCTTCACCATATCGCGGAATTCGTCCAGCACACCGAGCGGACTTGGACGGAAGCTGTACGCGGAGTGCGGCGCGAAGAACGATACCGGACAATATCCCCAGTAGTTCACCCGGCCCGGCAGGCAGTCCTGGGGGTCAAACTGGAAGACCGGCAGCAGTTCGACAGCCGTAATGCCGAGGTCCTGCAGGTAGGGAATCTTTTCGATCAACCCGGCGTAGGTGCCGCGTTTGCAGGGCGTGACGCCTGAGTTGGGGTGCCGCGTGAAGCCCGCCAGGTGCGTTTCATAGATCACCGTGCGGGCGTATGGATGCCGCAGCGGCTGGTCTCCTTCCCAGTCGTAGGTGCTCGGAGCCGAAACCACGCTCTTCATCGCCCGGGCGCAGTTATCACCGGGCCGCGAAGCCGCGAGTCGGTCGTAACCACTTGGCACTGCCACGGCGCGGCCATAGGGGTCGAGCAGGACCTTCTCTGGGGCAAACCGGAGGCCTCGGGCTGGATCGGAGGGCCCGTAGACTCGGTAACCATAGATTTGCCCTGGCCTCGCTCGCGGAACAAGAACATGCCAGTAGTGGTACGTCCGGTGGCGACGCCGATCGAGCGGTATGACGCGGGACGGTCGGGCCGAGTCGACCTTATCGAAGAACAGCAGTTCGACGCGGGATGCGTTCTTCGAGTACAGGGAAAAATTCACTCCATCGGCAACAGAAGTGGCGCCAAGGGGAAAGCTGCTGCCGGATTCAACGTCGCTTGTCATTCAGCCACCTGGCAATGGTCAATCTCGCGAATGCCTTCGCCAGACGGCCGTTGCGACTTCCAACGGTTGAGTATCGCCGCGACGTCAGGGGCGTCGTCGGGCGAGGGTCGGTCATCGGGCGCAAGACGCATCAGGCTCAGGCTGGCGCCGGACGCGACGCAGATTCGCAGCGCGTGGATGAGCGCCGGCGAGCTTTCCGGCGAGCCGTCGGTAGGATGGAAGACGTTATGAACTCGAAGCCATCGTTCAACTTGTTTGGGCATGCCAGCCAGGCCTTTTCAGTCTGCGGGTCCGCGCAACAGCATTCGTCCGAGCCTTTGTTTCGGCCGTCCGGACCGAATCCTCGCTGTCATCCAGGCACCTTCGTGCACGAGAAGACGGCGGTCTGCCAGGGAGCCATGTCCAGGTACAGGCCGCGCGACAGCAGTTCGTTGCCGTCGCGGTCATACACGGCATCGCCGATCTTGTCCTCCAGCTGCCACGTGCCTCCCGCCAGGTTCGGCATGGGAAGATGCACGTAGCACTGGCTTTGATTGGCTGCGTAATTCACCGCCGCCAGCAGCCAATCCCCGTCGAGGCCTTGCCAGGAGAAGACCACAAACCTGTCGCAGGTCCAGTTGTTCTCCCAGGCAGGCGTGCATTCGAGCAGCATCCACTGTCCGTCGCGCACGACCGGCTGACGCAATACGGCGAGCAGCCGATCATAGAACTGCTCGATCTTCTGGTCGACGGGTTCGCACGGGCCGCGGCAAAGATGCGGAGAAACCCGCTTCGTTCGCCCTTCAAACTGGCCCTGGTGGAAGAACCGCAGGCCGGGAGCCAGGAAAGTAATCACGGCGGCGGCCTCATGCATTCCGCGCGGGAATGCGGCCGCGGCCCGAGGCTCATCATGGTTTTCGAGGAAACGAGCCATCTTGTTCTGATAGTCCAGCCCCGCGTAAAGATGCTCCCGGACGGGGCGGGCATGGCCTTCGCACAAACGGTCGTAGAGTCGCTTGTCGTACGTGTAGTCAAACCCCTGCTGCTGAAGCGTCCACTCGAGGTTCCAGTAGACCTCGGCCATGAAGCAGAAATCGGGGTGATTCTCGCGCACGCAGTGGGTCGCCCGTGGCCAGAAGGGCTGGGAAGAGATGCCCCAGGTCCGCCCAAATACATCGGGCAGCACGAGCATCGCCATATCGCAACGGACGCCGTCGCACTGGCCGGCGATCTTCCGCAACTCGCCGATCATGGCGTCCTGCGTGGCGGGATTGCCGTAGTTGAGTTGAAGCGTGTCGGGCCAACCCGGGAAGTAGGGATCGCGGCCGTGCGCCAGGAGCAGATCGCCGCGTCTTCGCTTGACCCAGGTGTAATTTTCCTTCGCCCGCGCAAGGTCCAATTCGGTGCCGCGAATGTAGTACTCCGGATGCTCCTCGACCCACGGATGATCGAGTCCGGTATGATTGGGCACGAAATCCAAGAGCAGACGCATCCCGCGCTTGTCGAGACGTTTGCGGAGCCGGGCCAGCGCGGCGTCGCCCCCCTGGGCCTCATGCACCGTGTAGCCGGTGATGGCAAATCCGGAGCCGGGAATGTCGTCGTCGCACAGGTCGGGTAGTGTTTCCTGAAACTCGTGGCGCCACCCGGCGTTGCTGCGGGATATCAGCCGGCCGGCGGCGCCGGTTTGCCAGACGCTGAGCATCCAGATCCAGTCGAAGCCCATGGCGGCGAGGCGATCGAGTTCGGCATCGGGAATGTCGTCCAGCGTGACCGGACGGCCGAGCTCGCGCGACAAGTCGGTGAGCCAGACTCGTGTGTTGATCTGGTACAGCGATGGATACTGTGGCGTGGACACGGAAGTTGCTCCTCTCAGATGTTTGCCACGAAGGCATTGAGCTCGAGTAGGTTCGTGTCAACAACTCCGTCTGCTGGCGGCGGAAGCCGGCAAGGAACGCCGCGTCGGTTCAGGCATGCTCATCACCCCCCGGCAGGCGACGATGCCGGTCCTTCGGCCGGATGACCAGGAAGTTCGAGTCGTCGGTCGCTGCTCCGAGGAAGATCGCGCCGATGAGGCGGTAAACGCTCGCCCGGTAGTATTTGCTGCCGTGAAGCGGATTGTCCTTGAGCGGATCGGCGATGCTGACCGAGGCTTCCTTGGAGTGATACCCGCAAAGCACGACGAAGTGTCCGAACGGATCGCCGGCGATGTCGTCGGGGCCGTCGGCGGTCTCACGGGCGCACTGATAAAGGAACGTGCCGTTGGTTCCGGTGAGGATCGGCATGCCGCGTTTGAGCAGCCCGCTGATCAGCCTGGGCGTCAGGTCACGCCAGTGGAGTCGCCCGCCGCGCGCGAGGTACTCCTCGACGGCGGCCAACCCGTTTTCGTATCGCGCCGTGCCCAGCAGCCCTTTCGCGGTAAATCGCGCCCGGAGCTTGGCCCCGAAATCCGTCTTCTCCTTGAACCAGGTGGGGTCCCAGTTGTTGACGTTGAGACTCCAGATCTCGGCCGTGTAGCCGTGCCTCAGGGCGTGCACCGCCAGATGCACGCTCAGCGTGCCGCCCCCCTCGTTCTTCCGCACCTCGTCGATGACCTGGGCCAAGGGGATCTTGTCACCATAGTAAGAATACACCGCGTGCAGGCTCGTCGGCCCGCACGTGGTGTAGTCCGGTTGCCGCCGGATCGTGATCGGAAGCTCGATGTCCATTGGGAACTTCCTTCTGCAGGTCAGGAAACAGCGGACAGGCTGCCGCGCTCGTCGAGAACCACACTTTCAGCGAAGGCGACCTTGCCGCGATCGAGGATTTGCTCCGGTTTCATCGCGGCGAAGAGGTGCATCAGCCGCGCGACAACGCCCGTCCAGCCGGTCTGGTGACTGGCGCCAAGGCCGGCGCCATTGTCGCCGTGGAAGTACTCGTAAAACAACAGGCAGTCGCGCCAGTGGGGATCGTCCTGGAATTTGCCCGCGCCGCCGTACACAGGGCGTCGGCGGCTCGCGTCCCGCAGGAAGATGTTGGCCAACCGCCGTGAAATCTCCTCCGCCACCTGGTAGAGGTTCATCTGCCGGCCGGAACCGGTGGGGCATTCGACGGTGAAGTCGTTGCCGTAGTAGGTATAGTACTGCAGGAGCGCCCGGACGATCAGTGCGTTGACGGGCATCCAGATCGGCCCCCGCCAGTTGGAGTTGCCGCCAAACATTCCGGTATCGGACTCGGCCGGGAGGTAAGAAACCCTGTACTCCTGGCCGCCCGCGTGAAAGACGTAGGGATGGTCGGCGTGGTAGCGCGAGAGCGACCGCAGCCCATAGGGGCTCAGGAACTCGTTCTCGTCGAGCATCTTCGCCAGCACGCGGCGCAGCTTGTTCTCGTCGAGGATCGAGGCCAGCCGGCGGCCGGCCACTCCGGTTTTTCGCGGGTCGTGGATCGCAGCACACAGCTCAGGACGGGCGTCGAGAAACGCTTCGAGCCGCTTTGCGAGTTCGGGATAGCGGGCTATCACTCCGCCCTCGAAGACCGTGGCGGCGCAGAGGGGCAGCAGGCCGACCATCGAACGCACCTTGAGCCGCTGGGCCTCGCCCGTGGGAAGCCGGAGCACGTCGTAGAAGAAGCCCTCTTCCTCGTCCCACATCCCCGTGTCCTGGCCGAGATGCGACATGGCCGAGGCGATCCACAGGAAATGCTCGGTGAACTTCAGCGCCATGTCCGCGTAGTCGGGGTCGGTCATCGCCAGCTCTCCAGCGATTTCCAGCATATTCTGGCAGAACAAGGCCATCCAGGCCGTGCCGTCGGCCTGCTCCAGGTAACCGCCCGTCGGCAACGGCGCGCTGCGGTCGAAAACGCCGATGTTGTCCAACCCCAGGAAGCCGCCCTCGAAAACATTGCGGCCGGAGCGGTCCTTGCGGTTGACCCACCAGGTGAAGTTCAGGAGCAGTTTCTGGAAGGAACTCTTCAGCCATTCCTTGTCGCCTTCTCCCTTCAGGGCCTTCTCAAGGCGGTAGGTGAAGATGGTCGACCAGGCGTGCACCGGCGGGTTGACGTCGCCGAAGTTCCACTCGTAGGCCGGGATCTGCCCGTTGGGGTGCATGTACCGCTCGCGGAGCATCAGCTTGAGCTGCTGTTTGCCGAAGTCCGGGTCGACGAGCGTCAAGGCGAGCACGTGGAAAGCCAGGTCCCAGGCAGCATACCAGGGATACTCCCACTTGTCGGGCATCGAGATCACGTCGCCGTTGTACATGTGATGCCAGTGGTCGTTTCGCGGCGCGTGTTTCCGCGTGGGCTTGAACGGATCGCTACCGCGCTCCTCGAGCCACTTGTCCACGTCGTAATGGTAGAACTGCTTGCTCCACAGCATGCCGGCCAGGGCCTGGCGCATCACATTGGCCTGGTCTGCCGACAGCGAGGGTGGAGTGATGCTGGCGTAGAACTCGTCGGCCTCCTCACGGCGAATCTTCAGCACCTCGTCGAAATGCCTGCCCAGCGGGTCCTTGCCGTTGCTCTCGGCGAGCGCGGTCGGCGCAATGTCCGACAGGCGGAGCCGCAGCACCTCGCACTGTCCGGGATCCACCATCAGCCGGTAATGGGCCGCGACTTTCGTTCCTGTTTTCTCCGGATTCACGGCCGCTGTCTGGCCGCCCACCACATAGTCGTTGATGCTGTCCTTGACATAGGGGGTGCGGTTGGGAACGCCGAAGATGCACTGCGTGTTCGTTTCGTTCTCGGTGAACAACAGCGGCACGTCGCCCTCGCAGTACAGGTACCGCTGACCCAGTTTCGGATGGATGACCGTGACGACGCTCTGGCCGGCGGCGCTATCGGACTGCGCCAACGAAGGCCTTTCCTGCACGGCAAACCAGGACCACTGGTTGCGGAACCACAGTGTCGGCAGCACATGAAGCTCAGTCGGTTCCGGGCCCCGGTTGTGGACGGTGACCTGGATCAGGATGTCTTCGGGCGTCTCTTTCGCGTACTCCACGAACACGTCGAAGTAGCGGTCCTCATTGAACACGCCCGTGTCGACAAGCTCGTACTCGAACTCCTGCCGGCTCCTCTGCCGGCTCGTGTCCAAAAGGTCGGCGTAAGGGAACGCCGCCTGCGGATACTTGTAGAGGTACTTCATGTACGAGTGGGTCGGAGTGCTGTCGAGGTAGAAATAGTACTCCTTGACGTCCTCGCCGTGATTGCTCTCGCTGTTGGTCAGTCCGAACAGCCGCTCCTTGAGGATCGGGTCCTTGCCGTTCCACAGCGCGACGGCAAAGCAGAGTCGCTGTTTGTCGTCGGAGATGCCCGCCAGGCCGTCTTCGCCCCAGCGATAGGCTCGTGAGCGGGCCTGGTCGTGGCTGAAGTAGTTCCAGGCGTCGCCCCCTTCGCTGTAGTCCTCGCGCACTGTCCCCCATTGCCGTTCGCTGAGATAGGGGCCCCATTTCTTCCAAGGAATCTGCTTTTCGCGAGCTTCGTCGAGTCGTATCTGTTCGGCGGTCATCGTGCACCTGAGCCTTTCTCAAAAAGGAAGTCTGAGCATGTCTTTGTAGTGTCCGGGTACCGGCTCAAGCTCCGTCTCGGCAGTCGGTTGGTACGGCTGGCGCTCGTCCCAGGGAAGTTCGACCGACGGCAGGGTCCAGAAGTTGCCGTCCGGGTCGCGCACGACCCAATGCTGGCACGACTTGTCGATATAGATCGTCGCCGTCGGTTTGCGGGCAGTGGCCATGATCCCCTCTTGTGGGCTATTTGTGACCCGTAAATTATAGGTTGCATGTGCCGGTTCATGGATAACCCGTTTTAAGGCACCGGGCATGGCTCCGCGTTCCAGATTTCGGTCGCGTATTCGGCGATCGTGCGGTCGCTGGAGAACTTCCCCGACCCGGCCACGTTCAGGATGGCCTTGCGGCTCCAGGCCTCGGGATCGCCATACAGCTCGAGCAGGCGATGGTCCGCGTCCAAATAGGAGCGAAGATCGGCCAAGTGCATGTAGTAGTCGCCGCCGGTCAGCAGCACGTCACGGAGCGGAGCGAACACGCCCGGCTCATAGCGGCTGAAGTGATCGGAGAAGATCAGGTCCAGCGCTGCACGGGTTTCCGGTTCGTTCTCATAGTGCCAGAAGGGGTTGTACCAGCCTCGGCTGCCGGCCACCTCTTCCGCCGTGAGGCCGAAGAGGAAGAAATTTTCCTCGCCCGCCTCCCGGGCCATTTCGATCGTCGCCCCGTCGCGGGTGCCGATCGTCAGCGCGCCGTTGAGCATGAACTTCATGTTGCTCGTGCCGCTGGCCTCGTAGCCGGCGGTGGAGATCTGGTGTGAGACATCGCTGGCCGGGATGAGCCGCTCGGCCAGCGTCGCGCAGTACTCGGGCAGGAATACGACCTTGAGCCGGTCGCGGACAACCGGATCGCCGTCGATTGTTCCAGCCAGGTTATTGAGGAACTTGATGATCAGCTTGGCGAGCCGGTAGGCCGGCGCCGCCTTGCCGGCGAAGAAGAACGTCCGCGGCGCCATCTCGGCATCGGGGTTTTCCCGGAGCCGGTTGTAGAGGACGACGATCCGCAGCGCGTTGAGCAACTGCCGCTTGTATTCGTGGATCCGCTTGACCTGGCAGTCGAAGATTGTGTCCGGATCCACTTTCTGGCCGGAAGCGGTCGCCAGCCAGCCGGCAAACCGGGCCTTGGCTTCGCGTTTGGCCGCGCGGCACGCGGCGCGGAAAGCTGCGTCGTCGGCCAGCGGCTTCAGCTTGCCGAGTTCGGCGAGGTCGGTGATCCAGCGGTCGCCGATCGCGCCGGTGATCGCGCCAGTCAGCGACGGATTGGCCAGCAAGAGCCAACGCCGGGGCGTGATGCCGTTGGTCTTGTTGTTGAAGCGTTCGGGAAACATCTCGGCCAAATCCTTGACCGTGTGCCGGCGGAGCAGTTCGGAATGGATGGCGGCCACGCCGTTGGTGCTGTGCGAGCCGACGATCGCCAGGTTGGCCATGCGGATCTTCCGTTCGCCGCCGTTCTCGAAAAGCCCGACCCGCGCCAGGCGGCCTTCGTCTCCGGGAAACCGGTCCCGCGCCGCATCGAGCAACTGGCGGTTGATTTCGCCGATGATCTCCAGGTGCCGCGGCAGCAGCATCTCGAACCACACAACGGGCCACTTCTCCAGGGCTTCGGGCAGCAGCGTATGGTTTGTGTAGGCCAAGGTCCGCTGGGTGAGATCCCATGCCTGTTCCCAACCCAACTGGGCCTCGTCGAGCAGGATCCGCATCAGTTCGGGCACGGCCAGCGCCGGATGCGTGTCGTTGAGCTGGATGGCGACCTTCTCCGGCAACAGACTCCAGTCGGCGTTGCCGCGGCGGAACCGCCGAACGAGGTCGGCGAGCGAGCAGGCCACCAGGAAATACTCCTGCACGAATCGCAGCCCCTGGCCCATGCTGGTGGAGTCGTCGGGGTAGAGGACTCGAGTGAGGGAGTCGGCCGCCAGCGTCTCGGCCAGGGCGCCGACGAAATCGCCGCTGGAGAACCGCTGGAAATCGAATTCGTTGGGCACCGTCGCCGCCCACAGTCGCAGCGTGTTGATCGTCTTGCCGCCATAGCCGACCACCGGACGGTCGAAGGGAATCCCAATAATGCTCGATGGCCGGCCCCGCATGGCGTGGAGCGAACCGCCGCGGAGCTCGAACGAGCAAGCCATCTTGATCTCGACCATCTCCTGCGGACGGGCCACCTCCCATGGGTCCGGACGCCGGACCCAGTGGTCCGGTTGCTCACACTGCCAGCCGTCCCGAATGGTCTGCCTGAAGATGCCATATTCATAGCGCAGGCCGTAGCCCACGGCCGGAAGCTGCATCGTGGCCATCGAGTCGAGGAAGCAGGCCGCCAGCCGCCCCAGCCCGCCGTTGCCCAGCCCCGCATCGGGCTCCTGGTCGAGCAACTCGTTCCAGTCGAGCGCCTTCTGTTTGACCAGTTGGCTTACGGCCGGATCAAGCAGGAGGTTGACCACGTTGTTGGCCAACGACCGACCGAGGAGGAACTCCATGGAAAGGTAGTAAACCCGTTTCGGGTTTTCGCGATCGTAAGTCTCCTCCGTGCGGACCCAGCGTTGGGAGAGGATGTCGCGGACCGAACGCGCGACCGCCTCGAAACGCTCGCGCGGCCCCACCGCCGTGGGACTGGCCGCATTGTCGAATAGGAGGTGGCGCTCGTAGAGCGCGCTGTCCGAACCGGTGAACTTCACCGTTCCGCAGCCGTACTGTTCGAGAAGCTGCTTGAGCACCTGCGCCGCGGTCGGCTTCTTCGGAACTGCCGGTTTCTGAGCCATCGGAAACGCCTTTCGTCACGTACTGAACGCGGGGTTGCTCGGCGCCAGCCGGCCCCAACCGAGAGCAATGAGCGCCAGAACGACTGTCTGGAACAGCCCGAAAGCCAATGTCGCAGTCACCGCCGGAGTGCCGGGAAAGCTGCCGCCCGCGATCACCAGCCCGACACCCACGTTGCGGACCGCGGTCGAAACGGCCATCGCCTTGCGGTTCCCTTCGCCTGGTGCGCCGAGCAGCCAACCGGCAGCGAGGGCGGTCAGCACCAGGGCCAGCATTCCCAGGTAGCCCACGGGCCGAATCGCGAGCAGCACGCGGAAATGCACGCCGACAATCAGGCCGATCGCCGACAGATTGAGGAGCACACTCAATCGATTGGCTGGTTTCACCATCCGGTCGGCGAGTTGTGGACGCCAGACCCGCACCGCCAGCCCCGCGCACAGCGGCAGGAGTTGGGTCAACAGCAGCGTCAGAAGCATCCGGGTTGCATCAATAGTGAGCGTCTGGCTGCCCGACACCACGGGCAGCGTTGAGCGCAAGAGGAGCGGAGCGACGATCGCGGACGAACCGGCCAGAACGACCATCAATCCGACAGCGACGGCCACGTTTCCCCGCGCCATCGCTGTAAAAGGCGGCGCGTAGGGCGCTCCGGGGCAGACCGCTGCGATCATGAATCCGGCCGCGATCATCGGCGGGGCGTGGAACCAGAGCAGCAGCCCGACGGCCGCCGCCGGGACGCAAACGTAGTTGGCGACGGCGGCCTGGACCATGAGCTGCCGATCGCGGACGACGACCGCGACGTCGGCCGGCTTCACCCCCAACCCGATCGCGGCCATCAATTCGATCAGGGCGATCGTGACCAGCAGGTTGATGGCTTGATCCGTGGACACCGTAGTGTTCTTTCCCCGGGCCGTCAGTCGGCCAAGAAATTCCGCGCCCGGAGCAGCAGCCGCGCGGCTGGACCCTGCTCCTGGACTTCCTCCAACCGGCGGCGCAAGGCTGCCGGATCGTCGGTGATGATGTTGGCCACGCCCCGATCAAGCAACGGCAGCAGCGCGTCCGGGTTGTTGATGGTCCAGGCATGAACGTCGACTCTCCTCGCCCTGCCGGAATCCACAAGCGTCCGAGTGGCCAGCCGCTGGGAGACCATCAGAAATGCGACATCAAGCTTGGACAGGTCGCCTAAACGCGCCCCGGCGATGAAGCCGACCTGGAGCCCGGGTTTCAACTGCCGGGCGAGTTGCAGGCTCTCGTAGGATTGCGAGCAGAGCTGGCAACGGCCGGTGATTCCGGCGCGATCCGTCGAGTTCAGCACGGTGCGGACCAGCGGTTCCACGTCCGCAGCGCTCCCTGGCTTCAACTCGATATTGAATCGGATGCGGTCGCCGGCGGCGGCCAGCGCCTCGTCGAGCGTCGGCACGCGCTCGCCCTTGAATTCCGCGCCGAAGTGGCTGCCGATGTCGATCGCCTTGATTTCGGCCAGAGTGCTCTCTGACACGCGCCGCCGCTCTCCACCGACGCGCATCAGGTCGCTGTCGTGGAGCACCACGACCGCGTCGTCGGCCGTCCGCTGCACATCGATCTCCGCCCAGTCGGCCCCCGCCTCGATCGCCTTGCGGATCGCCGCCACCGTATTCTCCGGGGCAAGCATCGCGCCGGCGCGGTGCGCGGTGATTTCCAGGTTCTCATGAAGTTGCACGCGTGCCACGAGCCCATAGGATACAAGCCCGACCGCCCCGGCCAGCAATGCGGCGCTGCCGCCGATAAGCCAACGGGCTGGTAATCGGGCGAGGATGCCAGACGCCAAGGGAAGGGAGTCTGGAGCCGCCGACGGCTGGCCAACGGCTGCCCGATAGAGGACCAGCACGAGCGAGGCAAAGCTCGCCGTGCTAATGGCAGACAACAACACCGCGACGAGTGTGTGCAGTATCAGCACCAACGCGGTCACCGGCAGTAAGACGGGCAAAGACAGACCCACGCGGTCGAGCAGCCAGTCGGACCCTGTCCGAAGCCCGCCCATCAGCATCCCATACAGCAGTGCATTTCCTGCCAGCCATAGCAGTCCGAGCCGCAATATGGACAGCAGCCCGTCTTTCGTTCGTTGGCGGCTGAGGCGCATCGCCTCGCCTGCGCCGATATGTGGCTCGAACAGTACCGTGGGCAAGGCGAAGAGCCATTGAAGCGCGAGGTATCCGCCGGCCAGGGCGTAGATCGCGGCCAGGAATCCCGAGAAGACCACTCCGATCCAATAGACGGGCGGTTTGACCACAATCAGGCCGTTCAAGTCATAGTCCGCCCACAGCCATAGCAGTGTCCCGGCGATGACTGCCACGAATGGCGCCGCCAGCCCCGTCAGGAACAGGAGCTGCCTCAACCCGAGGGCTAGCAAGCGGACCACGCGCGTCGCGAGTGCGCCGAAGATGCTGCGCAGCGTGGTGCCGCGGTCGGCCAGCAACAGGATGAGCCCTGCGATCTGGAGATGGAACGTTGTCAGCGCCACCGTTCCCATGGCGAGCATCCCAGCCAAGCCAGCCGGGGTCAGCAGGAACGCGATGATCTCAAAATTGCCGACCGAGCAGCGTCCCCAACGCTCGAGGAACATCCGCAGCACCCCTGCCCCCAGAGGAGCGAGCACCAGAAAGCGGAGCAACTCGAATGCCAATGCCAGACGCACGATCGCGCCGATTCGACCGCGCAGGTTGGCAATAGCTCGCACAAAGAGCAGCCTTCGGCTCATGAGCAACTTTTCGGAACAAGGGCTCCTACGTTTCGCTTCCGTGCTTTGGTAACACGACGCTGAGAACAGCATACCCGGCCATTGCCGATATGAGCGAGCCAACGAGGATTCCGACTTTCGCCGTCGAGATCAGCGATTCCGACTCGAAAGCCAGTTCGGTGACGAACAGCGACATCGTGAAGCCGATGCCGGCCAGCAGGCTCATCCCCCAGAATTGCGGCCATGTGACTCCTTCCGGCAGGTCGGCCTTGCCGGCGCGGATCGCCAGCCAACTGAACAGCAGGAAGCCCGCCTGTTTGCCAAGGAACAGGCCCAGCACGATGCCGAGCCCCACCGGGCTGGCCACGGCCTGAACAAGGCCCTGGTCGAAGCGGACACCGGCGTTGACCAGCGCGAACAGGGGCAGAATGAGGAACGCCTGGACGGGATGCCAGTAGTGCTCTAATCGCAATCCGGTCGGCTGCAAGCGCCTCGCCACCTGCTCCATTTCCGCGGCGACCGCGAGCTGATCGTGTTCGAGCACCATGCTCGACATGGTGGGCGAGGCTTCGCGCAGCCGGCGGAGCCGCTCTTCGGCCGCGTCCAAGAGCGCTCGCGGTTCGGCGGTCGGCTTGATGGGCACCAGCAGGGCCACGAGAATGCCGGCGACCGTGGCGTGGATGCCGGAGGCAAATACGGCGATCCACACCACGAGGATCAGAGAGATCACGATGCCCAGCCGACGAATCCCCAGCACTCGAGTGACCAGGAACAGGACCGCCAGAGCCGCCAGGGCGACGACGAGCGCCGCCAGCCGGATCGTCTCGGTATAGAAGATCGCGATCACCACTACCGCGCCCAGGTCGTCGGCGATTGCCGCGGCGGTGAGGAAGACCTTCAGGCCCAGCGGCACGCGCTTGCCCAGGACGGCGAGCATGCCGAGCGAGAAGGCGATGTCGGTGGCCATCGGTATTCCCCAGCCGCGCGCACCGTCGCCCCGAGCGTTGAGGATCGCGTAGATCGCGGCGGGCACCACCATGCCGCCTAGCGCGGCCATCGCGGGCAGCACGGCCTTCTTCAGCGAGGAAAGACGTCCGATCAGCAATTCGCGTTTGATCTCCAGACCCACGACGAAGAAGAAGATCACCATCAGCCCGTCATTGATCCAGTAATGGACCGAAAGTGCATAGCTGGCGTCGCCCCAGGAGACGCCGATCTTCGTGTGGAGCAAATCCGTGTACGCGTCGGCCCACGGCGAGTTGGCCCATACCAGGGCTATCACGGTGCAGACGAGGAGGATGATGCTGCCTGATACCTCGGAATGTACAAACCTCTCGAAGAGTCCTCGCGGCTTTTCGAGCGCGTGCGACTGGTTCATACACGAGCCTCCGGGCGTCCATCATGGGTGAGCATGGTGTCGGAAACCCTGCCGGTGAAGCCCGGCTGTTCCGGCGCCGGAATCCGGTACAGCAGGGCGTAGAGGGTCGGTCCCATCACCATCGTCAGCATCGTGCCTGCGATCAGACCGAAAAAGATCGTGACGGCAAGTGCCACCCAGAACACGTCCTGGAGCATGGGCAAGACGCCGAGAACTGTCGTTCCGGCGGCGTTCACCACGGGATTCAGTCGAGAAACGGCTGCCTCGACGACCGCGTTGTAGGGAGTGAACCCTTTGGCCAGATTGGCATTCACCTCGTCCAGAAGCACCACGACATTCTTGATCATCATCCCCGAGAGACTCATCGCGCCCAACAGGGCGATGAATCCGAAGGGTGTTTGGGTCATCAGCAGTCCGGCGGTAATTCCGATCATCACGAAGGGAATGACCAGGATGCAGATCAGCATCGGCCGGAAGCCGTTGAACAGGGCGACGAGAATGAACAGCATGACCACCACGGCCGGCACAACCCCCGGAGTGAGCGCGTCCTGCGACTGCTTGGCGCTCCAGTACTCGCCGTCCCAGTCGAGCCGGTAGCCCGGCGGGAGCTCAATGGCTTCGAACTTGGAGAGTACCGCGTTGCGCAGCGTGGGGGCCGTCACGCCGTTGGGCGAGCACTGCACGGTGATTGCCCGCCGCCGGTCCCAACGCCAGATGATCGGATCTTCCCACGGCGTGCCGATCCCATCGACGACTTGCGATACGGGGACCGCATAACTCGAGAGACGCGGAGTGACTTGCAGTTCCTCCAGCGATGTGGCGGCACGCGCGCGCTCCTGCTCCACATTTCTAGCCACAATCGGGATGAGATCGTCGTCCTGGCGATAGTGGCCCACCACCACGCCGTCGGACGCTCGCTGCAGCGTCCGCGCCAGGTCGTCGCGCGACACGCGGGCCCAGCGGCCGCGCTCCTGGTTGTAGCGCGGAACCAGGGCCTGAACGCGTTCGCGCCAGTTGGTACGGACCTCCTTGGCGTAGGGGCTGTCGCGCAGAATGTCCGCGCCCTCTTCCGCCAGGCGGCGGAGCGTGGCGGGATTGGCATTGGCCGGCCCGCTGAACCGGGCCTCGATCCTCCAGTCATCAAACGCACCCACGGCGTACTTGCGGACGCGGACCATCGCCTCCGGCACATTTTCGCGGACCCACCGGTCCGTGTCTGCGACAAGCTGGTTCACCCCGTCGAATGATTTCGTATTGATGATCAATTGCGCATACGACGTGTAGGGGTCTTCCGCGCTCACCGGCAGATAGAATCGCGGCGGTCCCTTGCCAAGGAACGCACTGACGGAGGCCGTGGCCTCGTGTTTCTGCACGAAGTCCTCGATCCGCCGCACGTTGTCGCTCGTCTCCTGGATCCGCGTCCCCTCCGGCGCCCAGTAGTCGATCATCACCTGGAGTCGGCTGGAGTCGGGGAAGTACAGCTTGGGCACCCAGCGGAAGCCAAAGATCGACAAGGCCAACAGCCCGATCATGCTGGCCAGGAACGGCACGCGGTAGCGGATCGCCAGATAGAGCAGCGATCGGAAACGATCGTAAAACGGCGTGTCGTACGGCGAGGACTGCGCTTGGCCGGGCTTGGGATCCGGCAGCATGGCCATGCACAAGAGCGGCGCCACTGTCTGGCAGAACACCCAGCTCAACAGGAGCGAGATGGCCACCACGGTGAACAGGCTCCCCGCGTATTCACCCGTGTCGTAGTTCGACGCAAAGATCGGGTAGAACGCCATGCAGGCCACCACGGTAGCACCCAGGAGCGGCCAGGCCGGCCCGCTGGCTGCCTCGATGGCGGCCTTCTCACGATCCATTCCCTGAGCGATGCGGACCATGATCCCGTCGGTCACCACGATCGCGTTGTCGACCATCATCCCCATGGCGATGATCATCGCGCCCAGCGAGATCCGGTGCAGGTCGATCCCCCAGATCGCCATGACGATAAAGGTGCCGAGGATCGGAAACACCAGCCCGCTGATGCCGATGATGATCCCGGCTCGGATTCCCATGGTGAGCGCGAGCAATGCCAGCACGATGGCCACGGCTTCGATCAGGCTGATCATGAACGCCCAGATTGACTCGCTGACCTGATCTGATTGCCAGGAGATTCGCTCGATACCGATCCCCACCGGGAGATCGGCGAGCAACTCTGCGATTCGCCGGTCGATCGCCTGGCCCACCTTGACGACATTTTCCCCGGCCGCGGGCGCCAGCGCCAGCGCGATCGCCTGCCGTCCGTTGTGGCGCAGAAGCTGCGCGGGCGGATCGGCATAACCGAAGCTCACCGTGGCGAAATCGCGGACGCGAATGATCTCATCCCGCTCCCCCACCGCCCCCGCGATCGCCAGATCGCCGATGTCCTCGGGCGTTTGGAATTCCCCGGTCGGCGCGACTCGCATCCGCTGCGTCTGGTAATCGACACGGCCGGCGTCGACCACCAGGTTCTGCGACTCCAGGGTCTGCATGATCTGTGCGGGCGTCAGTCCCAGCGCCGAAAGCTGAGCGGTGGAGGCGTCGACGTAGATTCGCTTCTCCTGCACGCCCCACAGGTCGACCCGGGCGACTCCTGGAACGACGCTCAGCTCTTTTCGCATGTCCTTCACATGGCGTTCCAGCTCGGCGTAACTGTATCCGTCGCTGCTCACCGCCAGCAGGAAACCGAATACGTAGCCGAAATCGTCGCCGACTTTCGGATTCCCCGCGCCGGGAGGCAGCGTGGGTTCGACGTCCTGGATCTTCTTGCGCAGCGCGTCCCACACCTGAGGCAGCCGGTCGGCCCAGTAGCTGCTCTTGATGTCGACCTTGATGATCGACAACCCGGGGCGCGAGTTGGAGTAGACGTTCTTGAGTTCCGTCATCTCCTGGAGCTTGGTCTCGATCCGGTCGGTAATCTCCAGCTCGACCTGTTCAGCGCTGGCGCCGGGGTAGGTGGTCGTGACCACGGCGGTCTTGACCGAGAACTCCGGGTCCTCCAGCTGCCCGAGTTGGAAGTAGCAGAAGATCCCGCCGGCCAGGACCAGGAGGATGCCGAAGTAGGTGATCGCTCGCTTCTCGATCGCTAGAGCGGCAAGGTTCATGACGTTACCGGCTCCCCTCCTGGAGGATCTTCACTTCCTGATTCTCGCGGAGCGAATTAACGCCCGCGGTGACGACCCACTCTCCCAGTTTGAGTCCCTCGACAACGATCAGGCCTGCGGGAGTCAGGCTGCCGGTCTTCACCGGCCGCTTCGCCACGGTCTTGCCGCCCTCCGGCAGAACCCAGACGTACGACTGCTGGCCCGATTCGGCAGCGAACACGGCGCTCGGCGGAACGATCAGATCCTGGCCCGCCGTCTCGCCAGCGCTCGGCGGCATGCCGCGGACGGTCGCCGCCATGCCTGGCAGGATCTGCGCGTCTTGCGGCTGCGGAACCTCCACGGTGATGGGATAGGTGCGGGTAGTCTGTGAGGCCTCGCTGCCGATCTTGGTGATCTGGCCGATGAACTCGCGGTCAGGGTAGGAGTCGAACCGGCAGGCCGCCTCCTTTACCTGGGGCACCAACGCGATCAGGTTCTCCGGCACCTGGATCGTCACTTCGATCTTGGAGACATCCAGTAGCCGCACGATGGCCTGCTTCGCCTGGACGGTCTGGAAGTTGTCGACGTATCGGGCTGCCACAACGCCGTCCATCGGTGCTTTCAGCGTCGCGTAGTCCAGTTGGTTCTGAGCGTTGGCAACCGCGGCCTCCAGTGCCCGGATCTCGGCCCGCTTGGCCTCGAGGTCCTCGGGCCGGGCCCCCGTCTGACCGATGTTCAGGTCCTCCTTGGCCTTCTTGAGCTGAGCCGCCGCGCGGTCGCGGCGCGCCAGGCTGATATCGAAATCGGACTGGGTGACCGTCTTTTGAGGCAGCAGCTTCTCATACCGCTGATGTTCCGCCAGGGCCTGCCGGTAAGACGCCTCCGCTTCGGCCACCGCGGCCTTGAGTTGCTCGATCTCCTCCGGGCGAGCGCCCCGCTCCATCGCGGAGAGGTTAGCCTGGGCGACATTCAGGTTCGCCTGGGCGTTGTCTAGCGCGGCCTGAAAATCCTTGGGATCGATCGCGGCAATCACGTCGTCGGTCTTCACCTGAGAGCCCACATCCACCGGCAACGAGATGAGCGGACCGGAGACGCGGAAGGAGAGCTCGGCCTCTTCCTTAGCTTTCGCTCTGCCGGGGAACTGCCTGCCCTGAAAGGCCTTCAGATCGCCCACTTTGATCGCGCGGACCGGTCGCACGCGCTCCGGCTCGATGGCGGACTCGCCGCATCCGGCGGAAGCGACGGCGGCCAGCACGCAGACCGACGCCAGGAGAGGACTCGCTCTCATTGTTACCAGTTCCTTTCACCAATCCGCAGATCCGTTTGTCCTGTGGGTATTTGTGCTATCTCGTCGAGTTGCCCAGCACTGCGACCAGGAACTCAATCCCGCCTACCGGGTCGACCGTGCTGATGTTCACTTCGGGCGTTTCGATCGACATCTCGACGTAGGGAAGCAGGCGTCGAAAACGCTCGGAGCGGAAGTGCTCTTCGAGCCCCTCCTGGGAGTCCCACAGCACCAGGTAAGTGAGCACGTCTTCGTCTTCCACGTCTTGGAGAATACGGTACGACTGACAGCCCCGTGCCACTTCGGTAGGTCCTTTCAGGCACTGCAGGACGTCCAGCAACTCCCCGCGCTTCTCGTGAGGCACGACGATTCGAAGGTAGACTTGTAACATGGAACGAGGCGGTCCCTCCTTCCTTGGCACGACGCAGCAACAACACGGCCACGAGAAACCCTTCGAGACCAATTGGGCTGCGGCAGAAAGCAAGGGCCGTGCCGCCGCGTGAAGCGGGGCGCGGGCAGCGCGCTAAATCACGCGGGAGAAGCCGCTTAGACTGCCTCGAGAAGCGGAACGGCAGGTGCCGGCGAGACGGCGTGCTCTCCAGAATGTTGGAGGAGCCTACGAGTTCTTGGAGCTTCGCTTCTCGCGTTGCACTCCCAGTTTGGCCATTCGAGCTTCCAGCGTCGTCGGCTTGATGCCAAGGATCTCGGCGGCGCCTCCGGCGCCTCGAATCCGCCAGCCGGTTTCGCGGAGGACCTGCACAATCTGCGCCCGCTCGTTTTCCTTCAATGTCATTCGGGCGGCCGCCGCAGACTGAGCGCTTGAAGGCAATTCCACACGGAGCGTATCGTCCGTCGCGAGGATCATGGCTCGCTCAATGATATTGCTCAATTCGCGTACGTTGCCGGGCCACGAGTACCGCTGCAGCTGATCCATCGTACGGCGGGGGATGCTCTTGATCGACTTGCCCATGCGGCGGCCAAACGCGTCGACAAACGCCCATACCAACGCAGGGATGTCTTCGCGGCGCTCGCGGAGCGGAGGCATTTGGATCGGAAAGACATTCAGCCGGTGGTAGAGATCGGCGCGGAACTTCCCGTCGCGGACTGCCTGCTCCAGATCGCGGTTGGTGGCGGCGATGATCCGCACGTCGACGGTAATCGTGGTCGGGCTGCCGAGGCGCTCGAAGCGGCCATCCTGAAGCACCCGGAGCAACTTGGCCTGCAATTCGATGGGAAACTCGCCGATTTCGTCGAGGAATAGGGTCGAGCCATCGGCGACCACGAAGCGGCCGACCTGGGCCGAGGCCGCGCCGGTGTAGGCACCGGCCTCCCGGCCAAACAGCTCGCTCTCCACCAGAGTGGCGGGAAGCGACGCGCAGTTGACGATGACCATCGCACGGTCCTTGCGAGCGCTGAGCTCGTGGATCGTCTGGGCCAGCAGTTCCTTGCCCGTGCCCGTTTCGCCCAACAGCAGGACTGGGGTATTGGTGACCGCCACCCGCTCGGCTGCAGCAAGCACTCGCTCCAGCGAGTCGCTCTGCCCAATGATCCGTCCGTGGCGATGCTTCAAAACCACCTGGTCGCGCAGATACTGGTTCTCCTGCTCCAGGCGGGCACGGAGTTTCTCATTCTCGGCCAAGGCGGACTGCAGCGCCTCATCGCCGCGCCGGTGCTGCAGCGCTTGGGCGAAAACCGTGCCGATGTGTTGGAGGCGGGAGATGATTTCCCTCGGCCACGGACAGTACTGGGACAAGAAAGCGAACGTGAGTGCACCGGAGACGTGGGCGCCAGTCATAAGCGGGACCGCCACGTTCGACTTGATGCCATGAACGGCGCAGTACTGTGCCTCGTCTGCCGCCTCGGGCGGCAAATCTGCCGGTAGATACCGGTAGAAGACACTCTTGCCGCTACGAATCTGCCCGACGTACCAGGGGAGCACGTCCGCGGGAACTGGTCCCCGCGGGTAGGGTTCACATCCTGTCACTGCGTACGTGTGAGTAACGACTGGCCCCCCATCATCTTGGAGAAACTCGATCAGGGAGCTACGGTCATTTCCCAGGAATCCGACGAGCTTTCTCAGGCTGATGTCGATTATTTCGTCGAATCGCTCGGGCGTCGCGTTGACGAAGGTCGCCGAGAGATCTGCCAGCAACCCCTCGAACCGCAGGCGCTCCTTCAACTCCTCTTCGGTTTGCTTACGGCTACTGATATCCAGGGATATGCCCATCACCGAAGCCGGATGGCCAAGCCGGTCGCAACGGACTCGACCCCGCGAGAGAAACCAACGCACGCTTCCATCGTGGCTCAGGACACGGTATTCGACGCGGCCTTCGCTCTTTGACTGCAGGACCGCCTCCATTGCCTGGCGGACCAGTTCGCGGTCTTCGGCGTGGATCACGTCGAGAAACCGGTCGAAAGTCACCGCTTCATCGGCGCTGAAGCCGAACAATTCGCGGCTTTTGTTCGTCAGCCAGTAATGCCCCGTCTCAAGGTTCAGGCTCCAGAGACCCACGCCGGCTGAATCGGCTGCCAGATCCAGACGCTCCTCGCTCTCGCGCAACGCTTCATCCGCACGCTTTCGGGTAAGCGCATTGGTGAATACTTCCGCGACCAGTTGAATCCGCTTCACGATCGGATCGGGCCAGGTGCGCTCCGCTCGTACGGTGTTGAAGGACAGGGCACCGATCGGCAACCCTCCCCCCGCTGACAGCGGCACCGTCAAGTTGCTCTTGGTTCCGAAATGGACCCAGACTTCGCGATCCCGCGATGCCTCTGCCGGCAATTCGTCCAGTGAGGAGACAGTAACAATCTCACCGGCGAGCACTTGCTGTTGGCACCACGGGAAGTACTCACCGGCATCCATGGGATCGGGAGTGGGCGGGCCACCGAAGGACCGGTAGAGGTGAGTCAATACCAGGGAACGTGCCGACTCGGTCGACGGTTGCCAGAGCGCGGAAAGATCCAACTCCAGGCATTGGCAGACACGGCGCTGAGCATCCTCGATCTTGCGGTCCACGTCGCCGGAGGGCAGATTCACGAACTCGGACGAAAGATCGGCAATCAGTGTCTCAAACCGCAGACGTTCTTCGAGTTCCGTGGGGGGGCTGGAGCTCTCTGCGGTCATCACATCATTCCTTCGCCGATCATATCGGCTGGGGGCCGTTCGACCCGCAAAGACCACCGCCCCTTGCGGTCATAGCCCATGAAGCAGTATCCGATTATGCCGCAGGGATCGCATATCGGGAATTGACCACGTCACGAAATCTCCAAAATCTTGGAGGTGACATATCCCCTTTGGACGCATCAATCTCCAGCATCACCGGCGCAACTCATTGCTGTCGAACCTGTTAACGTCCTTTGCACTCATTAGCCAGATGGTTGGCACACGGCGTGCTAATCCCTCGCCGCCGATTGGACGCCATTCCCGGTAGAGAGAGCTTTTCGGCGGCATGGCGGCGCGGTACACGGTTTTGACACATGAGAGGTTCGATGTCGGCGATCGCTCAGACCGCACGCGACCGCCTGCGACACAGCCCCCTGGCTGCGCTCCGCGGGATTTCCTGCGAGTGCCGCCGCGGCGTGCTCCTGCTGCACGGACGAGTGCCGAGTTTCTATTGCAAGCAACTCGCCCAGGAGACGGTTGCCCGTATCGAAGGAGTCGTCGAGGTTGTCAACGAAATTGAAGTCATCGATTAGCCGTTTCTGGAATGGGGGAAGACGTGTCGGTCGGTGCGAATGAACCTTGCTGCATATCACTGGACGTGGCGGCTCGTCGGAGCACCGGCTTGCGACGGTTCCGCAGGGCGACCACAATCATGGCGCTGAAGGGCAGCGCGCACGAACGATTCGTAACGAGCGCTACACACTCTTCTCGTCCCCCACTCTCCACCAATTCATGTCGTCTGAAAGCAAACGCTCACTGAGGGTCCACACGATGTGCAAGATACTTTCTGGATCAGCGGCTCCAGTCGTGGCTGGCTGGATCCTGGCATTCTTCGCCGTTGACGCGCTGGCTGCTGAACCGCGGACGGCAAGCGCGGTGCCGGCAGCGGCCGCCACCAACGCCGCCGATACGGCCGCCATCCGGGCAGCCGTCGACTCTTACGTGGCCGCATACAACCGCGGCGATGCGAAAGCCGTGGCCGACCATTGGAGCGAAACGGGCCAATGGATCAGTCCGTCGGGAGAACGGATCCAAGGACGCGCGGCCATCGCCGAGGAGATGCGGGTGATCTTCGAACAGGGCAACGCGCCGCAGATCGAGGTGATTGATCCCGCGATGCGACTGGTCTCGGCAGATGTCGCGGTCGAGGAAGGGACGGCGCGCGTGATGTACCCTGGGGAGGTTCCCAGTACATCGAATTACATCGCCATTCACGTCAAGAATGATGGGCATTGGAAGCTTGATTCGATTCGCGAAAGCGAAGCTCCCGACGGACCATCGGCGGAAGACAACCTGAAGCAACTCGAGTGGATGGTGGGTGAGTGGCTCGACGAGAGCCCGAATGTCGTCGTCGAGCAATCGTGTCGCTGGTCCGAGGATCGGCATTTCCTCCTCGGCGAATTCACCGTCCAGGTGGGCAGCCGGCCCGCGATGCGCGGCACGGTGCGGATCGGCTGGGATCCGCTCCGGCAGCAGATCCGCTCGTGGATCTTCGACAGCGAAGGCGGGTTCTCCGAAGGAATATGGACGCGTCTGGAAGACCGCTGGGTGGTGAAGATGACGGGCGTTCGCGCGGATGGCGCGACGGCCTCGTCGACGAACACCTATACTACGCTCCGCGAGGACGCGTTTCTTTACACGACCGCCGATCGCATCGTGGGTGGTGAGTTGCAGCCCGATCAGGCGATTACCGTGGTCCGCAAGCCGCCGCAGCCGGTGAGTCAGTGAGCTGCAATGCAACGTGTTCGTCCCGACCATTCCATATACCGCAATACTCAGGATGCACAGATATGAGACAGGCACGATGGTTTTTGATCGCATTCGGGCTGTTGCTGATCACGGCGATTACCCTGGAATCCGCGTTCGGGCGCGGCGGCGGCGGCCGGGGCGGCGGCTTCTCGGGTGGTGGCAGCCGCGGCGGCAGCTTCTCGGGCGGCGGACGGTCGATGGGCAGCGCGCCGAGTTTCAGCCGACCGAGCGCTCCGTCACGGCCAGCGGGCGGCGTGTCGCGACCCTCCGCTGGCGTCTCGCGTCCCTCGACCGGCGTCTCCCGTCCGTCAACGCTGCCTTCGCGACCGGCCGGCGGAGGAATCGCCAGTTCGGGCCGACCTTCCGTCGGTCAGGTACCCAGCGGATTGCAGCCCGGTAGCCGACCGCAGGTCGGATCACGACCAAGTCAGCTTCCAAGCGGATTGCAGCCCGGAAGTCGCCCGTCGATCGGAGCCACACCCGGTCAACTGCCGGCCACACGTCCCGGCGCCGATCGGCCGGGGGTCGGTGGAATCGCCGGCCAGCAGCCGGGCAGCCGGCCGGGTATCGACGCCCGTCCCGGTCAACTGCCCGCGACGCGTCCGGGCCAGCTCCCCGCCACTCGACCCGGAGTCGGCGCAGGGATTGGCGCGGGCATCGGAGCCGGCGTCGGGGCGGGAATCGGCGCGATTGCGGGAAGCCAACTTCCCGGCCGAGGCGAACGGCCGGCGCAACTGCCGGGCCTGGACGGCGGCAGCCGCTGGGACCAGATCCGCGACAACCGCCAGGACTGGGTGAACAACGAGCGCGGGGACCTGCAGAACCGCCTGGAGAATCGCGGCGACTATCTCAACGACTGGCAGGACAACCGCCAGGACTTCCTCGACGACCGCCGCGACGACTGGCAGGACTGGGCCGACGATCGCCACCCGTGGCACGATGACTGGCATCACGGTTGCTGGCACGACGACTTTGGCGACTATTGGGAACACATGTGGGAGGAGCACCCGGTCTGGTCGGCGTTCGCCGTCACCGGCTGGGCCTGGAACGCGACGAGCTATCTGTTTGGCGTCGGGACCTACTATAACCCCTATTGGGACACCGGCTACGCCACGACGACCGTCTACGACTACTCGCAGCCGATCGTGATGTACTCGGAACCCGTCGCCGAAACGGCAGTCCCGGCGGAGGCCGGCGCGACGGCCCTGCCGCCGGGCGCTTCGCCAACGGCCCTGGATACCTTCGCCCAGGCGCGCGCGGTCTTCCAGCAAGGCGATTACCAGCAGGCCCTGGGCCTGACGAACGAAACGCTCAAGCAGTTGCCGAGCGACGCCGCAGTGCACGAGTTCCGCGCACTGTGCCTGTTTGCCCTGGGCGAGTACGGCCAGGCGGCGGCCACGCTCAATCCGGTGCTGGCCGTGGGACCCGGCTGGGACTGGACCACGCTGATGAGTCTCTATCCGAGCACGGACGTGTATACGGCCCAGTTGCGGAAACTGGAAGAATACGTGAAGGCGAAACTCGACGCGGCCGACGCGCGGTTTGTGCTGGCGTATCACTATCTGACGATGGGGCACAGGGACGCCGCGGCCAAGCAGTTGGAGTATGTCGTCAAGGCAGTGCCCAACGACGCCGTGGCGAAGCAGATGTACGACGGGCTGACCTATAAACCGGCGGACAACGCCCCGCCCCAGGTGCCCGCGGAGGTCGCGCCGAGCGGCCCGCAGATGGCCGCGCAAGACCTGGTCGGCACCTGGAACGCCGCCGGGCCGGGTAGTACGAAATTTGCTCTCACTTTAACTGGTGAAGGCGAGTTCACCTGGAAGTACAATCGGGGACAGAAGGAGCAGACCGTCAAAGGCGCCTACGCGGTGGACCGGAACACGCTGGCGATGGAGCCCGAGTCGGGAGGCGTGATGCTGGCGGAATTGACGCCGCAGGGCAAGGACGCATTTGCCTTCAAGACGGTGGGCGCGAAGGAGTCGGACCCGCCGCTGAAGTTCACCCGCTGAGGATCGTCGCACGGAAGTTCGGGGACAGGACTTGAGGTTCATTGGTGTTCAGGTTGATAACGCAACTCCTTCAAGCCCTTCTTCCCTGAGGCCGGGCTTCCGTTAGTCGCCCTCGTTGCACTATCAGTCTGAAGTTCAATAAGTGTCCCGTACTACACCCAGGAACGTTCTACTCGAGGTTTGAACCATGTCGCGACGAGTTTTTTCCACACGCACTGACTGGCTGCGAGCCGGCATCATCGCTCTTGCCACAACGCTCCTGCTGCTCGCCGGCCAGGGGCAACGGCAATCCACCGCCGAGGACTTCAAAGATCTGGTGGCGAAGGTTCCCAGCGGCGCCAACACGATCGTGGTCCTCAACATGGAAAAGGTCCGCAACAGCCGGATGGGCGCTCGGGAAGGGTGGAGCAAGAGCCTGGCCCAGGCCCATGCCGACGGCCTGTTCGTTGCTCCGCCGCAGGCGACCCGATTCGTGCTGGCGTCGCAGCTCGATTTCGAGTTCGTCGAGCCGCTCTGGGAGGCGGCGGTCGTCGAAACGGGCGCGCCCGTCACCGTCGAGGAAGTCGTGCTCAGTCGTGGCGGCGTGCTCGATACGCTGGAAGGACGCACTGCGGCCGCCCTGTCCAACGACACCTACGTCGTGCAGCTTGGCCCGCAACTGCTCTGCGGCATGGGGCCGGCCAATCGTCAGGTGGTCCTGCAGTGGATGCGTCAGCTTAGCGCCGGCCAGAGCACGCTCTCTCCCTACCTGGCGAAAGCAGGATCGTTCTCCGACACCGCGGGAACCGAGATCATTCTGGCCGCCGACCTGGCCGGCGCGCTGGCGCCCCAGCGGGTCGAGAACTATCTCGGCGCGCACGCGGATCTGCTTAAGCAAGCGAAAGTGGAACCGAAAGCGGTGGCCGATCTCCTGGCCGGTATTCAAGGCATCCGGCTGGGGATCCGCATTGCGGAACAGCCGACGGCCAGGCTGGCCGTGGACTTTAATCGGGCTGTTTCGCTTCCCCCGGAGTTCGTGAAGCAACTGCTGTTGACGGTCCTCGGCGATGCCGGCGTGATGATCGACGATCTGAACCAGTGGACCCCACAGGTCAGCGGCACCGAGGCGTCGCTGTCGGGCACATTCACGAAGAATGGCCTGCGCCGGGTAACGACCCTTATCTCGTCACCCGCGCCTTCAATGGAAACGAAAGAACGGGAGGCCAGCCCGAGCGACAGCAAGAACATGGGCAAAGCGACGTTGGCGCGATTTCAGGCGGTGACCGGCCTGTTTGACGATCTCAAGCAGGATTGGCGGGACATGAAGAGCCTGGCGCACGGCGCCGTGTATTTTGACAAGTACGCGCGGAAGATCGAGCAGATGCCGATCCTCAACGTCGATCCCGAAATGCTGGATTACAGCCAGTTCGTCGCCGAGCAGATGCGTGCCGCCTCCGGAGCGGTGCGAACGATGGGTGTCCGTGGCGGCGTCCGCGAGTCGCAGGTGACGGCGCCAGACGCTGGAGTCTACTCCAGTGGATACGGGTACGGCGGATATCGCTACGGCGCCTATGGGTCTTACGGCGGCTACTACTCGCCGCGCGAGCAGGCCCGCGACATCGGCGCCGAGCGACGGCGGATCCAGGCGCAAGAGAAAGGCGTCATGGCCGGCAACGTGTCGAACGTCCGCGACGAGGTGATCGCCGCCACCAACGACATCCGCCGCAAGATGACCCAGAAGTACCAGATGGAGTTCTGAAGACTGGGCGCCGCAACTGGTTCGGCCCTACAGTGCTGCCGGCGGTGCTGCCGCACCGCCGGCAACGGCCGATTGGTGAAGTCCCCGGGAAACGAGCGCGCGATCTCCGCTTCCCGCTCGAGAACATCGGAATTGCAGCAAGGTCCACGACGGAACCAGCACAGTGCGCTTCGTTGACGCCACACAGCCGCGTTTTTCCGACGAGATCGCCGGGTTGTTGCGAACCCGACTCCAGTCCGCCGCCCTGGTCCTGGGCGCGGTGCTCGCCCTCACGCTCGCCGCGAGCATCTTCTCCGAGGCCGTCCCCCTGATTGGGGTCCGCCTGTTGATCGTGCTGGGCCTGGCGGGCGCATTCGTGGCTTTGCAGGGCCGCCCTCGTTACTCCCTCCTGCAGCTCCGCGGGTTCGAAATCCTCGTGTTCGGCGCCGTCGTGGCGCAGTTGCTGTTGATGATGTGGACCCGCATGGCGGCGTTTGGGGAGACCGGTGACTCTGTATCGATCGTCGCCGCCAAGCACATGTATTATGCCGGCTGGGCTCTCTTGGTCCTCACGTACGGCATTCTCATGCCAAACAACTGGACGCGCGCGCTGGCCGTCCTGCTTCCCACCGCACTTGTCCCCTTGGTGCTGGTGCAGTGGATGCGGCTTCAGAATCCGGCAGTTGCTGCGGCCCTCGAAGCGGATCGCGTCAGCTCCTTTGTAGCAGCACCGCTGCTGGCGGTGATGATCGCCGTACTCGCATCATATACGATCCACCAGGTCCGCCGTGAGGCATTCAGCGCGAAGCAGTTGGGACAGTATGTCCTGAAGAAGAAGCTTGGATCCGGTGGCATGGGCGAAGTGTTTCGCGCCGAGCATCAGTTGCTCAAGCGACCCTGTGCAGTCAAGCTGATCAAGCCCCAGAAAGCCGCGGACGAAGCGGCGCTGTTGGCTTTTGAGCGGGAAGTGCAAGCGACCGCCAGGTTGACCCACTGGAACAGCGTGGAGGTCTACGACTACGGACGCGCTGAAGACGGGACATTCTATTATGTCATGGAACTCCTGCCGGGGCTGAGTCTTGAGGAATTGGTGCGCTATCACGGCCCGCTGCCGCCCGAGCGCGCGGTTCACCTGCTCCGACAGGTCTGCAAGGCCCTGCGCGAGGCACACGCGAAGGGACTGATTCACCGCGATATCAAGCCGGCGAACATCTTTGCCGCCGAGCGCGGCGGAGTGTACGACGTGGCGAAGCTGCTGGACTTCGGGCTGGTGCGCCAGCGGGATTCGGCGCCGTCGCGAAAGGATGAAGCCGCAACCGGCCGTTTCTCGGGATCGCCACTCTATATGTGTCCCGAGCAGGCCACGTCGTACGATCGCCTTGATGCTCGCAGCGATATCTATTCCTTGGGCGCGGTGGCATACTTCCTCGTCACGGGAACACCTCCTTTTTCCGGCGACACGGTGCGGGAAATGATCTCCGCGCACAAGAGCCGGCCTTTGAGGCCGCCAACGGAGCTCAACCCCGCTGTCCCCCAAGACCTCGAGTTGGTGATCAATCGCTGCTTGGCAAAGTCCCCGGCAGACCGTTTTCCAAATGCGGATAGCCTCGAGTGGGCGCTGGCGGCCTGCGGGTGCGCCAACCGATGGTCGGAGGAAGATGCCGCCGCGTGGTGGCGGAAGAACGGTTCCGGACGGGCGCCAATTCCCGTGCCGGCGCCACTTGCTGAAACCACATAACCGGATACGACAGCAGGCGATGCAGTCGGGTGAAGGCCGTCCGGTAAGCATTCAGACGGAGAATTTCGAGGCGGGGAGAATGGGAAGTCACGCGGGGATTTGAGCAGGGTGTTGGTCATGGTATTCGGCCCTGCATTGTCGCTATGGGAGCATCGTTCATGAAACGCACGTGGTTATCGCTTGCCGTTTTGATATGCCCGCTGCTGATGCCGGCACAGTATGTCCTCTCCCAGTACACGCCAGGGGGCGGCAGTGCTCCATACCAGCCGGCGGTGCCCAGTTCGTCGGAGGCGTACGGCGGTTACGGCGGCTATTACGACGGAGGCGGTACGACGGCCGCCGGGTCGGCGATGCAGGGCATGGCCAGCGTGGTCAACGCAGCGGGGAACTACAACCTCGCCACGTCTGCCGCCGCGGTCAACATGACGCAAGCCCGGAAGCAGGGAATCGAGAACTACAATTCCGCCGTCACGACCTACTACCAGACGCGCGAGATGAACCAGGCGTACCAGAAGGCGCAGCGCGGACCGCCACCGACCAGGGAGCAGCTCAATCGGCTGGCCCAAGCGGGAATGCCCAAAGCGCTCGAATCTCAACAACTCGACCTTGTTACCGGTGAGATCTCCTGGCCGGAACTGCTCAAGAGCAATGAGTTCTCTTCACACTGCGCCGAGATGCAGAAGGCCTTCACATGGCGGTCGCATTACGGCGCTTTCAATTACGAGCAATTGGCGAAAGTGGAGTCCGTTGCCAATGCCATGCTGAGCCAGTTGAAGAGTCAAGTGAGGGATGCCGACCCGACCGCATACTCGCAGGCGAAGAACTTTATCGAGAGCCTGGCCTACACCGCCCGGAGGCCCGTATAGCCGAGCGAAGTAGCTGCGAGCATTGCCAACAACGAAACCAGTTTGCCGATGATGCGAGAACCGATCATGAGACGAATTGCCATCTTACTTTCTGCCCTGCTCGCGATGAGCGGGCTTGCGGGCGCCGCCGACAGCCAGCCCGGCGCACCGCCCCTCCAGTCGCCGCCCGCCGACGAACGAACACAGATGGGCGTCATTCAGGCCATATTGAACAAGGATTCGGCATCGGCGGAGGACATCAGCTTGCTGTCGGAGAGACTGAAGAACCCGTCTCCGCTGGTGCGCTCTTATGCGGCGCGGGCGCTGGGCGACTCGGGTGATGCCGCCCGAGCGGTGGCACGCGACCTCGTGCCGCTGACTGGTGATCCCGATCCTGTGGTGAGACGCGAAGCTGCCCACGCGCTTTTGAAGATCCGGCCCGACCGGGAGGTTATCCGCCCCTTGATGAAGAAGCTGTTGGCGGAGGCCGACCCGGGCACGCGCAACCGAATTCTGAACGCCATCGCCGATCTCGGCAAAGCTGCGGTACCGAACCTGATCGATGCCCTCAAAGACGACGAGGCGGCCCCATACGCTTGCGTGGTGCTGGGTTCGATCGGCCCTGAAGCGGCCGAGGCCGCGCCCACCTTGGTCGAGCGTCTGAAAACAGAGCAGCGGCCTGAAGTGCGGCAGCAGCTCGTCATGGCGCTGGGGGCCATGGGCTCGGAGAAGGCGGTGCCCGCATTGATCCAGGAACTGAGCGACGCCCGGGAGGCCACGCGCGTGGCCGCGGCCTTCGGCCTCGGCCGCATCGGGCCGCCAGCCGAGGCGGGTGAAGCGGCCCTGACAAAGTCGCTGGAGACTCCTGATCCGGTGCTCAAGGTCGTCGCCGCGTGGGCGCTGGCCAAGATCAAGCCCCACGAGACGGCTGCGAAGGACCAGGCCGTGAGCATCCTGGCGGAAGCTCTCACCAGCGAGAATCCGTTGGCCCGAACCATGGCCTTCCGCGGCCTGGCCGATCTTCGCCCTGGCCCTCGACGGGTGTTGCCGATTCTTCGGAAACAACTTGCTGGTAAGGACAAGGCGGCAGTCACCGAAGCGCTCCGATTGCTGGCCGAGATGGGTGAACCGGCGGTGCCGGCGCTCACCGAGGCCCTCAGGAATCCAGAAGGCCGGGTATTGGCAGCGTCGATCCTGGCCCGCATCGGCCCGCCGGCCAAGGCGGCCGTGCCGGCCTTAATCGAGATCGCGAAGACAGACAAGAACCCGGCGGCGAAGCGTGAGGCGTTCATGGCCCTGGGGAGCATTGGCGGCGCTGAGGCCGGTGCGTCGGTGGCCACTGCGGCGCTGAATGATCCGGACGAGAAGGTGGTGATCGCGGCCTGCTACGCCCTGGCGCAGATGGGACCGGCCGCGAAGGAAGCCGCTCCGACGCTCAAGAAGCTGGCGGCGAGCAACGACGACGCCATCCGCGAGGAAGCCGGCAAGGCACTCAAGGCCGTGGCGCCGTAGGATCACCGTGGAATCGTCGAAGGGACCAACCCGCCTGCCCTGCGGATCAGGCACGCCCGGCGGGACTCACTTCGTCTTCCGCAGTTCGCATCAACTGGCCGCCGCCAAGTTCCAGGTAGTCTACCGCCCGGGGATGATGAATGAGCAAGGCGTCGCGGCCAATCCCCGTCAGAAGTGCCGCCACACCCGGCCGCGGCCAGTGCCGGGCAAGGCTCTGGAACAACACGTCGACCGACGGTCGGAAGGGATTTTCGGCGGGATCCCGCGAGTATCTGAGCTTACCCTCCGGCGTGACGGTGAGGTGGTCGTCGGTTCCGGCGACGTACACCCTGCCTGGCTCCGGCCGGTCGCCGTCGCACGGCCGCGTGGACCGCCAGCGCGCAGCCTTGGTCCAGCCACTCATGTGGACGGCATGCCGAAGGCTGCTCGGCAACTGGGGGCCGCCGTGGAGACGCCACCCCTGCGAGCCATTGCGGACGGCGCGGCCCGCTATCTCAAACGGCCTCACTGAGATCGCCGGGATTCGGCGGCAGTTGAAGTGCCGCCAGATCTTTCAGCCAATCTTTGAACACTCAGTGAAGCAAACCTCGCCCATTGCCGTAGTCGCTTTGCTCGAGCGGTTCCAGCGAGCGATACGACCTCAATCGCCCTTTCCAGTTCAGCGGCGTAACGACCGCAGGGTGGCGCGCCGCGACACGCGATCAATCTCTCTTGAGTAAATCCGTACTGCGACTGTCGCGTCACGGCACTTTGCATTGGCGTACTAAGGAAGGGGCGGCAGTGGAGGTGCCCAGCCGAAGTGTGCAGAAGGTCCGGTCGCCGTAGAGTAAGGAAATTCTCGCCCAAAGCCGCTGAGGTTGATTGGCGACGGGCGCGTCGATCTGCAGTGTGCCTTGCGGGGCGGCGTGTTCGAAAGCGACCGTAGTTTCACCGGCGCACCAACTGCCGACCGGCAGGATATACGGCGATCACTCCACAGCCCTCAACATTGCACAATGCAATGCGATTCCGGTGCAGGATTGCAGAACGCGATGTCGCGAGCCCTCTAGAAAGCGGGCAGTCGGATCTTAAACCGCTGGCGCACAATCGTTTGCAACAGTGGTCGCTGGCTCGCCGAAGGCGGCACAGCAGTTGCTCGGCACAGTGGTCGCGCTACTGCACTGCGCCAAGTCCGGACGCGGACCAGCGGCGCAGTTGCGACATCCGGATGGCGCAATGACGAATCACGGGAGAGAGCCTGGGGGGGCCGCCACGGTGGTCGGACAGAAGCATTGGCCGTCGAGGTGGATGACTCCCTGGTCTCGTCGAGGGAGTCGTTGTTGATGGTCTGTAGTTCGGCAGCACGGGGACGCACGCGTCGCCAACCATCGGAGATTCTTGGTCGCGGCGGCAACCGAGGCAGTCGGACCCCAGTCAGCGCGCTCCTGCTCGCCCTTCTGTGCGCTTTGTTGCTTGGATTGGCTCCACCAAGGGCCGCTCTCGCTACCGAGTCCACTTGCGACAGTCCTGCGCCGCCGGCGCACTCCCTGATCGTCGTGCAGGTGCCGGCGACTTCCACTCCGGAACCGACCACCCCACCTTCAACCGCCGGAGTTCCAAAGTGGCCGGGCGACGGCGCGCGAATCGTGCTCCTCCGGCCGGACGAACCACCACTCATCCTCACCCGGTCGTTTGACAGTGCTTGCGATCCCGACGTTTCGTTCGACGGGACGCATCTCGTGTTCGCGGGTAAGCGGGCCGCCGGCGATGCCTGGAACGTGTACGAGATGACGGTGGACGGGCAGGACGTGCGGCAGATCACCAGGGACTTGGGCGACTGCCGCAGTCCCGGCTATCAATCGGGCCACTACCAAATCTCGATCGACGAAAACTGGCGGCAGTTGACGTTCGTCCGTGCCGATCCGGCCTTCCTGAGTGATAACGGCTCCGGTCCGGCGGCCGCCCTGTACTCCTGCAAGCTCGACGGTTCGCTCGTTCGCCGTCTGACGTATAACCTCTCCAGTGACTTCGACCCGACGATCCTGTGGGACGGCCGACTGCTGTACTCCTCGTGGCAGCGGCGGAGTCTCGAACATGGCGAGTCCGGCCGCGTCATCTTGCTCGACATGAACACGGACGGGACGGATTATGCTCCGTTTGTGGTCGGCCCCGGGCGTCGCATCAAGCACATGGCGTGCAGCACTCCAAGCGGCCTGGCCGTGTTCGTCGAGACGGATGAAGCATCCTGGGACGGGGCCGGAACGCTCGCCTCCGTTTCGCTCACGCGGCCGCTGGGCACCTACCGGCAAATCACAACGCCGGCCGACGGGCTGTTTCATTCGCCCTCGCCTCTGCCTGACGGAAGCTTGCTGGTGTCGTGGCGGAGCGCGGACGGGTCTTCGAGTTACGCCGTTTGCCGCCTGGATCCCAGCTCGAAGCAGACAAGCGTATTGTTCGACGATCCGCGGTACCACGATCTTGAGGCAAAGGCGGTCGTAGTCCGCGCGGATCCGGACGGCCGGTCGAGTTCCGTAATCGATGCCGACCCGAAGGCCCGGCTTTATTGCCTGAACGTCTATTCGTCGGATCTGAAGAATCCTCAATGGATGCCTCCGGGAACGGCCAGGCGGCTGCGCGTGGTTGAAGGCGTGCCGCGCGCGGCCGGCGGGAACACACTTGCGACGCACCCCGGACTGCCGCATCTGGCCACCCGGAGGCTCCTTGGGGAAGTGCCCATCGCGGAGGATGGTTCGTTCAACATCGAGATCCCCGCGAACACGCCGCTGGAGCTGCAATTGCTCGACGAGAACGGCCTTGCGCTGCGGAGTTGCGGCTGGATCTGGTCGCGCAATCATTTCAGCCAGGGCTGCATTGGCTGCCACGAAGACGGCGAGCTGACCCCGGAAAACGTACTCGTCGACGCCTTGAATCATCCCTCGGTCAGCCTGGCGCCTCCGGTCGAACAGCGAACCGGCATCGACTTCTGTCGCGACATCCTGCCGATCGTAACGGCGAAATGCCTCGGCTGCCATGACCGTAACGGTGACTCCCCAATGCTGGCCGAAGGCCCGGCGAACGTGGACCCGGCGCAGGTCTACGCGGCGCTGCTATCGGGCGGCAGCGGGCAAGCGTCTGGCTCGGTCTTCGGCCGATACATCCACGCCGGCCGGGCGCGCACGAGCCCACTCGTCTGGCACATCATGGGCCGAAACACGGCGCGTCCCTGGGATGGCGAGGTCGCCGAGCAGGCGGCGAAGCCGATTCCGCCCGATTCGCCAGCCGCGCTTGTGCCCGCCGAACGTGAGGCGCTGATCCGTTGGATCGATTGCGGCGCGCCCTTTCACGGATCGGACGCCGGTCGAGCCTCGCAGGCCGGCGTGCCTGGCGCCGAAAGGAGAGAGCCATGAGAGCCGTGCTGGCTGTACTGGCATTGGCATTTGCAGACGCCCCGACCGCCGGTGAAGCGGAGCGGCAGCTTCCGGTCTTCACCGACGTCACGGAGGTCGCCGGCATTCAGTTCCGGCACAACTGCGGCGACGGCAAGATGGACAACATCGTCGAGGGGACCGGTGCCGGAGGGATGTTCTTCGACTACGATGGCGACGGCTGGCTCGACGTCTACCTGGTCAACGGCCGCTGGCACGAGGACTTCAGTGCGAATCGAGGCCGGCATCTCCGCGGCAAGCTCTTCAATGCGCTGTACCACAACAATCGCGATGGCACCTTTACCGAGATGACCGGCGCGGCCGGGGTGGCGGGAAAGGGCTTCGCCTGCGGCGCATCGGCGGCAGACCACGACGGGGACGGGGACCTGGACCTGTATGTTCTCTGCTACGGTCCGAACGAACTGTACCGCAACAACGGCAACGGGACGTTCACCGATATCTCCAACGAATCGGGACTGGCCGACGCACGGTGGAGCCTCCAGGCAACGTGGTTCGATTTCGACCGCGACGGCGATCTGGACGTCTACGTCGTGAATTACCTGGAGTACGACAAGGGGGCGTTTCAGGCGTTCTATGCGCCCACCGGATATCCTGGCCCGCTCAGCTATCCCGGCCAGGAAGACGCCCTCTATCGCAACGACGGGGACGGAACGTTCACCGACGTCACCGTGGCGGCCGGCGTGTTCAACCGCGACGGCCGCGGCATGGGGGCCACGGTCGCCGACCTGGACAACGACGGCTACCTCGACATCTACGTCACCAACGACGCGATGGCGAATGATTTCTTCCGCGGCACCGGGGAGGGCACGTTCGTCGAAGACGCGATGGCGCGCGGCCTGGCGTTCGGGGAAGGAGGGCAGGGTGTGTCATCGATGGGGCCCGCGGTCGGCGATGTCGACCGCGATGGCCGCCTGGACCTGTTCGTGCCGGACATGGACTATAGCTGCCTGCTGATGAACCGGGGCGAGTACTTCGAGGATCGGACGACGCCGGCTGGTCTGGCAGTCATCTGCGGCCAGTATGTCGGCTGGGGGGGCATTCTCTTCGACTACGACAACGACGGCTACCTGGACATCTACGTGGCCAACGGCGATGCGCACAAGGAGTTTCCCGATGAGGCGGTTCTGGTTCGCAACGACGGGACGGGCAATTTCATCGACGTCGCCAAGGAGTCGGGTGAGTTCTTTCACCATAAGTTCGTGAGCCGCGGGGCGACGTGGGGCGACATGGACAACGACGGCGACCTGGACCTGTTGATCGCGAACCTCAACGATTCGCCGCGACTGCTGCGGAACGACGGCGGCAATCGCAACCACTGGTTGATGGTCGAGGCCAAGGCCCCGAACGGAGAGACCGATGCGATCGGGGCGAGGGTGACGGTCACGACGGGCGACCTGCGGCAGATCCAGGACCTGATCCCTGTGCGAGGGTACCTGTCGCAAGGGGATCCTCGCCTTCATTTTGGACTCGGCGCGGCCCGTCAGGCCGACAGCGTTGAGGTGCGCTGGCCCGATGGCCGGACCTCTCAGTACCGTGACGTGCCGGCCGACAAGATCTTCCGGGTTGTACAGCCCCAAAAATAGCGGAGCGTCTGGAGCATGCGGCAACGTGACTGTGCATTTGTCGTCGCCCTATGCGTCGGCCTCATCGGCGCCGAACCGGAAGCCCGCGGTGCGCCGGGCAGGATGAGGCAGCCTGTCTACGTCGGCGCCCGGGTGTGCGCCGAGTGCCACGACGGCCGCTCGATGGGAGACCAGTTCAGCACTTGGATGCACACGGAACATTCGCGTGCGTATACGAGTCTCGCGACGCCTGAGGCCCGGCAGATTGCGAAGTGGAGCGGGATCACGATGGAGCCACAGGAATCGGCGGTCTGCCTGGGGTGCCACGCCACCGGGGCCCAAGCCGAACCGTGGGAGAAGGATCCCGGCTTCGTTCTCAGGGATGGGGTGCAGTGCGAGAAGTGCCATGGCGCCGGCAGCGAGTATATGGCTGCCGACGTGATGATGGACCGCGCGGCGGCGATGATGGCCGGTTTGAACATGCCCACAAAGGACGACTGCATGAACTGCCACGCGGAGAAAGGATCGCACCGCATGGTACTCGGGCCGCAGCCGTTCGACATAGAGAAGGCCTGGAACCGGATCGCCCACCATACGCCAGACGACTGGCAATTTGCCACGCTCGAGCATCCGTCGCCGCCGTTCAAGGACAATCCGGGAACGAAGTATCTTGGCGCCGCAGGCTGCGCCCAGTGTCATGCCGGCTCCCAGATGGGCTTCCAGTTCAGCAAATGGCGGGCGAGCAGGCATGCCAACGCCTACGCCAGCCTGGCGACGCCGAGAGCCCGGGAAATTGCGGCCGAAATGCACCTTCAGAGCGACCCGCGATCGAGCACTGAATGCCTCAAGTGTCACAGCACCTTGCACCATCGGCCCGCCGGCGGCGTTGAGGAGGGCGGGTTCGTCCAGGAGGGGGTGAGTTGCGAGGCCTGCCACGGCGCGGGGAGCGAGTATGCGAGCGAAGCGGTGATGCGAAACCGCGACGCCGCCCTGTCGGCCGGGCTGATTTCCGTCTCGTCCGAGACATGCGCCGGCTGCCACGAGAACGCCCACGGCAAGCCGTTTGACTGCGCCGCCGCGCTGGCGGCGATTGCCCATCCGACGGTTGCCCCGGAGATTGAGGTCGAGCCGCGTTACAAGACGCCGCTCAACATGGCCCTCTCGCCCGACGGCGGCCAGCTCTACGTCGCTTGCGAGGCATCGTACACGGTCGTCGTGGTCGATCCGGCGCGCCGCGTCAAGGTGGGTGAGATCGCAGTGGGCGGCCACCCGATGGATGTCACATTTACTCCCGACGGTAAGCGGGCATTTGTGACGAACCGCCTCGACGACAGCGTTTCGGTGATCGATGTGGCATCGCGCCAGGTTACGGACACGTTTCCTGTCGGGGACGAACCGCATGGCATTCTGACGGACCGTACGGGCCAGCACCTCTACGTGCTGAATACCTCGTCGGACAGCATTTCGGTTTTCGACGCCGCGTCGCTCGCTCCGATCAAGACGCTCCGCGCCAGCCGCAGCCCCTGGGCGCTGGCGATCTCGAGCGACGGTTCGCGGATCTACGCGACCAACGAGTATTCACGATTCGTGCCGCCGCGCACGACGTCGATGTCGGAGGTGACGGTCATCGACACAGACGCGGTCTCGGTGAGCCAGCGGGTTGTCGTGCCGCACACGAATCTCCTTCAGGGTGTCGCCGCGCATCCGAGCGGGCGTTTTGTCCTGGTCACGCTCCTGAGGACCAAGAACCTGGTGCCGATGACCCGGGTACACCAGGGATGGACGATCACCAACGGTTTGGGCGTGATCTGGGCCGACGGCCGCGTGGACCAGGTACTTCTTGATCAGCCAGGGTTGTATTTTCCCGATCCGGCCGACGTTGCGATCACGCCCAATGGCAAGCTGGCCCTTGTCTCGAGTTCCAGCAGCGATCGGATTGCGGTGGTGGACGTCGAGAAGCTGATCGGCATGCTCGAGCGGGCGACGCCGGAGGAACGCGAAAGAATCATTCCCAATCATCTCGGCAAATCGGCCGAGTTCCTCGTCGCGCATATCCCGACGCTCAACAGTCCCCGCGGCATCCTCATCGCGCCGGACGGGAAGACGGCGTACGTGGCCAACGCCCTGGACGACTCACTGACGGTGATCGACATTGCCGCATGCCGTGCCGTCGCGCGGATCGACCTGGGCGGGCCGAAAGAAATCACCAAGGTGCGCTATGGCGAGCGACTGTTCAACAGCGCGAAGATCACGTTCCGGCGACAGTTCTCGTGCCACTCGTGCCACCCGGACGGCCATATCGACATGATCACGTACGACATTGAACCGGACGGGATCGGCACCGACCCGGTCGACAACAAGACGCTGCGGGGGATTCTCGACACGGCGCCGTTCAAATGGACCGGGAAGAACCCGAGTTTCACGCGGCAGTGCGGCCCGAGGCTCTCGACGTACTTCACGCGCGGCGCGTCGTTCAACCCCGAGGAACTTGCGGCGGTCGACCTCTACGTATGTACGATCCCGCGCCCGCCGAACCGCTATCGGCCGGTCGGGGCCCCGCTCACCGAGGCCCAGCGCCGGGGCAAGGAGATTTTCGAGCGAACCATGAAGAACGACGGGCAGATGTTACCGAAGGAAGACCGCTGCACGACTTGCCACTTCCCGCCGTTGTACACCGACCGGCGACTGCACGACGTAGGGACGAAGATGCCGAACGACACCACGGGGACTTTCGACACGCCCCACTTGAACAACATCTACGACTCCGCTCCGTACCTGCACAACGGGATGGCCGACACGCTCGAGGAAATCTGGACTCGGTATAACCCCAATGACCGACACGGGGTGACGAACGACATGACCAAGGATCAACTCAATGACCTGATCGAGTATTTGAAAACGCTTTGAACCTGATTCTGAGGCCCATGATCGCTGCGAAACGAAACATCCGAGTTGCACGGCGAGGGACAGACCGTCGCCGGCGCCGCCCCTGGAGGCATTCGCATGTCTTTGCCACTACGCTACGCTGCGTTACTCACCGTCATTCTGAGCGGTATCGGTACGCTGGCCGCCCGTGGCGCGCTGGCCGAGGAGGCGACCCCGCCTCCGGGGCCGAACCCCAGTCCCGCTCCCTTGCCCGCCGGCGCCGATGAGTTGCCCTACGTGTATACGAAATGGAAACACTTTACCGTGCATGAAGGGCTGCCGAACGATCACATCATGTCGGTCAAAGCGGACGGCCCCCGGGTGTGGATTGGCACCGAGGACGGCCTGGCCTGCCTCGACAAGCCGACCGGCAAGATCACTACCTGGGAATTCAAGGATGCCGATAACGACGGCCGCGCCGACGAGCCCTATACGCTTCCCTGGAAGGTGATCACGGCCATCGACGTCGATCCAAAGACCGGCGACGTGTGGTTAGGGCTGTTCGGCGGAGGCCTGGCCCGTTACAGCGCCGGGCGCTTCGACCATTTTCATCAACTCAACAGCGGCCTGGTAAACGACGTCGTCTACGGCGTGGCGATCGAGAATGAAAACGTCTGGGCGGCGACCACGGCCGGAGCGAGCCGCTACAACACGGTGACCGGCGAGTGGTCGATCTACACCGAGAAAAATGCGCCGATGGAGGAGATCTGGAATTACGGCATTTCGTACGACGGCAAGGACAAGATGTTCATTGCGGTGTGGGGGAGCGGATGCCTGGAGTTCGACTGCAAGAAGGATCGGGAGAAGCGAGGAGATCCCTGGAAGCTCTACATCGATCCCGATGGGGAGATGGAGATCGACCTCTACCGGGATGACGGAATCGTCCACGTAATCGTGACCGGGGCCAGTCCCGCGGAGGGCATCCTATGGGTCTCGTCGTACTTCGGCTGTTGCCGCTACGACGGCCGGCACTGGCGGGGACTTTACGCACACGAGACCGGCCTTCCCAGCGATTTCACCAACAACATCAAGGCGCGGAGCGCGAACGAATGCTGGTTTGCCCACGACAAGGGGGTGGGCGTCGTCGCTCACTTCCCCACCGACACGATCGTCTCCTACACCCGGGACGAAGAGACACTCCGCGGCAAGGCCCAGATCTATCGCTGCGGCAAGCTCCTCCGTACGGTAGACATGGAGAAAGCCGTGCCGCACAACTTCATCATCAACATCGATCACGACGGTAACGACACCTGGATCGCCACCGGTAAGGGGCTCGGATGGGCCATCGGTGACGGGTACTACCCGGGACTCAAGGCAAACCCCGAGTGGCTGAAACAAACAGATACCGTCGCTACGGTCGAAGCGATGCAGCAATAGATACCAGCAGGATGGACCGTAATCCCCGGCCAGGACGGCTCTGGAATCGGATCACCCATGCCGCACAAGTGAGACCAGCCATGCATCATCCAATGATCGCTCTGCTTGTGGTCGTCCTGGCCGGAGCGTCGGCCTTCGCGGAGGAGAAGCAGAATGCCGGCACACCGGACTGGATGCCTCCGATCGATGTCGATGAGGGGACTCTCAAGGTCCTCGAAGAGATCAACTCGTTGAACGCGTATCAGAGCCCCAAGCTCCCCTTGAGGCTGGATGACCGGTACGCCCACACGACCGACGATGTGCTGCCGTTCCGTCATGTCGAGCCGTTCAAACGCCACTTCCTTCTGCAGATGGAGTACACGGGGGCGGGACGGGCGATTCCCGAGCCCGAGGACGTGAAGACGGTGAAGTTTGGTTTTCTGGGACCGATCGAGTCGACGGTGTCGGTGGCCACCGGCGGCAAGAGCCACGAAGAGAACATGGGCAAGCAGATGCTGCACGGGGCCCAACTGGCGATTGAGGAGGCCAATGCCAAGGGAGGCTACCTGAAGCGCAAGATTCCCTTTGAACTGGTTGTGAGCAACGACAACGGCTTGTGGGGCGCGTCGGGCGAAGAGATCGTCAAGCTCGCCTACCTGCACAACGTGTGGGCAATTCTCGGCAGCATCGATGGGGCAAACAGCCACATTGCCATTCGCGTGGGACTCAAGATCGAAATCACGATGATGAACAGCGGCGATACCGATCCGACGTTCATCGAGACCAACATTCCGTGGGTGATGCGCTGCATCGGCGATGATCGGCAGCAGTCGTATCTACTGTGCGATTACCTTTATCGCAAGCTCGGACTGAACCGGGTGGGCATCGTCCGCTCGAGCAATCGGTACGGCCGGTTCGGTGTCCGCGAGGTCCGCGATTCCAGCCGCCGGCTTGGCAAGCCGGTGCCTCTGGAGATGGCTTATATGCTGGGCGAGGAGGACTTCTCGCTGCAGATCGAGCGGCTCAAGCGAGCCGATGTGGAAGCCGTGGTTCATTGGGGCGATGCAGTGGAAGGCGCCAAGCTGCTGAACCAGATGCGGGCCGCGGGGATGAAGCAGCCCTTCTATGCATGCGACCGTTGCCTGCTCAAGGAGTTCGCTGAGATCGCCAACGCGAACGCCGAAGGGGTTATCTGCGGCTCTCCTTGGAATCCGACCCGTGACGACCCGAAGCTCAATGCCTTCAAAGCGGCCTACCGGGCCAAGTTCCATGAAGAGCCCGAGACGTACGCCGCGCACGCCTATGACGGGATGAACATGCTCATTTGGGCGACCCAGGTCGCAGGGCTCAATCGGGCCAAGATTCGCGACGTGCTGGCGTACCGCACGCAGCCCTGGCCGGGAGTGACGGGTGATATTCCGCTGAGCGGATGCCTCGACGACCTGGGGGAAGTCTTCCTGGCCGAACGGAAGGACGGCGAGTGGAAATACCACTCGCGCGCCGATCTTGGGATACCGTCCGGTCCAACGACACATCAGGAGAAGGTTGCCACGAATGCTGCGAGTGCCGGTTCGGACTGAACCGGACAGGAGATCCTGGAGAACCTGTTGTGGCGATTGCAGATTGTCTGTTCATCGCGAGCTGAGAGTGATGAGGAACTCAGGCAGTTTGCGGTGGACACTGAGGGAGTATACTGTTAAACGCTGGTGTCCTGCGGGGCGCCGTGGACTGCCTGTCACATCGGCTGCCTGATCGGACCTGCTGCCGGCTGGAGTCAGTTCAACCTTCTGTTGCACGTCGGGTATTTCCGGCAGCCAACCGGCGTGCAGAGCGGCGTCGCAAGGGGCAACGATGATTTCCCAGCGCGGTGCAGAACCGAGAACGAAGGGCGAAGCCTGGCGCTCGCCGGTCGCAAGGGAGGATAACGGCGAGTGACGAGGCTGACGTGTGCCCAGATCCTTTTCCGCGGGCCCTGCCTGACGGGCAATGCGGCGCGGACGTTTCGTTTCCACACGGCGTACGCGCTGTTTGATGCTGCGGCCGGAGGAATCCTGCTCAACGCCCCGCTGATCGCGATCAAGTCGTTTCAGGCCGCCAACTGGCACTTGCCCTTGCGGGAACTGTACTCCGGCATCGGAGTCATCGTGGCACTTTACCTTGGCAGCCGGATGGCTTCGCGTCCGAAGATGCCATTCGTCTTCATCCCGGGAATCATGGCGGGGATTTGCAGCATGGCGATGGCCACGGCCACGGGCAGTGCGTTCTGGTTTCTCACGCTGCTCGGCGTGGGGGCGATGTTCGAAGTCGTTACCCGGCCCGCGATCACCGCTGTTCTGCGAGCGAACTACCCGGTCGAGCATCGCGGCCACGCTACGGGCGAGGTGCGGAAGTGGTCGTCGCTCTGCTTCCTCACATCGAGCATCGCTTCGGCAGTCGTTCTTCACCTGGCAACCGAACATCTGAAGAATACGGGCGACGGTGCGCCCGCCGGGTGGGGAAACCAGTTGCTGCACTGGTCGGCCGACCACATTGCCCCGATACTCATGATTCTGGCGGGGTGCCTCAGCCTGGCCAGTTTCGTCTGCTTTCGCCAGATTCACGTCAACGAGAAACTCTGTATTCGGCCGCGCGACGAGGAACCCGGAATTGGCCAGACCTTCCGCGAGGCGTTTGCCGTCGTCGCTCGCGACGGTCGCTACCGGCGTTATCTTTTCGGGTGTTTCCTGGACGGCTTTTTTCAGATGCTCTACTTGCCGCTGATTTGGGTTTTTCTGAGCCGGGATCTGGGGTTTGGCTATGTGGGCTCCAGCGCGCTGATGCATGCGCTGCCGTCGCTGGCCGCGTTCTTCGCCACCGGCATGCTGGGGAGGCTCTTGGACCGAACGAACCTGTGGGTCTCGTGGGCGGGAGTCCGGTTCATGTGGGGCCTGGATGCGATTCTTCTGGCGACAACTCCGCTGCTCGCCACGGTCTTTCCCCCAGCGCTCGTTCTGGTGCCCGTCGTCGGGAGGCTCTTGCGTGGAAGTGTGCAAGGGGGATGGTGGATTCTGTGGTGGCAGATCGGCGTGACCTACTTCGCTCCACCCGGCGAGGAGACGAGTCGTTACATGGGCATCATGGTTATCCTGAACGGCGCCGTCAGGCTGAGTGCGGCGGCCGCGGGCATGGTGCTGGCCGCGATGGCAGTCTCGCCGCACACGCTCCTCCTGATCGGTGGATGTGGGGTTATCATATCAGGAGCCTGGTCGCTCTACCAGGCCGCGTGGGAGAGAAAGCAGCACCAGCCAGAAACGCTGACCGAATTTGAACGCCAATTCGCCGGCTATCAGCCGCCGATCTAGCCCCGCTTCCGGAGATTGCGTACGTTGTGCGTAGCCCTCGTGACAACCAGGCAGAAACATGGAACCGAGCGCGTTTCAAGATTACTACCCGGACGAGTTGAGCCAATGTTACGGTTGTGGCCGACTCAATGAACACGGACTTAAAGTGAGAAGTTACTGGGATGGCGAAGAGAGCATCGCAACGTTTCACCCTCAGCCTTACCATATGGCGGCGCCCGGTTTCGTGTATGGCGGTTTGCTTGCTTCGATCATCGATTGTCACGGCACGGGGACCGCGGCCGCTGCAGCATATCGGGCGGAAGGACGCGCGATGGGCACCGAGCCGTCCATCCGCTATTTGACGGCGTCGCTGCACGTCGACTACGTCTTTCCGACTCCCCTGGGCGTACCGCTGGAGATTCGCGGGAAAGTGAAGCAGTTTGCTGGCCGGAAGGTTGTCGTCGCGGCCACGGTATCGGCCGGCGGGCAGGTCTGTGTGCGAGGCGAAGTCGTGGCGGTTCGTCTTCCCGCGAGTTGGATGCTGAAGAAGGCACAAGACAAGAACACCTCAGGCGAACAGGACGGGTAGTTGAGATGGCTTGCCATACCAGGAAGATCTTCGGCGTCTGTTGCAGCCCGCGGCCACAAAAGAGCACGTATCAGGCCATGTCCGCATGCCTGGCCGCCGCTGGTGAGGTGGAAGGGGTGACGACCACACTAATTGAATTGGCTGGAAAGACGGTCGGTCCATGCCGGGACTGCGGGGTCTGTAAAGAAGGGCCCATCTGTGGCATCCACGACGATTTCGACGAGATCGTCGAGGCCTTTCAGGATCCGGCTTTCGCCGGTTTGATTGTTGGCACGCCCGTCTACTTCGGCATGATGACGGCACAATGCAAGGCATTCCTCGATCGCACGGTGCTCTTCCGGCGCAATGGCTGGCAGTTGCGCGATAAGGTGGGCGGCGTGCTCGCCGTCGGCCGTGTCCGCAACGGCGGGCAGGAACTGGCCATTCAGGCAGTGCGTACGGCCATGTTGTGTCACGACATGATCTGTGTCAGCGACGGCCGACCGACTGCCCATTTCGGCGCAGCACTGTGGTCTGGTGCCGACGGGGGCCTGGAGGCGGACGAGGAAGGATTGAAAACCGCCCGGAATCTCGGTCGGCGAGTCGCGGAGCTTGTCCGGCGTGTTGCGGTGGTATAGCCGGTTCCGCTCGAAGCCGTGTTTCACGACCAGTGCAGTGAAGGAGGACGCCGATGACGTGGCATGATCCCAGGAGGCTGTGCGCGGCCGAGGCCCAGACTACGCGACGTGATGTTCTGCGGCTGGCGGCAAGTGGGGCAGGCGTGGTTGTCGTGGCCCAACGGGGGAAATCCGGGTGTTCCTCTTTCCATTTGCGCCTGCCAATGACTTCAGGTGACATCTGCCTATCCGCTCGACAAACTCCCTTTCTATGGCAATTGAGGCGATTGGGTATACAAGTCGGTATGCTCTGACACGATAGTCGTAGTGCCACTCGCCGTAAGCGCAATAAGAAAGCCACCTTACGGTGGCTTTTCAATGGAGGCGGCGGGCTTCCTCGTTTCTTGCCGTAAGTATTGGAAATAAAGGACTTACGGCGACGACCAAAATCTAATTGGCCACCTAATTGGCCACAACCCCCTCTTCAAATTGGCCACAGACTGTCGCAGGACAGGGGTTCGAGCTGCTACGACTCGAACTCCTGTCCTGCGACATGCGATATCCAGCCGTCAACGGTTTGTCGCTCGCCGATCTCTTTCCCCTCCGTCGTGCCAAGGGGATGACAGCCGAACTGAGGCCGTCTTGCCCTTACTGCGTGAATGGCATTGGGACTGCTCGTCGGCAGATCCTACGGCGATTCACCCTCCCGTTCATCAAGTGCTTCTTCGATGAATTGAACGGTTTTCTCGGAACTGGCGGTTTGTTTGAGCACTGCTTCGAGCGATTCCTCGGCCGTTTCCTTGCTTTTGAGAGCCGTGACCCATCTCTTCCAAAGATCGATTCGGTTTTCTCGTAGCCAGCAAATCAATCATGATGGGTCGCTTGGCAGCGGGCTGTTCTCCTTCTCGCCAAGAGCGGAGGCCAGATCGTCTTGAGACTGTTTTAGTCGGCGCATCTGCTCTGCAAGGACGACTTGCGCCGCCCGGAGTTCACCCTTCAGTTTGCTGACTTCGGACGAAACCTCACGGCGCACCTGCGCTTCCACGACCTCCTTAGTTGCTTCGTCCGCTATGGGTTGGGCCATCAAGTGGCCGAGCAACCGGTCATAGTATTCCTGCGGCGTGCTCAGGCCGTTCCACTGGTGCATCAACTCAACAAACACGCAGTACCGCCTACAGAGGGGAGGAATGGTGCCCTGTGGCCTGTAGTTCTCAGGTATTAGATCCGGATTGCGGTCTGCCAGAGTATCGGCCGCTACGGCAATGGAACACTGGCGACTGATTTCGAAGAGGAGGTCTCTTATCAAGTACTGTGCGTGATGCTTGGCGGTCAGTTCCAGCAAACGCACCAAGATTTCGGTCCATCGGTTTGGGAGCCCGTCGTCATGGGGCTGCCAAAGTGTATCCACCGAAATACCAAGCACCTCGCACACAGGTTTGAGTTGCTGTTTATTTGTCTGCGATCTCACCAGCCCACGGCTCAACCAGCGGCATAGTTTCTTGTAGTCCACCGCTGCCCGTTCGGCCAGTTCCCGGCGACCAATCCTGAGTAGTATTCGCCTCCCCTCCAGGTTGGCTGCGCACGCCTGTCTCGATTCCATAGCTTTGTGCTCCACAAAATGCGACTATTCTCATGATAGTCGCATTTCGGCCTCGATCAATGCGGCTCTTTCTCATTCCGAGGCTCGATAGCGGACGCCTGTTAGTGTTTCTGGCGGCCCATGGCCTCGGCGGACGTCGTTCGAGGGATTTGACAGGGCCGTTCCCAGTAATCTCCCCATTTCGGAGGGTTTCAGTGACCAAAAGAAAGCGTGTCAAACGACTGACCACCACATTGAAGAAGGCGGATCGGCTGTTGCTTGCCCATCTGCAAAACGACTTTCCAAGCAAGGCCGTCAACCGTTGTGCCGAGGTGCTGAACTCGGACTACTGCCACTACCACCGGGGCGCAATGACACTACGAGGCCACAAGATCGTCTTCGGGAACGACGGCTTTATTGTGGACAAGGACGCAGACCAGCGTTCCAAGCTGGAGGTCGTGCGCCTTGTTCGCACTATCGACCGCATCAACAACTTCTGGAGAACACCGATCATCCAGATCAGCGGGTTCGGCCTTTGCTGTAGCGGCTTTTCCTGGGCAATGCGGGTCAAGACCGATTACTTCAACTGGGATGGCATCCTGAACACGGCCGTTTGGGACGCTTGGTTTCGAGCGTGCGCCCAAGTGACCGGACAAAATGTGCATCCGTACCCAAGAAGGCTGACGGACGAGATCCAGCACATGTATCACCGTTCCGCCAGGGCCGCCTGACACAGCGCTGTTCACCAGTCATCCAGCTACGAAGTTGCCTGAGATCGCCGTGCCGAGCGACGAGCAGATTGCCTGGCACGGCGATCTCGCATTCCTCTTCTAACCAATCCGGCACTATGCCCATTTTTCACTCGGCTTTTCGGCAACTACCTCCCCTTGCTTTCGTCGTGGCGACTGTATCCGAGACTTATTTCCAGAGTCCTGAACGGGCTTTGCTTTACGGCTTCTTTTGGGCGGCGTAGAATAATGTGAAGTTGCGGACGAAGCAATCCGGCCCGCCGCCTCGTCGCTCTCCTGCCTCATCGGATCGGGGCAATTCCTCTCACACAAGGTGTCTTCTTCGGAGATACTATGCGCTCAGCTAAGCAAGAAGAGGGCTGCACGACCGTCAAGACGGCAGTCCCAACATCGTGTAAAACAGCACTGAAGTCCATTCGGCAGCAGTTCAGGAGGTGCTCGCATCGCTACTCTCCGATCTACCACGCATTGTGGGAGCCGCAATCCACGGTCGAGCAAGCAATGCCAGAGGGAGATCCGGGTCGCCTTTCCGGCGTTGGTGATGCCTTCCGCACGGCTAACAATTTCGACCTGCCCTACAACTGGAGGTTTTGGCACGAGCCTTGGGGCTCACGTTACTTCGGCTGCTACTATGGCGACGATGGAGCGGGCTTCGACGAATACCTTCGGCTGGAGGAGAGCGCTTACCTTGCTCTCTGCGAACTCGACCCCGGACTGCCGACTGCGGAGCGCAAGAATGGTTGGATCGACTTTCTGCACTTTGTAGCCCATAGACATCCTACACCACTCCTCAGATCCTCCTCAGCGGAGTGGAACTACTGGGAGTGCTGGTTCGATGCGGACCATAAACGGTGGGCGAAGACCCAGAATGGAGCCCCGTACCCACTGCATCCTGTGAACTTCACTTTGGAGCACGATGTAGTTACCTCATCTACTGCCGCCATCGACTTGCTCCTGTCGGAAGATGGCGCATTTCTCATCAGCGACTGGTCGGCGAGACTACCCGTGCGACTGTCGTCGGTGTCGGTCAGCAAACCTAACAGAGACGAAGATCCAATACTTGCGCTCATTTGCACTGCCGCAAACAGTTCGAACTCGGCCGTCATAGTAGACCGACCGACAGCCGCTGCCAATAGTCTTCCAAGCCCGTGTAGTGGAGCAGCACATCCGCCATCTCACCCGCACGTCGGCACACCCTTGAAGCCAACGTGGAATCCGGCACGACGAGAGCTTCGGTGGGGCGATTCTCTTGTCAAGCGTTTTCGTCAGCCGTCCGAGAACCAAGAACGGGTGTTGTCTGCGTTTCAGGAAGAGGGCTGGCCCGACAGAATCGACGACCCACTCCCCATGAAGCCCGGCACCTCACCCAAACGACGCTTGGGAGATACAGTAGTTGCCCTAAACAAGAAGCACGTAACCAAGGGCGTGATCAAGTTCGAGCGGGACGGTACGGGTGAAGGAGTCCTTTGGAGCAGGCCCACCTCCTCTGCGGATCTTCAGGCTTTCTAAAGCCTCAGCATCTCTGAACCTCTTTCAGCGGTCGGCTCGGTGCAGCTTTCGCTTTCCTGCTATGAAAGCAACCTGGGTCTCCCGAGCGCTAGTCGCTTGCAAGCTCCGGTAGTGCTCCGGTGCTGCTCCTGTATCGCTGCCCCCGTTTCCATCGGACGATTTGACAGATCGCACGGGTTCGAGCGGAAGGTCTTTGCAGCAAGGACCTGCACGAACCGGCGAGAAGCCATTCGTCAACGATCCCGAGAATAAAACATGATCGCCGCACGCTCCAATCTTCAACTTACACCCTTTGACGAAGACAATCTTGCCAAGTTCGAGCATCAGCGATGTCTCCTGAAGGCCAGAGTGAACGGTGTAGCTCAGCCGTGGTTCCGGCCAGTCCTGCTCAACCAAGCTGTGTCCAACTGCGACAAGCGGAACCTCGCCCCGGCCTAACGTGGTGAAGCGATGCCCATCTGTGACATCCGGTAGCCCCGATTGACCCTGGTACGGCCATCTGCAAACAGCCGTGGCCCCGCTCGGTCCTGTGCAGCCACGCTGTGCCGCAAGCCATCGGAGGAGGCCCGCCCCGGCATTCCCAGCCACTCTCATTCGGCTGACCCCCCAAGGCCCCCGCCCGCCCCCCTATGAAGCGAACCGCCGCTTGTCAGACCCGGACCCAAGGGACACCGGCAATTCCGGCAACGAAATCACCTCGGCCACTTCGGAGGAAACAAATGTGCAGGATCGACACGGGTAGCGCACTCGTACCTTACGAAACCGTCCGCAAGGCAATGGGCGGTGAACCATACACCATGAGCCTAACGGGCCAGGATGAAGTCCAAGCGGTCATCCTGGCGGTGAACCAGGGGATCGACAGCCACTTGGAGGCGTGTTACTGCCTGGATCGAGGCGACCGATTTGAAGGTGGCGAGCGGAAGGCCGGGCGACTCGTTCTGTGCCACACATTGGAATGCTCCGTCAGCCCCGATTCACTTCCCGTTCTGCTTCGTCGGTTGTTCGAGATCGACGCCGACCGCCAGATCACGGATGCCGCCGCTTCTCTTGGTAGTGACATCTTGATGACGCTGGGGATCAACGAATACGGTCAGTTCGTCGGCCGGGAGGCTCTGGGACTGGCGTAATTCGCTAAGTCGTCATCGTCCAACGGACACCCGGCATGGCGGTGTAGCCGCTCTCACCGTGAGAGCGGCCATGCCAACAGGAGCCGCCGCCATGCTGTTCTCAGTCATCTACTCTGCCGATGTCCCGGCCGATGCCAATGTCCTCGACTTCGCCCCGCCCCAGGTTGCCGAACTCTGGGACGAAACGGAGGACGACGACCAGTTCGAGTACGGTTATCTCGAAGGCGATTGGGAGAAGGGGCACCATCGGAAATGGTGCGCCCTGCTGACTCGTGAGCAGTTCAACGAGTTCGTCGAGCACTGCGGTCTTGTCGCTGAGAAAACCGAGACGATGGGCAGCCTCGGCGCTCCTGGTTTCGGGTTCGGGTGGAGCCCTGCAATCAGCTTCCGATCCGACGATCCCGAGGCGATTCAGTCCGCCTACGTCACGCCACTGCCTGAGACGAGGCGAGACCAGTGCGACGAGAAGGACTGGCATCGGGTACGAAAAGCCGTCCTCGCCACCTACTGCTGACCGTCCGATGGGGAGAGCCGCTCTGATGGATTGGAGCGGCTCTCCGAGGGACACCGGATAGCAGAACGAAAGGGAGGATTCAGATGAGCACAGATATCGTTGTGTTTCGAAAGTGGCGAGATGGTTTCGGCGTCGTCGCTTTGTTTCCTGAAATCCCCGCCGACATCGACGGCCGGTACTGCGAGAGCTACGAACACATTGGTCAGCACGGTGCGGCCGATTACTACGGCGTGATCATGGCGACAAGGCCGGTTGATCCAAGGGAGTACGCCGACCTTGCCGAGGAACTGCGGCAGATTGGTTACAACCTGCGGCCAGTCAAGCGGGCCACCAGGAACAACCACGAACGGCGTCGGCAGATGGCCCGACATTTGGCGCTGCGGACACCGGTTAACGTCAGCGGGCAATCAGCGACCACAGGAGAAACTGCATGACGAACGGGAAGCCGAAGTTCTCATTGGGACAGACCTACGCCACGCCCGGCGCACTTGAAGCCTTGCAGGAGAGCGGCCAGAGCCCAAAGGATTTCCTCAGCCGCCATGTTCGGGGCGACTGGGGCGAGGTTTGCGACGACGACAAAATGGCGAATGACCACTCCCTGGTCGATGGCAGCCGCCTCCTGAGTGCATACAAGACGCTCAAGGGCGTGAAGATATGGATCATCACCGAGGCAACCGATGACAACGGCCAGCGTGCGGCTACTACTTGTATTTTGCCCTCGGAGTATTAGTTGAGCGCAACGGACACCTGATAGGCCACTGGCGACAACAACCACCGGCCTTTCAGGAAATCCGACATGTCATTCACCGTTACCGCCTTCAATCATCGGGAATGGGAACGCTACGGCCTTGCCGACTACGGGGACTTCGCCGACAAAATCAGCGAGTGCAACGTCGGCGAGGACGCTTTCAGCGGTTACGGCGAATGGTTCTTCGTTCCCGACGATCCGCTGCCCAATGGCGACCGAGTGATCTACTTCGGCTCTTGGGGCAATGACAACAGCCCCGGCGCATCCAGTTACACCCATGCCGAAATCTTCGACATGGGTGATCCCGAGGACGCCGCTGCGTTCAAGAAGCGGGTCAGGAATTGGGAGAAACAGCCTGAATACGCTGATGAGTGAGCCAGCCAGCCGAGGCCGTCGTGGGGAGCGATGCTCACGACGGCCTTCGTCTTTGAGGGACACCGGCAAACAGCCCAGCGATTTCTGAACCACAAACAGAACGGGAGACATCCAGATGGGCTGGCTTTTCACGGCCGGTACTACCCGGCGAGATCAGATCGAGGAACGCACGAGGGCCTGGGAGCGGTCGAGCGACGACGGCCTGCTCGTGAAGACTTCCTGCCTCGCTCATTGTTACCGAGGCGGGGCTTTCTCAGGCGTGCTGTGGACCGTCTGGGAGCGCACTTTCACCAGTGGCGACCAGCAGACCCAGCCGACAGAGCGTTGGATCGGGTGCGATCTATTGCGATACCAGCGGGATTACGGCTGGGGGTACAAGAACATGGAAGAGTCCATGCACCCGTACTTCTACTCCTGCCCACTGAAGTACCTCGATCTCGTACCTATCGAGCAGTACGGCGGCCATCCCGAATGGCGAGAACTCGTGCGAGCCTACCATGCCCGGCAAGCTGAGAAGCGACGGCATCGCCAGATCGTCGGACACCGGTAAGTCATTGGTCGGGGCGGTGGGCGGATGGAACTGCCCATCGCCCACTTTTATCCAAGACAAGCGAGACAATCATGCCACGCTATCGAGTCGAAGCACTGGAGAAGTTCATCGTCCGTACCGTGTACCACGTCGATGCACGAAGCCCAAAGCAGGCCGAGAAGCTGTGCAAGGCCGGTGAGGTCGCATACGACGACAAGACCATCGAGGAAGGCGACGAGGAGTGGAGCGAGACTGTCTCGGTCGAGGAATGCGACTGAGGGACACCGATAAGATCGACGGGACAAACCGCCACATCCGGGAGAACTGTATGAGCAACGATCCAACCGAACCGATCCGACGCCAGCGCCTTGCGGAAATCAACGCCGAGCCGGGAAGCCGGGAGGCTCTGGAGGCTCAGTACGGACAGGTATGGGACACTCAGGAACTTGGCCGGGAGTTCGATGTGCTGGGCTTTGCCGCACCGCTGGTCGTCGTTCGTCGGAAATCAGACGGCGTGATGGGCTCCTTGGAATTCCAGCACAATCCCCGCTTGTACTTCAACTTCCAGGCAGATCGGTAACGCCCATGTCTGACCCTCGCCTCAACCACAGATGTCTCAAGGTTGAGGCGAGGGCTTCGTTTCCAGGGGACACCGGCAACCGGGCCGTCGCAAATCACACCCAAACAGGAGAACTCATCATGCTGCCCCTTGCCCAAAAGCTACTCGAAGCCGTTGGTTTAGAGTTCGACACCGTTGAACGGACATGGGTAGTGCCGGTGCCACTGCGCCCGGTGGTTACGGTCGAACACGACGGCGGCGACATCATGGACGCCCTTCTGGATGTCCATGCGGTCCTCGAAGCGAACGGATGCACCTACGCCAACTTCGCCGTCAACGGCCGGTACATCTCCATCGTCGGCCTGACTGAAGCCCAGGTCGCCGTCGTGGCGTAGCAACTGGAAGGAGAATGGATGAGCGTCCCTCACATTTACTGTGCTGCTGCCGCTCGGGCGATCCGGGAACTCGACCAGTGCAGCCTGGGAGCACCGGACGTCGGCCAGGACAAAACGGACTGGCAGGAGGCTCGGCGGCTGCTGTACTGCATTCTGGATGGCAACCGATACGAGTTGTCGGCGTCCGGGCGGCTACGAAAGCGGCCTGACGGACACCGGTAAGAGATTCACTGAGATGCTAATCGCCCCTTTCTGAAAAACGCACAGGAGAAATCATGCCGAAATACCGGGTTGAACAATACGAGCTTCACGCCACGACGTATGAGGTCGATGCGGACAACGAGGCCGAGGCAATCAAGAAGGTCTTCGACGGCCTTGCGATCCCCATGGACAATTCTCTGGAATACATCGAGGTCGCTGAGGACTTCGGCCTGCCGACCGACGAATACTTCGAGTTGGCTGACGAACTGCGGGCGTTGGGGGTGTCGGTGGGCGAGGCGGTGATCCCGAGCATCAGGAGCATCGAACAGGTGGACGAATGACGGACACCGCATAGAGAGGGGCAGAGTGGCTAGTGCGCAGAACCGTTGGATCACGAATAACCAGAGGGTCTCCAGGTCATGATCGGTAATGGATTGGGCGAAAATGCCCACAAAGGCGTGTCACAAAACGGAAAGGCGAAGTCGCTGAAAGCGAAGCTGGTCGCCCGGATCGCCAAACTGGTGAGGCAGACCGGCCTGGATTATGAGGGCTGGCGGTACGTCTCTCGTCATGTGCGTCGGGTGTGCGATCTGCGACCAGCCAAGAAGGGCCGCCGCCTGCCAAAGGTACTGAACTCCGATGAGTTCCGCCGCTTCTATGCGGTCGTGGATCGGGCCGAGGATGTTCAGCACGCCCTGATGCTGCGACTTCTGTTCTTCACTGCTGTTCGGGTCTCGGAGTTGTGCCGTATCGAGGTGTCGGACGTTGATCTCGAAGCCTGCAAGATCAGGATCAACCTGGGCAAGGGCAGCAAGGATCGCTATGTGCTGTTCGGAAAGACCTTTGCCACGGCCCTGCGAACCCATATCGCCGCCCATCCGCACAACCGCTATCTCTTCCAGACGAAGCGAGCAACGAAGTTCTCGACGAGAAGGGTGCAGCAGATCGTCAAGCACTACGCCGAGGAGGCCGGTGTGCGAGCCACCCCGCATACCTTCAGGCATCAGGCGATCAGTTGGCTCACCCGCCACTCAGGAATGGCCGACGCCGAGTTGCAGTTGATCACGGGGCACGCCCGAAGGGAGTCGCTAGCGGTCTACCAGCACGTCGCCCTCGACGGCGACCTGGAGAAGAAATATCAGGAGAGCATGAAAGCCGTCGAGTTGTGACGGCTGGCCGCCACGGACACCTGCAAACAGGGCGACGAGCGAAGCTCCTCTCGTTCGTCGCCCCGGAAAGCGAAGTTGGATGGCGAGAATCGACCGGGTGTTGCATTTATTTCAATCCAGAATTCCAGGTCGAAAACCTGGGACAGCGAACGGCCGGGTGGCCTTGTACAGTCGCTATGCCCGTTACTTTTTTTGTTACTCGACAACTTCCGGCCTGCGTGAGCGGGGCTGAAAAACTCGGGAGGATCTCGATCTCGAAAATCACCGCCGCTGGATTTTGCAGGCAGCCATTGCGCTCATCATCGTCGGGGGGCAATACTCGGAAGCCAGGGCCTTGCTGCAAGAGTCACTCCTCGTCTTATCGTGGCCGTTCGGAGCGACTGACATCCCTCATATCGATTTCACCCTCTCCATGGAACCAAGCTCCACCACGAGGAATCCGCCCGTGGGCCGTGGTTCGTGCCCAGAACAAGAACCGGCAGGAAAGTAGCTCATCTGCCCGATGTGAAGTGTGGGCTGAGCTAGCTGACCGATTGGTCTGGCTCCATCGACGTTATTTCTTGAGCGATGCCTTCAGGCCGTCTGAGTAACCCTGCTCCCATTGCTCCTGCTTCTGGGGATTGTGTTCATAAGGGATCTCGACCCCAGAAGCTCTCATTTCACCTACTGACGGTGCGAACTCGATGTACACCTCTGCGGGCTGGCCATGTTGCCATGCTTTCTCCACAAGTTTGGCTCCAGACTCTCTTCCTGCGTTGAAGCCTTCACTATACGGCGACGGCCGTAGTGTTCCCATAAGGCCCAAGCAGAACAGGACGGCGCAGGTCGCCAAAGCGAATGACCCACTTACAGCGATCCTCGTCGGTGTAAGCAACTGCCCTGGCTGCGCCTGCGATAACATGGCGATCTCGCCGTCGAGTGCCGCAAGCCGGGCACGCACCCCCTGGACGGCGGCGAGGAGTTCACTCGCCTCACACTGAGTTCCAAAGCGATCAAAGCACTCCTCGCCCAGCCTCTTGTACAGGGGTTGGATCTGCATCCGAAGGGCTTTGGCATGTGCGGAATCCTTTGCGGCTGTGAAGAAGTCCTTCTTCTTACCTGCCGCAGCCCCGGATTCGGAAGGTCCATCCGGGCCATGTCCTGCTGAAGCGGCTTTCTTGAGTGCCTCGTCAATCTCGGTGAAGAGGCTCGGAAGGTCCAGCCGATGAAGCCCGGCCGAATGGATGTGTTTGCCGAGCGCTCCGTATGCCTCGGGCAAGTCTACTTTGAGCAGCTTGGTTCGCTCGGCCTGTCGTGCTACCAGCTTGGCGGCGGTCTTCGCACGATCAAGCAGACTGTCCTTACTTTCCGGTTGGCGGCTCTTGCCCGAGGTATCATTCTGGCTGTGGTCGGAAGGAACCGATTCAGCGTCGTCAGCAGAATCCGCCAAGTTCAGAGAATCAACACGTGGTGACGGCGAGGATATCGGAGCCATTGGAACCGGACTGACGGTGCCCAGCCGGTCGGAACGCAAGTCTGCTGGAAGCGGTGGCGGCGAGTCGCTGACACCGATCTGTTGGAACAGCCCCCTTACTGTTCCTGCCCTTACCCGCCAGACCAGATCGGTTGCCTGAAGCTGTCCAGAGTCTCGAAGTTGTCTTAGCTTCTCAGCGTTTACTGGCCCCTGACGATTACCATTTACGGCGTAGTACCACTCGGCGACGTCACCCGAGACCGTTTGGGCAAATGCGTGGTCGGCCCCACGCATTTCCGCTGAATGAGAAATAGCGGCGGCAGATGTGATATTTTCCGAAGTAGGAAGAGCCTCCCCTGCTGAGGAATCGCTCGAAGAAGTGGGGCCACTCTCACCCACACAAACAGAAACAGCAATCTGATAGCCTCCCTCATTGAGCCGAACGTTGCCTGACTCCAACCAGCACTTGTGTCCCGCCACGCCGTCCCCGACCTGGAGACACCAATCGCCTTCGGCTTCGATCATCCAGCGGTTCGCAACCCGCCTGATCCTGGCATGGCGAGGGTGCAAGCCTTCCCGATCCGGCAACACGACGTCGCAATTCGGGTCAGTCCCAAGGGTGATCGAGCCCTGGTCCAGCACAATACTTCGGCCTGATGGAAGCTCGATTCTAATTGGCACAAAGCACCTCCCTCAGTCGGTGAGGCGGTTTAGCTCAGCCTCAGCGGCCCAATCCCGTTTCGCAAGCGTTGATTCCACTCTCGAAGCGTCTCAGCCGTGAGCCCGGACGCTCGCTCAATTTCCGAACTCGCCTCCCGGTTGATCTTCGGCACTCGGGCTTTCACGGTCAGCCTTCCATTCTGGCCGTAACGAAAGAGCACCTCGACCGGAGTGTGCGCCGGGAGACCGGGTGGCAGATCACGAATGACGCACTTACCGATGCGGGTGGCGTCGTTGCCGCTGGCATCGCCTCCCTCCACGACATTCACCGCCACACTCGCCTGATTCGCCTGTTGGGTGAGGAAGCGAGCCTTGTGCGTGGCGGGAAGTGCCGTGTTCCGGGGGATCATGACACGGGTGCGAGGTCGGCCGGTGGATTTCTCGATGGCAAGCACGCCCAGGTTGTGAGAATTCACGTTCCGTACCGAAACCTTGGGGGCAACGCCGCTCTCGCTCGCTAGGAGAAGACCGGCGTAAATGGCAGCGCCGTGGGCAACAGACTCATCGGCCGAAAGCGACCGGTCCACCTTCTTGCCCGAAACGTCTTCCAGCATCCACCCGACCATCGGCATCCGACTTGAACCTCCTACCACTAGCAGCCGGGTGATCTCGGACCATTTCAGCCCAGCGTCTTGAAGGAGATTGGCCGTAGTAAAGCGGGTTCGGTCGAGCAAGTCAGCAGTCATCTGCTCAAAATGCTGGCGTGTAATCGGCACCCGGACTACTTCCCCGGCGTGCTCGAAGGTAATCGTCGTTTGCCCTCGGGTCGAGAGTGTCCTCTTCGTATCCTCTGCCTCTCGCAGCAATCGCTGCATCCCGGCCGGGTTCTTTCGAGGATCGAGGCCACGACATTTTGCGACATACGCCTCGGCGATGTAGTCGGCAATGCGGCGATCCCAATCGATGCCGCCGAGTCGAACGTCGCCTGCCGTGGCGATGGCCGTGTAGCTCTTGCCGTCGATCTCCATCACCGTCACATCGAAGGTGCCGCCACCCAGGTCGTAGACCAGGATTCTCTCGTGTTCTTTGGCCTCGCCCTTACTGGTCAGGAAGCCTTGTTGAACACCGTAGGCGATGGCGGCGGCGGTCGGCTCGTTGATGATGTCGATCACTTCCAGCCCCGCCAGGGCTCCCGCATCCTGGGTGGCCTTACGGCGTGGTTCGTTGAAGAAGGCGGGGACGGAGATAACCGCCTTTCGGAATTCACCCAGCTTGAGAACGGCATCTCGGCGCAGCTTGTCCAAGACGAAGGACTGCACCACCTCGGGTGGCAGATGCTCTCCGTGAATTGGCCTCTCGTAGACCGGGCTCCCCATGTCCAGTTTTGCGAACTGAGCCACGTCCTCGGGACATGATGCTGCCGCTTTCACCGCTTCCTTGCCCACAACAACCGAGGTGCCGTCGAAGAAAACCACGCTCGGCGTGATCAGATCGCCTTCCGAGTTCGGTATGGTCCAAGGCCGACCCGCCGAATCAAGGTGGGCGATCACCGAAAAGGTGGTGCCCAGATCAATTCCAACGGCGGGTTCGCTCCGATGATTCATGTCTTGTTACCTTGATGAAATACGCCAACAACATCGAGGGATTCTCGTGATGTTATTGGGGAGGGTCGCTGTACGCTCCAAGCGGCTTCACCCGCAGGTTCTTGAAGGCGACCCCCGTTCCATTCTTGGTCCCCCAAACCTGCACGGCAATCTTCCCAGAGCGATAGCGTGCCTGGGCATCGACGAAATCCACGACCGTCTGTCCGTCCACCTTGACGGTAATCCGATTGCCCTTCGCTACGATGTCCAGCGAAAACCACTGGTCGTCAGCGACGATGTTCCTGGTGAACTCCGCAAGCCCCGCCAAGCTCCCGGTGCGTTCACGGACCCCAACGCCACTTCCAACAATCCAGACCTTGTACCCGTCCGGTTCCCACTTACCTTTCTCGGGCCACTCAGCAGCCCGGAAGAGAACGCCAGCCCGTCCGCTGCTGTTGATCTTTGCCTCGGCGTGTAACTCGAAGTCGTCGAAATTCTCAGGCCGATGCAGGTGACTGATTCCACGACCGTTCCCGACGAGAGCGTCACCGACAACGGACCAGTAGTCTCTGTTGTAAATGCCCTGCCAACCGTCTAACGTCCGACCATCGAAGAGGTCACTCCGCTGCGGCGAATTCTTGGTCTCGGGTGGCGTTACCGGTGCGGGACAACCGGGCGAGGAAGAATCCGCAAGTGGGCTTGAGCCAAGGGTGGAAGAGCTTTCGCCTCCCGCTGTTCCAGAAGTCGTATCTGGGATCGGCTGTGTTGTTGCGGCCTCAGCTACCTCTTCAACAGCCTTAGACCGGTCGGCCGCCAGCGTCGTCACAACGCTCTCTTCTTGTCCAGTTGTCGGCTCCGGGATGACATAACTTGCCTGCTGGTTCGGGGTACTCCCCGACGTCACAAACGCCAGGATGCCAACTGAAAGTAGGCCCAGCACCCCTACCAAGACGGCGAGATGCCAGATTTGGAGGCGGCGAGTCCAGCCAGGACGGGTGGGCGATACAGGGATCGGCGAGACGGTCGCCGGTGGATCATCGAGAATGTCAGTCAGCCAACTGTCGGCGGCACTGGAAGTGGGCTTCTCGCCCTCGTGACGATCTCCCGACAGGGTTCGTTTCAGTTGGATGTCGTAGTCTGCCTTCTTCTGCGGATTGAGCAGGCAAAGCCGAGCGGCGGCGATTTCGTTGAGAAGTTGTTGGGAGAGAACGGCGTGTTCTCCAGTGGCCCGTTGTTGGAGATATGCCATTTGCCGATTGGCGGCGGCGTCGATTACCTCCGGGTCCGACTCGAACACGTCGACGGCGAGCAGCCGGTAATGATTAGGCGGCTGATCCTTCGGTGCAATACCAAGCCACTTGTGGTAAGGGTCAAACATCGTTGCCAGTCCCAACGGGAATAGGGCTTCACGCATCCAGCAGCCATGATGGGAGCGCAACAAAAAGAGGGAGCGTCCGCACCACGGCCGCTCGCCGAACCCCCGCCAAGGGGCACACGAAACAGCGCATGGCCGACGCTCCCCTTGCGGGGAGCGACTGACCAGCACTGCCTTCGTGTATTCAAGGACCGGGCGGCCCAGGTTGGCGGTTTTCGGCGAAGCAGAACTGACTATCGCTAGTCGTCGAGATGTATCGTGGCGCTCGCTCGCCACGGCATTCTTCGAGTATTTCTCCAAGGTCATAGTGCAGCCGGGCTTAGGCCCAGCAGACAACTCTCATGTTAGCCCCCGAGCGGGGTGGATGCAAGCTGAGCAGGTTCGATCAGTCCACCGCCGTTGGCGGAATCCGATGCGGCAGTACAATCTGATTGCCCTGAGCCTCTGCAAGATCGTGTCGGTGAAGGACAACGTGGTCGAGGTGGAGAAGATCGATGCTTTCGTGGGCACGCCGGTGTTGGACATCAAGCCTTATGCGCCGGGCCAGGACTCGGCCACCGGCGTGAAGGTGCCGGATTGGGCGAAGCCGAAGTAGCGGTGGCGACCGGCTTGCCATCGTGACCTTCCCTGCGGCCTTCCTCCTGAAGGTTGACCAACAAGGCCCCGACACTTGGCTCCCTGGACAAGAGAGACGAAAGATCGTGACGATAAGAGCACTTGTCTTCGACGCCTACGGAACGCTATTTGATGTCCGCTCCGTGATGAGCCGATGCGAGGAAGTCTTTCCCGGCCACGGCTCCGACCTGACGACCCTCTGGCGATCCAAGCAGCTTCAGTACACTTGGCTGCGATCCCTGATGACCAAGTACGAGGACTTCTGGCAGATCACCCGAGACGGGTTGACGTTCGCCTGCCGATCTCTCGGCCTGGACGCCACGCAAGAGCAGGCCGACTACCTGATGCAGGCGTACCTGAGCTTGAACCCGTTCCCCGAGATCGCCGCCACCCTGGATGCCCTGAGCGGCACTCCTTGTTCGATCCTCTCCAATGGCACATTGACCATGCTGCAAAGCGCCGTGCAGAACGCCCGGCTGGACAGGAGATTTCTGCACATCCTGAGTGTGGATGAAGTGCGGATCTACAAACCGAGCCCGGTCGTCTACGAGTTGGCCGAAAAGCATCTCGGCATTGACCGGCAGGAAATCTGCTTTGTGTCGTCAAATTGCTGGGACGTGGCGGGCGGAAAAGCGTTCGGGTTTCCGTCGTACTGGCTCAATCGGGAGAATGCCCCGCTTGAAATGCTCGGATTTCAGCCGGATGGGGTTGTTCGTACAGCAATCGAGCTTGCTGCCATGCTCAAGTGATGTCGGCATCATCCGGTGATAGGATGGCAGCCTCATGACCGTCTGGAAGCACATCCAAGCTGTTGCCCTCTTGCCCTTCACGGTCACGGTTGTCATCCCTGCCACGATCCTGCACCTCACGGGTGTGGACGGGATGGCAAGCTACCGTCCCGTCCCGTGGAACCTGCTGATGCTGGGGGGTGCTGTTCTTTCCATCGGCCTGGGACTGTCGCTGCTCGTCACGACCATTCGGATGTTCTTCCAGATCGGCCGGGGAACGCTCGCACCCTGGAATCCCACCGAGCGGCTCGTTGTGGTTGGGGTCTACCGGCACGTTCGCAACCCGATGATCACCGGTGTCTTTTGCATCTTGCTCGGGGAGGCGGTTTTCTTCGGATCGGTGCCGTTGCTCGTCTGGTTCGCCATCTTCGTGGTTGTGAACCTGATCTACATTCCGCTTTTCGAGGAACCGGGGCTGGAGAGGCGATTCGGTGGCGACTACACCCGCTACAGGGAGAACGTCCCTCGCTGGATTCCTCGACTGACGCCGTGGGAACCGACTGGGAACGACCGAAGGCCAGAGTGATGGTCGCCGCAACTCGGTGAGGAGCGTTGCCCGATCTTTAGTCGGGTACGCTGATGCTGACAAGCTCTCGCTCCGGCATGGAGACGATCTGCCGGGCGACTGCCTCCAAGTGCTCATCGTGCTGTTCCTGCCCGCTACCGGGCCGTGCCCCCACCTTGGGCTGCGGCTTGAACGAGCCGAGAAGCTCGATCAATTTCGGCGTTGGACGAAGCACGGCAACCTTGCCCGTCCGGGTGTTCTTGACCCGCACTGTGATCTGATCCGCCTGGACCCATTCCAGGCTCCGCTTTCCCATGGTGGCCCCCGTGGCGACTTGAAGGCCATCCAAGAAACAGGATTGTGGCGGCTTGGCCAGCGGCCCTTCGCAGATGACCTCGACATCAAAGTAACCCTTGGCGTCTACGGCACGCAGTCCGGCCATCCCCATTTTCGCTCCTGCGACCACAGCAGGGCCAAGGTGCCCGTGAAACTGAACCACTTCTGCAAGCCACGGCGGATCAGACGCTTGGCGATGGTAGTGCGGTTGGGGTAAGCGGTCCACAGCCTCATTTCCAAAGGCGCAGGTTGGCAAGACAAGCAGCAAGATCGGGCGGAAACAGGGATTCATGGCTGGGCCTCCAACAGCGTCGGTGAGTGGTCGAGCGTATCATACGTGCCTGTCTCAAGGTCGCTCAAAGACGAGGAACTCCTGATAGGGCAAGAGATCGGAGCGATCCTCCTTGAGCGTGAAGCCCGCCTCCTTGCACAGCCGGATCACCTGGGCCTTGGGCACCTTGATTTTCTCGGGCGGCCCCTCGGGTAAGTCGCCTTCCTTGAAGTCAATCAGCACGAGCCTCGCCCCGCTTTTCATCTGGGAATGGATCGCCCCGAGCCATTTCGGCTTCTGCTTGACGTGCATGAGCACATCGCACACGAAGACAAGATCGGCACCGGCAGGCAGACCGGGATCGTCTTCCGACTTGGCAACCTGGGCCTGAATGTTGCGGATTCCCTCGTCCAGCACCTTCCGGTGGACGTGACGGGCCATCTCCGGTTGGCTGTCGATGGCGACGACACGCCCGCTCGGCAGGGCCTTTGCGAGCCGGAACGTAAAGTACCCCGGCCCGGCCCCGAGGTCCACGACGACCTCCGATCCTGTGAGCCCGAGGGCCTTTATCACCTCGTCGGGTTTCTGCCACTGGGCTCGATCTTTCCGTTCGAGGAATTGGATGTACTTCTCCACCTCCTCGAACGGCTTGAGCTTCGTCGGATCGATCCCTGCCCTGCGCAGCGGGCATTCGATGGGCGGGAGTGCTTGGTCGGCCCCAAGGCTGGGTTTATTGGCGACGGTCTGGGCCTCGGCAGGACCGAGCCTCATCGATGTGACGGCAACTGCGACCATCAGCCCCGCTACAACCAATCTATCCATGATCGATCCTCCCATCCGAAGCTCACTCGTGACAGCGACAGAAGCTCCCAGCCGCCCCCAAATCCCCACTGAGATGCTTGCTCACCGCCTCTTCGGGCGACATCTCGGCGGGAACCAGGAATGCCTGAATCCCATTTTGCTTCAGTTCCTCGGCCGCACGCCAGCCCATGCCGTAGCAGAGCACCGCCTCGCAGTCCTTGAGGGCCTCGACGATGGCCCCGTGCCCGTGATGATGGTTGTGCTCAACACCTTCCTGGCACTCGCCTCGGGCGTGAGCGGTGAAGGTGTTGTCCCGCACCGAGTGGTCGAGGATCTTCTGGCCCTCGACCTCGAAGACCAGGAAACACCGGCTGCGGCCGAAGTGCTGGGAAATGAAAACGCCGTCCTCGGAAGCAACTGCGATCTTCACTCGTTGGTCTCCTTCCTGTCAGTCTGCGTGGCGGCTCTTCCGCCTCGATGTCCACGGCCACCCTGACCACCCTGTCGATTGCGGCGGCAGCGACCTCGACCGCCCGCCGCTGCGGCCCCTGCCTCCTGCGCTCGGTGGAAGCTCTTGCTCTGGCACGACGGGCAACATCCCGGACGGCCGGTGCCAAACGGCACTTCCCACACGTGCCCGCAGGCGGCGCACTCGAATGCTCTTGTCTCAGCCATTGCTACTTGTCCTCCTTCGATACGTAAGACCATCCCCTTGACCAACGCCTGGGCGACCTTCTTGCGGGCCGACTCGACGATTCGACCGAAGGTCTGTCGGGATACGGTCATCCGCTCGGCAGCCTGCTCCTGATACAGCCCTTCGTAGTCGGCCAGCCGCAGGGCCTCGAACTCATCGACGGTGAGGACCACCTCTTCGAGATCCCGGCCGGGAATTCCGGCAGGCTTGAAGACCGAATTCGTCGGGAGGGCACCGATTCGACGGCAGCGTTGGGGTCGGGGCATTGACACAGTTCCTTGTGGCCTGTCTAATTATGAGCGTATGCTCATAATATGTCAAGGGGCCTGGATCAATCGGTAGCGGACTTCAGGACCACCGAAGAAGGTAGCGCCATGCGGTTAGCAAATGACGTGGAACGAATCCTGAAATGTTCGCTCGATGGCGATGCCCCAAGCCGGGAGGACTGTGTAACTCTGTTGCAAGCTCCCTCCGACTCCTTGGAGGCGAGAGCCCTCATAGCGGTGGCCGACACAGTATCTCGGCGGCGGTTCGGCCACGAAGCAATCCTGCTGGGCCAGATCGGCGTCGAGACGGCCCCTTGTCCTGGGAACTGCGGCTTCTGTGTCTTTGGAGAAGGACACACCAAGTTCCAACGAAACCAGCTTTCGCTGGAAGAGATCCTTGCCCGAGCCCAGGCGTTCGCCCAAGGAGGCGACCTTTACGCCCTGTTCCTCATGACCATGCACGACTTCGCCATGGATCGGCTCCTGGAAGTCGTTTGTGCCGTCCGCAACTGCATTCCCTCCCAAACGCAAATTGTGGTGAACATCGGCGACTTTGATCCCGTCCAGGCAAAGGAACTCCAAGCGGCGGGCGTGCGGGGAGCGTACCACGTGTGCCGTCTTCGGGAAGGCACTGACACCAGCCTCTCGCCCGAGGAGCGGAAGAAGACGTTTCGCACGATCCGGGACGCCGGGCTGGACTTCTATTACTGCTGCGAGCCCATTGGTCCTGAGCACACGCCCGAGGAACTCGTTGAGCAGATGTTCCTGGGGATCGAGTACGGCTGCTTTCAGCACGCCGCCATGCGCCGGGTGTTCGTGCCGGGGATGCCGCTGAGCAGTCGAGGACAGATCACCGAACTGCGTCTCGCTCAGGTCGTGGCGGTCGTCACACTTGCCACCTTGGGCTGTAAAGAGACCCAGAACATCGCCGTCCACGAACCGAACCTGCTGGGGCTGACGGCCGGGGCCAACGTGGTCTACGCCGAGACGGGGGCCAATCCTCGGGATACAGAAGCCGACACCTCATCGAACCGGGGGCTCGACATGGCGGCTGCTCGAAAGATGCTCTACGAGGCCGGTTTCACTTCCCTGCGACTCGGTGATGGCCGCACGATCTCGCTCGATTTGCCTCACTTGGTTCACTTTGACAGCAAACTCTAACCCGAAGAAGTGAAGCACCACGCACATGCGGACAATAGCAATCACTTATTCCCTCGACGACTCGTCCGGCAGGCAGCATTTTCGTCCTGCGCCTGTGTGGCACAATCTTCCCTGTGCCAACGAGTTGCATCGAGTTCGCTCTTGAAAGCCACCCCGAATTGACATTTTGTACCATTTGGGATAGATTACCGATTATGAGTCCCGAGCAGATCGCCGAAAGGCTCCAGGAGTTCGAGGCGTTGTGCCGCCGTCAAGGCGTTTCGTTCACGGTCCAGCGGCGTTTGGTGCTGGAAGTTGTGCTCGAACGGGACGACCATCCCACGGCGGACCAGATCGTGGAGATCGTCAAGCAGCGATTGCCGAACATTTCCCGGACCACCGTGTATCGAGTGCTCGACGCCCTGGTGGACATGGGGATGATCCGTCGTCTTCACCATCCCGGTCCTGCGGTTCGCTACGACGGCAAGGTTCGACGCCATCACCACTTGATCTGCAAACGGTGCCACAAGGTGATTGACTGGGAAGACGCTCGGCTGAACCGGATTCACCCGCCGAATGTGGAGGCCGAAGGCTTCCAGGTCGAGGATTTTTCGGTTCACTTCACGGGCGTGTGTGGCGAGTGCGGTAAGAAAACCAAAGACCAGTAAGCCTTCAGAAGATGGGAGGCTTATTCCGTGCAGGGATCGCCGCTTGTCCTCAAGCATGAAAGGGTGTGACATGACAACAAAACCACGTGTCGGATGGGCGGTCGTGGGACTGCTGTCGCTGGCGTTCACCGTGGGCGTCGTGGCAGCGGCGGACAAGAGCCCGCCAAACAGCTACTCGCCGGTGGTGATCAAGGAGGAGTTCGCCACCACGGTCGAGCGGATGTCGGCGGCTAAGCCGGAGATCATGGAGCGGCACATGAAGCTCTTGGACCAACGGTACGACCTTCGGGATCGTCCGGCCCAAGGCGTCACGATGTCTCGTGGCAAGCCGGTCCAGGAAGGCGTGCGTGCCAAGTTGCCTGCTGGCGTCAGGTCATGGGAACAACTTGGGATGATGCCGCCCGAGGAGATTCGTGCGAAGGGATTGTGGCCCCAAGGCTTCCTGCCCCTGCCGCACCCCAACCATCCCGAAGGCGGCATGGTCTTTCCCAAGCACCAGATCGACGAGATCAAGAAACAGGAGGGGCGTGACCTGACTCGCTTCGACCTGGATTTCGACCTGCCGACTCATCTGCTCCCCGAGTACCCACCGGCCATCTTCCTCACGACCCGGCCCGATCTCGGCGATGTGTCCCAGGGGCAGGTCGTAACGCTGGCCAACTATTTCCAGTTGTTCAACGGACTGCTGAACCCCAAGCAACTGGAGGGGCTGCGGCTACTGGTGACGCCCTTCCCGCAGCAGCAGTTCAACGCCACGGATGATCGGCGGTCCTTGAAGCCGAGCATGGGCGTGACCTGCTTCGATTGCCACGTCAATGGCAATAGCAACGGCACCACCCATCTGGTCGGCGACATTCGCCCCCAGGAGTTCCGACATCGGCTCGATACGCCGCCGTTGCGGGGCGTTAGCCTGCAACGGTTGTTCGGTTCGCAGCGGGCCTTGAGGAGCATCGAGGATTTCACCGAGTTCGAGCAGCGTGCGGCCTACTTCGACGGCGACCCGGTAATCGCCACCAAGAAGGGTGTGAACATCTTGGAACGAGGCAGTCAGGTCCACTTCATGTCCGAGTTCATGTCGATCCTCGACTTCCCCCCGGCACCGAAGCTGGATCTGTTCGGCAAGCTCGACCCGAGAAAGGCCACGCCTTCCGAGATGGCGGGGCAAAGGGTGTTCTTCGAGAAGGGTCGCTGCGCCGAATGCCACCCAGCCCCGTATTACACCGACAACTCGATGCACGACCTCCACACCGAGCGGTTCTTCGAGCCGAGGATGTACAACGGACACATGGCGGTAGGCGATGGGAAGATCAAGACGTTCCCACTGCGGGGCATCAAGGATTCGCCGCCGTACCTGCATGACGGCCGATTGCTGACCCTGGAAGACACGGTGGAGTTCCACAATTTCGTCCTGGAGACGAAGCTCACCGAGCAGGAAAAGAAGGATCTGGTGGCCTTCCTGCGCTGCCTGTGATTGCGATGTCCTGAAGATGATGAGATCGACACCGAGGGGCACGGTCGTATCCTCGGCCGTGCCACCTCGCTACCCAGGTTTTCTTGGTCGAATTCAGCCTAACCACCACCCAGAGGAGCCGACATGCACGAAAAGAGCGTCGAGTTGCTGAACAAGGCGGTTGCCGATGAGTTGTCTGCCGTTCACCAGTACATGTACTTCCACTTCCATTGCGACGACCAGGGCTATGACCTCCTGGCGGGTCTGTTTCGGCAGACCGCCATCGAAGAAATGCTCCATATCGAGCGGCTCGCCGAACGGATTCTCTTCCTCAAGGGCGAAGTGAAGCTCGCTGCCTCGACTGAAGTCAAAGCGATCCACGAAGTCGGCGAGATGCTGAAGCTGGCCAGGGAGATGGAAGAGCACAGTGCCCTGGATTACAACCGCTGGGCGAACGAATGCGGGGCAAACGCCGACAGCGTGTCGAAGAAGCTCTTCGAGGATCTCGTGGCTGATGAAGAGCGGCACTACAACCAGTACGATGACGAACTGGAGAATATGGCCAAGTTCGGCGACAAGTATCTGGCCCTCCAGTCCATCGAGCGGAGCAAGAATCGGACGGTAGGTCGGCCCGTTGAGTAGCGAGCGGGTTGCATCCAGCAAACTCCAGTGATGGTGGCGATAATGGCCCGATATGAGTGTACCGTCTGTGGCTACGTGTACGACGACGATCAGGAGGGGCTCGGCTGGGAATCGCTTCCCGACGACTGGGCCTGCCCGGCTTGTGGTGCCGACAAGACGCTCTTCACTCGTCTGGATGACGGAGCCACTGCTGCCAACCACGATGCTTCCGGCTTGGCGGTCGCCACCGCCTCAGTAGCCCCTGTGGTCGCCAAGACGCCGGTAGCCCGGAACACGGCCATCGAGCCGACGCTGGAGTTCATCCACTCGCTGGCCCAGGATGGCCTGGAGAAGATCGGGCATCACGGTCCCATGGGAGCGATGGGGGTGCCCAGGTCGATGCTTCCGTCCTGGGACGACATCCAGATTCTCCCGGCGCAATTGGCGACGAAGCCTTTGGCCGAGGACGTGGTGGTCGGCACTGATTTGGTAATCGGTCTCAACGCCCGGAAGCCTTTGCGGCTGGAAATCCCGATTTTCGTTTCCGACATGAGCTTCGGGGCGTTATCCGAGGAGGCCAAGGTCGCCCTGGCCAAGGGTGCCGAGTTGGCAGGCACGGGCATCGCCTCGGGCGAGGGCGGGATGCTGCCGGAAGAGAACGCCGCCAACTCCCGCTACTTGTTCGAGTTGGGGTCGGCGAAGTTCGGCTACTCGGAGACGATCCTGCCTCGCATCCGGGCCTTTCACTTCAAGGCTGGGCAGGCGGCGAAGACCGGAACCGGAGGGCACTTACCCGGCAGCAAGGTGAAAGGCAAGATCGCCACGATTCGGATGTTGGCCGAGGGGCAGTCGGCGGTTTCGCCGCCTTCGTTCACCGACCTCACGACACCGGACGATTTCCGCCGTTTCGCAGATCGAGTCCGAGAACTCTCGGGCGGCGTTCCCATCGGCATGAAGATGTCGGCACAGCACATCGAGGAGGATATCAACTTCGCCCTGGCGGCGGGCGTCGATTACATCATCCTCGACGGCCGTGGTGGCGCAACCGGCGCAGCCCCTTTGATCTTTCGAGACAACATCTCGGTGCCCACGATCCCGGCCCTGGCCCGAGCCCGCCGCCACCTCGACCGGGTTGGACGATCCGACATCACGCTGATCGTCACCGGAGGGCTGCGAACCCCGGCCGATTTCATCAAGGCCCTGTGCCTGGGGGCCGATGGCATTGCCGTTGCCAACGCCGCCATCCAAGCGATGGGCTGCGTTGCTGCTCGCATCTGCAACACGAACAACTGCCCCACGGGCATCGCCACTCAGAAGGAAGAGCTTCGGGCACGCCTGAACACCGACGAGGCGTCTGCCCGGCTAACCCGCTTTCTGACCGCCTCGGTCGGACTGATGAAGGTCATGGCCCGAGCTTGCGGCCATACGCATCTCCGGCAATTCAACCAGAACGACATCACCACCTGGAAACGGGAAATGGCCGAACTGACCGGTATCCAATACGCCGGGATCGGCTGGTGCGCACCGCAATCTACAACGACCACGCCCAATACCCAACAACCCAAACAAGACAAGGAACATCCCATGTCCACCCAAGACAACCTTCAAGCCGCCTTCGCCGGTGAGAGCCAAGCCAACCGCAAGTACCTCGCCTTCGCCGTCAAGGCCGACGCCGAAGGTTTTCCCCAGATCGCCAAGCTCTTCCGGGCCGCCGCCGCAGCGGAGACCGTCCACGCCCACGCCCACCTGCGGGTGATGAAAGGCATCGGCGACACGAAGCAGAACCTCCAGGCGGCCATCGAAGGCGAGGGCCACGAGTTCAAGGAGATGTATCCGGCCTTCATTCAGGAGGCCGAAACCGAAGGGCACAAGGCGGCCCTGATCTCGTTTCGCAATGCCAACGCCGTCGAGAAGACGCACTACGACCTCTACAGCAAGGCGCTGGAAAATCTGGAGGCAGGCAAGGATCTCTCGCCTGCGGCCATCTATGTGTGCGATGTGTGCGGTCACACGCACGTGGGAGAGGCCCCCGAGAAGTGCCCGGTCTGCGGAGCGGTGAAGAGTAAGTTCAAGGAAGTCTGCTGATCGTCAACCGGTTTCTTTCTGGTTGGATTCGGCTGCTCTGCGGTGACTTGCCGTAGGACAACCGGTCACGGAAAAATCCTTGCTTCTGCGAACGTGACGCCATGCGAGTCCCTGACCTGACCATCGTTCTTGTTGTCTCGCTCGCCTTCGTCTGTCTCAACGGGACAGCGGACGATAACAACATCCGACCGCCTCGGATTGATCCCAACCATCCGCAACCTCCAAGCGTCAACGAGGGATCGGCCGGGGCAGAAACGGTTGAACACCCCGGCTTACACAATGTTCTGCGAGTCTCCGACCGCATCTACTCAGGCAGCGAGCCGCATGGTGACGAAGGTTTTAGGGGCCTTGCCAAGCTCGGTATCAAGACAGTCGTGAGTGTGGATGGTGCCCGGCCAGACCTCGAACTGGCGAAGAAGCACGGACTGCGGTACGTTCATATCCCCATTGGTTATGACGGGATTCCTGGTGATGCAGGCAAAGCGATTGCCCGTGTGATGCGGGAAACCAAGGAGCCGGTCTACATTCATTGCCACCATGGTCGTCACCGGGGACCGGCTGCGGCAGCGGTGGCGTGTGTTGCGTCGGCAAAGATGACTGGCAAGGACGCCCTCAATATCCTGCTGAGAGCGGGAACCGGCAAGGAATATGCAGGGCTTTGGCGGGATGTCGAGGCATACACGCCGCCCAGAGCCAACGAGCGACTTCCCGTGCTCGTGGAGGTTGCCCAGGTCGATTCGTTGGCTGCGGCGATGGCGAAGATGGACCGCAGCTTCGACAACCTCAAGCTCTGCCAGCAGTCATCGTGGGGTGTTCCGAAGGATCATCCCGATCTCGTCCCTTCCCAAGAGGCTTTGCTCGTGCGAGAGAGCTTGCACGAAGCGGGTCGGAATCTCACGAAGGACCACGATCAGCAATTCAGGACGTGGCTTCTGAATGCGGAGACCGTCGCCCGAGCATTGGAGAATGCGTTGAAGACAGGACAACAGGCTCGGGCAAATGAGCAGTTTCTTCAGATGCAGAAGTCCTGCAAGCAGTGCCACGCCAAGTATCGGGACTGAATTACGGCTGGTCGATTCGCCTCGGTGATGACGGTCAGTTCCCCGCCAGAGACGCCACGTCATTGCGGTTGCGGGTCGAGAGCGCCCGCCACACCTGGAGGTCGATGGTATTGCTGACCGTGTGAACCGAGCCATCCATCATCGCTGCTTGGACGATCCCGGAATGGTGGCTGCGGGCGGGCATGGCAGCGAAGGTCGGATTGGTGATCGAGGCCCCTTCCTTCTGGCTGCTGAAGTCGATGTTGAAGGTTTGCCCGCTGTAGACGAACGGGATGGCAGTGTTCGGCGTGAAGATCGTCGTGAAGCCGACGTGGCTTGCCCGGCCGTCCACCCACTCGGTATGGCCGGTGTTGTCGTTCACGGTCGGCCCCATCTTGGCTTGCCCTCCGGTGCAAAGGGCCGCCACATCGGCCGGGGACGACGGAACCATCGAGGTCGCCGTCGTGGTATTCCGGTAGTACGGCGTGTAAGCCAGGGCCTCGGAGAGGCAAAGCGTGTTGGAGAGCCCATCCGTGAACGCCTCTGGCCCGAGGCAACTATTGGGATATGTCGCTCCCTCGCCACCCTGGTTCGTCTGGGGATTCCACACAAACCAGATTCCCAGGTTGAAGACGTAGTTCAGCGGCCAGTGGAACGGGTTTCCTGCGGGGTCCAGCCGCAACTGGTCGTGAATTTCGCTCGGACAGAGGTAGGTGGGAATGCGAACCGTGCTAATCGGTTTTCCGTCCAGGAAGACTTGCTCATAAGTGATGCTGAAATCCATGTGACCGTAGAGCGCCCCTTGCTCCAGGTAGGGAAGGATGCGAGCCTGTGCCGACCAATCGCCCGAAGTGCCGACCACCGTTCCTACCGGCAGACAAATGCTTGGCGGATAGACACCAACGGCACTCTGGTAGTTCTGCATGGCCAGCGCCATCTGCTTGAGGTTGTTCTTGCACTGCATCCGGCGAGCGGCTTCCCTGGCCGCTTGGACTGCGGGCAGCAGCAAGGCAATCAAGATGCCGATGATGGCGATCACCACCAGGACTTCGATGAGCGTAAAACCGGCTCTGGGGGAAGCAATGGAAGATCGCAGCATCACGGCACCTCTGTTCCGGGGCAGCGTGATCTGCCATAGATCACCGCTTGCATGAACATATTGTGCCAGCCCAGAATCGGCCCTTCAACTCTGCGGTCGCTCGCTAAACCCTCAATCAGGGTGGTGAGACTCCACTCGTTTATAGTACCAGAAGTTGGCGTGCTGCGGCAGCGGAAGCCGTCGCCACTGTATCAGGATGCACTTGCCGCCTGCGAGAGACAGCCGGAATGAATGGCAGTCTCCTTCAGCCCCACCCGTCAATGCGAGTGTTCGTGCAGTTCGGCCATGTGCTCGGGTGTGGCACTCTCGTGCAACGCCTCAATCGAGTGCTCGTGCTTGTGTTCCGATTCCTCGCCGGGAGCGTGAACATGGGGATGCGAGTGCTCGTGCGAGTGGGTGTGCTCGTGAGCGTGCGAGTGCTTCGTTCCGTCTGAGTGCGTGTGCTCGTGGGTGTGGACGTGCGTATGCACGTGCGTGTGAGGATGCTCGTGCTCGACATGACTGGCCATCGCATCTTCCTCCTGTAAACCGGTGAGGATGGTTGACGTGCCCTGGCGATGTGCTCGGGCCGTAGTCGCCTGCCCAGGAATTCTATGCAGGAGGGTCAGCAGGGATTCGTCCGAGCCTTTTCCTCCGTGACACGGCGTAGCGCCAAGGCCGCTGGGCAATGGGCTGGGGGGAGTCGTCGCCAAGAGTTGTCGGGCACGTTTCAACGGGTTAGATTGGCGATATTACGAATAGGTACGGCGTAATACCGCCAATCCCTAGGTCAAAGGTACTGTACCCAATGTCGAAGATTCGTCCCTCAACGACACGACGGCTCGTTTCAGCCACCACCGCCACAGGACTGGTTGCCGTATCGCTCCTGCTGTCAAGCCCGGTCTGGGCGCATGAGGAATTCACCGAGCAGGACGTGACCTTCTCCTGCCCCGTCGCCAACGGGGCCGGAACTCTCGTGTTCCCGGCGAAGAAACCCGACAAGCCGCTCGCCTGCGTCGTGATCATCGGTGGAACGATGTCGCACACCAGGGACGGGGCGATGGTCCGGGAGGGAGCACCTCCCCGAGATGCCTTGAAGCGACTGGCTCACGCACTGGCCGAGGGCAACTACGCCAGCCTTCGCTTCGACAAGGTAGGTTTCGGGACGAGCAAGCCGACCGCCAAATGGACAGGAAGTTACCAGGACGAGGCCACCGTTGCCGCCGCTGCTATCCAATTCGCCCGAGATCGGAAGGAGTTCGAGCGAATCGTTGCCGCTGGTGAAAGCGCCGGGGCTTACCTTGCCTGCTTGGCTGCAAAGGAGAGTGTGACCGCCGATGCCTACATCTTCCTGGGCGGACACTGCGGCCTTGGTGAGGCGATCTACGAATACAACTTCGCCCCGCTCGTCCGTTACGCCGAATCGAGCCCCGAACGGAAGGCATGGGTGAAAGAAAACCTTCGATACGAATTGGCCCTTGGCAAAACGTACAAGGACATGTTCGCCGCTGCGGCCCGAGGAGAGCCGAAGTTTGAGATGGTGGACGGCGACTTCCGCCAGACCGTTGACCTGAAGCGACGGCGGGAAGAGATCGAAATGCCGCCCGATGAGATGTTCAAGCACATCCAAGTCCCGGCCCTGGCGATTGCCGGTGACAAAGACCTCAACGTCCCCGGCGATCACGCCGCCAAAATCGTGTCGGTCATGCGAAGCGCAGGAAACCACTCCACCACCTGCGTGCTGATCCCCGGTGTCGATCACAGCTTCCAAAAAGCCGCCGAGGAAGAAGACCAGCGGTTCCGAGAGCGCTACAACTTCGAGAGCTTCCGTCGCCCCTACGATCCCCAGGTTTACAGGGAAGTCCTCGCATGGCTGGACAAGACGGTGCCGACCCTGAAACAAACCCAACCGAAGAAAACAGAAATCGCCTATCAACTTCCCAAGCGGGCGGTGGAAGCTCCCGAAACCGATGCGAAGACCGAGAACACACCCGAGCGGCTCCACCTTGCCCCTGGCGTCCAGATCATCAATGACATCACGGACAAGACGAAGACTGCGGGAGTTGAGACGCTGGAAGGCCGGATTGGGCCGCTACTGTTGGGCGGGGACAGCCAAGCCCATTTCATCGACATGCCCAGCGGGATGTACTGCGAGGAACACCCGCACAGCACCGAGAGCATCATCTTCACCGTGCGTGGCAAGTGGGTCTTGTGCAGCAGCGGGCGGCGACATGTCATGAAACCGGGGTCGTTGTTCCACTTTGCAGCGGGAACACCCACTGGGTACGAAGTACCGTTCGCCGAGGACGCCTACATCCTGATCTTCAAAGGAAGCCGCACGACCGAGAAGGAGAAAGACTTCATCGATTACCTCAAGGGGATGTCCCAGCGACTCAAGCAGGAGCAGAAGGCAGGGATTCCTTATCTTCTCAAGGACTTGCCCAGCGACCATGCGGCCCGCCGTTTTGCCGAGGACATGAATCCGGGATTTATCGAGTAGTTGGGCTCAGGACCATGTTTCTCACTTAGCCATCTCATCCATGGTCTTTGCCTCAGCACTCAGCGAAGCTCCTTGACCTCGAAATCAACGAATCGAGTCTGGGCATCGGCCTTCGTCCATAGGCCGACTCTTCCGGCATCCGGCAGTGTGCCATCCTCGACATCCAGATGGAGCTTGCCGTTCAGGTAACATTGGATGTGGTTGCCTTTGTGGACAACACGGAGCGTGTGCCATTGCCCGGAAGACGCCTTCACATCGGCCGAGCCCAACTGAATTCGTTTCCCGTTCACGACCTTGTAGACCCGGTAGTTGTCTTCCAGCGGGTTTACACGGGCGACGTAGTAGTTTTTGGCATCCACGTACCGCCACACCGGCCCGCCGCCCTGATCTATCTTTCCCGTTATTGCCTTCAAGGACACCGTGAACTCCAAGTCCTTGAAGCTCGTCTCCTTGGCAATGCATAGGTTGAAAAGCGGCTTTGGCCCCTGGTCCGAGACCTGAGCGACGGTTTTCCCACCAGGGGCGGTCTCATCCTCCACCACTTTCCATGTGCTTCCTGGACCTTCACCTGTTTTGGCAGCAATCCAACCCGATGGCAGTTCGCCGTTCATGGCTGACTTCAGTGACAAACGGAAGGACTCCGCAGGGAAGACTAAAGACGGCATCGTGAGAAGGGAAAGTACCGCAAGTATCTGCCTCATGGATCAATCTCCCACAATAAGAATCGGACCAGTGCCAGAATAAACTCCCTCCAGCCCCCGAACAAGCCTGACTCTGAAGGGAATATTAGCTTCCGACGCCCAGCGTCAAGTTGTCCGAGCCGACTCCGCTTGCTCGGAAATCTGGCTAGAACGTCAACACCTTCCACGGGCCTTTCAGTCTCTCGGTAAGCGGCTGGCCCATCCCCTTCACGTCGATTTCGAGCTTCTTCAGATCGTCCACGACGCCATAGTTCTGGGCGCAGACCACGCAAGCCTCGACAATAACCCCGCTCTTCTGCATGGCCTTCACCTCCGCTTGAAGCTCCTGGTCCTCGGCCAGCAGTTTGGCAGACGGCCCCCAGACCACGAGATGGACGACATCGAACCATCCCTTTCGTTTTGCGGTGTGGGTGTACATAAAGCAGACGTTCTTGGCTACGCCGGGGTCGCCGCTGGACCACACGACGCAAAGCTGTGAGGGCACATCGCCTTCGTTCGCTTGGGTTGCGCTAGACCACCACCCAAGGGCCGTCAGAACCAACAGGACACTGGCACTCGTGACGGCGGCAATCGTGATAACTCGCCGCATCTTTCGCCTCCTTCGTTCGAATAGGCAACGTCAAGACCGACACCGGCCGACCCCTTCGCTCAGTATCTTCTCCAAGCTCTGTCGCCGTCCAGTCTCGACATCGCTGAGCGGTAACGGTTGACCGGCGCACCAGATAACTTCAGAATCATGCCAGACGGGGCACCATGATGCAACCTGACGGTCGAAGGCGGTCGTTGCGCCGGACGAGTGTTGACTGAGAAAGGTTGTGACCAATGAAGACGGTTCTTACGATCCTGGCGGCATTTCATGCATTTCTGGTCATGGGCGGCGAGCCGGAAGTCAAGAATCCGACGCCGGTCACGTCCACTGCGTCCATTCGCTTGATCGAACGTGGTGCCATTCTCGTGGAAGACTTCGACGCACCCGCATTGGACCTGACCCGGTGGCGGGTGTGGCAGAACAGTCCAGAACGGACCACCGTTCGCCAAGAGGGCGGTCGGCTGAACATCACGGCTCATGGTCGCATCGCCATGGAAGGACTGTGGGGCCTCACTACGGCCAAGTACAAGGATGTGGTGTTGGTCGGCGAGATGGACATCCGGTCGAAGGGGGCCGCTCCGCACCGGCTCGCCCTGCATCTCTGCGGCGGCGACGGTCTGCGGAGCCCGGACCATTGGGTCGAGATCCTCATGTTGGACCTTGGCGACAAGGCCCGCTTCTTTCCATCGACGGCATTGCCCCAAGGATTGGATCGCCGCCAGGACGAGTCCATCGAGCTTCCACACCCACAGGGCCAGGGCTTCGTGTGCCGACTCACGCTGAACAGCGACACGAACCTTACCGCACTTGAAGTCAAGACGCCGGACGGATGGCGGCGAATCTGCGACCCGATTGAACTACCCCTGCGGACGGTTCACACGGAAGTGAAGCTGCACAGCCAGCAAGGGTCAGACAGAGGAGATGAGGAGACGACCAGCCAAGCATGGTTCGACAACGTGCGGATCTATCCTCGGCCCGAGAGCCATCACGTCGGTATCCGGCTGGTGCGGCCCGATGGCAACCCGATCTGGGTGCGACAAAACGGTAGCTGGCCTCCGAAGATTACCGATCCCCAAGGGCGTCTCCGTTCCATTGAGGACATCGGAGTTCAGCTACGAACGGCGGACGGTACAGTTGTGTCGTCAGTTCGGTCGGCGCACATGGGGTTCTACCTCTTGCCGCTGAAGAACGCACCTTGGGACGTTTACCCGGTGGCTGCCGAGGTACAAGTGCTGCTCGACGGCAAGCCCCTTGGCGAACCGCTGAAGATCGAATGCAAGGGACAGAATGGTCTATACCCGGACGATGTTTATGATGCCGTATGCGGTAGCAGGCCACTGGTCCGTTGGCTTGCGTCTACGCTTCACGTTGCCACTCGTGGAATGATCCAGCACGAGTGATGCTGCTTCATGCCGATGTGCGGGTAGTAGCTTTCGGCCTTGGGTGCCGCCAACAAGATCAACGTCGTGTGAAGCCCCGCCGCTTCGTGCGTGCGGCGGATCAGTTCCCTGCCGATGCCCTGTCGCTGAAGAGCCACATCGACGGCGAGGTCGGACAGGTAGGTACAATAACTGAAGTCCGTGATGGCTCGTGCGACACCGACCAGCTTTCCACTGCTTCGGGCCGTGATGATCACGTCGGCGTGCTCCAGCATCCCAAGGATCGTGTTTGGCTCATCCACCGGGCGGCGTTCTGCCAACGTGGAGCGGCGCAGAAGATCGACGAACTCATCGGGAGGCAAGCCCAGTTCCAGTTGGTATGACACATCCATGACGAATCCCAAATGAGAGCTACTTGAAGACTCGCCGGATCTTACCAGCCGAGAATCAGTATGATCCAGAAGGCAATTTCTTCGAACAACGGTCATTGGTGCGCACTGCTCTTGCGGCGTCTTGGTCTGCGGGTGGTCGCCGCCTTCGCTGCTTTCACGAGCGTTGTGATCGCTTTCAGGTAGGCTTCTAAGGTTGTGGTCCATCGGGCCAAGCACGCCCGGCCATCGGCCGTGATCTCGAAGAGCCGCTTGGCATGTCCCTTGCCGCCGGTCTCCCAACTGGATGTCACAAGGCCCATCGTTTCCATCCGTTTCAGAAACCGGTAAATGCCCGATACATCGGGCTTCTCCCCAAACTGGCCCGCCATCTCGTTGATCCTCTCGGCCAGACGGTAGCCGTGGATAGGCCCCTCGGTCAGGGCGGCTAGGATGGCCGGTTGCACGAGCTTGTCCAGCGTGGCACCGCAACAAGGACAATCGGAAAACGTTTTCATGCGACCTGTTCCATTAGTGGAGTTCGTCCTATATGCTGGAGCGTTGAGTATGGGCTCAGAACGGCCTGCGGTCAACAGGCGACGGCCCAAGGTCCACGGCCTCGTTGAGGAACAGCACGATGACGAACTTGGGTCAGGACCGCCGGAAGAAGTGCATTGCCGAAGTCTTCGGCACGTTCTGCCTTGTCTTCTCGGGCACCGGGGCCATCGTCGTCAACGACGTGTCGGGCGGAACGGTCACGCATGTTGGCGTGGCCTTAACGTTCGGCTTGGTCGTCATGTCAATGATTTACGCCATCGGGGATGTATCGGGTGCTCACTTGAATCCGGCTGTCACTCTGGGATTCTGGTTTGCCAAACGGTTCCCCGGCAGGGAAGTGATTCCCTACCTCGTGAGCCAAATCCTGGGTGCGTTCCTTGCCAGCGGGCTGCTGCGAGTGATGTTCCTATCACATGTTACTCTCGGTGCAACCAAACCTGCTGGTCCGGCGTTGCAGTCGTTCGTGCTGGAGGCTGTCCTGACCGCCATGTTGATGTTCGTGATCTTGGCTGTGTCGAGTGGAGCGAAAGAGAAAGGGCTGATGGCGGGGATTGCTGTGGGCGGGGTTATCGGATTGGAGGCACTGTTTGCGGGGCCGATCTGCGGGGCGTCGATGAACCCAGTTCGGTCACTGGCTCCTGCCGTTGTCTCGGGGACTCTCGCCGACCTTTGGATCTATCTGGCCGCACCGCTACTGGGTGCGGCAGTCGGCGTGGCTTGCTGTCGGGCGATCCATCCTCCTGGGTGTTGCGCCGCCAATTCGACAGATGAGCCACGTCCCACAGAAGCCTGACAGAGGGCTCGCACGACGCCTGCTACAACAATTCCAGGTGTCCCGTAATGGCATCGATCTTGTCAGCTTCGTCGGGGCCGATGGCGAGGCATGTCCGGGTTGGCTGGCCGTGGAATTCCGTCTTGCCGCTGTCGGTGATGAGGTGAACTTCCAGCCCGGCCGCCAGCGCCTTGTCATGGATTTCCGTGAGTTCCGCCTCGCTGTTCACCCGGCAGCAGACCTTGGCAAAGGTGCCGGTGAGCCACGCCCGCTGAGCGTCGGTGAAATCGTCGAGCGACACAGAGCCCCGCTCCTGCAAACGGCGGCAGATGAACGACATCGAGGCGTGGGCACCCTGTGCGATCTGCTTTCCACGTCGCATCTTCAGGTCGTGACGAATCACGATCACTTGCTTGACTGTCGTGTTCCCTTCGTTCGTCACAGCAGGTTTCCTTTCAGGACCGTGACAGCCTGCCCGCCAAGGATGGCCCGATCTCCTTGAACTCGGACTCGCACGACGCCTCCTCGGGCCGATGCCTGATATGCCGTGAACTCGCTCTTGCCAAGGCGAGTCTGCCAGTAGGCCCCAAGGCAGCAATGCGCCGAGCCCGTCACCGGGTCTTCGTCGATCCCAGCCCAAGGAGCGAAAAACCGTGACACGAAATCGTAGTCGGACGATGAGGATCGGGCCGTCACGATGACTCCTCGAACCTCGACTTTGGCGAGGCGAGCGAAGTCGGGCGTCATTGTGCGGACGATTTCCTCCGACGCCACCTCGACCAGGAAGTCGAACTTCCCCTTGCCGACATAATCCGCCGTGACGCCGAGGGCTGGCAGAAGTTCGGGTGGCGGTGAGGCGGCCGATGGCGGGTCTAAGGGGAAGTCGAGGTCGATGAGATCACCTCGCCGAACAGCCTTGAGCAGGCCGCTCTTTGTGTCGAAGCTGATCGTCTGATTCACCGGCACACGTCCTTCGTTCCAAAGGACGTGTGCCGAGGCGAGGGTGGCATGGCCGCAGAGGTCCACCTCGACCATGGGCGTGAACCATCGAAGTCGATAGCCATCGCCCTCCTGAAACAGGAAGGCCGTCTCCGAGAGGTTCATCTCCGCTGCCACCGCCTGCATCCAGTTGGCTGGCTGGGGCTCTTGCAGGAGACACACAGCGGCCGGATTCCCGAAAAACGGGCGGTCTGTGAACGCATCGACCTGGAACAACGGGATTTCCATGCCACGTCCTCGCAGAGGGTGTAACCGACCGCAACATTTGCCATACTAACGGTTTGAGCCACAACGGCATACAGTCCGACACGGCTGGCCGTATCCTGGTTCGACTACAATTCCCGTGACTTACTACCTCGCACCGAGTCTACCGATGCAAACCACGGCCCTTCTGGCACTTCTCCTCACCCCGGTCCTCGGCCAATTTGATCCCGGCGACCACACTCGATCCATCAAGGTCGGCAGCCTCACCCGGAGCTACATTGTCCATGTGCCGCCGTCCTACGATGGCACGAAACCGTTCCCGGTCGTCCTCGCCTTCCACGGCGGTGGCTCCAACGCCGAGCAAATGATCCGGTTTTCTGGTCTGAACGATAAGGCCGACGAGGCGGGCTTCCTTACCGTCTATCCCAACGGCACTGGTCGGTTCCCCAGGATGCTCACTTGGAACGGCGGCAACTGCTGCGGATATGCGATGCAGAACAAGGTCGATGACGTTGCGTTCGTGCGAGCCCTCCTCGACGATCTCGCCAAGGTCGCCAAGATCGACCCGAAACGGATCTACGCCACCGGCATGTCGAACGGAGCGATCATCAGCTACTACTTGGCCTCGAATCTATCTGACCGGATCGCCGCCATTGCGCCGGTGGGAGGGCCAATGGGAACGAAGGAGTGCAATCCGAAACGCCCCGTTTCCGTGCTGCACTTCCACGGAACCGCCGACGAGTTTGCTGCATTCAAGGGTGGCCCAGGCCCCAAGAGTTTTTCCGGGACAAACTTCTTCTCGGTCGAGCATTCGATCAAGGCTTGGGTGACGGCGAACGGTTGCCCGGCAGAACCGAACGTCGAGCAGATGCCTGACAAGACCGACGACGGCATGACCGTCACCCGGACGGCCTACGGGCCGGGAAAAGACGGCTCAGAGGTCGTCTTGATCACCGTTGAGGGCGGCGGCCACACATGGCCAGGACGAGAGCCGGGCATCCAGCGACTTGGCAAGTCCACAAAGGACATCTCAGCCAACGACCTGATGTGGGAGTTCTTTCAGCGACACCCCGTGGAGTGATCAGCCTGAGAGCAGAGCGGGAGTTGCCTCGACCGGCCCCTGGGGTTCCGCCCGTCCCGTCCTTGTACTGGCACACCACGGTGAAAGAACTCAACAATGTCGGTTAGGCGCTTCGTCGAGCCGTCGAACATGAAAGGGATGATTCGGGTGGTGATTGGAAGCGAGGTGGTGAGCTTTGACAACGATTCGTCGAAGCACTCGGCGTCCTGCCGCCCACCACTGGGAAACAGCAGTTGAGTCGGGAGGGTGGCCCGGCGAGGTTCATTCCTTCTTCAGGCTTCTTTGGAGGTGCGGCAACAACCTCTTTATCAACTTGGTGTCCAGGATGATCCGTTGATCGCAGACTGTGTGATCGCCGAGACTGACGACCTGAGCGAGCGAAAACCGGTCCTCCTCGGCTGTTAGCGTATAGATCGAAGTCTCCTGGCTCAGATCCTCGGGTAAGAACTCTGTAATCCGGTAAATCAGTCTCTGAGTGCTGAAGAGCTTTTCGATGTCTTCGCCGTCGAATGTTCCGTCTTCATCTGCCATGCTTCAGTCCTCTTTTGTTTTGGTCAGAATCGGATCATTCTCCAAGACCCATTTCACATCCTCGACGAGCCGCTCCGCTTGGGCCTTCGTGAGCGATACGTTCTGCGGCTGGAACGACTCGTTCGGCTCGGGGCGAATCGTCAAGATCACGAGTGGTTCAAAGTCGTTCTGCGGTGCCGAAAGGTGAGTCGGGATTGATCCCGCTGGGCAGCGCCCGCCGCCCACGGCAAGCAACTCCACGAATTGTGACCAACCTTGGTGGTTCATGGTTCACACGCCTTCGGTGCAGCCATAGTCCTGTCCAAAACACTATCAGCTTCCAGGACGATCAGGTCGCTCTGGCCTCCGTTCAACGCCTCGCCCAACTCGATGTTCATCCGAACAACCTCTTCTTCCACGGCCGTGCCCAACCTCGTCTCCTCCATTGCCTTTTGTCGGGTGAGTCGGCGAATCCTCGATTCCGCTTCCACGACAGCGGCGTCGAGCCGTTCAACCTCCTGCCCCTGCTCTTCGATCTGGCGAACCACCTCGGCCAACTCCTCGGCTAGCGGTCGTGCTGCGGGGATATTCTCCAAGTCCGCTGAGGATCGAACGCCAAGCCGCTGAAGTTGGTCCACCAGCGTCTCTCGATCACGCCGCAGACCCACGAGAACTCGGCGAGTCTCGTCTCGTGTGGCCGACCACTCGGCGATCTGGTTTCGGTACTCGGCGAGTGGATCAACTACCGGCGTGGGCTGTGGCGTGCTCCCAGACGACTCCAAGTTCCAGAACGACAACGGAGCGTTCACCGCCAGGAACAGCAACATGACTACCGGGAACCCCACTGCTCGATCACAGCAGATCAGGGCGAGGAGAACCAAACCCACGGCAAGCCAGGACAAGACTGAGATCAGGAACGGAATCCAGCCCTGGAAGCTCCACGGAGACAGCGGTAGGAACTGGAGCCCCGTGGTCGCCCGAGGAAACCACTGGAGTACCAAGCTAGCACCGACCAGCAGGGCCAGGACGAGGCCGAGCCGACATGGCTTCCCGGTTCGGGCCGACTGGATCATCGCCATGGCGGCGATCCCCAGTGACACCCACATCGTCGTGCAGGCGAAGACGGTCCAACCCTCCTGCCTCCAATCTGATCCCGGCCAGCCGATCCTCGTGTTCAAGCTGCCGAAGATGCAGATCGCCAGCAGGGCGAGTGCGATAGATGAAATCCTCCCGCCGCATAGGAAATCTCCAATCCAAGAAACGAAAGCGGCCGGGATAACCGGCCGCTCTCCCGAAACACGGCTTATCGACTGCCGAGCAACTTGTCGATCTCGGCCACCATTTCGTCGGTGCTACCGGTGTCCCTCAGAATCGTGGCAACCGAATCCGAGTCGGCGGTCGCCTGCCTCAGCATTTCTTCGTGGAAGGCCAGTTCGCCATCAATCTTGGCTTCCAGGTCTTGGATTTGGCGTTCCAGCGCCTCGAAGTCGAACGCCCCGGCGTCCTCAGCCACCCGAGCCGCCTCTTTGACCGCCTGGACAGCGACGGCCTTGGCGTCGATCTCCACGAGCAGACCTTTGAGACTGTCGAGCCGGTCTCGCCCCGCCTGTTCTCTGGTTTCGAGCAGGGTAACGACTCTTTCCAGCCGATCCTTGGTGCTCAGGAGCGTAGCGGCCTGGGCGGTGAGGCCCTTCCTGGTCGAGATCGCCCGGCTCGCCATTCCGTTCAGTTGGGCTGAGGTGTAGGTCGTGCCAGCGATCTCCACCGGGCCGTCGCTGCCCAAGAGTTCACGGAGCCGGGCCAGGGCACGGTCAGTCTCGGCGAGGCGGTCGTTCGTGGCAGTGAGATGATGTGAGATTTGAGACGCTCGGACTTGAACCTCAATCCGCCCCTTCTTGAGGCGGCCGAGGGCGGCTTCGGCCGTCTGGATAGCCGGGTCGATCTCCTTGCGATGCACTTCGACTTCGCCGAGCAGGCGGTCAGCCTCGGCGAGGAGTCGATCTCGGGCGACTTCGAGGCGAGGGCCGCAGCCGGGTAAGGTGAGGAGGACGAGGAGGGGGACGACGAGTCGTGGCATGGCGGTGCTCCTGGGGTGGAGGTTGAAATGCCATGCCTACTCGGTGTCCCCCAAAGGCGATTCTGCTCGCCTCTGCGAGGCGGTGAAAGCCGTGTCAGCCTCGCTATTTCTGCTTCGAATGCGGCGCTTTCACCATACCCAGGCTGATGAGCCGCCGTCGAACAGTCATTTCTGAAACACTCACCTGTTCGGCGATCCTACGGATGTTCCGCTCACCCTGGCTCCAGACATCTCGCACTTTTTCTCCTACGGGATCGTATTCCGTGAAAGGATCGGGAACAGCATCGAAGACTGCGTGCAGGTAATCCCTGTAGTCCCGCTGGGCATTGAACAAGGCTGCCCAGGGTTTGTTGGAGTAGTGTTTGTAGAGCAGCTTGTCCCCGGTATGCGGAATTCCGTGGCAGAGAGCGACACTGGCTACGACGGCTCGTGCGTGTTCGCCACCGAGCCAATCGGGCAGTTGATTGCGCAGCGTTCCAAAGGGAAGCCGTCTGACGGCCCGTTCGCCGTTTTCCTCGTTATCGGCGATCCTGTCCAGGAGTCTCGTCCACGCATTCCCGAAGCCGGTTTGAGCGTTGCGTGATTCATCCCGATACAACGGTTTTCCTTCCCTGGTCAGGAGAACTCGGTCGTTGGGGCGTAGCTCCCTCCGAAGCGCCTGCCCAATCTGCCCCCGCCACCATTCCAAGAGTTGAACGGTTTCAGGCCATAACAGCCACCATCCCAACACGCCACTCTTGGGACGAATGAACCCGCACCAGCTATCTCCCTCGTTTGTCTCCACATTGAGACCCTGTTTATGCCACGGATGCTCTCGGTGGAGCATCACGTCCTCCCACTCGACACGTCCAAATTCTGCCGCCCCGTGGGCGCAGTTTAGGCACCACGCCATGAGGAGCCGTTCAAAGGGAATGGCGTATTTATAGAGCAGCACCAGTTCGTCGAGGGTGTATCTTGGTATCTCCAAGTCGTCAAGTGACTGGCGGTCGGAGGGCAGCTTGCGAACACGGGTCTTCAGGGAATTGAAATCCTCGGGCTTTCGCCAGCCGAACTTGCTCGTCAGGTGGAGCCAATCGAAGAACCGGTTGAGTTCACCGATGTAGTTGCCGCACGTCTTCTTCGAGAGAGGAGCCTTCGTCTTCAGGTTCATGACCTGACGACTTCGCCACAAGTCCATAAGGGATTGGCACCTGCTGAAATCCAGTTCGGCGAGTGGGAAATCGGGGAACCGTTCCCACATCGCCCGAATCATTCCCAGCATGTGATGCCCACTTCCGTCGAAGGAACCATCGGGCAGCGTGAAATCCTTTCGTCGTTCGTTCTCATAGGCTTTCAGGGCCTCGTGAAACGTCCCATCGACCAGCGGCGTTGCTGGATCAGGCGGCGATTGGTTCTTGACTCGGGCGAGTTCCCGTAGGCTGCGTCTCGCTCGCCGCTCATGGTGGGAAACGAACTGTGCGGCGTGACGTTCGGGCAGCAGCCAGTTGATCGAGGGAAAGGCCCGAGACACAGCGTTGTAGAACTTCAACGCCTCGTCCCAGGAAAGGCCATCCAGATCCTTGGGAGTATGGCAGGCCAGGGTCTCGTCCGTGTATTTCCACACAATGTCGTCGAGAGAAACCGGCCATTTCAGGGGATCATGGCTGGCGAGGATGTCGTCGATGGGTGGCAACGGAACTCGAAGTTGGCCTTTGAGTAGGTGCTCAACTGCCCACAGAGCGATATAGCTCCACTGAGGGGGAGTTCCCATTCTGTGGCAGAACGCCTCGTTGTCCCGCCAGACTCGTTCGATGGCGAGGAACCGAAGCTCCGCTTCGGCGATATCCAGCCCGGCAGGGGCACGAAAGCGTCGGCCAGCGATCAGCCGTCGCACCCCCCGGCCGTCATCGGTTCGCCGCCGATGGCGACGGATGATGCGTCCTTGGTTCTCAGACATGGCTACTTCCTGCCTCCCAAAATCAGTCCCCGGCGAGGGCTAATTGGCCACATCGGCGGCTCTAATTGGCCACCTAATTGGCCACAAACGGCTTTTCGTAACCGCTTGCTGGCAAAGGATTGTAGCACAAGTCCAATAAAAAGCCACCTTACGAATCAACGCAAGGTGGCTTCTAGTGGAGGCGGCGGGAATCGAACCCGCGTCCCGTGATGTGTCCGCGTAAGCCTCTACGTGCGTAGTCGGCACTTTAACGCTTCACTCGCCGACCCCCTGCCGACAGGGTGTCTGGTCCGCTAGTCGAGAACGGTGTTTAGCCTCAGGCGTGCCCGACGTGACCCGAGGCGATCCGGAATTGTTGGCCGACTTTTGGGCCTCTCCGGCGAAGGCCCGCAGCCGGGGCTACATTTTGCTATGCAGCCAGGACGAGGTTATCCTCGGCAATTGAAATGTGCGGTCGGCTTTTAACGTGGCCTGCTGACCAACCACGGCACGCCACTCATGCTTCCAACGATCCGGTCGAATCCAATTCGCCCCCGTTGGGTGTTCAAGCCGTATTCGTACGGCCCTGCCTTAGGTACGTCGCAAACGTACCAAGGTTCACTTTTCCTATCTTATCGGCTCGGGCGGCCGCGGTCTACCGTTTCCGATTCCCCCATTAAGCTGCCCCAGAATCGGCCCATTTCATCCCAGGTTGCAAATGGTGGAGGTCTGCCCCCTGGCGGAGGAGTTCGTGCTGCACATCTGTGGCCGGCACGTCGCGCGCCGGCACGCCAGTCCGGGCCGCCAGGGCGGCGCATACGCCGGCGGCTTGGCCGGTGGCCATGGCGATCGGCATCACCCGGTACGACGAATGCGCCTCGTACGTCCCTGAAATGCAGCGTCCCGCCACCAGCAGATTCTCCACCCGTTGCGGCACCAGACAGCGCAGAGGAATGTCGTACGCCTCGCCCGGCGGCAGTCGTTTGAGAATCGTACCTTTACCCTCCGGGTTGTGGATGTCGACGGGGTACGAGCCGCGCGCGATTACGTCGTTGAACTTTCGCGCGCTGAGCAGATCCCCGGCCGTGATCTGGTACTCGCCGATGATCCGCCGCGTTTCGCGCACGCCGACCTGTACACCACTCTGCACCGCGTAGGACTTCTCGAATCCCGGCACGTAGCGCTTGAGGAAGGCGGCGATCTGGTCCATCTGCCGCCGGCCCTGCCACTCGGCGTAAGTCAGATCCCAGACGTCGATGCCGAGCACTCGGGTGATTCGGGTGCTGTTGACCGCCACCTCGTGCTCATGGGGCGTGCGGAACAGGAGTATGTCTTCGCGCGGCAGTTGAAGCTCCCCCCTGGCCGTCGCTTTCTGGATCAGGTCCCACAGGCCGTGCACGCCGCGCCATTGGTCGGGGTGCTCCCGCGCATAGCCGGCGAATGCCTCGTGCGAGAATTCGGCAACGCGGAACATGAGCGTCATCGGCTGCGCCAGGCCGTCCGACTCGCGGCCCACCTCGAACGGCGCCCCGGCGCGGGCCGCCAAGTCGCCGTCGCCCGTGCAATCGACCACTGCCTTGGCGCGAATGGCGATCGGGCCCGACTTGGTTTCGAACACCGCGCCCTCGACGCCGCGACTGCCCAGCGCGTCGCTGGCGAAGGCGTGCAGCAGGAACGAAACGCCTGCCTCGTCGAGCATCTCCAAGGCGACCGACTTGAAGATCTCGGGGTCGAAAGGAACGACATAGCCGGTGTCGAGCGATGGCGTCACCGCGCCGCCGCGCCGGACGAGACGTTCCAGCAAGCGGCCCAGTGCGCCGGCGATTACCGGCTCGCCGGGACCGTGGTCACCGGGCACCAGTCGGGCATCGCCGGGCAAGGCGGGCCGCGGCCGCTGCGTGTGAAACGACATCAGCGGCATCACCAGGGCGGCCGTGGCGTTGCCGCCCAGAAAACCGTAGCGTTCGGCAAGCACCACCCTGGCGCCGGCGGCCGCCGCGCCCAAGGCTGCACCCAGCCCCGCCGGGCCCCCGCCGACTACCAGCACATCGGTCCGTCCGCCAACGGTGGCGGTGCGGGGCGGGAGTTCCATCGTCTCGAGTCGTTCCGATCGCCTCAGCGGCGGCATGATTGGCCCCGTGGTGGAATGTGCATCCTGGTGATCCATGCATGGAAGACAAAAGAGACTCCACCGCAGCGGAGCCGGAAATCACCATTCCGACTGCCGCCCGGTGTTCGCCTTCCATGCAGCAAGAAAGAAATCAAGAATCCTCGATCCCCTGTCCCACGGCGGTGCGGCGATTGGTAAGCAGCCGCACCGCCAGTTCGTTGTTCTGCCGCGCTTTGGCCTGCAGTCGCGGTAGCGCTTCCTTGATCCGCGGGCACAACTCAGCGCGCGAGTCCCAGGAGCGGTCGATGTGCGCGATGAGCAGGCCGGTGGTGACACGTTTCAGCGGCGGCATTTCGATGCCAACGTCTTCGAGGAATCCCTGTACTTTCGAGGCGTAGGGCAGCGCCACGAATGGCACGCACCGCAGGGCGGCGAAGATCAGGAAGTGCAGCCGCATCCCTACGCAGAAGTCGAAATGGCCGATCAGCGACAGCACTTGGCCGGAGGAATATTCCCCCTTGAGCACGGTCGCCCGTTGCGCCCATTGCATCTGGGCCACCACCGCATGGCACTGCTGCGGGTCCATCTTCTTGCGTTCCATGGGAACGAATACCACGTCGGCATCGTAGCGATCGACGATGTAATCGGCGGCGTTGGCAAGCAGGGCGTGGTAGTGCGCGACGTCGATGTCGGGCGCGGCGGGGCCCGGCTCGCGGACCGAGAAGCCCACCAGCCGGTGCTTGGTGTCCAGCCCTTCCCGGGTGAGGGCGTCCTGGGGCAGAGGTTCGGGATCGAGGAGCAGGGCCGGGTCGGCGGTGACGACGATCTCGCGATCGACGCCAACCTCTTCCAGCAATTGCCGCCCCTGCCGGTCGCGGACCGTGATCACGTCGGCGCCGGTCAAATGCTTGCACACCAGTTCCCGCGCGGCGGGTTCCTTGAGCGGACCGGCGCTTACGGCGTACACCATTACCGGCACGCCGACTTCCCTCGCCAGAGCGACTTCGCGCAAGTAGGCCTCGGCGTCGCGGTCGTACAGGATGCCGCCGCCGCCGAGGATGAGCAAGTCGAGACGGCGGACCTGCTCGCGCGCTTCATCGCGTGACAACTCGCGGACGTTCACCGCCTCCTCGACGCGATGCCGGGCCAGCGTATCGTCGGTATTGCGGCTGAAAACGACGATCTCCACCGGCAACGACTCGCGAAGCTGCTTGACGATGCCGTACAGGATCGCCTCGTCGCCCAGGTTCATGCCGCCGTACGATCCCGAAATCCCGACGCGGTAGCGTGGCTTGTTCATGAGTATGTGGTCCTCCCGAATCAATACTAGCGTCGGGTGACGGCCGGATAAGCCGGCCGAGCCTTGGCGCCGGCTAGGGATTTGCCCTACAGCGCGCGATCATGGTTTCTGCATGAAAGGTCAAAAGTCACTCCGGCACCGGGGGCACATCGATCGCCGCCGGTGGACACTCCTGTTGCTCAACATGGCCGCGATTAATCGCGTTGATCATCTGCCGCAGCCGCCCCGACGCAAATCGATTGAACTGGAATACCAGCCGCGGCAACTCGGCCAGGGCCGGCTCGTCTTTTTCTTCGGGCAACGCCGGGCCGACTTCGAAACGGCCGCCCACCAGCACGTCGGCAAAGTAGCTGTTCAGGCCGTCGAGCAGTTCTGCGCTGAGCGGCCGGTTGAGCCGGATGACCAGTTGCTGGCGAACGTAGCGCATGCTGTGGTATACGCGGAAGAAGTCCAGGATTTCCTGCACCGCATCCTCGACGCGATCGGTGATGCGGTACAGCGAGAGGTCGTCGGGGCTGATCATATGCTTGTCGAGGAGTTGGCGGCGCACGAAGCCGTCGAACTCGCTCCAGTACTCTCCACCCGGCTCGTCCAGGAGCACCACCGGCACCAGGTCGCGCTTGCCGGTCTGCAAGAGCGTGAGCACTTCGAGCCCTTCGTCGAGCGTGCCGAATCCGCCGGGCAAGAGGCACATCGCGTGGCTTTCCTTGACGAACATCAGCTTGCGCGTGAAGAAGTACTTCATGTGCACCAGCTTGGGATCGCCGGCGATCACCGGGTTGGCCGACTGCTCGAAGGGGAGGATGATGTTCAGCCCCATCGAGTTCTCGCGCCCCGCGCCGACGTGCCCCGCCTCCATGATGCCGGCCGCCGCACCCGTGACGACCAGCCAGCCGGCCTCGGCCATCTGGCGGCCGAATTGAACCGCCTGATCGTAGGCCGGGTGATCGCGCGGCGTCCGCGCCGAACCAAACACAGTGACCTTCCGCTGCGCGCGGTGCGGTGAAAAAACTTTGAACGCATAGCGCAGCTCACGCAGGCTGCGACTGAGGATCTTCAGGTCGCCCCGGCTGGTGCGATCGCGGGCCAATTTGTCGGCCGACTCCTTGATCTGCGCGATCAGGTCGTCGACCCGCCGCTGGGTTGGGGGTAAGGCGTCTGCCGGACGACCGTTCGGAGCAGGGGTCGTCGATGGCAGCATGCGCTCGCCTAGAGGCGCTTGCCGGGCGGCCTCGGCTTCCTTCGAAACGGACAACTCTGGATCACGGGGTCGATTCACGCGTACCTCACAAGTGACTGGATTATGGGCCATTATACGCTGGTCGCGGCCGCGGCTCATGTTCGCGGCCCTGCTACGGCGGTATACAAGGTTGTGCTATCATGGACAATTATGTCAGCCCGCGGTAATCATGGTGGGGGCCGGGTTAGTGGCATCGAGGAGACTCTATGGCGGATGCCGATAGCGTGGGGAGTTCCTGGGTCGAGGGCTGGGGGCTGATCGCGGCGAGCGAGCCGATGCAGAAGCTCATCCCGATGATCGCCGACGCGGCCGAATGCGATGCGCCGGTCGTCGTCGAAGGGGAGCCGGGCACCGGCAAGCAGTGGCTCGCCCAGATTATCCACAGCCAAAGCGCGCGATCGGCAGGCCCGTTTGTGACGGTGCACTGCTCCGGCCTGAGTGACGAAATACTGGCGCGCGAACTGTTCGGGCGCGGGCCGGCAGCCTCGCCCGATGCTGCCGGCGAGAGCCGGGGTTGCCTGGAAACGGCCGCGGGCGGCACAGTGTTTCTCGACGAGATCGGCGAACTGTCGGCCGCGCTCCAGGTAGGACTTCTGGCGGCGCTCGAGCGGCGGAAGCCGGCGTTGGGCCGAACTGGCGCGCGCAATGCGATGGGGGTGCGGATGATCGCGGCTACCAGCCGGCCACTGGCCGAACTTGTCGCGTCGGGGTCGTTTCGCCAGGACCTCTATTATCGACTGCGCGTTGTTTCGATTGCGGTTCCCGCACTGCGCGATCGGCCTGATGATATTCCGCTTCTTGCGCAGCACTTTGTCGACCAGTTGCGCGGGCAGACGGGCCGCCCGATTGACGGGTTCGGCGACGCGGCGCTGGCAGTCTTTTTGCGCCACGACTGGCCGGGCAATGTCCGCGAGCTGGAGAATGCCATTGAATACGCGTTTGTCAAAGCGCGTGCCGGCCTGATCGAGCCGAGCCATCTGCCGCCGGAGGTTTGCGTGTCGGCGCGGGAGGTGGCGATCGAGCCCAGCCCGCCGGGCCCGGTCAGCACGGCAGGCGAGCGGCGCGCCACGTGGCGGATCCCTACCGCGGAGATGGAGAACACCCGGCAGGTGCTCGCCGCGGTCGACTGGAACTTGGCCAAGGCCGCGCGGCGGCTGGGAGTGAGCCGGACGACGCTCTACAAGCGAATTGCCCAATTGGGCCTGAAACGGCCGCGGGAATGACGGCCCGCGCCGCACGGCACCCGTGAGAATATACTGTCGCAGCATGTGCGCGCTGGTTCGATGGGCGTGGCTGGTGCTGCCCAGGGGACGGCGAAGCGAAACGCCTTTGAGGGTGTTTCGTTTGGATACGTCGAGGGGCGCGGCGACAAGTGCAAGGCGCATAGGGTTTTCGGGCTGCACCATCGGGCGCAAGTTTTCCCACCCTTTTGGCTTCAGTGTTGAAGTCCCTAGAGGGGTGCTGGAGCAGAAGTCGCGAGTCAGGAGTCCGGAGTGAGAAGTTCGGAGGGAGCAGAGGAGAGGAGCGATGAGGTTGTTGGCCGTAGGAGTTGGAAGTTGGGAGTTAGAAGTCAGGAGTTCGGTATTGCGATGCGCAACAATCTCGAGCATGTCGAAAAATCTTCGTCCGAGGGTTAAAGCGGAAGATGGTGGTGCGCAAGAGTTTGCGACGTGGGGTAAAAACATAACTTTGCCATCCTTATGAGGTACGTGTTGCACATCAGCCTTTGGGGACCTTCGGGCGTGCCAAGCATAGCGCGCACGCCGATCCTGCCGCGGGGTTTGTGCGGTGTGGATCGACAGGGGCGTGTAGCTCACTGCCGCACGGTATATGGACTAATGATCATATATCGGTGGCCTAAATGGCAAGAGGAAATCTTGGGGGGGCCGACATTCCTACGGAGGAAACTTACCATGCAGAAGCTCCCTCTCGCCCTGATCATGGCAATGAGTATGCCTTCTTCCGCAGCGGCGGCTGGAGTTGGTCGATCCCCTACATTGCGGGCGTCTATGCCCTGGCCTGCCAAGTGGAGCCGAAGATCACGCCCGAGCGGTTCTGGGAGTTGGCCTTGAAGACGGGACGCACCATCCGGCTCAAGCATGAAGGAGAGGACGTGCCGTTTGGCCCGATCATTGATCCGCCAGCATTGATCGAAGCGATTGGACGCGCTTCGTCTGCGAAGTAGACAAGTCTTGACGAGGCTTGAGTAGTATCGATCCTGATGCTCTGGCCCCAAAACATTCCCGTCCATCCCAACCGACTGCTGACGCTCTGGCCCCAAAACACTCAAAACACTGCCCGGACGAGGCGATGCTCCAGCAGTGCGAGTATTTCACGGCGCGGAAGATCAACCGGGCCGTCGGCCGTTTCGAACGATTTTGGGAGCAGGATGCCTTCGATCACCTGGTTCGCTCCCCGGAAGAATGCGAACGGTTGCGGCGCTACATCGCCGACGACCCGGCGGCTGCAGGACTCGCGCCCGGCGAGTACCTGTACTACACCGAGGATCGGCGCGGCTGAGTTGTACTCGTCACGCTCCGTCGTGACGTTGTTTCGGCCAAAGCGGAGGATCGACCTCACGACGGAGCGTGAGGAGTACGAGGGAGCGTGAGGAGTACGAGGGAGCGTGAGGAGTACGAGGAATTGCGAGCATGATCACCGACATCAACAGCGAAGATCGGCTGGTGCGCGATCTGCGGGCGGCGATCGAGTGGCTGAACGCGCCGGAACGGATGCGGGAGGAGGTGATCGAGTTCCCAGGTTCCGTCGACGGGCCATGGGCGAGGTACGTTCACGAACGCGACGGGCGGGGCATCGGAAGGGTCCGCCAGGGGGCGATGGATTGATGGACGCCGCTTTCGACATGCCAGGCATGTCGGCCGCAGGCGCAGCGAAAGTGCCGTGTTGGGCACGGTTTATTCGAATGGACGATCGACGAGCCTGTCGGTTGGCGCAAGCTCCGTGAATTTCAACTCAACCGCAGCTGGCCACCGAGTTCGAGATGAATACCTTGTCATGGCATCCTGCCTGTCTTTCCCAACGGCAGGCCAACTCGCCGGCGACGGCGACCGCGCAGCGGCGTTGCGAAAAGGGGTTGCTAGCGGCCTGGCGCGGTGGCTTTGTTCGTATCAACAACCTTGACCTGCGCTACCTCGTCGATAGCTATGCGCGAGGTGACGACCGCGCGTCCGACGCCCACTTGCCGGAAGTACCTGCCGATAAACGGAAGTTGCCCAAGAACGGGCGTGATTCGCTCACTCCGGCCTTCGACGACGCGGCTAATCACGATCTCATCTTTCAGGACCGCCTCCAGGGTTCCTTCGTGATCTGGACCGGAATGAGGGCCCGGCGGTGGCGATGCTTTCATCCAAACCTGGCACCACATGCCCGAACGCAGATTGGCGATTTCCTCCGCCCGTGGAATGGAGGCCGGTTCCTGAGACCGGACCGCCATTGAAGGGCCAGCGAAGGCAATCGCGAGGACAAGAATCGCGAAAAGGGCACGCACGCGACGAGTCGAGATCTCCATTCCCTCCATCTCCCAATTGACAGTACTGATTCCCGACACGGTGTCGGAAAGAGCGGAAAGCCACCCGTTTATGGTATCCATTTCAGCCCGAAGAGAACATACCAGTACGGGCGAGGGTAAGTGGGCTGGCCGAATGGGGTCAGGATGAAGGGCGATTCCTTGCGGTGGCGTGCCGTGCTTGTCCGGCAGCGATTATCGGGCGTCGCCGGCGGATTCGGGTGCTGTCGGCCCTGGTGCGGATTCTTGCGGGACAAGGCGCAGTTCGCTCACTACCAGCGAGTGATCGGAGCCCGGCCGCCTGATTACTTCTGAGCTCACGCTCTGAAAATGGCTGGTGTGGAAGATGTAGTCGATCCTGAGGCTGAGCGGCACGGGCTTCGCCGGCCAATGCCACGTCGGGTGCATGTCGGCATCGTCGTGGGTCGCGGCGAAGCTGTCGACCAAACCGAGTACCCGGAGACGGGCAGGCGCCGCGAACTGCGACAGGCTGTTGAAGTCTCCCGCAACGATTGCAGGCTGGCCGGGAGGGAGTTGTGTGCCTATCGCTTCCATCTCGGCGGCATGGGCCGCTTCGGTACGATTCACGGCGGCGAGCAGTTCCGCCAGACCGAAGCCACGCCGAATGACAAACGGCGTAAGGTGAACGTTGATGAGCGTCACTCGCGTCCCAGCGACGGTGCAGGAAGCGGAGTAGAATCCGAACAGCCCTTTGCCTGGAGGCCGGAACATCACGTTGCCGAGCGGGAGTTTCGAAGCAAATGCGAACCTCTCGGCAGCCAATCGGCCGTCATGCCCGGCTGCGTGAAAGGAGAGGTAAGAATTCTTGAGCCGCGATCGCAGGAAGTGCTCGGATTGGGGCGTCGTTTCCTGCAAGAAGAGAATATCGGACCGCGATGCCGCAATCGCATTGAGGATCTGATCACCTTGCCGATTGCCCCAGTTGAGATTGTATGTCGCGATCCGCAACGATGGCGATCGCTCGTCCGCCGGCCGGGCCGGGTTTGCACCCGGAGCACGGGCGTGGGATCGGGATGCAGGGCCCGGCGCTGACTCAACATCGCGTGCAGTCTCCGACGCATGCTCGGGCTCGATCTCGGCGCCGGCAACGCGATTCCGGACGCACGCAATGAGCGTGGCGATGGAAAGGAGAAGGGCGGCGCCGCCGATTCCGAAAGCGGCGCGCCAAGGCAGAGCGGCGGCCGCTGGGAGCAATGGCCGCGATTTCGGCTCAGGCCGTGACAGGCGGTTATGCGCCCAGGTGGATGCCATGAGGTATACCGAGCCGGCCAGCGCGTCGAAAGGAACGGGAGTCTACCCGTTTATGGTAATCACTCCAGCGAAAGAAAGACATGCCATTACGGGCTGGCCTGAATGTGGCTCGCGGACCTTGTCAGGACGAGTAATAATACCTTCAGGCGCCCGATCGCATCGGGGAGGCCGGCGCGATGGGCTCGGGAGCAGACGTTCAAGACGGCGTTGTGGGCAGCGGGCACGACAAGAGAAGCAGGCACGGGGATGTGGTCGAAAGTATTCAAAGCGCGGCACTGGAGGTTCGGCCTGCGAACGCTGTTCGTCTTCGTGCTGCTGTGCAGTCTCGCGATGAGTATGGTCGCCGTGCGGCTCCGCGCGAAGCGTCAGGAGGACGAGCTCGTCCAGCGGATTCGATCGAGCGAAGGGACGGTGGGCTACAACTACCAGTGGAAGCCGGGGATGGGTTATCTCGACGAGAGAGCGGAGCCGTTCGGGCCTCGATGGCTTCGCGCTGTGTTCGGGGAGCAGTTCTTCAGCAGCGTGGCCCTTGTGCAGATGGCCGGTGCCACCAATGAGGACGTGGCCCAGATTGCGCGGCTCAAAGGCCTGCAATTTCTCGACCTGTCGTACTCTCCCGGCATCAACGACGAGGCGCTTGCGCACGTCGGGCAACTGAGGGACATCACGGAGCTCTATCTCTCCGACACGGGCGTGACCGCCCAGGGGCTTGTTCAACTACGCGGGCTACGCAGACTTAGTGTGCTCTACTTGAGCAACACAGCGACAGGAGACGAGGGTATCGAGCACTTGGCAGGGTTGAAACGATTATCCTACCTCGACCTTACTGGGGCTGGAATCACGGATGCCGGGGTCGCTCGCCTCAGCGGAATGACGAATCTGTATTGCCTAGGCCTGGCGGACAACGATCTCACGGATGAATCCCTGCTGCATCTCCGTTCGATGCAGCAATTAATCTACCTGGAATTGTGGGACAACAATCGGCTTACTCCGGCGGCGACTCAGAGTCTGGAGGCTCAATTGCCGCATACGGAGATAATAGGACCCTTTCCGGAACTGGAAGACATTGAAGAAGCAAGCCGGTGAGATGTGCGAGAGAAGGACGCCACTCGGCGGTCAGTTGCCGTCGCTTACTCCCCACTGGTAGCCGAGGGCAGAGCAGCGGTCGATGAGCGTGCCGAGCGAGCATTGGGGGCCGCAGCGGGCGGCCAGGGCGGCGGCGACGTCGAGTCCCTGCTGGATGTCGCGCAACCCGGCGGAATCGCCGGTGTGCAGGACAAGCCGATCGATTGCGGAAGCGCGGGCCGCCAGCGCCTGTAGGGCGATCATCAGAGGGCGATTGCCTCCAAACGCGCCGCATCCCCAGAAGCCCGTATGGATGGTGGTGCGGGCGGCCGGGCCGAGGGCACGCGCGGTTTCGCCGCGGGCGGCGGCAAACGCGGTGATGGCCACCTCAAGGATGTACTCGATCTGGCCGGGCTGGTAGTCGCCCCGGCCGCCGGCCGGGGCCGCCATGGCGATGATATTGGTTGTGGTGGGCGGGACGATCGGCCGAACCGCGCGGCAGACCACGTCGACGCTGGCGGCAGCGAAACGGTTTCCGTAGAGGCCGTAGGGGCGGCCCGCCGCAGGATCCGCGTTGGTCTGGACCTCAATGGGGCGCTCGACGCCGCGGATCAGAACGGGGGAGCCGCCTTCTCCGTCACGGGTGCGGGCGAAGTGGCCGGCCGCCAGCAGCGCTTCGCGGACCGATGCGAGCAGCGGGTGCTCGGCCACCTGCATCTCGTCCTGGGCGAAGAGGCCCGAACCGTAGGCGACGAACAACTCCGGGTCGGCGAAATTGACATGCCACGCCAGGCAGCCGTCGGGGGGCGGCGCGTAATCGTAGAAGTGCGGCTGGGCGACGGCATCGAGCTGTTCGGAAAGCCGCAGGTCGTCGTCAAGGTCGGCCCTCCACCGGGTCAGCTCGATCGTGCCTTGCGGCCGGGCGCCGCGCGGATAGGCAAGCTTGAAGAGGGCTTCCTTGTTCGGGTGATGCAGCCGCGGCGGGTGATCGTGAAGCAGCCTGGCGGCGTCGAACGAAAGCCTCAGTAGGGGATCCTGCACGCTTGGCTCCTCAAGCCGGGTGTGACCGACAGGCTCGACGACTCGGGGAGACGGCTTCAGAAACGGCGGGTGCCCCGAGCGGGCCGCACCGGGTTCTGAGACGGCGTCTTATTGAATCAGGCGAGCCTCGATGTTGGCGATCTCGCGGTTGGCGAACTCGTCGGTGAAGAACCACTCCTGGTAGAGGCGTTCGATCTGTCGCATGTACGACTCGACCTGCGCCCTTCTCAACGTGGGCTGCACATCCTTCGGCCGATCTTCGTCGCGGATGGGCGGGCGCTGGCGATCGGCCGGAGGCTGGTAGCCGGGATTGAAGACGAGAGCGGGCAGGTTCTCGGCGGGCAAGAGGTGCCGCCAGAGGAAGGCCTGCATCCGGTCTTCGGCCGGCACGGCCTCGTGGACGACCTCCTGGCCGTTGATCGGGGCACTGCCCAGGAGGGTGAGTTCGACCGGACTGTCCATCTCAGTGAGAGTGGTCTTTACGGCCAGCCCGACCGACTCCTTGTTGGCCGGCAGCGTGGCGCCGGCCGATTCGAGCCCTGCGGGGAGGTCTTTGAAGCTGAGCTTGATCGGCCCGTCGAAGCCGTCCTTGCGGATGGCGTAGACGGTGAGCGAGGCAGCGCTCTTGCTGCGGATGACGACGCGGGAAGGGGCGACGCGCAGGACGAAATCGGGCTGCGGCGGGCTGATGCGGAGCCGGTAGGAATACTCCTTTCCCGCCCGGCGCATCGTGTCGCCGAGGTGAACGAAATACTTGCCGTCGGCGGGGAGCTTCACCATGAGGTAGGAGTCGGCGTGGTCGGTGTTCAGCCCCGACGCGGCGTCGAAATGATCGTCGTTCAGCGCGATGAGCTTGCCGTCCGCGCCGGTGACTTTGACGAAAGCATCGAACGGCGAGCCCAGCCGGCGGGCGTACGCCTCGACGACGATGGTCTCGCCGGCATGCCCTTCGACCTCGAAGATGTCCCAATCGCCGGGGTGGTCGGCCCGCCCGTTGACGATAATGGGCAGGCTCACCTTCTGCGCCTTGGCCGGCTCGTCGTTCGATTCGGCGTCGAGGCATTCGGGAAGCGTGTCGAGGGCGAAGGGGACGAAATTGGAGGCGAGATTGCCGTTGGCGGCGGCAATGAGATGCACGCCCGGTTTCGCATCCTGGGCCGGCGGCGCGATCGCGGCCTTTTCGAGGTTCCAGCCGTCCATTTCGATCTGGACCGGTTCGCCCGCGCGGCCGCCCAGGGGGAAGATGCTGGTCACAAAGGGCAGCTCGCCGACGGTGATGCGATAGACGAAACTCTCGCGGCCGCGGAACAGAGCCTCATTGATCGTAAGCACATACTCGCCGTCGTCGGGCACTTCGAAACAGAGCACCGGATCGGGGTTGGAACGGAAATCGTCGTTATAGGCCAGTTCGCGGCCCTGGGCGTCGTAGAGCTTGATCACGGCCTGGAGCCAGCCGGGCACGCCGTCGGCGACGTAGGGGACCAGGTCGCGGGCTTTGACGGAGATCACGAGCCGCTGCCCCTTGCTGGCCTCGAAGCGGTAGCGGTTGACCTCGCCGGGGGCGATCTGGCCGTTCATTGTGCAGGGCACGGTTACCCGCAGTTCCTCTTCTTCCGGCGGCCGCTTCCGCTGGGCGAGGTGCTCCTTGCCGAGTATTTGAATCTGCGAGGTCTTCATCGGCTTGCGGGCGACTTCGGGCACCTGGCCGAGGTAGAAGGGGAGCGGGTTGGAGACGCCCAGCTTGGTGACCACCCGGATTTCGCGACGGCCCGGTTTTGCGTCGGGGGCCACGGTGACTTCGGCGAAGACGAGTTCGGTGTGGGCGCGGACGGCCGGGGTGCGCTCGTCTTCGGCGAACCGCATCTGGATACGTTCGATGAGCTTCTGCTTGGCCACTTCCTTCTCGGAGGGCGGGGGATCGCTCGGTGGGGCGGCGGCCGGCGCGGCCGGCTTCAATGCATCCTCGGGGCCGATGGGGCCGGGGAACTCGAACCAGGCCATCTTGGCGGCCATGGCATCGTCGATCGTCGTCTCTTTCTTCTGCAACTCGTTGAGCTGCTGTCGGACCAAGCCGAGTTCCTGATTGTCCATCACCCGGTAGTAATCGACGAGCCGCACGGAGACCCCTTCGCCGCTCACGACCACACCGCAAGCGTGCATGAGCCCTTGGCCGCCCAAGCGGATCGAGAACGTGTTGCCCTGCTGTCCGCCGGCCGGGTAGACGTAGCCGATGTACTGGTTTTGGCCCCAGGCCGAAGGTGATGCGGCGAGGAGCAGAGCCAGGGCGAGGGTGGCGAATGGGAGCTTGTTCATGGCGGGGAGTTAGAAGTTAGGAGTCAGGAGTTGACCGCTCACATGAGTTCTTCGAGAAGGCCGGCCGACTGCATGCCTTCGTTTTCGGCGTCGAGCACGTAGGCGTCCAGTCCCCAGGGATGGGGCAGCTTGGCGCTGGCGTCGATGCCGGCCAGGAGGTACATGCTGCCCAGCAGGTCTGCCGGATAGACGGGCCGTTCCTTGACAAACTCACCTTTGTCGTCGGATGAGCCGACGATGCGCCCTCCCTTGAATCCGCCGCCGGCGACGAGCACGGTGAAGACATTGCCGTAGTGATGGCGTCCTCCGTTCCAAGGCGGCTCCCAGGAGACCTTCGGGGTTCTGCCGAACTCGCCGGTGCACCAGACCAGGGTGCTGTCGAGCAGGCCACGATCGCTGAGGTCGGCCAGCAGCGTGGCCAGCCCCTGGTCGAGCATCGGGCACTGCCGCTGCATCGTCGCAAAGTGGTTGGAGTGGGTGTCCCACCCGCCGGGAAAGCTGATGGTGATGTAGGGCACGCCCGCCTCGACCATCCGCCGGGCGGCGAGGCATTCCTGGCCGAATGTATTGCGGCCGTAGCGGTCGCGGAGCGCGCTGGATTCGTTGGCGAGATTGAACACCTCGCGTCCCTTGCCGAGGATCAACCCGTAGGCATTCTGCCGGGCCGCCTCGGCGGCAGACATCTCCGGGGCCTCGGCAAGGCCGTAGCCGAGGAGATTGACCTTATCGGCCAGTTCGCGGCGGGCCTTCTGCCGCGGGTCGTCGATTCCGCGGTTGACGATTCCCTGTACCTCGAAGCGTTCGGCGTTGGGATCGCCGCCGGTGGCGAAGGGCTTGTAAGCCGGTCCCAGGAAGCCCTCCTCGGAGAATCGCCCGGCCGCCTGGAGCATGACGATGTAGGGCGGGAGCAGTCCCTTGTACTGCTCCTTCTTGAAGAAGGTGAAGATCGCGCCCACGCTGGGGTAGGCCAGCCGTCCGCCGGGCTTGTGTCCGGTCTGCATGAGGTAGGCGGCCGTCTCATGGCCGTTGTTGCCATGGGTCATGCTGCGGATCAGGGAGTACTTGTCGGCCTGCTTGGCCAGTTGCGGAAACAGCGAGCTGAGCTGGATGGAAGGGACGTTGGTGGGGATGAATTTGTCGAGCGACCCCAGGTAGTCGTAACCCGTGCCAGGCTTCGGGTCCCAGGCGTCGTTGTGCGACATGCCGCCCCAGAGGAAGATCTGGATGACCGACTTCGTCTGCCCTTTCTTGGCCTTGGCCTTGGCCGCTTCGTCGCGAGCCGCCTTCTCTTCGGCGGCTTTCTGCTCGGGCGTCTTTTCGGCTTCGGCGGCAAGGATCTGAGAGCCCAGTCCGCCGGCGGCGAGCATGGCCGCCGCGCCGCACGCGCCGCGCCGCATGGCCTCACGACGGGAAACGACTTCTCGGTTGTCCGGTTGGTGGTTCGTGCTCACGATTTCAGTCCTCCTTTTGAATGGGCGCGAGAACTTCGAATGGCGGACCGGGAATGACGGACAATTGGCGAAGCCATGACGAACGGATACCGGACACGGGCGCTACTCCGCGCGCCGCCGATTCGTGCTTCGTCATTGCATAATTCGTTCGTCATCGGGCGTTTCGACATTCGTCACTGCATGTGCCGTTGACTCCGTAACCATCAGTGCCGCAGCAGAAACTCGGGGCTGTTGACGAGCGCCCAGGCAAGATCGATCCAGGCGTCGCGTCCCTTGGCCACTCCCAATTTGGCATATTCCTCCGCGGCCTTGACGTCGGCTTCGGTCGGGAACCGCGAGAGGATTGTCAGGTAGAGAACTTCGGCGATTTCACTCGGTTTGGCCTTTGACGAGAGCATTGCCGCAAGCTTGGGGCCGGTCTGAAGCTTGCTCTGGATCGTGGCCGAATTGAGCATGTGCAGCCACTGGGGCGAGGCGAGCTCGTTGACGCGTTCGCTTTCCATTCCCGCGGCCCGCGCGGAACGCCCGAACAACGTCAGGAAGGAATCGGTGATGCTCCCGTCGGCCAGCGCCACGGCGGGCATATCCTTGGGGATGTAAGTGAAAGGCTCGGGAACCGCGCTGGTGTAAAGGTCGGAGCTGCCAGTGATCTGGTTCAGGGCGTCGAGCAGCACTTCCGCTTCGACCCGGCGGAGCGGATAGCTGGCGAAGTTGGCCCGCGCTTCCGGGGTGTCGAGTCTCGGGATCGAAGAGAACTGGTAAGTCGTCGAGCTCAAGATAAAACGCTTCAGATGCTTCAGATTGTAGCCGCTGGAGACCAACTCGTTTTCCAGGCAGGCCAGCAGTTCCGGGTTGCTGGGCGGATTGTCGTCGCGAATATCGTCTGGCTCATGGATGATCCCGCGGCCCATGACCCACGACCACGTGCGATTGACGATGGATCGTGCAAACCAGGGGTTTTCCGGACGGATCAGCCATTCGGCAAACGCCTCCCGCGGATCGCGGTTGGGCGGAACCGTCATCTTGACGCCGTCGGGGAACACGGCCTCCAGCGGACCGTTCTCGCTTCGCGGTTCGGCGAGCGCTTGCGGAATCTGGTTGGTGGCCGTCACCGCACCGGGAATTGAGTCGACGCCCGGGGCGATGCTACCGGGCACGGCGATGGAGCCGAGCGGATCCCAGAAGACGATTTCCTCTTTCCACTCGCTGGTGGGCTTGTAGCCGACCTGCGAGAAGAACACGGCCATGCCGGCGCGGCGATCGGCCGGCCAGAAGTCGCACCGCGTGCCCATGAGCGTCAATCCCACGGCCGAAGCGATGCCCTCCGGAGTCCGGTCCTGGATGGCGCGGTAGAAGTTGACCGGGCCAACGCGGAAGTTGCTTCCGCTGGAGGTGAGCATCTCGCGGACGAACTGGTCGTATGGCTTGTTCCGGGCGATGGATTCCCACACCCAGCGATGATAGGCCTGGGCGGCGTTGGGCCAGAGCTTGACGGGGAACTCGGCCTTGATTCGCAGGACGTCGCTCCATTTCATCGCCCAGTAGTCGACATGGGCCGGCTGCTCCAGCAGGCGGTCGACCAGGGCGACGCGCTTGTTCGGGTTCTGGTCCTGGATGAACGTCTTCGCTTCTTCGGCGGTCGGCAGCTTGCCGAGCAGGTCGAGATAGACACGGCGGACAAACACGGCGTCGGAGCAAAGGACTGGCTGGATACCGAGCGAGTTCAACTTTGCAAAGACGATTTCGTCGATCCGGTTTGCCGGCTTCGGCGGCTCAGGGCTCTCCATCAGGCCTGTCATCTGCCTGGCAGCGACCAACCGGTAGAGCGCGGCTTTGGCCTGCTCGACAAGGGCACGTTTTTCGTCGGCGACGTTGGCGGCAGCGGTATACGCCGCCCGGGCTTTATCCGCTTCCGCCTTCAAGGGAACTGCCGCGGCTTCTGCATCCTTGGCAGCCTGTTCGTCCGCCTCGTGTGACTGTTTGGCGGCAGCGATCCGCTCTTTGAGACTTGCCAGCGCCTCTTCGGCCGACTTCTTCCGCGTTTCCGCCCGGGTCAAATTTTGTGCGGCTTCGTTGGCCTTGATCGCTGCCTGCTCGAGCGCCTGCTGCACGGGGGCCAGAGCGGCCTTGGCCGCGTCGGCCGCCTGTCGCCTGGCGGCCGCATCGGCGGCGGCCTGCTTGTTTGCCGCATCGAGTTCGAGGAGTTCCTTGGCTGCTTCCCGGGCCGCCTGGTTCGCGGCGGTGACTGCGGCGAGCTGATTGCCGGCGTTCGCCAGGCCCTCATCGGCCGGCTTCTTCTGCGCCTCGGCTTCGGCGAGCTTCTGGGCAGCGGCCGCGGCTTGAGCCTGGGCTTGCTGTTCGCCCTGCTGCGCCTGGGCCAGGGCGGCTTTGGCCTCTTCGGCCGTCTTGCGCTTGGCCGCGGCGTCGTCAGTAGCCTGCTTCTTCTCCGCTTCAGGGCGGGCCGCATCCGCAGAGACTTGCCCGGCGTTGGCCTCGGCCTCCTGGGCGGCCTTCTCGGCGGCCGCCGATGCCTCGGTGGCGGCGGCGACTTGAGCCTTGGCACTGGCAAGGGCATCGTCGGCCGACTTCTTCCCGGCCAGCGCTTCGGCCAGTTTTTGCGCGGCGGCCGCGGCTTGGGCCTTGGCCTGCTCATTGGCCTGTTGCGCCTGCGCCAAAGCGGCCTCGGCATCGGCCGCCGCTTTGCGCTTGGCAGCGGCCTGGGCGGCTGCCAGCTTCTTCTCCTCGGCGATCTTCGCGAATTCCTGGGCTGCCTGCTCGGCGGCCGGCAAGGCCGCGGTGGCTGCGGTCACCTGACCCTTGGCGGCGGCCAGGGTGCCGTCGGCCTGTTTCTTGCGGTCCGTTGCCCGGGCCAGCTTCTCTGCCGCGGCGCTGACGAGTTTCTGCGAATCCGTTTCGGCAGCTTGCGCTTGGGCCAGTGCCGTCTTGGCTTCGTCGGCCGCCTTGCGCTTGGCGGCGGCTTCATCGACGGCCTGCTTCTTCTCCGCTTCGGGGCTGGCGGCATTCTCCGAGATTTGTTTGGCCTTGGCTTCGGCCTCCTGGGCCGCTTTCTCGGCTGCGGCCACAGCCTCGTTGGCGGCTGCGGTTTGGGCCTTGGAATTGGTCAGGGCTTCGTCGGTCGCCTTTGCCTGCGACTCGGCTTCGGCCAGCTTCTGGGCAGCGGCGTCGGCCTGGGCCTGCGCCCGTTGCTCGCCCTGCTGTGCCCGCGACAGGGCCGCTTTCGCCCCGTCGGCGGCTCTCAGTTTGGCTTCGGCGGCAACCATGGCGGCACTGGCTTCTATCTCGAACTTGTTGGCGGCGCTGGCGGCGGCCTTCGCCGCGGCCTCAGCCTCTCGGGCCGCCTTTTCGGCCGCGTCGAAGGCCTGCCGTAGCGGCAGCGCGGCGGCTTTAGCGTCGGTCAACGCTTGATCCACGGCGGGCTTGGCGTTGGTCGCGTCGGTAAGCCCTTGAACGGCAACGGGCAGGGCGGCCTCGGCTTGCGCGAGCGCCTGCACGCCCGGCTCACCCGACAAATCCTTCGCATCATTCGCCTGCTGTCGCTTCGTGGTGGCCGTCTTGCTCGCGTTGGCGTAAGCCGTGTCGGCATTCTGCAGCGCTGTCCTGAGGGGAACGACCGCCGCTTCGGCCGCTTTGGCTTCCGCACTGGCGGCCTCGTAGGCCAGGGTGGCGGCGGCTACGGGATCAGCGGCGACCAGCTTGGCGCGAGCCTCTTCGGCCGCGGTTCGCTTTTCGGCCGCGGCCTTCTCGGCAGCCGCCAGGGCCGCCCGGCTGTTGTCCGCGGCGGCTTTCGCGGCGGCGGCCGCCGCTTCCGCTTCCTTGGCGGCCTGCTCGGCTGCCTGTTGGGCTTGGGAGGCTGCGGCCACCTGGTTGTTGATATTCGCCAGGGCCTCATCAGCCGCTTTTTTCTGCGCATCGGCGTCGGTTGATTTCGCGGCCGCTGCGGTGGCGGCGGCCTGCGCGGCGGCAAGCGCCTGCTGCACCTCGGCAAGGGCTTTGTCGGCGGCGGCCTTGGCATTGGTGGCGTCGGCCACTGCCGCTGCCACGCCGGCCAGCCTGGCTTCGGCCGGCTTCTGCTGGTTGGCGACCAGATCGTCGAGCATCTTCTTCGCTTCGTCGACTTGCTGCCGCTTTGCCGCGGCAGCCTGCGCGGCGCCGGTCTCAGCGGCGGCTGCCTGATCGGCGGCCGTCTTTGCCGGTGCGACCGCCGCTTCGGCCTCCTTGGCCGCCTTCTCGGCCGCCTGGTAGGCGGTGCCGGGGTCGGCCTCCGCGGCGGCCGAGAACGAACCCGACGATGCCAGCACGAGCACCAGGAGCAGGATTGCCCTCATCTTCATCACGAATCACCTCAAACGTGGGCTGAGTTCGGCACCGGCCGCTTATAAATGTCTTCCTTGGGCGCGTCTCAGAAGCCGATCCTTGGCGCGACCATGCCAGGCGCACCGGCCGGTTCTGAAACGGTCTCATGAGCGTCGCAGACGATTTGCGTTGGTCGCGGTTTCGCTGAGTCGGGCCTCGCTCGTCTAGACTGGAAACCTGTTTGCTTGCCCAGGCAGTCCGCCGACCGCGGAGAGTCGTCGCGCGTCGCCAGCGACGCGAAGGCGAGTACCGCGGCTCTCGGTCAGGCTACCAGGGATGTTCGTCGGTAGGATACGCGGGCATTCTCGCTCAGCAATCGCTCTGCGAGGAGAACCGCGTGAGTCTCGGCAGGGCTGATAAATTCAGGCAGGATGGAAGGATATCGGCAGGTAAACGCTTTCCGACCTTCCCGCAACCGCCGGAGCAGTTGCGATCGGTCATCCGGTCGCTCGTATAATCCAGATGGAGTGTAGTGGACGTCGCTACCGGGTCGCAATCCCCTGGCCGCTTATCGGGTATCGGAAAGTCGTTCCGAATTGGTTTGCCGGCCCCACGCCTTCCGATTGTCGTTCGCCGATCGGCTCCTTGCAACGGTTTGTTCCACACTCTGCCTGCCCCGGCCGAGGCACCTCCGCAATTCGGAGGCCCCCGAACGGGGTGTCGCCCCTATCAGTATTGCCCACCTTGCGAAGGCACTGCGCGACGCAGCGACTCGACTTCCGCGGCCGCATAGATGCGGCGTTTTTCCTGGAAGTAGTCGTACTCGGCTTTCTCGGCGTCGGTCCACGTGTTGTGCTGCGTGTAGGAGCCACAGAAGGGGATCAGCAGATCCAGCCAACAGGCGAAAGTCCGCTTCTCGTCCTCACTGACTTTGACGTCGTAATGGGACGGCTCAAAGTAGTCCATGATCCGGCTCTTGCATGCACCGGTGTGGTACGGCGGGAGCATCACGGCGCGGCTGCGAGGCTTGAGCCATGTCATCCACGGATTCTGATCGGGGTCTCCCGAGGTGGTGATGGTCACGTAGGACTGCGTGTAGGCGCGTTTGGGGTCGACCTGCCCCGCCCCGATCAGTTTCACGCTCTCGGGCCGGGCCACCTCTCCGGTAAGACTGATCTTGCTTCTTTCGATCTCCGACGCGTTGTGGCAACTCGCACAGTGCCTGTCGAAGATCGGCTGGATTTCCTCGACGAAGCTGAAGCCGTCGACCGGCGCGTCGGCGTCGAGCGGGCGCGGGGCGTTGACTCCGAGGTAGTTCTCGACGCTATCCAACCACGACTGGGATGCGAGCCTGCGAACCAGCGGGTGCTCCTTGCCGGCGAACGGTTGAAGTTTTTGCACCGGCTTGGAGAGAGCGATCGTGGTTTGCCGGGTGGCCACCTGCGCGGCCGCGTCCGTCTTGTTCTCATGGCAGCCGATGCAGGAGAAACGCTCGCCATTCTGGAGCGTCGACCAACTCCGCATCGACTGGATGGTGTAGCCCCGGGCATCGAGCACTTGGAAATAGACCGGCGCATGCGCGGGGACAGCGAAGCTGCAACTGCCGTCGGCCTCGATATCGACTTCACCGAGGACGTGCTTGACGTCCCAACTGCCGCTGTTGAGCGAGATCGGAGTCTGGCAGAGGCCGGTCTCGCACTCGCCGCCGTTCTGGCCGTAGCCCATGCGGGCGACGCGGTACTCCAGCGCGACGACGCGAAGCTTCTTCGCCGTGCCGCGCGGGATACCCGCCAACCCCGGCCCTTCATATACGTCCTGAACACTGTAGATCCCGTAGTTGTCCCGCGGATTGACCAGCGAGGCGCGGACCGGCGGCGGCGTGCGGGCCATCACGGGAACGGCCTGCCCGGTGCTTTGCCAGTTGTCGAACGCGAGCAATTCGCGGGTGCCGTCGGGCTGCATATAGTAGACGCCCAGCGGAGGGTTGAAGGGGCCGAAGGGAGGCACATATCCTTCCGGGCAGAAAGAGCAAAGGTAGTTGTCCTCATCGAACGCATAAGGGTGCGAGTACTGCGGGCCGAATTGCCCGAAGATGTCGATCTTCAGATCGAGGTATGGCCTGGCGGGGTCGGGCGGTTCGGGCTGAATGAAATCGGCCGGTTCGCGCCCGGGCCTGCCGTCGAGCCTGGTGTTGACCAGTTCGATGCCTTTGCCGGCTTGAATGCCCCGGGTGCGGTCGATCAGGCCAAGTTTCCCTTTGTAGATGGAATGGTGCCCGGCGATCAGGGCGATCGCCTTCTGCGAGCCCGGAACCCCGCGGGCGTGGATGATGGCGGCGGGGAACATGCTGTTGTTCCCGTAGTACTCCGCCTGCGCGGTGCCGTCGGGATTCATCGAGATCAGCGGATGAGTGAACAGCGCGCTGCGGTCGTTGTATTCCCACCGGGTGAAGACGATGCGGCCGTCCTCCAGGACCTGGGGAAGGTTCGTCATGAGCTGGTCGAACGTCAGGCGGCGGATGTTGCCGCCATCGGCGTCGCAGCAATAGATGTTGCCGCCGGCGCGGTACCAGCAGTCGCTGATATGCACGCCGCGCGTCGACGTGAAGACGATGCGACCATCCGGCAGGAACGTCGGCTCGCAGTCGGCGACGTGCAGAGGCTTGCCGTCCTTGAGAATGGGGAAGGTAATCTGCTCCACCCGACGTGTCGCCAGGTCCATCGTGTAGAGGTAGTAGGAGTCGGTCTCGAAGTTGTCGCGCATCGAGAAGACGAGGGTTTGCGCGTCCCACGAGACGTTGGGATAGCAGATGGCGCCCTCCGGTTTTTCGAGCAGCACTTCATGTTTGACGGTGCCGTCGGGCTCGAGAGTCCCCAGGCAGAGTTGGCCGCCTTTCTGGAAGCCGAATGTGTAGTCGCGGATCTGCTCGTCGGGGATGTCGTATTTCCCCACGAGCCCCTGCATGCAGCCGAATATGGAATGCTTGGCGTAGACGAACCGGGTGGTCTTTTCTCGAACCGCCTCGAGGCGCGACCGGCGCCGCGCGGCGCAGGAGTCGAAATACAGCGATTGCCAGCGCGGATCGCAACCGGGCGCTTCCGCTCGGGCGAGTTCATCCAGCCGCAGCCGCAGCAGGCTGCGGTCAGGATCGCTGTCGGGAGCGTCGGTCAGAGCCTTCTCGACGAGCGAACGCTCCACCTCGGAGCCGGCCGACGATGTGAAGACGCGGGAAATGTCGAGCCCGGCGTCCTGATAGAGCCAGTCGCGCTGGAGGCGGTGGTAGGGGAAGGGGACCTCCGGCGGGTTCTTGACGGGGTAATCAGCCGGCCGGGCGTCGTAGCACGTGACTTCGGCGATCTGGATGTTGAGGTTCGCGCCGTCGCCTGCGGTCGGAAGCCCCACCTTGCGCGACCACGGAAGTTGCGCCTCCGGCAGCCACGGGCCGGGATATCGCTTCTGGTACGAGTCGTTGACGCGCACCTTGAGGTAACGCGTTGTGACCGGCGGCCACTCCGCAAAGGCGGAGTTGGAATTGGACGTGGCGGGGAGTTCCAGTGCCTCGACCAGCGGCCGGGCTTGCTCGCGGCCCTGCGGGTCGGAGCACGCGGATACGGTTATGTTCTTCGCCAGCACGTAAACCCAGGCGTTGCGCGCCACGAAGCGCATCCCCGAGACCGAGCGTTCCGCTCCCAGATCCAGCACAAAGGTGGCGGTAACCGGCGCCGCGGCCAGTGGCGGGCAGACTCGCGGGTCCTTGCCAGTGCGCGTGTCGTCCAGCAGGCAAGCGTAGGTGCCCAAGTCGCCGTCGATCATCCTCTCCGGAGCATACCGTCCCGGTGGAGTGGGATACCACTCCGCATCAGTCCACACGGCAGCCGGCCGGAACTCCGCCGCGGTCAAGGGGCAAGCAGACAGAATCAGCAACAGAACAGAGTGCGCGAATCTCGCTGCTATCATAGTCCAACTCCTCAGGAGTACGCGAGCAGGCAACCCCGCTCGAGGAGCGACCGACGATTTGTGACAATTGTCGTCGCGCCGCCAGAACGTGTCCGGCCACACTTCGTCAGTCCCTGCCCACGACACGGTATTTCTTCACGTAATCCGGATCGATATCGACGCCGATCCCCGGACCGGTGGGCACCTTGATCTTCCCGTCCTCCAACCGGAGGGACGATGTTTTGCATTCGATGGGCAAATCGGTATAGCCTTTGAATTCGATATGGGGTCCTGCATTGGGCATGGCGGAGACCAGGTGCAGCATGTAGATGAAACCGAATCCGCCCGACAGGTGCGGGATACACTGCTTGCCCAGTGCCGCTGCCATTCGGGCCACCTTCAGCGACCGGATCATGCCTCCGAAATAGTAGTGGTCCGGTTGGACGATATCCAAGCCGCCGTTGGCGAGCAGCCAGCGAAAAGAGTGGATGCTGTGCTGTTGCTCGCCTCCGGCAATCGGAATGGAGAGCGCATCGGCCACTTGCTTGTTGCCATCGAGCCAATCGAAGTACACCGGTTCCTCGAAATAGCCGTAGTTGTACTCCTCGAGCAGCTTGCCCACCCAGATCGCCTCGTTCACATCTTCGTAATAGCCGTTCGCATCGGCGTAGAGCGGCATATCGTCGCCGAAGGTCTTGCGGATCAGCGGGATGATCGCCTCGGTCCTGCCCGCCGGGCCTCGCGCGTCGAGATCCTTGGTCATGAACATGAGCGCACCCACCTTGATCTTGACGGCCTTGGCCTGGCTCTCTTGCACCGCCGCCTTGATCAGTGCCACCGACTCCTCGACCGGTTTCTCCCGCCATTCCGTGGCCTGGTACACGGGGACGTGCGTGTTGTGAATCCCGCCGATCAACTGGCCCACGGACTTTCCGGAGATCCGCCCCATCATGTCGAGAATGGCAAACTCGATGGTGGCCAGGGGGATGCCGATCGCCATGCCGCCGAAGCGGAAATTGAGGGCGAACACCAGGGCCTTTTCCAGGAGTTCGTCCAATCGCCGCGCATCCTGGCCGACGAAGAACGGTTGCAGGCGATGGACGAATATCGGGTAAAGGATATCCATCGTGTCGTGAGCGACGGAGAGCCCTTCCGCACCGTCTTTCGACCTCACCCGGCAGAGAAACGACCCTTCGCGGCGGAGCAACTCCACCGAATCGATGATGACCGGATCGGCGAAGAGCTCTCTGTTGAAGACGGGCTGCGCCAGGACCGCATCAAGCCTGGCGTAGTTCGGATTTTCGGCGTCCGCTTGGGCCGAAGCCCATCCGGCGTGCACGGCCGCGGCCGCTCCACCGGCGAGGCCGGCTGCAAGGGCTTGTCGTCGGCTGATTCTCATGATTCGCCTCGTCGGTAGGTTCTCTCAGCACCAGGCGCGGCGCCGTCCCTTGGCGGCTGCCACGCCTTTGCAGATCAACTGCGCATCGTCCTTCACCTGGAAGTCGAACATGCCCAGGCAGATGAAGTCGGCGCCCGAGGCAAAGGCGTACGAAATGCCGTCTTCCGGCGGAATGGCCCCGGCGGCGAGCACCTTGAACGCGATCCACGGCACCGAAACATTTTGCATGAACGCCACGGTCTCTTCAGGATCGTGGCAGAACATGTTGTCGTGATACTGGTCGTGGTGCGGCGATTCCGCCTCGTACATCTCCATGTAGCGCCGATTCCCGGCGGGATGCGCCGACCAGTAGCGGTCGTGGTGCAGCGTCTTCATGTAGTAGTCGGGCTTCAGCCCTTCGCGCTCGCAGAACGCGATCGGTTCGAGCCGGTGCGCCGCAATGCCGACGGGAACGTCGTACTTGCGCATGATCTCGTAGGCGCGGACGATATTCTCCGGCCGGCCCTGGTGATACCACATGTCGGCCGCACCGCCCCACAAGTAGACCGAGGACGCGCCCAGCTCCAGATGCGCGGCCACCCGGCGTTCGAATTGCTCGATGTCGGTCGTGATCACGTCGGCCAGCCAGACCATCCTGCCGCCCCACTCGGTCCAGTACTTCGCCAGGTTGAACTGCTGGAAGTTGTGGTCCTTGAGCACGATCGCGTTGCAGCCTTCCTCCTCGCATTTCTTGAGCGTCATGAAAATCCGCTCTTCCGAGTTGTACGCCCGCGACAGCGCCTTGACGTAGGCCAGATCCCTGGCATGCATGTTGAAACTGATCAGGTTGCTTCCGCTGATCAGCCGTCCCAGCTTGAGCCGGCCGATCTTGCCGACCGGCATTTTTCCCTGCTGCGCGACTACCCCGGCCGAATTCAGGTCGAGCCGTTTCAGCCGCCAGTATTCGTCGGAATCGGAGGCATTGATCACCACTCGGGTAGGCCGCGCCATCACGTCGACTTCGACCGGTTCGGGCTCACTCGCCCGCGACGGGGCCGCGCCGAGAAACGGCAGAACGCTCAGCCCGCCGAGGAGTTGCCGCCGGTTCGGTCCCCGCCCCGCTGCCGTAAGCGTCCGCTGAGGAGCGGCGCTGTGCCCGGGCATGCCAAGCAGACGCGTCACCGAACGCGCCGCGGCGCGGGCGATCCTCCGAGAAATCGATAGTCGCTCGGCAGTCATCGGCCACTCCTCACCAGTTCGTGTCTACAATCGCTTCTTCGCAGCTTCGCGTCGGGGAGACGGCAACTCACTTCGCGCGCTGCGTCGATAGCCTGACGATCAACCGCAACCACGCGAACCGAGTCTACCACGACTGCCCGGGAATTGGTACTTGTCCGGTCCATGCGTCGCGTCCGGATTCCACGGTCCGGCGCCCGGTTCTAAATCGGTCGGCGTGCAACTCAGTCCGGCAATGGCAGGTCCTCACTGTGTTCCAGGGGCTTGCCGTGCCCTTCGACCAGCGTCACCAGCCGGTCCACGCCTTCGATCTGAAATACTTCCGGGGAGCCTCCCAGCCAGCGGACTTCCACGCGCTCGACGCGGTTCCGCGGTCCCAGTCCGAAATGCAGCCGTGTGCCGAAGTGGCCCTGATAACCGCGGCCACTGTGGACCTCATCGACGAGCGTCAGATCGCCGGAAACGAGGGTGACCCTGCTTCCCACGCCGTCGCGAGAGCTGCTGGTGCCCCTCAGTTCCACCTGGAGCCAGTGCCGGCCGGCGTGGGGCGAGTCGTTGCGGAGAATGCTCGGCTCGCGGCGGGAATTGAGCACCACGATATCGACATCGCCGTCGTTGTCGAGGTCGTCCAGCGCCGCGCCGCGGCTGGAGAGCTTGATTTCCAACCCGTCACCACACTCGTCCGACACATCTACGAATCGTCCATCGCCCGTGTTGCGCAGCACCTGATTCCGCGCTTCATACTCCGTGAACTCGCTGTAGAGTTCCACATTATCGTCCAGATGGCCGTTGGCCACGAACAAGTCGCGGCAGCCGTCGTTATCGAAGTCAGCGAAGCCGGTTCCCCAGTTCACGTGCGGAAAGGCGCCTTGTCCGGTCCCTGAGACACGCGTGATATCCTCGAACAAACCGCTGCCGGTGTTCTCATACAGTACGGGCATCTCGCCGGAATAGGACGTCATGAAGAAGTCGAGACGTCCATCGTTGTTGAAGTCGCCGCAATCGACACCCATGCTCGCGTTCGCGTCCCCGTAGTAGTCATAACTCGTGCCAGCGCTCAGTCCGGCCTCGCCGAACCGGCCCTTACCGTCATTAAGAAAAAGGAAATTGCGGGAGACGTCATTGCAGACGAAGATATCGCTGTCGCCGTCCGCGTCGATATCGGCGCAGACCATCCCCATGCCAGTTCCAACCACGGCGCCGATTCCCGATTGCTCCGAGATGTCGGTAAAGGTGCCGTCGCCCTCATTGCGATACAGCACATCCCGAACAGGCTGGTAGTCCTTGGGGCCGGCATAGACCGGCACGCCATTGATGCTCGACGGCACGTGGTTCTCATACGTGAAATTGACGTAATTGGCCACGTAGAGATCGAGATCGGCGTCGGCGTCGGCATCCAAGAAGCAAGTGCCTGCGCCAACCTTGTTGCCGTTGGATACGCCGGTCTCATCAGTAACGTCGGTAAATGTGCCGTCGCCGTTGTTGCGGTAAAGAACGTTGGGGCCGAAGTTGTTGAGGTACAAATCGGGATCGCCGTCGTTGTCGTAGTCCGCCACCGTCACCCCTAAACCGTAGCCCGAATCGCCCACACCGGCCTCGTCCGTCACGTCGATGAAACGCCAATTGCCTTCATTGCGATAAAGGGCATTGCGCGGCGGAAGGTCGACCTGAGTCCCCTTGAGCGGCGCGCCGTTGAGGAAATAGACATCGATCAGGCCGTCGCCGTTGTAGTCGAAAGTGGCTAGGCCGCAGCAGACGCTTTCCACGATGTATCGCTGCCCGCTGCTGCCGTCGGTGTGGCGAAAATCGATGCCGCTTGCGGCGAGCAGGTCGTGAAACAAAATCGGCCCGGTTGTTTGGGTCGGTACCCGGAGCAGTTCCGACGATTCCTCCGGAGGTATGGACCGATTCCGGCAGCCGACCGCGATGGCAACCAGCGCCGCACCGAACACGGCCGTACTGCAACCGACTGTCACTATTCGACGGCCCATGTCACGGCTGTCCTGCCACGATTGAACGATATGCCGCCTGGAACTCAGCGTTCTGTGGCTCGGCGCGCAGTGCCTGCTCGATGGCCTCCCGTGCGCCGGCGAGATCACCCGTGGCCTGCAGGGCGGTAGCCAGCAGGTAGTAGTTTTGCGGTCGCGCCTCGCGCTCCAAGGCGCGGCGGAGCCAGGCCACCGCCTCCGCAGGTCTCCCGGCAGACAGGCACAGGTTCGCCAGCGCAGCGTATCCGGCCGAACTCTGCGGGGCCAAATCAGCGGCGCGTTGGAAGTCGGCCTCGGCATTGCCGGGCTCGCCAAGCTGGGCGTGGAGATTGCCGGCGAGGATCCAATAGCGGGCGTTGTCGGGATCGATAACCTGCAACTCCTGGAGCGCGGCAAGCGAATCCTTCAGACGCCCGGCATCGCGATAGAAGGTGACCAACGTCTCTCGGCAGCCCGTATCCTCCGGCGCCAATTCGGCGGCCCGCCGCCAGTGGTGCTCCGCAAGTTCGGAATACCCCAGCTTCAAGTACACGCGTCCTGCGGACATGTGAATGAGCGTTGCACGCTGTCGCGAGTCTTGCAGATCTCGGGCGATGCCGCCGGGATCAGGGTGGGCGTCCCGCTCGGCCGTCTTCCAGCGAGCGAACTCCACACGGTAGCGCCGGGCCGCATCGGTCTCGCCCAATCGAGCGCACGCGTTGGCCAGGCCGTAGTAGCCGTGCGGGAACTTGGGCGCAGCCGCCACCACCTCTTCATAGCACTCCTTTGCCCGGGCATACTCTTTTAGCTCCAGATAAGCCTGGCCCAGCAGCACGCGGCGGTTGACGGCCTCCAGGGTGGTGAGCGGTTCGTGCGGGAGCAGTTCAACCGCCTCGCGCACTCTGCCTTGTCTGATCAGCGTCTCCGCCAGGGCGGAGCGGCCGTCGGCAGACGCGGGGTCGACCTCAAGCAGCTTGCGCAAGTATTCTTCCGCCTGGCTATCTTCTCCACGCTCCTCTGCAATCTGTGCCGCCTGGTAGTAGGCGACGGCAAACACCGGATCCAGCTCAACGCATTTCAAGCAACATTGGATTGCGCCGGACGCGTCGCCCAAGCCGGAGCGGAGCTGAGCAAGAACCGACCAGGCATCGGGTGAATCGGGGAAGGCTTTCACCAGATCCTCTGCGGCAGCGACGGCTTCCTCTCGGAGGTCCTCCAAGCTCGCCTCTTGGACCGGCGCCCAGGCACCCGATGCTGCGGGTGACACCGATGCGAGCCGAGCCTCCTCGCGCGGTGATCGGTCCATTGCCCATAGTACGAGCAGCGCCGCAAGACAAGCGGAAACGAACAGACACAAGCCTCTCAGGCGGCGACGAGCCGGCGCGGGAGACTGCAAATCGCGTTTGGCGCGTTGCATAACGCCGAATGGAACAGGGCGAATCTTGTTCGCGTGGAGTGCCGGACGCAGGCCCCTCGCTCCATCGTACGAGGCGGAACGAAACGCCGCAATACTGCCGCGCGTCCCGACAATGAACGACGAGACCGTCCTGCATGCATCAGGACGGTCTCGTTGAACGTTTCTTGACCGATTAAGTCACGGCTGCAAGTCGATCTTCACCGGCTCCATTCCGGATTTCACTTCGACGGTGAGCCCCGACTTCTCGGCATTGCCGTACTTCTCCGGCAATTCCGACTTCGGACGCGGCGGGGGACCGCCCGATCCGGGTGGGCCGGACAACTGCACGCCCGGGGGTGCAGCACCGCCGGCGCCGGCCTCGATGTTCCCCGCAGCGGAAGTCTTGTTGACTCCGACTTTGTACTTGCCCTCCGGAGCTCCGTCGTCGGTTTCAAATGTCGTCAAGGTGAATTGGCCCGAAGCGTCCGTCGTACCCGTCGCCGGGCGGCCGCCGGCCTCGGGAACAAACGTGACCGAGGCGCCATCCACCGGGTTGCCATTCAGAGTGACCGTTCCCTTGACCGGGACGGTCGATGGATTCCCGGACCCACACCCGGCAGCCACTGGGAGCGTGAGCGCGGCCAGCAGCGCAACGTAAACACAGTATCGCCTTGTGTACTCCATGAAGACTGGCCTCCTCGGTTTAGGGTATTTGTACCGGTTGCTTGTCATTCATTGCCCCCAACCACTGATAGGTCCACATGTCGATCGTCTGGCTGAGGAAGTGCACTGAGCCGTCACCCATGAGGAAGTTGGCGCCGCCCGGATGCTCCGAGCGGAAGCCGAATTCGGTGTTCCAGTTGCAGCGGGCGCGGCAGCCGTCGAGACCGGCCGCCGTAGCCTGCTCCAGGCTTCGGCATGTGTCATAGTTGATGGGTATCAGAGTGCTGAGCATTCCTTCGCCGTTGTTGGCGATCACTCCCCAGCCGTTATGGGCATGATCTGAGCAGAGCACGAGTCGCTCGCCAAAGAAGATCGTGTTCGTCAGACCATCCTTCACCTTGGCCATGGTGCAGGCCCACAGTGTGTCGCCCGAGGCAGGGTTGCGTGTGAACGGGCCGGCAGGATTGCCGTTGTAGTACCCCGTCAGCTCGGCGTGATCGGCATAGGGGCGATAGAACTGTGCCGCATCGCACGCACAACTGGGGTTTCCCGTCCAACTTTCGGGAGTCGGTCCGCAGGACGCGCCGTAGTTGTCGCCGGCGACACCCCAGGGCGTCTGCGGCTCTTCGCCCGAACTGGGGCAGCGGAAACCGGCGACCACACGCGTGGCAGTCCTCACTCCATTCACGGTCTGATCGGTCTGAGTGCGGAAATCGACGATGTCGTAAAGTGCCTGCTGTTCGACATACGGCAACAATCGCAGTTTCGGCGAACCACGAAAGGTGGGGTCCGACCATCCACCGACGCCAGGACCGGAGATCCCGCAATAGGCGTTCGGGAATGCCTTGGTCGTGTCGTGGTAGTTCGTTCTTTCCGCACAACTGCCGTTGATTATCTTGGAATTTCATGGGGCGGGTCCAGGCGGGACGGTGGCCGGCGGTGTGTGTGAGTGGGACGATGCGGGGCGCGGGGCGTAGCGCCGGGCAAGGGCGGAGGCAGGGCAACCGCCGGCCAGGTTCGGCAGCGGCGCCGCGCGTTGGGGGCATTCTTCATCCGGTCGTGCGACGCGGCAATGTCCGGCGCGCGGTCCGCATTCGAGTTCGCGATACTTAGGGCGAAGGCTCTCGACGTAAGTCGAGTCGGACTGGACTTACGTCGATGGTCCGTGTCGTAAGTGTTCACACCCTCGGCGGCGCGCCTTGACGTTGTGTCGAACGCGACATTTCCTTCCTGCGGCACTTTGCCCGTCGCGGGGCGGCCGACACTGGCCGCCCCGCGCGGCCACACTCCGCCGGAAAGGGTTTTCACGATGAAGAAAGCTTCCCGTTCGACTCGACGCTCCACCACCTCCCGTCGCCCGCGCAGCCGATCCTCCGGACACGTCGCCCGCCGCGGCCCGGCCGCGCTGCGGTCCTGGACCACCGGCGCGCTGCCGATCGTCGAGGACTTCCTCCAGCGGATGAAGCTCGAAGCGCTGCTCGCCGAGTTCCTCCCTGGCGACGATCGCCGCACCAAGATCCCCACCGCCCGCGCGGTGGTGATCCTCGTCAAGCAGATCCTGCTCTCCCGCACGCCGCTGTATGCCGTGGGCGAGTGGATCGCGGGACACGATCCGGCCGGCCTCGGACTGAAGCCGGAACAAGTGGCCGCCTGGAACGACGACCGCGGCGGCCGGGCCCTGACGGCCCTCTTCCGCGCCGACCGGCCGTCGCTCGTGCTGGCCCTCATGCGCCACATCGTGCGCCAGTTCGACCTCCATCTCGACGAGCTGCACAACGACTCGACCACCGTCTCCTTCTGCGGCCTGTACGCCAGCGCCAGCCAAGGGGCCGCCCGTCACGGCAAGCCGACGGTGGCCATCACCTGGGGCCACAACAAGGACCATCGCCCCGACCTCAAGCAACTGCTGTATATCCTCACCGTCACCCGCGACGGCGGGGTCCCGGTGGCCTTCCGCGTGGCCAGCGGCAACGTGACCGACGACCGCACCCACGTCGAGAGCTGGGACTTGCTCTGCCAGTTGGCCGGCCGGCGCGACTTCCTCTACGTGGCCGACTGCAAGCTGGCCACGGTAGAGAACATGAACTACATCGCCCAGCGCGGCGGCCGCTTCGTGAGCGTGCTGCCGCGCACCCGTCGCGAGGACGGCGACTTCCGCCAGCGGCTCCGCGCCGGCCAGGTCGCCTGGGAGCCGCTCGGGGACAAGGCCGACGATGAGGGGGAGGTGGTCGATCATTATGCCGTCGTTTCGCCGCCGGAAGCGCTTCCCGAAGGCTATCGGCTGTGGTGGTACTCGAGCACCCGCAAGGCTGAGCTGGACCTGGCCGCCCGCGGCCGGCGGCTGGCTCAGGCCCAGCAGGAACTGCGTGACCTGCAACAGCGGCTGCGGTCGCCACGGTCGCGGCTGCGGGAGGAGGCGAAAGTACTCGCCGCCGTGGCGGAGATCCTCGACCGCCATCAGGCCGCGACCTGGCTCCGGGTGCAGATCGACCAGCGTGTGGAAGAGACCTTCCGCCAGAGCCGCCGCGGACGTCCCGGCAAGGACACCACCTACGTCCGCGAGGAGTCGGTGCGCTTCGATCTGGAGTACACGATCGACGAAGCCGAGCTGGCCCGGGAGCGGCTTACCGACGGCCTCTTTCCCCTCGTGACCAACGACACGCAACTCGACGCCCGGGAGGTGCTTGAGGCCTACAAACGGCAGCCGCCGATCGAACGCCGCTTCGAGCAGCTCAAGACCGATTACCGCGTGGCCCCGGTGTTCCTCAAGGACGTGGCCCGCATCGAGGGCTTCCTCTGCGTCTACTTCTTCGCGCTATTGGCGGAGTCGCTCATCGAGCGTGCGCTGCGGCAGGCGATGCGCGACCACGGCCTGGCGGCCCTGCCGATGTACCCCGAGGACCGCGACTGCCGGCGCCCCACGGCGCGTCGCCTGTTCGACCTCTTCGACCCCACCCAGCGTCACGTCTTCACCCGTCCCGGCAGCGAACCGATCCAATTCACCACCAAACTCTCCCCGCTCCACCGTCAACTCCTCCGCCTCCTCTCCCTACCCGTCACGCTCTACCGCTGAACTTCCCCACCCTGCGATATTCGGAGAATATGGGATGCAGTTGTGCGGAAAGAACGGTAGTTGTGCAGTGCGAGGCCAATTTGCTTCAGGTTGTTGGTGCACTGCGACCGCCGTGCTGCCTCCCGTGCCGCTTGCACGGCCGGCAACAGAAGTGCGATCAAGATTCCGATGATGGCGATCACCACCAAAAGTTCGACCAGCGTGAAAGCTGGTTTGCCTCGTGGCGGCCCCTTTCGAGGCCTCGGAAGACAACGCATGACTTTCTCCCTTTACAATGACAGAGAACTGACAGGACGAGAAACAAACATGCGATCGCTGACTTCGCGGGAGGCGGGTCGCAGGACTGCGGATCGTACGGAGGATACGGGCGCGAGAGACCTTCGCCAACGTTGCCCGAACGCACCCCAGTCCTTCGCGAGGAAGAGCCCCCCATCCGTGCCGCATTATCGTCGTTATTACCATAATGTCAAGAAGAATCAACCTTCTATTCTTGGTAAATGAATGACCTGATATGTAGGCAGTCTCCCGAGGTGCCAAGGCGGGCCAGGCGGACAGGTTGTTCCCGCGCGGACTCCCATCTATGGAAGGGGGAGCATGTGAACAGGCGAATCCTACGGCGCGGCCTCTGACGACTCCTCGGTCACCACGATCAATTGGTCGGCCGGAAGTCTCTCGAGCACGTCGGTCTGACCGCCGATCCAGCGGACCTCAAGGCGATCCACACGGTCGCACGGGCCCAGGCCGAAGTGCAACCGCGTGCCGAAATGGCCCTGATAGCCTCGGCCGGAGTGCACCTCGCCAACGAGCGTCACATCGTGCAACTTCAGCGTCACGCGAGCCCCCACCCCGTCGCGATTAGACTTCGTCCCGCGCAGTTGCACCTGGAGCCAATGACGACCTTTCGAGGGGGTGTCATTGCGGAGCAACGTCGGTTCACGACGCGCGTTAAGAACCACGACGTCGATGCGGCCATCGTTGTCCAAATCATCCAGCGCCGCGCCCCGGCTGGAGAGCGCAATCTGAAGTCCGTCACCGGCCTGTTCCGACACATCCATGAACCTGCCGGCGCCCGTGTTCCACAGCAGCACGTTCTTGACCTCAAAGGAGGTCGTATCGTCGTAGAGGTCGATATTGTCCTGAAGATGACCGTTGGCCACGAACAGGTCGCGGTGGCCGTCGTTGTCGAAGTCGCCGAACCCGGTCCCCCAGTTCACATGGGGGAAACAACCGGCGCCGGCACCGCTGACGAGCGTGGCATCCTCAAAGACCGCCTCGCCCATGTTGCGGTAAAGCACCGGATACTCACCCGAATACGAGGTCATGAAGAAGTCCAGCCGGCCGTCATTGTCATAGTCGGCGCAGTCGACTCCCATACTGCCGAGTTCGTGGCCGTCGAGATTGTAGCCGACGCCCGCCAGGAGCGAGATCTCCTCGAACCTGCCCGTGCCGTCATTCTGAAAGAGGAAATTGCCGGCAACATCGTTGAGGATGAATATGTCGGTATCACCGTCGGCATCGATGTCGCCGCAGACCATGCCCATGCCGGTTCCGGCCACCGTACCGACGCCCGACTCCTGCGAAACATCGGTGAACGTGCCGTCGCCCTCGTTGCGGTACAGCACGTCAGGCTCGGGCTCGTAGTCCTTGGGGCCGGCGTACTGTGGATAACCGTCCATCGAGCGAGGGACGTGATTCTCGTACGTGAATTTGACATAGTTGGCCGCGTAGAGGTCCAGATCGCCGTCAGCGTCGGCGTCCAGGAAGCACGTTCCTGCCCCTACCTTGTGGCCATTGGCAACGCCGGCTGCCGCCGTGATGTCGGTGAAGGTGCCGTCACCGTTGTTGCGATAGAGAACGTTGGGGCCGAAGTTGTTGACGTAGATGTCTGCGTCACCGTCATTGTCGTAGTCCGCCACGGCCACGCCCAGCCCGAATCCCGTATCTCCCACGCCGGCCTCGTCCGTCACGTCGGTGAAACGCCAGTCGCCATCGTTGCGATAGAGCGCGTTGCGCGGCGGCCGTTCAAACCGCGTGCCCTTGAGCGGGGCGCCGTTGAGAAAGTAGATGTCGATCAGCCCGTCGCTGTTATAGTCGAGGGTGGCCAGGCCGGCGGTGACCGTCTCCACGATATACCGCTGGCCGCTGCTGCCATCGGTGTGGCGGAAGCTGATGCCGCTGGAGGGAAGCATGTCACGGAAAACAACCGGACCGGCGGTCTCGGCTGCGGCGGCCAGCACAGCGACCCAGCTCAGGCTGACAAGGCACGAGGCAACTCCGCAGTGCCGCCACAGGCGCCGGATGTTTCGGTGGACCATCCTGGGATCTTCCGCGAGTGTCTGCTGGCCGCTCATTCGGCCTTGGTGCGATCTGCCGTCGTGGTTCCGTTCGGGCTGCTCGCCTGCGGCTGTTTCAGGCGGCGCGCGAAAGCTTGTAGTTCGGTGTTCCGCGGTTCCATTGCCAAGGCCCGTTCCAGGGCGGCTTGAGCGGCGGGGATGTCCCCCAGTTGCTGGCAGGCGGCCGCCAGCAGGGCAAAATTCGCCGCCGATGGCTGCCGCTCGACCGCCGCCTGGGCCAGATCGCGGGCCCTGATGTGCTCGCGACCGCTCCGCAGGTAGAGTTGGGCCAGCGCGGCGTGCAGAATCGCCGCAGCGGGGTCCTGTTGAATGGCTTCCTGCAGGACGGTCTCGGCGGCATCGAACTGCTGCCGGCTGGCGCGAAGCATAGCGAGGTTGACCGTATACAGCGCGTTGTGCGGGTCGATCTGGCGCAACTCTTCCAGCGCGGTGAGAGCTTCATCCCAGCGACCGCTCTTCTCGTAGACTTCGATGAGCCGCATGCGGGCGTCCTGGTCTTTCGGATCGATCGCAGCGGCAAGCCGCCAGAGGCGTTCCGCCTTGTCCGGCTGCGCGTTGCGCAGATAGATCATGCCCGCCGCGGTGTGAAAGAACGCCGCACTGGATCGCATCTCCTGAAGATCGTCGAACTGTTTGAGCCGCTCCCGCTCCGCTCGCAGGGCCTGCTCCTTTCGCTCGGCAAACTGAGCACGGTACTGGGCCGCAGCCTCCTTTTCATTGAGCCGGGTACATACGGTGGCCAGTGCGAAGTAAGGATAGGCGGCGGCGGGATCCAATTCGACGGCTTGTTCCAGGCTTCTCCGAGCCTCTGCATGTCGGCCGAGTTGCGCATACGTCTGCCCCAACCGGAAGACCATGCTTGCCCGCGGCGGAGACTGCCTCACTTCTTCCTCGAGCACCGTCACCGCCTCCTCGTGTTTACCTTGGCCCAATAGGGCATCGGCCAGGACGATCCGGGCTTCGGGCAGGTCGGGCCGAAGGGCCAGGGCGCGGCGGATGAACGCCTCGGCCTCTGCATGGTCTCCTCGCTCCAAGGCGATCGACCCCAGTCCGTGGCAGGCGTCGGCGAAACGGGCATCGAGTTCCAGGCATCGCTGCCAGCACTCGATGGCTGCCTCGTGCTGGCCGAAGCGCTTGCGAGCCAGTGCCATCAGTGCTACCGGCTCGGGCCGCTGCGGAAGATCGTCGATCAACCGCTGCACTGCCGCCAAAGCCGACGTACGCAGAGCCGCCGGCGTCGCCTCGGGTAGCTCAAGGCTTTTGGAGACCAGCTCCCCCGGCATGCCGGATGGTGCTGCGGGAACGCTCGCATCGGAACGGAGACCGGAACCGCTTGCCTTGGCTGCCGCAGCAGAGGGCGCTGCGGCCGGCTCATCGGCCTGCTGACGCCCTGCCCGGTCATGACTGAGGAGCCAAGTGACAGCCGCTGCGGCGGTGATCGCGACAATCAAACCAACGATCGCCACTCGGGGTCTACGCGGCCGGGACAGCCCTTGCCGACCGTCACTTTCTGGAAGTTCCCAGCGGGCTGGCATGGTCAGGCGCCTCTCGGTCGCCAGGCAAGACGCTGCCCGTGGGCGTTCTTGGGGTTCATAGAGGTAGCCGGATAAGATCCTGTCGCGATCACTGTCGCGCTGCACGCCGGCCTTTCTCGTCCCGCCGATCAGCATAGCACGAGACGTCAATCCAGGAAAGAATCACATGGCGGCAGGGGCATCCTCCGTTTGGGGTGACGCGTGCGGCGTGTGCCCTGCAAGCAGCCGGGCCAATCAGCTTGGCGCCGTGCCGGCGGAGGACGCGTCTCTCGCGGGGAGGTGGACGGTGAACTCGCTTCCCTGGCCGGGGCCGGCGCTGGCGGCCGCGGCGAACCCGCCGTGGGCTTCGGCGACGTGGCGGACGATGGCCAGGCCCACGCCCCAGCCGGAAGACAGCGGGTCGTACTGGTAGAACAAGTCGAATACGCGCGGCAGGGCTTCCGCATTGATGCCCGCGCCGTAGTCGCGTACCCGGAACACCGCGCCGCCCGGTTCATCGGCGAGGCTGATCTCGACGCGTCCGCCGCGGTCGGAGAAGCGGAGGGCGTTTTCGATCAAGTGCGTGACGGCCGATTCCAGCAGGGGCGCGTCGCCCTCCATGGCGACCGGGCGGCTGGCCAGCACGACGAAGAGTTGCTGGGCGTTCTTCTCGGCGACCGGCTGGAGCTTTTTGACGACCTTGTCGACCAGTTCTCGCAGGTCGAGAGGCTGGCGGTCGATCTGCAGCTTGCCGCGGGCGATCCGCGACGCGAGGCGGAGTTCGTCGGCAAACCGGCCGACGGCCTGGGCGTGTTCGTCGAGCATGCTGCGGACATGTTCCGGCGTCGCCCGGGTGCTGGCCGGTTGCCGCATCATCTGCAGGATGAAATGCAGCGGCAGGAACAGATTGGCCGCCTCGTGGGAGAGCTTTCCGAGGAAATCGTTCCTGAGCCGCAGGTCTTCCTCGAGTTGGCGGACGAGTTGGAGCAATTCATCGCGATCGGCTTGAGTCGGATCAATCGGGTGCATCGCCATTCCTCATCCAAACGGAGCGATAGTTGCGGACAGTCTCAGGTGCTCACCAAACGGTGATGCACGGCCAGCCGCTGCAGGCTTTCCAGTGAGGGCGGCTTGACTAGGTGCTCGTCGAATCCGGCCTCGATTGACCGGCGGCGGTCGTCCTCGCTGCCGTATCCGGTCAGCGCGACGAGCACCGTCTGCTCAAACTCGGGCTGCTGCCGGAGCCGCCGCGCCACCTCGTAGCCATTCATGCGCGGCAGGCCGATGTCGAGGAGCACGATTTCAGGTCGATGGTCCCTGGCGGCCTCAAGGGCCGACAGTCCGTCGTGGGCGGTGTGGACCTGGTGATCCGAGATCCTGGTGAGCAGCAGGGCGAGCATCTTTGCCGCCCCTACGTTGTCATCGACGACGAGGATGCGGCGGCTCGGCACATCGCCCGGCGCGACCGGAGGGGCGGTCGCAGCTAGGCGCGGCGCGTGGAAGGGCAGGTGGATCACAAACTCGCTTCCCTGGCCTTCACCGCCGCTGGCCGCCGAAACCGATCCGCCATGCATTTCGACCAGGCTGCGGACCAGCGTCAAGCCGATCCCCAGCCCTCCCTGGGACCGTTCCAGCGACTGGTCGGCCTGGGTGAACAGGTCGAAGACCTTGGGCAACATCTCGGCTTTGATGCCGATGCCATTGTCGCGGACGGCAAGCATCAGGTGGTCTTCACCGCATCGGGCAACGACGTCGATGCGGCCTTCGGCATCAGTGTACTTGGCGGCGTTGTTGAGCAGATTGGTCAGCGCCTGGGCGAGCCGCACCGGGTCGGCCTCGACCCACACCGGCTCCGGCGGCAATGACACGAAAAGCTGGTGCCCGCGGGCGTGGATCAGGGGGCGGGCCGTCTCGGCGGCACGCTGCACGATGGGAGCAAGTTCGACGACCTCGCGCCGCAGCGTGATTTTGCCGCGCGTGATCCGGGAAACGTCGAGCAGATCGTCGACTAGCCGCACGAGATGTTCGACCTGCTGTTTCATCAATTCCACCACGGGCGCCTCGGCGCCGGCCGCCGCCAGCAGGTCCAGCCCGCTGCGTATCGGGGCCAGCGGATTGCGAAGCTCGTGAGCGAGCATTGCCAGGAAATCGTCCTTGCGGCGGTCGGCCTCGCGAAGCTCGCCGTAGAGCCGGGCGTTCTCCATCGCCACTGCGGCGCGGCGCGCCAGGTCCTCGGCCACCGCCAGATCGCGCTGATCGTAACGCCGCCCGGATTCGGCCGAGACGAAGCTGATCACCCCCAGGTTCCTGTTGTGCACCGCCAGCGGCACGCGGATCGACGACCGCAATCCGAGCGCCCGCAGAATCTGGAGATGCTCCTCATCGCCTGCCGCGCGCTGGAGCAGGTCCTCATCGATCTCGGCGACCAATTCCGATCGGCCGGTGCGGAAGACCCATGATGCGCCATGGGGCGCCTCGGGATCGGGCAGGTAGCGTTTGCCCAGCGCCTCGGCGAGTTCGACTTTCTGAGGATCGACATGCGCGATCGCCAACTGCCGCAGTCTGCCATTCTCGTCGGCCACGTGCACCGCGCACCAGTCGGCAAAGAACGGAACCGCCAGATGAGCCACCTTCTGCAGGGTGCTCTCGTAATCGACGAGCGTCGAAAGCGACCGGCTGGCGTCGGCCAGGAACTGGGCGACGCGCGCGTCGCGCTTGCGCTCGGTGATATCGCGCACAATCCCCGTGAAGTACCGCCGCTCGCCCAGCCGGAACTGGCTGACGCCGAGTTCCATCGGGAATGTCGTGCCGTCGCTGCGCAAACCGGTCACCTCGCGGCCGGTCCCGATGACCTTGGCCTTGCCGGTCCGCAGGTAGTTGGCGATGTATTCATCGTGCCGGCTGTGATCCGGTTCCGGCATGAGCAGGTTGACGTTGCGGCCGACCATTTCGGCAGCCGCGTATCCGAACACGCGTTCGGCGGCCGAATTGGCCGACTGGATCATGCCCCGATCGTCGATCGTGATGATCGCGTCGACGACGTGGTCGACGACCGAGCGGATCCGCTGTTCGGTCTCAGCGAGTTCGGTGAGCCGATCGTGAAGCTGCTGCTCCAGCAGCTTGCGCTGGTCGACATCCATGCAGACGCCGGCCATGCGGACCGGCTTGCCCGCCCCGTCGCGGAATAGCCTGCCGCGCGATTCGACCCAGTGTACGCTGCCGTCGGGCCACACGAGCCGATACTCGATGTGGTGGGCAGTGCCTTCCTGGAGCGTGTGTTGGATCGCCGCCAGCACGCGGCTGCGGTCTTCCGGGTGGATGTCTTCCTGATAGGCGTTGAAAGTGCCGGGAAACGTGCCCGGCTCCACGCCGTGGAGCCGTTCCAGTCCCGGCGACCAGACGACGCGATCCGTGGCCAGATCCCAATCCCAGGTGCCCATGCGGCCAGCTTCCAGGGCCAGCCGCAACCGCTCCTCGCTGGCCTGGAGCCGCTCTTGCTGCGAGCGTAGTTCGCGTTGCACTTGACGGCGGCGCACGATCTCGGCCGCCAGCTCATCGAGCTTCTGGTTCAATGCCAGAAACTGCCGGACCGCCGACTCCTTGGGCACCAGCCGCAGCAGAATCTGCCGCTCCGTGCCGCCGGCACAGGTGTCGAGCAAAGCCCCTTCGCAGCGGAGCACCGCCGCTTCGCCCTCGCCCTGCGGCAGGATGATCGCTCCGGGGAGCGGCGAGCGGCTGCGGCTGCACGCACGGAGATACTCCGCCAGACCGGCGCGCGGGTTGGCGGCCACTTCGCAAAGCCGGCAGCCGACGCGGCTGATGGGCGCCAGCTTGCCGGAAGCGCTGGTATTGACCGCCATGATCGTGCCCTCGCCGTCCAGCAAGAGCATCGGCTCGGGCAGCAGATCGGCCCACTGTTGAAACTGCTCGGGCGTCAACGGTGCTTACCCCTGGAAGTACTCGCGTCCGGCGGCGGCTCGCGCTTCGGGTGTGGGTTTGAGATACACCACGACGCGGCAACGGGAGTCGCCCTGCGCGATTGATTTCTCGACGGCCACTTTGGCATATCCCTGGCTGTCGGCGGCAATCATGCCAAACACATTGGAGGTCATCATGCAGAGCGAGGGACGCCCCACAACCTTGTCGCCGAACGGACAGGCCCGGTTCCCAAGCACGATCTTGTCGTCGGTCAGCTCGACAACGTAGAAGTCGCCCTGAATCCGCCGCTTGAGGTCGACCAGCACGGCGGCGACCTGCTCGCGCGACAGCCGGGGTGACTCCAACGCCGATTTGTACTCGCTGTTGATTCCCTCGCCGATTCGCTGCCCGACCACGCTGATGAACCCCGCGGCTTCATCGAGTCCGACGACGTCCTGGAGCGTCCCGGCAAGCTCACCCACCAGAGTCCGAAGGAATAGATCCCGCTCCAGGGTGAGTGGTAAGTCGGACAGGATGGGAAGTGGCGACAGGGCGGACTGGTTCACGTGGACCTCGAGCTTGGGGGGCGTTGTTGTGGCGACACCGCCGGCTCGGGGTGGGCCCACGGCGGGTCGCCAGAGCATTCTACGCCCCGGCAAACCGCGATCCATGCCCATCGATGCCGGAGCGAGCCGGGATGCGCGACACTTGGTCGCTCCGGAGGCTCCGTCTCAAGATGTTCGGACCGGAAGCAGGCGAGCGGGCTGCGGTCGATGCCGCAGACTCCGGCTCCGCCAGACTCCGCCTCTCTCTTCAACGCCAAGGTTCAGCAGGGCTAGCGAGCACACGCTGCAAATAGTCCCAGGTCCACGCCTTCGTGCCGTCGGGCCGAATGAGCCAGAAACCGCGGACGGCGTCGTTGGAACGCACCGGCACCTGAGGTGGCGGGTCGCCGGGACGCAGCTCATTGCAGTAGAGCTGCCAGAAGATGATGTACGGGCAACCGAAGTCGAGACTGGTCTCTACCGCGTTGCGGATTGTCCGCGCGGTCTGCTCCGCGGGCCATTCATTCTGGGGCGCACCGAATTCTCCTACGTAGACATTACTCCGGCCGAAGGGCGGGCGGTCCGGAGTCTGCTCCGCAAGCCATTCGAGCGCTTGGCGGAACTGAACCGGGTCGCCCTGCGTATCCCAGGCCGAGTAGGAGACGAGGTCGACCTTTGTCTTCGGCACGACCCGGTTGGCGACCCCGGGCCGGCCGTCGATCACCGAGGCTTTGACAAGGTTCACCTCGGCCGCATGGTAAACGCTCACATCGCTGGTGTGAAACTCCTGTCGCGCCCGATCCACCCCCGCCTGCCGTGCATTGAGCCAGTCGATCATTCCCTGGATTGCCTGCGGAGTCGGGTCGGCCTGGGGATCGAAGTTGCCGCGGATCGCCCAGTCTCCCTCCCAGTGTTGAAGTACGAAGGTCTTGTGCTGGCCGCGGTATGCGGTGAGAAGGTGCCGGGCAAGCTCGTAGAACTGCCGCTCCTCGTCCGCCGCCTGTTCGGCGGTCATCCCGGCGCGCCAGTAATGCTCCGGCCGGCCAGCCGCGTAGGTTGTTAGGATAAACGTCGTGAACGGCTTGTCGAACAGGGCGCGGAAGTAAGGCGTCGCCGCCAACTCGGTGAGCGTCTTGGATTGCGGCCACCGACTGTTGAAGGGATAGGCATTGGACGACGGGTTGGCGGTCGGCGGGACGGTGAAGTAAACCTTGATCACGCGGCTTCCCAGCGACAGGATCTGATCCGCCCCCTCGTTGAGGAAATCGGAATCGGCCAGGTGATACCTGCCGCTGACATGGGTCACGCCGACCACGTCGGGCAGCATCCGCTCCGCCGCGATCATGTCCTGGCCGCTGGCGGCGAGAGACACCCACAGCAGTGCCGCACACGCGGTGGCTCGGCCTGGCAATCGCTCGCCTGCCAGGACTCGCCGGTCGGGGCGGGCGGCTTCTCTCTGTGGCACGTGCATATTCCATTCTCCGCGAGGTGCAGTCAGCGATGAATCTCGGCCGCAATGTTCCGCGGCATGACTCGCAAGTATACTGGCGGCAAACGTTTGCCAAAACAGTTGGCGCCCGCAGGGCATCGGCGTCAACCCACTTCAATCGACTCGCGAGGGAGGGTCATCGTGCGACCATGGAAACTGGCGGAGATCAATTACGGTCTGGTCAAGACGCAGCAATACGAAGTCGCCGTGCTGCCGCTTGGCGCTACGGAACCGCACAACCTCCATCTGCCGTACGGAATCGACACCCGTGAAGGCGACCTGGTGGGAGAGAAGATCTGTGAGGCGGCCTGGCAGCGCGGCGCCAAGGTAATCCTGTTGCCGACGGTCCCGTACGGGACAGAAACGAACCAGCGGGAATTCCCGTTTTCGATGAATATCAATCCGTCGACCTTGGGGGCCGTAATCACCGATCTGGTCCACTCGCTCACGTACCAGGGGATCAAGAAGATCTTGATTCTCAACAGCCACGGCGGCAACGACCTGAAGGCCCTGCTCCGCGAACTCTACGGGCAGACCGACGCGCAGTTGTTTCTCTGCAACTGGTATGCGATCTTCGCCGACGTGTATCGCGAGATCTTTGCCGAACCTGACGATCACGCCGGGGAGATGGAGACTTCGTTCGCCCTGGCCTATTTTCCCGAGTTGATTGGCCGGCGGCCGGACGGCGGGTTTACGGCTGATGAGGGGCGGAAGGCGGAAACGCGATTCGAGGCGGTCAACCGCGGCTGGGTCTCGATCACGCGGCCGTGGCACCTGCTGACGACCAACGCCGGGGCGGGCAACCCGCACCAAGCCACCGCCGAGAAAGGACAACGGATGATGGCGGTGATCGTCGACCGTATATCCCAGTTTCTAGTCGAACTTTCAGACGCCCCGCTCGACGAGCGGTTCCCGTATTGAATCGCCGCGACCGACGGGGTTCCGCGCGTGTGATCTGCTGCCGGGTGTCCCTGCTTGTGAGGGGTTTTGGTGCATTGACGACTGTTCGACGCGCAGGTATATTTCTTGTCTGCCCTGCGCCGACCGCGCGGTCGGTGCGCTACGGTGGGTATAGTTCAATTGGTTAGAGCGCCAGATTGTGGTTCTGGAAGTTGAGGGTTCGAGTCCCTCTACCCACCCTGAACAAGGCCCGCTGACAGCAGTTGTCAGCGGGCTTTTTTCGTTGACAGGACAAGCACTTACGGCGTTCGTACGGGACCTATCGCGGCGGCCCCCACTACCTGCCAGATTGACAGGAAATGTCTTGCGAGTGCAGGGATTGCCGGCAGCTTGTACAAGCACATGTACAAGCGGCGAAGTCGGTAAATCGTCCGTCCCCGTTCGACTTACGGCGATTGCTGCCGTTTGCGAACCAGTCTCCAGGGGCAGCGCCGGCAAGGCCTCCACAGCGCCGGCCACGTCCAAGAGCTTCGGATCGGTGTACGTGTTCATCGTCAGGGCAATGGTCGAATGCCGCATGGCGGCCTGCGCTGTCCGCGGCGAGACCCCGCCTTTCGAGAGCAGGGTTCCGAAGGTGTGGCGTAGGGCGTGAACGTCCACCGTCCGTCCCCGTTCGTCCCGCTTGGGGATGCCGGCCTGTTGCAAGTCCCGGTCAAGGATCCTGACCAGGCCGGCCGGTACGGTGAACAGCGGCGTATCGGCTGGCAGCCCGGCGGGTCGGTCGTCCTGGTCCATCCTGACGGTCGGGGCCTGCCGGCGATCCTCGTCCACGGCGGCGGCCTTCTCGGCGAGCCATTGCCGTAGGTCGGCGGCGAGATCAGAGCGAAGGGGAAGCGTCGAACCCTGCCGATTCTTTTCGTCGGCGGCGTCGAGCGTCAAGCAAGGCGTGGCGGCGTCGAGGTCCAGTTGACCAACGGTAAGGGAAGCCAATTCCCCCTTCCGCAGCCCCGTCAGCACCAGCGTCTTATAGATCAACGCCCGTTCCCTCCCGAGCCGTTCGAGGTCCCGGCGGATTTCGTCGCGCACGTTGGCGGCCAGTTGCCCCTTTCGCTTGCCGCGGCGAATCGTCATCGCTTCCACCAGCGGCCGGCGGCGCGCCACGTCCAAGAGTTTGACCAGTTCGGCGTCAGTCAACGCCCGACGTTGCCGGCGACGGTCGGCCTCTTCGCTGGCGTTGGGCATGCGTGCAAAAGGATTGTTGAGCATGCGGCCCGTTTCGACGCACCAGTTGCAGAACGCCCCGGCGGCAGCCTGATAGCTATTGCGGGTGCGAGCACTCATCTCCTGCCGCGTCTGTACGGCCAGCCAGGTTTCGAGCGGAGCGCGTCGCCAGTCACGAAGCGAGGGGAACGGACATTCCCGAACGAGCCGCCCCAACTGCCGCTTGAGGTTGTCGATATGGCCTTGATCGCGTCCGGCAGCCACCAGTGAGTCGAGGTATGAATCTACGTGCGATGCCGACGGCGACCCCTGGTGGTCGATTACCGCATCTTCGCCCGAGGTCAGGAGTCCACCGCGAACCCGCTCGGCGCGTTTCTCCAGGTCGGCGAGTACCGATTCCGCGGCGGTTTTGTCCCGGCAGCCGGTCGTCACCTTGCACAGTATCCCCGAGCCGTCACGATAGCGCGCCGTGTAGGTGCCGGCGAGGACGGCAATACGGTCCCCGGCGGCGGTCAGCGGCGCGGTTCGCGTCTTCCCCTTCCCGTCTTTCCATTCGGCGAGCCGCTTCCCCTTGCGAACGATAATCTTCGCGTCCGGCGGCAGCGGCTTGGTAAACGATTCGCGATAGACGGTTCCCATAACTCACCTGACTAACTTTGCCGCTGTTCAAGGTCGCTAATTGGGGTAGCTGTTTTCTGTCCGGTCGTGCACTTCTTGCCAGAAACGCTCCGGGTTGTCGAGCATGTCTTGGGTGCAACTCCGCATTACAGAGAGAGCGAGTATTCCGGCCAAAATGCCGAAGACCCACAGTTGTATTCTCTCGCTTCGTTCTTTCTTCTTTCTAATCGCTTCATTTGCCTGCGCGGCTAACTCAAACTCCCTCCTGCGACGGTCCCCCTCTTTATCTCTCGCCATCTGAACTCCTCCGCTTTTTCGTTGCCAGTTCGAGCTCGAAGTAAGCAGCGAGCCGGTCGGCCACGTCGAGCCGTAACGAAGTCTCGCCACGTCGAAAGCGAATCAGGCTGGCGCGCGCGATCCCCGTTTCCTTCGCCAGCACCAACAAAGGAACATCACTGGCAAGGAGCGCCTTGCGCAGCGGATCGGTCAGCGGTGAAGTCGAACGTCTCTTCATAGTGTCCTCATTATCACACTTATCGGCGGGTAGTCAAGCCGGCCTACAATACACACTTTCTGTTCTTTGCGTCCCCGTGTCGTCAGACGCATAAAGGGGACGCAATTATGGTCCCTTATGGACAGTGGGAACTGGGGTTCACCAGTGAATGCACGGAAAGTTCACTAGTCATAGTGAACCCCGGTTCCCTGGTTCATTGGGTGGTTTGGGCATTGGCAGAACACGGTATCGGGATGGCCCCCGGTTGATTCCGCCGCGGAATACTTGCACCAGCAACCCCCGACGGCGAAGGGAAGCAATCGCCTTTACCACCCCTCGCCTTGTGCACCCTGCGCGATCGGCAATGCTATCCATGCTGGTACAAGCCGTCCCGTCCCGCGTGTCTCGATACAGCGCCAGCCATGTTCCTAGTTCAACCCGAGACAGCCCCGCCATGCCGGCATCGACAAAGGCGTTCAGCACGGCGAAGCGGTCGACAGTCTTTCGGCGAGCCGGCTTTCCCTTCGCCTCTTCGCTGTCCTGGTGGCGCGGCGGTCGGCCGTTACTGCCGTTTGTTGTCGGCCGCAGCGGCGGCGGTTCCTGCCCGACGGGTATCGGTCGTGGTGCGTTTATCATGCGAAGTCCTCAAACTCGGCGAAGGGTTGCGGCCCGTCGGCGGCCGGCGCGGTGTGGTTCCACGCGGTTTGTAAGGCAGTCTGAATATCGCCCGAGCCGCCGGCGGTAAACCGTTGAATAGCGCGGTCGAACGTAAGCGACAGGTCCCGCGCTTCGCTATGTCGCGCCTTCAGATGTCGAAGCGTCACGGCGGCGGGGTTTTTCGCGTCCGGTACCAGGATATAGGCGTCGTCGGCCCCGAATTCCAGTTCACTCGATTCGCGGAACGAAGCCAGATTCAACGAGTCCCCGTCGTACGAGGTCCGGCCTTTGGCGTCTTTTTGCCGGCCCACGGCGGCGACCACCAGCAACCCGCAGCCGGCATCGGCGAATTGCCGAAGGAAATTCATTGTGGCGTTGACCGAAGTCCGCTTGTCGTCGTGCTGGCCCGGCGGCGGAATTCGCTGGATGTAGTCAAGCACCAACAAATCAGCATGAAAGGCGTCGGCCGAAGCGGCGACGTTTGCGAGGTCGAACGGCGGCCGACAGAAGGCGAGCCGGTCGGCGAGTGATTCGAGGGTGTGTACTCCCTGGTCGATTCGGTCGGCATGGTCGGCGGCGAATTGGCGGTAACGAATCGTTTGCAGTGGCACGCCGGACAGCCGGCTTAACTGCCGGTCCAACAGCACGCGCGGCGGCATCTCGACATTGCAGACCAGGGCGCGAAGCGTCGGCGACAACCGTAGGGCGTCGATGGTCAACTGCATTACGCAGCCAGTCTTCCCGGCGCCCGGTGCGCCACCGATCAGCATTACCCGCCCCGGCCCGATTTCGAGTCGCGCCATATCGCCCGAGCCGCATGGCCAGAATACCGGCGGCGTGCCACAGAGAACGTCATCGCGCCAAGCGTCGAAGGCGTCGGCGGCGGTGGTGAAGTTTGCGGGTGTCGTCATCGCGGCGATCCTCCCGGCCGATAGCCGACAAACCGGCCACACTTGCCGCAGGTTGTGCGGGTCCGGCCGTCGGGTGTCGGCGAGTCAAGCCAGCCGGCCCGGTCGCACCCGCAGCGGTACGGCGGCGGGTCGGCCAGCAGCACGGTCGGCGAGATGTCGGCGGCGAACCTCGGCGGCGCGGCCTCGGCGGGGTGATCGGCCACGGCGGCCGGTGCCGGCGATCCCCACAACCTCGCCAAGGCGGCGGAAATGTCAGCCGGCGGCGTCGAGCCGACAGCCGGTGCCGATTCGGTCGCGGTAGTCAACTGCTGGCACGATTGCCCGGCAGTGCCCCTAGAATCGCGTGTATCGCGTTCCGACGGTTCGGCGATTGTTGAGCCGTCCGCAGCGTCAAGCGGCGTTCCTGGTGCGTCCTGGTGCGATTCCGACGAGCCGACGGCGGCCAGTCCACAATGAATCTGCCGGCGAACCTCTTTCGGCAATAGTCCCGAGTCCAGTCCCGGTTCTTCAAGCAGAGCTTCGGCAAGGCGAAGGGGGCAACCAAACTCGGCAAGGTTCGCGGCGGCACTGAAAAGCAGTCGGTGCCGATCCCCGGCGGTTGCGCCTTCGGCAATGAATTCGCGTGTAGCGCGGTTGAGTTTCGGCGAGCCGGCAGTCGCAGCCCGCCTTGCCGCTTTCCCTTCGGCTTCGTGCTTCACCCACTCAATCGCGTCTTGCCAGTCGGCGGCGGCTTGGTCATTGGCGGCCGGCGCCGGCGGAATGTCGAACGGTGCCGGCAGTCTCGCCAGTTCGAGAATATCGCTCAGCGGTCCCGACAACTCGGCGAGCGTCAACCGGCGTTTGTGTAAGCCGGTCTTCGGGTGCCGGCTGTTCGGTGCACGGAAGGCGCGAACCTTGTCGTACACCCCGCTATCAATCGTCACTCCGGCCAGTTCGGCGACATGCTCGGCAAAGCGTCGAGCTATCCGGTGGAAGTCGGCCGATGGTTCCGGCAGCCAGAGCCCCGTCTGCAACCCGGCATGAAACCCCTTGGCCCCGCTGAAGCACAACAGCAAGGCGTCGGCCGGCACGGCATAGCGGGTCGCCAGGATTTCGGCGAGCGCTTCGGCTTCGGCCTGCGCCCGCGGCAAGTCGCCTTCGGCGTCGATGTCGAACCATAGCCACGGCGACCAGCAAGCGCCGGTGAAGTCGGCAGTCGAGCCAGTTGTATTCAGGTGGTCGGCAAAGTCGGCGTCGAAGCGGAAAGCCGACAGATAGCTTTCGCGGTCAGTTTCGGCCCGAGTATCGCAAGCGGCGTAGGCGGCGAGAGCCGCGCCGGCGTCAACCAGCCGGCGCGGTTCGCTGCAATTGCCGACAATCCGAAACCCGAAGCGGAAGGCGTCGGCAATCATTTCCGAGCCCTCCGCTTGTACTCTGGCGGGTGCCCCCACCGCAAAGGCGATTCCCCTCGCCATCGCCAGAGCTTGCCATAGCCGAAGTCGCGGAGTTCGGCCGGTGTGATCCCTTCGGCGGCCAGTGATGCCGCGGCTAAGAACCCTTGGATGTACCCTCGCCGATAGGCTTGCTCAGATTGAGCCGGCAGATTATCCCAGTCGGCGGCACTGTGCGACAGACAATCGGCGTCGCGGTATCGCGGTTTGGGTTTAAAACTCATAGCGCACCCCCGGCCGCGTCGTCGGCCAGCAAATCGCCGAACGGGTCGGCGTCGGCAGGTGCGAAAGCGTCGCGTTCCGGTTCGTCGATGCCAACAACTTCAAACGATTTCACCCGGTTATATTCCGCGCCGTCGTCATCGCGCCTCAAGGCGAGCTTCACCCGGCAGCGGATTCCCGGCGGCAGCGGCCGTTCCAACTGGTCAATCGCCGTCACTCCGAGCTTGGACAGGTCCCGCTTGGCAAGCGGCATCGCGGCGGGAGTCAGCCACACATCGTGCCAGAATTGCCGGCCCTGGTGTTCGCCTTCCAATACCCGAAAGGCGAGCTTGTATCCGGCAGTGCCCTTGGTCTTGCTGGTGAATAGGTCGCCACCGACAATACGCGCGACGTATTCTCCGCTCGGCAGCGGCGCGAAGTCTTCGGCGGCTTTCGCATCGCCCCAAGCGCGGGCAAGGGCGTCGCGATCCCCGTTTCGGAGGATGTCGGAAAGCGATTTCCTCATCGTACACCCCTCCGCTCAACAGGTCGGCATCCCTCAGCAATCCATCGCTCAATTTCGTCGAGATCCCACCTCAACAGCGCGCCTAGTTTCCGCGGTTGGGGCATTCGCCCGGAATCTGCAAGCCGGCGAATTGTTCGCGGCGAGCAGTCGCACATATCGGCGACGGTGCCAACGCCGCCAAGCCGGCGGCGAGTCGCGGTCTCGGATGGAGAAGCAGTAGCAGACGGCATGACAGGTCCTTTCATGGTCGGCGGCGGCGTGCCCGGCGATCCCCTCGCCTGTCAGCCCGCGCCATCTATCGACCACAGAACGGACCAAAACGGACCGCCAAAACCGACCGCGCCGCCGATACGCGGGATTGCCGAAGGCAAGGGAAGACAGGGGGTTGCGTCCGAGAAAAGAATTCGAGCGGATCTTTCCAAAAATCCGCTTCGGTCCGATTTCGGTGCGAGCGGATCCCGCGATAGTCAGTCCGCATCTTCGCTTTTGTCGAGTTCACGGCTAGCGACTATGCTTCTGCTCCCGGCGGCACGGCCGGCGCGGCGAGTATGCTTTTGCTCCCCGAGCATCGCTCTTGCGTTCCGTATTTGCTTGGACCATGTAGCCAGTGAAGGCAGCTTGTAGTCGGCCAGCGATTCAGTAAGTTCGGGCAATTCGCGTTCGTCCGGCAATCCGTTCTCTTTGAGCCATTGATACGCTTGCCGGTCGGTTGTGGCACCCAGTTTCGATTCAGCGTAGCCGTAACTGTAGTACGCTTTCAGGTCGGCCGGTCTAAGTTCTTCCAATGCGGCTTGGCGAGCGGCGGCAGGGTCCGGCGGCGACGGTGGGTTTTTCTGTTTCGAGTCGCCGCCGCCATTCCCTTCGGCTTTCTTCTCCTTGTCGGCCGGCGGCGTCACGTCGTAATGGCGGTAGGCTAAGTATTCCCGCAGGGCATCGGCCAGCGCGGCCCGGTGTTTGTCCTGGTGATACGGCGTCCCGCTTCGAGTGACAAAGAAAACCATCGCCATACATGCGGCGACCAGGGTTTCGCGTTCTTCGTCGGTCGCGATCCCTTCGGCCGTTTCGATCCAGCCGGTGGAGAATTCCCCGTTTCGCCCGCGGCTTTCCCAGTCGCCACGAAACAACGCGGCGGGGCGCCATTCCGTCGCGGCGTACCGTTCGATGACTTGGCGAGCGGCCGAAGCCACAGTGCCGAAGGGTTCGTCGGCATCGACCAAATGGAGTAACTTCGCCAGTTCTCCGTCGAGAGCCAGCACGTCCAGAGATTGACGCATCGGTAGAAGTCCTGTCCTGATGCCAGCCGGCGGGGCGCGACGGACAGGTGCCGCAGCCCCGTCCCGGCCGGCGACCGTCGGGAGCTACCCGGCGGGTTTGATTTCGTCGTAACCTATCCCGGCGCCCGCCGGATCGTCAACGCTGGCCCCAGGAGCGTCCCGCCGGCTACCGTGGCCCAGCAGTCGCCCCCTCGGGCCCGGTCGCGTCTGACGATGCGTCAGATCCCTTCAACGTGATCCCCGGCCTCACTGCCCGCCGGGGCCTCGTCGTCGCCCCATTCCAGACCGTCGCTATCACAAAACTCCAAAACCCTTGTGACTGTGGATTTGACTTTCACCCGCCGGACGAATGCCCGTTCCAGATCACCATATTCCCGATACATCTGATTCAGCCTCTCGGCGAAGCGGACGGCACGGCCTTCTGAATCACGTAGCGCCTTCACCTCGCCCCTCACCACCACTGCAAAATTTCCGTACTCTTCCGTTGTCGTTACAGGCTGCATCGTGTCGGCCTTTTTTGCTTTGGAGTTGTGAATAAGTTGTAAACGGGTTGCCTATCTTCCCAGTTTTCTAGGTAAAAAAATTCCCCCCGCCCAACGTAGATGTATTCCTGCCGCGTTGGGGGCCTTCCGGGGGCGGGGGTCGGTTCCCGGCGGCCGGCTTCGGTTTCGTCGTGTCTCTTTGTGCCGATGGCGACGGCGGCATGGCATGGCCTACTTCCCTTCGCTTCTCTGTTCAGTGAGCATTGCGGCGAGCCGTTCCCGGTCGGCATTCGAGAGCGACAGCAGCGAGACGGCGAGCTTCGCCAGCGGATCGTCATGGTCAGCGGCCGGCTTGTCTGCCGGTTGCTGGTCGTCCCCTTCGGCTCTCTCTGGTCGGCCGGCTTGGTCGGCTTCGGCAGCGCCGGCGTTTCGGTTTTCGGCTTCGCGTGTACAAGCAGGAGTACAAGCGGCGGGCAGCGTTGTCGTAAATCCTTTGCTGTGCCCAGTTGTGTCGCCAGCCGTCCAGATTGTGGTTCTGGAAGTTGAGGGTTCGAGTCCCTCTACCCACCCTTTTGACGAAGGCCGGCGGAGTTTGCTCCGCCGGCCTTTTCTGCTCGATCAGCGGCCCGACGTGGCCTTCTACCCGATCCGTCGCAGGATCTCGAGCGACCGCGGCGATAGGGTCCAGGTCTTGCTTGGAGCCGCGACGGGATTGTCGGCAGGGACATAGGGGTCGGTGGTGGTGATCTCAACTGCGGTCCGGCCGAAGTTCGCCACGGCCAGGAACAACTGCCGATTGGCAAATGCCGAAACGACGATCTCTTTCGTTGGCGGCGAGGCCAACAGAGTCGAATCGCCAATCTCCAGCCAGGCCCACGTTCCCTCTTCCGCCAACGGCCGATACCGCTTGAGCCAACGAGCGTGAGTCGTACGTGATTCGGGCCGAGGAGGGACTGAGTCCCAGTTGTTGTAGGTGTGCGGTCCTTCGGGGTGCTGCTGGTGATAATCCCAGGCCTTGCGGCACCGCTCGACCCAGAAGTCGGCCCCCGCTCGATAACGGACGCCGGGTATCATCGCCCTCTCGCCGGTGAATGGCCGCCCAGCCTGAAGCAAGGGAAACTGCAGGTACGGAATCGCATGGAGATACTGCTCCTGTTCGGTGTCGATCGGGGCAAACGTCATGTCGATGCACGGCACCACGTACGGCGGGTGGTCCTTGACCGCTTCGCGGAGCGCATCGGCATTGCCGACTCCTTCGCCCACCCAGAGGTAGTCGTAGACTTTCAGCTCGCCAGCCATTGGCCGGGTGGCGCCATCGACATGCAGCTTAACGATTCCGCCACGGCGTTTCACCTCGGCGTAGATCAGGGCCAGCAGGTCGGCAAAGGCCCCGTCTTGCTCCGGCGTCTCCTCAAAGGCGACCACTTCGTCCTCGGCCGGTGCGGTGATCGACTTCCGCGCGTTGGCCACGTAACCGCCATCGAGGTAGATCCCATCGGCGCCGTATTCGTCGAGGATCCGCGTGATGCGCGGCAGCAGAAAAGCCCGCCAGCCGGGGCTCGCCGGTGAACAGCGGGCCATGTTCCAATAGCCCAGTTCAAGGAAATCGCCGTCCCGCGACCATTCCTGTCGGAAGTCGGGATCAGTCCGTTGCAGGAAGCAAGGCGAGGCGTAGGGGAGTAGCTTCATGCCGCGACGGTGCACCATGTCGACAAAGCGACGGAATCCGGCCGGATTGAGGGGCGTGTACTTGTCGCCACCGAATAGCCGGAGCGAGTCGTTCCACTCGTCGAACACCTGGATGACCTCAATACCATGCCCCCGCAGGCGATCGAGTTCCTGCTCGTCATAGTCGCCGGGATCCCACGGCTTCCGGCAGGGGTACTCGCCCAAGTTATACGCGCACTGGCCCGGCAGGTAATTGCTCACCATAAGCTTGCGCAGACACGTTCGGATTGCGCGTTGGCAAAAGGCGATGTTTTCCAACCGGCAACGGTGTTCCGCCGCGGTGTAATCCGCCAGCACCGGGGCAGCGCCGTGTCGCTCGGCCGCACCGGCCAGGGATGCTGCGGAACCCAAGGCCAACGAGCCCGCCGCTCCCGCGGCCTGGGCGCCCGTCCTGAGGAAGTCGCGACGATGCATGAGCTGTCTCCAATGCCACTCTTGCCACATGCCAGAGAATGCGAAGCGATCCTATGGGTTCGATGCGCGCTACGCAACGAACTCGCGTAAGTTGGGGGGTACGATGCCCTACGGATAAATTACCACGCTCGCAGTGGGAAAAGTCCCGACTTCTGATAGGACGCGGTCATGCGAAAAATAAGTTAGGCCCGTTGAGGAGGGGCTTGCTGTGATCCGCGTCGCGCTTTTCGACAACCGCAGTAGCCGGAAATTCATCGAGTTCGATGACGTTCCAATGACGGACGAAGGGGGCTACCGGTGTGTCCCTCAGGACCTTGTGAGCCAAGATAGCGCCCGGCGGATCGCCGAGGAACTGGCGTCTGGCCGCATGAATGGATGGATTCAAGGGTTCTGGTGGTACCGTCAGGCTTCCAGCCGCCCCGAGTCGGGACGATCCTCGACCAAACCGCGGCTTGACGCCACTGCCGGAGACGCCCATCTGCCCGCCCAGCGCACCGGCACAACCGCCGCATAGGCCACGCCGGTCTTGTGTTGGTCGGCGGCGAGGCTATCGCTACTCTTTGAGTGTTGCCAAGTCGATTACGAAGCGGTACTTCACGTCGCTTCGCAGCATGCGGTCGTACGCCTCGTTGATCTTCTGAATAGGAATCAACTCGACGTCGGCGACAATGCCGTGTTCGCCGCAGAAGTCGAGCATCTCTTGCGTTTCGCGAATACCGCCGATCAGCGAGCCGACGAGTCCGCGACGCTGGAAGATCAGCAAGCTGATGTTCGGCGACGGGTGCGGTTCGCCCGGAGCGCCAACGAGGCACATCGAGGCGTCGCGCTTGAGCAGTTCCAGATAGGCGTCGAGGTTGTGGGGCGCGGCCACGGTATTGAGGATGAAGTCGAAGCTGCCGGCGTGCGCCTTCATCGCTTCAGGATCCCGGCTGATGACTACTTCCTTGGCGCCGAGTCGCCGCGCATCGTCGGCCTTTCCCGGCGAGGTGGTGAACAGCACCACATTGGCGCCCATGGCTGAGGCGAGCTTGACCCCCATGTGCCCCAGGCCGCCCAGCCCCACGATTCCGACTTTCTGACCCTGCTCCACTCGCCAGTGCCGCAGTGGCGAGTAGGTTGTGATCCCCGCGCAGAGCAGAGGGGCCGCCCCCGCTGCATCGAGCTTGTCGGGTATGCGGAGCACGAAATCCTGATCAACGACGATGTGGCTCGAGTAGCCGCCGTAGGTCACGCCGCCCAGGTGCTTGTCGGGGCTGTTATAGGTCAGGATCATCCCGCTTTGGCAGTACTGTTCCAGGCCCTCGCGGCAGTCAGCACAAGTGCGGCAGGAATCGACCATGCAGCCGACACCGGCCAGATCTCCTTCGCGAACCCGCTTCACGTCGCGGCCAACCTGCGTCACGCGGCCCACGATTTCGTGCCCCGGCACCACCGGGTAGACAGTGCTCTTCCATTCGTTCCTGGCGATATGCAAATCAGAGTGGCAGACGCCGCAGAAAAGGATCTCGATCCGCACGTCCCGCGGACCCGGTTCCCGTCGCTCGAAAGGAAAGAGGGCGAGGGGGGCCGTAGCGCTGTGGGCGGCGTATCCGAGCGTGCGGGGCATATTTCCATTCTCCTTGTTCATATTGTCGATTGCAGACCAGGCTTCCGCCTGGCACGGTGCACCTGCCGGCCAAAGCCTGGCTGCATAGTCTCAGACCACAGGCGGACGTCGACCCACGCCACATCAGCGTTTGTCGATCGGCACGTAATCGCTCAGCGGCGGGCCGATGTAGACCTGGCGGGGGCGAAGGATGCGGCTGCTGGGATCGTCGTGCTGCTCTTTCCACTGCGCGATCCATCCCGGCAGCCGTCCAATGGCGAAGCAGACCGTGAACACGTTGGTCGGGATGCCCATCGCGCGGAGGAGGATGCCGCTGTAGAAGTCGACGTTCGGGTAGAGCTTGCGATCGACGAAGTAGGAGTCTTCCAGCGCCAGTTCCTCGAGCTTGCGGGCGATGTCGAGCAGCGGATCCTGGCGATTGAGCTTGGCGAATACCTTGTCGCACGACGCCTTCAGGATCTTTGCCCGCGGGTCGTAGTTTTTGTACACCCGGTGGCCGAAACCGTACAGCCGGAACGGATTGGTCTTGTCTTTCGCCATGCGGAGGCATTCTTCGGCTGAGAGCCCGCCGCGGTGAATCCGCTCCAGCATCTCGATGACTTCGACATTGGCGCCGCCGTGGAGCGGTCCCCAGAGGGCGCTCACGCCCGCCGCGCAGGAAGCGAACAGGTTGGCTCGTGCCGATCCCACCGTCCGCACCGTCGACGTGCTGCAGTTCTGCTCGTGGTCGGCATGGAGGATGAACACCAGGTTCAGGGCGTCTTCGATCTCCGGCGTCACGATGTACTGCCGGTAGGGGATCGAAAACATCATGTGGAGGAAATTGGCCGCGTAGCGGAGGTTCGGATCCGGGTACATGAACGGCTGGCCGCGCGACCGCCGGTAGGAGAAAGCGGCGATCGGGTCGAACCTTGCTGATCACCGCGCGGCGGCTTCGACCAGCGACTCGGGATCCTCCAACGCCAGGAACTGCTGGTGGAAGCAGGCCAGATTGCTCAGCGTGGCCGACAGGATGGCTACTACTGGCGGGGCATCGAGCGGGATGTGCTGAAACTGGTGCTTCAGGCCCTCGTGCAACAGCTCGTTGTCGGTCAGCCTTTCGCTGAAAGTGACCACCTTCTCGCGTTGGCAACCGGCCGAATATCAAAGCCATGCCGCTTCCACGAAGTTCGGCCGCTCGGTGAACTGCTCGATCGTGGATGCCCCGATAGCGGAGAATGCCCTTCTCGCCGTCGATGAACGTAATCTCGCTCTTGCACGCGGCCGTGTTGCCCAGCGACGGATCGTAGGTGACCATGCCCGTCTCATCGCGGAGCCGGGTAATGTCGATCGCCAGCTCCCCTTCGGTTCCTTGAACGACGGGCAACTCATATATTTTGTCGCCGACAGCACAAGGTTACTGTCAGGCATGTTCCTCCTCCCGGGTGATAAACACACCATCCTACTTCGTTGCGCGCAAAATCAATGAGGGGGTAAGGCGGCCCCAGGAGGTGGGCCAGCGCAACGAGTTGACGGGTCAGGATCAGTGCGTGGTGACGCGCCGCAAACCACGACGGGAAGCTTCAAAGCCGCTGGTCAAGTCCGGCGGATTGTTGCCTTCGAAGCCGCCGCAGGTGGGGTTACTCAGCCGAGCAAGCTTGGTTTAGCCGTCGCAGAAACTGTTCCACGTGGCCACGCTGATGCGGCCGGCAATGGTCTCCTGGTCTTAATCCCAGCCGCACGACGACCATCTGGCGGCCGGGCGACGAACATGAGATTGTTGTTATGGCCGGCCGCCCAGAACAGGTCCCCGGGCAGGTCGGGATGGCGGCGTAGACCGCCTGGGTTGGAGGTCAGCGGACCACCAGTTGAACCCGTACACGCCTCGGCCATCGATGCTGCTGGGCCGGGTGCCCCAGCGGAAGTGAAGGAGACACTTGCACCGCGGTGGCGAGCCGGACCCATTCCGCCGCTGAGCAATTGCTCGGCCGTTCCAGTTCCCGCGATTCAGGAACAAAGCAGGCCGACGCGCCGCCTCGCGAGCCGTGATGCGGACATGCTTTCCCTGACTTCCCGACCCCTGCGACGACCAGGTCGATTTCGCCAAAGTCGCCCCAGTCCCAAGCGCTCGGCATCCATGCCGATCGGTTCGGCGATGCGGCGTCGGAAGAGTTGTTCGATCGGCTCGCCAGCAATCCGGGTCAGTACGAGGCCCAATTCGTTCATCGCCGAGTCCCAGTAGGCATACTTCGAGCCCGGCGGAGCGAACAAGGGCTGGGCGGGGACGCCACGTGGCACTCGGCCCGTGCGTGTAGCTTCCTTGTGGTTCATCGCCGACGGCACGGTAGCCGCTGGTCATCGTCGTAGTCGTCGCGGTCCAGGTAGGCAGCGGCCAGCTCTGGAACGTACTGGCAAACCGGCGTGTCGAGCGTGCATTTGCCGTCGTCGATCAACAGCCCCGCCACTCGTGCTGGTGAACGATTTGGTCATTGACCAGATGCCGTGCTGTCGGTCGACCTTGCGGCCCTTCCCACACGAGGCGGCCGTGACGGACGATGAACAGTTCTCGCTGCCGTCGCGGCCAGAGTGCTCTTCAAGGTACCGGACGGCCTCGCCGAGCCGCTGGCGGTCGATCCCCTGCGACTCAAGGCGGACTGCTCCATGCTCGGCCCGGAAAGGCCGTTCCCGGCCGCCCGGCGGTGGCAACCATCCGGAACGAGCACAACGATCGCGATCAGTCCGCGACCGCTCCAGCAATGCCGATCGTTTGCCATGCAATCTCCACGGCCGCCTGCTATGCCTCGTCGCTTTGAGCGGGTTCGGCCTCTTCGGCGGCCGGGGGTTTCGGGTTGGTTTCGTTTGCCCGGTTTCATTCGTGATGGGCGGATCGCCGGCTTCTGGTCTTCCTCTGAGGGTACGAATACCGGAAATCCGCCTGCCGGCTCGGCACCGCGATCGACCAGCCAGATGTTCCGGAAGCGGACCGGATTGCCGTGATCCTGCAGACGGATCGGCAGGAGCGTCGGCTCTTCGGGCTGTCCCGCCCCCGTCTTGTCGGGCAACTCGACGTTGTCTTGCACGACCACGCCGTTGAGCCAGACGGTGACCCGTGCGTTGTTTGCCTTGGTGCCGTCGGAATTCCAGCCCGCGCGCGGTGAAGGCGATGTCGGGTATCCGCTTGGCCGCAACGGCGGCAGGCACATGTTCACGCAGTTCTCGGAACCGGTAGAGGCTTCCGCAGCTGCTGAACGTCGGCGGTTCGGCAAACGAATCGAGCCGCACCGACTTCGTAACGGCTCTGCGGTACACGCCGCTATTGCCGCGCCCCTGGTCACGCCCCGCGGGCATGTACGGAAGCAGGAACTCCAGATGCAGGTCGAAATCCTGAAACATGGGCTTCCGGCCCGCGCCCTGCATGAGCAAGCCCCGGTGATCCGCCCACGATGAAGTTCTCGGTGTTCGTGCCATCAAAGAGCACGATCGCGTGTTCCTTGGGTGTATGCGCGCCCAGCGTGGGCGCTTTCGCGAATCACCCGTTCCAGGCGACCCACCTCTGGCCCCGGCGATTGATGAGCACGCAGTCTGTGGGTCCACAAACGCCGCCCATGGACCGCCCGAGAGCACCAGTGAATCGTCAGCGCGCTTGCCGATCAGCGTCACGGGAGGCTATTGCGGCTCGTCTCGCCCGGCAGACCGCCGGGCATTGACGGCCTCGAAGCGGCCGTTGCCCATCGGGCGTACTTGAATGGCGACCGCCCGGTACTTGCGGCCCGCCGCCTTCATCGGGCCAACATATTCTCCATCAGGGCGAAGTCGTGATCCTCCGGCCATGGTCGACATGATGGCCGGATCGGGCTCACCCTTCGCCGGCTCTCCCTTGCGGCCGTCAGCCGGTTTCTCTGCCGGTTTCTCTGCCGGTTTTTCTGCCGGTTTTTCTGCCGGTTTTTCTGCCGGTTTCTCTGCCGGTTTTTCTGCCGGTTTTTCTGCCGGTTTTTCTGCCGGTTTTTCTGCCGGTTTTTCTGCCGGTTTTCTTGCCGGTTTTTCTGCCGGTTTTTCTGCCGGTTTTTCGGCGGTCGGAGAGGCTTGGACTTTTGGGGCATCGGCGGCCGGCGTCGAAGCAGGCTCCGGCACGTCGGGCGCCCGCATCGGCGGCCGTGGCCACAAGGTGTTCCCATCGCCGCCCACAGGACGGCCGCAAGCAAGACTGACTGCATGTTCATAGTTGTTCGTCTGAGGTCCCGAAACTGCGATCAATGAGACTGGATGGGCGCCCCGTCCGAGCCGCATAGATCCCCTTGCTAGATTGTGATTGGCGGACCCTCGCCGCTGCAACCCGGCAGATTCCCTATCCAGTCCCGGCCTTCCGCCCCTGCCAGTGTCCCACCTGCCGTACGTTGACGACTGGTGACGCGCTCCAATACTGGGGCCTGAGAGGAAGGCCGCTGCTGGCCTGCAGCGAACTGCGTCCCCGCGTCTCCAGGCATCGCTCCCGCACTTCAGCCTGAATGGACAATTCCATCATGCACCTCTACACCGCTCGCTCGCCCCTGCTTGTCATCGCCCCTTCTCGCCTCGGCTGGTCCGGGTCTGCTCGGGCCGAGACTGATCGTCCGCAGCCCAATATCGTGCTCATCATGTCCGACGACATGGGTTTCTCCGACCTCGACGGGGCGAGATTGCCACACCCAACTCGATCGCCTCGCCGCCGAAGGGTTGCGGTTCACCCAGTTCTACAACACGGCCTGCTGTTGCTCGACGCGACAGCCTGCTGACCGGTTCCCACCGCATCAGGCCGGCATCGGCCACATGATGGAAGACCGCGGCCACGACGGCTACCGCGGCGATCTGAACGATCGCTGCCGCACCATTGCCGAAGTGCTGACCGGCCGGCTATTCCAGCTACGCGGTCGGCAAGTGGCATCGTTACCCAAGAAGGTCTTTCCCAAGACCGATGCCGACAGACACAACGTTCTTTCCGCACAACTGCATCCCATATTCTCCGAATATCGCAGGGTGGGGAAGTTCAGCGGTAGAGCGTGACGGGTAGGGAGAGGAGGCGGAGGAGTTGACGGTGGAGCGGGGAGAGTTTGGTGGTGAATTGGATCGGTTCGCCGGGACCGGGTGAAGATTTTGACGCTGGGTGGGGTCGAAGAGGTCGAACAGGCGACGCGTTGCAGCGCCGGCAGTCGCGGTCCTCGGGTATCGGCAGGGCCGCCAGGCCAGTGGCTCCATCGCCTGCCGCAAGCGCACGCTCGATGAGCGACTCGCCCACGGCGAAGAAGTAGACGCAGAGGAAGCCTCGATGCGGGCCACGTCCCCTTGAGGAACACCGGGCCACGCGGTAATCGGTCTTGAGCTGCTCGAAGCGGCGTTCGATCGGCGGCTGCCGTTTGTAGGCCTCAAGCACCTCCCGGGCGTCGAGTTGGTGCGTCGCGCTGGTCACGAGGGGAAAGAGGCCGTCGGTAAGCCGCTCCTGGGCCAGCTCGGCTTCGTCGATCGTGTACTCCAGATCGAAGCCGCACCGACTCCTCGCGGACGTAGGTGGTGTCCTTGCCGGGACGTCCGCGGCGGCTCTGGCGGAAGGTCTCTTCCACACGCTGGTCGATCTGCACCCGGAGCCAGGTCGCGGCCTGGATGGCGGTCGAGGATCTCCGCCGTGCGCGGCGAGTACTGCTCTCCTCCTGCAGCGCGACCGCGACCGCAGCCGTTGTTGCGTCACGCAGTTCCTGCTGGGCCTTGAGGCCGACACCGTCCGCGGGCGCTGGTCCGGCTTGTTGCAGCGCCTTGTTGCCGAAGCGCCGATGGGCTGCCGGGTGCCGCTTTCTCCGGCAGCGAACGACGGCGCATACGATCGATCCATCCTCGAATGCCGGCCTTGTCCTCGAGCGGCCCCAGGCGACCTGGCCGGCGCGGAGCTGCTGGCGGAAGTCGCCGTCCTCGCGATGGGCCGCGGCGGCACGCTCACGAAGCGGCCGTCGCCGCTGGGGCCAGCGAACGGTGTTCTCTACCGTGGCCAGCTTGCAGTCGGCCACGTAGAGGAAGTCGCGCCGGCCGGCCAACTTCGGCAGAGCAAGTCCCAGCTCTCGACGGGTGTGGTCGTCGGTCACCGTTGCTCGGCCACGCGGAAGGCCATCGACCCGCCGTCGCGGGTGACGGTGAGGATATACAGCAGTTGCTTGAGGTCGGGGCGATGGTCCTTGTTGTGGCCCCAGGTGATGGCCACCGTCGGCTTGCCGTGACGGGCGGCCCCTTGAAGGCGCTGGCGTACAGGCTGCAGAAGGAGACGGTGGTCGAGTCGTTGTGCAGCTCGTCGAGATGGAGGTCGAACTGCTGCACGATGTAGCGCATGAGGGCCAGCACGAGCGACGGCCGGCGTCGGGCGCGGAAGAGGGCCGTCAGGGCCCGGCCGCCGCGGTCGTCGTTCCAGGCGGCCACTTGTTCCGGCTTCAGTCCAGGCGCTTGCCGGATCGTGTCCCGCGATCCACTCGCCCACGGCATACAGCGGCGCGGAGAGCAGGATCTGCTTGACGAGGATCACCACTGCGCGCGGTGGGGATCTTGGTGCGGCGATCGTCGCCAGGGAGGAACTCGGCGAGCGTGCCGCTTCGAGCTTCATCCGCTGGAGGAAGTCCTCGATGATCGGCAAGCGCGCCGGTATCCAGGACCGCGCGCCGGCCGCGGCGGGCGGGCGACGGTCCGAGGATCGGCTGCGGCGACGGGAGGGTGGAGCACGAGCCCGAACGGGAAGCTTTCTTCATCGTGAAAAACGTTCTCTTCCCCCTTCCGGCGGAGGTGGCCGCGCGGGCGGCCAGTGTCGGCCGCCCCGCGACGGGCAAAGTGCCGCAGGAAGGAAATGTCGCGTTCGACACAACGCTGAAGCGTCGCCGAGGGTGGCACTACGACACGGACCATCGACGTAAGTCTAGTCCGGCCAGACTCGACTTACGTCGAGTCCGCCCGCATCGCGAACTCGAATGCGGACCGCGCGCCGGACATTGCCGCGCTGCCGCACGACCGGATGAAGAATGCCCTCAACGCCGCTGCCGCTGCCGAACCTGGCCGGCGGTTGCCCTGCCTCCGCCCTTGCCCGGCGCTACGCCCCGCGCCCCGCATCGTCCCACTCACACACACCGCCGGCCACCGTCCCGCCTGGACCCGCCCCATGAAATTCCAAGATAATCAACGGCAGTTGTGCGGAAAGAACGACACAACTGGCCGCTCCAGCGGGGCTTCGATCGTTTCTATGGCACGATCCACGGCGGCGGCAGCTTCTACGATCCGGTCTCCTTGACCCGCGACAACACTCACATCTCGCCCTACGCCGATCCGGAGTACCAGCACAAGCCGTTCTACTACACCGACGCCATCAGCGACCATGCCGCGCGATTCATCGCCGAACACGACTCGCGCGGCGGCAAGCCGTTCTTCCTCTACGTCGCCTACACGACGGCCCACTGGCCGATGCACGCGCTGGAGAAGGATGTCGCGAAATACCACGGGCATTACGACCGGGGGTACGAACCGATCCGCCGGGCGAGGCTGGATCGCGCGCGGGAATTGGGCCTGATCGACCCGTCGTGGCAGCTTTCACCGCAGGCAGAGGACTGGACTGCGGTCGACAACCAGGCCTGGGAAGCCCGTTGCATGGAGGTCTATGCGGCGATGATCGACTGCATGGACCAGGGAATCGGCCGGATCGTGGCGGCGCTCGAAGCGCAAGATGAACTCGACAACACGCTGATCTTCTTCCTCCAGGACAATGGCGGCTGCGCCGAACTAATGGGGCGCGCCAGGAAACCGGCCCGCAACGCCGCGCAATCACCCCTCGCTCCCATGCCCAACGACGCGCTGCAGCCGGATATGATCCCCAAGCAGACTCGCGATGGTCGCCCCGTGCGACAAGGCTACGGAGTGATGCCCGGTGGGCCGGACACATTTATCGGCTATGGGCGCGGCTGGGCGAACGTCTCCAACACGCCATTCCGCGAGTACAAGCACTGGGTCCACGAGGGGGGCATTGCGACTCCGCTCATCGTGCACTGGCCAGCGGCCATTCCCGCCGAGCGCCGCGGCCGGCTGATTTCCGATCCCGGACATCTCATCGACATCATGGCAACGTGCGTTGATGTCGCCCGTGCCACCTATCCGGCCAAGGTTGAAGGTCGCCCGGTTGTTCCGTTGGAAGGCGTGAGCCTCCGGCCTATTATCTCCGGCCAGCCGCTCAAGCGGCCGGGCCCGATATTCTGGGAGCACGAAGGGAACCGGGCGGTTCGCGATGGCAAGTGGAAGCTCGTGGCCAAGGAGAACCAACCGTGGGAACTTTACGACATGGAGGCCGATCGCACCGAAATGAATGACCTCGCCGCGAAGCACCCCGATCGAGTCCAGCAACTTTCCTCCGCCTGGGATACGTGGGCCGCCCGGGCGAACGTCCTGCCCCTTGGCGCGTGGCGGGCCGAAGTGCGAAAGACGCCGCAGGGGCTGTAGCGCGAGTCGCGCGATAGAGAAAGACAGGGCCGCCCCGCAACATCGGGGCGGCCCGATCCAATCCTGCTAGAGCGTTTTCGTGAACTCGTCGAGTTCGCGTTCGGCTTGCTCCTTGGTGTAGCCGTACTTCTCCTGAAGCTTGCCGGCCAGTTGCTCCCGCCTGCCGTCGACGGTCGTAAGATCATCGTCCGTGAGCTTGCCCCATTTCTGCTTCGCGTTGCCCTTAAACTGCTTCCAGTTCCCTTTCACAACGTCCCAATTCATGATCGTTCTCCTCAAGCGTGGGTATCCGTTTAAATGAACGAACCGCCTGCAACAGTCCGCTTCTGCTGCAAAGACTGTGCCCTACCAGAGCCGGCGCAGCTTTTGCATTGTGGACTTTTCAACGTCGAATCGATCGGATTCACGATCCCGCTGAAAGGAGCACATCATGGCAAAATACGGCCCCAAGGCGAAGGAAGAAGTGGGCAAAGCCGTGCACGAGTACAAACACGGCAAACTGAAGAGCGGCAAATCAGGCAAGAAAGTGACCAACCGCAAGCAGGCCGTCGCCATCGGGTTATCCAAGGCCCGCAAGAAAGGTGGCAAAGTGCCGGCCAAGTCCGGGTAAAAATCCGCCTTTTGCCCCTTGCCTGCTCTAGAGACGATGCAACAATACCGGTAGACGAGGCCCATCCTGAACCGGTGGCCGGGAAGCCGGCCGAGCTGAAAGAAGGATGGGCCTTGCCGTTTTCTTGGACCCGACCCGGTGCTTTCTATTCAGCGGCTCCCTGTTCGAGCTTACCCGGCAGAGTCGGTGACCAGCTCGCTTTCAAACCGATACGAGCCGCCCACAACGTTGAGGACTACGTAGCCCGATTCGCGCCGCAGCACCTCTACTCCGGATGACTGATCCATCGGCTGGCCAGATTCGGTCACCTGCGCCTCAGCATGGGCGGGCACCCAGACAGTGGCCGTCGTGTTGGGCGGAACCGTGATTTCCCAGGTGAAGTGCCGCCCATCTCGGCGCCAGTGGCTGGCGATGAAACCGTAGGGCGAGTGGTGCGTGGCGGTGACGAACCCAAGATCGCCCACAACTACGGGCTTCATCACGATGTGCTTGAATCCCGGTTCAGCCGGATCGGATTGGATGCCGGCCAGGCATTCGTAGAGCCAGATGATCAGGTCCCCGACCAGCATTACGTGGTTACCCGAGTTCATCGCTGGATCGGCAGTGTCGCCGTTCCACAGTTCCCAGATCGTCGTCGCGTCCTTCGCCACCATGTAACCCCAGCTCGGGTAGCCTGTGTTGGTCGCGAATCGGTACGCAAGGTCGGGCCGGCCGCCGGAAGTGAGCACCCGGTTGAGCCACTGGCCGCCTACGAGCCCGGTGCCGATGTGCCCTCGCGTCTCGTCGGTGATTTTCCGCACGAGGTGATCGAAGACTGCTTGCCGCTGGTCGTCTGGTACCATCCCAAATGCGAGCGGCAGCACGGAGGTGGTCTGCGCGCCGTTGTCGTATTGGCCGAGATCGCGTCGGAGATACTTCGCGTTGAGCGCCTTCTTGAGCCGCTCCGCGAGTTTTGTGAACCGTTCGGCATCTTCGGGCCGGTTGAGTAGCGCGGCGTAACGCGACATGAGCTCGAGGCAGTGGTAGAAGTACGTCGTGCCGAGGATCGGGCCGGCCGTCTTGCGCGCCGGGTCCTGGCTGTGGATCAGCTTCGGGTCTTCCGGCGGCACGCACCAGTCGCCGTACTGGTCGCGTGGCATGATGTCGTCGGTGATGAACGTGCTCATGTAATCGATCCACTTCACCATGCTCGGGTAGGCGCGGGCGATCGTCTGGAGATCGCCGTACTGCTCGTACAGCGAACCGGGGACTATGACAAAGCTGCTCGGCCAGGTCACATTGTCGCTGTAGATCGGCCAATACGCCGGACATACGTCGGGAACGCTGCCGTCTTCCTTCTGTGCATCGACCATGTCCTGCACCCACTTCGCGTAGAGCGGCGCGTTGCGAAACAGGAACATTTCACCCTTCGATTCGGCCGAGCGGTCGCCGAGCCAGCCCTGCCGCTCGTCGCGCTGCGGGCAGTCGGTTGGAATGCTGCGATAGTTGCCCCGGACGCCCCACAGGACGTTGGTGTAAACTCGATTGATCGTCGGATTCGAACAGGCGAACGTCCCGGCGCTGGGAAGGTCGTCGTTCACCACACAGCCTTCAATGGCGTCGAGCCCGGGGCGACCGGGAAAACCGGTCACTTCCACGAATCGAAAGCCGTGATAGGTGAACCGCGGTTCATAGACCTCGGTGCCCTGGCCCTTGAGCGTGTAGACGTCCGTGACCTTGGCCCCGCGGAGATTGTCCATGTAGAGCGTGCCGTCCTCGCGCAAGGTTTCCGCGTGGCGGAGCTTTACCACTGCCCCTGCCGGACCGACAACCTTCAGCCGGCACCAGCCGACCATGTTCTGCCCGAGATCGAAGATGAAAACGCCCGGCTGCGGCTCGCTGACCTGTTTCGGTTGCAGGTATTCCGTTACCCGAATCGGGTCGATCATCGGGGTCACCAGCGTCCCCGCCGGACCGGCCACCAGTTGTGCAGCGTCCCAGGAGGCATCGTCAAATTGGGGCATGCACCAACCCGGCAACTCCCGCCGCGCATCGTATTCCTCGCCGTCGTACTCGTTGTTGGCGACGATCGGTCCGTGCGTGGTAAGCTTCCAGCTCCCGTCACTCACCACCGTCTCGCGCGAGCCGTCGGCGTATTCGAGCACAAGCTGCAGCCTCATCATCGGGTAGCCGTAGCTGACCGTATTGGCGGGGACCTTGCCGCGAGGTGCGTAGAACCGCCCGTTGCCAAGCCACACTCCCAGTGCGTTTCGCCCGGCGCGGATCCGGTCGGTCACGTCATACGTCAGATACGGGACCCGTTTCGTGTAGTCAGTCAGCGCGGGAGAGAGAACATGGTCTCCCACCTTGTCGCCGTTGAGATAGAGTTCCGAAAGCCCCAGGCCGCTGAAATAGACCATCGCCCGCTGCACCGGCTGCGCCGCCGAGAACTCCTTGCGGAGCATCCGAGCCGCCAGGCGGCGATTCTCGTCGGTCACCGCCACTTCGCCCCACGGCCCGCCCCCCACCGGCGCGACCACCTCCGCTTTCTGCCAGGCGCTGTCGTCTCCTTCCAGCACGGTCCATTGATTCATGTCGCGGTCGAACGTCCGCCACTCGGGGTCGGTCGCGATCACAACCGGCGCGCCCGATTCGAACTCGATTCGCAATACTCCGACCAATCCGGCCGGATCAGTTTCCGCCGACGTTTTTCGCCCAGGCCGCCACGAGATTGCGGCTGCCGCGCAGGCTCTTGGTCACGTCCATCTTCACCGCGGCTTTGAAGTTGCTGCCTGCGCCGGCGTGAGTGCCGTTGACAGCGGCGGCAAATTCGTTGTCGGCCGCCAGGATCAGTTCGCCGTGGCGGATCTTGCGGTCGGCCGGCAGATCGAACGCACGGCGGAAGTATCGCGTGCCGATTGGCGCCGCTGACACCCCCTTTTCGCCTGGGAACCAGATCCACTGTGCTCCGGCGCTTCCCAGTTCGTTCTCCTGTTCCGGCGCGGGCGGTTCATCGCGCCCGATCCACTGCGCCTGCCAGTCGCTCGGCTCGAAAAGCCCCATCGTCCAGAACGCCGGTAGGCTCCACTTCGAGGGCTGCCCGACCTGGTCCCACACTCGCACCTTCCACCAGCAGGCCTGCTCCGACGCCAGCTCTCGCCCGGCGTACGCTACATGGAGCGACTGGTCCGATGCCACTCTTCCCGTATCCCACAAATCGCCGTTGTCGTTGGCAAGCGCGTCTTCACTGCTGGCGACCAGCACCTGGTAGGCCGTCTGACGCTGGCCGCGCACGCCCGGGTCCGCGGGTTCCATCCGCCAGCTCAAGCGGGGCTGATGAGCGTCGATTCCCAAGGGATTGCGGAGGTATTCACAGCGCAATTCGACCGGTGCCGGGCTCGCCGCCTCCAGAGCCGTCGCAAAGAACTGCGTCAGCGCGATTCCCACAAGGACGGACAGACACGTCAGCAGCATGCGCATCACGAATGATCCTCTGAATGAAGTTGATTTCCCTGGCGAGAGTTAAACTCGACAGAACTTGCAGGGCCGCGCAGCCGCCAGCACGGGGCGCAATTCGCGTCCTATCGCCGACGCCCACGATCTGCCGAATGCACCCAATATGATCGCGACCGGGCGACGAGGCAAGCGCGTGGAACGTTTCGACGGCCTGCGGAGACCTGTAGCGCCGCAGCGACAAGCAATGTTACCCGGACGATGGATGTGGAATGACGGCGCCAAAACCGCCGGCGCTATTGCGGCGCAAACCGAGCGCGGCAGACAGGCGATAGAAGAGCGCGCGATACCGTGGAGGGCGGCGAACCTCGATCGCTCGCGGCGTCACCGTGCCGCCCGGATTCAGCACCGCGATGGGCAGCCCCGCCTCCTGCCAGCGTCGCAGGACGTGCGCCAGATCGTCCTGAGGTTGATCTCCCGCCGGCTGGACGAGCTGTACGCTGTCGATCCGGTGCGATTGGAGGAACGTGGCCGAGGGGAAATCCTGGGGAAAGACAAGCCAGCGATTGTCGAACCGCCCAGGGCTTGGGGCGGCGTTGCCTTTCATGCGGCCGCAGTCGAGCAGAAAAGCCGGCGGCGCGTCGTCGGGCAGGTCCAACCCGGCCAGGTAGGATGCGCCCTTCGCCAGCAGCGGCGGAATCGCCTCGGCCGGCACCAGGGCATTCTGGCCGCAGCAGGTGTTGAACAGCGGCACCGGCCGATACCCTTGGCCGGCCAGGGCGAGGCCCAGCAGCACGGAGTCGCGGCCGGGCAGGTCGATCACCTGGGCCGTGTTCGCCGAATAGGTCACTATCTCAGTGCCGGTTTCCGGCCAATCCGAGACCGACGGACGATCGTCTCGAATCTTGCCCGCCTCGGCGAACAACACCGGCTTGACCCACGCTGACCAGGTCGCATGCGGCGGGGCCCAGATATCAAAGATCTCTTCGCTCGTCATGACGCGGCTCCCACGGCCGATGATGGAGACGGTTCGAGTTCGGCCGCCACGAGCACGGCGACATCCTGCGACCGGCAATCGATCAGCGGTCGCGAAGCAAGCCGGCCGTAGATGCCCGCGGCTCGACCGTCGATCGTATACACCCCAAACTGCGGATAGACGCGTCCTTGTGGCCCCTCCAGGGCGACCGCTTCGAACCGCCTTTGGGCCACCCAGGAGTTTGCCTGCCACCGTGCGGCACGGCGGATCTGCCGCCAGGCTTTCGCCTCGGTGACGCCGGCCATGCCGATGTCTTCCCCCACGCGGCCCAAAGCCGGCTTGAGCACCCAGTCGTCGATGCTGCCGCCGGCTTCGCGCGGATCACGCGTTTCGGGCAGCAGCGACTGCCACGCATCGAGCGATGTCCGCAATCCGGGCCAGGTGAGCGGAAACCGTTTGCTCTGCGTCAACAGAGCGGTGGCCGGGTTGCTCAGCGGAACCCGTGCGCCCCGGAAAAATGCTTGCCAGCCGGAGCCCCACGGCAGATTCGGCAGCCACTCCGCCGGAAAGAAGCGAACGATTGCCCTGATCTCGACAAGCGGGTCGGCCCGAAGCCTCGCGCGACCGTCGTTCCAGGCAAGATCGGCGGGGCTGGCAAGCACCGGTCGCAGGCCGAACGCCTCGAGGTGGCGCGCCAGGTAGATCATCACCTGGCGATCGTCGATGTAGGCCGTGGCGTGGATCATCGCCACACGATCGCCTGCGGCCAGACGCCGGGCGAGGGCCTCCCCATAGGCGGCCGCCGGATCACCGGCCATCCGCAAGTCCGGAAGGCGCCTGGCCATGCGGCAGGTGAAGCCCGAGGCCTCAATAAATCCACCCGGCACGTCGCTATTGACCTCCGAGATTCGCCAGCCATCGGTGGTGAAATGGAAGTCGAACCGCATCACGCGGGGGCCCGCCGGCGGCGTCGCGGTACGGCGAAGCGCTCGCCGGATGCCCCAGGGCAAGCCCAAAAGACGCTGCAGGTCCGGCCGTTGGCAGAGTTCCTCTTCGGCGGCCCGGGTCTCGGCGTCAAGCCGCTCAGCCGTTTGGGCGAGCCGCTGCCACTCTCGGCCGGCGAGCACGATGGGGAAGTCCGAGAGCACCGCGACGTCCTCAAATTGCGGATCCCATTTGCAGCACTCGAAGATTGTCTCGCGCCGCACGGCGGCGAACGTCTTCGGGTCGAGGCGATTGCCGGCGCGGTAGGGAGCAGTCATTGCGGCAACCCGGTCAGGACCAGCCACGCGGCCGCCATGCCCGCCAGGAGTATCGCGGGCACAACGCCGCACGTTGTTGGCGACGGTTGCGGCCTTTCGACGGTGGCATGGCAGAAGACGTTGATCACCGCGACCAGCGCCGCCAGCAGAACCGCCGGCCACGCGAGCCTGACGAAGTCGACATTTGTTGCCCCGACCGAGCGCCAGTCGCCGGCCACGGCCCGGCCGAGCATCAACCCCGCGGCCGCAAGGAACGCGCCCAGCCGAATGCCCGTGGCCAGGTCCCGGTCCACCGTGATCGCTTCCGCCAGTCGCCCGAGACGCTCCAATAGGGCCCACAAGACAAGAAGCGCCCCGGTTGCCAATGCGCCGCAGTAGACCACGACCCACCATCCTGGCCCATCGCCGATATTCCCCCCGGCAAAGCAAGCCGTCAGCCCGATCATCGTCCCGGCGATCGCCGCGGCAGCGGCCGAGTTGCGCCGCTCCAGTGCATCATCGCGGAAGCTAATCCCAAACAGTGCGGTCATGCGGATGGTGACGGCAACCCAGGCCGCTCCCATCGCCAGGTAGAAAAGCTGGTAGATTCCCGAGTCGCGAACGTCGAACGAAGCGAGATAGCGGACTACGTACCACAGCAGGACGCCGCAGAGAATCGGCGTCGCCAGAAGCCAGTAGCGCCACCGCGATCGCTGGCCGATCCAGGTGACAGCCAGCCCCTGGTACCACCACCGGACCCAGAACAGCGCGCCCATGCCCAGCGAGAGGAAGAACACCATCGATTCGTCTTCAGACATCGGAAGCTCTCCACGTGGGGCACATTCGGGGGCATTCTATCGGGGAAGGTCACGGACGCGAAAGAGGCATTTCGCTGCCGAGATTGTACGCCCTCTGCCTCGGTGTTAGTCTATTTGGTGCCAATCTAAACACGGTGCTGGGGCCGCACGGCGGCCGGACTGACTCCACAGCTCTTTTTCGGAGTTTCGACGATCATGTTGCACGACGATCAACAACCATCCCATTTCTCGCGGCGACAGTTCATCCGGGGCTCTTCGCTGGCGGTCGCCGGTGCGATGGCGATGCAGATTCCGATGGTGCATACGGCCCGGGGGGCCGAACAGACGGAGATCAAGATCGGTCTGATCGGCTGCGGCGGGCGCGGCACCGGCGCGGCGCTCGACGCGCTTGGGGCGGCCACCAAGGTCATCTACCCCGCGGCCGGCTATCACACCGAGGACGCCGCCGAGAACGCGGCGGTGGCGCAGAAGGGAATCAAGATCGTGGCCCTGGCCGACCTCTTCCAGGATCGCCTTGACGGCTGCCGGCAACAACTCGCCAAGGTCGGGGCCGAGGTGCCCAAGGAGGCGTGCTTCGTGGGCTTCGATGCCTACCAGCAACTGCTTGCCGTGCCCGAAGTGAATTACGTGATCCTCGCCACCTCGCCGCACTTCCGCCCCATGCACCTCAAGGCGGCGGTCGAGGCCGGCAAGCACGTGTTCATGGAGAAGCCGGTGGCAGTCGACGCGCCCGGCGTGAAGATGGTCATGGAGGCCGGCCAGGCTGCCCAGAAGAAAGGCCTGGGCATCGCCGCCGGCACGCAGCGCCGCCACATGAAGAACTACCAGGAAGCGATCCAGCGAATCCGGGAAGGGGCCATCGGCGACATCGTCTACGCCCGCTGCTACTGGAACGGCGGCGAGATCTGGGTCATCGAGCGCACGCCCGAGATGAGCGATATCGAGTGGCAACTGCGCAACTGGAACTATTTTACCTGGCTATCGGGCGACCATTATGTCGAGCAGCACGTGCATAACCTCGACATCATGAACTGGGTGCTCGGCGCGCACCCGGTCCGCGCGGTGGCCGCGGTTGGCGGGCGGCAAGTCCGCACGCAGGAAGTGCACGGCCATATCTTCGACCACTTCGCTGTCGAGTTCGAGTATCCCGGCGGCATCCGCATGTTCAGCCAGGCGCGGCAGATCAACGGATGCGACAACCTGGTGGAAGAAGCGGTCGTCGGTACCAACGGCACCAGCAACTGCAAGGACTGGATCCGGCCTAAGCAGGGACAGGCCTGGAGGTACCGCGGCGAGCAGCGCAACCCCTATCAGGTCGAACACGAAGACCTGATCGCCAGCATTCGCGCCGGCACGCCAATCAACGAGGCACAGACCATCGCCGAGGCGACAATGACCGGCATCCTCGGCCGCGAAGCGGCCTATAGCGGCAAGGCGATCACCTGGGACCAGGCGATCCAATCGACCACCCGGCTCGGACCGGATAAATACGAGTTCGGCTCCTATCCGATTCCGCCTGTCGCCATGCCCGGCCGGTACCAACTCGGCTAGGCAACGCTGCCTATCGGCCGGCCCGCGACGCGGCCGACATGATACGGCCATTTTGACAGGGCGCACTTCGGCATCCGTGCCAAATTGCGCCCTGTACGTCTTACTCCGGGGCTCGCCGGCGAGTCCGCGGCCAATTTGCTACCCCCGACCGACTGGCCGCCACGCCATTGGCACTAAAATTGCACCCGGGGCAGCAACGCAGTGTACCCGAGCTTTGAGGAGACAACTGATGTTTGCGGATCTCGGACGATCGTACGGCGAAAAACTGGCCTGGACGGTGGTGGCGGCGGGGGCGGGCTACATCGCGATGGTGGCCACGAAGCACGCACTGGACGCAGCTTGGCGGGTGGCGAGGAAGGACGATCCTCCGCTCAATCCGGAATCACCCGATACCGGTTGGACCGAGGCCCTTATGTGGACCGCGGCCACCGGTATGGCAGCCGGCGTGACCCACCTGTTGGCCCGGCGCGGCGCCATGAGCGGCTGGCGGCGAGTCACCGGTTCATGGCCGCCTGGATTCCGCCAACGCGATGCTACGCCAAAAGTAGCGTGAGCTCTTCGCCGTCGCCTGTCACAGTTGCCGCATCACCGGGTGCAGTGCGGTGACATTCTGAATCCGGCGCGCATTCAGCAATGCGATCGCGTGGACAGGGCCCCACGACCGTGTGCCTGGTTGCCTGTCCGCGGAGTGGCTCGGCCGTGGCCACTGGCACCGCGCCACCGCTTCGAGTAACCTGGGTGCAGCAATCGGTCGGCGGGGTCGCCCCCGTTGCCGATTCCACGAGCAAAGACTGCACATATATGGTGGACGGCCAGGACTGCTCCAGGGCAGGCTTCGAGAGGAGGGAATTGTGACACGCTACCGGAGAGAAGGGTTCACGTTGGTCGAGCTGCTGGTGGTCATCGCCATTATCGGCATCCTCATCGCCCTGCTTTTGCCTGCCGTGCAGGCGGCGCGCGAAGCGGCCCGCCGCATGCAATGTGCCAATAACCTCAAGCAGTTTGGCATTGCGATGCACAATTACCACGGCTCTTACAACCGCTTTCCGCCCGGCTTCATGGCCGTCACCCACCAGGGCCAGGTCGGCGGCGGCTGGGCATGGGGCGTCTTTCTGATGCCGTTCATCGAGCAGAGCCCGCTCCAGGATTCGCTGAGCGCGACGCAATACACGCTGTCGCAGGTAATCTCCGATCCCGCTCTCCTGCCCATGCTGCAAATGAGGCTCTCCGTGTTCACCTGCCCGTCGTCGCCCATGGAACCGTTGCGCGAGTTCCAGGGTGGCGGGCAGATGGTGTCGACGGCGAACTATACGTGCAACCGCGGTTTTTTCAGCTTGAGCGGCAATGCGCATCTGACGAGGCAGAACAACGGCGTTCTTTACGGGCTGAGCGGCACTCGCATCCAGGATGTGAGCGACGGCACGAGCAACACGATCGCCATCGGCGAGCGGACGGTGCTCGAGCCCCACAAGCAGGATCCCAGCAAATGGCCCTCGTGGTGCGGTCCGGGCGGATTGGGCATCGGCAGTACGGTCAGTTCCTATGTCGCCGAACCGTTGAACCACCCGACCAGCATGCACACCTTCAGCAGCGACCACCCCGGCGGAGCAATGTTCGCGTTCGTCGACGGCTCGGTGCGGTTCATCGCCGACACGATCGAATCCGATAGCGCCGGCCTCCTGACGGGCAACACTGGTACCGACGCCGACGTTTTGCAGGCCGCCGCTCAAGGCCGCCTGGGCGCCTACCAGTTGCTCGGCATTCGCAACGACGGTCAGCCCGTGAGCGACGGCAACTGACGCCCGCCGTTGCGCCGCCGGCAAGCCGCAGTCTACTTTCGAGAGAACATTCCGGGAGGAGAATCCCATGTCGAAGTGCGCACTACTGGGTTGGTTGGCACTCCTGCTCTCGGCACACTCATGCCAGTCGTGGGCGCAGGAAGGGCGCTCGCCCCAGGGGCTCAAATCCGAGCAGGCCTTGCCCAGCCGCTACGAGCATGTGGCCCAGGATGTGCTCAAGTTCTGCCAGCCTTCCAGGGGTTTTTGGGTCGATCTCGGCGCCGGGCGCGGTGGCGTGGCCTTGGCCCTCGTCGAGGCCGTGGGCAATCCGGTGGTAATGGTCGATCCCAATGCGGAAGCGCTGGCCGAAGGACTCGCGGCAGCCCGCGAAAAGGGGCTCGCCGAGAAGCTCTCCGTGGTGGTCGGCAACGCCGAGGCATTGCCGTTTCCCGACGGCACCGTCGATCTGCTGGTGAGCCGCGGTTCGATCTTCTTCTGGGACGATCCGGCCAAGGGACTTCAGGAGGTCTGCCGCGTGCTGCGGCCCGGCGGGCACGCCTATATCGGCGGCGGCGCCGGCAGCGGCTACCCGAAGGACGCCGTCGAGAAGCTGATCGCCGGCCGCAGAGACAATCTCCAGGGTGACGAGGCCGAGAAGTGGCGCCGCTTCGTCGAACTGCGCCGCCCCGAGCAGATGCGCGCCTGGGCCGAAGCCGCCGGCCTCGAGAATTTCGAAGTGCTCGGCCGCGGCGCCGTCGAAGACGACGCCCGCGTCGGTCAAGGCGTGTGGCTACTGTTCAAGAAGCAGTAGGCCCTCAAGACCGGCAACGGACATGCTTGGGCGGACCGTCAGGCCCGGCTCGTCGGCCCGGCCTTCCAGAGCGCGTTGAGTCGCCGCGCGTACAGTTGCCGAAAAAGGACGATATAGGTCAAAACCCCCGCTACGGTCCCAATCAGTACCGATCCAAGCCATAGCGGAGCGGCGATTTCTGCCGCCTTGCTCCAGTAGAAGACCGTCGCGGTCCACCACCCCTCGGGCGGCTCTGTCAACGCCAGCCACCACAGGCGATCGAGCGACGGCCACCGGAGCATGACCCGCCCCAGCGAGTAAGCCGCGTAGAAGATCGGTGGAATCGTCACCGGGTTCGAGATCCAGACCAGCGGCAGGCCCACCAGTTTGTTCGCTCGCAGCATCGATGCCAGCGCCAAAACGATGATCGTCTGAAAGCCGATCGTCGGCGTGAACGCAACGAACATTCCCAGCGCTGCCCCCAACGCCACACGGTGCGCCTCGCCATCATCAATCCGGCCGGCGCTACGCAGCGCTTCGTCTAAACGCTCGGGTGGATTAGATTCGGGGGGTGAGTTGGCTACCATGCCGCACCGCATATGGAACGTCCCGCCGTTGCCTCGTTCTCTACACCCCCTTCAAAGTATAAGTCGTCACTGCTCCGGCGTTCAGGGCGAAAAAACGTGCCCGCTCCGTCCAATCCATTCAATCGGCCCCTCGCCCCTCCTGCAGGCCGTTCCCTTCACGACGCGCCATCGGCGTCGGATTTCTGGCAGCCCTGGCTATCATCACTCGGTTGCGCCCGACCCCAGGCTGGCTGCCGCGGCACCGGAAGCCCGTATTCCGTGGGGGATTCGCCGCCTTGCAGCCAAGCCGGGCGCTGATAGACTTACGGAGACCGGAGCCAGCGTTGCCGGGTCGCCGCCACGAACCGCACGGGCCCGGTATCTGTGCGCCTGTAGCTCAGGGGATAGAGCAACGGTTTCCTAAACCGTAGGTCGCAGGTTCGAATCCTGCCAGGCGTACCTCTCTTCAGACTCTCCGGAAGCTCGCCAGGGTTCTTTCCTGGTCGCCGACTCCGCGCGCGATGCCTACCCAGCCGCGCTTACGCCAGCAGCCGATTGACGCTTTCCAGCAACCGGTCCATCGGAAACGGCTTGCGGATGTAGTCGTCTACTCCCAGCATTTCGGCGTAAGCTTTGTGCCGGTTCCCCTCGTTGGCCGTAATCATGATGATTCGCAACGGAATTCGCCGGGTGCGCCGCAGCCGTTCCAGCACCAGAAACCCGCTCCGCTTGGGCATCATCATGTCGAGGATCACCAGATCGGGGTCCTCCCGCTCCGCCATGGCCAGCCCCTGATTGCCGTCGCGGGCCACAAGGATCTGATACCCGGACGCTTCGAGGGCCAACTTCATCGATTCGACGATCTCAGTATCGTCATCGACCAGCAGGATCCGCTTGGTCTGGCGCTCGGCTTTCTTGGGGGCTTGGGTCGCCTCTCGACTCTCTTGCTTGGCCATCAGGTCTGTCGGTCCGTGTTGGTTGTCGAACACTTGTGAAGTGTCAGCCTTGTGACATCCTATCCCCTCTATGATGAGCGAAACGGTGGGAATCTTCAAGGTTCCGGCCGTTCAGGGGGGGCGGTGGCCGCGATGGTCTCCCCGCCGATTATAATAAGGGCAGCCCATGCAGCCGCAATTCCGTGGGATAACCGCCATGTCGCTCACCACCCCATCGCCGCCGGTCGAGTGGACCGCCGCCGATCTTGCCAACCGATTCGGACCGATCCCCTTGCGACGGATCCGCTTCGAACCGCCCCCCGGCACAGCCACCGAGGCCGATGTCGTGGAAATCCACGATCGGGAGAAACGGCTGTACGAACTGGTCGACGGCACCTTGGTGGAGAAGACTGTGGGCGCCTACGAATCTCACCTGGCAGTGACACTCATCGTTTTGCTGGGTGGCTACGTCCGAAACGGCGGCTTCGGCATGGTTCTCGGAGCCGACGGCATGTACCGCCTCTCGCCCGGCCTGATCCGGATCCCCGATGTCTCGTTCGTTGGCATTGATCGGCTTCCCGGTCGGCAGATCCCTCGCGACGCCGTGGCCCGCTTGGCGCCCGATCTGGCAATCGAAATCATCAGCCGCGGCAATACGCGGGAAGAAATGGAGCAGAAGCTGGCGGATTACTTCGCGGCGGGCGTTCGCCAGGTGTGGTACATCTACCACGCGCCGCGCCGCGAGGCGCACGTCTATCGCGCCCGCGACCGACACGACGTGATCGCCGAGGATGGCGAACTGGATGGCGGCGAGATCATTCCGGGCTTCCGATTGCCGCTCAGTCAGCTATTTGCCGAACCAGGGGCCTCCTGACGGCTCGACAGATGATGAATGCTCTGCCATCGATCATTGGATTGACGAGAAACGAGGCAGTCCACGGCGCAGCCGGGTGTACCGTGTCGACCGCCGCCGATAATCCCCATCACCGGCGCGCCGGCGGCCGGTCGATCACGCGGCGTTTCACCTCGGCAATCTTGCGGACCGAAAGCCACCCGCGGAGCAGGTAGCCGCTGGAACTGAGGTTGGTCGATGTGGGGGCGCTGGCGGCATCGACGGCGCCGCTGGCCGCCGTGGGATGCACGTCGTCGCGCACCAGCAGCGTCCCGTTCCAGTCGTTCGGACGCCGCAGGAGGATCTCACGCTCGTAATCGATGAGCGGAATCTGCTTCTCCTGCGCGATTCGCCGCAGCGATTCGTTGTACTGCGACGCCAGTCGCCCGCGGTGCGGATGCGGCGGGATGGTCGACAGGATGGGGATCGTTCCCCCGACGAGCATCAGTTGCACCGCCCGGCAGATGTCGGCCTCGTACTGCTCGACAGGGCGTTGGGCCGAGGCGTCATTGGTGCCGAGCATGAAGACGACCATCTGTGGCTGGTACTGCCGCAGCAGATCGGCCAGGGGCGGCAATCCCTGCTTCCCTCCGGCCAGCGCTTCGTCGACGCGCAAGCCGCCCGCCGCCGTGTAAGACCGGCCGCCGGCCGGATGGTCGTAGCGGCACAGCCACCAGCCGTCCGTGTCGTTCTCAGCCCCCAGGTGCATCCAGTGGAGAATGACCCGGTCCTCCGGGGTCTTCGCCTTCCCCACGCGAGCCCACTGGCTGTAGGGGTTTGCGTAGGTGATCGAGTCGCCGATATGGAGCACGACCCCCGGACGGCCGCGGAAACGGGCCGCCACTTCCCGCATCGCCGGGGCATAGTCCCACGATTCGCCCAGCGGCGAGTCCTGCGCGGTAGCCCCCGAAAGCCCCAGCAAGACCATCAACCAGAAGGCGATCCGGATCGACGTTCGACGCATGTCGCTACTCCGTGCTTCGCCGACGGCCGCGCCGCATGAGTCGCCCCAACGACATGCCCGTGCGACGCCGGCGCCGCACGGGCATGCTTGCCACGTGACAGGTCGACTTCTCGCGTGTCTACGGCAGTTCGCGGACGTAAATGTTCTTGAAGTACAGCGTGTTGCCGTGGTTCTGCAACTCGATCGAGCCGGTCGGATAGATCGGCTTGTCGCGCTCCCAGTAATTTTCCATCACCACGTTGTCGACCACCAGTTCGCCGTTGAGCCAGACGGTGACCTTGTCGCCCACCATCTTGATGCGGAACGAATTCCACTCGCCCACCGGCTTATCGGCGCACTTCGAGGGCTTGGAGGGATTCTTCTGATTGTTGTACAGGCCGCCCGAGCCCTCAGGGTTTTCAGCCGTGTCCCAGATCTGCACCTGCGGCGTGCCGCGGAGATAGATGCCGCTATCCCCCTTGGGCTCGATCTTCCAGTCGACCATCAGTTCGAAGTCGGCATAGTCTTTCGCTGTGCAGAGGTTCTGTCCCTTGCCGTCGAACACGATCACGCCGTCGACCACCTTCCAGTGCTCGCGGGCCTGGGCGTCGGCCTTCTCCTGGGCGGCGATCAACTGCTCCGGCGACATTTCCGCCCGCGCCTTGGGGTTGGCCACGAGCCCCTTCCAGCCGGTGAGGTCTTTCCCGTTGAACAGCGCCGTGAATCCTTCCGGCGGCGTATTGTCGGCGGCCGAAGCCGCATTGGCGGCGAACAACAGGCCGATCGCGAGCAAAGTGGGAATCATGCGCATGGAAACGTACTCCTGTGGAAGTGCAACCCGGTTCCGACATCTCGTTCCAGGTTAGCCGCGCCAGAGGCGCGGTGCAAGCGCCGCTGAACGCAGCCTGGCGCACCGTGTTTCGCGGCCGCGAAACGGCCGGCCGGCGGTTCACCACAAGAGACGAACCGCGAACATCGGCCCGTGGTAGAGAACCGAGTCGTCGCTGTCCAGGCCGTCCAGTTGCTCGGTCGCCAGAGCCATTCCGGTGAGCAGCAGCATCTGGTAGCCCCCTCGCACCTCGAGCCAGTCGCGGACCTCCCAGACGCCGACGATTCCAAGCTCCCCGGCAAAGCTTGCCGCCGACTCCTCGTGCGAGTCGAAGTACCACGCATGGTAGCGGTCGATCGAGTTGTGGTACACTCCCGCCCGCGCCATGGTGTCGATTCGAAACGGTCGCGCGTCGGCCCACAGGGTCAGATCGGCGCCAATCTGCAATCCAAACAGCCGATTGTCGGTGTGCATCTCGAAGACACTGTGCTCACCCGTGTCGATCCGCGCGAAGGCATCGTCCAGTTCGATCGCGCGGAGCCCAACCAGCCAACTGAAGATCGGCCCCACCTGCCGGCGGAAGTTGAACTCCGAACTCGTCAGATCCGACCGGCTGCGGAATCGGTAGTATCGATCCTTCTCCGACGTCATTCGCATCGGCCCGAACGACCTCGCTTCAATCCGCCATCGGTCGGTCAGGTGATACTCGATATCGAGCAGGACTGCCGCCGCCGCGCCATGGTTCAACTCGTCGGCGCTGACCACCGGCGAAAGCTCCATGTCGCCCGTGTCGGCGCGGTTCAGCACAAGCAAACCGATGTCCGCCGACCAGCGTGGTTCGATGATGACCGGCCCGGGTCGCATGATCGTCCCAGCAGCATCGTCCATCGGCTGGCGTGCGCCGGCCGTGACACCGAAGTCGATCGTCGGCGGCTCGATCCCGCTCGGATAAGCCAGCCCGCTTGACGGCACCTCATCCACCACGGGTGGAGGTGCAAGTCCGGCCGCCGGGAACGGACTCAAGCCTTGCGCGCGGCCGGAAACCGCCAGGCCCGCCGCGAGAATTGCTGCCAGCCACAAGTTCCATCTCATGCCCTACGCTCCCTGTCCCAGCGACGGCAGGGCGGCCGCGCCCTATTGCCCCTATTGCGGCCGGAAGAATACCCGTAATTCGCACCAAGTCAAGATCAATCAAACGCCGCCCCGACGGTTGACATCCGCGCGCCCGGCAACAACACTCAGAACTGCTCGATCGCAGTCCCGCCATGCCGCTTCGCGGCCGTGAGGCCCCCGACATCGCCCCCCATGCCGCTTGTGTTCGAAAGGAATCCCCAATGAAGAAGCTATCGCGCGTCTGTCTGCTGTCGATTGCAGTTGCGGCTTCGATTCTGTCGATCGAGCCGGCGATGGCCTGGGGGCCGCACGGAAGGATCACCGAGGCGGCTCTGGAAGTCCTGCCGGACCTGGAGCGATGGAACCACCTGCTGGGCAAGGACAACGTCGATGCGCTGGTCCATTACTGTCTGCTGCCGGATCTGCGCGGGCGGGATCTCGGCGCGTTCTACGCCGACGACTATCTCTTGATTCGCGCCATGCCGTACCACGCGGGGCACGTCATGCCCGGCGTCCAGGTGACCTTCGAACCCTACTTCCACCGGGCCCTGCAGGCCCTGCGGACGGAGAACCCCGTGAATGCCTGCCGGCAACTCGGCCCGCTGGTCCACTTCGTCGAGGACGTCGGTGCGCCGCCGCATGCCAAAGAGAAGTGCCCCCACCACACCGAACTGGAAAACTGGGTCGACGCCGGCCAGATCAGCATCCGTGGCTACCAGCCCCGCCTGCTCGGCCGGACCGACCAGGAGGCTCTCGAGGGCATGCTGGCGAGGATCGCCGAAGTCGTGAAGTTCTCCACCGAGCGCGCTGACCGGGCTCTGCCCCTCGTGTCGGCCAAGTCTCCTGATCGGGCACAGGTCGAGCCGATCATCCTGGAATCGGCGCTGGAGAGCGCCCGCCTGACGGCCGACGTGCTCCACACGGTGTTCACTCTCGGCACGGCGCCGCAAGAGGAGGGGGCGTCGTTATCCGGAACCGTCACCGCCGCCGAACTGCCCGGCAACAACGACCACGGAGCGCGGATCGTACTCATCGGTACCGACTACTGCACCCTGGCCACCACCGTTGCCGCACCGTCGGCCGAGGCGGCCTGGCAGGGCACGTACGAATTCCACCACCTGCCCGCCGGCGACTACCGGGTGCTGGCCTACCGCGTCGGCTCGCAACAGGTGATCTCGGAGCCTGTCGCCCTCGCCAAGGGCCGTCCCGCGCGGCTCGACTTCTCCCTGGCGCCAACCGAGCCGGCGGGAAATCTCGTCGACAACCCCGACGGCCGCGTGCGATCACTCCAGGAAGACGTGCCCGACCACTGGAAGGTCGCTGACACGGAAGCCGGCCGCCTCTGGACCGCAAGCGCGATTCGCACCCGGCCGAATCAGTCCCACCGTTGCGGTGCGGTGCTGAAGGATTCGCGATCGAAAGTGCGGTTCGAGCTCCAGGGTACGCCCAAGAAGGGTGAAACGATCGAGCCGACGAGCGCCGCCCTGGCGCCCGGTCAGGCAAGCCCCGCCGAACTGCACCTGACGGCAGACGATCGGCGGACGACCCTGGTCGTCTACATCGAAGTACCCCGCGACTGCGCCACGCTGAGCGACGCCATCGAACGAGTATGGGTCGTCCCCACAGACTGACCCGCCCCTGCCGGCAAGCCAAAGTAGGCCGCCGCTCCGCCGGCGGCTTTCCCGCCCGTGCGTCTTTTTCAATAATGTGATTGCAAAGGTGTTTTCCCTCGTCTTTCGATCCGATCGTGCGGCATGTATCCAGCAGATCCGGAGCTGCGGAATCGAAGGACACGCCGAGAACATGAGCCGAACCCGGAGACAGACCATCAAGCGATGAAGGCACCCAACCAGGCTTCGCACCATACGGCTGCCCGCTCCGCGGTTCAGCCGCCGGTGAAGGCTGACGTTCGGCGGCGGAGATTCTCATGGCATCGCTTTCGGCGATCGGACTGGCTGTTTTCTGGTCTGTCCTGTCGTTTGGGTTCGCCAGGCAGGAACGCGGAGACATACTAACGGATCGGCGAGGCGATAGGCCAGGCGGTGGCGAAGCTCCGCGGGGAAGAAACCGGCCGGGTGATCGCCCGCTGTTCATCATTTGGAGGGCGTGAGATGCTGAACCGATTCGGTCCCGTCGCGCTGTGTCACGCCGCGCTGAGTCTCTGTTGTGCGGCCCCGCTCGACGCACAAGACACCCCGCCACAAAAGGCCGAGATGGCCGGATACCTGCTCGTGCCGCATGAGCGCGTCGACAAGCAGTACAACGGCGGATTCTCCATGTACGTGGCCGCATGGCCCCTGCTGAAGAATTACCCCGGCCAAGAGTTCCAGAGCGGGCTCTTCGGCACGTGGATGTTCGCCCAGCACGACGGGTCGAAGCCGGAGAAGGCGTACTCGGACATAGAAGGCGGCCTCGGCTGGTGGCGCGACACCCGCTTCGCCACCGAGACGCCGAAGTTCATCATGGGCGGGGTGGCTCTCAACTTCGTCGAGTGGGCCAACGGTCCCGGTGCCGGAAAGGGCCGTGACTGGGAGAACCCGGCGGGACACTACGCCATCGCCCAGCTCAGCCCGTGGGTGCTCTGGCCGCCGGACGGCCTGAACCTGAAGCAGGGCGCCAACGGCGAACTGTTCGGCTACGGCTACCTGCCGCTGCCGCTGACGTCAGCCAAGAAGACCACCGCCGGCAAGGACGTGCCGACCGGTGACCACTGCTGGACGCTGTTCCTGAACACCGGCAACTTCAAGGGGCCGGTCACGTTCTTCCTGCCGTACTTCTGGAGCAAGCCCACCCTCGATCGGCCCGACCTCGCCGGGAAGTTTCTTGACACCCGTCCATCCGAGCCGAACAAGGCCGTGCAGATGGAGACACAGCACGTCCCCGCGCACACTGCCACCGATTCCATGGGCGCCACCTACGCCCGCATCGCCCCCACGCAATTCCCCGCCAAGGTCGACGGTGGTGCCCCGCTCATTCACCGCATCACCGCGTACAGCAAAGCCGCACTCTGGGACGGTGTGAAGGCGTGGTTCGACGGCGGCCAGCCAGTCAGTGGTGTCATCGACCCGAAGGCTTCCGCCGTTCACAGGTTTCAGGGCGGCGGCGGGGCGACGTGGCAGATCTACCCGCCGAGCACACCGCGAGAGAAGAAGGTGCCGATGGCTTGGAGTTCGTTCGCCACCCCCACCGCCCTCGACGACTTCACCTATGGCTACAAGTGGGCGAAGGAGGCGGTGTCCCACGACGGGGCGGTCGTCACGCTGCCTGCGTACTACCGCTTGGAGAAGAATGGGAAGGGAACAGCGCGGTGGGTCGTGGTAAGCGCGAAGGACGTGCCGGCCGAGACGGCGCTGGCGAAGGTGGAGTTCCCGCAGAATCGCACCGCCCGGCCGCAGCCGTATGTGACCCCGGGCGAGGCAGAGAGTTGCTGGAAGAAGCCGGGTCCGGCGGCCGGGCCGTTCGAGGCGAAGTTGGGCGACGGCAGCGTCGTGACGTATTACTGGTATCGCTTCGCCGACCAACCGGCGCTCATGAACGCCGATCTGACCGCCGCCGAGCGGGAGGCTCTCCAGAAGCGCGTCGAGTTGCTGCACAAGAACTGGACCAAAGACCGCGACTACCTGCCGCCCCCGACCGTCGGCAAACTGGCCGACCTCGACCCGGCGGTGCTCGTCACTCCGCCGAAACGCCTCGAGGTCGGGTACGTGCCCATTGTCACGCGCCAGGCCGCGAAGGAATAGCACTGTCTGTCGTCAGGATTTCAGTTGCTGTGGCACCTGCAGAGCGGGCGAGATTCAGGACGAGATGGACCAGGTTGCCAGGAGCGGCACGCCAGTTCATGGTTATGCGTAGAATGATTTGTCAGCGATTGTTGCTGCCGACCGAGCGTTTCGGGCGGCGGTCGCTGCGAGTGGTCGTTCGGCCGCAAAGCCATGTCACGGGATGCGCCGCACACAACTCCCGACGCGTGACGATCTCCTCGAATTGCCTCGCTGGGCGAGAGTCGCCTTCGCCGTGAGATGCGCGCGGTTGGTTCAGCCGTTGCTGATCGTTCACCTGCCGAATGCTGGGACCCGTCAAGTGGAGGCGGTCGAGCGTGCCATCCGGCTTGCCGAGGAGGTTGCCAGCGAAGCACCGGAGTGGGCACCCGACAAGGTCGTCATCCAGTTGCATGCGGCATCCGTTGCTTGTTCGAAGGCGTCCAAGTCGGTGAGGAAGCAGAGCCCACCAGCCAGTGCGGTCTTCACGGCCGCTGCTCAGGCCGCGGCCGCGGCGGAATCGGCGTGCTGCCAGGGGCGAGTCAAGGATGCGACCGCTGCTGCCGAGGCGGCAACTGCTGCTATTGCCGCTGATCCCGCGCTTCTCCAGTCGCTATGCCAGTACTTTTCGGAGTTGCAGGACGCTGCCCGTGCCGAGGCCTGGACCGATGAGTCCGCCATTCCGAAACGGTTTCTCACGGTGTGAGGGCAATTGAACGGGGGCGGTCTCATTTCTCCTGGCGGAGGTCGTCAGGACGCGGCTTTACAGGGCCTGCCGCGGGGCCGTAACGTCGATTCCAGGCCCAACTGCCCGGCCGTCTGCCGGACCCAGGGCTCGTCGCCATAGGGTTGGCCCCGCGCCACGCTCCGCCCAGTGGCCTCCATTTCGGCCTCGGTTGGCGGCCGGTTCATCCACTCCGGCCAGTCGCGTGGCAGCGACGCTACTTGCTGAGATCTTTGATTCGGATATTGCGGTATTCGTGGGCTCCGTCTTCGCCTTGCAGGCCGAGATAGCCCCGCTTCAGCGTGGTCGCGGAGTCGGAGGTGGTCACCAACTCGTCGTTCAAGCGAACTTCAATTCTTGATCCGACGATCTTGATGTCATATTCGTTCCACTCGCCGTCCGGCTTGAGCACCTTCTGCACTAGTTCCACGTTGAGATCATGTTCAGCGCCGAAGATTATCGCCATGCGGTGAGTATTCTCAACCTGCACCTCGTACTTCTGATTCGGCCAATCCTTGCCCTCCTCGACGGACCGCAGAAAGACGCCGCCGTCCTGTTTAGGTTCCAAGAAGCGGAATTCCAGGCGAACAATGAAATCGGCATATTCCTTGTCGCTGCGGAGCCAACCGCGCCCCTCATTGTGCTTGATGACGCCATCCTCTACCACAAACTTGGCGCCGTTCATTAGATGCCAGCCATCGAGGGTCTTGCCATCGAAAAGGCTGACGAAGCCTTCTTCAGCCTTGTCGGCGGCCAGAGACAGGTGTGAGCCGGCCAAAAGGCACAACGTGACAGCGGCACGAATGGTTCGGGTGACATTGCAACTACGGGCCATGTTCGTTCTTCTCCTCTTTGTGGGTTGACCTTGGAAGCAGTGCTGTTTCCCCGTAGCCATTCGGCCCCTGGCGCACGCCAAGGAATCGCGCCGCACGGTACGGCTACGATTATACTTGCCCACTGCGAGTAAGTCGCCCGGATCGAGTCGGGGCCAGACGACTCTTGGAGTCTGCCCCTGCCGACACACAAACACTCAACTACTTCAGTCGAGTCTCGACGCCACGGGGAGCATGTCGGGCTGTACGC
>JAXGPP010000029.1:0-77445 GCA_040766885.1 Thermoguttaceae bacterium | reverse complement strand
CCCTCCAGTTCTGCCGGTCCCGGGCGGAGTGTCTCAACCGCTTCGGGAGATCGCGCCACGCGCCGGACGACTCGCGACAGATCGTACCCCCCGTAGGCAGTCGTCAGCAGGGCATCCGTCGCGGAAATCCGCTCCAGCGGCCGATCGGCGAAAATCTCGCCCATTTCTCGGCGGAAAGACTCGCTGAACGTGGGACTGGAACAAAGCGAGTTGGCCAACAGCATGCCACCGCGTTCGACATAAGTCCGCAGTCGCGCACGCTCTACATCGGTGAGGTGGAACGAATTGCGCCCGTGCATGAACACGAGGTGATACTCGAAGAGCGCGGGGTCGGTGATATCAAGTTCCTGCTGCTCCGTGCTGGCGCGAATTCCGAGCTGATCGATGGCGCTTCGCAGCAGATTGCCCAGCGCACGCGGAGCCGCGGTACAGCCGCCTGGATGCCGGAGACTGGCGATGCGAATCGATCGCCGCGCCGCCTCACCGGTGCGTGCCTCCTCTGGCCGATGTATTGCCGCGTCCTTGAAATCCAGCTCTCGATTCGTGGCGTAGGCGATCACGTTGGCACCGATCGCCAATCCGGCGTCGATCTGCTGCTGTATGCCCTGTGCGTATTGCTGGTCGCGCCCACCGCGAGCCAATTCCCAGAGACACGACAGCGATGGCTTTCCCGTTCGCTCCTTGGGAACATAAACGACGCTCGTGCGGCAGCCGTACTCGATTCCCATCAACGTCCGCAACTGTTCGGCAGCGATCACCTGCTCGGCTCGCCAGATCGGATGCTCTGGAGGAAGCACTTGCAGCGTGTACTCGGGCTCGGGAAAAACGAGTTTCATCAGTGCCCGGAACCCCTGGTCGAAACCGTCGCTGCCGCAATAGGATTCGGCAAAGATGAACCCGCCCCGGTCGACATAATCGCGGAGTTTCTGGGCCAAAACCTGCTGCTCGGCGGCTGGCCGGCGCAATGGACTCTCTTCGCCACAATAGTAGAGAACCGGGGCCTCGCGGAGATCCTCGACGCTTGCCCGATCAAGGTCGATCACCTGCCAGGTGAGGTTCCGCCGCCACCGCTGTTCCACGTGCCGCGTGAGGTTGTGGATATCGTGGCGGTGCCGGTTCCAGTTCGCCGGCTCGCCGTGGCGCAGCTTCCCCACGACCACCGGCCACCGCCCTTTGGAAAGAAAAAGCAGCGCAAAACTCGTGTCGATCGAGTCGCCCCAGCCGCCGCTGGCGCCGCGCATCTTGAGCAGTTGGGCAGCCCCTTCGCGGTACCAGTCGTGCTCACCGATGAACCGCTGGGAGACCAGCCGTCCCGCCCGCTCCATTCCGTACAGGTAGTACAGGTGCCAGGAACCGGCCCCTCCGCGGGCCAGAGGATTGCGCGCCACGCTGAAGTTTTCGGCAAGCCACGCAAGCGCCCGCTCGACCGGATCCTCCTCACTGGAGACATTCTGGCCGCAGCAGCGAATCCGGCCGCGTTCAACGCTGGCGTCGAGTCTGCCGATCATGTCGTCGGCGATGATCACCGAAGCAATCCCGGCACAGGTCATGCTGCCGCTGCCGGCACCTCGCCCCTGGTAGGACCACGAGCCGTCGCTGTTCTGGCACCTCGCCCAGTAGGTCTTGGCACGCCGCAAGGTGTCGATCTCGATCCGCACCCCCGCCCGTTCCGCCTCATAGAGCGCGAGCAAGGCGAACTGCGAGTTGGAATTGTCGGTGACCATCACTCGGCCACCTGGCGTGAAGCGATAGGACCAGCCGCCGGCGGCCGGGCCCCATCCGGCTTGCGATTGTTCGAGCCAGCGGACGTTGCGCTCCAGGAGTGACCCGTCGCGATCCGGTTCGGCCGTGGCGAAGACCATTGTCTGCAAGGCCGTCGAATAGGTGTGCTGGGGCGGAATCTGGCGAAGCCGGGCCAGCGCTCGCGCCACGCTCTCATCAGCCGGATCGACGCCACAATTCACGAGCGCAAGTGCGGCCAGCGAGGTGGTTCCACCGGCATAATTCTCGTAACCAGGCCAGGAACCGTCGGGACGCTGCTGACTCTTGAGGTACTCGACACCCTCGTCGATCGCCCGCTGAACGTCGGCAGCCGTAATGTCTGGAGTCTCTTGAGCCGCGCCGGTTTGCGCCATCGAGACCCACGCCAGCACCGCGCCCCAGACTACCGGCCGCCACACGGATTGGCCCTCCTCAGATCTGCCGCCAGAGAAGGATATATTAGAGGCCTGCAAAGGGAGTCCTACTGCTCGGCAGCCAAATGGGCCGCCGAGTTGCGTTGCCCTCGCGAAACCGAATAATGGACAAGTGCGGACGCCGCCCCCCGGTTCAGTGGTGCGATGCCGCCTCGTCCAGTGTACGCACCGGCAGGAACCGGTGCAATAATTGAGAACGGGCCGCGGTTGACGCCCGAAACACCGCCGGGTGCGGACGATGGACCGCACCGTCCATCAATCGCCCCTAAACCGGATCAGGAAGCACCCTTGAGTACCGCCAATAAGCCCCGCAGCCTGGGAGACGTCCTGCAGGAATTCAGCCAGCACCGGCGGATTATGCAGGAGGAACTCCAAAAAGTCATCGTCGGCCAGTCGGAAGTCATCGAACAGCTATTCGCCGCCATCTTCACCCGCGGACACTGCCTTCTGGAAGGAGTGCCCGGGCTGGCGAAGACGCTTATGGTGAGCACGCTCGCCCGAATTCTTGATGTCCAGTTCAAACGCATCCAGTTCACGCCCGACCTGATGCCCTCCGACATTACGGGCACGAATATCCTCGAGGAGGACGAAACGGGGCGGCGGAACTTCCGCTTTGTCGAGGGGCCGATCTTCACCAACATTCTGCTGGCCGACGAAATCAACCGCACGCCGCCGAAAACGCAGGCGGCCTTGCTTCAGGCGATGCAGGAGCGGGAAGTGTCGGTTGGACAACAGACCTATTCGCTGCCGGAACCCTTCTTTACCATTGCTACCCAGAACCCCATCGAGCAGGAGGGCACCTACCCGCTGCCCGAGGCGCAGCTCGACCGGTTCATGTTCAACATCAAGGTCGATTATCCGACCGCCGAAGAGGAAGAGCGGATCCTTGCCGTAACTACCCGGAACGAGAAAGTCGAAGTCCGAAAAGTCCTCACCGGTCGGGCGATCTTGAATCTGCACAAGCTGGTGGGCTCGGTGGCGGTGAGCCAGTACATCGTGCAGTACGTGGCCCGGCTGGTCCGCGCCACGCGCCCCAAAGACGTTTCGGCACCGCCCTTCGTCCGCGAACTGGTCGATTGGGGAGCGGGACCGCGAGCCGGGCAGTTCCTGATCCAGGGGGGCAAGGCACTGGCCGCAATGGACGGCCGCTTTTCCGTAGCCATCGACGATGTTCAGAAGATCGCCGTCCCGGTCCTCCGGCACCGCATCAGCACGAACTTCCAGGCCCAGGCGGAAGGGATGAGCAATGAGGACATCATCCAGCGGCTCGTCCGCGAGACGCCCCCGCCGGTGATCCCCAAGTTGGAGCAGTAGCGATGAACCCCGTGGCGTATGAAGGCGTGGTCGAAAAAGGCTCGGTCCGTTTGCCGGCCGATGTGCAGCTTCCCGACAACACGAAGGTCTACATACTCATCCCCGATCCGATGCCCGGCACGGTAGCTCACATCTACAGCCCCCGGCTGGCGAATCCGGAAGACGCGAAGTACTTCGTGAAGACCATGGAGGTCATCGAGGAGCGTGGCGATGCCGACGTATGACAGCCAGCGGTTCGCTCGGCCGGCTTCGGCCGCCCTCGTGCTCCGGTCACAAGCTGGCTGAGACAGGATCGCGGCCATCCGCAGATATCGAGGGTGTGATCGACAGCAGTCACTTTGCGGGCGAATCCGTATGAGGCGGCGACACCATGAAAGCGACCGATATCAGGTACTTGTACTACATAACGCACATCGACAACGTGCCGTCGATCGTTGGAAGAGGACTTCTGTCGCATGGCGAAGTGGAACGACAGCGAGTGCCGTTCACTCCGATCTACGACGCTGCTATCGTCAGTCGGCGGAAGGCGAAATCGACGCCCGAAGGACGGAGCCTATGGGAATACGCCAACCTCTATTTTCAGCCGCGCAATCCGATGATGTATCGCATCATCCACGAGAAGAGCAAGGATGATTTGGCAGTTGTTGCCATTCGCCCCGCCGTAATGCGGGCCCAGGGAGTAGTCATCACGGACGGAAACGCCGCCAATACGCCGACTCAGTTCTTCAATTACGCCGAGGGAATGAAGGCCGTTTCATCTAATTGGAAGACCATTCAAAATGAATGGTGGAAACAGGAGGATGGCTCGAAACGCCGCATCATGGCGGAATGCCTCGTTCCCGGGAAAGTGGAGCCCGACTACATCGAGGCTATCTGCGTGCCCAGCACACAAGTGAAGGAGAAGTTAGAACGCGAATTGCGCAACGCTCGCGTGAACGTCATTCCTGAACCGCGCATGTTCTTTCAACCGTGGTCGCGCAGGCGGATTGGGCAGAACATTTCTCTCATTGAAGGCGACATGTTCTTCTCCCACTTGCAGACCCTGACAATAAGCGTCAATTTGCAGGGCATTATGGGGAAAGGTCTGGCTTCCCGAGCAAAATATCAGTTCCCGGATGTTTACGTGAGCTACCAGGACGCTTGTCGCGCACGGCAACTTCGAGCCGATCGACCTTTCTTGTACAAACGAGAGGTGTCTCTCGATGAGGAGCTTGCGGATCTGGATAGCCCGCTCGACACCCCGAACGCGGTCAAGTGGTTCTTGCTGTTCGCGACCAAGCGGAAATGGAGAGAGAATTCAAGATTGGAGGACATCGAGGCCGGTTTGAGCTGGGTGCGGGCGAGCGCAGCAGGGGAAGGGATCCGGTCGCTGGCGATTCCCGCGCTTGGGTGCGGGCTTGGGAACTTGGATTGGCGCGATGTCGGCCCGCTGATGTGTCGCTATCTCCATGAGATCGGCTTCGATGTCGCCATCTACCTGCCCAGAGAAAGGGGCATTTCTCCCGAGTTTCTCCAAGAGCAGTACCTCCTCGTTGGGACGTGATGAGAGAATGCCCTCCGTCGAACGATACCTCAAGCCCGAAGTCGTCCGCCAGATCAAGCGGCTCGATCTTCGCGCCCAGTTCATCGTCCGCGGCTTCCTGCACGGCCTGCACGCCAGCCCGTTTCACGGTTTCTCAGTCGAATTCAGCGAGCATCGCAAGTACACCCCGGGCGACGACCCCAAAGACATCGACTGGCTGATCTACGCCAAGACCGACAAATACTACGTCAAGAAGTTCGAAGCCGAGACGAATATCACCGGCTACCTGGCCATGGACCTGAGCCGCTCCATGGGCTACACCTACCGCCAGGAGATGACGAAATTCGACTACGCGATCTGCCTGGCCGCCGCGCTCTGTTACCTGATGATCCACCAGCAGGACCCCGTGGGACTGCTCACCTTCGACGAGAAGATCCGCAACAGCCTGGCCCCCAAGTCGCGCCGCGGCCACCTCGCCGATGTGCTCTCGCTGCTGGCCCGCATCCGCCCGGAGGGCAAGACCGACATTGCCCGCAGTCTCGTGCAGATCTCCGCGATGCTCCGCCATGCGAGCCTGGTGATGGTCTTCTCGGACCTTCTGGGCGAAGTGGAGCCGACCATGCAGGCCCTGCACCGGTTGCGTCATGGCGGCCACGACGTGATCGTGTTCCACATTCTGGACGAGGCCGAAGTCCGCTTTCCGTTCGACGGCATGGTCGAACTCGAAGATCCGGAAACGGAAGACAAGCTCCAACTAGACGCCACGAATTTCCGCCGTGATTATCTCCGCGAGGTCGAGTCCTTCCGCGAGCATTTCCGCCGCGAATGCTCCCAAGCGGGCATAGACTACGTGCCGCTCGACACGAGCATGCAGTTCGATCGCGCGCTGACCGAATACCTGGTCAGCCGCCGCGCCCGCTATTGAGGAGCATCCGGGCATAAGCCGACCTCCGATGGTTATCCTACAACTACCGCGCCTATGAGTTTCGTCAACCCGCTGTTTCTGGCCGGCGCCGCGTTGGTGGCAGTACCTATTGTGCTGCACTTGATCATGCGCCAGAAGCCGCGGCATTTCGAGTTTCCGGCGTTGCGGTTCGTGCGCAAGCGTCACGAAGTCAACCAGCGCCGACTGCGGCTGAGGCACCTGCTGCTATTGCTCCTTCGCATGGCGGCGCTGGCATTGTTGGCCTTCGCGCTGGCGCGGCCCAGCATCAAGTTCTCCGGAGCGGCGTTTGGCTCGCAGGCCGGCCCGGTGGCCGCCGCGCTCGTTTTCGATACGTCGATGCGGATGGAGTACCGCCATCAGAACCGCACACGGCTCGAGGTGGCCCGCGAAATGGGGCTCAAGCTGCTCGCCCAGTTGCCGCCGGAGAGCCAGGTGGCCGTGCTCGACGCGCGGAAGTCGTCGGCCACCTTTCAGGTCGACCGTGGCGCCGCGAAACACCGCATCGAGCGGCTCGAAACCGCCGCGCAGTCGCAGTCGCTGATCGACGTGCTCGACGGGGCGCTGGCGCTGCTGGCTGAAAGCACGCTCGATCGTCGCGAAGTCTACGTGTTCACCGATCTCACCCGGGCCGCTTGGCCGAGCGATGCCGCCAGCCGGCTCGAGGAGCGGATCGCCAAAGCGAAAGACATCGGCGTTTATCTGATTGATGTCGGTGTCGCCGACCCGGTCGATACGGCGTTGGGTGAGCTGCAGCTCGATGCGCAGGTCCTCTCCAACCGCAGTCCGCTCGGGCTCCGCACCGCGGTAATGCAGACCGGCGGCACGGGTCGCCGCAGCATCGAACTGTACCTGCTCGATGACCAGCGCCAACCGCAGAAAGCGGGCGAGCGGTCCGTGGCGGTCGACGCCGGTCAGTCGCAGGAGGTGGCTTTTGAACTGCGGAACCTGGAGAAAGGGACGCGGCAGGGTTACGTGCGACTCGTCGGGGAAGACGGATTGGCGGCCAACGACCGCCGCTTTTTCACGGTCGAGGTCAAGCCGCCGTGGAGAATCTTGCTGGCCGCCCAGGCGCCGGCCGACCAGAACGCGCTATTCCTCTCCGAGGCGCTCGCGCCTCGCGAGTTCCGCCAGGCTGGTATCGCCCGTTTCGAATGCCAGGTGATCGGGCTGGATCGGCTCGCGGCACAGGCGCTCGATTCCTTTGCCGCCGTATGCCTGCTCGATCCGGCCGGCCTCGACGCATCGGTCTGGCAGAAACTCGTCAACTACGCGGCCGAAGGCCATGGCGTGGCGGTATTCCTCGGCGACCGAGCGCGGCCGCTCGAGTCGTTCAATAGCGCCGTCGCCCAGCAGTTGCTGCCGGCACGGCTGGTCCGTCAGGCCCGCGCACCCGATGGAGTCGCGCTCAGTCCTCGCGATCTACAGCACCCCGTCCTCGCCGCATTCCGCGGGATGGAGGGTACGGTTCCTTGGGATGCCTCTCCCGTCTTTCGCTATTGGCAGGTGAAGGCGGGCGCCAGCGGCGTGCACGTGATACTGCCCTACGCCGACGGCCAGCCGGCAATCCTCGAGCGCCCGGTCCGTAAGGGCCGCGTTCTCATGATGACCACCCCCGTATCGCTACAGGACAGCAGCCGCCCCTGGAACTTGCTGCCGGTCGGGGATCTCTGGCCGTTCGTGGTCCTGGTCAATGGCATGGCCTCCTACCTGGTCGGTGCGGGCGAACAGCAGTTCAACTACATGGCCGGGCAGTCGGTAGTCCTCGCGCTCGATCCGAGGCTCGAATACCGCTCCTACATCCTCACGGCGCTCGACGATCCCGATGCGCCGGAAGACCGCTTGACGCCCGACTTGAAGCAGCATCAACTGGTCGTCACATCGACCGACCACCTGGGCAACTTCCGTGTGGGAGCCGGCGGAGCGGCCGGTGTGGACCGCGGATTCAGCGTCAATCTGGCCTCCGGCGAGACCGATCTCACTCGGGTGTCCCAGGACGACCTTGACCGCTTGTTCGGCGACTTGCCCTATCGCATCGCCCGCGATCACAGCCAGTTGGAAATCAATGTCGCCACCGGCCGTGTCGGCCGCGATCTGTTTCCGCTGGCCATCCTGGTCCTGGCACTCGTACTGGCTGCCGAATACGTCGTCTCCAATCGTTTCTACCGAAGCGAGCAAACACAAACCACCTGAACCTGCGCCGTCTCTCACCTCCCGTGTCGCATTTCACCCTTTATCCCATCGGCGGCGACAACTATCTGCTCGTCGCTCTGGCAGCGGCGGTCCTGCTGGCGTTGCTTTTCGTGGGGCCGGTGCGCGACGCGCGGCTCAACCCCCGGCGGCGGCGGTTGCTGGTGGCCATCCGCCTGGCGGTCATTCTGCTGGTGATCGCGGCCATGTTGCGGCCGACGCTCGTCTATACAAAGACCACCAGGCAGCCAGCCACGCTGGTGATTCTTGTCGATCGGTCGCGGAGCATGACCGTCCCCGACGAAGTCGACGGCCGCACGCGTTGGGAGGCGCAGCTTCGTGCGCTCGACGATGCCCGTGAGGCACTGGTCAATCTGGACAAGGACTTCGAAATCAAGGCCTATGCCTTCGATGCCACAGCCGAACCCGTCGAAGTAAAGGCTGGCCAACTGAAGCTGGACGAAAAGCCCGAAGGCCGGCAGACCGCGATCGGCTCCGTGCTCGACGACGTCCTTCAGCAGGAGGCGGGCAAGCGGCTACTGGGAGTGCTGCTGCTCAGCGATGGGGCGCAGCGGGCCTATCCGCCTCGCGACATGCTTCCCCAAGTGGCTGCCAGCCGCCTCAGGCCGCTCGGACTCCCGCTTTATGCCTTCCGCTTCGGCAAATCACAGGGGCTGGGACAGGCCCGAGACATCGCGGTGAAGGATCTCGCCGACGCGCAACGGGTCTTTGTCAAGAATCAACTGCCCATCACCGGTCAGCTCCGCGTCGACGGGTATGTCAATCGCCCCCTCTCGGTGCGGCTGCTGTTCGAAACCTCGCCGGGCAAGATGGAGGTCGTCGATCAGAAGAACGTCAGCGCCACCAGTGACGGACAGATCATCCCCATCGATTTCGCTTATGTTCCCGAAACTACGGGCGAATTCAAGGTGACGCTCGAAGCGGTCGCCCAATCGGGGGAACTGGTGGCGACCAACAACCAGTTGAGCACGTTCGTCGACGTGCTGGCGGGCGGGCTCAACGTCCTCTACCTTGAAGGGGCCTATCGGCAGGAAATCGGTTACCTCCGCCGGGCGCTCGACGCCTCGCCCGATATCGACGTGGACTACTTCTTCATCAACCCCCGCCATAAGGAGACAAAGCCGGCCGATCTTCCCCAGCGATTCGAGCCGGGGAAATACACCGTCTACGTGCTGGGCGACATCGATTCCAGCGTCTTCACCCCGGAGGAAATGGGCGCATTGGCCGAAGCGGTCAATCGCGGTGCCGGCCTGATCATGCTGGGGGGCTACCACAGTTTCGGTCCCGGCGGCTACGCCGGCACGCCCCTGGCGAATTTGCTGCCGGTTGAAATGCAATCCAACGAGCGGCAACCGCTCGATGGCCAGGAACGCGGAGATCGCCACTGGCAGGGAGAACTCAAAATGCGGCCCTCACCGCAAGGCGTAGGCCACTTTGCGATGATGCTCGCCGGCAATTCTCAGGAGAATCAGACCGCGTGGGCACAGTTGCCCGCCTTGGAAGGTGCCAATCGATTCCATGCCATCAAGCCGGCTGGCGTGGTCCTCGCCGAGGCTGGTCCCAACCGCCCCCTGCTCGTCTCGCAGACTTATGGCGCCGGCCGGGTGCTGGCGTTTGCCGGCGATTCGACCTGGCGATGGCAGATGCTGGGGTTTGAAGAAGCCCACAAACGCTTCTGGAGACAGATCATCCTCTGGCTGGCTCGCAAGGACGAGTCGCTCGAAGGCACTGTCTGGATCAAGCTCCGCCAGCGGCGGTTCTCCCCCGGACAACGGGTTGAGTTTACCGCCGGCGCCCAAGATGCCCAGAACCAGCCGGTCAAAGACGCCGCCTTCACCGCCGAGGTCGTGCGTCCAGACGGAGCCACTGAACCCCTGCCGCTGGTCCAGGGACAGGAGCAGATGGCCGGATCGTATCTTGAAACGCTTGAGCCAGGGGATTACACGATCCGGGTGACCGCGACGAAGGGGCAGACCGCGCTGGGCACGGCACGCACGCGATTCCTTGTCTCGGACCAGGATCTGGAACTCGACAACGCCGCCGCCGATGCCACCGTGCTCGACAACCTCGCGGAGACGACCGGCGGAAAATCCATGGCTCCGGAGGAACTGCCGGGATTAATAGAACGTCTTAGCCAACAGACCGAAATGCTGGAGATTCAAACCGAGACCAAGAGAAGCCTATGGGACACTTGGCCGTTCTTCTTCGCCTTCGTGGCCCTGCTGAGCATCGAGTGGTTCTTCCGTAAGCGGTGGGGGCTCGTATGACGCGCTGGAATTGACGGTTCGAAACGCCGCAACAGAGTGGAGTCGACCCGATCGCTGGACGCATTGCGGAGAAATACGGACGCCGAATCCGCACTTTGGGGGTGGAACGAGATTGCCTGAATCGGCGGACAGGTCGAACAATTCCCCAGTGTGCTGCGTGTTCAATACGGCGGTCTGATTCACGCCGCGGGTCCGAGCGGGTCGATTGTAGTGATTGTGCCGACTGGGCAAGGCACGACGCCGACTCATGGCGATAAGTCTAAGCTACCCTTGAACATACTGGCCAAACGGGGTAAGAAGAGGCCGGTGCCGTCGGCGCCGGACCGCGGTCGCCTCGCTTTTCTCCTCCTGCGGCAGAGCTTCGCCTTACGGAAACGGCATGAGCACCGAACAATCTCTCGATCCCGAACTGATCGAACAGACCAAGCAGCAGATCCGCACGCTGGTCAACGAAATCGCACAGCTCTCCAAGTCGGAGATCCCACCCGAAGAGTTTCACGCCGAATTTCTGCCGCGCGTGGTCTCCGCCCTGGCCGCCATCGGTGGTGCGGTTTGGACCGTCGGAGATGAGGGCCGCCTGTCACTCGGCTACCAGATCAACATTCAGGAAACGAAGCTCCGCGACAAGCCCGAGGAGCAGGTCCGCCACGGACGGTTGGTTCACAAGGTCTTCACCAGCGGTGAGCCGCTGCTCGTGCCGCCGAACTCCGGGGCGGGCGACGACTCCGAGGCCGGCAACCCCACTGATTTTCTCCTCGTGCTCGGCCCCGTGAAGACCGACCTGGAAGTGGTCGGCGTGGTCGAGGTCTTCCAGCGCCCCGAGACCCGCACGGCGACCCAGCGCGGCTACCTGCGATTCCTCATCCAGATGTGCGAGCTGGCGGGCGACTACTTCAAGAGCCGCCAGTTGCGCCACTTCTCCGACCGACAGGTGCTCTGGACGCAACTGGAGGACTTTGCCCGGCGGATTCATGCCAGCCTCGATCCGCGCGAAACGGCCTATACGATCGCCAACGAGGGCCGCCGGCTCATTGAGTGCGATCGCGTGAGCATCGCCGTCCGCAAGGGGCGCAAATGCACGGTCGAAGCCGTGAGCGGCCAGGATCTGTTCGACAAGCGGTCGAACACGGTCCGCCTGCTGAATAATCTCGCCACCGCCGTCGTCTCCGCGGGCGAACCGGTCTGGTATACCGGCGACACAACCAACATGGCACCTCAGGTGGAGGAGGCCGTCCAGGAATACGTCGACGAATCGCATTCCAAGACCGTGGCTGTCCTCCCCTTGGCCCGGCCGCCCAAGGAAGAAACTGACGACCCCACCGAAAAAGCCGAGTTGGCCAGCCAAGGGCCGATCGGGGCGCTGATTGTCGAGTTGATTGAAGACAGCCGCGTTCCGGCCAAAATGCGCCAACGGGTCGATGTGGTCGCTCTGCACAGCGCCACCGCGCTGGCCAACGCGCTGGAGCATCACAACCTGTTCCTCATGCCGGTCTGGAGAACACTGGGCAAGTCGAAATGGCTGATCCAGGGCTCCCGGCTTCCCAAAACCACCATCGCCTCCATCCTCGTTGTCATCGCCATCCTCTTCCTGGCTCTGTGGCCTGCCGACTTCGAAATCGAAGCCAAGGGAACGCTCGAACCGGTCGACCGGCGCGACGTCTATGCCGAGGTCGACGGCCGGGTAGTGGAAGTGCCCGTCATTCACGGCCAACTCGTCGAACCGGGCCAGACGCTCGTCCGGCTGGAAGATAACGAGCTGGAAATCCAGATCCAGGAGGCCCGCGGGCAGGAGGCGGTGGCCTCGCAGGCCATCGACCGGATCTTCCGCACGCTGCAACTGGTCGGGGGCAACAAGGCCGAAGCCGCCAGCCTCCAGGGCCAATATACCGAGGAACAGGAGAAGCTGGTCAATGCGCGGGCCCAACTCGCGCTCTTGACCGACAAACAGCGGCTTCTCAATATCGTCAGCCCGATCCGCGGCCAGGTGGTTACCGCCGATGTCTACAACCTCCTCATCCGCCGGCCGGTGCAACGCGGCGTGAAGATGATGCGGGTCGCCGACTGGGACGGTCCCTGGCGACTCGAAGTCCTGGTCCCAGACCACCACATCGGCTTTGTCCGCGCGGCCGAACAGCAATTGGAAGAATACAAGGGGGCGTTGCCCGTCGAGTTCATCCTCAAAAACGACCCCGGTACCAAACGCCGCGGCACCATGACCGAGGTAGACCTCGCAGCCGAAGTTCATGGCGAAGATGGCAACTCGGTCCGGGTGAAGGTCGCCGTCGATAAAGAAGAACTGATCCAAAATCTACCCGAACTGCGGCCAGGTGCATCGGCCACTGCGAAGATCTACTGCGGCCGCCGCGCGATCGGATACGTCTGGTTCCACGACGCCATCGCGTTCGTCCAATCTCGCATCCTGTTCCGGTTCTTCTAAAACCGTCCGGCGGGCTCCGTCAAACCCGAACATACCTGAACTGCGTATCAAACCAGGCACGATCCGGCCAAGTAGGGGCCCTGTTCTCGAAGGAATCTCCTTTCCATGCGATCTGCTGTCATGCTCGTGGCCGCCGCACTGGCAACCGGTGCCGTGGTCGGCGCCCCCAAGGTCCAGCTTACCAGGTCTCAGGTCCCGGCCGCGACATCGGGCGCCCCGTCGACACCCGCGGATCGCGCGGCGGAAGCGACACCGCCGGTGCCCCAGGGCAACGTGCCGCCGTATTCCGCACCAGCCTCCCCCGCTCCCTCGATCGCTCCGTTCGGTGCGATGCCTGGATCGCCCGCGGTGATAGGAAACACCACGATCGCCGGCAGCCAGGCTCAGATCGACCGCTGCCTGGTCACCCTGATCAACGACGTGCCGCTTTCCTCGCAGGAGCCGGGCACGATCACCGAAATCAAGGTTGAGGAGGGAGACCACGTTGCCAAGGACGACCTTTTGGCCCGCGTCGACGACACGCTCGCCCGCACGCGCGAGAAGGTGGCGGTGTACAAGTTGAACGTCGCCGAGAAGGAAGCCAACAACGACATCAACGTCCGCTACTCCGACGCCGCGGCGCAGGTCGCCAGCGCCGAGGTCGAACGCGCTAAGGAAACCAACCGTAAACACCCCAATACCGTGCCCCTCTCCGACCAGCAGCGGCTCTGGCTGCAATACCGCCAGGCGGTGCTCGGCAAGGAACAAGCGGAGCACGAACTGGGAATCGCCAAGGTCCAGATCGACGTCCAGAAGGCAGAACTCGAGGCTGCACAAGAAGATGTCCGCCGACGGCAGATCATCGCTCCCTTCGAGGGCGTCATCGTCGATCGCTACCGCGAAGTGGCCGAATGGGTCCAGGCGGGCGAGCCGATCCTGCGGCTGGTTCGCATGGACAAGCTCTGGGTCGAAGGCTGGGTCGACGCTCGGCAGGTCAACCAGGTCGAGGTGGAAGGCCAACCAGTCACCGTGGTGGTGAACAACGTGCCGTTCCAGGGCAAGGTCGTATTCGCTAGCCCGATCATCGAGGCCGGCAGCCGTTTCCAGGTGAAGGCCGAGGTCGAGAATCGGCAGCAGGGCGGCTTTTGGCTGCTGCAGCCCGGGTGGGACACGCAAATGACGATCCAACTAAAACGCTAGCCTGACTCGCCTGCCCGGCCCGCCCGCCGGCTGACTCACCCGACTCGCTTCTCCGCGCTTACCGATGGCCACCTTAGCCGACAGTCTGGTCTCCAGTTCCGCCCGCAAAATGCCGGTGCGCATGCGGCCGGATCTGTCGGCGCGGCAGCACCGTTACCTTGGCCGCAGCTACTGGGTGGTCAAGGACCCGGTCGGGCTGAACTACTTCCGCTTCCAGGATGAGGAATGGGCCATCCTCCAGATGATCGATGGCCAGTCGAGCCTCGATGAAATCAAGGAACGCTTCGAAGCCGAGTTCCCTCCGCAAAAAATCACGCTCGAGGAACTGCAGCAGTTCCTCGGCATGCTGCACCGCAGCGGATTGATCATCGCCGACGTGCCCGGCCAGGGGCACCAGCTCCGCAAGCGTCGCGACGAGCGCCGGCGGAAGGAACTGCTCGGCGCGCTGACCAACATCCTCTGCATCCGCTTCAAGGGCTTCGATCCGGAACGGCTGCTCAACTGGATGTACCCGGCGTTTCGCTGGTTCTTCTCGCCGGTGACCGTGATCTTGTGCCTCCTGTTCATGGCTTCGGCGCTGGGGCTGGTCCTGGTCGAGTTCGACATCTTCCGCTCGAAACTGCCCGGCTTCTATCAGTTCTTCAATCCCTACAATGCCTTCTGGCTCGCCGTCACCCTTGCTGGGAGCAAGGTGATCCATGAGTTCGGCCACGGCCTGAGCTGCAAGCACTTCGGTGGCGAATGCCACGAGATGGGCGTGATGTTTCTCGTGCTCACGCCCTGCTTGTACTGCAACGTGTCCGACTCCTGGATGTTGCCCAGCAAGTGGCAGCGGGCCGCGATCGGCGCCGCCGGCATGTACGTCGAAGGGGTGCTCGCCTCGATCGCCACGTTCATCTGGTGGTTCACCGAGCCGGGCCTGCTCAACAACCTCGCGCTGAACACCATGTTCATCGCCTCGGTCAGCACGCTGCTGTTCAACGCCAACCCGCTGCTCCGTTACGACGGCTACTACATCCTCGCCGACCTCATGGAGATCCCCAACCTGCGGCAGAAGTCGACTGCCATCATGGGCCACAAAATGGGAAAGTGGTTCCTCGGGCTGGAGCCTCCCGAAGACCCGTTCTTGCCCGATCGCAATCAGGTCCTCTTCGCGCTCTACTCGGTGGCCGCCGTCGCCTACCGCTGGTTCGTCATGCTGTCGATCATGTACTTCCTGTACAAAGTGTTCGAACCGTACGGGTTGAAAATCATCGGCCAGGCGATCATCGCGATGTCGCTCTGGGGCCTGATCGTCATGCCGTTCGTGAAGCTCTACAAGTTCCTTTCGATTCCCGGGAGACTGGACAAAGTGAAAAAGCCCCGCATGTACGCCACGCTGGCCGGGGCGGCGGCGCTCGTGGCGGCCTTTCTGCTGGTGCCGCTCCCCTTCAGCGTCATGGCCCCGCTCGAACTGCAGGGCCGGCTGTCCGACACCGACCAGATCCACATCCAGGTTCCCGGCACCCTCGAAGAAGTCCTCGTCCGGCCCGGCCAGGTAGTGGCCAGGGACCAGGTGCTCGCTCGATTGAGCAACATCGATCTCGACATCCAGATCCGCGAACTCGAACGCCAGCGCAACCAGTACCGCAGCCACCTCGTAAGCCTCGAACGGCGGAAATTCATCGATCCGCAGGCCGCCTCTCAGGTGCCCGAGGTAACACGGGCCTACGAGGCCCTCGAGGAACAGCTCAAGGCCAAACTTGCCGACCGCCAGCGGCTGGAACTGGTCGCCACGCGCGATGGCACGGTCTTGCCCCCGCCATGGAAGCCCGATAAGGGCGAAGACCCCGACGGCCAATTGCCCACCTGGACGGGCACGCCGCTCGACGAGCGCAATCGCGGAGCCTACCTGCAACTGAGCGATATGTTCTGCCAGATCGGCGATCCGCAAAAATTGCAGGCCGATCTCGTGGTCGACCAGGCCGATATCGACTTCGTCCGCCCCGGCCTCAAGGTCGAGATCAAGCTCGACGAGTTGCCGCACCACGTCTTCCATGGCACCATCCGCGACATCGCAACCGAAGCTATGAAGGCCGCCTCGCCGCGACTGGCGAGCAAGGCCGGCGGACCCGTCGCGACGCAGACCGACGAGTCCGGGATCGAACGGCCGCAAAGCACCTCCTATCAGGCCCATGTCGACATCGACGACCCCGACGGCCTGATGCGCCTCGGTGTTCGCGGGCAAGCGAAGATCCACTCCGACTGGCAGACGCTCGCAAGCCGCACCTGGCGGTTCATCACCCAGACCTTCAACTTCAAGCTGTAATCCGCAAACGGGGACACGCTCCCTGGCCGTCTCGCCACCGTGGCGGTATAATAACATTACTATGTTTGCCATCATAGTAATGTTTTAGTTGGTGCCTCCGTGGTTTTTCGCCTATATCGGCGTTTTTTTGTGACCAATTAAGACGTTTAGTACTGTTATAATTGACACTAATCTGGACGCACGCCATACACTTCCTCTGGAAGTGCGGTTACTGTGCCAGCCAAGCCATGCCAACGGGTGGAGCACCTGAACCCATGGACCAGCACCAACCGACCACCTCAGTCGTCCGCCAGAAACCCGTCGTGCCGCTGGAGGCCGCTACGGTGCGCTTCTGCGGTGACTCGGGCGACGGCATGCAGTTGGCTGGGACTCAGTTGAGCAACACCTCAGCCCTGGTCGGCAACGATATCGCCACCTTCCCCGACTTCCCGGCCGAAATCCGCGCCCCGCGCGGCACGAAGGCCGGCGTGAGCGGCTTTCAAATCCACTTCGCCAGCCGCGAAATCTTCACGCCGGGCGATCGCCTCGACGCCCTCGTCTGCATGAACGCGGCGGCACTCGTTACCAACCTCGACGATCTCGCCCCCGGTGGAATCCTCATCGTCGACAGCGACGGCTTCGGCAAACGCGACCTCGACCTCGCGGGCTGCAAGTCCGATCCGTTGCTCGACGAGCGACTGAGCCGCTATCAGGTGTTCAAGGTCGAGATGACCAGGCTCACCCGCTTGGCCGTCAAAGAAACCGGCCTCAGCACCAAGGATGCCGACCGCTGCCGAAACTTCTTCGCCATGGGACTCGTGTTCTGGCTCTACGACCGGCCCGTGGAGCCCACCGAGCGGTTCATCCTCGACAAGTTCGGCCGCCGGCCGACGTTGGCCGAGGCCAACCGCCGCGCCCTTCACGCCGGCTACAACTACGGCATCAACACCGAAGCGCTTGCCGCTCGCTATTCGGTCGATCCAGCCCGGCTTCGCCCCGGCACCTACCGCAATATCACGGGCAATCAGGCGCTGGCCTGGGGACTCCTCGCGGCCGCCAAACTGAGCGGGTGCCCGCTCTTCTATGGCACATATCCCATTACACCCGCCAGCGATATCCTCCACGAACTCTCTCGCCTCAAGAAGTTCGGCGTGCGAACCTTTCAGGCCGAGGACGAAATCGCCGCCGTCACATCCTGCATCGGGGCGGCCTTCGGCGGAGCGATGGCGGTGACCGGATCCAGCGGCCCGGGTATCGCCCTGAAGGCCGAGGCGATGGGCCTCGGCGTAATGACCGAACTTCCCATGATCATCATCAACGTGCAGCGCGCCGGCCCCAGCACGGGAATGCCCACCAAGACGGAGCAGGCCGACCTGAACATGGCCCTCTTCGGTCGCCACGGCGAGTGCCCGCTGCCGGTGCTCGCCGCGCGCAGCCCGGCCGATTGCTTCGATGTCGCCCGCGAGGCGTGGCGGATCGCCACCGCCTGCATGACTCCCGTCATCGTGCTCAGCGATGCCTACGTGGCCAACGGTTCCGAGCCCTGGCAGATTCCCGCCCTCCGCGATCTCCCCCCGATCGCCGTCCAGCATCCCCAAGGTACCGACGACGGTGCCGAGTTCCAGCCCTATGCCCGCAACGAGCGGCTCGCGCGGCCGTGGGCCTTGCCGGGCACCCCGGGCCTGATGCACCGCCTCGGCGGCCTCGAGAAGCAGAACGGTTCCGGGGCGGTGAGCTACGATCCCGAGAACCACCAGTACATGGTCCAACTCCGCGCCCGGAAGATCGACGGCATCGCCCGTGACATCCCCGCCCAGACCGTCGACGGCCCGCCGAACGGGCGCCTGCTGGTCGTCGGCTGGGGAGGAACCTACGGCGCACTGGCTACTGCGGTCCGCCGCATGTGGGAGCGCGGCGAGTCCGTGGCCCACCTCCACCTGCGCCACCTCCATCCCCTGCCCGCCGATCTGGGAGAAATCCTGTCGCGCTACGACCGGGTGCTGGTCGCCGAACTGAACACCGGCCAGCTCCGCGCCCTGCTCCGCAGCCGGTATCTCATCGATGCTCAGGGACTGAACAAGATCACCGGCCGCCCGTTCGCCGTCGCCGAGGTCGTCGAGGGAGTCGAGAAAGCCCTGGCCTGATCCGTCGGCCTGGGCCCCGCCGCCATTTCGCAATTCATCGCCTGCCGCAATTTGCCATGATCACCCAAGCATCTGCCGCCCCCAAGCCCCCCTCCGCCAACGACTATGCCAGCGATCAGGATGTTCGCTGGTGCCCGGGTTGCGGCGACTATGCCATCCTCGCCCAGATGAAGAAGACGCTGGCCACGCTCGCCATCCCGCGCGAGCAGCTTGTGTTCGTCTCCGGGATCGGCTGCTCGAGCCGCTTCCCCTACTACATGAACACCTACGGCATGCACTCGATCCACGGCCGCGCGCCGGCGGTGGCCACCGGCTTGAAAACAGTGCGGCCCGACCTCTCGGTGTGGGTGATCACCGGCGACGGCGATGCCCTGAGCATCGGCGGCAACCACCTCATCCACGCCATCCGCCGCAATCTTGATATCAACATCATCCTCTTCAACAATCGCATCTACGGCCTGACCAAAGGGCAATACTCGCCGACCTCCCCCCTGGGCAAGATCACCAAGAGCACGCCCGCCGGCTCGCTCGACAATCCCTTAAGCGCGCTCTCGCTGGCCATCGGCTGCGAGGCCACGTTCGTCGCCCGCACGGTCGACGTCTACCAGACGCACCTCGCAACGACCTTGCGGCGGGCCGCCGAGCACCGCGGCACCTCGTTCGTCGAGGTCTACCAGAACTGCGTCGTGTTCTACGACGGCGCATTCGAATACGCCCAGGCCAAGGACACGCGGGCCGACACGGTGCTGGAACTGGAGCACGGAAAGCCCCTCGTCTTCGGCAAGAACCGCGATAAAGGCATCCGCCTCAATGGACTCGTGCCCGAGGTCCTTGCCATCGACGGCAGCTCAGAGACTCCCGGTCTCCTCGTGCACGACGAACATGCCGCCGAACCGAGTCTGGCGTACCTCTTGAGCCGCCTCCGCCAGCCCGATTTCCCCGAGGTGATTGGCGTCTTGCGCGACGTCCAGCGGCCGATCTACGACGAGCAGCTCAACGGCCAGATCACGCGTGCCGTCGCCGCCGAGGGTGAAGGCGATCTCGACGAATTGTTCCACTCCGGCGAAACCTGGACCGTCGCGTAGCCCGGCCGGGGACTGTGGTGCCCGCCTGGGGACTGGTCCATTTTTCGGCTCGAAACCACATTCGGTCGGCAGACCCCGCCCGAAAACATGGACCTGTCCCCTTGGGTTGCAATCGGGGGACTTTTCGGCTCAACAGCCTAATCGGCTTGCACACCCCGCCCGAAAACATGGACCTGTCCCCTTCCGTCGCACTTGGTCGGGGACTGGTCCATTTTTCAACCGGCTGCCTACCGCGTGATCGGCTGTGTGCCGGCCGCAGGCTTGGCTGCCGCCCGTGCGGGTGAACGGCTCGTGCCGGCGAGGAAGTTGTCGACCGTCGCCTGTTCCTGCAGCCGCTCGAAATGATCGGCCATCGCCAGCCGCTGCTTCTTCTCGAATACGTCCTTGTGGATGTACTCCCGCACTTCCGCCAGCGTGATGTTGTCGGGCGTGGTGTATCCCTCGCAGAGCAGCACCACGTACTGCTCCCGGCCCACCTGGATGATCTCCGACAACTCGCCCGGCTTGAGCGCAAAAGCCTTGTCCTCCAGAACGGGTTGACCGCCATGCTTCTGGATCGGCGGCACTTCGCCGCGCAGCGAGCGGCTGCTGGCTTCGGCCGAATACTGCTCGGCCAGGTCGCCGAAGTATTCGACCGTCGGATTCTTACGCGCCATCTCCCAGACCTGCTGGGCGCGGCGGAGGTCGCTGAACACGATGGCCCGGCAGCGGACGCGCGGGCCGAAATTGGCCTCAAATCCTTTCTGAATGTCTTCCTCGGTCACCTGTACCGAGTCGCCCACCAGCTTCTTCAGCGCCACCGTGGGCCAGACGGCGTCACTGCGATAGACGGCTTCCGAAACCCCTTGCTGCTCGGTCACCGTCTTCAGCCACGCCTCGACGTCGGGCGAGCCGTCCGGCTTCGCCTTGACGAACAGCGCCGCCGCCCGGGCGATTTCCGCGTCCAGGTCGGCCTCGGTGATCGTGATCTTCCGCCGCTGGCACTCCTGATCGATGAGCTGGCGGTTGATCAGCCCTTCCAGCACTTCATCGCCGTGGCGCTGGATGCAGAACTCGGCCAGTTCCCGGCTCTGGATCGCCGCGCCGTTAATCGTCGCGGCCACGCCCGGCATCTGGCGGCTCTTGACCGGATCGTCGTGGATGGTCTCGACCTTGGCCGTCTTCTGCAATTCATCGAAGATGCTGCTGGCAACGTCGCGCATCTTCCGGTCGCGGACGATCTCGGCGAGATACAGCTTCGCCCGTTCAAACGGCACCTCACGCGGCGGGATGATCTCCTCGCACTTCAGGATCGCGAACTGGTTGCCCACCTTGATCACCGGCGAGACTTCGTCTTTCTTGAGCGCAAACGCGGCGTCCTCGATCTCCCGGGCGCCCATGTAGCGGCGGATCGGCTGGATGAGCCCGTTGGCGCTGGCGCTGGGGGCGTCCACCGAGTGTGTGCGGGCGAGTTTCCCGAAGTCCTCCGGATGGGCCGCCGCTTCGGTGCGGATCTCGGCCGCTTTCTTCGCATCGTCGCATACGATCAAACGGCACTTCACCGCCTCGCCGTACTGCGACTTGTACTCCTGCTGCAATTCGGCGTCGGTGACCTCCAGCCTCGCGCCGGCCAGCTTCCGCAGGGCCAGCGTCGGCCAGATGATGTCGTCGGCATACTGCTGGGCGTTGACTCCCCGCTCGTCCTTGAGCATCTTCAGCCACTGATCCACCGGGAGGCTGAACCGCTTCGCCAACCGCTCGATTTCGGCGTTCACTTCGTCGCGGCTCACTGTCACGCCGCGGCGTTTGCATTCCTGGGCGATAAGGTGCTTGTTGATCACCTTCTCCAGCACTTCGCTGCCGTAGTGGCTGAGGCACTCTGCGGCCAGTTGCTGGCGAGTGATCTGCCGCCCGTTGACCGCCGCCACCGGGTCGAGCACTGGCTCGCCCGCCACCGGCGTTGCGACCGCCGCGGGGGCCGCCTTGGCCGCCGTGACTTGGGGTTTCGGTTGTGGACCGAATTTGAGCGGCCCGGCGGCGATCACCGCCGAACACCAGAGAGCCATGCCGAAGCTCAACAACAGCAGCGGCTTGCGCTGCCAGAAGGCGTGGACCGGCCGGCCGACGACGGGATAGGTCATTGCGGTTCCTCCATAAACCGTGGGCTCGAACGACTCAGGCGCGCCTATCCTTGCGCGCACTCAAGCGGGGCCGGGAGTATAGAGGCAGCCCGGGGGGTGGGTCAAGGCTGTTTCGAGCACTACCTGAGCGGCGTCTCGATCAGCTCTTCCCCGTCCGGTCCGAGACTCCGCGGCGATCGGGCCAGCCGCGGCCCTTCGCGCTTGCTGCCGGCCGACTTGGCCGCCTGGGCTTCCACTCCGGCTCGCGCCCGGAATGCCTCGGCCTCGGCCAGTGTGATCAGGCCGTCGCCATCCGTATCGCAGCCCAGGATCTGATCGTTGTAGAACGCGCCGTCCCCCAACACGTCGGTCCGCGAATACCAGAACAACAGCGGAACCGCGACCACCTGGGGATTCGCCTTGCCCTGGTGCGGCTTGAGCTGTGTCACGCCCCCCTCGAACAGGTTCTGCGCCTGGGGCGACTCAAACTCGATCTGCCGTGCCGGTTCGTCCTTCCGGACCACCCGGGTGGAGTGGCGGACAAACAGGCAACCCGAGCAAGGCCCGAGCGCAAGAGCTAGCACGAAGATGGCGGAAAATGCCCGTCGCATGGAAGCGCGCACCAGCGTGAAAAGAGGTCTCCCGACGCAGGCGGGATGCTATCGGTCCACGGAGATGGCGTCCAGTTCAGTTGACTCCACCCGGCTCCTCATCGACACCACAGCCCCGAGACTTGAGCCGAGAGAACTCAGCAAACACTGACGGCGACCTCTTCACGTGTGTGGTCAAAGAGCGAAACGAGGTCGCGGCCGGAAAGGTCAACCGCTTCACGATGCACCTTGTGCCGCACCGCACAGGTCGTCTCATTCACGGACCTCATGGTCAGTCTGCCTCCAAGCCATGTTCAACCACGCCGGCCGGGCGCGCCGCACCGTCGCGCCACACGAGCCAAAACGCCAATCCGGCCGTGGCGCCGCCGAGGTGGGCTAGCGCCGACACGTTGCTGAATCCGGCAATCTGCATCGCGGCGCCGACGCATTGCAGGAGGATCCACAGGACCAGGGCCCCCCAGACAGGCACGTAGAACCACATGATGCGATGGAGCAGACCGACCCGTGCCTGGGGAAACCGCAGGGCGTAGAACGCGAGGAGGCCGGAGATGCCGCCGCTGGCACCGATGCAGGGCACTGACGACCGAGGTTCACCGAGGATGTGGGCGAAATGCCCAGCCATCGTCGCCGCGACCAGTAGCGCCACGTATCTCCAGCGGCCGAGGTAGTCCTCCACGTTGTCGCCGAACACGGCGAGGAAGTACGAATTGCCGATGAGGTGCAGGAAGCCGCCATGGAGGAAAAATGCCGTCACCAGCGTCAGGCCGCCGTAGCGGGCCAACTGATCGGGAATCAGTCCGAAGGTCCTGATGGTCTCCCGCAGATGGGGATAGCTGACGGCGAACACGATTGCCAGCGCCAGCCCAAGGCCCCACGTGACCCACGGCATGGCCCGCACGCGGCTCGGGTTGCACTCGACCGGCATCCCGAACAAACCGGGAATCCAGTGCCAACCTTCCTTGGGGACAAGGCTTCCTTCGGTCGGCTCCGTAGCCTCGAGGATCTGGCTGCGCCGCGATTGACTCTGCGTCTCAAAGGCGACGATCTGCACTCGCACCCGATCCGGCAGCTGAGCTTGCACTTCAGCCGCGGTGGGGTGGCGAGGCAACCGATCCAGTTCCCGGGCATCGAACCAGGCGAATTGGCAGCCCTTGCAGAGATCGACCAGGATTTGCTGGTCCGACAGGGGAACGGACAGCTCGATCATCGGTCGCCCGCAGACCACGCAGGGCGTCGCGCCCCCCGCAGTGCCTTTGATGGCTTGTGCCCAGAGTTGGCGGTAAGTTGCTGGCGAGACTGATTTTCGGACTACGGGCAGGCCTGCCGCCCGGCCGTGGCACCGGCCGCAGACATAGACCAGTCCGGCCGGTGTCGGCGTGCGGGCCAACCGCTCATGGCACCGCGGACAGAGAAACATGGGGAGCTCCCGGGAGGACACGGTCGATTATGAACGATCGCCGACCGGTTGAGGAGAGGGTGATCGTGAGGGAAAGGGCCCTGGGCCTCGCGCGCCCCAGGAAGCGCGAGCAAGCACGGCGCAAGAAATACCACGGCCCGACCTTGCGGGGTCGGGCCGCGGCGCTGGACCAGGCCTATCTTCGAGTCTCCGAAGAGAGGCAGGCTCCCTGACGATCGCGTCTCAGGTGTTAGCAGCCCGGAGCAGCCGGCGCGACGGCGGCGTCACTGCAGCCACTCTCGCAGGCCGGATCGGGGCAGCACGGAACCGGGCAGCAGATCGTGACCGGAACCTGCTTGCACACCACTCGGGGCACGCACCGGGTGACGGTGTACGGCACCTTCTTGGCGACGTACTGCACGCAGTCGATGGTCTTGGTGTACTGGACCGGACGGCACACCGTGTACGGTACACGGACGCACCGCTCTTCCTTGACCAGCCGGCACACCTTGTAGCAGACCTCTTTCGTGCGGCATTCGCTGACCATGCGGCAGACCTGGTAGGTGCAGGTCTTCACGCGCTGCTCAGGCACCATCTTGCACACCGTGTAGGTGCAGCTCTTCACGCGCTGCTCGGGCACCATCTTGCAAACCGTGTAGGTCCGGCATCGCTGCTCGGGCACCATCTTGCAGACCTGGTAGGTGCAGGTCTTCACGCGCTGCTCGGGCACCATCTTGCACACGGTGTAGTTGCAGGTCTTCACGCGCTGCTCGGGCACCATGCGGCAGACGGTGTACGGGATCCGCTTCTCGCAGACCTCGCGCTCGATGCGGCAGACCTTGTAGGTGCAGGTCTCGACGCGCTGCTCGGGCACCATCTTGCACACGGTGTACGGAACCTTCTTCACGCACGTCTCGCGGACGTACTTCACGCACTCAACCTGCTTCTCGCATACTTCGGGAACCCAAACCTTCTTGTAGCACTTCACCGGCGGGCACTGGGTCTGGACCATGCGGGTCTCGCCGGGGCAGTACACGCAACGGCAGGTGCAGGGATCCCACACCCAGCAGCCGGGCTCCTGGATGCAGCGGGTCACGACGCGACCCGGCTTCTCGTAGCACTGGGTTTCCCAGCGGCCGCCGCACACCTGCACCGTCTTGGTGTAGGTGACCGGCTTGCAGACCGTGTAGCAAACCTCGCGCTCGCACTGCTCATACACCGGCTTGCACACCGTGTAGCAGATCTCCTTCGTGCGGGTTTCCCACACCGGCTTGCACACCGTGTAGCGGCAAACCTTCTCGCGCTGCTCGTACACCGGCTTGCACACGGTGTAGCACACTTCCTTCGTCCGCTGCTCGTACACCGGCTTCATGACGGTGTAGCAGATCTCTTTCGTGCGGGTTTCCCACACCGGCTTGCACACCGTGTAGGTGCAGGTCCGCTGCTCGTACACCGGCTTGCACACTGTGTAGCAGATGTTCTTCTGGCGGGTCTCCCACACCGGCTTGCACACCGTGTAGGTTCGGGTCCGCTGCTCGTACACCGGCTTGCACACTGTGTAGCAGATGTCCTTCTGGCGGGTCTCCCACACCGGCTTGCACACCGTGTAGGTGCAGGTCCGCTGTTCGTACACCGGCTTGCACACCGTGTAGCAGATGTTCTTCTGGCGGGTCTCCCACACCGGCTTGCACACCGTGTAGGTCCGGGTCCGCTGTTCGTACACCGGCTTGCACACTGTGTAGCAGATGTTCTTCTGGCGGGTCTCCCACACCGGCTTGCATACCGTGTAGGTGCAGGTCCGCTGTTCGTACACCGGCTTGCACACTGTGTAGCAGATGTTCTTCTGGCGGGTCTCCCACACCGGCTTGCACACCGTGTAGGTCCGGGTCCGCTGCTCGTACACCGGCTTGCACACTGTGTAGCAGATGTTCTTCTGGCGGGTCTCCCACACCGGCTTGCATACCGTGTAGTTGCACGTCCGCTGCTCGTACACCGGCTTCATCACCGTGTAGCACACATCCCGCTGACGCTGCTCGTACACCGGCTTGCACACTGTGTAGCAGATGTTCTTCGTGCGGGTCTCCCACACCGGCTTGCACACCGTGTAGTTGACCGTCTTCACGCAGTTCTCCCACACCGGCTTGCACACTGTGTAGCTGCATTCCCGATAGCGGGTCTCGGGAACGTACTTCGTGCAGGTGATCGTCTTCGGAACCGAGACCTTCTCATAGCAGGTCTTGAAGCAGGTGTATTGCTGCTGCTCGTAGACGATTTCCTTGCAGGTCTTCATCACGGTGCAGACCTGTTGCCGGGCGCACGTATATTCCGGACAACAGACCGGCTTGCACCGGGTATACCTGGCCGCGCCGCAGAACGCGGCGTCGGCCGTGCTGGCCGACATCGCCATCAATACGACGGCAATGAGCGGCACCCCCAACACAGTTCTCATGGACACGCCTCCTTCAAGGACGACTCGAAACACGTAGGGCCTGGTCGCACGGGCAGCCGTCCGCTTATTTCAATTTCGGACAGCCTATTTGGTGTACATTAGCTGCATTGCCGCACGCGCACTTCCGTTAGCACACATGCCGCCTTCGCAGGGCGTACTACCGCACTCTGCAGTCGCCCGATGTGAATCTTTTATCGTCAAGATGCATGAGACGCTTGATCTGAGAAAGCAGCATAAAATAGCGGTTAAGCGCGTTCTGCGCAAGATCATGATCCTCATGCCGAACCTGACGACTTTAGCAATCGTGCCGCAAACCACGATTGCCACAGTAGTTCGGGAGATGCCGCCGTCACCGACTAAGATGATCCGCCGCGATGGGATGGATATTCGGGCGTCCTGAACGTGCAGGCGCCGACTCACAGCCAAAGCCGTTCCCAGGACCGCTGTCGAATCATCCATATCCATGTCCGCCCCGGGACTCAGACCCGGCACCCGACCCGTGCGTCACCCGATTGGCTATAAGAACCCACCTTGAGTCGGGGTGGCCTCACGCAATTGCGTCTTGGCGTCCCGCGGGGCACTGTTCGTCATCCGAACGGATCGGGATACTGGTGCTCGTTATCCCATTCGGCCCAACTCCACATCGAAGCGGGAGATATTCCATGACCTCGTGGCTCCGCAATCATCGACTCGCCGCATGGGCGGCGGCGATCTGCCTCTCCTCGTGCGTACTGGCCTGCCGCACTGCCGCCGCGGCCGAGCCGGCGAAGACCAACGTGCTGTTCATCGCCTCCGACGATCTAGGCAACTACCTGGGCTGCTATGGGCATCCGCTGGTAAAGACGCCCAACATCGATCGGCTCGCCGCCCGCGGCGTGCTGTTTGAACGTGCCTACTGCCAGTACCCCCTCTGCAATCCGAGCCGGGCTTCAATCATGACTGGCCTGCGGCCGGACCAGACTGGCGTCCACGAAAACGCCACCCATTTCCGCGATGTCCATCCCCAGGTCGTCACCATCCCGGAACTCTTCCGCCAGAACGGCTATTTCGCGGCCCGCGTCGGCAAGATCTTCCACTACGGCGTGCCGGGCCAGATCGGTACCAGCGGCCTCGATGATCCGCAATCGTGGGCCGAGTTCATCAACCCGCGCGGCCGCGATAAGGATGAAGAAGACAAGATCTTCACTCTCGTGCCCGGCCAGTTCGGCGGCACGCTGAGTTGGATGGCTGCGGAAGGGACGGACGAAGAACAGACTGACGGCATCGGCGCGGCTGCGGTCGTCGACCTCCTCGAAAAGCATCGTCACGAGCCGTTCTTCATTGCCGCCGGCTTCTACCGGCCGCACACGCCCTACGTCGCCCCCAGGAAGTACTTCGACATGTACCCGCTGGAGACGATTCAACTGCCCCAGGAGCCAGCCGACGATCGTGCCGACATCCCCAAGCTCTCTTTGCCCGACAAACCCGAGCAGCTCACGATGACCGACCTCCAGCGGCGCGAGGCAATCCAGGCGTATCTCGCCGCCACCACGTTCATGGATGCCCAAGTCGGCAAGTTGCTCGACGCGCTCGACCGCCTCGGCCTCGCTGATCGCACCGTCGTCGTCTTTTGGGGCGACAACGGCTATCACCTCTACCAGCATGGGTTGTGGCAGAAGATGTCGACCTTTGAGGAGTCGGCCCGCATTCCCTTGATCGTGGCCGCGCCCGGCGCGAAGGGCAACGGCAAGGCCTCGTCCCGCGTGGTCGAACTGATCGACGTATACCCGACCCTTGCCGATCTCTGCGGCCTGAAGGCTCCTGGATATCTCGCCGGCACGAGCCTGCGACCGCTACTGGAAGACCCTGGGGCCGAATTCAAGCCTCTGGCCGTAACCCAGGTCCGGCGGGCGCCGCCGAGGCAACCGAACCAGCGTCAGGCGAAGCGCGCTGGCCAGCCCACCCCGCCGCGTCCGCAACAGGGGCCCGTAATGGGCTACTCGATCCGCACCGAGCGCTGGCGCTATATTGAATGGGATGGCGGCCGCCAGGGCCGGGAACTCTACGACCACCAGTCCGATCCCCGCGAGTTCACCAACCTCGCCTCCCAGGCCGAGCACGCCGGCACCATTGCCGACCTGAAACGCCAACTCGCCATATCCCTCCAGGAGGCGGAGCAAAAGGCCGCCGGACTCAAGTAGCCCCGCCAGGAATGTCCGCGGCGGCTCAAGAAAAGGGTATTGAACACCTGTCCACATTAAGGTATAATTATATCCAGTAACGCGGGCAAGATCCGCCAGAGCGCCCGGGAGTGGTTTCGCTGATCGCCTCAGTTCTTTGACAATCTGCCCTCGACTCTTGGCCATCCCCGTCTGGTTGCGCTCCCGCCGCGCGCCGTACCCCGTGTGAAGACACCCCCCGTTTGAAGACGATCTCGTGCGAACTTCAACACACCCCTCACAAGGTGTAGTCACTTGCGTCCGCGCCCCAGGTGCGAAACCCCTTCGCCCCTTGCACTTTCAGCCGAGCCCTGCGACGCTCTGACTGCCACAATGCGTTTATTGTTGCGCATCAACGGGGGGGACGATCATGGCCGGCACGTGCGGCTCACTACGGCCATCAGCGTCGCGATGCGGTCTCGACCGCCACCCGTTCGACTGCCTGTACGGTGACGTCGTCGAGCCACACTTCCCCCAGTCCGGAAAGCACGAAGCTGACGGACATCGTTCCGGATCGCGGCGCAGCGCGATACAGCGTGAACTCCTGCCAGCCCATCGTCTCTCCGATCCGCTCGGCCAGCGCCTCGCCGGTAATCGAGTCCACGATCATCAGCCCGTCCACGCTCCCGGTGATTGCCGTGGGAATTTGCACCCAGCCGTGGATGGCTACCAGCGTGCCCGCCTCGACTTGCACCGGCGGACTCGTCATCCACACCGGCGGTGTCTCCACCAAGTCGATTCGCGTCTCAGCCTCGGCATCCCGCGCGCTCAGCCGTAACCCCAGGTGACCAGAGCGGACCGCCACCGGCGCCAAATCGGCTCCGGCCTCGATCCCGGCGGCGGGATGCTGGAAATGGGCCCAGCCTGCCTGCATCATCGCATTGAGATCCTCGAACTCCCCCGCCGGCAAGCGGTTGGGCCCGTAGCCTGAGTTGCGCAATCGCTCCATGATCGCCCAGTGTCCGGCCAGCGTGTCGAATCCGACCGCAGTTGGTGTTGCCACCGGCGAGGTCAGGGGGCGGACGGCGGCCAGCCAGTACTCGCGTTCCAGCATCCGCAACGGACGCATCGCACGCTCGGCATGTAAGTAAGCGGCCGACCAGTTCCGCGCCGCCAGAAAACCGTCGCTCGTCTGGATCGATTGCCGGGCGGTCACAAAGGCCCGCGAAACCTGCGGCGACGAAACACCCGCCGCGCTGGCCGGCGCCGTTTGCCCCAAGCGTTGGAGCACCGACTCAACCTGCTCCAGCTTGTCCACCGCCAGATTCCGCGACAACTCGCTGGCGCGGCGCGCCACCTGCGCCGATCGCTGCGACAGGTCGCTGACCACGAGCGGGTCTTGCGTGAGCACGACCAGCGTCGTCAGGCCGAACTCGTCAATCGTGATCCGTCTCCCCCCTGCCACCCGCTTCCGCCGAATCGGCTGCAACTGCCCGGGTGTCAGCAGGTACGCGTCGCTCGATTCGGGCACGCCCGGCACCACGAACGAGATCGAGGTGCCCGCCGATTGCCCCGGCACAAACTGCGACCCCGGCGCGGCCCAGATCGGCACCACCAGCTTTGCCCGATCGGCATCGAGCACTGCCGCCACCACCCCCGGCTCGCTGCTCGCTACGGTGGTGACATAACTCCCGGCCGCCAGCCAGGGTTCGATGAGGCCCAGTTCAGCGTTCAGCAGTTCGAGGATCGCCGCCCGGCGGCGCGAGGGAACGTCGTCGGCGCTGAGTGGCGACCGCGACTCAAACCGCAGCCCCCGGGCGCCGGCAGTGACCGCGGTGTAAACCAGCAGACGGAGCTGTTCGCTCGAAAGTCCCGGTGGCTGCCCGGCGGCAGCACCCAGAGCATGCCATTGCTCGACGACCGGATCAACCGGTTGCGTCTGGATCGAGGTCCACAGCGGCGTGCCCGGCAGCGGCAGCCGCGGGCGCTGGCGAAGCCAGGTCCCGTAGTCCGTCAGCTCCAGGCTGCTGCCCAAAGGAGAGCGGCCGGTCAGAAGCAGATCTACGCAACGGCTGTAGGATCGCAAATCGCTCTCCGCGCGGCAGACAAGCGGTCTCCCCTGTCGGTGGTCGGCCGCCTTCACCTGGGCCGACCATTCGCGAATCGCATCGAGGTGCTCCTCCGTCAACCCGCTCCCCATGTCCCACGCGAGGACCGTGTCGTAGCCGGGGGCGATCGGCGCCAATGCAGGAACCGGGTCGCCCGGCAGCAGCGGCGCTTGCGGCCGGGGTGGCGGCGCGATTAGACCGATACCCTGTCGCCTGGCTTCGGCCAACAGGTCGGCGGTCGGCATCCCCGCCAGCCAGACCGCGTTGAAGCCCAGCCGCCTCAGTTCCGCCAGTGGTTCGCCGCGATGCTCAATCGCCCGGATGAATGTCGGCTTGCCGTCGACCAGCAGCACGGACCGCGAAAGCACGCTCCGTCCGCGGGCGCTGATGACCGGCGTGGGAGGCGCGGCAAGCGAGGTATTCTGATGCGACCACGACGGCACGTCGGCTGCAACAGCGGGCGCTGTTTGGGCTTCCGCCTGCACATGGCCGGCGATGTCGAGATCGTCGATCCAGACATTCGTCACGCCCGGACCTCCGTAGATATTCAACAGCACGGCATCGACGTAGGCCTCGCGAGGGTCGAGCGGGTCCGTCACCTGTGACTGAAGCACGCGAAGCTGTCGCCCCAGCCGCAGCGGAAGCCCATCCAGCCTCAACGCCTGCCACCGGCCAACCGCCTCATACATGCCGCCGCGAACGAGTACAGTCATCGGCTGGCCGGTCTGCGGATCGATACTCCGCGGCAGCACCACTCGGGCCAGCAATTGCGGCCCCCCCCGGTCGCACTTGAGCTGAACGGAGATCGCCAATTCGTCGATCACTCGCGCCCGGCCGGCGCTATGCGCGAGGTACACGTACGTGCCCGAGGCGGCAGAGACTCGCAGCCGCTCGCAGCCCTGGCCCGTGCGGGCTTCCCCCTGCACCCGCTTGTGCGATTCGATACGGTACGCTCCGTCTCCCCCCGCGGCCGTCCAGCTCATTTCGGAGCCTTCAAAACCTTCGTACCAGGCGGTTTGAGCAACCGCGCTGGCAGCAGACAGCATCCAAACCATGAGGGCGAAAGACGCGCTCATGGCGGCGAAGGGGGGGCAGCCGGCGGTGATAGTTCGCATATGGCCGCGACCGCTGACTTGAGCGGTCCTCGACGATCCGTGTCGGGGCTTGGCCGGCCCCGTTCGTTTTACTACCCCTTCGAGGAGCGTGGTGAAACGACAACGTCGGGACTACGGCCGCATCATCGACGTAACACGGCCTTGTAACATGGTTTACGGTTCTGCTCCAGAGCAAACGTCGCCTTTTGGCAACGAACGCGAATTACCGCTTGGAGCGACAGAAATACAAAGACAGCACATAAACAATGAATTGAAAACAACTTGCGACCGGCGCGCATGTCTCTCACCCGCCGCCGGCATGCCTTCTGCTTTTGCTGGTTCAACAACCTAGCCCGAGGAGAGCCAAATGAGCCAGCCGTCGCGAGTTGAGAAGAAGTCGGACGCCCAAGAAATCCCCACCGAGTTGGCCGAACTGGTCACCGCGATCCACGCATTGCCGGGCGATGTGCGGGACACGGTTGAGCCTTGTCTCAACCGGGTCGTCGAGAGTACTCGCCGACGGCGGCGGATCTTGAATCTCGTCCAGGACGCTCTCAGCCAGCTCCGGCTCGACATGAAATACCTGGTCTTCGACTTGGAAGCCACTCGACGCGAGCGAGATGATTTCCGTAGAAAGCTGGAAGAGGCTTGATCGGCGGCCGTATTGAGTTACAGACTGGTTGATATCGTGTTCAACCTCCCACCCCACCGGGTTGGGAGCTTGCCGAAAACCAACCTGTGAACCAATAGTCCCACAGCGGCTACCGTAATTTTCTGTTGCGTCCCCCCTTGCTATGCGGGCGTTCCGGTCTCACCTCTCGGTTCGGAACGCCCGCATTCTTCCCGCCCAGAGACGTTCCCCGCGTGCCAGATCGCGTGCCGCATCTTCTCTCCAGGGCGCCGATTTGCCACGATCGCCGTTGCTCATTGCATTGCGAGATCAGCTGGACTCGAATAGGATGAAGAAACGTCGCCCAAGGTGACAATCCCGGAACAGCTTGTCCTAAAAGAGGGGGTTCATCGGTATGGGCAGTCCTACCGCTGAACAAGTTGCTCAGCGCGCATTCCATCTCGGACTGCTCTCCGACCGGCAAGTGCAGCAGGTCTGGAGTGAACTGGGCTCGCGGAACACGAGCCTCGACGAGTTGATCCAGCTTCTCGTCCGCCGCGAGTTTCTCACCAATTACCAGGTCGAACGGCTGGTTCGGGGCGAGAAGACGGGGTTCTTCTTCGGCGACTATCGGGCGCTGTACTTCGTCGGGTCAGGCTCATTTGCCCGCGTATTTCGCGCGGTTCACCGGGAAACCGGCCAGGTCGTGGCCCTCAAAGTCCTTCGTCGACGGTACAGCGAGAGTCCCAGCCAGTTCAGCCAATTCATCCGCGAGGGGGAATTGGGCCGCGCGCTGCGCCATCCCAACATCGTGCCGATTTACGAGGTTTACTCGCGGGCAACGCTGCACTTTCTGGTGATGGAGTTTGTCGAAGGACGGAACCTGCGGGAATTCGTCCGCATTCGCGGCAAGCTCAAGGCACTCGATGCCCTGCCGCTGATGATCGACATCGCGAGCGGGATTGACTACGCCTTTCGACACGGCCTGACGCATCGCGACCTGAAGATGACCAACGTGCTGGTATCGAGCCGCGGTCAGGCCAAGTTGGTCGATTTCGGCCTGGCAGCTGTCGACGAGTCGGTGAGCGAGAATTTCGGCGATGCACCGAATCCGCGGACGGTCGACTATGCGGCGCTCGAGCGTGCCACGGGAGTCCGAAAGGACGATACACGGAGCGACATCTACTTCCTGGGCTGCATCTACTACCACATGCTGACGGGTATCCCGCCGCTTTCTGAGACCAAGGACCGCATGCAGCGGCTCAGCAAGCAGCGACTTCTGGACGTGGTGCCGATTCAGAAAGCGGATCCGGAGGTGCCCGATGCCCTGGGAACGATCGTAAACAAGGCGATGATGCTGGAGGTCGACAAACGCTATCAGACCCCAGCCCACGTCCTTGCCGACCTCGAAGCGGCAGCCCGGCGACTCGCCGGGTCGCCCGATGGTGCAGCGGAGCCGGTTTCCGGTGCGGAGCGCGAGCGGCTTGCGGAGGTGCTGGATCGCACCCGTAAACGCGAAGCGGTGATGGTTGTTGAGGCTAACGTGAAGATGCAGGACATTTTCCGCGAAGGACTGAAGCGGGCCGGCTATCGGGTATTGATGACGACCGATCCGCGGCGCGCCCTCGAACGTCTGATCCAGGATCCCGCTGCCGCGGCTTGCGTCATCTTCAATGCTCAGGAGGTCGGCCAAGGGGCGGTGGAGGCATTTAACCGGCTGGCCGATGATCCTGCGATTGGGGCGCTGCCGGCGATCTTGCTGCTCGACCAGTCGCAGCTCGCTTGGCGGAAGAAGGCCAAGTCGGCCGATCACCGCGCTGTACTGACGATGCCCCTCAAGATGAGCCAATTGCTGGCCGTGCTGGCGAGACTGATCCCGGCCGCCAGTCCGGCGGACGCGACACTAGATAACGCCGGGGCATAGTCCGCCCATTCTGCGTCTTCGGATGTGCGGGATTCATCAACGGGCGTCCGATTCCCAGTCAACATCGCCCAGAGCCCTGGCAGCAATTTTCGGAAGAGTTGCTGGCGAAAACCAAGGACGGCCGTCACGCCACCGGGCTGGTCGAGGCTCGTTGACGCCGACGTCAGGCCCTCTATAATTCCACCTGACTGGAGGCTGCGCAACTTGTACGCGCCGAGACAGTCCATTCCCCCCGGTTGGCGACTGCGTTGGAAACGGCCGACGCGCAAGCAACTCGCTACACAGTTCTTGGAAGGAGAAGCCCGATATGGCCAATGTCACCGAATTGACGGATCAGACCTTCGAAAGCGAGGTCTTGCAGTCATCGGTGCCGGTTCTGGTGGATTTCTGGGCCCCATGGTGCGGCCCGTGCCGGATGATTGCCCCGATCATTGAGGAGTTGGCAAGAGACAATTCGGGCGCGATTAAGGTAGCGAAGATCAACATCGATGATAGCCCGAACGTTGCCGCCAGTTATGGGGTGAGCAGCATTCCGACCTTGATGCTCTTCAAGGGGGGTGAAGTGGTGGACCGGTTCGTCGGCGTGCAGCCTAAGAGTCGGCTGCAAGGTGCAATCGACGAGGCAAAAGTCTAAGTCACCGGACCATCCATCAAGCCAATGCAGGCGGGCGGCGAGTCACTTCGCCGCCCGTTTGTGCGCGCTCGTTGGCTTTGGACCCGGTCAAAGACGTCAATTCCGCGACATGTTCTGCCGATAGACAATCTGGGAAGAGATTTACGGATGCGCTGAGTGTGCGGCCTTCGCGGCACCGCAGCCGACACGAGGCCGGTTGCGAAGGAGAGGGCTCAGGACGATGAGCGAAACACGCATTGATCCTGCCCATGTATTGGGCGAGCGAGATCCTCTCCCGACCCGCGAGCAGGTCGAACAGCCGCGCGTGGTCTCTGCGTCGAACACCGTCCAGGTGGCTTGCTCATCGGAGCAATTGCAGGCCCAGGCACGGCAGTTGGCCGGGCATCTGAGAGCCCGCCAGCGTGAGCTTGACTATCGCGAATCGCGGCTCAATGCCGATCTTGCGCAGCTTGACGCTGCAACCCGGAACACCCAGCTCTGGATGAGCGAGCGACAGGCCGAGCTGGATGCCAGAATCGAGGAAATCGCGGGCCGCGAAGCCGGAATCGTCGCGCGGGAGGCCGTCCTGACTGCCCGCGAGACAGCCGTCGCGGACGCAGGACGCGCACAGGAAGTGGACCTTGCCCGCCGCGAGGCCGAACTTGACCGACGGGCCGCGGAGTTGGTGGAGCGCGAACGGCGTGCTGATGATCTGGACGCTCGGGAGCGGAAACTTCAGGACGCCCAACAAGCACTGGCGACTCGAGAGCGGCAACTCGAGGAGTGCCAGTCGCTGGCTGCGGCCACCCAACACCAATCAGAACGTCTTCGCGAACAACTGGATGGGCAGCGGAAGTTGCTCGAGGAGCAGGCCGAACAGGATCGGCTAAGTCGCGATCAACTCTATGCCCGCATCGCGACCGACTTGGAGGAGAAGCGCCGCGCGGTGGAGCGCCGCAGCGAGCAGGTGGATCGGGGCCGAATGGCTCTGATGCGGCTTCGAAGCGAGATCGCTGAATTGCATCGGGCGGCCCGTGAGAGCCGCTCGGCCGCCGAGCGGCTATGGAAGCAGCTCGCCGATGCAGTGCCCGCCCCGCTCCTGGAGCGGATGCTGACTGGCGCACGGGCAGAGGCCGACGGCGCGGCGCAGACAGAACGCAATGAATTGAAAGCGGCACGCGACGAGTTGGAGACATTGCGGGCCGAACTGGCGGAGCAACATCAGAGACTCGCCCGCGACAAGCGCGAGTGGGAGCACTGGGCAGCGCGGCGACTGAAACACATCGAGCGCCGCGCGGAGCGTCTGGCCGCCCAGGATCGCGATTTGCAGAGGCGCCGCCAAGAACTGGAAGACACCAGCCGATCCTGGCAAGCCGAAAGTCTCAGTCAGCGGCAGGAAATTTGCCGATTGCGTGCCGACCTCGAACGATCGGACTGGTCGATCGCATCTTAGTCTGGGATCGGAACACCAGCTACGGCACCCCGAGCCCATGCCGTCAGGCGAGCGAATTGTCCAAGCCGCTGTACCGAAGGATTACCCTGTCGGCAGGATGAAATCCAATCCATACTCGACGCCGCGGAGAGTCTGCGTGTCCGGTCCGCCCAGGGTGAGGTACACCTTGACCCGTTCGAACGCCAGGATACTCACCGCCCGCCGGAAGCTGGGATCGGTGGCGTAGAGTTGCCCCCAATCCGCCTCACCCTCGAAGACATCCCCTCCGGGGGTGTCGAAGAGCCGGGCGGTATCGGCGCCGCCGTTCTGCGAGAACGCACTGACGTGCTCGAACACCCAGGCTGCGACCTTGGGACCGGTGCCATCCAGCCGGGCCATCTCAGCTTTCTGCTTCATGCCGCGAAAGACGTCGTCGCCTTCCGAATCGAACAGCGAGGCGCGGTCGATGCCGCCGCGGCCGTACGCGCGGACTTCCTCAAACGCTCGAGCAATGTAGTCGTACAGCCGCACTCCCTGGCGTTCACTGTACAAGCGGCTTTCATCACTGCCACCGAGGAAGACGTCGGGCGTGGCCGTTCCTTCCAGCACCGCCAGATCCCCGTCGCTGCTGGAGATGGCCACCACCTGTTCGTATCCTCTGGCGCGCGTGAAGTACGCCCCGCCGCGCAGGAAGGCCGTATCGCCTTCGGCCTTGAATTTGTCGGGCGCATCGGTGTCGTGAATTTCGGCCGTGTCATAGCCGGTTCCACGGGCGTTGGCAAACACCAGTTCGAAGCCAGTTGCTTCAAGCATATAGTCGCCGTTGGTGTTCGTCATCGTCGTCCATGCCATCTGCGGCACACCGGCGACGGTGCGGCCGGGTCGAACAACCACTGCATCATTGCCGTCGGAATCATCGAGCCGCAGACTGTCGCGGCCGGCGCTGCCCCCGATGATGAACTGCGAGGCGACATGCTGGTTGAAGGAATACGACACGCCGTTTACCGTCAGGAGGTGCGGCGTGGTCGTGTTGGCGTCGAAAGAGATATCGTCGGCCAGCTTCGTCCCGAATACCAACACCGTATCACCGCTTTCGAGGACCATGTTCGCGACGCGGACCAGCACGTCGTCGAGCGTCCCGCCGATGCGGAAATAGTAGGTCTCTCCGGGCTGCACCAGCCGGTCCATGCGGCGGCCACCGGTGATGGCGTGCGAGTCCGCGAGCCTTGTTACGCCGTCGGCGGCATACAAGTCCATCGACACCGTGCTGGTCGGCCCGGGGAAGTTGGCTTGGATGGAGAGGAACCCTTCGTTGGCGGTATCGAGCCTGTACCACCGTTCGCCTTCCGCCAGATCCAGGTCAGGAAGTTCGCGGAAGTCGACCGCGCCCAACGATTCGGCGATAAAAGTCGTCTCGCTGGTTACCGCAGCTCCGCCGTCCTCATCGCTGACATCGAGCAGGATGAGATAACGGCCATTCTCGACCGGCGTGAACCGGAACTGACGGAGGTTGACGCCTGAAGCTGTTGCCGCCGGCGTGGCGGCGCCCTCGCGAACGGCCATCCAGTTGTAGAACAGGGTATCGTGGAGGCCCGCGGCATCGGTCGCGAGCCCGGTGGCGGTGATCAGACTGCCGACAAGGCGCGGTTGGCTGATCTGGCTGATGACGGGAACGGGGTCCTCGTTGTCGACGACCACCAGCACGGAAGTCGTGGCGGTCGCCACGCCACCATTGGACGATTCGCGGGCCCGCGCGGTCACCGTGAGATCGAATTCGCCATCGTCGGGAATCATCAGGGTCAGGCCGCCCAGCGAGCCGCTTCCCGGCACGATGGTCCATGTGCCGCCGCCGCTGCTGGCGCCCATCGACAGCGTGGCGCCGGCCGGGAGGCCGCCGATAATCACCGAGAGTGCCTCCGAGCCGTCGGGATCGCCCAGCGCGGCGTCGATGGGCAGGAGCATGCTGGCGGCCTCGGCCCCGTGGACGCTGATCGGTGCGATGATCGATGGTGCATCGGCGACTGCTGTTACCGTGACCCCGACCATCATCGGTCCGACCGTAAGGCTTCCCTGGTTTCCGTCGCCGGTGTCGGTAACGCGATAGAAGAACCCGGCTTGTCCGGCCGGGCCGCTGTAGTCGAGCGCCGGCGTGAAGAGCACGGTGTGGCCGTCGCCCAGCAAGACGGCCGAGCCATTGAATGATTCCGCAACGCTGAATACGAGACCGGCGTCGGGGGTTTCCGCGTCGTTGACGAGCAACCAGAGATCGACGGTCAGGCCGGTATCCTCAACCGTAGTGAACGCGCCGGTTTCGGCACGCGGAGCGTCATTGATCGGAAGGACGGTGATCGTGAACTCACGCGGCTCGCTGCTGGCAATCCCGCCGCTGGCGGTGCCGCCGTTGTCCGTCAGCACCGCAGTGACTCGGGCGATGCCATTGGCGTTGCTGGCGGGGGTGTAGTTGAGAGTGCCGTTGGCCGAGATCGACGGGGGAACGGAGAACAACTCCGGGTTGTCGTTGATGACAAGGAACTGCAATTGCTGGCCCGACTCGTCATTGGGACCGGCCGAGAGCCGAGTCGCCCAGCCCACGATCGACTGCGGTCCCACATCCTCGGTGACAATCTGGCCGGAACCGGGAACGAAGGTCGGTGAATCATTCACCGGATTGACCGTAACGGTAAAGGGCGTGTCGACAAACAGGCCGCCGCTGTCTGTAGCCCGCACCGTGAGCGTGGCGACGCCATTGGCGTTGGGTGTGTACGACAGCCGCAACGTACTCGAGACAGGGTCGATCGTGGCGCCGGCGAACAAGCCCGGATTGCTGATGGAGTGGATGCTGTAGCTCAGAGAATCGGCCGGGTCGAGGTCGTCCTGGAACACTCCCAGCAGGTCGATCACCGTATCGAGAGCGTCTTCGTTGACCGTGAAGCTGCCGATTCCCGTGCTGATCGGCGTCTCGTTGTCGTCGTCGTCGATGATCGTGGCGGTTCCGTCGGGATCGGCGAGGGTGACGGCGCGTCCGAAAGCGCTGAGATTGCCAAGGAGCACGTAGAACGTCTCATCCGCTTCGCGGTCGCGGTCGCCCTGGACCTGCACGAAGATCGTCTGTTGGCCAGCCGCATTGCCCATAAACCTCACGGTGCCGCCGGCCGCGGCAAAGTCGCTTCCCGCGGAGGCGGTGTTGCTGACGGTCGAGTAATCGAGGCTGAGTTTCGAGTCGACCGCCCGATTGAGAGAGACCGTGAAGGCTGCGGTCGTCATGCCGTAGTTGCCTTCAGTGATCACGACGTTGTCGATTGATATTTCGGCGCTGTCGTCGTTGAGAATGGTCGCCACGCCCGGCGTCCCGTCCACCGTCACGCGCCGGCCGCTGCCGATAATGCCGGTGAACTCGACCTCGAAAGCCTCGTCCAATTCAACTTTGTCGTCAGCCATCGGCGCGACGACGAATGTACGGCTCGTCGTACCGGAGGGGAACGTCAACTGGACGTTGCTCACCGGGACGTAATCGTTGTCAAGCACCTTGGCGCTGTTGTCAGACGTGGATAGAAAGACCGATGTCGCCGTGTCGACGGGATTGGAGAGCGTGACCGTGAAGGTCAGGGGGCCGCCGTCCTCAAACCCAGTGACATTGTTGATCGCAAAGCGGGCGCTGTCGTCGTTGGTGATGGTCAGCGTGTGGGTGATTCGCGTGCCGAGTTCGGCTCCCAGAGGTTGCCCCAGGGTAACGATCGCGTCTTCGTCAGCCTCGACGACATTGTCGTTGTTGATCGTGACCGTGAGGGTCGCCGTCAGCGATCCGGCGGGAATGGTGATCACCGCCGGATTAATCATGTAGTCTGCCAGCGGGCCTTTAGTGGCCGTGCCGTCCAGTGTATAGGGAACGACTACGTCGTGGTTGGCTACCTCGGAGAGCCTGGCGGTGATCGTCGCGGTTCCGGCCGTCTCTGCGACGGTCGCGGCGTCATCGGTGAACTCGACGATTGGAATGACCGCGGTATTGCCGAAATTGATGTTGGTGGCGATCTGGCCCGGGGTGAGGTTGACGACGTGAACGCCCCACACTCGAGTGGCCGCCATCGGCGATTGGGCAGCCGCCTCGGCCAGCACGGCTTCACGATCGATGAGCGACTCCGGCGGAGCAACAGCCGCTTCGCGCTCGAGCCATATGAGGCTTGGCAGACGCTCGGGCGGAGCGTCCGACTGGAGTCCGGCACGGCGGATCGGCATCACGTAGGGATCAGCCGCGCCATAGTCGACTTCGTAGCCGAGATCCTGGAGTTGTGCGACCGTGATGCGGCTGAGCGGATTTGGCACGCCCGAATTCAGGAAACCGGTCATCAACTCGTTGTCGAAGACCGATTCACGCCAGTGAACCTCGGTCGTGCCGTCGGGGTACGTGCCAATGTTCTCAATCGGAACCGAAGTCTCGGTATTGCCGAAGATTGCGTTATACTCGGCCGTCGCGGCGGGACCGGTGAACCGCGGGTCGTTCGTCCCGGATCCGCTCACCAGCCCAAGATCGTGCCACATGGACCCCACACCGACCAGGTGGCCCATCTCGTGGACGATGACCTCGTCCAACTGGCCGGCCAACTCCAGTTCGGCCATATCAGCCGTATCGAACATCATGTAGCCCTGGTACGGCATGTACGAACCCGCACGGTAGCCGCTCACATAGGCATATCCGAGAATCCCACCCGGCCCGTCAATCGCGCCGGCATTGGCATTGATCTCGAGGTCGTCAATGATTCTGTTGAAGGACACGCGCACGTCAGGAACGTCGCCGATGACCACCTGGCTCCAACGCGCGGCCGCATTCTCAAAAACGGTGAGTTGGCCTGGAGTCCACTCAAGCGGGTCCATAACGAGCTCTATATCGTACTCGTTCGGAGGCAGAGGCGATGGATAGGTCTGCCGCCAGCCGGGTTGACTCACCTCACCAACCCAATAGGTGCCCGGGGCCAGGTTGGTAAACGAATAGGCGCCGTTGACATCGGTGAGCGTCACCGGCTCGACGAGCGGATCGAAAACCTTATCCTGATTCAGATCCAAATAGATCTGCCAGTTCTCCAAGCCGGGCTCGTTGGTGTTCCACGACCCATTGCCGTCGAGGTCGTTCCACTTGCTCCCGCGGATTTCGCCCAAGCCGTTGGCGGCGTCGCCGACGGCGTACGCGGCCAAACCGCTGCCGAGGAGTTCCTGTTCGACATCGATGCCGCCGATGCTCAGTAGCGCGCGGGTCTCAAGTTGTTCCACGCGCTGGAGCCGTTCGTGGAGGCGCTTAGTCCGCGCTGGCCGTCGGTTGCGAGCGCCGCCCCAAGGCACTGCTTTACCCCACCGCTCCAAGACACTGAATAGGCGCGCCATGATCAGGCTCCTCACCAAATCGAACGAAAATGATTGCCCTACCGGGGGATACCGGGTGATGTTAGTCCGAATATGACAATAATCCAGTCCAGCGGCGTTTACCAGACCAAGGAAGCGATTTTGCCGGTTTTGGTGGGGGTTGAAAGAAAGTTTTAGGGTTACCACACCGGTTGCTTGGCGGTCCACAGACGGACTGTCCGATCCCTGGCCAGCATCCGAGCCCAAACACCTCGACGCTGACCGCCCGCGAATTCCAGCACCCGATCGACGCGAACGCGCTCAGACCGAACAGCATCTGCAGCTAACAGTCTTGCGAAGCGGGGTTTACGTTACGCCTAGCCCAGCAATGTGACGCTCACCGTAGCACAGGGTGACAGGAGGATCAAGCGCCTGGCAGGGGGGAAAGAAAAATTGCGAAGACCCGATCCGGAGGTCACGCTGGCCGGAATCCTGGCAACGACAGACCAACTCCAATGGCGTAGAAAACTCAAAGCCCGCAGGCTTGAATTGGGCAGCCCTGGACTCCATACGCCGCCATCCGTCTTCCATTACCCGATTTTCTGAGTTCTTACTCCACCAGCCCTCGACTTCGCATCCACTGCTCGCAGAAAACAGGCCATTTCGATACGGGGTGCTCTGAGGGCCGCAGGCCAAACCCGTGGCCGCCGGCACCGAAAATATGGAGTTCAGCCGGAACCCCGGCGGCTTTGAGGGCCAAATACATGCTGATGCTATTCTCCGGGCTGATCCGATCGTCGCCTGCATGAACAAAGAATACCGGGGGTGTATCGGCGCTGACGCGGATTTCTGGCAGAAGATTGAGCCCTTCTGCCAGATAGGCAGGGTAGATCAGCACCGTGAAATCGGGCCGGCACGAAATCTGGTCGATGTCGTCGATTGGCGCATACTGCCGCCGGTCGAAGTTGGTTGATGCGACGGCTGCCAAGTGGCCGCCTGCTGAAAAACCGAGGATGCCGATCCGCGCCGGATCGATCTTCCACTCCGGGGCCCGTGACCGAACAAGGCTCATCCCCCGCTGGGCGTCTTGAAGAGGAGCGACGTGCTTCTCCTGTCCCTCCCGGCGTGGGACGCGGTACTTGAGCACGATGCCAGTTACCCCGATCGAGTTCAGCCAGTCGGCAACCTCTTTCCCCTCGAGATCCATGGCCAGGATATGATATCCACCCCCCGGGCAGATCAGCACCGCCGCGCCGGTGTCGCTGGCCGCTGCCGGTTTGTAGACCGTCACTGTGGGATGACTGACATTAGTCAACCGCTCGACCTGCTTCTCGCCCGGTTTGCTGGGCTGAACCTGCTCCTCGTCGATGCCGCCTTTCTCACCCGGCACCGCGGCCGGCCAGACCGCCACCGTTGAGGGTTCTTCCGATCGTGAAACGGCCGAAAGCAGAACGAGGCCAACGGCGGCGAAGGCGATTCTCATGGGAACAAGGCTCCGAGGGAGGTTTGGTCTGCGAGGCGGCATTGTCTTATCGGGCCGGGTCGAACCTAGCAGATGACAGGTTTGTCCGCAACCTGCTGTGTCGGACAAACATGGCTCTCTCGCCGCGGCTGGCAAAGAACCCGGTCTCGCGGTTCATCCGTCAGGTTGCCGGTTCCGTGGCGGCTGCGCGACGCAGCCCGACATTCTTGAACCGCAGACCGCGCTCAACATGCTGCCCTTATTGCACGCTCGACCTCAGGACCAATAATAGAGGAGTCCGCATGGCGACGGATTGGCATCGAGGGTATCGGAGTCTGCACATGGACTGCTCTGTCAACGTGGATCACCCACGGCACTTTGCTCGGCGAATCGTCCTGGCCGTTTCACTCATCCTGGCTGCCAGTCGGCTGCCGATCGCCGCAGCCGCTGAAATCAGTTATCCGATCTCGGCGGTGGCTGGGGCGGAGGGGGCCGTTTTTGTGGCCGATCAGGAACTGCCGGGCATATGGAAGGTAGCGGGCGGGAAAGCCGAGGTCCTGTTCCAGGCACAGAAGAAGTTCCGCACGCCGCTCTACGCAGTGCGGTGCGTGACGGTTGACAGCGCCGGCAACCTGTTGGCCGGCGATGCGGCCACCATGGAACTCTACCGCTTTGGGACCGACGGAAAACCTGCGCCGTTGACCGGTACGAACGTCATCCGCCAACCGATAGATATTGCTGTGGCAAAGTCTGGCGAGGTTTACGCTTCGGACCTGGAGAACAACACCATCTGGCGGATTTCGGCCGCTGGCGGTAAACCCGAGAAGTTCGCCGAGGTCACCGCGCCCCGCGGCCTGACCGTCGCCGAGGACGGCACGGTCTGGGTGGTGACGCTCCGAGAGAACGCCCTCGTACGGATCGGGCCGGACGGTACCGTGACGCCGGTCGTCAAGACCCGGGCCTTCGAGTTCCCCAACGACGTGCTCGTCGATGGTTCGGGAGCGATCTACGTAAGCGACGGTTACGCGTCGACCATCTGGAAAGTCAACAGTGCCGGAGAAGCCTCGAAGTGGGTCACGGGCAAGCCCCTTTCACTGCCGCGGGGCATGTCCTGGAGCGGCACGGCCATGCTCGTTGCCGATCCTCGCGCACGATCGGTGTTTCAGATTTCGCCGGACGGCGAAGTGACGACCGTTGTCGCAGGCGCGGCACCGCCGCCTCCCACACCATCTCAACCGCCGAAGGCGGCCACCCCAACTGCGAAGCCATCTGCGGGCGCCCCCAAGGCGACGGCACCCTCGGGTCGAAGCCCTGCTCCTGCCCCTCGGGGGAGTGCTCCGGGCGGCCGGGACACTACTCCACCGCCCCGCAGCAATCGTGGCGGAAAGTAGACTCTGCAATGGTTCGTCATGAGCTCTTTTGTGCCACCACAAGCATCTCAAAGTCATCGGGCGTCAGCGCGCGTTCGCGACTGAACTCGCCCAGGCGGCAGCCGAAGATGTCCACGTTGGCGAAGCCCGCCGTCTGCAGCAGCCAGCGCATTTCCGAAGGTGTGTAGTAGCGTTCGTTGGTCGCGACCGTATGCGATTGGCCCGCGTCGTCGGTGAATGTCAACTCGGCACGTTCGCGGAACGTCATCCAGTCGAATGTCAGTTTATCAGTTGTGGCGCCCGATTCATTCGCGTCAAGAAACTCCTTGACGGAATGAAAGAGTGGAAACAGGGCGTTGAGCGTGGTCAGCAGCAATTTGCCGCCGGGACGCAAGGCCGCGCCGACGTGCTGGAGGATGGCGTAGTTCTTTTTGTCGGTCTCCATGAGCGGAAATGCCCCTTCGCAGAACATGATGGCGGCGTCGAATTCCGGGCGGAAATGCGGTTCCGTCGCGTCGCGGCATTGGAAGTCCACGACCACGCCGGCCGCGGCTGCCTTCTCCCGGGCGCGACGAAGCTGGCCCTCCGACAGATCGAAGCCGGTTACCGAGTAGCCTCGCCGCGCGAGTTCGATGGCGTGCCGGCCCGTGCCGCAACCAATATCCAGAATTCTCTTCGTGCGATCGGCCTCGAGTTCCCGTTCAACGAAGTCGACTTCTCCCGCGGTGCCCTGCGTAAAAGGTTCCTTGTCGTACGACTTTCCATAATTGGCGAACAGCGTTTCGTACCATTGCGACACGTCAGGATTCCTCTCTTGATTCCAGGTAATTGCGCGGCAAATCGCCGCGTTCCCGGTCATGGTACGGGGGCTCTCCGCGCTCGCTGTCGCCATCGGTCCATTCGGAGATCGCTGCCCGATCTGCGCACGGTCCCCCGGACTTTGCGGACGGCACTCTCGCCGTCCTGACACCAGCCACTCAGCGGGGGTTCGCGCTTGCCATTCAGAATAGTGCTCTCGCCGGATACGTGACACGGCCATCGGCCACCCGGGCGAATTCCGTCAGCGTGTGCGGCCTGGTCTGTCCGGCCGAGATGATATTGTTGACAGCCCATCCTTTGGCCAGCAAAGCATCGGCGATGAGGCGGCGGTGGCACTGCCACGGCAGCGCCTCGGCGCACATGATGGCCGTCGGCCGCGATTCGGCGACTTCCGTCAATTGGTCGAGGCCCGCCGCGAATTCCTCCGACAGCGTGTGGTCGGCATAGGCATTGAAGGCCTCCACTCGCCAGGCCGTGTTGGGAGAATCCGCAAGCCTCGCCGTGCGGCGCCCCCCCAAACCCGGCAAATGCCGATACCCGATACCTACCGCGGCTAAAGCCTCCTCGAGGTATTCGCGTCCGAAATGCGGCCACCGTCGCGATCCAGGGAAGCGGCGGACGTCAGCAACAGTCTCGATTGCCGCGCGCGAGAGCAACTCGATGAAGGTGGCGATATCGTGGTTGGAATGGCCAACGGTCCAGACGGTTTTCATCGAACCGGCCTGCTTCGGAGCCTACTTTTCCGCCACCATCACCAGGTCGATGCTCGTTGGGCGTTCGTACGGCTGGTTGCGGTAGCCGCCGAAGAACTCCGCGGCACCAGCGCCGGCCTGGCGGGCCATGGTGTCGAGTTCGGCTGCCTCCAGGCCCAGCAGTGGCGCTGATTCATTATGCAACATGTGACCGTCGGCATCGGCCACGATCAAGTCGACGTATCCGCGATTGCCGGCGCGGTGAACCCCCTTGATGATGAGCACATCGGCGTATCCCACACGGGTCCGCTGGCACTTCTGCCACTGACAGGGCCCGTCGGGCAGTTGCCAGAGGTTGAGCACGTGGATGACAGCCAAACCCCCGGGCCGGAGCGCGGCAATCATCTCGCCGACCGCCCGCTCCACGGTGCGATGATCGGAAGCCAGCGACAGCGAGTTGCCGATGCAGATCGTCACGTCGAAAGGCTCGTCTTCCACCGCCGGTTGGTCGAAGGCTCGCACCGTCCAGCGGAGCCCGTCCTGCTCACCAAAACGGTCGCGCGCCCGCTCGATCATGTTGGGACTGACGTCGGCTCCTTCAACATGCAAGCCCCAGCGGTGAAAGTGGGCGGCGTGATGGCCGGTACCGCAGGCGACGTCGAGGAGTCGCCGTGCTCCGACGCGATCAAACACGCGGCGATAGAACGGCTCCTCGTTCGCCAGGCGCTTCGGCCAATCGATCATTGCCTCGTAGACATCGCTCAGCTCGTTGAACGGCTGCGTGCTCATGGTGGCTCAGGCCGTTTAACGCTTGAGGATTCCCAGGACTTTGGCCCAGGCCTGTTGCATCGCCTTCTGGTTGGCAGCGTCGGCGCCAGGCTCCTCACCCAATCGCATGAAGGCATGGCCCGCCCCCTCATAGATCATTGCCTCGAACTTCTTCCCGAGTTCCTTCATTGTGGCGGTTGTCTGGGGCACTTGGCCGGTGATGCGGAAGTCGTTGCCGCCGTAGAAACCGTAGACTGGCGATTTGATCTTCTCGAGCAACGCCCGGTCGGGCGCCGGCCCGTAGAACGCGAACACCGCAGTAATCCCGTCGCCTTGCGCCCCGTAACGGAATGCCTGACCGCCGCCCCAACAGAACCCGATGACAGCCACTTCGTCGGTCGTGGCCTGGTCTTTGCGAATGAAGTCAACCGTGGCGTCCAGGTCGGACGTGACCTGCTCGGGCGGCAGGGTATAGATCGCATCGCGGGCTGCGTCACTGCTGGCAAAGCTCTCCGCACCCCCCCTTTCAGGACCGGTTTCACTGAGCAAATCGGGTGCGATCGCCACAAAACCCTCTTCCGCAAACCGATCGGCGACGCTACGAACCCAGTCGGTCAGGCCGCGGTTCTCGTGGATCACGACCACAGCCGGGGCCGGCGCATCAACTTCGGGGTAAACCACGAACGCCCTCACCGTGCGGCCCATCCCAGTTTTGAAATTGGCCCATTCATGGTGGCGAGGCGAGTCCTCAAGTCGTTTCTTTCCCACGTCGGACTGCTGGGCTGCCAGTGTTCCGGACGTCAGTATGAGCGTGGTCAGAACGCCAGAAATCAAACGGCTACGCGAGTTCCATTTCATATCTCGGCTCCTGAAGAGGTTCGAACTGCTGGGAATTATCGACTGCACTTCAGGGCGGACAAGCGGCTGCGCGGGAGGTGGCCGCGGGCCTTCCCGGCCTCGCACGGATAGAATGGCGGAACCGGGGGTGGAAAGCGAACCCCGGATTCTGGAATTGACTCCGACGGGGGGTGACTATGCGGTCGAAGACCGTCTTTGACTATGCGGTGCCCGTGCTCGCGATGGCGGCCACTGTAGCAGCTCGCTGGTTGACAGATCCGTGGCTTGGAAGCCAAATCCCGATCGGGCTGCTTTTCGGGACCGTGGCGTTTGCCGTGTGGTACGCCGGCCTCGGGCCGGCTATCGCGGCAGCGGCATTCGGCTACTTGGCTTCCTACGGACTACTTCTGCATCACCGCGGCGAACTGTCCTTCGGCACGGTCGAGGGCGCGCTCGCGCTGGTTGTCTACGTGTTGTCGTGCGCTGCGATTATCGGCCTCGGACAGACGATGCGCGTTGCCCAGCGACGGGCCGAAATCGGCCGCCGGCGGAGTCGAAGCCAACAGAAGCGTCTGGAAATCCAGGCGGCCCACCACCGTCGCGCGGAGGCAGAGATCCGCAGCTTGAACGAAGCGCTGCGGCGCCGCGCGGAGGAACTCGAGGCGGTGGTCGATGTGCTGCCGGTCGGCATCTTTCTTGCCGACGATCCGCGTTGCACATCGATTCGCGCCAATCCGGCCGGTGCGACAATGCTCGGCCTCAGGGCTGAATCGAACGCGTCTAAGTCGGGCCCCAGCGCCGAGCAGTTGCCTTTCCGAGTTGTTCGCGATGGCGCCGACGTTGCCGCCGAGGATCTACCCATGCAGCGGGCGACGCGAACGGGACAAGCGGTCCATGGCGAGGAGTACGATATCGTCCACAGTGACGGATCGGAATCGCGGCTCCTTGAATACGCCACACCGCTTTACGACGAGCGACGCCGGGTGCGCGGCTGCGTGGGAGCGTTTGTCGACATTACCGCGCGCCGGCGGGCCGAGGAATCGCGAAGACGCAGCGAGGAGCAGCTTCGGGTCATCACCAACGCGGTTCCCGCACTCATTTCTTACATCGACTTTGAGTACCGATACCAGTTGGCGAATGACGCGTACCGGACTTGGTTCGGCTTGGATCCGGATGAGATCCGCGGGCGGCACGTAAGCGAGGTGCTTGGCCACGCGGCGTGGGATGCCGTGCGCCCGCATATGCAGCGGGCACTCGCCGGAGAGGTTGTTAACTACGAGCAGGAGCTGCCGTACCACCGGGCGGGGCCGCGTTGGGTCCTCGCCACGTATACACCCGACCGCGATGCCTCGGAACGGGTGCGGGGTTTCGTCGTGCTGGTCACCGACATCGGCGAGCGCCGGCGAGCCGAAGAGGAAGTCCGCCAGTTGAACCGGCTGCTCGAACATCGGATTGAGGAGCTGCAAACGATCATTGAGCTGAGCCCTGTCGGCATCGCCATGGCCGAAGACGCCGAGTGCCGTTCGATCCGCGTCAACCGTACCTTGGCCGAGATCTTTCAGATTCCGGACGAAGAGAATACGGCGCTTAGCCCGTTGACGGGAGAGTCGCCCCGCTACCGCCTCTGCCGCGACGGTCGCGAGCTTCCGCTCGACCAGTTGCCGATGCGGATTGCGGCGTCTCAGGGCGTGCCGGTTGACGACTGCGAGCTTCAGGTGAACCGCCCGGATGGGACTCAGAGGACGGTGATCAACAGTGCCCGACCCCTATTTGACAGTAGCGGAAACGTGCGCGGCGCAATCAGTGTAGCGACCGACATCACTTCGCGCAAGCAGATCGAACAGAAGCTTCGCGATGACGACCGGCGCAAGGACGAGTTCTTGGCTACGCTCGCCCACGAGCTTCGCAACCCGCTAGCGCCGATCAGCCATTCGGTCGATCTGATGCGGCTGGTCGCTCACGAACCGGTGCGGCGGGAAGAACTGCTCGACGTGATGCGCCGCCAGGTGAATCAGCTTACCCGGCTGATCGACGATCTGCTTGACGTCTCGCGGATCAGTCGCGGAAAGATCCAGCTTCGCTGCGAGACGGTCGATCTGGCGGCAATCATCGACGCGGCCCATGAAACAGTCCGTCCGGCATTCGACGCGGCTGGCCATCAGTTGCAGATGAGTTACGCGGCTGCGTGCCCGAGGGTTGAGGGAGACGCGGCACGCCTGATCCAGGTGATTGCGAACCTGCTGGCAAATGCCTGCAAGTTCACGCCGAAGGGAGGACAGATCCGGCTGACGCTCGATCGGGATGGTAGCCAGGCGGTTGTTCGCGTTTGCGACAGCGGCATTGGGATCGCTCCCGAGCGGCAGGCCGACATCTTTGAGATGTTCGCCCAACTTGACCGTTCGCTGGAACGAGCGCACTCGGGCTTGGGCATCGGTTTGACGCTGGCCAAGAGCCTGGTGGAAATGCACGGCGGCTCGATCAGTGTCCGCAGCGAGGGGCCGAACCGCGGCAGCGAATTCGAGGTTCGCTTGCCTTTAGCCCAGGAAGGCACGGGCACGGCGGGGACCCCGGCGGAGGAGCCCGGCGGCGAGCTCGATCCTAAGCTCCGCGTTCTGTTGGTCGAGGATTCCAAGATTGTCGGCGAAACGTTTGCCATGCTGCTGACGGCGATGGGGCACGACGTGCGTCTGGTTCACGATGGCCCAGCCGCAATCGCCCAATTCCCCGAGTACCAGCCGGATGTCGTGTTTTCCGACATTTCGATGCCCGGTATGAACGGCTATCAGGTCGCCCGCTGCCTCCGCGAGCGGTACGACCTCCGTGGCAAGATGCTCGTGGCGCTGACCGGATATGGCCAGGCTGAAGACCGCCGGCAGGCTTTACAGGCCGGCTTCGACGAGCACATGGTCAAGCCACCCGAGTTCGAGCATCTGCGAGATCTCTTCCATTCTGCTGCTTCTCGACGCGCGACACAATCGCTGTAATCACACGGGCGGGGATTCCCGCCCAGCGTCCGCAATTCCTCGCGACAAGTCGGGCTATCTGCCGGTTGCCGGGGCGCGAATGCACAGGGCATCCGCAGACGAGCGATCATTCGGGAGGCGGCGGAAGAGCAAGCCTCGCCGTCGCGAATCCGCCGGCTGCAAAGCGCTTCAGCAGCGTGTGCGTCTCCTGAAATTCTGACCGTTTCGCGAGGCTTTGATACTGCGGGTCCGCAGCTACCTTGTCAAAGCGGGCAAGCGAGGACCGCAAGCCATCGGCGGTGGGGGTGGCGCCGGGCTCATAGGTCTCGGCGGGCAGGGCCAGGAATACCTGCCATTCGCGGTCGAGGATCCCGTGGAGGCGCAATGACGAGTCAACCAGTTCCTGGCGGAGCGACGAACCTTCGGTTGACGGCCCCTCGGCGGGTAGTGCCGCCCGGGGTATGTCCTCCGATAAGATCGTCTGTTTACCAGCGGTGTACACGGCAATCGTGTCTAAGAGCTGTTCGGCCGATGGCGGAAGGGGCTGCGGCTGATCGGGTGATACGTTAGCTCCCGCAGGGTAGGCAGAATAGTAGCGGGCGCCGGCTTCACGGTCGATTTGAATGGCTGACCCATCCAAAGCCACTCCAGCGAACAGCCCGCGACTGCGGGAGTAAGTATAGATCTCTGCGCGCAGAGTGGCGTCGGTGGCGGCCGCCGCCTCGCGTCCCACGGGCCCCGCTGCAGCGGCGACGCCTGCCCCGATCGTGAACTTCCCTTGCCACAGTCCCTCAAGACTTTTGCGAGTGGCAAAGACCAGCACGATGTCGGTCGCCTGGACCCCTGCCTGCCAACCCAGGCTGCCGCCGGTCACTGTGACGAACGACGGCGCAGTCCAATTGCCCGACTCATCCTTGGTGACGAGCACGCCGCGGCCATGACGAATCCCCACGACGAAACCGCCCTTGAGCAGCTTGGGCACGATGACCAGACCCTCGGCATCACGGAGAAGTGCTTGCGGGATGCTTTTGCCCGGAATCGCCATAATCTCGTCGAGCACCTGGACAGCCGCATCGACAGTCTGCGTCTCCTGGATCTCGTCTTGAAACACCGACTGCCGCAACCCCTGACTTGACGCCACGGAGGGGAGAACGGCGAACGTCAAGCCGAGGAGGAATGCTCCGGCCGAATTGGTCTTCATGACTCAGACTCCTGATTTCGTCCCGCCGTTCCGCTAGCTCGTTGCTGAGCAGCACGCGGAGTCTATTCCTTCCCACCGGAAGCCACAACGGCAAATGGCCGCGCCACCCCAATATTAAGGGGGTCACTACTGTCAGCCCCTGACGACGTGCGTCAGGCTGCACACTTCCCGCGCGATGCGCCTAATGCGCCTGGCAACGCAGAAGCGTTCCCTGAGACAGCGCGACGGCACCGATTCTCAGCCACCTGATGGCGTCAAGGAAACCCACCGTAACTGCTTTGCCAGTCAACGAAAAATGCCCGCTGACAACGGCTGTCAACGGGCATTGTTCAGTGGAGCGGAGGAGAGTCGAACTCCCGACCTCTGCATTGCGAACGCAGCGCTCTCCCAACTGAGCTACCGCCCCAGTCTCGGCTAACCCACTATCGGCGGGCGTCTGACGAAGACTTGATTCTAGGATTCCCCAGCAGCGTTGTCAAAATGGTTCTCAGAGCCCCAGACTACGAGCGTAGGCGTCCTTTTGGGCCTTGCGTCCAAGCCGTTCGGTGATCTCCTCCCACCGGGTGGCGGCAACGGACAAAGCCGCTTCGGCTGTGTGCTCGCCACGAAGGACCGTCTGCGCGGCCTCGTCGAGCGCTGCCAAATACTCCACGTGGCCGGGAAGACGAAGGGCGAACAGTCGCTGCTCACGCGTCAGTGCCAGTTGGGCCACTTCGGCATATTGCGCGGCCGCTTCGGCGGGAACCGTTGGCTCGACCCACTCGGCCGGATTCAGCATGTGCGACTCACGATAGAGCGTGGCAGCCGGGCTTTCCCGGCCCACCTCGCGGCTCCACTGTTCGCCGGAAAGCCAGAGCAGGAGTTGGATCGCCGCCTCGTCTGATGTTGACGAGCGGGCGACGGCCCCCAGGCGGCCAGAGACCGAAAGGAGCGTCACCCGGTAATCGGTCCCCTCGCTGCGATCCTCCCAGCGCTGTTGGGCGAAATCGTAGACTTCGCGCGAGCCGGGCAATTCGGCGAAGCCGACGCGGGGTTTCGGGTCGCTCGATTTGAGGTCTTTGGCAGTAGCGCTGGGCCAGGTCAGTGCCAATCCGCATTGCCCCTGCCAGAACACCGCGCGAACGCCGGCGGGGTCGAGGGATGGTCGCTCCGCGGCCTGTGGCCCCGCTGCGGCGACCAGTTCCTCCAAAGCGCGGATGAAAGGAGGCCCGGCGATAAGCGGCTCCATGGTGTCGAGATTGAAGAGCGTCGAGAAATGCTCGCGATGCGTGGCATAGGAAGCCGCGCGGGCCAACAGCACCAAGCCCGCCCAACCTGGTGCAAGCGGCTCAATCGCCCCGTGCCACGGCGATCCTTCCGGCGGCGCGGCATCGCCCAATGCCGCCCGGTCGGCCAGGAGTTCGGCCAGGCCCTGATACTCTTTCCAGGTAGTCGGCGGTTGGCGACCGAGTTTCTCAAGCAAGTCGGCCCGATAGTAGCAGACGAGAACGGGGGAGCCGAAGGGGACAGCCAACGTGTCGGTGCCCCACACCGCTTCGTGGCCGCGGAGAAGCGAGAAGATCCGCGACCAGTTGGCTGCATCTTCCTCGAGCAGGCGCGCCGGCACCGGAGCGAGGAGCTTCTTCTCGGCCAGCGAGCCAAGGAGGGATGACGGGAAGATCACCGCATCGGCCTGGATATCGGCAGCCGACAAGAATTCGTCGGTGCTGGTCTGCTGCACCTCAAGACTGCCGCCGGTCTGCCCCTTCCATTCGCCGCGCAGCAGTCCCGCGGCCGCGGCCAATTCCGGGTCGTCCACCACGAGCAGCCGAAGCATCGCGTCGTGACGAGCAGCGCCGGGGGATTCCGCGTCATTCTGATCAGAACAGCCGACCAAAGACACAAGGAGGGCAGCAACGGCGAGCAGTCGAATCATGATGTTTCCTTGCGGGCAGCGATTCACGCGGGACTGCGAACCCCAGCCCATCATACGAAGAACCGCCTATCGTCACTGTAGAAGATCGAACGCTCCGCGGCAACGCCGCGAGGCGTCTGCCAGCTGGCCAGCCTGGTAGCGCTCAGCGGGACTCCGGGTGGCGGCACGGCTAGCGGACGTCGATCGCGCGAACCAGGATCTGCTCAGCCATCTGGCGACTGAGGCTGGTCCGCCGCTCCGCCGACTCAACGGTGATAACCCCGGCCAAAGCATGGTTCTCGACGACCTCGCCCGGCGCACCGATTTCCAGGCCGCCGTCGGCCAGGTAGCGAAGGAGATCGGGAGTGCCACGGATCACGCGCACGAGAACAAACCGCGTTCCGGCTTCGCATCGGTCCAGCGATTCGCCTCCCACCGCGCGAAACTCACCGGTTGCGTCAGGAATCGGATCGCCATGCGGGTCACGCTCGGGAAAGCCGAGGAAGGCGTCGATCCGATCCACCAGCCGATCGGACGCGGCGTGCTCCAGCCGCTCGGCTTCTTCATGGACTTCGTCCCAGGACATGCCCAAGGTCCGGGTGAGGAACAACTCCATGAGCCGGTGTCGTCGGATTACCCGCAGGGCCGCTCGGCGTCCGGCGGGCGTCAGCCGCGCGCCCTGGTGCGGCCGGTACTTGATCAGCCGCGCTTCGTCAAGTCGCTGAAGCATTCCGGTGACCGTGCCCGGAGCCAGTTCGAGGCGCCGGGCCAGCTCGCCGGTCGAAGCCGCTTCGTCGTCGGCATCAGCGCAAATGGCGTAGATCGTCTTGAGATAGTTCTCAGCGGTCAGGCTTTCCATGCGGACTCACCATGTGCGATCGAGGTTGATGAAGATCAGCCGTTATCCGGTGAGCAATCGCCATGCCTGGGCCACGACGAAGCAGGCGGTGAAACCCATCGCGACGGGCAGGAGGGTCGCCACGGCGGTCCACTTCAGGCTGCCGGTCTCTTTCCAGATGGTGTAGATCGTGGTTGAACACGGGTTGTGAAGCAGGCTGAAGAGCATCAGGTTGACGGCGGTCAGAAGAGTCCAGCCGCCGGCGCTGAGCACGTCGCGCGTGACGGAGGCGTCGGCCTCGAACATCACGCCCGCCCCCTGTTCGCCGACACCGGAGACGCCTGTGGCAAGCACGGTGAGCATGAGAATCGTAGGCACCACGATTTCGTTGGCCGGAATGGCGACGACGTAGGCCAGCAGGATCACGCCGTTGAGGCCGAGCCAGAAGCCCAACGGGTTCAGGAACTTGACGAGATGTTGTGCAAGACTCTCGCCATCGATGGCGATGTTGGCCGAAAGCCAGATCGCCGCGCCGGCCGGGATAGCGAACACCACCGCCCGCCAGAGGACGAAGATCGTACGGTCGATCAGCGAAGTATACAGGGTTTGCAGCAGCCGCGGCGGCCGGAACGGCGGCATTTCCAGGCTGAACGACGACGGCTCGCCGCGGAGCAATGTCCGCGACAGGCCCCACGAGACGAACATTGCGCAGGCCACGCCGGTCAAGGCGACGATCACCACAGCCAGAGCCGACACCAAACCTCCCAGATGGGCCGGTGCCATCGCGCCGATGAAGATAGTGGCGATGAGGATCTGGGTCGGCCAGCGGCCATTGCAGAGAGAGAAGTTGTTGGTGATGATCGCGATTAGACGCTCGCGCGGGCTGTCGATGATCCGCGTGGCCACGACTCCGGCCGCGTTGCAGCCCAGCCCCATGCACATCGTCAGCGCCTGTTTGCCGTGAGCGCCGCAGCGGCGAAACGCGCCGTCGAGATTGAAGGCCACGCGGGGCAGGTAGCCGAAGTCTTCCAGCAGCGTGAACAGCGGGAAGAAGATCGCCATCGGCGGCAGCATCACGCTCACCACCCACGCCGTCGCCAGAAAGATGCCGTCGATCAACAGTCCATCGAGCCACCACGGCATCCCGATTCCCGCCGCCCCCGCTTTGAGGACTGGGTGGATCTTGTCGAGCAGCAGCCACGCCAGGGCTGATGAAGGGACGTTCGCCCCCGCCACGGTGAGCCAGAGCACAAATACCAGCAACAGGATCATCAGTGGCAAGCCCGTCCAGCGGCTGGTGAAGAGCCAGTCCAGTCGCTGCTCGATCGCCGCCCAGCGACTTTCCTGGCCGCGTCTCACACAAAGGTCGGCGATGCGAGCCGCCTCGGCGTAGATCGCCTCGACCAGCGACTGGTGGAGATCGGCCCCCACTTCCCCGCGCAGCGCAGGAGCCAGTTCCAGAGTCTCCTCCGCTGGCGCTCGCCGGCTGCCCTGGCGTTCGCTTTCCGCGGCATGTCCCGCCGTGTGGGCGGCGGCTGCAGGTTCCCCCGATTCGCCGGTGCGCTCCGCCCGGACCCGATGCCGATGGCACACCACCTCTCCCGTTGCCACTCGCCGGACGGCTTCCAGCAGATCGCCGACTCCGCGGCCGAAACGCGCCGACGCCGGCACCACCGGTACGCCCAGTTCGACCGACAGTCTGTGGTGATCGACGCTGATGTTGTGCCGCCGCGCTTCGTCGGCCAGGTTCAGGCATACAACTGCCCGGTCGGTGATCTCGAGTACCTGGATCACCAGGTTGAGGTTCCGTTCCAGACGCGTCGCATCGACAACGATTACCGTGACGTCGGGCTGGCCAAAGAGGAGGAAATCGCGTGCGACTTCCTCATCAGTACTGGCGGCCAGAAGCGAGTATGTACCGGGCAGGTCGACCAGCCGGAACTGATGGCCGCCGTAAGTGAACGCCCCTTCCGCCCGGGTGACGGTCTTGCCCGGCCAGTTGCCCGTGTGCTGGCGCAGGCCGGTCAGCGCGTTGAATACGGTGCTCTTGCCAGTATTCGGATTGCCCGCCAGGGCGACGACATAGTCGGTTCCCTGAAGGTCTACTCCCAGCCGTACCAGTCGATCCCTCCTGGCAGGCGAGGCCACCGCGCAACCGGTGCACCCATTGCATCCGCTATTGAGTATGGGAAACATGGATTTCTTGAATTGCTCGGACGGTCTCTTTCAAGCGTCGCTGATCTGGATCTGCTCGGCCTGCGCGCGCCGCAAGGCGATCACCGCGCCGCGGATGCGATAGGCTGTGGGACCGCCCGCCGCCCCCTTCAACTCAGCGGAAACGACGGTGCCGGGCACCAGCCCCAAATCGAGGAGCCGCCTCCGCTGCAGGCCGCTGCATGCCGATGCGATCGACAACACGCGAGCTCGGCCGCCCAACGGCAGTTCCGAGAGCCGGCGACTCGCAACCGGCGGTGGAGCCCGTTCGGCCAAAGGAACGGACGGAACCCGCGCGGCGACTGCGGGTACATGCGCCTGCTCCTCGCGCTCGACCGTCTGACGGGAGGCGTTGCCGAATTCTCTGGACAGGCTCTCGGTCGTCGGCGTAACGCAGCGGGATTCGCAGTGACCGAAGCGCTTCAGGGCGCCGCCAACGAGCGCCCGCTGCCTGGCGACGCCGCTTCGAAGCGATCGCCAGCGAGGGGCATATACTGACCAGAACAACCCGGCCGAACAGGTCAGCAGGAGGACTAGAAGTAGCAGAGACAGGCTTGGATCTGCCATCCCGATTCCTTCGTCGCCTCAACAGCGATTTTGTAAAGACAAAATTAACTGTTAGAATAGACAAAAAGTATTTGAAGTGTAGACGAGTGTCGGCCGGAGTCAACAGGCAAGCGGCGACGGCCGTATGGGGTGATACCTGTCGCGCAAGAATATCCCCAAGGGGTAATCCGTACCGCCCACCTGTCGCATCCGTACTGGGCCGATCAGGTGACGGCCGCAGCGGCGGCGTTGCAGAGTTGACGAGCTTCCGCCTCGGTCGGCGCTTCGGCAATGGCGCGGACAATAGGCTCTGTATTGCTGGCACGGACCAGCAGCCATCGCCCCGGCCAGTCGAGGCGCAATCCGTCGAGGCGATCCGCTTGGGCGTCGCGGAAACGCCGCTCCAAAGCGTCGAGCACCTCGGCAACGCCGCCCGCCGGCACGGGAATCTTCGTCTTTACGATTGCATAACGGGGGAGTTCATCTGCCAGCGCGGCAATCGGCAGATCGCGCTGGGCCATGGCGTCCAGCAGCAAGGCCATGCCGACAAAGCTGTCGCGAACGAGCCCCACCTGAGGGTCGATCGGCCCGCCATTACCCTCGCCGCCGAAAACCGCCTGGTGAGCAAGCATGGCGTCAACCACGTTGGCCTCGCCGACGGCCGATCGGAAGTACGGCACCCCGAACTTCTCGGCGATGTCCTGCGTCATCCGGCTGGTGGAACAGTTAGCCACTACCGGCCCTTTGCGGCGACGGAGCACATGGTCGACGCACATCGCCAGCGTGTACTCCTCGCCCAGGTAACGGCCGTCGGCATCGATCACTGCCAACCGATCGGCATCAGGATCCTGGCAGAAGCCGACGTCAGCCGCCGCACGCGGCACCTGCGCGAGCACACCAGTGAGATTCTCGGCCGTCGGTTCAGGCACGTGCTCGAATTGGCCGTCGGCGGCACCGCCTAAAAGGGTCACTTCACAGCCCAGTTCATCCAGGAGCATCCACCCGAGCAGGCTCCCCGAGCCACGGTTGCTGTCAAGCAGCACGCGGAACCGGCGCTGGCGGATGCGGTCAATATCGACGGTCGCCAGCACGGCTTCAAGATGAGGGCCGGCAAGATCTTCGCAGACAAGTTTTCGGCCTAGCCGATCGTGCGGGGCCCAACGGGCTTCGCCGCGCCGATATGCTTCAAGCACCTGTCGCCCAGGAGCTTCCGGTATCACGCGGCCGGCTGCCGAAAACAGCTTGAGACCGTTGTAGGGAGGTGGGTTATGACTGGCGGTAATCTCAATCCCTCCTGCAGCTCCGAGGGTACGGATGAGCACGCCAGTGCTGGGGGTGGCCGAGATTCCAGCATCGATCGTATCTCGGCCGGCGGCATGCAGCGCAGCCTGAATGATGTCGGCCAGCATTCGGCCCGAGGGACGGCTGTCGCGGCCGACGACGAGCGGCCCGGCGGAAAGCGTGGCGGCGAATGCCGTCGCATACCGCACGGCGACCTCGGGGGTCAATGTCTCGCCAATAATGCCCCGCAATCCTGAGACACTGATGATCGGTTCCTTCACCACGGCATCCTCGCCAAAAGCAGGTTGTGCGACCGGGACAGTTCCCTACGGCCCCGGATGGCACGCGGGAGAAGTCGCCAGTATAAAGAGGCGGCATCGGCCGCGTCGAGCAGCGCCTGCCGAGAGCCCTGTGGAATCGGAGTCTCTCCCGTGGCTGGACATATTTGCCCTTGGTGGGGCGGCTATTTCATCGACAATCGCCTCCGTCGCTGGCTGCACAACCCGGAGAAGATCGTTGGCCCCTACATCAGGCCAGGGATGACGGTGATGGACCTGGGTTGCGGAATGGGCATTTTCTCCATCGCCATGGCACGGATGGTGGGCGAGACGGGTCTGGTGATTGCGGTTGACCTGCAGCAGGAGATGCTCGACGTTCTCACCCGGCGAGCCCGTAAGGCGCGCGTCATCGACCGCATCCGCACTCACCGCGCGCGGCCCGCCATCATCGGGCTGGAGACGCCGGTGGACTTCGCGCTGGCGTTTGCCATGCTCCACGAGACCCCAGACGCCCGAAGCTTCCTGGAACAGATCTACCGTTGCCTCCAGCCGGGGGGGCGACTACTGGTGTCCGAACCGCAGGGACACGTTCGCCGGCGGGCATTTCAATCGATGCTTGTGATGGCCGAGGAACTTGGCTTTGTGTTGGCGGAACAGCCACGCATCCGCTTGAGCCACGCGGCGGTGCTCCGCCATCCGTAGAACCGGAGAGATGGATGAAAAGAGCATCTACATGGGTCGCGGGAGTCATGGGACTACTGGCCGTGGTCGCGGGCGCCGCCCTGTATTCGCCCACGCCCGGCGAGCCGGAGGGCGATGTGTCTGTAGCTGGCTATGCAACGATCCAGGCCGCCTTGGACGCGAATCCCGGCCGAACGATCCATGTACCGGCCGGCGACTATGAAATCAGCGCCAAGCTGCGGCTTCGGGGCGACCATGCCGGTCTTTATGGCAGAGGCCGGATCATACAGAAGAACCCACAGGCGCCGATCCTGGAGATCGAGCATGCAGCCGATGTGATCGTTCGAGATCTGGTGCTCACCCGATCTGCCGACGCCCGGAGCAGCACGGAACCGGCGGTGGTTGCCATCGATTGCGACGGCTTGGTGCTTGACGGAGTTCAGGTGCTCGATCACCGCAGTCCCGCGGCCGCTATCCGCGTGAGCCGCGGGCGGTTGTGCCAGATCCGCAATTGCCGGGTGGAGAACTACATGGCGATCTCGGTGGACGATCGCACCGGCAGCCCCGATTGGGGATATGCGTTCCAGTGCATCGACGGCACCGGCATCGCGCTGGACAACTGCCGCGGCGCACTGGTTCAAGGAAACCAAGTCATCGAGCATGACATGCTTCCGACGCCGGAAATGCAGGACCGACATGGGCTCGGCAAGTTCGTCAAACGCGCGGCGCAGAAGGGGGCGATCATTTCCCAGGAAGTGTGGGATCGGGGCTACGTCGACAATTGGCATCAAGGCTCGGCAATCGTGGTGACCGGGCCGCGCGAAAGCGATTGCGTTCAGATCATCGGCAACTACATTGAGAATGCGGCCCAGGGCATCGACCTGCACGCCGACCATGTGATCGTCAGCAGCAATATCGTGAACAATGCGTTTGCCGGCATGAAAGCGATGCACGGCTCGCGCCATGTGCTGATCGTCGGCAATCAGTTCATCAAGAACGATCTGTGGGCGATCGGCCTCATGCCGGGGGCCACCAGCAGCGACGGCCGCGCAGGCGAACCGAACTTCGACCACGGCTCGATCATCGCCAGCAACGTGATCTCCGATTTCGGCTATGGCAACGCCCACTGGATCTGGGGCGGGCCGGGCCGCAGCACTAGTCCGATGTGGTTCGACGCCGGCCAGAAGCCCGAGAACCCGCCGCTGAGCGATGTGGTCATCCAGGGCAATATCGTCTACAACTCTGCGGTCGATCATCATGAGTCCGGTCCTCCGAGCCAGCCGCGATATCGATACGCGGTGCGCGTTTCACCCGGGGACGCCGGACCAAAGAACCTGCGTTTTCTCGGCAATCTCTTCCAGCCCGGCGAGGAAGGCATGGCAAACATCGAACTGGCGCCGTAGCCGCGTCCGCGCCAACCACCCCTCCTTTCCAGAGGGGCTATAATTCAGGACACTGTCTGAGAATACACGAGTCCCTCAGGATGAATTCTGCCACACCGATGTCCAGCCAAGCCAACACTGCCGCTGTTCAATCCGCTCTGCGTCAGATCGAGCAGGCCGCCCAGGGCGGTAAACTGTCGGCCGGCGCCGTCGAGAATATCCGCGCCTGGCTCACAGAGCCCCGCTATGCCGAATATGTGCCGCAGGTGTTGGAGTTGGTGGCCGCCGGCCGCTGGCAGGAACTCGACGACGCCTTCTGGACCATCATCCCCTTCGGCACCGGCGGGCGGCGGGGGAGAATGTACCCGGTGGGCAGCAATGCGATCAACGACCGCACCATTGGCGAAAGCGCCCAGGGGCTGGCGGATTATGTGAAGGCGCATGCCGGCGGCACGCTCTCGTGTGCGATCGCCTACGACACCCGGCACCGCTCGCGGCATTTTGCCGAATTGTGCAGTGAGGTCATGGTGGCCAGCGGTTTCCAGGTGTACTTTCTCGATGGATACCGCAGCACGCCAGAGCTGTCGTTTGGCGTGCGGCATAAGGGCTGTTCCTGCGGCATCATGGTTACGGCGAGCCACAACCCGCCGAGTGACAACGCGGTGAAGGCTTATTGGTCCACCGGCGGGCAACTCCTGCCGCCGCACGATACCGGTGTGATCGAGGCGGTGATGAACGTCCGGGAGATCCGCCGCACGCCTTTCGAGGAGGCGCTGCGCTCGGGCAAGGTCCTCTACGTCCAGGACGAGGTGGACCGGGCCTACGTCGACGCGATGGCCACACAGAGCCGCCCCGGGCCTCGCGAGCTGAAGATCATCTACTCGCCGCTGCACGGCGTCGGGGCATCGGCCGTGCTGCCGGCGCTGGAACGCTCGGGGTTCAAAGATGTCGAACTGTTCGGCCCACACGCTGAGCCGAGCGGCGACTTCCCCAACGTACCGGGCCACGTCTCGAATCCGGAAAACCCGAGAGTCTTCGACGCCATCATCGAACGGGCCCGTCAGACAGGCGCCGACCTGATCCTGGCCACCGATCCGGATTGCGATCGCGTGGGCTGCGCCGCTCCGTTGACAAGCGATCCCGGATCGCCCTGGGCTACAATTACCGGCAACCAGATTGCGGCCCTGCTGGCCGACTACCTTCTGGAAATCGAGGCGGCAACAGGCTCGCTGACCGCCAAGCAGTATGTCGTGAAAACGATCGTCACCACGGAGCTGATCCGCCGCATCGCCGATGGGCACGGAGTGACCACGGTGGGCGATTTGCTGGTGGGCTTCAAATATATCGGCGGGGTTATCGAAGATCGCGGACCGGCCGGATTCATCCTGGGAGCCGAGGAGTCGTACGGATTCCTGGTCGGCGATCATTGCCGCGACAAGGACGCCGGCGTGGCTTCGATGCTGCTTGCTGAACTGGCTGCAAGGGCCAAGGCGGACGGGCTTTCGATCCACCAGAAGCTCGACGATCTGTTCCGCCGCTATGGCCTGCATACCGAGCGGGCGATTTCGATAACCATGCCCGGTTCAGAAGGCATGGACCGGATGATCGCCCTGATGAAACAGTTCCGCGACGATCCGCCGGCGAGCCTCGGCGGCATGCCGGTCAAGCGAGTGAGAGACTACTTGAGCAATACGGCGCGTGCGGTCGGTGGCCGGGCCGAACCGCTCGACGGCCCGACAGGTGATCTGGTCATGCTCGACCTCGAACTGGACGGCAATTACATCGCCGTGCGGCCCTCGGGCACCGAACCCAAGGTCAAGTTCTACATGTTCGCCTACGATACGCCGCTGGCAAGCGTCGACCTACCGGCTGCCAAGGCACTTCAGGCCGACCGCCTGGTGCGGATCGAGAACGATCTGCGCGCCTTCGCGGGCGTTTCGCCGCAGCCGTAGTGCGAACGTAAATACCGGCACGACCAACCAATCAGCCACCTCTGGGGCGCGGGGTGCGCGAGGGTCGCATCGCAGGACACAGAGTCCATCGCTCGCTACTCGGCCGAAGCAGTCGCCGGGGTTCTCAACACGGCTGCAAGCCCATTTGCCCTCCGCGCGGACTAATTCGCATCGAAGTCGCGGCTTGCCATGGCGACAGGGCTGCCAGTTGCGGCGCCGCACGCCATTCCCAGCCAGCCGTCGGCGATCACGAACTGCGTAATGGATACTTGAGAGAGCCGCGCGTCGTCCTGCATTTCTTCCGGCGTCAGCCGAAGGGGCTGATCGGGGGAGAAGATCTTGCTTGCGACGCTTCGGAGCGGAATCTGCGAACGCGTCGACAGCCGCGGGCCACTCAATTCGACCACCCCCTCGCGGACCAATTCGGCGTTCAGGCCGCGAATCCGCGGCTTGTAACGCGCTCGCAGCCGGAAGTCGGTCCACCGCCGCGGCGGCTTCACCAGCACCTTGATGGCGAGCACTACGTGCACCTCGCCATCCCGGCAATGCACCGCCACTGCCTCTCGATCGGCAAACCCCACGACCACGTCGTCGCTCTCGCTCGTCCGCTGGGCAATCTCGGGCCGTCCAACCCGCTCGGCGATCCGCTGCCTGAGTTCGGGAATGGAAAGCACCTGGCCGTCGAGTTCCAGTCCAGCCAGCAGATTGTTGATCGCCGATTCGTGAATTTGCACGCTTGCCAGACTCCCGGCCGGGGCCTGAGGTCGGGGCGTATTGGCGCCAAGCTGATCGGCCGCGGCGAGTCTGAGCCGCGCCGTGAGCCGTTCGGCGCTGGTTTGCGACTCGAGCACGACGGGTTCGATTCCCACGTTCGAAAGCGGGCCAAGGAGCCGCTGCTCGAGGCGACCGTTCAGGTCCTCCAGGCGCAGCTTGGCCTCGCGGTCGATCTGGATTCCAGCGCGATGGGCAACCTTGTACTCCACTTCGGCTCGCGCCTGGGGCTGCCGCTGATCGTATTGCGACCGAGCCACCCCGTTGGCCAGCGCACCGATGACGGGTATCGGATCGAGGTCGGTTCGCACTGCCCGCAGTTGTGTTTCATTGGCCACGCGAAGCTGCACCAGCTGCGCTCGCACTCCATCGAGCCGAAGCTCGACCTCCTTCCACGCCCTGTAGGCCGACGCACTGTCGCTCCAGAAGGTCGCTGGCCCGCTCTCAGACCACGTATTTGCAGTGACGATCCCTTCGATGTCCAACGCCAGCCGCCAGCGGCTGGAATCGGGAATCAGCCGGACGCCCAACTTCGACATCGTCACGCTCGACCCATGAACCGGTTTGCCCAAAACGCGGTCGCACACCCATTGATACTCCGGCGCGCGCTCCGGCATGAACCGGTTGAGCAGATCCTGCCTGACGGTCAGGCGGACATTGGCGTTACAGTAGTGGATCTCGAGCCGTTCGGCGATTTGTCGGCACTCGACTGTCGGCGAAGCGGCCAATTGGCGAAGGTCGGCGGCCAACCGCGCCGCGTCCGCTCTCGTTCCCTGAGACTCGTATTGCTCGATGTGCCGCAGCAGATCAGTCCATTGGAGCGTGGACCGGTCGATGCCGACCAGGGGCAACACCCGCCACCAAACGTCTAGCCGCCGGGCGAGACCATGCTGAAGCCGTCTCAGATCGCCAGCCTCAGCGGTCGGGCCCAATTGCAGGGCCAAGGCATCGGCCTTCTGGCCGTGCGAGTGCAACTGCCGCGCGAGTTGTTGGGCTTCGGCCGATTGCTGCGAAGCCGCTGCTGTGCCGAACGCTCGCACCAGACGGGCGGCCTCTCCGGCCCACGGGCCGAGAACCGCGTTCTGGGCTGCTTCATCCAATCGAGCCAGCAGTGACCGCGGCTCGGGCCAAGCGCCGTCAACGATGGCGGGCTCGGCTGCCGGGGTCTCGTCCACAAGACTCTCCGGCGACGCAGCGTCCTCCTGCGGCTCAGACGAGTCTTCACCGGCGACTTCGGTTGTGGCTGGCACCGCAACGGGCGGCTCTTCCGGGGCCGGCTCCATGTCGACCGGGTCCGAAGCTGCGGGCATCGCCAGGCCATTTGTGGGCGCGGCCTCGACGTCGGGCGTATCGGGCGTTCCGGTCTCCCCACCAAGTTCGGTCGTGGCGACCGCCCCAGGTTCGGCTTCAGGCTCCCCGATCAGTGCCGCGATCCGTGCAGCCGTCTCAGCGGGCTCGTAGCCGACAAAGTCGGGCAATGAGATTTCAGCGGTGGCCGCGGTCGGAAGAACCATGGCGACAGCCGTCGACGAAACCTCGGCGATAGCTCCGTCGGTGACCGCCCCCGCTTTCCCCGACGACGCGGCGACTACCGGACGAGCATCGCTAGCCTTCCGATCCGCCACCTCCCAGGGAGCCTTCTCGTACGATCGCTCCCAACTCCGCGGCGTTGTCACGCTCAATACAAACAGCAATGACAACACGCAAAGGAACGGCCAAATCGGCTCGTGCTGCTGCCGCGTCATAGCTCCCTCTCTGACACATCCCGACCATGTCCATACGATCCGTGTCGGATAGCATCGGTAAACTGCGTTGAATGAGTAAAACGCGAGTTACCGAAACGGGTGTCCGTTGACGTTCGGCATACGCACGGTGCCGATCAGGAAAACGACAACGATTTGGAGGGCTCGGCCACCGATGCCCGGACAGAGGGACGCCGCTTGCCCACAAAGGTGATCCACACCGCGGAGCTACTCCAACAGCGTGTCGTCGTGTTCGTACGGCGGAGCGCAACAGCAGAGGAACCTGAGCACCGAACTCCCCGTATTGGTGATTTGGTGCCGAGTACCGGGCGGAATGGCAACCGCATCGCCGGGGCCGATTTGAGAAAGCTCTTCGTCCACCTGCATCAGCCCTTGGCCCGCCAGAATGTAGTAGATCTCCTCGGTCTTAGCATGCCGGTGAGGCATAGTGCTCATGCCAGGCGGGAGCCGGGCTTCGGCCAGCGACTGGTGGCGGATGCATGAGTTTCGGTAGGCAAGCAACTCGCGAATCTCGGATCCGTCCTTGGTCGTAAATGCCGAGATCGAATCGATGTTTCGTATGTCCATGGCGATCTTCGGTCCTTAAGACGGCGGGGGCACTCCTCCTGCGGATTTGAAATAGATCCCTACGCGAGCTGGAGGATACTCGCGCACGTCCCAACCTTCCGGGTCCGGCAGTTCAGCAAAATCGAACCGTTCGTCCGATTCGACTACAAAGACGCTCTCCTCCGGGCCCGCGGCAAGCAACTGCCCGAGGATTGCGAGCATCTGCTCCCTCCGCTCCACGAAGAAGGCGTAGGGCGGCGAGCAGAAGACAAGCCAGGGTTCGATAGCCATTTCGGGCCGTCGTTTCCACCACGCGAAAACGCTTCCGCTGATGACTTGGCAGCGATTATCGGCCTCCAGCGTGGCCACATTGCGGCGGACGACCGCCGCCGTGGGGAAATGCTGTTCGATCAGCGTGGCCCGCAACGCACCGCGGCTCAATGCTTCCAGAGCAAGAACGCCCGTACCAGCAAACAGGTCGATGGCGTGTTTTCCGCGCACGGCGGGGCCAACGAGATTGAAGACCGCCTCGCGGGTACGGTCCTTCATCGGCCGCACGCGGAGGTCACCCGCATACTGGAGCTTGCGGCCCCGAAACTGGCCGCCGATAATCCGGATCCCCGCTGGATCCACGCTCTTGGGGTGTGCCCTCCCTCCTCTTCTTTCGCCTGAGCGCTGTCGCCTCTTCTGAGCCATACCCAGCAGCCTCCATCCCCCCCGGACAAACTCCCGAGTCTATGGTAACTTAAAGGGATTGTGCCGGAAAGTCGGCCGGGGCCGGCTTGAGGCTTGCTTCGACGCGGCACCCTCCGCGGTCGCCCCCCACATAACCAGGAGTACCCACCCCGTGATCGCTTCCCGTATCGCCCTGGCTGGCCTCGTGCTATTCACCATCGCTGGCATGGTGTGGGCACAGGACTCGGCTCCGGCCAATTCGGAACCGACGCCGCCCGCCGAAGCTGCTGCCCCGCCGAGCCAGCCCCCAGCCGCGGAGCCAGCGCCGCCCACTGCCCCGCCTGCGGCGGAACAGCCCGCAGCCGAACAGCCTGCCGCGGCCCCGGCACAGGGGTCCAGCGAGTTCGACCGCCTGTTTGGCGAATGGAAGGGGCTTCTCGATGAGATGCGAAGGCTGCGTCAGGAGTATCGCAACTCGCAACCGCCCCGCCGCGAGGAAATCGAGAATCGCTACAACGAGTTGATCTCCAAGGGCGACAAGATGCTGCCCCAACTCGTCGATGCCGGCGTCAAGGCATACGCCGAGTCGCCCACGCCTGAATTGACTGAATTCCTCCTCAACATGCTGGGATGGGATGTCAGCATGGATAACTACGAGGCGGCTCGGAAGCTATCGCAGCAGCTCATCGACATCGGCTTCAAGAACAACCACGTCTACGATCTGGCCGCCCGCGCGGCGTTCATGGTCGGCGACTACGACGATGCCGAGAAGTATGCCAAGGTCGCGCGCGACAACTCGGTGGTCACCGAGGAGACGATGCAGGCCATGATGAACCTGGACTACTACAAGGAGGTCTGGCCCAAGGAGGTCGAGATCCGCGCGGCAGAGGCCAAGGCTGACGATCTGCCACGGGTTCTTCTTCATACCACGGCGGGCGACATCGAGATTGAACTGTTTGAGAACGAAGCGCCGAACACGGTGGCCAACTTCATTTCGCTGGTGGAGAAGGGATTCTACAAAGACGTGCCGTTTCACCGCGTTATCCCCGGATTTATGGCCCAGGGAGGAGATCCGACGGGCACGGGTGGAGGCGGCCCCGGATACACGATCCCTGACGAGGTCGACAACCCGAACCACCGCCTGCATTTCCGCGGCAGCTTGAGCATGGCGAAGACAGCGGCGCCGGACAGCGGCGGTTCGCAGTTCTTCCTCAACTTTGCCCCCACCCAACACCTCGACGGCGTGCACACCGTGTTCGGCCGCGTGGTGAAGGGGATGGATGTCCTCGCGCAGATCGTCCGCCGCCCGGACCCGGAGGCGGAAGACGCCCCCGAGCCCAGCAAGATCATCAGCGCGAAAGTCCTCCGCAAACGGGATCATCCATACGAGCCGAAAACGCTGCCGGACAAATGACAGGGATTGAGGGCTGAAGGATGAAATCGGGAAGCCTCGGCCGGGCAACCGGCCGAGGCTTCTTGTGTCCAGTGCCGAATGGGTCAGGCGGATCCCAGGCGTTGCCCGTTGCGCATGACTGTTCGGGTGACGAGGCATCATTGACAAGGCCGCTTGCGGATTGATAATCCGAAGCGGCGACCCTTGGCCGCTCGAAGATGACTGCTGCAATCAGCACGATTTGCCAGAGCCTCGGCGGACTTGGTTCGAGTCGGCGCAACTCGCGAAAACCGGCGCGTGCCGACGCACACGGAGAAGCCTGACACCGCAATGGATCCACACGAGACACCGCCGCCGGCCTGGAGCGTTCACAAAACGCTGGCCGTTGTCCTCCAGGCGGTCATCTTGCTCGGCCTCGCGTTCTCGGTGTACGAGCGCCAGTGGCTCAATACGGCCGCGATTAGCGGCATTCTGTTGCTGACGCTCCTGCCCGCCCTGCTCAGCCGGCGTCTCGATGTCTACATCCCGGCCGAATTCGAGTTGTTGACGATCGCGTTCATCTTCGCGGCGCTTTTTCTCGGGGAAACCCGCGATTACTACAGCCGCTACTGGTGGTGGGATATCGCCTTGCACACGACGTCGGGCGGGTTGTTGGGCGTCCTCGGCGTGCTCCTGGTGTATGTGTTAAACGAGAACCCGCGGGTCGATCTCCACATGCGGCCGGGGTTCATCTCATTCTTCGCGTTCTGCTTTGCGGTGGCCGTTGGCGCGGTTTGGGAGATATTCGAGTTTGCCATGGACAGCGTCGCCGGAATGAACATGCAGAAACCGATGTTCGACGATCCGTCCGGGCTGACGGATACCATGTGGGACCTGATCGTCGATACCCTGGGGGCGCTGTTCGTCGCCGTGCTTGGCTACCTGTATATGAAGCGTGGCGTGCAGTCGATCGCCCGGCGATGGATCCAGCGATTCATCGAAGGCAATCCGCGGCTGTTCCGGCGATCGTAATCGGCAAGACCGAAGCGAGCGCGGGCGAGCAGCGCCGAAGGCCAACGCGCGTTGTGGCTTTGCCGAACTCACCTGTTGAATCAGAACCGATAGATCGCCGCCAGGGGCGCTCCCTCCGGCAACTGGGGAGACTTCATCGCATAGACGATGCCCCCGCGCAGGTAGCTGCCCATCGCTGCCCGGTCCAGCAAATCCTCGTTCTCGGCATGCGACGATTCGTGCAGGGTCACCTCCTGCCGCTGCTCATCGAATATGCCCCACTGCTGGCGGTCTGTCGCCACGAGTAGGGTATCGACGCGTCCGCGGCTAGTCGCGGCGAGAATCTCGGTAAGGTCTGTGGAGGTGCGCCCCGTCCCGGCGAGTTGCCGGAAACGGCTCAGCGCGGCTTCACGGTCCCTTTGGAACATCGGCTCGACCAGTGGCCAGGCATCGGCGTGGAGCTGTTCGGGGCGGGATGACTCGGGGTTCCCGCTCACGCCGTTGGGAACAAGGTGGGCGTAGCGGCTGACACTCCGGTAGATGGGAAAATAGTAATCGACGCCCGCCAGAACCATGGGAGAGCGATCGTCACGCAGGTACTCGCATACCGCCGCGTCGACCCGCCGAAAGAACTTCTCCAAATCGTCCTTTGAATGCTCCTCGCCCGGCCCGTGGCCGTGGAACAACGCGGCGCGTTCCCCCTCTCGCTCGCCGGCCCGCGTGTGGAATTGAAGCTGCTTCTCCTGATCGTCCAAACCCAATGCCTCGCGCAAGCTTGGGGGCAACGATTCGATTTCGAGCTCGTCCACGCTGTGCCTTGTGGCCTCCAGCAGCCGAACTTCATTCTGGCTCAATGCCAGGATGAAGAAGTGACCGTCACCGGTCAAGAACGGCAACAGCGGCTTCAACTGAAACCGCTTCGCCACGATGACCAGTTCATCCAGTCTCAGCGGCACGCGGAACCGCTGGAACTGATTCGTTGTCGCAAATACCGCCAGACCATCGCTCTGGTGCTGCCAGAAGTGGCTATCGGACAGCAGCTCGCTGGCGGGTTCGAGCAAGGCCTTCGTCTCGGGTCCGCGCACCCCGGCATCGGTCAGTTGACGCTCCGCCTCGCGTATCAGGTTCTTCAATCGAATAGGGCCCTGCTGTACTTCGATGCCCGCGCGGTGCGAGGGCAGAAAAATCGAAACGCACCACTGGCCTGCGACGCTGCTAAGCCGCTTCAACTCTGCGTGTGAAATAGGGTCCATCTGTCCAACTCCAGTGGAGGCTCAGCGTGAGAAAGAACCACATCGTCGCTTGGCAGCCGCCAAGCGAGGGGGCAGCTCGACATCCGTTTGAGATATTATGGCGGCCGCCGAGTGCGCGGCCAGCCGCACGGATGGCGAGGCGCATGGGTCAATCCACGAACCCTCTGACTGACAACCAATCAGGGTCCGCCGCGCCAGGACATGTAGGCGACAGACGACCAGAAGAGCAACGCGAATCCTGCCACAGCAAGGGGGGCGTCGCGAAGCAGCCTTGGACGCCGGGCCACAAGCGCGGCGGCGGGCAAGGCGAGCGGCCACGAGGGGACGAAGCCCAGCAGGAAAACCCACTGTGTGGCCATCCCCAGGCGGCGACAGATGTGAAAGTAGCTGAACGCCACAGCGAAAAATCCAACCACGGCCGCCCAACGGCCGAGCCAGGCGAGCCGTGATTCTGACTCCGGTTGAACGAGCAGGGCAGTCAGGGCAACTTGCTGGGCGACAAACAGGCATGCCGGCCAGGTGAAGACGAACGTTGCCGACATCCGGTTGGCAATCGGCGTCACGATGATGCCAAGAACGAAGCATGTGGTCCAGAACACCGCTTGAGCCGCCGCCTGCGGCCGCCGGGGCGCCAGGGTGAAGGCCGCGGCTCCGGCAATCGCGGCCGGCAGGAACACGCCGAGGAGCGACACGGCATGCCAGAGATGAAGCTCCCGCCGGTTGGGCATGTCGAACGGCGCTTCGCGTTCCCCGCCCAGCAGCCAGCTCCAGTCGATTCGCCACGCTTGGGAGATTTCCGCGGCTGGCGGCGCGCCGGCGAACCGCCCCTCCAACGGCGCGCGGCCCACGTAGACGCACGCCGCTCGGGTAGGGCTCCGCAGATAGAGCCGGCCTCGCGCCAAAGCGGGCGAGGTCCAGCAGATCTCGCCGTCGAAAATCCTCGCGCGGCCGAGTTCCTCGTAGCGATTCGGATTCTCTCGGACGAGCACGAGTTCGCCTCGGTCGTTGAACAACACGAGTTTGCCGTCGGCGACAATCGCGCTGGCGTGTCCGGGCAGGTCGCTTGCCCAGCGGACCTCGCCCGTCGCGAGTTTCAGGCACTTGAACTGTCCGCTCGACGGCCGGTGGACCTTGGCCTGGAGGTCGTGCAGATCGAAACCGTAAACGTGTCCGGCGACCGACACGCTGGAGAGGATGTCGTTCGACAGCTCAAGGCTGGTCCAGATTCTCGCTGCCTCGACTCGACCGTCGGCGCCGGATCGCTCGAGGCGATAGGCCTCGGCACCAGCACGGAACGGACAGGCGATCATCAGCAGCGGCTCCTGGTAGATCGGAGACGCCGCATGTTCGTCGTAGCCGTCCGACCAGCGATGCTCCCAGAGGAGCCGGCCGCTCGGCAGGTCGCAGAGGGCCACGGTGTTTTCCAGCAGGGTCACCACCGCGGTGCTTCCCTCAAGCGTCACGGGCAAGGCCGAGCAGTAGCTGGCCGACTTGTCTCCCGCCGTCCAGACCGTCGAGCCGTCGTCGGCACTGAGGGCCACGATGCTCGCCTGCTTGCCGCCAACAGGCAGGATTACCAGGCCGCCGGTTACCAGCGGCGAACACGAGTAGCCAAAGTGGTGACCGCGTCCGGAGAACTTCTCGACCACGTCGAGCGACCAGATTGGCTGACCGCTCTGGGCATCGAGGCAACCGACGCGACCTTGTGGCGTGGCGTAGTACACTCGGCCCGCGTACCACGTCGGCGTGGCGCGGGGGCCGGGATACATGCCGCCGCCGTCGTATGGCCAGTCGCAGCGCTGTTGCCAGATCGTTTGACCGGTGTCGGCGTCGAGGCAGAGCACCGACTGCGCGTACAAGCTCTGGGCTTGAGTGTAGACCCGGTTGCCGACGGCCGCGAAGCTTGAGTAGCCCTTTCCCAGGTCCCGCACCCAGAGCACGGGCGGTCCCCCGGCGGGCCAGCGATCGGCGAGGGATTCGCTTGGGGCGGAGCCGTTATACGCTGGCCCGCGGAGGTAGGGCCAGTCGGCGGTAGTGGATGGTTCTGAACGGGTGGAGACCACGGAGCGAGCGGGGGGAGCCGCCGAAGGCTCCAGCGTCAAAAAACGCAAGACGAACGCCGGCATTCGTCCGCCCAAGACGACGAAGACCAGAACCGCCAGAGCTCCCCAGAGGATCGCCCGCAGGGCAAGGAAACGGCATACCCGGCCCAGCCAGCGACGATCCGCCTTGGTTGCCGCGGCTCCGGGCGATATGGTCTTTTGCGGGTCCATATCCCACAGCATAGCCGCTTGGGCCATTTGCCAGGAGTCAGCTCTCCATCACGTCCTGCTCGCGTTTCTTAGCCAGTTCGTTGGCCTGGTTCTCGTACTGCTTCGTCAGATCCTGGATCTGCTCCTTGATGCGGTCGCGGTCGTCCTCGGAAAGGTCTTTGTCTTTCTCCGACTGGTCGGCCATCTTGTTGCCGTCGCGGCGGACGTTGCGGATGGCGACCTTGGCTTCTTCGGCCAATTCGCGAACCCGGTTGACCATCTTGCGGCGGACTTCGCCGGAAAGGGGCGGCACATTGAGACGGATCACGCGGCCGTCGTTCTGGGGCGTGAAGCCGAGGTCGCTGGCCTGGATGGCTTTTTCGATGTCCTTGATCGTCGAGGGATCGTAGGGGCGGATGACGATCTGGTTGGGCTCCGGCGCGCCGACCGAGGCGAGTGTCTTCATCGGGACCGGCGAACCGTAGGCTTCGACGCGCAGCGAATCGACGAGGCCGGGATTCGCCCGGCCGGTGCGGATGCCCGACAGGTCGCTCTTCAGCCTGGCGACCGCTTTCTCCATCCGCTCTTCCACATCCAGCAGGATTTCTTCCTCGGTCATAAGCGCCTCTTTTCTCAATGACGAAGGACGTCAGTTCATCGCATCCTTTCGGATTCGTCATTCACGGTCTATCGTCTGTCGTTCCACCCCGGTCACTGCCTGATGAGCGTTCCCACCCGTTCGCCGCGGATCGCCCGCTCGATGTTGCCTTCGCGTTTGAAGTTAAACACCATGATCGGCATGCGGTAGGCCTTGCACTTGGTGATGCACTCGAGGTCCATCACCCGCAAGTTTTGCCGATGAACGTCGTCGTACGAGAGTTCGCTGTAGAGGACGGCGTGGGGGTTCTTTTCGGGATCGTCGCTGAAGACGCCATCGACCCGGGTGGCCTTGAGCAGGATGTCGGCCTCGAGTTCCAGGGCCCGTTGCGCGGCGGCCGTGTCGGTGGTGACGAACGGGCTGCCGGTGCCGGAAACGAGGAGGATGATGCGGCCCTTCTCGAGGTGGCGCGACGCGCGGCGGCGGATGTAGGGCTCGGCGACCTCGTTCATCTTGATGGCGGTCATGAGCCGGGTTTCGCAGCCGAGATGCTCGAGGGCGTCTTGCAGGGCGAGCCCGTTCATCACGGTGGCCAGCATGCCCATATAGTGGGCGGTGGCCTCGTGGATGCCGCTGTTGGTCCCCTTAAACTGCGCGCCGCGGAGGATATTGCCGCCGCCGAGAACCATGGCGATCTCGACGCCCAGGCGGGCGGCCCGCGCCGTCTGCTCGGCGAGGTGGGCGACGGCGTCCATGGCGATGCCCCGTTCGCCGGGCTGCACGAAACCTTCGCCCGACAGCTTCAGCACGACCCGGCGATAGGGACGCTTGTCGGAGCCCGAGTCTGCACTCATGGGGTCTTCTCGATCTTCAAGGAACGGACGCTGGCGACGACTCTCTACAATCGGATCGTGTTCGATGGCGGCAGGCTGGGAGCGAGCCCGCGTCGGGACGCGGGCCCGCCCGACATGCCGTTGTTATCAGCCCTTGCCGATTTCCCAGTGCACGAAGCGGACGATCTTCATGCCGGCTTCCTGGGCGACCTGGCCGACGGTCTTGGCGGCGTCCTTGACAAACGGCTGTTCCAGGAGACAGTTCTCGGCGTAGAAGGTCTTCATGCGGCCTTCGATCATCTTGGGGATGATGTTCTCCGGCTTGCCTTCGTTCCGCGCCCGCTCGGTCTGGATCTCGCGTTCCTGCTGGATCAGTTGCGGGTCGAGGTCGGCAGGGCCGATGGCCTTGGGTTTCGCAAAGGCGATGTGCATGCATACGTCCTTGACGGCCTCGGCAGTGCCGCCTTCAACTTGCAGCAGGACGCCGACGCTGCCGTTATGGTGCACGTAGGAGCCGCAGCGGCCGTCGACCCGCACGATGCGGCCTACCCGGAACACCTCGCGGATGCGGTTGTTCAGCTCGTCGAACTGTTCGCGGAGCGTCATGGGGGCTCGGCGCGGGGAGGGGAGGGCCAACAATGCGTCGCCGGTGGATACGGCCGTAGTCAGCGCCAGGGCGTCGGCCAGATCCTGGGCCAGCGCGACGAACTCCTCGTTGCCGGCCACCGGAGCGCTCTCGCAGAGCAGCTCGACCATCGTACCGACGGGTTCATCGAGGCGGGCGTGGGTGGCGAAGCGCCCGAAAGCGGTTTCGCGGCCAGCCTTGGTTTCGCCCCATTTCTTGCCCTGCTCGCGCAGGTGGCGGATTGCCGTCTCCTCGTCGCCGCCAGCCTGCTCCAGGGCCTTCTTGCAGTCCATCATCGGCAGCCCGGTCTTCTCGCGAAGCGCTTTGACGGCCGCTGCAGTAATCTCTGCCATGGTTCGCTCTCTCCTTCAGTGTATGGTAGTGCGGAATGGGTCTTCGCATGCGGCCGGGGGGCGGTCACCGCACCGGAGCGCGGCGAGCCGGCATCCGCCGGGTATTCGCGGCACGCGAAGAGCCGCTGTCGCTTTCGGCTCAAACTTCAGGCATCGCCTTTCTCGGCAGCCAGATCGACCGGAACGGCGGATTGCGCGGGTTCCTGCTTCAGCGCGCCGGAGGCGGCGCGGCCGGCCAGGACCGCGTCGGCCAGCAGCTTGATAATCAGTTCGATCGAGCGGATGCTGTCGTCGTTGCCGGGGATCGGCAGATCGACCAGATCGGGGTCGCAATCGGTATCGATCAGCGCCACCGTGGTGATGCCCAGTTTGCGGGCCTCATTGACGGCATTTTTCTCCTTGCGCGGGTCGACGATCACCAGGCATTCCGGCAGCCGGTTCATGGTCCGCATGCCGTTGAGGTTGCGGTACATCTTGCGGTACTCGCGGTTCAGCGCCGACTGCATCTTCTTGGAATAGGCGCTGATTTGCTCGCTGGCGCGCAGGGCCTCAAGTTCTTCGAGTCGCCCGAGGCGGCTGCGAATCGTGCGGAAATTGGTGAGGGTGCCGCCGAGCCAGCGGTCGCTCACGAAGGGCATGCCGCAGCGTTGGGCTTCGCGGTCGACCGTTTCGGCCGCCTGCCGCTTCGTGCCGACGAAGAGTATGAGGCTGCCGCTGGCCGCGACCTGCTGCAGGTACTTGCGGGCCCGGAGCATGCCGCGGATGGTCTCGCGGACGTCGATGATGTGAATCAGGTTCCGGCGGCCGTAGATATAGGGCCGCATCTTGGGGTTCCAGCGGCTGGCGCGATGGCCGAAATGCACGCCCGCTTCGATCAGATCCTTAACCAGGACAGTTGCCACCCGGTAATCCCTCCTCAAAAAGGCACACCGGCCAAGTCCCCGCTGTCGAGCGGGGCATCCGGCGTTGGAATGGAACAGCCGGTTCGGGTGAGACTTGCGCAGCCTTCCCCCAAACCGTTCAGAGAAGCAACAATGGTAACAGTCTGCGGCGCAGCCGTCAACCGAGTGAGGGGTGCGCAACGATAAAATGCTGTGCTGATTGGAGATACGCCGATGGACCCGAGCGGGAACCGCCGAGGGACCATTGAGGGCGCGGATCCTGGCGACCGGCCCGGAAAGGTTTCGGCGGAGTCTCCGCTGGGGGGAAGATTCGGGCGCACCCCCCTTTGATGCGCAACAATACGCGTAGTGTTGCATTCTGTTGGGCGCAGGGGCCGTCGGCAAGTCATAAACGCGAAAGGACTTCGGACTGCGCCTGCGAACGCAAGTAAGCAGTCCTTGTGAGGTACGTGTTGAAGTTGGCGCAAATCACCCATTTTTGTCATGAAATTTCTGTCACTCAATGCATGCTCAGCCGCGACGTGGGCACGAGCGCGGGACGGGTTCATCGAGATGTCAAAGATCGATGCTGCCACGGGCACCCGACGGGATCGGGTGGATCTCGCGTGGGAGGCGTCGTGGTGATGCGGACGCGAGGCTGACGTCACGCCGGCACCGTAGCGTACATCAGTATACTATATAGTGGACAAATACACAACATCCTTTCTTGCCAGAATGGCGAGATTTCTTGCTGTGGAGGGGGCAAGGAGAAGCCGGGCAAGCGGTGCCGAGCGAGGCGGCCAGGTGCGCACGCCGGCGCAAACAGAACGCCGCAGGGGAGGTACTCTCCTGCGGCGGGGATGGTGATGGAAGCTACCCCGCCTGGACTCGAACCAGGAATAAGGGAACCAAAATCCCTTGTGTTGCCAATTACACCACGGGGTAGGGCGAGTAGGAATTGTAAATCGCGAAACCTGAGTTGCCTAGGGCGATGCGGGGCGCGGGCGAGTTGCCGCAAAGAAAGGAGAGGGCCCCTTTCGCGGTGGGGAACGCACGAAAGGGGCCCCGGGGGGAAGTATCGTGAGGAGGCCTTTCTCTCAGAGCCTCTGGATGTCTTGTCTCAGGTGGATCACCGTGCCGTCAGTCGCTAGGGAGTGAGCGTCCAGCCGGTGTGGTTCGGCCAGATCCCACCGGTGGTGACGTCGTACTGCCAGCCCGTATCGGCGCCAGTCGGAGCCGTCGGCACTTTGCCGGCCTCAGTCACCGCCGCCAACGTCTTCTTGTTGTTCGTCGGGTTGGACGGGAAGACGTCGAGATAGGGGCCTTTCGGATCGGTGCGGTCGGTGAGCTTTGCCTCCAATTCATTCATCGCCGGGTAGTCCCCGTGATGGATCTTGTAGAGTTGGATCTGGGTGCGGAGCGTGGCCGCGTTGAAATCGGAGGCTTTCTGCTGCGCGTCCTTGGTCGTCGAGGTGAATTGCGGGATGATCGTCGCCGCCAGGACGGCCATGATCACAACCACGATCAGAACCTCGATCAGGGTGAATCCGGTTTGCCGACGATCGCTCTTCATAGTACTACTGATCCCTTATTTGCGGTTGGGAGCCGCGTCGACGCCGCAAGCGCGTTTGGCTGCCCGACACTTCCCCGATTCGCTCGAACGGGCCGCCCTTGAGGGGCGCCAATGGCTGCGGATAGCAAACCCGTTATGGATAAGTAGGTCGCAAAACGGTGGGGGTCAAACCGGATTCCATTCCAGAGATGGAAATGACGGTGCGATTGATGACGGCCAGGAGAACGGCCCCGGGGACAAGCGTTCGATCCGGCTCCGTTCGCCTGGAGCCTGACGCACTTTCAGGCACATTTACCCCTGTCGGTAAAACCGGCGCAAAGCTCACGGCGAGGCCAATTGGCATAAGGAATCACGAAGACACGAAAGGGGGAA
>JAXGPP010000028.1:0-90355 GCA_040766885.1 Thermoguttaceae bacterium | reverse complement strand
GGAAATTCGCAACGGGATTCCGGATCGTCGTCAAAAATCCACAGGCGTCTGTCGCGCATCTGCCCGGGCACGAGCAGGCACACTCGCTTGCCGTTGATCGCCACCTGGCGGGCGATGGGGATGTCGTGGTTGCCCAGGTCGTAAGCGTAGAGAAGCTCGAAATCGGCCAGAACGAGTCCCAAAGCATCCTTGGTCTCGATCCGGCTGGTCACCAGGTCGCGGAAGCCCTCGGAGAGGATCTGCCGGAACTCCTCGTCCCGGCGGCGACAGGCCAGCGTGGCTGCGCGGTCGTAGTTGCCCTTGGCCTTCATGTGCTCGGTGATGTCACGGTTGAGCGAAAGATACTGAACCCGCCCGCGTTCATTGAAGCTGCCCTTCTCGACCTGCTCGCGCAACCGTTTCTGAAACGGCCGGAGCCGTTCGTAGGGGCCGAAGACACAGTAGACGTGCCGGTCGTGGGCATCGGCCCTGAAGAGCTTGGCCAACGCCTGAAGAATGCCGGCGGAAGGGAGTCGCTGAACGTCGTGCTCCATGATCGACTACCTTTGTGGGGCAAGGAAGACGCGGGAACCGCCATCGCCGGGGCCGTGACCGCGCGGTTTGCCGGACTTGCCCGCCGCCGCTCGTTTCTTCGGGCCGGCTTTGGCCGGCTTGAGTGATTCGGACTTGGTGGCGGCAGTGCCCGTGGCCGGCGGGTCAGCGCGAAACAACGGCAGAACGTCGGCTGTGTCGCCCGGCTGCTCGGCAAACAGCCGGTCCAATCGCTCTTGGCCCGAACCGGCCAACGTGAACTGGTGGTACTGGTCCAACTGGGAGATTTTGCTGATGTGCCCCAAATGCTCGGCCTGTTTCAAGAGGCCCTCGATAGCCGGCTGCGGCCAGAGCATCGCCCGGAGAATCGGCAACCCGGAGAAGAGGTCTACCTTGACCATTGTCGGCTCCGGATACAGGATCGCCAGGACGTAGCAGAACGCTTCGACGGGTGGTTCGGCCCACACAGGAACGTACACGGCCTGCTTGGGCGAAGTGAGCTTGTTGCAGCGGCGGAATGCCAATGCGGCAGCCTTCAAAATGTGCTCAACGTTACGTCCTTCAAGGCGGGGTTCAAGGAAGGACCGAAAAATAGTCCGATCAACACCCTGAGACGGAAGCTCGGCCAACCAGAGCGATGCTATCTCCTGTAGCAGCGGCTCCGCTCGCAATAACTCAAAATAAAGGATCTCCCGGCCAACCCGTGAATCCCCGAATCGGGCAATCGCCCGGGCTAAGTCACGGTTCACGATTCCCTCATTTGAGAACCGCTGAGCGATGTACTGAGCAAATCTAGACCGGGTATTCTTGCTGTTAAAGTGAAGGTGCTGTTCAAGGTACTCGCGAAAGGCAGCCGACGTCTCGTGTCCCGCGGCGGCGGGAAGGTGCTGAAGGCTTTCGTCGATCAACGGATTGGAGAAGTAGGTCCGATGGATTTTCGATGGATTCGGTTTGGTCATACGAATGCCTCCTGAAAGGCTTCGTCGGCCTTCTCGACAAAGACCAGTTGCAGTCCCCGAGAAACGTCGGGCGGAAGCTCGTCAATCTCGCGTTTGTTCTCCTTGGGGAGAATGACTTTTCGCGAGCCCGCATCGCGGGCGGCGGCAATCTTTTGGGCGAGCCCGCCCACGCCCAAGATGTTGCCGTGAAGCGTAATCTCGCCCGTCACCGCCACGTCTTTGCGGACCTTCCGCTGCGTCAACACGGAAATGATGCCGATGGCAAACGCCAGCCCGGCAGACGGTCCTTCCTTGGGGATGCCGCCTTGAAGGGCCAGCACCGAAAGGTCATAGCCGTCCTTGAACTCGGAGACGATTTGCAGCGACTTACGGCGGTGCGATACGAAGTCGTAGGCCGCCTTGACCGATTCCTTCATGTTCTTGCCCATTGAGCCGAGGCGGTTCAAGGCACCGTGCCCCTTCTGGGCGATGACCTCGATCAACTGGAGCGTACCGGCAGTGTCACCCGATACGGCCAAGCCAACGACGACGCCGATCTGCGATTCGGTGGGCAGGTGCAACGCCCGGCGGCGTGCCCGCTCCGGTGGAGCGGTGGGCGCGCGGGTGCCGTTGATTCCGTACTCGACCGTGTATTGAGAGTATTCGCCGGGGGCAATGACGCTGAGCTGGTCCTTGACCCGCTGGCGACACTCGCCGGCCAGGGCGACGTATTCCGCCAACTCCTCGTCCGTGGCTTTGCCGTCCGGGTGCAAAAGCTTCATCAGGCCGCGGACGATCTTGTGAATGGCCTCCACGTCGCGGCTTTTGGCGTTGTAGAGCCGGTAACGGTCGGCCGGATCAACCGGCAGCAGCGTCGTGCGGAGCAGGTGGAGCAACTCGGCAAAATAATCTAGCGTAAAGCCGTAACCCTCGGCAAAACTAACGTCGGTCAGCTTGGGCATTTCCCAGCCGGGGATGAAGCCGTGGATACGCTCGAAGAGGGCCGTATCGACTAACTCCTCGGGTAGCGGCTCAAAGAGGTGCTCGTATTTCTCGTGGGGCACTTTGCCGAGGATGTCGATGTTGCCGATGAACACAATCGACGCCTCACCCTTCACCTGGAACCGGCCAAGGCTGAAGTTGCCGTACTCCATGTAGTCCTTGAATATGGAGACGGTGGCAGTCGGATCGCGGAACTCGGTGTGGGCTATCTCGTCAAATACGAGCGTGTCGAACTGGGCGACCAAGCCCGGCTTGCCGGTGCCGCCGTGGACGAAGAGTGCCGCTGGCGTAGCACGGCCGCCGGAAAGCATGTATGAGTAATAGGACAGGTTCTTGTAGCCGTAGCTCTTGCCGGTTTCCCGCGGGCCAAGTTCGATGAGATGGACCATCCGCTCGGCCATCGGCACCAAGCGTAGAACGATGAGCAGCTTCTGACGCAAGGTGTGGGCCTCGGGGTTGAGGCCGACGGTGTTGACGATCAGGTCGAGCCATTCGTCGCGGGTGAACATCGCCCGCTTGTGCAGAAACTCCTCGATGTCGATGCTGCCGTGCTGGAAGGGAGTGAAGTCAGCGAACAGAAGTGGGGTGACCTTACTCTTCCAAACCTGGGCTTCGTCGTACCGCAATTCGGCGATTCCCCACATTCCGCCCATGAGCCGGGGATACTTGTTGATGAGGTTCTCGTCGATATGAATGTTCCGCTCGTTCAAAGCGGCGATTGCCGCCCAATACTTGTCTTCGCTGGTCTCCAGACGGACCTCGGCACGGGCGATGAGGTCCAACTGGCGTTTTTGCTTGAGTTGGTGCAGGATGCGCGGAGCGTCGGCGGGCGAAGCATAATTGCTGGCGAGCTTGCGGCGGACAGAGGCAAGCTCTGCCTCGAAATTCTCGCCGGGACAGAATTGATTGATGAGGTACTCGATCACGTAGCGTGGGAACTCTTTCAGGTCGGATATGCGGGTCCGCCGCTTCTCCACGACCAGCCGGCCGAACGCTTCACGTGCCTTTTCCTGTAATTGCACCACGTCTATCAATCTCCAAAGAGCTTCTTGAGTTTGGCCTTTGCCGGGTCTTCCTCAACCGGGGCCGGCGCTACGTTGACCTCCAATTCCGCATTGCCGACCGATTCATCGGCCAGATAGGCGGTAAGTCTAAGCGATTGCCGGCCCGGGGCGGCGGGGGTGTATCGAAGTGCGACCATCTTCGGCGTCGAGGACACGCCGGAGACAACCATCGGTTCGATGTCGCTGGAGTCGGCCACGAGCTTCAGCGGCGATGCGACAACGCCATCGGCGGAAAGGCTGACTTCCAAGGTGCAGGCGGTTCCTGTGACGGCGGTTCCGCGAATGCTTGCCTTGGCGTACACCTTGGTCGCGGCCTCGCGGTGGCGCAGACAGACGAGCGGTACGATGACCTCGAACAGACTCAGACCGCCGTGGCGATAGCCTGCCCCAGGCCGGCCCGACGTGTCGCTGGCGCGGCGAAGGTAGAAGCCAGGCTTCGGAAACACGTACCAGCCGGGCTGACTGTGCCCAAGAGTTCGGGCGGGAATCTGGAATACGTGGGCTGCATTCTGGCCTTCGACACGTTTCGTGACATACGCGGCGTGGTAGCCAACGTCGTCGGCGTCGTCGAGATATACGGCACGTCCCCCAGGGAGCCTGTTATGGCCGTGATCAGCGGCAATAAAGACGAGTGCTTCCGGACCAGCCTCAGCGAGCACCGCCCTCACTTCACGAATCAGGGGCCTTAAGGCTTCTTGAACGGTATGTGGGTCCCAGTCCACGTCATGGGAGAGCGTATCGGCGAAGTCGAAAACTCCGGCGTACGTTGACTTGTCCTTGCTCTGGACGGCAAACCGTAGCCCGGGGCGGTCGATGCGAACGGTTTCTAGCGTAATCTTGGTGGCGTGGAATCGAGAAAGCTGGTCGGCGAGAAGGTCGGATTCCTTTCCCGCACTCGGCACTTGAGCAGGGGGCTTGCCGGCAAAGAAGGCCCGCCGTGAGACGTGGGTCTCGGACGGAAGCCTTGCCAGTCCCAAAACCTCTTCGACGGCGTATTCCTTCTCGAGTGCCGGCTGGACCAACTGCCGCCAGATATCAAGCCTCATGCTGTCAATAAGCAATACGACCGCCTTGCGGACCTCACCCTGTGCGCCGCGGCGTCGCGGTCCCATCCATTTCTCGTAGAATTGGTCGGTTGTGAGGAACTCGCCGGGGACAAGTTCCCCGTAACGGGCTTCGAGCAGCCGGCCGAACAAGTAGTCGAGGTCGTTACGGAGTCTGCTGGCCGTGCTCATCGCATCGCGGCACTCGCGGACCTCTTCGGTCCAGACCTTCTCGAATCCAGCGACGGTCTTCCACTGCTGTTTCGCCGGCCCTTCAACGTCGCGAATCAATCCGTTCAGGCGGCCGACGATTTGGTCAAGCTGATAGAAGCCCCGCTTGTCAAAGATGTCGAGCACTCTGGCGATGGACTGCTCCCGCGAGGCAGTCAAGTTCAGCCTCTCGATCATCGGCTTGGTGGCAGCCAACAGTCCGAGCAGCCGGCGTTTAGATTCCTGGAACTCGGGGATGAGTCGCTCCAGCGAGAAATCCTGCTTGGCGCCAAACAAGGGCATCTTCTTGTCCGCCTTGATGGCGAACGGAGTCAGAGCCCGGAGCTTGCTGGAAAACCGCTCGCGTTGGGCGAATGCCCGCGCCTGGCTCTCGTCGTCCAATTGCAGCGTCGTGCGGATGTGCTTTCGGAAAATGTCGCCGATGAGTTTCTCGAATCGCGGCACCTCCTCTTCGACGAACCACGACGCGGCTTCCGTGCAAAGCCCGACAGTGCAATCCTGGTATTGCGCCAGGGACGGAGACAAGACGGGCAGATGGCGACCGGGCTCGTCCAAATGCTGTCGCAGGACCACCAGCGCCGTGAGGGCCAAGCGGGCGTTCTCCTCATTCGCTCCGAAGAGGTCGCCGATCGGCTGTGGCATGGTTTGCAGACGCTGCCGGATGACTTCAACTTCGGTCCGGTTGAAAAACTCCAGCAACGCCTCCCATTTCTCCGGTTGATGAAACGCAAGTTCCAATGCGGCCAACGGCTGGCTCACTTCAGACAGATCGGTCCCAAAGAACGCGCTTGCGCCGACGATGACCAAGTCGTCGTCGCAAGGCGTCCGTCCCATGCGGCGGAACGTGTCGTACGCTTGTGCAAAGCGATGGGGATCATCGCGTGCCAGTTTCTCGTAAGGGTAAACGTTAACAGCGGCCGGCCACTGCTCGTCGCCCGTAAGGTGGCACAGGAATCCTCGGACCGTCGGCTTGAAGAATGCCTCGGCGTCCACCAGGGGCTTCCAGTCCGGCGCCTTCAACGGCAGCAGATCCGTCGGCTGAGCGTCTTTCGGCAGTAAGTGCGATTCGCGCAGCGTGTACGATTGGTCGAGGAGAACTAGTCTCGCCGTCAGCGGATCACGGCTATCCAGGCCCTCTCGCAGTTGGAGGGCGCTTCTGACGACCAGCAGGATGTGGCCCGTCGAACTGAGATCATGCTGGAGTACCGATACTTCCTCCTCTTCGAGCAGTGCGTATGGGTCGTGGACCCAGACCAGGCGGTGATGCTTGGCTCGTGCTTCGATTCGCTCTCTTACCCAGTTGGAAAGGCTCATTTCGCGCCACTTCTTCTTCTGGTCGACCGCTCAATCTGCTCGATGAGTTTCTGCAGATCCGTTTTCTTGTAGAGGCGGTAGTTGTTTGCGGGATGACGATACTCGGGGATCTTTCCCTTGTTGCCCCAACTACGGAGAGTATTCGGGACAACGCCGAGGAACTCGGCGGCCTTCTTTACGCGGAGATACTCAGCCGCTTGCAGCATTAGACCGAGACTCCCATGCAGTTACGCGATTTCAGGCAGAATCAGCCCAAAACCTTACCAAAAGTACACGTTGTGCGACAGCCCCCCAGAGGGCAGAACTAGCACTCTCGTCAGCCGGCTACTGTAATACCTGTCTGGGAGGCCTTCGGGGTCAAGAAGAGTCAGCAGTCCTGGATATTTTCGGCCGATGTGGTACCGCGCCAGACGCTTGCGCGTCAGGTAAGAAGGACTTATAGGTTGGACAGCGGACGAAATCGAGAAGGCGATTCGTTGGATCGAAACAGTGGACACGCAACACTACACGGCCAGCGTCAACAGTTGGCCCGCCTTCTGGTCCACGGCGAGCCGTTCACCAGCGTTGACCATCCTCCTGGCGATCACCGTTTCGTTGGCGACGACCCCATTGGTCCACGGTCGGCTTCTTGCCGTGATCTTCGGCTTGGCTTTCTGAGCCCCCTGCGTGCCCTCCTGCTGCGTTCCGGGCGGCGGTGCGGCAAACCGGCCGGCGACGAGACGGGGGCTGCTGGGGGCGTGGTAGAGGGCAACAGCGGCCTGCGCGGGCCAGTTACACTGGAATCAAGTTCCGTATTCCACGTCACGCCACGCGCCGGCGTTTCGCAAAGCCACATTTTGATCCGAACGGAGAGTGGAATTGGTGAAACGCTCCCACGTAAAGGTCCTGCCGGTACTCCATCGCGCGCAATCGCCAAATGAACGGCTGCCTTCCAGGCGAGTGAGAATCCCTCGCGCGCCCGCCCGAGAAAACTCACCGAAAACGCCACACACATACCACGCCCCACATGCCTATGGGCACCTTACCCGGGTGAGCCATGTAAAACTCCCCATTTACCGGCTGCTAACTGATTTCGTCCAGGAAACCGGGGCCCTCGCAAGTTCCAGGCTCAAAATCGTCCGTGGAATTGCTTGTCGTCGACACGGCCTTGATGCTCACTCGAATCTCGCGATACAGCCCAATCCGCTTCTCCCGAGGCAGCGAAGCCCAGGTTTCCAGAATGTTGCACGCGAGGCCCACGGGTGGTGGCGTCTGAAACCGCCGGTAGTCTACCACGGTGCCCGCTGGCCGATCCTCAACGATCCGTGGGAATTCGTCTTTGATCCATCGGTAGACGTCGCGCATCTGCGCCGCGTCATCGGCTTGGGTGTAGTCGGGGTCCACGAGGTCCTCGAAACACTCCGCGCCGTCGGGCAAGATCGTCTGGAAGGCTGGCTTTACTTGCGCCGCGAGCGGCACGAACTTCTCGCACATCGCGTCCCACGCCCTCGCGACAGCCTCCTCCTTCCTCTTCTTTTCCGCCCGTAGCCGCTGCCGTACCTCTTCGCGGAACTTATCGGCTTCCGCCCAAAGGCCCGCCCGCCTCAACAGAGTCATGGTCCGTTCTTTTTCCGCGCGGTTCATGTCCAGTTCTCCTTGTCGCCTGTAGGGACTGCTTACGGCCGCTGCGTAAACGGCCTGATTCACATGGGGACGCGGTTAACCGGGGGACCCGGCGGCGCGAAGGCGTGAGGTCTGGGAAAATTCCGCCAAGCCGCCCCGGCCCCGGCCCTTGCCCTTGCAGAACGCCCCACGTCGTCGCCACGGCCGCGCGTCGCCTTGGACGGCCCGAGAGCCGCCCGACGCCCGGCGAGGCCCACCGTGGCCTTCCTGGAGCGTCTTGTGGGGCACCAGGCTGATCTCCATCATCGTGCCCATCGCCTTCTCGGTCGCTGGTGGACCAACTCAACACTCCACCAACACTCCACCAACACTCCACGAGCCGGCTAAAGCTGGCTATCACGGCCCCAGGCAAGAAACGCAGAAACCCCCGTATTTTCCGGGGGTTTCCTGACGTTTGCCCGTAGAGGGCGAAAGAGGGCAAAAGCGGCTTGTTTGGATTTTAAATCCCCAGCGTCTGCCATTCCGCCACTCGGCCTTGGTTTTACCTTGCAGCCGATCGGGTCAGGCTGCTGATTCCTGGGTTTTGGCCGCGGTTACCGCGGCGATGCGGTTGATCGCGTTCAGGAAGGCTTTGGCGCTCGCCTCGAGGCTGTCGGTCGACACGCCGCGGCCGCGGTACAGTTCGCCTTGATGTTCGAGCTGCACGGTGACCTCGCCCTGGGCGTCGCGGCCCACGGTCACGCTGTGCACGCGAAAATCCTTGCACACCGCGGAAATGCCGGTGATCTCCTCGACCGCCAGGAAGATCGCGTCGACCGGGCCGTCGCCGCAGGCAAGTTCCGTGCTGACGACCTCCTCGCCGTGGCGGAGCGAGAGCACGATCTGCGGCGTCTTGCCGCGCGACATGCCGAGCTGGTACGACTCGAGCGTCCACATCTCGGTAACGGTGCGGATCTGCTGCTCGATCAGGGCCGCGAGGTCGGCGTCGTAGATCTCCTTCTTCTTGTCGGCCAGGCGCTTGAACTCGTCGAACACCGTATTGAGCTGCTCGCCCGTGAGCTGATAGCCCAGCCGCTTGGCGCGGTCGGCCAGGGCCGCGCGGCCGCTGTGTTTGCCGAGCACGAGGTCGCTGGTGGTGAAGCCGACATCCTCCGGGTGCATGATCTCGTAAGTCGTCCGCTCTTTGAGGATGCCGTCCTGGTGGATGCCTGCCTCGTGCGCGAAGGCGTTGCGGCCAACGATCGCCTTGTTGCGCTGCACGTGCATGCCGGTGATGTTGGCCACCAGCCGACTGGTGGGCACCAGGCGCTTCGTGTTGACGGTGGTGTGGGCCTGGTAGACGTCGCGCCGGGTGCGGAGGGCCATCACGACCTCTTCGAGCGAGCAATTGCCGGCCCGTTCGCCGAGGCCGTTGATCGTGCACTCGACCTGGCCGGCTCCCGCCTCGACGGCGGCGAGGCTGTTCGCTACCGCCATGCCGAGGTCGTTGTGGCAGTGAACGCTGATCACCGCCCGGTCGATGTTCGACACCCGTTCTCTGAGCGTGCGGATCACGCGCGCCATGTGCGCCGGCACCGCATAGCCGACCGTGTCGGGGATGTTCACCGTGGTGGCGCCGGCGGCGATCGCCTGCTCGACCACGGCCGAGAGGAAGTCGGGCTCGGTCCGCGAGGCGTCCTCGGGTGAGAATTCGACATCGCCGCAGTACCCGACCGCGCGGCGGACGCCCTCGACGGCGCGCTGGATGATCTCCTCCTTGCCCATCTTGAGCTTGTGCTCGCGGTGGATGGCGCTGGTGGCGAGGAAGACGTGGATCCGCGGTTGCTGGGCGTGCTTGACCGCCTCCCAAGCGCGGTCGATATCCTCAGTGCGGCAGCGAGCCAGCCCGCAAACGGTTGTTCCGCGAACGGCCTTGGCGATCTCGGACACCGCCTCGAAGTCACCCGGCGAGGCGATGGGAAACCCGGCCTCGATCACGTCCACGCCCAGGTCCACCAGGGCCTGGGCGACCTCGAGCTTCTCCTGGAGGTTCATGCTGCAACCGGGCGACTGCTCGCCGTCCCGGAGCGTTGTGTCGAAGATGATAATGCGTCGATTGGCTGAATCAGTCATCGGTGAGTCTTTCAGTCGTGTGAAGGAAATCATGCTGCCGCCGGTCGCCGACCCCTGGTCGGCCCGCGCAGCACCAACCATGCCCTGGTCGGGCCGAGGCGGCGACAGTTTCCACACAGTTGACTCACAAGACGGCTCCGTTTGCAAACAAAAAACCCCAAGGCTCTGACCTTGGGGTTCGGTGTATCGGCGGTAAGGACTATTTCGCAGAACCTGAGGTCAGCCTCCGGAAAGCAATAACAACAGGGGTAGCAGGGCCGCGCGTCATTTTCGTTTACCAGACCACTATGTATGTCGACAGTATCAAGAGTCTACGTGGTTGCCCCCGCGTCAAAGGTGTTTGTAGCTACCGAGCGGGGTGCGAAGTCGCTGGCAGTCGGGCTGAAACGCCAACTCGCAGGACGGAGGCATCGTTGTCAAGTTCGCGCTGGCGGTTCCGGGATTCTGCCAGCGAAGGCGGGTTTCCTGTTGCCAGAACCGGGGTTTGGGTATTTCCCTGCCTGCGAAACGAAAAGCGCCGCAAGCGGAGGTTGGCGTGCCAACAGGCTGATGGTGAACCCGTGAGGAGACGGGGAATGTGAGCGAAGATCGACTGGACTTGTCGAGCGAGCCGGAGGGTCGAGCCGGTGGCAAACGGGCCGCGCGGCGTTTTGTGGGGGTACAATTCGCTTGTTGTGGCGTGTATGCAAGGATTTACGTCAACGAGTCGGAGACGGCCTATGAAGGACGGTGCCCCCGCTGCCTGCGGGCGGTCTCGATCCGCATCGGTTCAGGCGGAACGAACAGCCGGTTCTTCACGGCCTATTGAATCGCGGCGTGTCCATATTGAGCGGAAGGCGATATTTGGGTAGTCTCCGCCCGAATCCGCGCCGGCCGGATCGCCGTTTGAGGGACGTCCTTTGTCAGTAATGCTTGTGGCGAATGGATTTTGACGTTCAAAGGTGCACACGGCATTGTGCGGCGACGGGGCGGGAATTCGCTCCGGGCGAGGAGTTCTACTCGGCGCTGGTGCCCCAGGGGGCGGAAGTCGTCCGGCAGGACTTTTCGGCCGACGCGTGGCAGGGTCCGCCGGCAGATGTGATTGGCTGGTGGAAGTCGCAGATGCCGACTCCCCAGTCGAACCGCGCGCAGTGGGCGCCGAACGACGTGATGCTCCATTTATTCGACGAACTGGCCGACGACCTTCAGAAGCAGGACATGCGCTACGTGCTTGCGCTGCTGCTGGTCCGGCGCCGCGTATTCCGGATGGAGGAGACGGAGGAAGGCGAGTCCGGTGGCGCGGAGATGGTTCTCTACTGTCCCCGGCGCGATGCGACCTATCACGTGCCGGAAACGCCGCCGAGTGAAGAGCGGGTGGCGGAGATCCAAGCTGAATTGGGCGGGTTGTTGTTTACCAGGGCCGAATAGACCGGCGCTTCAAACCAAGATGGCCGACTTTGCCCAACAACGTCGATCGCCAAGGATTTCCCGCCTGGAAGGCGCGGCGGTGCGACTCATCATTGCGGCGGGATTCGTTGCGTTGTGCGGCGCGAGTTGTCCGGCGAGAATCTCCCCGTTTTCGACGCCGTTGGCCCCCGTCTTGCCCCCTCAGCCGACCTTGGCGCAGGTGATTGAGACGGTCAATCGCAACAACGCCCAGATTTCGTCGTTTGCCACCGACGAGGCGGTTCTCAGCGGCCCCGCATTTCCCACCCTGCGGCGGACGAGCGTGGCTTTCGAACGGCCGCGAAGGTTCCGTTTGAAGGCGGGGACGGGTTTTCTGGGGGACGAGCTTGACGTTGGAAGCAACGATGAGCTGTTCTGGATATGGATCCGCCGCAACCCTCCGCCAGCACTCTATTTCTGCCGTCACGAATTGTTCGCCCAAAGTCCGGTCCGGCAGTCGATTCCCATCGATCCCGATTGGCTGATCGAGGCCCTGGGGGTGGTCGATCTGGACCCGGCGCGGCCGCACGAGGGCCCGTTCGTATTGCCGGGCGATCGTGTGGAAATTCGCACCCCGCGGCAGACGCCCACCGGTCCGATGACGAAGAGCACAATTGTCGACTTGCGATTCGGTTGGGTGGTCGAACAGCACCTCTTCGATGCTCAAGGGCAACGGGTGGCCAGCGCCGCCGCCCGCGAACACCGTCGCGACCCCCTTTCCAACCTGACGATGCCGAAGATCGTCGACCTCTACTCCCCGCGGATGAACTTCCAGATGCGGATCGACCTGGGGAACGTGAAGATCAACTCCCCCATGATGACGGATCGGGCCGAACTCTTCGCCATGCCCGAGTACCCTGGCTATCGTGCGGTTGATCTTTGCAACCCGAATCTGCAGGTCCTGCCGGCTCAACCCGTCGACACGACCGCCTGGCGAGCCAGCCCGCCCCGGTAAGCGGCCCGAGCTCGCCTTCGGCCTCCAAAGTTTCCACCCGCGTCTCTCCCGCAACCGCCCCGTGGACGGTTTGGCGCCGTTCGCGGTTATTCCTTCCATACCCGGCGCGGTTTGGTGAATACCGGCTGACTACCGAGGTGGGGTTTGCGCCTGGTTCGTACTGCGAATTTTGCCTCAAGTTGGCTGGCCGGGTATGCTGAATCTGGCGGTAGCTGAACCACCACTGGTCTTGGGGGGCGATGATGGCGCGGTTTGTACAGTGTCCGGGTTGCGGACACTCCCATCCTTGGAAATCCAGTCTCGAAGGGCGGCGCGTGCAGTGCAAGCACTGCGGCAACGCGTTCCGCGTGCCGGTGCTTGCGGCGGCCGAGCAAACGGCTGCAGCCGCGCCCAGCCTGGGGAGCTTTCTGGAAGAGGAACTGTCGAAGCCCTATCACCTGGCGGTGCCGGTGGAAGTGGAAGTGGTTGAGAGCGACAATCCGTTTGCCGCAGGGGCCAAGCTGGCTCCGCTGCCGCGATGGAGTGGCGGAGGTTACTCGCGACGGAGTTACGGGGGGGGCGGGGTCGGGGTCGGCGGTTTCTTGGCCAGCCACAAGTTGATGATTGCCGTGCTGATCGTCTCCATGTTGCTGTTCCTCGCCAACCTCTCGATCAGTTCGGTCGTTCCCATGGCGGTGCTCTCGGCAGTGGGGGCGTTGGCGTGGGGATTGTTCCTGGCAGCGTTTGGACTTCTGCCGCCACCCGAGCGGGACGAGTCTCCGGCCGGACACGTGTTCCTGGTGTTGGCGTTTCTGCAACTGATCTGCGCGTTAGGGTCGATGTCTTTGTCTCTCTTCGATCGCATACAGGAAGGGGCGCCCGCCAGCTATATCTTCGGGGTCATCGTTGGCGCCATAATCTATCTAGCGATTTGGGGCGCGATCGCGTCGCTGTTCTTCTTTCTTTATCGCCGTTACGGTTTCTTCAAGGTTGCAGGTTGGCAGTACGTTATTGGGGGCGTCCTGGTACTGCCGTTATTGTTCGGCTTGCCGGCCTTGATCGAAGCGGCAAAGAAGTCGAGGCAAAACGCCGAGGTCGCGGCGGAACAGCCATGGTCGAATTCCGACACCGCACGACCCCCGTCGCCGTTCCCTGCCCCCGGCCCGCCGCCGTCTTCGTCGCAGCCCACGTCCGACGCTTTGGCGGCGGATACGAACCCCTTTCGGCCGGCTGATGAGAGTCCTTTCCGGCCGGCTGATGCAAACTCCACCACCCCTGCTGACGATAATCCGTTCAAGGCAGTGGCCGATGGGGGCGCGGGAGAATCGAGTTCTTCCGAGGCAGCGAAGGACGTCGGCTGGTCGGTTGAGGTGGACCCGCCGCTCGAATCGTTCACGCTGTTCAGTGGCGAGAAATTCGCATCCCTCCCGCCCATCCCGGGTGATGCGAAGCTCGTCGTTCCGGCGGCTTCCGGCCCGTTCATCGCGCTCATTGCCAAAGTGTCAGGTTTCGGCAACGGTTGTGGGATCGTTGATCTGCGCACGGGCCGCGCCGCGGGGCAATTGTCGCTGAACGCCAGGCTGGGCGACCATCAGTCGCTGAGTTCTGACGGCCGACTTGTGGCCAGCACGGCGGAGCCCAGCAACCGCGGACTTGCCGTGTGGGCGGTGGAGACGGGACAGACGGTCTACGAGTATCTGCCCGGTCAGCGAGGCTTCCGCTTCCTGGCCTTTTCACAGCCCGATCGGTTGATTGCGGTGCAGGACACGTGGGACGAGTTTACCATCCTGGTGATCGACCCGATCCGCGGCAATGAGATCGGGCAGTTCACTATGAAGGGCCGTGGGCTGGGCGGCGAGACGACCCTGGCAATCAGTCCGGGCGGACGCTATCTGGCCGCCGTGTACGACGGCGCGCTGCACATGTACGACTTGGGCAATTGCCAACTGGTCGGCCGTGCCCCCCTGCCCTCGTCGTTCAAAGCGGATCGCGCGGCTCAGGGGCTGGCATTCTCGCCCGACGGGGCGGAGATTGCCGCTGCGATGCCGCATTTTCGCGAGCTGCAGCTCTGCTCGTGGAACGTGAGCACGGGCGAAGTGACATTCGAGCGACAATACGAAACTAGCCCGGCCGCCAACGTGCCGGGAGTGACATGGTACCGCGGGGCGGTGCTCGACTGGGTGCCCGACAAGACGGCGTGGCTCCTGGAGGGGCATGTGCTCCTCGATCGCAAGACGGGCGAGAAGATCTGGATCTTCCCCGAAACCGACGCCAATCCTCGCAAGATGATCGACGGCGAACGGATGCTCTGGTTGAGCAGGCGGCGTGCTGGTACCGAATTGGCTATTGCCACGGTGCCGAAGGACAAAGTCGTTAAGGCCAGCGAGGCGGTACAGGCCGGCGGTGTTGGAGTCGACGCCGCTCTGCCGCCGGTCACGCGGGCTGATACTTCGTCGGCGCAGTCGCTCGTGCTCAATGAACCGATCGATTCCTGGTCGGTGCGGCCGGATCCGGCGATCACGGCCTCGAAACTGCCCACCAAGCCGGTTTTGTTTGAAGCCAGTCCCGGCGATCTTCGCCAAGTGAGGTTCTCGCGCGACACGTCCCGGGTAACGGTCCTGCGGGCGGTGCCGCCGCCCGGAGGCTCGCTCAGGATTGGCGCTGAACCGGTGGGGAACGTGCTTGAGGCGTACGGTTTTCCGACCGGGCGTCGGCAGAAAGAAATCTCCCTGCCGATGTTCTACTATCTCATGGATGTGAGCCCCGACGGCAACTTGGCGCTCATGGGCACTTTCATGGCCCAGCCGCCCCAGCGCGACCGCCTCGATATCTGGGCGTTTGAGCAGGGGCGGCATGCCGTCGGCTGGCGACCGTACGGCGACAAGGAGAAGGTGGAGGATCGCGAGGTGCAGTTCGCCGCCTTCGTGAACCACCAGCACGTGGTGACGCTGAACAAGTCGGGCGATCTGGTGCTCTGGAAGCTGCCCGAATGCAAGGCGGTTTACAAGGCAGAGTACGCCGAGCCGATCCTGGCGATGAGCCCTGGCGGCAAGTACCTGGCCGTCAAGGCGGTTACCGACCCGGTGCCGCGAATCATCGACGCGGCCACTGGGGCGCCGGAAGGGTTGCTCGAATCGCCCGCCGCCCTGGAAGGGATATTGGCCGTGGCCTTCCGCCGCGACGGCAAGATGTTGGCTGCGGTCAATCGCGACGCCGTGTACACGTGGAGCCTGGAAGACGGCAAGCTCAAGGCGGAGGTCCCGCTACCGACTCCGGGGAGCGGCCCGGCGCGGTGGAGCGGCGACGGTCACTTGCTGCTCTCCGGTTGGGGAGGTCAGCGTCGATTGGTCGATGTCGATCGGCGGTTCGTCGTCTGGTCGTACAGGCTGCAGGCGTGCTGCGAGGCCAACGGCAGTCCCGATCAACGCTACTGGTACGCCGCCGAAGGACAATCGACGCGACAAGGCAGAGTCTTCGGCCTGATCGCCGTCGACGTGCCCAGCGCTGCCGTGCGAACGCGGCTGGAGGGCAAGTCGATGGAGGAGTTGGCCCTGATATACCCGGGCTCCAAAGTGAGCGTGTCGGCTAGTGTGCCCGGTGATGACGCAACCACGGTCACCAGCGCGATGCGCGAGCGGCTGGAGAACCTCGGGGTAATTGTCGCCGATGGAGCCCCGGTTCAGGTGTCGATCTCGGCCGAGGAGCAGGGGACAGGGAACCAGATCGAGGCACGGCGATTCGACAGGTCAGAGGTTCAGCGGTTTGAACAGCGACGCATGGTGATCAAGGTGCGGGTCTCCGATGCCGCTGGTCGAAAATACGAACGAGAGACATCAGTTGGGATGCGCGCGTTCGGAACCGTCGGCTCTACCAATGCCCAGGAAGAACTTACGCGTGAGATGCGCGAGCAGGCCCGCAACACCGCCGCCAATCTCACGTTTCCGAAGATCGTCTTCCCCGACGGGTTTGAGAACGGGTTGGGGACTTCCACCTTGAGCCGATTGGGCGAAGTGCTGGGGCCCCCGCCCGATCAGAAAGCGACTGCCGGAGTGCAGCAGCCTTAACGGCGCGGAGCCTGGCCTGGGTCGGTATGCCGGTCGGCTCTGAAACGGTCGCTCAGCTCAGGTGGGCTCGCGGCAACGCCTCGCGAGGATGGCGGTCGCCGAGCGTCCGATGGATGCAAGGATGAGGACGGCCGGCAGTTCGCCGCGGAGCGTCAATCGTCGCCGCAGAGTCTCGGGATCGTGCGGCACGCCCCGCTTCTTGATCTCCAGCCGGCCGATGTTGCGATCGCGCAGATTTCGAGCCAGCCGCTTCACGTCAAGCGGCATTACCTCCATAACTTCGAAGCAGGCGAGCATTGGATCGTCGAGCAGCCTGTCACCCGTCAGGTACGCCGCGGTTCCGCTGAAGGGGGCAAGGCCGTGCTCGGAAGCCAGATCTCCCAGCAAGCCGGCGGCGAGGATCGCGGCATCGGGGTCAAAAACATATCGGCCGATGGGTTGGACCGCTGGCAGCCGGCACGTCGCTTCACCGACGAAGGTCCGTATCGGTACCGGACTCTCGCCGAGCAGAGTCGCTCTGCGGTGGCCGGGGTATTCTGCGAGATCGCCGAACCATACTACAAGCTGGCGGCAATGGCGGTCGCGGCTGATCCACTCCAGTTCGCCCTCGGGCGGCCAATGTTCGGGCAGCACGGCGGCCGGCGCGAGCTTCACTGCTCCGGTCCCGCAGTCGCGCCGTAGACGGTCGATCACCTCCGGACCCGGTTCATGGAGTTCGACCCGGGTGGTGCGGCGTCCGTCGGGTCGGCGGTCGGGATCAATGTGCCATCCCCCGTAACCGGCCACGGAGAACTCAGCCGCATTGGCCACGACAACGCCACACGGAAACCGGACAGTGTTCTCGCCATTCTCAGCCTCAGCCATCCGCAGATTCGCCTCTGCCAACAGGGCAACCAGCGGGTCGCGCTCGACCCCGATTGTCGGGCCTCGTCCGGCCAGCGCGACGAGATCGCCGCCAATTCCACAGCAAAGATCGGCTACCGGTTCACCGTGGCGAAAACGCCGGGCCTTGTAAGCCGCTACTATGGCATCGGTAGCTTGTTCGAGTCCAAGCCGAGTATAGAGGCGGCGGTTGGCGTCGGGGAACTTCTCTCGCGCCCGCTCGCGCAACTCAGCCTGTTCGAGCACGAGCCGCGCGCGCTGGGGGGGAAGTCGGGTGCGGAGCCACTCTGCCCGGGCCAAGGGCGAGGAGGAACGCTCGGTGGCCATCGCGATCCAGGCCTCCCCCTGGCTTGCCAGCCAGCGATACTCGCCAAGCTGGGCTGCCGCCGCTTCGCGGTGATATCCGCGCGGATTTGCCACCGGTGTCACTCGGAAGGGATATAGCTTTGGAAACGGTTCTGACTGCGGGGCAAGCCGCTATGGCGACTCTTGCCGAGGACAAGTTGCCTGCCCCTCGAAGCCGATTCTAGCATCATGGGCCCACATTGAAGCACCACGCATGCTGAAGAAGACTCTGCTCTATATTGCTCCGCTAGCCACGACTCTCGGACCGGTGGCCTACTTCTCCGGTCCAGAGTGGGTATCCGGCACTTCGGTCCCTGCGGTGCAGAGTCCGGCGGGGATGGCGGAATTGTCCTTAGCCGATCCGACCTCGCCGGCGCCCGCCGTTGAGGGACTGGTTTTGCCGCCGCCGGAGGCCTCGCTCACCGCAACACCGATGTATGATGCGGCCGAGGTGTTGCGCTTTGATATCGGGCCGGGCTGGGTGATCCAGCACTGGCCCCGGGTGTCGACGGGACTGGGGCAGCTCGATCTGCAAGGATATCGAGTGCCGCTGGTAACCGGCACTGCGGAAGACGACCTGGCGGGCGCTCTGACCTACTATTTCAACTCGCGGCAGCAAGTCCAGCGGATCACCTTTCAAGGTACCACTGGCGGCACGGGGCGGCTCGTGTCGCTGTTGACCGGCCGTTTCGGTTTTGCCCGGCGGCTGACCAACGACCCCGGCGTGTTCATTTACGAGGTCAAGGGCCCTGACCGCCAGGTAAAGAGCTCGCTCTGGATACGTCCGGCGGGAGTCGTCGAAGCAAGCAAGAGCTACAGCCGTTTCGACGTCGTGCTGACCCTGGAACGGCCGGAAGCCGGTTAGCCCGCTTTGCCGCCGTCCACCCGGGTCTTCGAACGGGCCTCTGGCGCGGGCGACTCGTACTCGAACCCCTTCCATACCATGGGCCGGCGGTGGATGGGCTCGATGCGGAGCATGACCTCGCCGTTCTGGAAGATGCGCACCGTTCCGTTCGATTCACTGACCGTGACCGCTACCGCGTTGGTCGAGCGGCTGATGGCTGCGGCCGCCCAGTGCCGCGCGCCAAGCCCTTTGGAGAGCGTGATGGCGGTAGCCGGGGCGTCGATGTAACGGCAGGCTGCTTCAACAGTTCCATCGGCGGAGACAATAATCGCTCCGTCCATCTGCGCGACTTCCTTGATCCCCTCTCGCACCCGGGGATCGCCCAGACTGCGGTCCTTGCGGCTGTAACCGCGAACCGGGTCGAACCCGACCGGATGGCTGTAAGCCAGTACCTTCCGGGTATCGCCGACGACGAACATCGTGCCTACGGGCTTCCCTTCGCGTCCCTCGCGACCGATTTCGACCGCCAGATCGACGACTTGTTTGAGCGTATCGAGCGGAACTCGGGTTTCGAGCTGACGGAGGTCGCGCCCAGTGAGCCGGTCGAGGTGCTCGCCGAGGTTGATGACGCTCATCGAGTCGACAAAGTCGGAGTCGAAGCCGCTGTAGATGGCCACGACAGATGAACCGGGGGTCAGCAGGTCATCGGCCACCGCTTCCAACAGTGCCTGGGCCAGACGGTCGTAGACCGGGGCGTCGGGCATATCGAGCACGATGCTCTGGAAGCCGGCTTCCTTGGCTCCTTGAAGCTCCTCGGGCGTATTGGCGGCGACCAGCACCTTGGCGTTGCCGGAGAGGTTCTTGAGCCGGGTCCAATCCGCCGGACCGTCGAGCAACACTAGCACCGCTTCGATCTGCGTCACCTGCGACAGTTGGATCGCCGCGGTGTACAGCGTCTTGAAACGGTCAGTGAACCGGAGCGGCTTCATCCTGGGTGCTACAAACAACTGGATGGCGGGCGGGGAATCCGGCAGCGTGGCAGGCAGTTCCATGGTAAGGGTTTTTCCAGCTAATGACAACCACACCCGCAATGAGCGCGACAGACTATTCTGGACCCTTGGGAGATTGCGAACCCGCAGTTACTGGCTTTGGTTGTGGCTTTCGGGCTTTCTGTATCTGGCCCGGTTCAGCCGCCGCATTGACTCCGCCAAGCCGCTGTTTCGATACCGAGTTCGTGACCCGCTCGATGTGAGGCAGCCGCAGGCCGGCTTTAACCGACTTCCCGCTTACCGGTCCGATGCCGGTCCGACCGCAGGCTCCGAAGGGCGTTCTAGAACTGTTGACGGAGACGTTCCACCACTGAGACCGGACGCTCACTGGGAACCTGGCCGCTTTGCACGTACTGACGCCATCGATCGACATCGTTGCCGAGGTTCTCCCGTGTGACCTCCTGCAACGAATGAACGGCGTAGTACTGTAAGGCCGGGTCGCGATCATCGAGGGCTCTGCCAAGGGCGGCGACGGCTGCGGGGTCTTTGGTCTGCCCCAGGGCCCGAACGGCCGCCAAGCGAACGTCGATATCGACATCGGCGGCCGAGGCTTGACTTAACAAGGAAATCGCGTCAGGACCGCCAAAACGGCTCAGTGCGTGGCAAGCGGCGATCCGCACATCGGTGTCGGGATCGTCAATCGCCGTCCGCAGCACGTCGCCGGCAGTCGTCGTTCGTACGCTGGCGAGCCCTCGCACGATTTCCGCGCGCATCAGTGGATCGTCTTCGGTGCGGAACTGGGCGGCCAACTCGCCGGCGATCCGTTCCACATCCGCCGGCGAGGCGCGGCCGGCCTGCTTGGCCAGAGTGCGGATGCGTTCTTTCCGCTCGACCGGGGAGACCACACCGGGCACGTGGTCCGTCCTCGGTCCGCCAATCGGCCACCACGAGCCGTCGCGAAACTTGGCGCAGCCCACGAACAGCGCCGCCGCGCAGGCGAGTAACAGCAACCACCGATGGCGGTGAGAGTTGTGCATTGGTTTTGCCTTGCCGCCGGTACTGGCCGAACAGCCAGGGTGCGGTCGGCGCCGGGAAGGAGAAGTCGGTTTCGTGGGACGCGGACTATACAGGACGGCCGGCAGGCCGCCAAGACGAATCGTATCAGCACGCGAGTGCCCCCAGAGGCCCAATGGTGAACCTCGGAGGGCGAATGACAGTTGAATGCAACTGCGCGGCAAGCCGCCCGGGGCGCCGGTACTTCCTTCTGAGGATGGGTTCGGTATGATGCATGGGCGTTGCCGGCCGCACGGCGAACAGTTGCTGCACCCATTTGGGAGGGTTTGAGCGTGGAACCAGCCGAACACACGCGTAAGCGTCCGCCACTGGAGGCTCTTCTTCAGACCATTCCGGGTTTCAAAGGTTACCTGGACCGCGAAAACCGCCGGGCCAGCGACCAGCTTCAGCGGCAGTGGATGGCGGAACGGCTTGATCGGGCCAAACGCAGCCTATCGCGCTCCGGCCAAGCCCTGGCCGATGCCGGTCGCCTTGAACCAATCGTGTCGCTCGATCGGATGCGGGGATCGCTCGACAAGCTGATTGCCCGGATCCGGGGAGCCGTCCACGGCTACAGCGCGTTCTTCGACCTCGTCGAGGTCGATGAGCGGATGCTGGACCGGATCTACGAGCACGACGCCGAGTTGGCCCTGGAGGTTGAGGAGCTGGCCGATTTGCTGGAAAAGCAAGCCGGGCAAGCGGATGCGGTCTTGGCCGCGCTGCCCGATTTCCAGCGCCGCATCGAGGCGATCGAGCGCGGCTGGGATACGCGGCAAGCAATCCTGGAAGGGGTTGAATAGGCAGGCGGGATGGGGAAGGCGGAGGGCGGACCCGGCCGACGCTCACTTCCGCTACTGACGAACACGGCCCATTTGCAGCGGAGAGTGAGTCATGGCCCTCCGGTTGGAAGTCATTCAGTTCTTCGACGAAGCGAACCAGTCGTTGGTGCAGCGGATCCCGCCATCGGGATCGACCGACATCAAAGCGGGAGCCCAGCTCATCGTCCAGGAGGGGCAGGAGGCTGTCTTCTTCCGCGACGGCAAGGCGCTGGACCGTTTCGGCCCCGGCCGCCACACGCTGACGACGCTCAATCTGCCCTTGATCACCCGGCTGTTGACCATCCCCTGGGAGAAGTCTCCTTTCCAGGCTCAGGTCTACTTTGTTGGCCGCCAGACCTTCGTCGACCAGAAATGGGGCACCCGGCAGCCGATCACCTTCCGCGATGCCGAGTTTGGGATGGTGCGGCTGCGGAGTTTCGGCAAATTTTCGTTCCGGGTGACCGATTCGATCGTGCTGCTGAATACTCTGGTTGGAACCCAGAACAAGTACACCACCGAGGAGGTGACCGCCTACCTGAAGGATATGGTTGTGGCACGGCTGACCGATCTTCTGGGCAGCGCCGGCTTCAGCCTGCTCGACCTGCCGCAGCACTACGACGAGATCGCCGCCGGCACACGGGCCAAGGTGGCGGCCGAGTTCGACAAGTACGGGCTGGAACTGGTCGACCTGTTCATCAGCGCCATCACTCCTCCGGAGGAGGTCCAGAAGGCAATCGACACTCGGAGTGCGATGGGGGCGGTGGGCGATTTGAACGCCTTCATGCGGTATCAGACCGCCCAGAGCATGTCGAAGATGGCCGAAAGCGGTGGCGGTGGAGGGGCGATGGGGATGGGGATGGGAGCGGGCTTCGGCATGATGATGCCCGGCATGATCCAGCAGGCGATGAACCAGCAGGCTCCGCCACCGCCTCCTCCCCAGCAAGCGGCCGGCCGCGCGGCTCCGCTTCCGGCCGCTGGGGGTCTCGACTTCGGCGACCTGGCTCCCTCAGTCACCGATCCACGCGAGATGGTGCGGAAGGTAGTGCAGTCGTCGGGCTACACGCTCCAGGAGGCTTCCGACCGGTGGCAGGTCACCGTGCCGATCGATGCGCTGAGAAAGCAACGGGTGACGGTCGAGTTCGGGCAGGCTGACGAGAAGGGGCACGCCATGCTCACGCTGTGGTCGGTCTGCGGTCCGGCCGGCGAGCAGAACGCGTTGACCCTGTTGCGCTACAACACGAAGCTGTTGCACGGGGCCTTCGCGGTGCGGTCGCTGGAAGGGGGCGAGGTACTGGTGATCCAGGCGAACCTGATGGTCGATACGCTTGCGCCGCTGGAGATCACGCGGACCCTGTCGGCCATTGCCTGGCAAGCCGATAAGGTCGAGCAGCAACTCCTCGGGGGCGATCAGCACTGATACGGCCGAAGGGGGAGGAACGACGTGGGTGATCGGGCGCGATTGCTCCGTCCGACCGCGATCCTGCTGATTGCGCTGGCGCTGGCATCCGCCCTGGCCGCCGCGACATTGGACCGGCGGACCCTGGGGCTGTTGATCAACACGCTCCGTCTGGCTGGCTTGACCTGCATCTTCAGCGTGCCGGTGGGGAGCGTGGTGGCTTTCGTCCTGGGGCGGACGGACCTGCCGCTGCGGAAATGGGCGATCCTGCTCTTCGGGTTGATGCTCTTCGTGCCGCTCTACCTGCAAGCGGCGGCATGGCAAGCCGGCTTCGGGTTGCAGGGATGGTACACGCTCGCGATCGGGGGGCCGGTGTGGTTGCGGGGGTGGACGGCGGTGGTATGGATCCACAGTCTTGCTTCGCTACCCTGGGTGGTGCTCATTGCCGGTGCCGGGTTTCGGCTGGTCGAGCGGGAACTCGAGGAGCAGGCGCTCTTGGATGCCGCCCCTCCAAAGGTCTTCTGGAGAGTGACGGTTCCGGCGGCTGCCGGTTCGATCGGTCTGGCGGCGCTGTGGGTCATGGTGCTCACGGCGGGCGAGATGACCGTGACCGACCTGTTTGCGGTGCGGACATACGCCGAGGAGATCTACACCCAGTTTGCGGTGGCCAGGGAATTGGGCGACGCGCCGCTGGGAGTTGGCTCGGGCATGTTGCTCACGGCGTGGCTCGTGGCCGCCGGCTGGGTCTTCGTGGCGGCAACCGCCCCCCGGGAGCGTCTGCTCTCGTTGCCGGAGGCGTATGTCTATCGACTGGGGCGGTGGAAGTGGATTGCATTGGCTGCCGTTGCGGTCGTGCTCGCGGTCGTGGTTGGGGTGCCGTTGGCGAACCTGGTCTATAAGGCGGGGGTGATTGTCGTTCAGGTCGATGACATCCGTGTGCGGACCTGGTCGCTTGTCCGGGCGGTGATTATGGTGGCCGGCAACCCGTGGCGATTTCAGCGCGAGTTGGGCTGGTCGCTCGGGCTCGGCGGTCTGGCGGCCTCGGCCGCCGTGCTCGCGGCGGTGGCTGCCAGTTGGTGGGCGCGCGGGAGACGCTGGCGGACGGCGGCGCTGGTGGTGGCCACCGCGACTTGCCTGGCGGTACCGGGTCCGGTGGTCGGGTTGGCAATCATCTGGATGCTCAACCGGCCGGAGTTGCCCGCGCTGGCCTGGCTCTACAACCAGTCGATCCTGGCGCCGTGGCTCGCACTCACGGTGCGGACCTTTCCGGTGGCCGTCCTGATCGTGTGGCATGCGCTTGCGAGCATGCCGCGCGAGATGCTCGACGCGGCGGCGGTCGACGGCGCGGGCGCCTGGACGCAACTCTGGCGGATCGCCCTGCCCTGCCGGGCGGCGGTGATCGTCGTCGCCTGGCTGGTGGCGATGGCCCTGGCGCTCGGCGAACTGGCGGCGAGCGTGCTTGTGACGCCCGCCGGCGTCACAACCCTTTCGATCGCCATATTCGGTCTGCTGCACTACGGCGTCGAGGACCAGGTGGCCGGGCTCTGCCTGGCGCTGGCCGCCCTGCTGGCCGCCACGGCGGCGGGGGTGCTGTTGGTTGGGAGGCGGTGGCGCCGAAGTATAATGGCTTCATGAGCACCAAGAGTCTTCTTGTATGGTTCCCTCGTCTCGCGGCGGTCGCAAATAGCGCGGCTGGGGGCTGGAAAAGGCCAAGCACCAACAGTTTCTTTGTAAGGATCGTTTGTCTCGCGGCGGCCACAAATAGCGCGGCCGGCGGCTGGAAAAGGCTGAGCACCAAGAGGCTTTTTGCCGGGATCGTTTGTCTCGCGGCTCTTGCCCTGCCGCGGCCAGCCGATGCGCTGGAGCGCGTGACGCTCCGCCGCGACGGACGCGAGATCGAGATTGCCGGCCGGTTGCTGCTGACCGCGGAAGATGGCGGGCTCTTGGTCCAGACACCCGATGGAACGCTGTGGACGGTCGGGCCGGCGGAACTCGTGCGGCATGACAGCGACGACGTGCCGTTTGCGCCGCTCTCGGCCGAAGAGATGTCGGCCAAGATGCTGGGCGAACTGCCGCCCGGCTTCAAGGCGCTGCCGCCGACGGCGCACTACCAGATCTTCTACAACACGTCGCGGCCGTATGCCGACTGGTGCGCGGCGCTGTTCGAGCAGCTCTACCGGGCGTTTACCAACTACTGGACGCAGCGCGGTTTCGAGCTTTCGGAACCGGAGTTTCCGCTGACGGCGATCGTCTTCGCCGACCGCCGCAGCTACCGCGAGTTCTCGCGGCCCGAGTTGGGGGAGGCTGCCGACGCGATCATCGCCTACTACAGCCTGGCGAGCAACCGCATGGTGCTCTACGACCTGACGGGCCTCGAAGCCCTCGGCATGCCCGACAGCCGGAAGACGTCGGCGCAGATCAAGCGGATTCTCGCCCAGCCGGGTGCGGCGCACGCGGTGTCGACGATCGTGCACGAGGCGACGCACCAGATCGCGTTCAACTGCGGATTGCACGTCCGCTACAGCGACTGCCCGCTGTGGTTCACCGAAGGGATTGCAGTCTACTTCGAGACGCCGAACCTCTCGAGCGACCGCGGCTGGCGGACCATCGGCGCGATCAACCGGCCGCGGCTCGAGCAGTTTCAGCAGTACCTTCGCAAGCGGCCGGCCGATTCGCTCGAGAAGCTGATCGCGACCGACGAACGGCTCCGCGACACGAAGCAGGGACTGGACGCCTACGCCGAGGCCTGGGCCCTGACGTATTTCCTCCTCCGCCAGTATCCGCAGCAATACGTCAAGTACCTGGAGGGCCTCTCCAAGAAGAAGCCGATGGTCTGGGACACACCCGAGGCTCGGCTCGCCGAGTTCCGGCAGGCTTTCGGCGACGACCTCGCCCGGCTCGACCAGGACTTCATCCGCTACATGCTCCGGGTGAAGTGAGAGATGATGCCGCGTCATCTCGTCGTTGCGTCGGTCCTGGCGTCGGCGAGCCGCCGCCGCATGACTTTCCGTCTCGCATACGCCCCATCGGCGGCGCGGATGCGCGTCCTGGTTCGTCAGTGCTTCCGCGTAGACTGCGCCGCGTCGCCGTCAAACGAGCGGAAGAACGCACCAAGCATCGCGGTCGCATAACCGGGAACCATCAATAACATTCCGACCAACGGCGCGACGAGCGCTGTGGAAATGCCGGCAGCCACGTCGGAAGGCTTGGGGGTCGTCGTGCTCATTGCAATTACGGTGTACGATGCAATTCCGGCTCGAATCGCTGCGAAGACGCCAATCAGAAATGGTACAGGAACAATGAGAACCAGTGAGGCGGCGGCCATCGGTCCTTTCCCGCGCAGTACGAGAATCAGCGCCAGGAGAAAGCACAGCACTCCCGCGAGCGGCAAGAGAATCACGTAGGGAAAGCCGAGCGACGAAAACACCCATGCCACAAAGGACTGTTGCACCGCTTCAGCGTCGGGCGACATCGCGGGCCTCCTCCAACGTACAGGTACCGGCGGACATTCTGATTCTGCCGACGGCCGCGCCTTCATGGTATGGGGGCCGCGGCGATCTCGGCGGCATGGCACGCCCCGCACCAGGAGCATTCTATCGACGAGCCGCGACATAGCAAGCATTTGCGATGGCGCTAAAATATGGTTGGAGAGGCTGACGGCGGTGGAAGAGACGCGGCTCTCGGGCCTGCTGGCCGAAGTGCCGCCCCATCGTCTGTCGGAAATCGGGCGTGAGTTCACGCTGCGGCTCTTGATGGAGAACCGCCGGCGGCTCTTGGAAGGAAACGAGACGTGAGTCAATCATTGTTTGTCGCCTGGCGCACGCCCGACCCGAGCCATGGCCGCTGGGAGCCCGTCGGGCGGCTCGATGGCGATGCGGGCGGCTACCGGTTTCAGTACACGCGCGGCGCAAGGAGGCTCGAGGGCTTTGCGCCCTTTCCGGGTATGCCCGACCTGGAAGCGGTGTACGAGTCGGACGAGCTTTTTCCGCTGTTCGCCAACCGGCTGCTGGCCTCTTCACGGCCCGAGTATGAAGCGTTTCTCGCCTGGGGCGGGTTCGATCCAAACAATCCGCCCAATCCGATCGCGGTGCTGGGGGTGACTGGCGGGCGGCGCGCTACCGATTCGCTGGAGGTCTTCCCCTGCCCGCAGCCCGATGCCGACGGATGCTACGTGAACAAGTTTTTCCTGCACGGGGTCCGCGGGATGCCCTCCCCGGTCCTGGATCGCATCCATCGCCTGTGCCGGGGGAGCCCCTGGGCCTGATGATCGACATTTCGAATCGGTACGATCCCGACGCCGTGGCGGTGCGGGCCTGCGACGAACAAGACCGGTTCTTGATCGGGTATGTTCCGCGCTACTTGGCGCGCGATGTGAGACAGATCTGCTTCTCTTGCGATCCGGATGTCATCAGCGTAACGGTCGAGCGGGTCAATGCCGACGCGCCCTTGCAGCAGCGGGTGCTCTGCCGCATGAATTCCTGCTGGCCCGAGGGTTTCCGCCCATGTGCGGGCGAGCAGTTCCAGCCCATCGCAAAGATCCCGTCCACGGCGGCGAATTGAGGTGGCGGCAAGCCAGGAGAACGACGTCGAGCTTGCCGCGCTCGATTGGCTGCAATCGGCGGGTTTCGGATCGGTCACAGAACACCCCCGCCGTCTCCCTTCCGGTCGCGTAGCGACCGAATGATGGTAGCCGTGCGGTTTCAACCCACGGCCGGTGGAGCAGGCATACGGCTTTTACTGGCCGATCACCGCTTCTTGGTACTCGGCATCGCCTTGACCCCGTTCGATCGCCCCGACGATGTCCTCCACGCGGGCTACGCGAAAGTTGCAGTCGGTTAGCCCTTTAACGTCGATGGCCAAGTAGGGCGGTGGATCGTAAGGTGGGTATGCTAAAATTGCGCGTAGACTGTCTCTGTCAAGAGGTTCTGGCATCCACTCGCCGCCTTCCGCCAGACGCAATCCCTGTATGAATGCTCGTGCAGCACTGGTACAGGTGAAGCCGAACCAGATCTCCATCTTCGGAGCATCTTCGAGTGTGACATAGGCCTTATAAGGCTTGCCGCTAGAACATACCAGGAACTTCGGAATCGGCAGTCTGGTCATGCTACCCTCTCTTCGCGGTACGCTGTTGCACGCAATGAATCGCACTGGGCAATGGGATAGAACGCAGTCTTCGATTCTTCAGTTATACAACCCCCTTCGCCCCAAGGCACTGACGGGGGTCGCAGAGGCCATCGACTCATCGAACCACAGCGGGTTGTCGCTGCTTGGCGACGACAGTAGCTGTTCCTCCGTCGATCGCGCGGCGGCGGTCGTCTCGGGCCATCGGATAATAGATGGTCCCAGCATACGCCGCCCGAATCGGTCGTCGCATGGTCCGGATTGTGCGTCCGTCGGCCTGGTCTGTCAGCGGTCACGAGCTGACCCGCGGTGGCCTCGACGCGTGGCAGAGTATTTGCCTCTCCGCCGTGTCACACAAGTCTCGTGCGTGCGACAGGCGGTGGGCGGTGCCTTATTGACCGTCAATGAGCTTTGCTCAACAATCTGCTTACGAGGTTTCTTGCTCGGGAGTAACACCTGATTCTGCGAGGCATGCACCAATGCGAGATAATGCTCCGGCTCGGCCGAGCAGATGCAAGAAGGAGCAGGGTGTGGGAAAGCAACGCACGCGCGGTGCGGTCGCGGATTATCCAGCAGTCTTGGCCCAGTGGCATCCAACTAAGAACAACGGTGTGCAGCCGAGCGAGGTTGCGGCTGGCAGTCGGTTCAAGGTCTGGTGGAAATGTCCGCGAGGAGTTGATCATGAATGGACCGCCCCGCCATACATCCGGATCGGTGGCGGTTCCGGATGCCCATATTGCGCAGGGAGGCGAGCCTCCGTGACAAACTCACTGGCAACAATCCGCCCTGAAGTCGCAATTCAATGGCATCCAACCAAGAACCTCCATATAACGCCCTACGATGTCCCTGCTGGCTCGCACCAGAGACACTGGTGGTTGTGCCCTAATAGTTTAGATCACGAGTGGGAATCGCCTGTAGTGTGGCGCACTCGATCAAAGAATCCTCTTGGTTGCCCATTCTGCGCTGGCAGACGCCCCTCCGTAACGAACTCGATTGCTTCGCGATTCCCGGATATTGCTCGGCAATGGCACCCCTCTAGGAATGGGAGCATGACGCCAGATCAGGTGTCAGCTACGAGCGGAAAGAAGTATTGGTGGAAATGCCCAAATGGTCCTGATCACGAATGGCGGGCCACGCCGGATAAACGAACTGGCAAGAGCAAACGCGGTTGCCCGTTTTGTGCCGGCAGAAGGCTGTCAGTCTCGAACAGCCTGGCGCTACGTTATCCGGCCATCGCGGCGCAGTGGCACCGGGAAAGGAACGGTGATTTACTTCCTGCTGACGTAGTGGTCGGCTCGACAAAGCTCGTCTGGTGGAAATGTTTGAAAGGCCCTGATCATGAATGGCGAGCATCAATTGTCAACCGGACTGCCAACGGATCGGGCTGTCCATGCTGTGCTGGCCTGAAAGTGTCCGTGACCAACTCGCTTTCAAAGCTTTTTCCGAAGATCGCGGCCGAATTCCATCCTACGCGTAACGGCGCATGGACCCCGGATCAAATCGTGGCATCAAGCAACAAGGTGTTCTGGTGGAAATGTCCGCGCGGGCCCGACCACGAATGGAGAACACGAGTTGTTCATCGCACAGCCGCGCAGTCCAATTGCCCGTTTTGCACAATTGCGCCTCGGTCAAGAATTGAGATTATCATTGCGTTCGAACTCGCTGCGCTTCTGCCGATCGACGTGGATGACCACAAGATACGCGTCAGGAAGAGGATACTGGATGTTGACATCATTCTACGACAGGACAAGATCGTCATTGAATTCGACGGTTCGTACTGGCATCGCGAACGAGAGCATGCCGATCAACAGAAGACTCTTCTGTTGACCGGGGCAGGATGGCACGTGGTTCGTTTACGTCAAAGACCTCTAAAGCGACTGACAGCTAATGACATTCTCGTTCCACACGTCATTAAGCCCCAAGATATTAAAGAAGTAGTGGATGAGACGCTGCATCGTATCCAAGAGATGCGGTGCGCGAGGATTCCAGGTCTTGGCATATACCTGAGAAGGAGGAAACTCAAGAAGTCGGCAGTGGCCGAACGCTATATCCAGAGACTTATGGAAGGACATAAGATTGGCCGGCGCCGTACCGCTGGAAAGGCTCTACGGGAACTGGCACGGGGTCGGGAAAACGACGAGGGGGCGGACCGGCGCTAGCCAGATGCAATTCCCGCTTCCGAGGTAGCAAAGGTTGATTTCGTGCACGGGCGAGGAGAGAGGCGACGGCCGCATGGGCCGACTTGCATGCATGGGCTGGGGTAAGACGCCGTCATGCCTCGCAATGCCAGAGTCGCCGTAGGCGGAATGGTCTCGCCGGCACGTCCTGGCAACTCCGCTACCCCCTCCAGAAACTTCCCAAGAACCGAGCAGACTCGCCCGGTTCTTGTATTGAAGAATACAGGAACAAAGGCATGCTATTGGGTGGTGTGACGGTCACTCTTGCCTTTCAAGCAGCAGCACCCAGTCGCCGGGGGCGGGAGGGGTAAAAATGCTGGTCGCCTTGTTCCGGTCGGTGGTGGGAATGGGCGTGTAGCGGTTGTGGACGGGGTCGAACCAGCGGGCGGTGAGGGAGGCCGAGAAAGAAGAAAGATCGAGTTCGATCGAGTCGTTGGAGGGAAGATAGGCGACGGCGAGGTCGCGATCGGCTGTGACGGCGAAGACCATGCGACGGGTGATGTCGTCGGGTTGCCGGCGGATGAGGTCGTGGGCGGGTTCGAGACGCCACCACTCTATGGCAGCGAGGAAGTCGTGGAGGTACTGCATCTGGAAAGCGCTTTCCCACTGGAGGGCCTTCCGCCAATAGTCGTACTTCGACTCGTCGGTGACCCATCGCCAGATGGCGCCACCGCCTCGCGGAGCCTTTGGGGGCACGTCGCCGGCGCCATAGGTGTAGCCCATCGCGCCGGAGAGCCAACTCCGCCAGGCGAGGCCGCGGGCATCGACGGCCTGCCAGGCTTTGTCACCCTGGGCGTCGTACATCGCTTCCAGGTTGATCACCGGTTTGTGCGGTTCGCGGCGGTAGAGATGGAGCACCCACTCGATGGCATGGTGCGCGCAGCGCACCCGGTCGCCGCCGTTGTGGCCGCTCTGCACGCCGGCAAAATCGAGGTAGGGCTGATCGAAGTACGCGAGCGAGAACGTGGGCACGGGCTCGCGCGAGGGCGTACCCGGATGCTGGGTGATCAGGTGGACTGATGTGGCATCGCGGGCGGCGCGGCCTACCTCGTCGGCCAGGGGCATGGCCTTGCTGTCGAAACTGGGCGAGAAGATCACGAAGTTTCCAAACAGCCGCGCGATGATGTTGCGGGCGAAGAGACAGGCTTCGCGCGACTCGGGATAGCGGTGGACTGGCTCCATGAGGCCGACGAGCATCACGGCGAGCCCCTGCTGGTTGGCGTGCTCGATCTTGCGCTCGAACGACTGCCAGAAGACGGGGTTCCACTGGGAACACGACTTATCGGTGAAGGGCCGCTCGCCCTGGCGATCGGACTCGCCGCCCCAGGCGGGCGCGGGGGCGACCTGGATGAGGGTGAAGTGCTTGGCGGCGCGATCGGCGATGTAGGCTTCCCATTCCTCGTCGCTCGCGCGGAGCGGTCCGGCCCAGGCGGTGTCGCCGATCCACAGAAAGGGCGTGCCGTCGGTGAAGGCGAGGTTGCGGCGATTGTCGCTCACCTTGAGGAAGCCGCGGCGGTAGAGCGGCGAGTTGCCGTCGTAGGGCGACACGTCCACCTGGCCGCGCTGGTGATGCAGGCCGGCGTTGGCCGGATCGGAGCACTCGGTCTCCCATTTCCAGGCGCCTGGCGCCGGGAATGCACAGCGAATGCGAAAGGTGCGTCCGCCGTCCCAGAAGCCGTACGCGCGGATCGTCTGGCCGGCCGGCCCGGTGTAGTTCACGCGCAAGACCACGTCGGCATACGGGTTGTCGTAGTCGCCGGCGCTGGTGAGGGAGTGCTCCCAGCGTTGCCAGACGTGCGGGCCGGGAGTTGCCGCCCGGAGCAGCGGAGGCACGAGCCCAGAAAACAGGAAGGCCATGACCAGGACGAAGAATCGCCACACCCGGATTGACGTGTACATGGAAGGGGCCTCATGGGTCGAACTGGGATGGAACCAGCCAGGCTCGGCGGCCAGTCGATCGGCGTATTGCCTGGACGCGGATTCAAGGCGGATGCGTCCCGCTCCGCCGGTCGCTTGAGCCGCCAGCGTGCAATATCCCATTTGAAGCGAAAGACAGCAGAGACGATAGAGGCAGTCGGAAGTCTTGTTGGGCCGGTAAGCCGAGGCATGGGCGATCCGGTCTTTCAGGGCGTCGAGCTCGCGCGGGTTGAGCCGGGGCTCGATTGCAGCTCCCGCGCTGTCCCAGGCGATGTCGTGCGCCCCGATGCAATCATGTGCGGGGTGATGATCGAGCGCGCCGGCTTTGAGCCGGCGCCCGTCGGGAAGGGCGATCCACTCTCAGGCGTGGAGCTGGTTTGTCGGCACACAGACGGCCTGGTCGCTCGGCGGCGAAGCAAAGCCGACAGGCCGCCAGCGTGCTGTGGTCCAGGCGTGCCGCAGGGCTTGCGCGGCCGGCACGTCCTGGCCCCTACCCCCTCCAGAAATCTCCCAAAAACCGACGAAACCTGGCCGGTTCTTGGATTGACAAAAATACATGAACACGGGTATACTATGGGCCGGCGACGACGGTTTCCTGTCCGCTGGCGCGGTGCTGCCTGAAACGCGGGCGGCGGCGCGTATTCGTTCATTGATAAATCAACCTGCTTGCCAGCGCTGCGTTGTCGGCGACGCGCTCACTCTCTGCGCGCACCGCACGGCCGCTCCGCGGCGCGAGCCCGCCGGCGTCCGAGCGCCGCCGCGCACTCGGCTTGAGCTCGCCGCGCCGGCACCCCTCTGGAGACTTCAACACTGAAGCTAATAGGGGTAGAACCACTTGCGCCGAGGCTCCTGTCGCGAAAGCGGTGCCTTGCTTGAGTTTACCGACGCACCCCGCGGCGTAACGAACCGAAACACTGCCCTGGGGCGTTTCGGTTGGACCCCGGATGCCGCGTGCCACGGGCCTGCCCGTGCTTTTTGCCGAGCGGCAGGGCGTGGGATCGGGGCGGAACGAGGGGGGGTGGCGGCACTTGTTCCGCTTGCGCGAGGCTATTATGATGACAGTCCTGCCTTACAGCCACCGGGGGGCTCTGCCGATCGGCGACCGGTGCCGCCTGAATCCCTCCCCAGCGAAAAAGGAGTCGAATATGCCGCAAACGAAGCGCTGCCCGTCGTCGCGTCGCGATTTTCTCAAGACCTCCGCCGTGGTCGGCGGAACGCTGTTGAGCGGATTGAGCCTGGGCCGCAGCGCCCATGCGGCCGGCAGCGACATGCTCAAGCTGGGGCTGGTCGGCTGCGGCGGTCGGGGGACCGGGGCGGCGGCCAACGCACTGACGGCCGACAAGAACACGAAGCTCGTCGCGGTGGCCGATCCGTTTGAAGATCGCCTCGGGACCAGCCTGCAGAGCCTCCAGGCGAATAAGGACTTTGGCGACCGCGTGGCCGTCGATCCGGAGCACCAGTTTACCGACTTCGAAGGCTACAAGAAGGTCATCGATAGCTGCGACGTGGTGCTGTTGTGCGAACCGCCGCATTTCCGCCCGATGCACCTCCGGGCGGCGGTGGAAGCCGGCAAGCACATCTTCTGCGAGAAGCCGGTCGCGGTCGACGCGCCGGGCGTGCGGTCGGTGCTCGAATCGACGGAAATGGCGAAGCAGAAAGGGCTGTGCCTCGTTTCCGGGCTTTGCTGGCGGTATCACCACGGCGTCCGCGAGACCATGCAGCGGGTGCTCGATGGGGCGATCGGCGATCTGCGTTCGATCCAGGAGACCTATCTCACCGGCACGCTGTGGCACCGCGGGCGCAAGGACGACGACACCGAGATGCGCTACCAACTTCGCAACTGGTACTACTTCACCTGGCTCTCGGGCGACTTCAACGTGGAGCAGCACATCCACAGCCTCGACAAGGCCCTGTGGGCGTTCCACGATGAGCCGCCGATCCGCGCTTGGGGACTCGGCGGGCGACAGGTTCGCACCGACCCGATGTACGGCGACATCTACGATCACCACGCCGTAGTGTACGAGTATCCGGGCGATGTGAAGGTACACGCCTACTGCCGCCAGCAGGCCGGCTGCTACAGCGACGTCTCCGACAATTTCATGGGGACGAAGGGTTCGGCCGACATCCTCAAGTTCCGCATCGAGGGGGAGAATCCCTGGCGGTTCGATGGAGACGGAGGCAACATGTACGTGCTGGAGCACGAGGCGCTGTTCGGCGCGATCCGCTCCGGTCAGACGATCAACAACGGCGTCTACATGGCCCGCAGCACGATGCTGGCGATCCTCGGCCGGATGGTCGATTACACGGGCGAAGCGATCACCTGGGAGAAGGCGATGAATTCGGAGCAGAGCCTCGTTCCCTCGGCCTATACTTGGGACGGCACGCCGCCGACGGTGCCGGACGAGACGGGACACTACCCGATCGCCATGCCGGGCACCACCAAGCTCGTATAGCCTGGCGGACGGTTTGACCGGCAAGACAGCCGGCAGCAGGATCGGCACGCGCCCCCGGTTTCGGCCGGGGGCGTTTTCGTGCACCCGATCCGCAGGTGTCTTGCCAACGGCCGCCGATCGTAGGATATTCCGTATCGGCTCGGCGAGAGTCGTGCGAGGCCGGATTGCCGACCGATCCGGCGCGAGGGGACCTATGTCGACAGTGGCCTGGTATTACGCGAAGAACGATCAGCAGTTCGGTCCGGTCACGGGGGCCGAACTGCGGCAACTCGCCGTAGCCGGCCAGATCACGCCCGACGACCTCGTGTGGCGCGAAGGGCTGGAGAGCTGGATCGAGGCCAAGCGGGTCAAGGGCCTGCTCGACACGGTACCGCCGGCATCGCCACAGGCGATCGCGCCGCCGCCCGCCGCCACGCCGGCGCCAATCGTAGCATTGCCGCCGCAGCCGGCCCCAGTGGAAGCGCCGATGAGCATTGCCGCGCCCATCAAGCCGTCGGGCGAGGCGGAGACTGAAGAACCGTGGCGCCACCCGTTCGATGTGCTGTTGGACGCCGCCCGCGATCAGCTCGACGCGGCCTTCGTCGCCGGTGCCGCGCGGCTGTTCACCCTGGCAGGTCACTACGGCTTGTGCCTGGCGATGCTGCTGTTGCTGGCGATCCATGGGCTGGCCGCCGCGAGGGCCAAGAGCGGGACATATCTCTTTCTGGGACTGGCCTGGGTGGTGGCGCTGGTCGTGCTGCAATACACGGCGGTACGGTTTCTCAAAGCGCTGGAGCAGCTCAACCGCACCACATCGGGGAAGATTTCCTCGACCGCCTTTGCCGATTCGCTGGCGCTGGCGAGCCTGGTGCTGGGGCTGGCTGGGCTGATCGGCCTGGCGGCATGGGCCCTTTACATGCAGCAGCTCATATGGCTTGTGCCGGCGCTGGCGAGCTTCATCCTGCTGGAGTATCTCGCCGCCGTCGCCGTCAATCCCGCCGCGCTTAATGTGAAGCTCTCGCCAGAGGCCGGCGCGGGGGACGAGGCGATGGGCAACTGCTCGCTGCTGGTGAAGGCTATCGCCCGTGCGGTGCCCGTGGCATACGGCGTGGGCGTGGCGGCAGGCTGCGTCCAGTTGCTGTTGACGCTGATGAATCTCGTATCGCCGCCCCAGTCGCCATCGGCCGAGATGCTCGACATGGCCGACGCGGCGGCCGTCTTGCCGCAGCTTGCCGTGCTTTCGACGTTTGCGAGGGTGGCGGTCGCAGCGCAACTCCTGGCCGTGGCGGCGGCCTTGCCGCTGGCGGCCTACGGTTTCTTCCTGGTCTACCATCTCCTGATCGATGTAGTTCAATCCGTGCTGGCGCTGCCGCGAGTCCTCGAGCGCCTCGCGCCGGAGGAACCTGGGGACGATCCAGAGGGCTGACGAACCGCGAAAGGCAACACCGGCGCGCCGCGGCGCGAGAGGGATCGGGCCGGCGGGGCACGGCCGATCAGTCGAGGTGCAGGCCGTCTTCGGCGATGCGGTAGGGGATGAGCTCGTCGGTGCACGCGCTGCCGCGGTGCTTGGCGACGTACATCGCGCGGCGGAACCAGGTTCCTTCGCGGATCTTGCCCATGTAGATGATCGTGTTGGCGTTGGCCAGCACGTCGCCCTCGTCGAGCGGCCGCTCGACCAGGGCTTCAAGCGTCGTCTCGTGAGCGGTGTAAAGCAGCAGGCAGCCGATCCGGCGCGGGTCGTAGAGATGGGCTGCGGCCTCGGCGGCGTGCTCGCGGTAGTGCTGCCGGAAGAGGTCGCGGGCGACCCATTCCGGGTCCTTGCGGAGGATCTGGTGGTAGACGTAGTCGAACATCTCGATCTGCACCGAGTCGGCGGCGCGATCGACCGGTTCGATGCCGTCGATCACCGCGCGGCGGACGCCACGGACGAAGTTGCCGTAGAAGAACGCGATCGAGGCGTTGAGCCGCCGGGTGACCTCGGCCTGCCAGTCGCGCCAGGCGTCGAAGTCGAGGTCGCGCCGGGTGACGCGGCGGCCGCGGTGGTCGAAGACGTGCAAGTACTGGCCGTCGCGGCGCTGGGGGCTGTAGAAGCCGTCGAGTTCAACATGCTCGACCGGCGGGATCTCGTCGAGTTGCCAGCCGAACATCCGCCGCGCGTAGTCGCCGTGGTTCTGGCTATCGCCGCGCGCGGTCATGTCGAAGATGATCCCCTCGCGGCCTTCCTGCGCCAAGCCGGCGCGGGCGAACTGCAGGCCGAACTGGGTCTTGCCGATGCCGGTCGAGCCGACGACGACGGTCAGCGCGCCGGGAATCAGTCCGCCGCCGAGCAGGCGGTCGAGTCCTTCGACGCCGGTGGACAATCGCGTGTCGGCACCCGTCTGATGGTCGCTGGTCATGCCCTTGCCCGTCGATCGCTCAGAAGATCCTGGCCAGCGCGCCGCCGTCGACCACCAGGCAGGTGCCGGTGATGTAGCTGCCCGCATCGCTGGCCAGCAGGATCGCGGGGCCGGCGAGTTCATCGGGTCTTGCCCAGCGGCCCAGCGCGGTGCGGCCCGAGAGCTTGTCCTGTTGTTCCTTGCTGAGGATCGACATGGGCATCTCGGTGGCGATCGGTCCCGGGGCGATGCAGTTGACCGTGACGCCGTAGGGGCCGAGGTCGAGGGCGCTGGCGCGGGCCATGCCTACCAGCGCCGCCTTGGTGGCCGAGTAGGCGTTGCGCTCGGGGGTGCTGCCAAGGGCCATGATCGAGGAAATATGGATCACGCGGCCCCAGCGGCGTTCTTTCATACCCGGTACAACAGCCCGAGTGAGGGCCATGACGCTCGAGAGGTTGAGTTCGACGAGGTAGTCCCAGTCTTCGTCGCGGATTGCGTCGACGGCCTGCGGGATGTTCCAGCCGGCGTTGTTGACGAGGATGTCGACCTTGCCGAGGGCCTCGCGGGCCGTCTCGGCGAGGCGCACAGCTTCGGCGCGGCGGGCCATGTCGGCGACCGTGTACTCGACGCGAACGGGACACTCCGCGCGGATCTCATCGGCCGCCTGCCGCAGCGGCTCTTCCTGGCGGGCGCAGAGGAAGAGGTCGGCGCCGGCGCGGGCGAAGCCTGCGGCGATCGCCCGGCCGATTCCCTTGCTGCCGCCGGTGACCAGGGCCACGCGGCCGGAGAGATCGAAGAGGTGGTTGTTCATCGTCGTCTACAGCGCTTCGCAAACGAGGTCGCCGACTTCGGTGGTTGAATAGCCCATGCGGCCGGCGGCCTGGCTTTTCATCTTGGTGCCGGTGACCTTTTGGATGGCGTTCATTACTCGTTGGCCGGCCCGCTCGTGGCCGCACTGCTCGAGGAGCATGGCAGCAGCGCTGATGGCGGCGATGGGGTTGATGACGTTCTTGCCGGTGTATTTCGGCGCGCTGCCGCCCATCGGTTCGAACATGCTCGTGCCGCCGGGCTCGGGGTTGATGTTGCCGCCAGCGGCGACTCCCATGCCGCCCTGGAGGATGCCGGCCAGATCGGTGATGATGTCGCCGAACATGTTCGTCGTCACGATGACGTCGTAGAACTCGGGATTCTTGACCATCCACATGCAGCACGCGTCGACGTGGTTGTAGTCGGTCTGGATGTCGGGGTACTCCTTGGCGACTTCCTGGAAGGTCCGCCACCACAGGTCGTGACCGTAGGTCAGTACGTTGGTCTTGGCGACCAGGGTGAGCTTCTTCCGCTTGTCGCGCTTGCGCGTGTATTCAAAGGCCCAGCGGATGCAGCGCTCGCAGCCCTTGCGGGTGTAGATGGCGGTCTGCGTGGCGACCTCATCGGGAGTGCCCTTCTTGAGGAAGCCGCCGACGCCCGTATAAAGATCTTCGGTGTTTTCGCGGACCACGACGAAGTCGATGTCGTCGGGCCCCTTGTTTGCCAAGGGCGTTTCCACGCCGGGAAACAGCTTCACCGGGCGCAAGTTGATGTATTGATCGAAACGGAAACGGAGTTCGAGGAGCAGACCGCGCTCGAGGATGCCCGGGGCGACCTCCGGGTGACCGATGGCGCCGAGGAGGATCGCACGGTACTTCGCCAATTCGTCGGCAGCTCCTGCGGGGAGGATTTCGCCGGTCTTCAGATAGCGATCGCCGCCGTAATCGAATTCGGTGAATTCGACTTTGAATCCGTCCAGCCTGGCGACTGCTTTAAGAACCTTGACGCCCTCGGCTACGACTTCCGGTCCGGTGCCATCGCCGCCGATCACGGCGACCTTAAGTGTCTTATCGGTGCTCACAGTTGGTACTCGTTCTCGAGGGATCGACGGAGGCTACTCGCTGGGACGCGGCGCCGGCTCACGTTCAGTCGAGCCAACTCGCCGCCAGCCAAAGCCGCCCATTTTATCAGAGCATTGACGCGGTCACAAGCTACCTGGTGGGGGCTGTGCGCGACCAGATTCCCCGTCCGGCGGCCTGCGCTTCCGATTGAGCGGCCAGAAAGCGGTGCTTGAGATCCTCAGAGTAGGGATATTGCGTCAGAGCGGTTGCCAGTCCGGCACGAAGGATCTCTTCGTTAAGCATCCGCCGATCGACCCACACGTAGGCGAGGTAGCGGTCGTAGCGGTCCTTCGGTTCGCGGTCGAACTCGAGCATGACCTGGCCGCCGGCGGCGGCGATCCACTGCCGGGTGAATTCCGCCGCCTCGGCGCCGAAAGGCTCGACTGGGCTGTTCGGCTTCACGCTCTCCGGCGCATCGACGCCGATCAGGCGCACGCGGGCTTTGTTTTCCAGGAGGAGCGTATCGCCATCGACGACGCGCTCGACGCGATGCGGTCCGGCGCCGAGATCGGCCGATGCCGCGCCGGGAGGCGTCGGATCGGGAGGATTTGGAGCGAGAGACGGACCGAGTCGCCACACCACCAGCGCGGTAAGGACCACGAACACAATAATGCCGCGCGGAGACCGCGGCAGTTGCGGCCGGGAAGAATGACCCGTGCGTCGACGCATCAGAAAAGGCCCCTGGCTTTCGGGGCAAGCCTCCGTGCTTCACACCGCCAGACGCGAGCGAGAGCGGCGCTTGCCGGTCAGTTCTCGCTGAAATCGAGGATCTTGGCGGCCTCGCGGCCGAGCGGATTTTTGGCGAACTTGCGACGGCATTCGGGGCAGAGGTCGAATCGCAGCTGCTGGCAGACATCGTCGCCGATCTCATCGCTCTCGGCGTCTTCCAGGCACTCGATGATGTCCTGAATCTCCTGGAGGTGGTCGCGGTCGTCTTCGTCTTCGTCGGTGATCGGGTCAAACGCGGCCGAGATCTCGATCCGCACCACGTAGCGAAGGTCGTCCTCCGGATCGAGTTTCCGCTTGCACAGATCACACGTGTAGTGAATCATGACCCGTTCTCCGTTTGGATTCCCCCGATCTCGATTCCCGCCGCGCCGGCAAGGTACCGCGAACCATTTCATCCTAATGACAAGCCGGGAGCCGTGACAAGCCATCCTGGATCTTTTTTGCCGTGCAGCGCGGAACGAGGGCCTGACAAACCAGTCGGGGACACGGATTGCAGAGGTCGCGATGCTACCTGAATGCGCGGGCGGAGGCCGATATTCTGTCGGAGCGTCGCGAGCGCGGACGCGGCTCTGGCTTGGACAGAAAGTTCCGATTAAAATAAGTGACAAGCCGAGCAAGTGTCGTGACAATCTCCTAACCGGGTGGTGCGCCGCTGTTGGGTACGGAGGTGCTTCCCAAGGGAGTGCAAGCGGCGAATCCGGCCCCGTTGGTCGACGCATTGAAGGTGAGTTTGGACAGATTGCCGCGATGCCGGCAGCGACGGCAGAAACCGTCCCCCGTGTGCTCTTCCTTCAGGCAGACACCAGGAAAACCAGCCTACTGAGCGCCCTCGGCGGAGGGAGACGGGTTCATGCCCAGTGCCGAATCTACTAACCCGCTGGGGTGTAGTGTTCTCGTTCTCAACCGCCTCTACATGGCGGTTCACGTGGTCGGCGTCCGCCGGGCATTTTCGCTTCTGTGCCGCGAGATGGCGGAGGTTGTGTATCTCGAAGATGGTTCGTTCGCCAGTTACGATTTCGACACCTGGCGAGAGTTCTGCGAACTGAAGTCGGAAGCCAAACAGCCACAGGAAGATTGGATTCGTTCGGTCAATTTTGAGATCATGGTTCCGCGCGTGATCCGCCTGCTGGCATACGATCGCTTACCGCGGCGCCTGCTACGGTTGAATCGGCATACGGTGCTGGCTCGCGACGGCCACGCCTGCCAGTATTGCGGCCGCCGGCTGCCGAGCAGTCAACTCAGCCTCGATCACGTTATGCCGCGCAGTCGCGGCGGGCGAACCACGTGGGACAACGTGGTTTGTGCGTGCCTGACGTGCAATGTCAAGAAGGGTGGTCGCACTCCCCACGAAGCGCACATGAAGCTGCGCCGGCCTCCGGCCCGCCCGAAGCGCAGTCCCTTGCTGACATTGAAGCTGCGCAATCCGAAGTACGAGGGTTGGAAGACGTGGCTCGACGGCGCCTGTTGCGAAGTGGGGATTTAGCCGGACAGCGAGCGCGGCCGCTGGGACGGCGCCGGGCCGCTCATTGCTCGCAAAGCGGCGTCTTCTTCTCGGTAATCACGGGGCACTGGGGGGACATCTCGGCGTTGATCTCGATGTAGCTTTTCCACTCGTCGGGGACGTTCTCGTCGAGGAAGATGGCTTCCACCGGGCACTCGGGTACGCATGCCTCGCAGTCGATGCACTCATCGGGATGGATGTACAACATGTCCGAGCCCTCGTAGAAGCACTCGACCGGGCACACAACAACACAGTCGGTGTACTTGCATCCCTTGCACGGTTCGCAGACCACGTGAGTCATGGTGTCGTCTCTCGCTTTGGCAGCACTTCGAGTGAGTTGGAAACGAAACCGGGGTGCCGGAGCGGCCCGGCGCGGGCTCAGCCGCCACCAATGAGGGCTCGCAGCGTCCCGGCCAGCGGACAGGCCGGGGGCGATGCCGTCTTGGCGCCGCGCGTCCAAGTGCTTCGCTTCCAAGCACTTGAAATTCCCCCTGCGATCCATCCGCCGATCTGCAAATCGTATTGAGCGGTGCTGAAAAGGTCAATCCTGGGGAGGGGCGGGGTTGGTTGGAGGTATTTTGCCTATTTTTCCGATTCTTCCAGCGTGCTTGCTTTATGTGGCGACCCCGTTTAGAATGACAGCAGAGCACGGAGTGCTTGTTACATCTTGTTGGGGGTGGTTCATGCGGGACTTGTCGCGATGCGAGCGGGCCTAGGGCATTTGGCCGGCAGCAAGGACAATCGACGGTGGCACTGTCGGAAATCGATCGCAATCTGCTCGAACGCTGTTTGGCGCGACGTCCGCGGGCCTGGGAGGACTTCGTAGACCGCTTCATGGGCCTGGTGATTCACGTGGTGAATCACACCGTGCAGGCCCGCAGTCTGCGGCTGAGCGCAGAAGACCGGGATGATCTGTGCAGTGAAGTCTTCTTGAGCGTGCTCGAGGACGATTTTGCTGTATTGCGGCATTTTCGCGGCCAGAGTAGCCTGGCGACATATCTCACGGTGATCGCGCGACGTATCGTGGTCAAGACGCTGCAGAAGCGTCGGCTGGCCGTGGCGGGTGAAGAGGCTGCAAGCGCTTTAGCCGACCCGTCTGGCGAGCCCGAGGAGCGGATCATCAATCGCGAGGAGGTCGAGCGGTTGCTCGACGGATTGGAACCGGGCGAGGCCCAGGTAGTGCGGATGTATCACCTCGAATCAAAGAGCTACGAGGAGATCAGCCGCGTGATCGGCGTGAGCGAGAACAGCGTGGGCCCCATTCTCAGCCGCGCCCGCACCAAACTCCGCCGCGCTGGGGCCAATCCGGCCTGACTGGCGGTCGTCGCACGCAACGCGGCGGCGAAAGGTCGCGGTTTTCGGTATGCGCGCGCTTTGCATCGGGCGCTCGGCTGGGCTACGATGGCGAGCGTTTTCGCCTTCGTGTCCCTGCCCCGAGGAGCCCGCCATGACTCGCCGTTTCTCTGCCCGTCGTGACTTTCTGCGCTCGTCGGCCGTCGGCATCGCCGCCGGCGTCACTGCACCTTACTGGGTCTGCGCTGCGGCGCGGGGGCAAGATTCGAAGAACGATCGGCCGCTGGTGGGAGCGATCGGCGTGGGGGGAAGAGGACTGCACATTACTCAGCGTGCCGCTCAGTTTGGCGACATCGTGGCGGTTTGCGACGCCGACCTCGGGCAGGCGGAGAAGGCCAAGGCGGCACTGGGAGGCAGGGCCGAGATCTACCAGGACTATCGCCGCCTGCTGGAACGCAACGACGTCGACGTGATCGTCAACGGCACGCCGGATCACTGGCACACGGCGATCAACATCGCTGCCTGCCGCTCGGGAAAGGATCTATACGCCGAGAAGCCGCTGACGCTTACCATCGACGAGGGCAAACGCCTGTGCCGAGCGGTTCGCGAAACGGGGCGGATCGTGCAGGTCGGCACGCAGCAACGCAGCGTGCCGCACTTCCGGACCGCGGTAGAACTTGTTCGCGGCGGGGCCATCGGAAAGCTCCGTACGGTGAGCGTCATTCTGCCGTTCTGGAACACTCGCGGGGGACCGTTCGCGACCAAACCCGTGCCCGCGCAGCTCAACTGGGATCTTTACCAGGGGCAAGCGCCGTGGCGAGAGTACTGTCCGGAGCGGACGCACTTCACGTTTCGCTGGTTCTTCGAGTATGCCGGCGGAATCATCACGGATTGGGGGCAGCACCACATGGACATCGCTCACTGGGGCATGGATGTGGAACGCAGCGGCCCGCTCACGGTTGAAGGCAAGGCGTACTTCCCCAACGAGGGCCGGCCCGACTGCGGCCAATGCTTCAACAATCCTGATCGATTCGTTGTGAAATTGACGTACCCGGGCGACATCGATCTATGGTACTTCGTGGCCCGCGACGCGAAGTACCTCGCCGAGATGGGCGGTCTCAAGCCGGAACAGGAAGCGGCGCTCTTCGCCGGGTTGCCGGATGACCTCAAGGCCGAGCAGCGCAACGGCATCCTGTTCGTCGGTGACAAGGGACGGATCTTCGTCAATCGCGGCGGCGCGTACGGCAAGGCGGTAGAGGAGCACTACGCCGGCCATCCGGCGCAGGAGCCGCCCGGGTTCGACGATACGCTGGAACACATGCGCAACTTCTTCGACTCGGTGAAGAGCCGTCAGCAGCCGATCACCGACGTGGAAGTTGCGCATCGGACGATCACCGCCTGCCACCTGGGTAACATCGCCCTGCGGCTGAAGCGGAAGATCACCTGGGACGCAGCTACCGAGCAGATCGTCGGCGACGACGAGGCCAACGCGCGGCAAGAGCGCGAGCAGCGAGCGCCGTACGTGATCGACGGGTGATCTGCCGGCAAACCGCAAATGGTGCGTCGCTAAGCGGTCACAGCTCCCGCGTCGCAGCGGGGCGACTTGCCGTTTCGGTCTTGGCGGTGATCAGTTCTTCCGTGAAGCGGCTGAGGCAGTGCATGCTGCTGGCTTCGCCGCTGAATCCGACCACGCCCTTGTCCACGTCGAGTTGCTGCGAGATCACGCGGCCGGCGTCGATGTCGAACTTGACAAAGCCGGTTGATTGACTCTGGATGAGTTGGGCTTCAATCGCCGGGTCGCGGATGGGAGTGAGGATCTGGGTGGCGATCTGGATAGTGGCGACGCCGTTCTTCACTTCGCTAAGCGTGAATTTCTGCGACGCGTCGACCCGCTTGATCGTCCCGGCGGGCAACGGCACTTCGATGGGCATGGGGAGTGACCACGTGTGTCCCGCGGCGACCGGTTTTTCGGGGAGCGGGATGCACATCAGACCTTCGTTCTGCTGCTGCTGAGTTTTCTGCAGCCGGACTCGGGAGATGATCTCGCCGCGCGGGCTCACCGTGACGGTGGACAGCGGCACGCCGATCGACTGGGCCACGTTCTCGTAACCCAGCGGCGCCTTCGCGTCGGTGAGGCTGTTGTAGCGGACTTCCTGCTGCCCGGTGAACTTGTGCCACATGTCGACGCTTTCGACGGAATGCTCGAACGTGGCGGCGCCGTCCTCTTTGACCTCGGCCACTTTCCAGACCTTGACCGACTTGCTGACCGTCTCGGCCGCCTGGGTCGTGCCGGAGATCGTGCTGCGAATCCGGCCGCGGTGGACGACCTCCCAGCGGATCGTCTCGCCCGGCGAGAACTTGTACCGCAGGGTGTAGTCCTGGTCTGCGACCGGCTCGTCGGCGGCGGTCAACGGGGTGGCGAGAATGGCCAGCAGGGTCGCGCCGGCCCACAGTCCACATGAGAATCTGAGCATCGCTCGCATCCTTTCGAGTACTCCCCTCCTTGGTTGCCGATCCATGGCGAGGGCTGCGGGTCGGTTTAGCCCTCTCCCCGGTCCCCCCGCGGCGGAATGGTTCCGCGGCGGAGCGGGACGACTACGGGCGGCTGTCGTCAAGCCTGAGTCGGCCGCCCCAACCGAGCTTCTCCCGAAGCGTGCGGTAGTAGCTGTGGCCAGGGGCGGAAACGAGCAGGAAACGGGGTTGGGCCCGCTCAACGCGCACCCGATCGGCCCGTTCGAGCGTGCACAGCACGCGCCCGTCGGCCACCGCCGATGTGCCGGGGTTCGGCCGCAGGACCTCCAACTCGTAGACCCGGTCGGCCAGATCCACCACCGGCCGATTGCTCAGCGTGTGCGGACTGATGGGCGAAATCACGAACGCCTGCAAATCCTTCCGCAGGATCGGACCGCCGGACGACAGGCTGTGGGCCGTGGAGCCGACGGGCGTGCTGACAATCAAGCCGTCGCAACTATAAGTGGTTACCAATTCTGAGTCAACGTAGAGATTGACGTCGAGGATGCCAAAGGGCTCCCCCGCGTGGACCACCACTTCGTTGAGCCCAAGCTGGCGAGCCAGCACCGTCTGGCCGCGGCTGACGCGGCACTCGTACATCAGGTGTTCGACGGTCTTCAGCCGCCCTTCTGCATAAGCTTCGAGAACTTGCGGCAATTCGACAGGCGATACATCTGCTAGAAAGCCCAGTCTTCCCAGGTTGACGGCGATTACGGGCAGTTGGCGATAGCCCATCTGGTGTGCGGCGCGGAGAATGGAGCCGTCGCCACCAAACACGATTACCAGATCGGCTTCGACTTCGCCGAGATCGATGTGGCTGGTGAAATCGACGGCGACGACCCTGGCGAGCCGTTCGATCTGTGGCCGGAGTCGCTCGACTTCCTGGAGCACCCGTGGCCGCGTGGCGGAACCCAAGAGGATGACGCGCATAGGGATCCTTCGCGGCCTGTCGCTACTTGGACGGGGCGCTGGTGTGTTGCTCGGCGGGGTCGAGCAGGTCGAAGCGTGCCACCATCTGCCGGCACACTTCGGCAATGCCCTTGGTGTCGAGCCCCAGGTCGGCGAGCAACTCGTCGCGCTCACCATGTTCGACGTAATGATCGGGGATGCCGAGGCGGCGGACGCGGCTGGTATCCAGTCCCGCGTCGTTAGCCGCTTCGAGGACCGCGCTGCCGAAGCCGCCCATGAGCGTACCTTCTTCGACAGTGATTACCAGCGGCGACTCTTCGATCGCGCCGAGGATCGTCCGGGTATCGAGCGGCTTGACGAACCGAGCGTTAATGATCCCGAGGTGGAGACCCTCTTTGGCCAACTGGTCCGCCGCTTCGACGCAGTTTTCCAGCAGCGTGCCGCAGGCCACCAGCACCCCATCGTCGCCATGGCGAATCACCTCTGCGGTGCCCAACTCGACCGGTGCCGGTTCGCGGCGGATCTCGACGGCTTTGGCTTTGGGGTAACGGATCGCCACCGGGCCGTCGTGACTGATCGCCCACGGAAGCATCCGCTCCAGGTCGAGCGCGTCGCCTGGAGCCAGCACGGCGATATTGGGGAACGGACGGAGGTAAGTAAGGTCGAAGACGCCGTGGTGGGTGGGCCCGTCGGCGCCTACCACTCCGGCGCGGTCGAGCATCAACGTCACCGGCAGGCTCTGGAGGGAGACTTCCTGGAAGAGCTGATCGTAGCTCCGCTGGAGGAACGTGCTGTAGATATCGACGATCGGCCGCACGCCCACCTTGGCGAGTCCTGCTGCGAAGCCCACCGCGTGCGACTCGCAAATGCCGACGTCGAAAAATCGTTCGGGGAATTCTTCGCGGACCGGTTCGAGCATGTTGCCCTGGCACATGGCCGCCGTGATGGCCGCCACCCGGCGGTCGTCGCGCATCGCCTGGTGAATCGCCTCGCGCGCGACGAGCGTGTAGGTTCGCGTGGAGCTTTTCTTGATCGAGACGGTCGATCCGTTCTGCCGGGTAAAGGGCGCTGGGGCATGGTAGAAGACGGGGTCTTCGGCGGCGGGTTGGAAGCCGTGTCCCTTCTCGGTCACCACATGCAGGAGCACCGGCCGGTCGAAGTCGCGTACCATGTTGAGGTACTTCTGCAACTGCCGAATGTTGTGCCCGTCGACGGGGCCGACGTAGTTGAAGCCGAGTTCCTCAAACAGCATTCCGCCGAGCATTCCCGCCTTCATCGCATCGCGGACCTGTCCGAGCAGCCGTTCCATCGGATCGCCGATAACGGGCAGGTAATTGAGCAGGCGCTGGATCTCGGTCTTCAGCCCGGTATAGAACGAGGTCATGCGGAGCCGGTCGAGATACTCGGCCAGTCCGCCAACGCGCGGACAGATCGACATCTTGTTGTCGTTCAGCACGACGATCAGGTTGCGCTTCAGTCCGCCCGTGTTGTTGAGCGCTTCGAATACGATTCCGGAGGGCAAGGCGCCATCGCCGACGACGGCGACCACCTGCCGGCCCTCGGTGGGGCGGAGCAGGTCGTCGCCCGCCTTCAGTCCCAGGGCGCAGGAGACGCTGCATCCGGCGTGGCCCGTCATGAAGAGGTCGTAATCGCTCTCGGCCGGATTGGGGTAACCCATCAGGCCGCCCTTGGTGCGGATGGTCGAGAATTCGTCGTAGCGGCCAGTGACCATCTTGTGCGGGTAGATCTGGTGACCGGTGTCCCAGATCAAGCGGTCGCGGCTGAAATCGAATGTCGTGTGCAGTGCGAGCGTCAACTCGACGACGCCGAGATTGGAGGCGAAGTGGGCCGATCGGGTGCCCAGCAACCGGCACAACGCCTCGCGCATCTCCTCGGCCAGCCGCGTCAGTTCGGGGTCGGAGAGCTTCTTGACGTCGTGCGGCGAGCTGATCGTGGAGAGAATCTTGTCCATCAACGCTTCCTTTCCAGCACATAGCGGGCCACCGCTTCCAATCGCGCGGCTCGTGGCCCCAAGCCCGCGAGGGCCTGGCAGGCTTCTTCGGTCAATTGTTCAGCACGGCGATGGCTTTGGTCAACACCAAGCAATCCAGGAAACGTGAGTTTCCCCTGCTGGGAATCCTTGCCCACCCGTTTGCCCAACTCGGCTTCGCTGCCACAGACGTCGAGCAGGTCGTCGACAATCTGAAACACGAGGCCCAACCGCCGGCCGTACTCATCGAGGGCCAGGCGCGATTGCTCGTCGGCGCCGGCGACGAGCGCTCCCAGCCGCAGGGAAGCGAGCATCATCGCTCCGGTCTTGCGGCGGTGAACCGACTCGAGCGACGCCAAATCTCCCTGAGCAAGGTTGCCCAGGATGTCGTCGGCCTGGCCGCCGACGAGCTGGCTTGCGCCGGCCGCCCGGGCTAAGACGCCGCAGCACTCGGCAGCCAGTTCCGGGGGGCGGACGCCGTGGACCAATACTTCGAAGGCCAACGCCAGCAGAGCATCGCCTGCCAGGATGGCGATGGCCTCGCCGAACTTGCGGTGGCACGTGGGGCGTCCGCGACGAAGGTCGTCGTCGTCCATCGCCGGCAGGTCGTCATGGATCAACGAATATGTGTGCACCATCTCGACGGCGCAGGCGGCGGGGATCGCCGCTTCGCGCGCACCACCGCATGCCTCGGCGGCGAGCAGAGTCAGCATGGGGCGCAGACGCTTGCCCGGCGCGAGCAGGCTGTACTGAATCGCTTCGCGCAGCACACCGGGGCAGCCGGCGCCGAAGTCGGTGTAGGCAGCCAGGGCGGAGTCGACGCGGCAGCGAATCTCGTCGGCCAATCGTTGTAGCGTACTACCCGGAGCGTCGACCATCAGAGTGCAGGAAGGTAGCCGCAGATCAGCCGGCGGCCAGCAAATGGTAATGCAGACTCGCCGGGAGACGCCGGCAACGCGAGACTCAATTATAAACGATCCCCCCGATGGCGTCTATGATACCACCCCTGCCCGCTACTGGGCCCCTCTCGGTGGTGGGCAGTCGTCGCCGGCCGTGCGGCGCCGGCCTCGGCGTTCGGCTTTTTCGCCGAGCGAAATCTCGCGGTCTTCCAATGGAGTGGTGATCGGCCTGCCGTCGGCGTCGATTCCACTGAGGAGCTCGATTTTCCGCTCGGCGCGATCGAGCAGGTCATAGCATTGCCGCAGCAGCTTGACGCCCTTTTCATAGCGGTCCAGTGCTTCGTTAAGTCCCAACTCGCCCTCTTCAAGTTGATGGACGATCTCCTCCAGTTGCGCCAAGGCTTGTTCGAAGGAGAGTGGCGGAGGTTCGGGTTGCGGCGGGGGCGAATTCACGGATCATTCCCACTCAATGGTCGCCGGCGGCTTCGAACTGATGTCGTAGACGACCCGGTTTACGCCGGAAACCTCGTTGATGATCCGCGTCGAGATGCGGGCCAGCAGGTCGTAGGGCAAGTGGCTCCAGTCGGCCGTCATGAAGTCCTCGGAATCGATGGACCGCACGGCGACTACGTCTTCGTAGGTGCGGGCGTCTCCCATAACGCCGACGCTCTGCACCGGCAACAGCACGGCGAACGCCTGCGCCGTCTTCCGGTAGAGCCCGGCGGCCTTGATCTCTTCGACCACGATCAGGTCGGCTTCGCGAAGCATATCGAGCCGGGTTTTCGTGACCTCGCCAAGGCAGCGCACGGCCAGACCCGGGCCGGGAAACGGATGACGCCACACGATGTCTTCCGGAAGACCCAACTGCAGGCCCAGTCGCCGCACTTCGTCCTTGAAGAGGTCGCGGAGCGGTTCGATGAGTTCAAATTTCAGATCCTTGGGGAGCCCGCCGACGTTGTGGTGCAGCTTGATCGTGGCCGCCGGTCCGTCGGCGGTACCTCCGCTTTCGATCACATCGGGGTAGAGCGTCCCCTGGGCCAGGAATTGGGCGTCTTCGATCCGCGCCGCCTCGGCGGCGAAGCATTCGATGAAGGCGTGGCCGATCCGCCGCCGCTTCTCCTGCGGATCGATCACTCCGGCCAGGCAGGAGAGGAAGCGATCCTCGGCGCGCACCACGTGCAGATCGGTCTTGAAGTGATTGGTGAACTCCTCGATCACCGCTTCCACTTCGCCTTTGCGGAGCAGCCCGTTGTCGACCAGGATGCAGGAAAGCTGCGTGCCGATGGCTTCGGCGAGCAGGGCCGCGACGACCGACGAGTCGACGCCGCCGGAGAGTCCGCAGATCACGCGACGATTGCCCACGCGGCGCCGCAGGTCGTGCACCGTCTGCCGGGCAAAATCGCCCAGCCGCCAGGCACCGCTGCAGCCGCAAACGGAGAGCAGGAAGTTCCGCAGTACGAGCGATCCCTTGGGCGTGTGCGTCACTTCAGGGTGGAACTGCAGACCATAGATGGGCAATTGCCGATGCTTGATCGCGGCATAGGGGCACGTGTCGGTGCGGGCCAGGGCGAGGAAATCGTCCGACACTTGCGTGACCTGATCGCCGTGGCTCATCCAGACTTGGGTCTGGTCGGGCACGCCGGCCAGCAGGCCGTCGGTTGTGGTGACTCGGCACTGGGCCCGCCCGTACTCGCGCGCCGGCGCGCTTTCGACGTGCCCGCCCAGCGACTTGCAGACCAGTTGCATCCCGTAGCAGATTCCCAACACAGGAATCCCCAGTTGGAAGATGGCCGGATCGCAGTGGGGGGCGGCGTGCTCGTAGACGCTTGCGGGTCCGCCGGACAGGATCAGGCCGCGCGGCTCCAATTGCCGCACCCGTTCGGCCGCAATGTCGTGCCGGACGATTTCGCAGTAGACCTGCTGCTCGCGGACGCGGCGGGCGATGAGCTGGGCGTACTGGGAGCCGAAATCGAGGACCAGCACCTTCTCGTCGGCGATGCGCTTCATGAGCGGCTTCCCTGCGGAAAACCGCCAATTGTAGCGTCCTAAGCCGGCCCCCGCCAAGTACATGTCGCCGCTGACTGGGGCCCTCCATCGAGTCGCCGAGGGAGTTGGATTGACGAGGCAGCCGATTGAACCACCCGGCGGGGCTGGTTATAGTGAATGGTGGCGATCAAGGACGGCCAATCGAGGCCTGCCCACCTCTTTGCGCGAACGCGAATACCGGCGGCCGCGGAGCCGACGGGTGGCGGGGCGCTTGAAGGGGCGGACGGAGGCGAGGCAACGGAACTAGCGTGCTTATCCTGCTGACCAACGATGACGGCATTTACGCCCCCGGGCTGGCGGCCCTTGAACGGGAGTTGCGCCGGCTGGGCGACGTATATGTGGTGGCCCCGGCGACCGAACAGAGTGGCGTCGGACACTCGATTACCTATCTCACCCCGTTGATTGTCAAAGAGGTCTACGACGGCGAGCGGCGGTGGGGATGGGTGGTCGAAGGGAGTCCGGCGGACTGTGTCAAGCTTGGCATCGGCGAGATTTGCCCGCGCCGGCCCGACCTGGTCGTCAGCGGAATCAACAGCGGCTTGAACGTCGGGATCAACGTGCTCTATTCGGGTACGGTGGCGGCGGCCATCGAGGGCGCGTTCTTCCGGGTGACGAGCGTAGCCGTGTCGCTGGAGTTCGACGAGCACGCCGAGTTTGGCCGAGCAGCCTCCTTGGCGCGAAGCGTGATCGAGCAGGTGTTGGACAAGAAAGACCGCGAACCTCAACTGTATAACCTCAACATTCCCACCGCCGCGCTTAGCGGCACGCCGCAGGTCAAGGTCGTGCCGATGGACGTGACGCAATACGGAGAACGTTTCGAGAAGCGTGTAGACCCCTGGGGTCGGACGTACTACTGGGCCACCGGCCAACCGCCTCCGCCGCTTGCCGCGCAGGAGACCGACCTGTCGGCGATCCGCAAGGGGCTGGTGACGCTGACGCCGCTCGACTTCGACATGACGCGCAGCGCCGCGCTTCGTCAGATGGCCGACTGGCAGTTCGAAGTGACGCTTGGGCCGGCGGAGCCGCAAACCAGAGGGCATTTCGCCTTGCGGCGGCCACGCGTTCGCACCGCCAGACAGCAGCAACAGGTTTCCGACTCGGGTGAAGACGATCAAGCAGAACGGTGAGAGGGCAAGTGGCGCCGCAGGATGGAGTTGCAGGCCACCTCATAAAGACACACGGAATGAAATTCCGTCCTACGGAAGGGCACACGTGAACTTCAGCCCGTTATGGGACTGGCTGGGCGGACTGATGCCCGCCTGGCGAGAAAGGCTTAGCACAAACAGGATCAGGCGCGCCGCGCCGCAGGAGAAGTCGTATGGAATGCCAAGTAGTGAGAAAGGGCGTGCTCGCTGGACTGGCCGTGACCGCGCTGGTGATGGCCGGGTGCGGTGAGGACCTGGTCAAGCCGGCGTCGGATCGCGGCGTCATGACCGAGCAGTTCGGATTCACGACGCAGTCGGTCCAGGAGATGGGCCGGCCCGCTTCGGCGCCACCGGCTCCTGCCCCCGCGGCTCCGGCGGCCGCTGCACAACAATCGACGTCGCCAGGGACCGCGGCGCCGCCTCCCCCGCCTCCTCCTCCGCCTCCTCCGCCCAGTGCGCAGGCCTCGTCGGCCGCGGCCTCACCGGCACCGGCCCCGCCGCCGGCGGCTCCGGCCGACGATGTAGTCCGCCAGAAGGCCGAGAAGGGTGTGGGCAAGAAGGGACGCGGCTACGGCGGAGGCCTCATCACCACGCCGATCGCCGCCTACTTCTCGGCCCAGGAGCGGATTCGCTTCGGTCAGGTCGAGCACGCGCTCAATCTGTACAACGCCCAGAACGGCCACTACCCGAAGACACACGAAGACTTCATGAAAGACATCGTCCAGTTCAATCAGATTCCGCTGCCGGAACTGCCGCAGGGCCACCGGTATGTTTACGATCCGCAATCGCATCAACTGATGGTCGAGCGGCCGGCGGAGTAGAAGCACCAAGAACCAAGCACCAATGACCAAGGAGGCCGATAGCCGACGGCTTGAAAGCTGAGAGCTATCTCTATGGGACGGAGCCCGGACTCTTCTGATATGGGTTTCTTCCATGCATTGCCGCCTGCTCTCGTCTCTTGTCCTGCTGGCTCTCGCTGCTTCGTCGGCCCGGGCAAGTTGGGTTTTCAGCCCCTCTTATTTCAGCCACGATCCGGCCAGTGGCGAGCGGGTGGTCCAGTATGCGCCGGGTGTTGCACCGCCGGCCCCTTACGCGCCCGACTACCGGCAGGGCGCGTATCGGCACAAGCAGACCGTGTTGCGCAAGGCCGACGGCAGCGTCGACCGGCGGCACGTTGTGGAGACGTGGGGCGGTGGCGAGTACATCCGGCCCTACGGGGAATGGGAGCGGCCGTTCCGCGAGGGCGCCACGCCCTACGGTCCGTGGGGCAATCCGCAGGGCCCGTGGACCACGCCCTTCGGCTCATGGGTCAATCCCTATGGCCTGGGTCAGTTGCCGCATCCGCCCTGGCCGCACTACGGCTACCCGGTCCCCTACCCTGCCCTGCCCGCGCCGTTGGCAACACCCTGACAGGAAACGGTTTGTCGCAGGTCGAGGTTCATGGTCGGCTTCGTGGCGGTCAGGGGATAAGGAATACGTCCACAAGCACCCCCAGGACGACGACCTCGGCGAGCGACAAGAGGACAAACGTGCCGCAGGCGATCGCCGTGCCGGCGATGATCCGTCGCTTTGTGGTCCACGAGCGCAGGCGTCGCCAGGGAATGAGGACTCCGAGAGGAATGGCGATTGCGGCATTGAAGACCGCTGAGCCGATAAGGAGTGCCCCGAGCAGGACCGACTTGAGGAGCTGATCCACCAGCGGAAGAATGCCTGCTGCGAAGACCGCTGCTCCCACTTGCGATGAAGACTCGAGACCGTTCGGCAAGCCAGCAATCATCTCTCGCTCCTTGGCGCTAGCGAAACCAGATCCCGCGTTCTTTGAGGAGCGTATCGCCGATCCAGCGGGCCTCTCCCTCAGTGAGGCTCGCCATGGAGCAAAGCTCCCTGTTGTCTTGATCAATGAGTGAAAGCCGATAGTGTTCTGCTCCCATTGAGGTGGAGATGGAGCCCTGGTTGACGCCGCAAAAGCGTCGCCGGTCGCTCGAGTCGTCAGGGCGCAGCTCGAGCCGGTCGAGCGAATCGACTTCCCATGTCCACCGCGGGCCGAGGCCCAGCCAGGTATGACGCTGTTCGATGCCCCGTCGGGTGAACGTCCAGCGCGTGCGGTGCACCGGTTCGAGCAAGGTCGACAGGAATGCCAGGAGCATGACGAGACCAATTACCTCGAAGGGGATGAGGAAGACGAACAGTCCCCACCACTCGACCCCTTGAAGCTGCGGTTCTCCAGGAGCGAGTCCCCAGAGTACGGCCACGAACACCGAAACGATCCCATTCCAGAAGAGCGTGACGAACGCCACGCCAAACAGACTTCCCAGCGACAGCCTCCCGCGCCTGACGAAGGCAAACTCATCGAAACCGTCGAGCCGCTTCCAGCCGCAATCGCTTGGCGGGGTCACCCGTTCCTTGGCCGGTGAGAGCACGATGGCGGACCGAGTTCCGGATGGGCGGCCTCGCGTGCTTTCTTCTTCTGGCTGTTCCCGTCGCTGGCCGCGGGCCGCCTGCAGTTGCTGAAGATGGTCGTTGAGCTGAAATCGTAGCCAGTCCAGTTCGGGCTGCGAGAGCCCCTGAGCCAGGCGGATCGGCCGGCCGAGCGTACGGATCTCGATCCCCGATTGGCAGCGGCCCGACTCGCTATCGACAACGGCCGTGTAATGGTCGAGCGAGCGGATCTCGTCCAGCGGCACCCTGCGCCTCTGGCGCGGAACGAGGATTCTCTCCACATAGACCGCACCCTCGCGATCGAGCAACAGTTCTTCTCGCTGGAAGAACGACTTCAGCAGCATGAAGAACACGAAGATCCAGGAGGCCCAGAACGGGATAGCGAACAGGAAATGAAACGGCTTCGGATCGCGGATGACCAGACCTGCAAGGAAGACGCAGCCTACAGTCCATCCGATGAGCCAAAGCAGCATGAAAACGCCGCCGCCCCATTCCCGGCTGTGGCACCGAAGAAGCAACTGGTCGCCCGATCGCTGGAACGTTGCGCTGAGCCGCTGAGGCCTGGCAGGGCATTGGTCGGTGGCGAGCGTCATTGCCGCAAGTACCTTTGCCTCGTTTTCGCCGAAGGTCGCACGCTTGTCACGGTGAAGGTCCGCTCACGGCAGCAGTCGCCGCTCGCCCGAGTATTACTTTCGGAACCGTTCTCAGTTGCTTGCCGAAGCCTCTTGAGCCAACGACTTCGCCCGCGCGAAATCCACGTCAGCTGCCTCTTGTTCGCCTTTTTCCATGTGGATGACGCCGCGGTCGTAGTATGCGACGCCGTCCTGGGGGTTCAGGCGGATCGCCATGGAGAGATCGGCGATGGCACTGTCGCGATCCTTCCGCTGCGCGTACACGCTGCCTCGCTCGTGATATGCTGTGCACGATCCCGGATCGAGGCGGATCGCCTCACTATAACACCCAATCGACTTGTCGAGTTCACCTCGGTCACGGTAAAGCCGACCAAGAAGCGTGTGAGCATCGGGATCCGCCGGGACCAGACCGATTGCCTGGCGACAGTCGGCAATGGCACTGCCGGTGTGGCCGGACTCACGGTGCGCCATCGCCCGGATCTTGTACGCGGGCGCGAATGCAGGGTCGAGGTGAATCGCGCGGTCGCAGTCCTCGATGGCCTTCTGCAAATCGCCGGCGACCCCATACAGCCAGGCTCGCCGGCAATATGCCCACGCGGAGCCGGGATCGCGCCGAATGGCCTCCGTCTCATCGGCGATAGCCCGATCGGTGTGATCGAAGAGGACGTAGATGTCCGCTCTCTGACGATACGTCTCTGCGCTCGCGGCGCCAAGCTCAATCGCCCGGGTGAGTGCCGATTCCGCCGAGCCGTACCGCTCCTGATCCAGGAACACCTTTGCTACAGCCATCAATCTCGCCTGTTCACGTTTGACGAAATGCCTCCACGTGGCGTAGCAGCCGCACGCCATCGCGAATGCCGCAGTGAACAGAAGAAGCCCCCGCAGGCTGAATTGCAGTTGGGCAGGCTTGTGCACGTTGTCCGCCAAGGTCCCGTCGCTGCACGGACCGGGATCCGGCACTGCGGGGTCGTTCGGCTCGCATTGGAAGTCGGGTGAGGCCGTGCCGTCCTGATCCGTACCGCAACACCAGCAAACATCGAAATCGTCAGGGACTTCTTCCCTACACCGGCTGCAATGCCACATGGGTGTGAACTCTCGCACCGCCGACGCGAGGCTGCTCGCGGGGTTATGAAGCGGAATCCTCCACTACGGTGACGAAGGTCGTCAAAGTTAACCCCCCCTCTGCCCACTTTGCATCCTACGCGACGCTCGGGTGTTCCGCAACCTGGGCGGTGCATGACCTCGTCCAGCCCGCCGCTTTCGATGAGTCGCGAACCCATGTCTCACGGCCACTCGCGGCACGGGGAAAGAGTGAAAGCGGCCGTTACCGTCGCTCGGCGTGGCCGAAAAGGAGTTCGATGTACGGGCGGTCGTTAGGCGGAAAGTAGACGAACGCGTGGTCACCGGGTTGGAGCACTGTAGGGCCGCGGGCCGCCAGCAGATTGTTATCGCGGACGACAAGCATCACCGCGGCGTCGGTCGGCAGCGTGATTTGAGAGAGCGGCACACCACAGACGGCCGCTTCCGGTTCGATGAAGAACGAAGCGATCTCGCCTTCGAGCGGATGGGCCGAGTTGATCTCCAATAGCGCGCTGGGCCGGGGCGCTTCGGGGGTGGCCTGGCGGAGCCACTGCGTCACCGGGCGGATCGTCGCACCGGGGAGGATCGTGCTTACCACGACGATGAAGAAGACGATGTTGAAAATACGGTCGGCGCCATTGACCTGCGCCAGCACCGGGAACGCTGCCAGGATGATCGGCACCGCGCCGCGCAGGCCGATCCAGGCGACGTACAACTTCTCGGCGCGTGAGTAGTTGAAGGGGAGGAGGCAGAGCCAGACAGCCACCGGGCGGGCCACAAAGGCGAGAAACAACCCGGTCGCCAGGCCGATACCGGCGACCGACACGAGTCGCGAGGGGAAGATGAGCAGGCCGAACATGAGAAACAGGCCCACCTGGCTGAGCCATGCGACCGCATTGTGGATGCGGTCGAGGCCGGCGCGGTAGGGGAGCACCGCGCTGCCGAGGACCAGACCGGTCATGTAGACGCTCAACAGGCCACTGCCACGCAAGAGCGTGGCGATCCCGAACGAGAGAAAGGCGATCGCCAGGGTGAGCGCCGGGTAGAGCCCAATCGTGGCCGGAGCGACGCGCGGTATGATTCGCCGTCCTGCCACGCCGAGCAGCATTCCCACCGCGGCCCCGACCACCAGTTGCAGCGGGATGTTCCAGAGCAGAGACCAGCGCAGCGCTGCGGGATCAACGGCGACCTGAACCATTGCCACGGTGAGGATCACCGCCATGGGGTCGTTGATGCAGGACTCAACTTCCAGCGTGTCGCCGACCCGTGGACGCAGATGCAGTCCGCCGCCGCGAAGGACGGCAAGCACTGCCGCCGCATCGGTTGACGAGACCACGGCCCCCAGCACCAGGGCTTCGTTCCAGGAGAGACCCAACAAGCGCGAGAAACAGGCGAGCAGTCCGGCGGTCCCCGCCACCCCGATCGTGGCCAGCAGACCGGAGGGGAGGATCACGCGCCGGACGGCCGCCATCGAGGTGTTCATTCCACCTTCGAAGAGAATCAATACCAGGTACACGGTACCCACGCGAACCGCGAGTCCGTAGCTCTCGAACGCGACGCCGCCGATCCCCTCCGAGCCGCCGAGCATTCCCAGCACCAGGAAGAGGAGCACGACAGGAATTCCCAGCCGGTCGATCTGACGACTGAAGATCGCGCTGCCGGCCACGAGAAATCCGAGCACCGTGAGCAGCAGCGCCGTCTGTTGCAGTTCCGCGGGGCCGGTGAACATGCCATTCCTTTGAATGATCGAGATGCGGGATTTCTGTCAGCGCCAAAATAGCCCCGGTGGGTGATAAATGGTAGCACCGGCGGCGAGGTTCCGGCAGCCGAAGGCTGCCTGTGGGCGCGAAATAAGTCTATAATCCAGTATCGTGACTCAGCGGCGGCACTCCGCGCCCCTATCTGGTGGACGTTGCGATTCCAGTCAAGTCGTTATTGCATCTCTCGGTCTGGTTCGCTGACCCGATCGGTTCCGAAAAGTTCTCTAAGAGGTGGCCGGCCATGCATCGCGATTCGATCATGATCTCCGTCGTGGACAAGGACCGTCTGGAACCGTTGATCCGCGATGCGGTCGCCGGGGGAGGCGTTCCGCTGGATCGACTGCGCGCGCTCAAAGCCAAGCTTGACGAGGCGGAGGCGCTGGAGCCCGCCGCCATGCCGGGCGACGTGGTCACCATGAATTCCAAGATCCGCCTGCGCGATATCGACACGGACGAGGTCGAGACGTTCACACTTGTATACCCCGGCTTTGCCAATTCGGCCGAGGGATTCCTTTCGGTGCTCACCCCAATCGGCACGGCCGTGCTGGGTTACCGCAAGGGAGACGTCGTCGAGGATGCCGCATTCGGGAGCAGCCGAATGCTGATCGAAGCGGTCGAATTCCAACCGGAGAGCGTAGGCCAGTACGACGTATAATCCTGCGTGGTGGGATGTTTGGCCCCCATTATAGCCACGCTTTTCCCGCGGAGGGGTGGTTGCGCCAAAGGGCTAGAGCGATCGGCCCGATAGCGGAATAGCCTTTTTACGCTGATGGGTTAGGGTAGATATAGCCGGGGCACGCTTGCCTTCGGCCATGTCGGCTGGGCCCCCTCCGGCCGGCAACCCATCTTCGAGACGGTTTCCAGATTGCTGCGCGGAGCTGGCCGGCTAAGGCCGGGGATCGCGTTCGGAAACTACGTCTTGCCAGGGACCCGATCATGCGTTTTTCCATGTCGTCGATCAAGCCGGCGGTTTACCGCAGCGCATCGCATTTGGCGATGGCGCTGGCGGCGCGCCCCGGCCGACACCATGGAAGGCGCCGGCGGGCGCTCAGTCCGCCCATCGATCGCGGCGGCGGTTGGGCCGCCTGGCTCCGCAAGCAGGAAGTATCCTGCGTTTTCCGCCAGTGTCTGAAGCCTCCGCAGGGCGACGACACAGGTTGTGGAGCCACTCTCATCGGATAGTCGGCGGATCCGGCGCGTCAGCGTGTTCCGAAGCGTCGGGTCCGGCTCAACGTCCCGTTGTCCCGTTTAACCGGCCACGACGGTCGATGATGGTGTGATCGCACCATCATCTTCACGCTTATCGGCCGCGCGGCGTTGCCGTCCTTCGCAGTACGTTCGCTCGTTGGCTGTCATGCGCTGTGGCGGCGCGTTGCCATCATGGAAGTCCAGGAGGAATCGACTATGACCATCATTCTGTCGCACCTGATCGACCGCGGCACGATGTATCTGATCCGCGAGCTGGAAGCGCCGGCCATCGTCGGGACGGATGCCGTGGCGAACGTGCGCCTCGACGACCGGTTTGTCGACCGGCTGCATTGCATGATCGATCGTGTCGATGAGCGGTGGATCGTGCGGGACCTGTCGACAGACCACGGGACGTACGTCAACGGTCGCCGCGTGGAGGAGGCCGTGCTGCAGCCGGGGGACGAATTGACGCTCGGGAGAACGGCCTTGCGCAACCACTACGACCGGGGCCCTCATCGGCGGCCGGCGCGGCGGCGCGACGCGCCGCATGGGCCGGCCCATTCAGCGTGAACGCGAAAGGGTTTGACATCCATCGGCGGAGCTCATAAGGGAGAAAGCAATGCCTGTGAAGTACTCGGCGAATGACCATCGGCGCGGCGGGCAGGCCTGGAATGGAGGACGCATCGCCGGCGGTCACCGAAGCGTGCCGTCCGATCGCCTGGAGCTCACGATCCGCAGCAAGCGGATCAATCTCAGCGACGCGCTGCGCGAGCACGTGGGGCGGGCGATCGCGTTTGCGCTGGCGCCGTTCAGCGGCGCGATCCGCCAGGTGACCGTGTTCCTGGCAGACAACAACGGCCCCCGCGGCGGAAACGACAAGCATTGCCGCATCGACGTGCAGTTACGCGGCGGCATGGTGCGCGTGGAGGATCTCGACACGAGCCTGGTCGCCGCGGTGAACCGGTCCGCCGACCGTGTCGGCCACGCGGTCGGCCGCCGGTTGTCGCGGCGGCGGACGCTCGTGATCCGCCGGCAGCGTCCGGCCAAGCGCGCCTTTCGACCGGGGCTTAAGGGAAGGAGTGGTGGGGGAGAAAACGGCAGCGGACGGCGGAGTGAGAGCGAGGACGGACGCGAGTGATTCTCGACGTCGGGATTGAAGCGCACGCTTGCGCCGCGGCATCTGGTTCCGCTCCAGCTCGTTCCGTTTCAGTGTAAGGGTCAATCGTAAGGACGGTATATATGCAGTCGTGGACCTCAAACCGCTGGTGGACACGCCCCTGCGGCGGCCGGGAGGTGTTTTTCCTGGCCGCCCCGCTGGTGGTGTCGACCAGTTGTTGGACACTGATGGGGTTCACCGACCGCATGCTCCTTCTGTGGCACTCGAATGCCGCCATCGCCGCCGTCCTGCCGGCCAGCATGTTGCACACGACCGTCATCTGCCTCCCGTTCGGGTTGGCGACCTACGTGGGAACGTTTGTCGCACAGTACTACGGCGCGCAGAGGATGCGGTCGATCGGCCGGGTGACATGGCAGGGAATCTGGCTATCGCTGGCTGCCTGGGCGGCCGTGCTGGCCACGGTTCCGCTGGTGCCCGGAGTGATCCATCTTGCCGGACATCCGGCCGATGTAGCCGCGCTGGAGGCGACGTATTACCGTGTTCTGAGCTTTGGCACCGGCGGGTTGCTGGTTTCGGCAGTCCTTTCTGGATTGTTTATCGGCATCGGGCGGACGCGCGAGGTGATGATGATCGAGATCGCCTCCGCGGGGCTCAATTTGGTGCTGGATTACGCGTGGATTCTGGGCCGCCTCGGTTTTCCGGCGTGGGGCGTGGCCGGCGCCGCGTGGGCGACGGTTGTGGCCGAAGGTGCGGCGGCCGCGGCGTACTTCCTGCTGCTCCGCCGTCCGCAGTTCTGGCGGACGTTTCACCTTCGCCAGGGCTGGCGCTTCGATCCCGCGCTGGTGGTGCGACTCTTGCGGTTTGGCGGGCCCAATGGGCTGCAAGGAGTGGGCGAAGCGGCCGTGTATACGCTGCTGGTGCTCCTCGTTGGGCGGTTGGGCGAGGAGGCGCTGGCGGCGACTAACCTGGCGCTGAGCGTCAATAACCTGGCTTGGCTGCCGGTGGTCGGATTGGGGACCGCAGTGGCCACGCTTGTGGCGCAGCAACTGGGCCGCAATCGACCGCGGCTGGCAGCGCGGGCCACCTCGACCGCCAGCCGGGCCGCGCTGGTCTATACGGGCCTGGTAGCGCTGGCATTCGTCGGTGCGCCGGACCTGTTTCTCATGGCGCACGCTTCGGGGGTCGGGAGCGAGCGCTTCGACGAGCTGCGCCAGGTGACCGTAACGCTGCTCCAGTTCGTCGCGGCCTACTGCATCTTCGACGCGGTGAACCTAGTGTTTTCCAGCGCGCTGCGAGGGGCGGGCGACACCCGGTTCGTGCTGTCGGCGACGCTCGCCGTCTCGCCCTGGCCGATGGTGGCGTGCTGGATCGGCGTCGCCGTGTTCGGAGCCGGCCTGTACTGGTGCTGGACAATGATGACGCTCTGGATCTGCACGCTGGCCACCGTGTTTCTCGTCCGTTTCGTGCAAGGCCGCTGGCGCGAGATGCGGGTCATCGAACCCGAGGCGATCGGCGAGTGCCTCGACGACGAGCGTCACGCGGAAACTCACCTTATGTATCACGAGGCGGTCGGCGCGCCGGAGCCGCGACGTGCCGTTCGGCGGCCTGCCGGAAAGAAGCGAGTGAGGAAACGCCTGTTGCGGCAGGTGGGGTGAGCGGGAACAGCCGCTTCACTTCGATCGGCCGCGAAGGTGGATCATCAGCACCGCGAGGTCGGCCGGCGTGATTCCGCTGATTCGGCCGGCCTGCGCCAGGCTCGTGGGGCGGATCGCGGCCAGTTTCTCCCTGGCTTCGTTGCGGAGGTGGGGCAGCGCCGCGTAGTCGAGTTCCACGGGAATTCGCTGCTCGGCGAGGCGCTGTTGCCGCGCGATGTCGATCTCTTCGCGCGCGAGATAGCCCGAGTATTTGGCGTCGTAGGTCACCTGCCGCGCGATCTCCGGAGGCACCTCGGCCAGCGCCTCGCAGCGTGCCACGACTTCGTCCCACGTCGTTTCCGTGCGGCGCAAGAGCCGCGCGAGCGTCGTGCCATCAGAGCGAGTGTTTTCGAGGAGCGAGTTGACGCGGGCAATTCCGGCCTCTTTGGCTTGAAGTTCGTGCCAGCGGTGATCATCGACGAGTCCGAGGCGGCGGCCGAGGGGCGTGAGGCGGCGGTCGGCATTGTCTTGCCGCAGCCGCAACCGGTATTCCGCCCGGCTGGTGAACATTCGATAGGGCTCGTCGACGCCGCGCGTGATGAGATCGTCGATCATCACGCCGATGTAGGCAGCGTCGCGCGAGAGCACCAGCGGTTCCTTGCCCGCCGCGGACAGGGCCGCATTAGCGCCGGCCACCAGTCCCTGCGCGCCCGCCTCCTCGTAGCCGGTAGTGCCGTTCACCTGCCCGGCGAAGTAGAGACCCGCCACGCGTTTGGTCTCCAGCGAGAGCTGTAATTGCTCTGGAGGGGCGTAATCGTACTCGACCGCGTAACCATAACGGAGGATCTCAGCCAGTTCGAGGCCCGGAATGAGCCGGATCATCGCGTCCTGGACGTCGCGCGGCAGGCTGGTGGCCAGACCATTCGCGTAGACCTCGTGGGTCCGCAGCCCTTCGGGTTCGAGGAAGATCTGGTGCCGCGGCTTGTCGGCGAAGCGGACAACCTTGGTCTCAAACGAGGGGCAGTAGCGCGGTCCGGTCGACTGGATCTGTCCGGTGAACATCGGCGCGCGGTCGAGGTTCGCGCGCACCATGTCGTGCACCGCCGCATTGGTGTAGGTGATCCAGCAGGGAACTTGTGGTTGAGTGATGCCGTCGGTCAGGAACGAGAAGGGTTCGGGATGGTCGTCGCCCGGCTGAAGTTCGATCCGCGAATAGTCGATCGTACGGCCGTTGAGTCGGGGCGGAGTGCCAGTCTTAAAGCGGGCCATGCGGAAGCCAAGGCGCACCAGTGCGCGGCTAATGCCGGTGACGGGCCCCTCCCCCGCCCTGCCGCCGCCCATTTGCTTGTCGCCGTAGTGCAGCACGCCCTGCATGAAGGTCCCCGCGCAGAGTACGACCGCGCGCGTGCGATAGACCGTGCCGCCGAGGACGCTGACGCCCCTGATGCGCGCGTTCGAGCCGATTTGCTCGACGAGCAGATCCTCGACCGTCTCCTGCCGCAGGGACAGGTTCGGCTGCGTCTCGACGATCCACTTCACCTCCTGCTGGTAGGCCCTCTTATCGGCCTGAGCGCGGGGACCGTGCATCGCCGGGCCCTTGCGGCGGTTGAGCATGCGGAACTGGATGCCCGTGCGGTCGATCGCCAATCCCATCGCCCCGCCAAGGGCATCGATCTCGCGGACGATCTGCCCTTTGGCCACGCCGCCGATGGCCGGGTTGCAGCTCATCTGGGCGACGGTGTCGAGATTGGTCGTCAGAAGAGCGGTGCGGGCCCCCATCCTCGCCGCCGCCAGCGCCGCCTCGGTACCCGCGTGACCGGCCCCGATTACCACCACGTCGAATTCATATTGCAGGTTCATACCTGCATGGTACGAATTGGCCGCCGGGGCTGGCAATGAGGGATGAATTCAGAATGCTGAACCCAGGCGGCAGGATGCTGAACGCGAAGAGCTGAAGGCTAATGGCTGAACGTTGGCTGCTACGGAATCTCGAAGGGCCAACCGGCTTGCCAGACTTCGTACTCGGAACGCGGCCAGCGATAGCTGTTCCATGCGGTCCAGTTCTCGCCACCGTAGATGACGTATTTACGGTGGAAATCGGCCGCGTCGGAATCCTGGGGGCGGAGGATCGGGCCGGAACTCCACAGGAAGGGCTGGTTGGTTGGGATGGCCACATAGAAAACTGCCTGGTAATGATACGTCGAAGGTTCGATCGCCAGCGGCAAACCTTGTGGAACGTACTCGAACGGCTCATCGCGATACGGGTCGATCGGCAGCTCTTCGAGATAGGTGCCGACAAGTGGATCGAGCGACTCGGGCAGCTCGCCATGCTCCGCCTTCCAGGCTTCCAGGGCCAGGAGCACGAGCGTTGCACGCCGCCGGGTTTCGGCCTGCAGGGCGCTGGCCGTCAGCTCCTCAGCGCTTTGCCAGTTGAAGTCGCTCAACAAGGGCGTCGTCCGGCGATACTCGTACCAACGACGATCGGGCCCGGCTACGGGATAGATGTACTCCGGGCTTACGTTCCCGGATAGTGCATCGGCGGTCCGATGGTCGATGGCGCGGCGGGCCCTGGTCACTTCCCAGGGGGCGAGCCGGTCGAGGAGGACGGCTTGGCGGACGATGGTATCGACATATTCGCGAGCCGCCGGGCGGTCGCTGGAACGGACGCCGGTCAGCGTCTCGATGGCTTCGGGGTCGGCCGCGATCGCGCGATGCATGACGACCCACTGCGATTTCAGCACCTCGTCCGCCGGCGGCAGATTCTGCGAATGCTCCCGATAGGCATCGATGGCCCGCTTAATCCGCTCGGGCGACTGGCTCGGAGCGGCAGCCCACTGGACCAGGACTTGACTGGCATATTCCTCTACCCGATCGGCATAGATGAACGTCGCAGCGCGTTGGCGGAGCTGGCGGGAGATGCGGATCGCGGCCAGGTAGCGGTCGAGCGCCTCGTCGAGATTCCTCTCCGTCTGAAGCACGCCGCCGCTGTCGATGACCAGGTTCGCCAGGCTCGACACGCGGCGGAGGAGCGTGTCGTCGCCGCTGGGCGTGAAGAAATCGGCCTGCTGCCGGCTTGCTTGGAGCGTCAGTCGGAGGGCCTCTTCGTTGGCCGACAGGTAGGCGGCCGAGCGTTGTGCCTGCTCCTCGGCAGTCAGTTTGCGATCGCCAGTGGCCGGCAAACCGGGAACATCGATGTTTGCTCGCGGCGTATATACTTCCCACGCCCGACGATAGAGCTCGAGGATGCCCTTTTCCGTTGCCCCCACGGGATGCGTGTAATCGGCCAGCGCGGTCGCCAGCCATGGGGTCGCCGGGATCTCGTGCACGCGGTGGAAGGGGACGTAGCTTGCGATCGCCGCGAGCGGAAGACCGACGATCAGGGCGAGCTTGAGCCACGCCTGGCTGGTGTGCCGCTCGAGCACCCAGTCGCTGCTGCGGACCAGAGTGGCGGCCAGCAGCACCAAGGGAATGGGCAGCACCGACCAGATCCAGGGCACGCCCAGTTCCATCATCAGCAACGACCAGCCACCCAGGAGTGCACTGAACAGGATGGCGAAGAAGCCCGCCAGAAAACCGCTGCGGAAGACCAGCGAAGAGAACTGGGCCGCCGAGTAGGCTATCGCAAGGAAGCCCATGAGCCGGACAGCCCGGCCGATGGCGATGGGCCAGGGGAAATGGGCCATGCCCCAGGACTGGTACTCCGCCCCGTAGATGAGCCACCAGTTGTGGTCATCGGGATGCGGGGACATCGTCAGAACGGCCAGCACGCCCAAGGCTGCCAGGGGCAGCAGCGGCAGAGACCAGAGCAGTTGCCTCGTCAACCATACGCGGCGCGGCCGCACGCCGTGCTCGGCAAAGAAGCGGAATCCGGACTGCTGCTGATCGGCAAGGAATGTGCCCATGCCGAACATGGCTCCGATCAGGATCGCCGCCGACACCAGCAGCCGATACTCGTCGGCCCAGGCGAGCGTCTTCATCGCCCACAGCGTCAGCCAAGTGACCAGGACCGCTGCGCCGGCAACAACAACCATAGTGCGGGCCGACTGCCGCCAGTGCTGCCAGAGCAGCGCGGTAATTCCGCGGCGGCCTTGCCAGGCGACGTCGGCCGCAGCCTGGAACGCGGGGCTCCGATCGCCTGCCGATGGGCCAGCCAGCCGTTGCCGGTCGGCTCCGGAGAGCCGCAGCCAGCGAAGGCCGATTGCCAGGTCGACCATCGCCACCAATGCGGCCACTACCGCTCGTGCCGGCAAGGCCGCGGCATAGGTCTCGGCATCCCAGTAGCGAGTCACATCGGCAGCGATGAAGTTTGCGGCGATCAGGTGAATCGCCGCCGACGCTGCGGCGATGCCGAGGATCGCCGCTTTGAGCGGCTGTGTTGTGAGCAATGAGAACAAGACGCCCCAGACGAGGAGTTCCACCGTGGCGAAACCCCACAGTGCCCAGGCCGCCGCGTGCTCTCGCAGCGCCGGCACATGCCCGCCCGCCAGCGTTACTGCCGCGAGCCAGAGGATGACAATCAGGGCCGGAATGCTCAACATGGCGAACGTGAGCTTGCCGGCGAACAGTCGCGGCGAGGAGATCGGCAGTGTGCGCTGGAACTCAAACGTGCCGACCTCGTGCTCGGTGGCGAAGAGCGTCGCGCCGCAGCCCAGGGCGTAAAGGGCCGAGAAGCCGAGTGCCAGCCCGAAGAGCCAGGTCAAGCGTTCCTCGCCGGCAGCGAAAACGACCGTCAGAAGCTGCGCGGCGATCGTCATCGCGGCAATGGAAAGCCAGAACGCCCGCTGCAGCCGATACTCCTTCCATACCAGCCGCCAGAAGATCGCGTCGTTCATCGCACACCTCGAGTACTGCGGACTGCGTCACGGAATACGGAAGACCAGCCCCGACTGCCACACTTCCTGCTCGGTGGCGGGAACCTGCCACTCGGCGCCGTCATTCACGCGGTAGCGGTCGACGGCGATTGCCGGATTGCCTTGATCGCGGACGACCACCTGCGGCCCCAGGCTCCACAGAAACGGCACATTGGCTTCGAGCACGGTTTCCTCGCGGACCACCGGGCCCGAGTTCACCCGCTTCATGGCCACCGGGAGCCCGTCGGGGAAATAGCGGAACGGGGCGCGGTCATCGGCAAACGGATCGGCAGGCAGTTCGTTCAGGCGTTTACCGACGAGCGCGTCGAGCGTTGTCGGCAATTCGCCATGTTCGAGCTTCCATGCCGCGATCGCGAGGATCTGAAGTGCCGCGCGGCGTTCGGCTTCGCGCGACGCGTGGTCAGAGATGAGCCGGGGAGAGTGAGGCCAATTCCAGGAATCAAAGAGCGGAATAGCTTCGCCCCATTTGCGCCATTTCGCCCAGGTAGTCCACGGTTTGCGATTCGACTGATAGATTTCTTGGAAGGGGTCGGCAACCAGAACCGCCGGACGGTCGCCATTGCGAATCGCCGTCTCCGCCTTTCGCCACATGATCAGATCGTGCCATGCCATCCAATCGACCACGCGAAGCGCCCGCCGGTGCTCCCAGGGAAGGAGTTTTCTCCAGAGAGTGTATTTCAACGCTTCTGCTTCGTCGCGGAAGACCTGCGAGACAGTGTCGGTGTCGGCTTCCATCAGCCGGCGTTGCTGAAGGTAGGAGGCCTTGATCGAATCAGCGGGCGCGTCGGGCGGAAGGGCTGACTTGGAGAGCTCGTCCATCGCCGCCGCAATGCGCTCCTTGGTTTGGCCCGGTGCCGCGGCCCAGCCGGGCAACGCCCGGTAGGCGGTTCGGGAAACGTCGAATTGACCTGCCGATCGCCGGTTGAAACGCCGTGCGATCCGGATCGCGGCTCGGTATCGCTCCCAGGCCGCGTCGAGCCTGCCCTCGCGCTGCTGGATCGCCGCACTCGTGCTGAGCAGATCGCCGAAATGGCCAAGATTATAGAGTTCGTCACGGGCAAACAGTTCGGAAGGTGGCACATAGAGGTCGCCTGCCGGGCGGCGACTGGCCTCCAATGCCAGCGCAATCGCCTCTTCGTTTGCTGCCACCCAGGCGGCGTCGGCGGCCCTCCGGGACTCATCGCTGTCGTTGTCCGCCGCGCTGCCGGACTCGGCCAGCTTGTCGCGAGACACGAAGGCCTGTACCGCGCGGTGGTAGAGTTCGAGGGTTGCCTGATCCTCACGCGAAATCGGCCGGGTGAGCTCCCGCAGGTCGAAGCCCGGCCCAATTGCGGGAATCTGCAGGACGCGATATGCCGGCACTCCGACCAGGATGGCAACCGCCGGCAGTACGATCGCCAGCGTCGGCGCCCACCAGGCTCGGAGCCCGCGCTGCTCGGCAAGCCAGCCTGGAGTGCGAAGCCAGGTAGCCAGCAGAAGGCTGAACGGGATCGGCACCACCGACCAGACGAACGGCACATCGAGCCGCCACATCAGTCCAGCCCAGGCACAGCCCGCACCGGACAGGAGCAGGCTTAGGAATCCGGCGACAATGCTACTGCGGAAGACCATCGAGCAGGACTGTCCGACAGTGTATGCCGTGAACACCAGGAGCACGGCGATGGCGACGCCGCTGAAAAATCGGCCCGCGTCGGCGTCGGTCGCGTTCCTCAGAGTCGGCCAGGAGGCCAGGACCGCAAGCAAGCCGACAGTACACCAGAATGCGACGGCCCCAAGCCACACCGCCTGCCGGCTGAACCAGACGAGGCCCGGCTTTACGCCCCGATCGGCGAGGAAACGGTAGGATTGCGCGTGCCAGTCGCCCAGAAACACCCACGCTCCGGCGAGGGGAGCGGCTACCATGGCGGCGAACATCCAAACGGCTCCCAGGGTCTCGCTCAACTCGGAGTTCCATCGCCAGCGACTGTGAATCGTGAATATCTTGAACAGCCAAAGCAGGATCGCGGGCAGGACCATCGCGGTTGCCAATGCGAGCATGCCGCGAGACTGCTGCCACTCCTGCCATACTAATCGCAAGAGCATGCCGCCCTGCCCCGGACTCGCGGTTGGGAATGGCCTGGTGGAATCGGCGGCTGAAGCGAGAATCGCCCGACATAGTCTGGGACTGCCCGGCCGGAACCAACGCAGTCCCAACCAGAGGTCGGCTGCGGCTACGGCGGCGGCAACGCCCACGCGCAGCCATGCGGCCCGCGAGTAGTAGTCCGGACCGTCGGCATAGGCGCTTGTCAGCGTGAGCACCGCCGCCCAGCCCGCCAGCGCGAATACGACGGCCTTCAGCGGCTGCGACAGAAGCAGTGAGAACAACGTTCCCCAGAGGAGCAGTTCGGCGGCGGCGAGCCCGCCATGCACCCAAATCCGCGACTCCAGCCCGGCATGCACAGAATTGGATTGTGCGTGGACTATCTTTGCGAACAACGCGGCGACCACGATTGCGACCATGAGCAATGCGGCCGTGCTCGCCAGCGCGAAGGTCATCTTGCCGAAGAAAAACTGCCATGGCGACACGGGTACCGATCGCTGGAAATCAAACGTCCCGGTTTCATGTTCGGTGGCAAATAGCGTGGCCCCGCAGCCCAGGGCGTAAAGCGCCGCCAGGGCAAGCGACAGTACAAAAATCCACTCCGCGCTGACATTGCCGGCCAGCATCGAAAGGCCGAGCAGTAGTGGGACGAAGACCAGCATCGCGAGCCAGAAGGCTCGCTGCAGGCGGTACTCCTTCCATACCAGCCGCCAGAAGATCGAAGCGTTCATGGCGTTGACGCCTCCTCGCGTTCGCCCCTTTCGACGCGGGGCTCACGCTGCATGTAGGCGACGAAGATCTCTTCGAGACTGGGCGTTCGCGACTCGACGGCGCTGATGCCCTGCCGCTGGCCGAGGCCAGCCAGTTCCGGTTCGGGCAGGCCGCGGATGAGCAACTGCCACTGCCGCGGGCGGTGCCGCTCGGCGAGGATTCGGCCGGGCAAGTCGAGTTTGGGAACCGCGCCGTTGTCGAGCGTCAAGGTAAGCTCGCGGATCTGCGACTTGAGCAGGTCGAGCCGCTCGACGACCAGGAGATGCCCCTCGCGGATGATGGCCACGAAGTCGGCCACACGTTCCACCTCGCCGATCTGGTGGCTGGAAAGGAGCACCGTTTTGCCGGTGGCGGCACGGTCGACCATGCTCTCGAGGAATTCGCGGCGCACCAGTGCGTCGAGCCCTGAAGTCGGTTCGTCGAGCACGAGCAGTTCCGGATCGTGGGCCATGGCCAGGGCCAGCGACACTTTGGCCCGCATCCCTTTTGAAAGCGATTTGAGCTTACGTGCTTCAGGCAGGTGGAACTGGCGCACAAGCCGCAGGTACTCGGTCAAGAAGCCGTCGCCATAGAAGCCGCCAGTGAACCAGCCGATCTCGGCGACAGTCATCCAGTCGTAAAGTGTGGGACGCTCAGGGACGTAGCCGACGCGGCGGCGGATCTCGAGCCCTTGCTTCTGGCTGTCCAGGCCGAGGACTTCCGCCCGGCCGGCATCCGGTTCGAGCAACCCGAGCAGGATGCGGATGGCAGTGGTCTTGCCCGCCCCATTCTCGCCCAGCAAGGCGAACACCACGCCGGGAGGCACGTCGAGCGACACCTGATCCAAGGCCATCTGCCGGCCGAAACGCTTGGTGGCCTTCTCCATGCGAATGATGGATGGCATGTGCATTACTCCTTGTGGTTCTCGACGGCGGCTAGTTCCTGTTCGACCAGCGCCCGCAATTGCTGGATCTCGAGCCGGCTTTGTCTGGCTTCCAGCAGAACTTGTTGGAGACGATCGCGGATCAGATGCACTCGCTGCTGGCGGCAGTGCTCTGGGGCGGACGGAGTGACGGCCAGCCCCTGGCCGCGAACCGTTTCCAACACTCCCTCGTCCTGAAGGGAACGCAGTGCCCGGGCGACCGTGTTGGGATTGATGGTCAGTTCTCGGGCCAGTTCACGGACCGAGGGAATCATCTCCCCCGGCCGTAGGGCCTCGCCGGCGATGGCGAATTTGATCTGCCGGGCCACCTGTTCATAGATGGCCAACCCATTGGACGGGTCGATATTGAAAAACATGGCACTGATTCCTGTACTATCTAACTAGTACAGTAACCATTTCTTGCCATCTGTCAATACGGTCCGAGAAAAAATCTTCGCCCTACGCCGCGAAGCGGACGGGACCCGATGGGCACTGCAGGTGAAAGAGGCCGAAGAGTTCCTGCTGGGTGAGGCCGAGCTTCTTGTGCGGTTCGGCCCCGGAGAAGATGGTGTCGAACAACTCGCGTTTCTCCTCGAGCACGCGGTTGATCCGCTCCTCGATCGTTTCCAGCATGAGCATCCGCGTCACGGTCACCGGGCCGGCGCTGCCGAGGCGATGGGCGCGGTTGATGGCCTGGTCCTCGACGGCCGGATTCCACCAGCGGTCGAAGAGGAAGACATAGCTTGCGAACTGAAGGTTGAGACCGACGCCCCCTGCCCCGTAGCTCATAAGAATCAAGTGGTGCTGGGGTGATTCGCGGAAGCGGCGGATCACTTCGTCGCGCTGGCTTGACGGGACGCGGCCGTGATACATCAGCGGGCCGAACCGCGCGAGCCTTCGCCCCAGCCGCTCCAGGGTGTCTACCCATTGGCTGAAGACAATCGCTTTGCGTCCGCTGGCGGCCACTTCCTCAAGATCGGCCTCGAGGCGTTCGAGTTTCGCACTGGCGCCAGTAGCCGGGTCGAAGTTGCAGATCTGCTTGAGGCGCAGCACGAGTTCAAAAACGTGCTGGATGGTGGCCGCATCGCCCATCTCGGTCAGCCGGAATACGCCTTCTTTCTCGGCCAGATCGTAGCTCTCGTGCTGTTCCGGTGTGAGCTCGAGATCGGCATCTCGGAACAGTTTGGGCGGCATGTCGGTGAGCACCTGGTCCTTGGTGCGGCGCAGCACGTAATCGCTTACGGTGCGCCCCATGCGCCGAGGCTTCATCTCCGGCGAGAGAAAGCCGGGTGCGAGAAACTCGAAGATGCCGACGAGATCCTCGGGGCTGTTTTCGACGGGTGTGCCAGTCATCGCCCAGTTGCGGCTGCGCGAGATCGCGCGGACCGCCTGGCTGGTGGCGCTGGCGCGGTTCTTGATCCGTTGCGACTCGTCGAGCACGACGAGATCAAAGTGAACGCCAGCGGCATCCAAGTTGGCTTCGCGGTCAAAGAACTCGCGATCGCGCCGCAGGATTTCATAATTGGCGATGCGGACCGGAACGTCGGTCAACTGCCACAGCCAGCGGCGGCGGGCCTGATCGCCTTCGATGACCATGAGTGGGATTTCCGGCGCCCAGAGTCCAAACTCCCGTTGCCAATTCGTCACCAAAGGTTTGGGGCAAACCAGTAGCACGCGGGAGACTTCCCCGCAGCGCAACAACAGCCGGATTGCCGTGATGGCCTGCATCGTCTTGCCCAGGCCCATTTCGTCGGCCAGCACGGCCGCATGGCGCGGGTAGAGGAAGGCGACGCCCTCTAACTGATAGGGAAATGGAGAAAACGGGAACACCAGCGAACGCTCGGCCAAGATTGTCTCCAGCGGCGGCTGGAGGACGTAGCGCAGGCGATCTTCAAGCTTGATGATGTCGGCTGAGGGTTTGAGCCGCGTCTGGCTCGCGACGGGCGGAGGGTCTGAATCCGATCGCGGTCGGGTGGACGTTGAGGGCGACGGCGGGACAGGGCCTTTCTCGGCCGATGCCGAGAACGCAAAACTCCGTACGCGGATCGGCGGTGATCCAATGGCCACACTGATTGCCACTGGTGACGAACCCGTCAGACCCAACTCGTGTGCTTCAATGGCCGGCCCGCGCCCGATCGCCGCGCTGAAGCCGGTGGCGTAGGGCGCGACGTCGCAAGCGAAGTTCACCGCAATCACCGACGGCGGTGCGCCCGAGCGCCCTGCCGTCGCCCCACCATCTGTCAGCCCCTCTGGAGAAGTGGGCACCGGACTACTGACCTCCTCGCCGGGCTTCTTCAATTGCTTCTCGGATGCGGCCAAAGGGTTCAGCCAAATCGAACGCATCGCCCCAGTCAGCCATGCTCGAAGCGACTCGTTGGCGGTCCTCATCGGCCGACTGAGCCACCGCCAGCCGGTTGCGACCCCAGGTGAAGGCCATCAGCGGTTCGGCGCCGGGGTGGGCGCCATCGATCCGCCACACCGCTCCTCCCGCCCTTCTTGGATCGGACGTTTCAGCTGATGTGGAAGCGAGATCCTGGGGGAGGACCAGAACAACGGGGAAATCAACGAATTCCCGCACGGCCAAAGCCGGTTGGCGGTCGGTGTACACCAGGAGAGGTCGGATGCGGCTCTTGCTGAGCAGGGTTTGGCCGATCTGCTCCCCAAACAGGTAGGGTTCAAGGGTCGGACCAAACAATATCTGCTGCGCCCGGTTGGGACGAATCGGCGTAGTGCATTGAAACTCCAGCGGCCGCCCGGCGGAGTTGAGCACAAGGTAGCCGCCGAACAGGCCGCATTCAGGCTGGTCGATCACTGTAAAGAAGCCCAGTGCAGGCCTTGGCTTCCTGTCGCCGCTTGTCATAAGCCCCCATTCTTCCTATGGTCACCAGTTTGCGCCAGCGGGGATACCCGCACGTCGTTCATTGGCTTCCAGTGAATCGGGCCCAGGTTGCGTGCGACTTTAGGGACAACGGCAATAGGGCCGGCCGGGCCTGTGAGAACAGCGTCGGCGCTGCCCCAAGCGGTTGTAACGGTAATAACATGCAAGGTGTAACGGAGTTAATGAAAACTTCGTTTCGGTGCCTCGACTGATCGCGGGTGTAGTGCCTATACTGGATGGCTGGAAAGGAAAGGGCTGCGCATGTCTAACGATAATCGTTCTCGACCGCCTTTTTATAGCCAGATTGATGTCGCCCAAACGGGTTACGTACCCCAGCCAAGTGCTTCGGGGGGGAATCTGGAAATGGTGGCGGTCCTGCGTGAAATCCTCGCTGCGCAAGATCGTCAGAACGAATTGCTGGAGGAACTGGTCGGGCAGCTCAACTCCTCGCAGCGCCAGCGGGCGAGCGAGTTGGGGCAGTGGAAGCAGGCCAATCCCCATCTGGCCCGCGACTGCCGGATGGCGGCCGAGGCGCTCAGCAAGGTGCAGACTGAATACCTTGCCAGCATTACCCAGGAAATCAACGAGAACTACGAATCGCTTCGCGACGGCGAGTTCATGCTCAACGAGTTTGTCGATCGATTCGGACCCCGCCTGGCACATCTCAACGGCCTGCTGCAGGTGCTCTCCCAGTTGAGCAGCAGCCCAGCGGCTGCCGGCGCGGCGAACTCACCGTGAGTGGTTCAAGCACGCAAGCCCGGCAGGTGTTCTTGTGGCCTCCCGTTGCACTTGGCTTGCCCGTGCTGCTGTTGCTGGCCGCACTCGCTGGCTGCAACGGAGCATCGGCGACGAGCGCCACACCGTCGACCAATACGACGTCAAGTTCGCCACAGTCTGCGGCGCCTGAATGGCCGCTCTTCCGGGGCGATACTCAGGCGACCGGTGTGGCACCTGGTTCGCTGAGTGAGAAGCTTGAACTTCTCTGGACCTTCACGGCATCTGAGGGTTTTGAAGCGACGCCTGTGATTGATCGGGACACGGTCTACGCGGCGTCGGTCGATGGCACGGTGTACGCGATCGGCCTGGCGGATGGCCACGAACGCTGGAAAGTGGCGATCGACACGTCGTTTATCGCCTCGCCGGCGCTGTACGACGATCGCGTTTACGTGTGCGACGTCGATGGCCGTATCCATTGTCTGGCCGCGAAGAGCGGCAAGGAACTGTGGCATTTCGACGCCGAGGCCGAAATCGACTCCAGCGCCAATTTCTACCAGGGTCGCGTCCTCGTTGGCTCACAGGATTCGACCCTGTACTGCCTGGATGCGGCCTCCGGCCATGTTGTCTGGAAGTACGCCACCGAGGATCAGATCCGCTGTCAGCCAACCATTGCCGGCCAGAACGCACTCGTGGCGGGATGCGACGGCCGTTTGCACATCATCGATCTCGCCGAAGGTAAGCGAGTGGGCGACGTTGCCCTCGACGGGCCGACCGGCTGCACCCCGGCTGTTCGCGCCGACTTTGCTTATGTTGGCACCGAGGGTGGCCTGTTTCTCGCCGCCGATTGGAAGCAGGCGAAGGAGGTGTGGCGTCAGGAACTGCCGCAGATCGCCTCCATTCGGTCTTCGGCGGCGGTCAGTGATGCCGTCGTAGTATTCGGCGCGCGCGACAAGCGGGTTCGCGGTTTTCACCCGGCGACTGGCAAGGAGTTGTGGACGTTCGCTGCGCGGGGGCGGATCGATGGCTCGCCGGTGATTGTCGGCGATCGCGTCTTATTCGGCTCTTCCGATGGTCGGGTGTATGCGCTTGACGCCAGCAGCGGCGCGGTCCGATGGGAGCACGAAGCCGGCGGATCGTTTATTGGCTCTCCGGCGGTAGCGGCGGGCCGGCTGGTGCTGGCCAATGACGACGGCGACGTGTTCTGCTTCGGAAGCCGGTCCTGAGCGGCTGGATCGAGCGACGCCGATCGGCGATAGTGACGGAGTCTCCGCTGTGCTGGCATTCAGAAGGTTGAGCGGTTATGGGCAGCAAGGCGTCCGTCGTCATTTCGCAAAACCCTCGCCCTGACACGGATGGGGAGAGGCTTGAACGGCAGTTGACCCTTGCCCTCGGGAAGCGGCCGGAGCTGGCCGTTACGGTCGTACCCCACCTGTACGATCTTTCCGCGAATGGTCCGGGCATGCAGGCTCTCCGCAGAGCGGGGGGCGAGCTGATCGTCTTCTGCTGGCTGTACCCTCGTGCGGCCTATTGGCTGCTCAACGCGAATGGGGTGGCCGGCAGCTTAGGGCGGACGTCGTCATTCCGGGAAGAGGCTATCGACGAAAGTTCAGCGGAGCACTCTTTCGAGCGGACGATCTGGTGCTTTGATCTCCGCCATCCAGGTCGTTTGGAGAGCTATCTGGATGAAGTTGACGCCATTCTCGAAGTGCGTCGAGGAGCAGCGGCCGACTTCGCCGAGCAGTACGACGTCCGTTGGGAGAGGATCGAAGAGCCGACCGAGGCACGCTGGTATCCGGTGATCGACTACAGCCGATGTGGCGGTTGCCGCGAGTGCCTCAATTATTGCGTCTTCGGCGTATTCGGGCTGGATCCGAGCGACCATCTCATGGTGAACGATCGCGACGCCTGTCGGCGGGAGTGCCGTGAATGCCTCCACCATTGTGCGAGCAACGCCATCCTGTTTCCTGATCCGCAGAACGGTGGCGGCATGGTGTAGGCTCGCTTCCATGCCGAACGATCCGGAAAAACCTGCGCATTCTCCGCATTTTTCACGTCCGTCTGAGCAGCGGTCTGGATCGCCGCTTCCTCACCCGCAGTCCTTTCGGGGCCGGTCGCTATCCGCGAAAGCGTCGGTCGGAGCCTACTGCGTGTCTTGTGGAATCGACATAAGTCATTATTTTGTAAACACTTGAGATGACAATAGTTGTATTGACAGGCTCGGAAAGGTGGCTATAATTCACGTCAATTGGCAAATTCGGTAAAGTCGGCAGAACCGGAGAAGCCTGCTGTCTGCATGGAGTGGCGGGAGGTACGGAGGCTGCGGGCAACCGCGAATCCGGGTATCCCGCGGGATGGTTTTACACACGGAGGCCTAGAGATTCCCGACGACCTGCCGGCTCGACGTCGGGTGTCTCGCCGACTAGCTCACCGTGGCTAGCACGAGGGACGGACAAATACCCATGGCAGCGAAGACTGTGTTCACCACCGGCGAGGCGGCCAAGATCTGCAAGGTCAGCCAGCAAACGATCATTCGTTGCTTCGATTCGGGCCAGTTGAAGGGATTCCGGGTTCCGGGCAGCCGGTTTCGCCGCATTCCGCGCGAGCAGCTCTACGTGTTCATGCGGGACAATGGCATCCCCACCGACGCCCTGGAAAGCGGCAAACGCAAGGTTCTGCTGGTCGACGACGACGACGAGTTGGTCGAGCTCATTCGCGACGTGTTGGAGAAGGACGGGCGTTTCGAAGTGAAGAGCGTCAACAATGGCTTTGACGCCGGCATGATGGTCCGCGAGTACCACCCGGACCTGATCGTCCTCGATGTCATGCTTCCGGACATCAACGGCAAGGAAGTGTGCCAGCGAGTCCGTAGCGACAAGGAACTCGATGCCGTCCGGATCATTTGCATCTCGGGCATGGTCGAGGAAGACAAGGTGGGCGAACTGCGGGCTGCAGGCGCCGACGACTTCATGCATAAGCCGTTCGAGGTCGAGAAACTGATCGACCGTATGTGCCAGTTGCTCGAGATGGAAACGGTCGCCGCCTAGGATCGACCGCGACAACTCGGTGTCCGCCGTGTCCCGCGTGGGAAGCCATTCTGCGCGGAGTCGTGAGGTGCCCGCGGCGTCGTATGACTTTGTCCAGCGACCGTTTGAATGCCGTCGATGCGACTCTTGCCCACGCTGGTCAGCGGCGAGTTCCGCGTGTCTCTGCCGACAGCGGATCGTTCGGCTGCCGTGCTGGCAAGAGTGCTCCTGGATGACAGTTCGTTGACGGTCGATCTGCTCGCCGAAACTTTGGCCGTTGACCCGTCTCTGGCATTGTGGGCGACGGCTCGGTCGTACCAGCGCGACCGCCAGGAGCCTCGAACGATCGCGGAACTGGCCGGCTGGCTCGAGTCGGCCGCCGCGGCCGTCCTTTGGTGGGAGGTGACTTCCGACCCAACGGCATCGGCGCACATCGCGCCGTCCGACAGCATTGCCGAGCTTGTGAAGACCGCCTTGGAAACGGCCGACGTGGCCGCGTTGCTGGCATCGATCCACGGACAGGCGGCGGCCGAGTGTGCCTATCTTGCCGGATTGCTCCATGATGCCGAAAGGTGGCTTCACGAGGCAGGCTCCCCGCCAGGCATCGCGGCGCGCGATCTGCTTCCCCCCTGGCTGTGCGACCTGGATAGCGCACCCTGCGGTCAATTCGTGCAGCAGGCGCGGGCGCTGATCTCGTCGGGCGAAGCCACGGAAGAGCACGACCCGGCCGCCAGCCACCGCCGGGCGGAGCGAAGTCAGCGGCGTTGGCAGCGGCGCGGTGGTCTGCTGGCCAGGATGCTTCCGCGCATCGCCGAACGCATGCGGCGTTTGAACGACCTGGAACACCGGTTTGAGGAACTGCTCGAAACGGAGAAGCTGGCGGCGATGGCGGAATTTGCGGCGGGGGCGGGACATGAGATCAACAATCCCCTGGCCATCGTCGCCGGGCGAGCGCAACTGTTGCTCACGGACGAGACGGATCCGGAGCGTCGCCGGGAATTGGCCGTGATCAATGCCCAGGTGAAGCGGGCTTACGAGATGATCGCCGACATGCGGCTCTTTGCGCGCCCGCCGATGCCGCAGTTTGCTCGGATCGATCTCTCGGCCCTCCTGGTCGCGCTGGTGACGGATCTGGCTCCCGGCTTGTTGGAGCAGGCGATCACGCTGGAGTACTCCGGCGGCGGGGAGCCGATCGAGATCGAAGCCGACGCCGCACAACTCAACGTGGCACTGCGGTCGATTTGCCGGAATTCGGCTGAGGCGATCAGTCACCAGGGGCGCATTGAGATTATGGCTGCCGCACGAGACGGGGACGTGGAGATCGGCATTTCCGACAATGGACCGGGCATCGCCCCAGAACACCGCCGCCACGTCTTCGACCCATTCTATTCCTCCCGCCAGGCTGGGCGAGGCCTGGGGCTGGGGCTCTCTAAAGCGTGGCGGATCGTTACGATGCACGGCGGACGGATTACGATTGATACGGAGCCCGGCCACGGAACGAAGTTTACGATCCGCCTGCCAGCCACTAAGCTCTAAGCTCGCCGTCCCAAGCACCGAGTTCATGATTCTGGCCGTTGGATCTTGGAGTTTGGATACAAGTTGCCATGCCCGACTCCCTGACCGTCGTCATTCCGGCCCTGAATGAGGAAGAGGCAATCGGTGGAACACTCCGCCGCTGCCTTGAGGCGAAGGAGGAGGTCAAGCGCGCGGCCGGACTGGATGATGTTGAGTTCATTGTGGTGAGCGACGGTTCCACCGACCGGACGGTGGAGATCGTGCGTACCTTCGCCGATATAAAGTTGATCGTTTTCGAACGCAACCGCGGCTATGGGGCGGCCATCAAGGAAGGCTTCTGCCAGGCGCAGGGGTCGCTGGTGGGGTTCATGGATGCCGACGGAACGTGCGATCCGCGCTGGTTCGGCGAACTGTGCCGCCGGGCGATCGCCGATCAGGCCGATGTGGTGCTCGGTTCGCGGCTGGGGCCGGACTCGCACATGCCTCGCGTGCGGCGGGTGGGCAACCGCATATTCGCCCTGATGCTGGGCTTCTTCTGTGGCCAGGCGGTTACCGACACCGCCAGTGGGATGCGGGTGCTCCGGCGCTCGGCGCTCGATTACCTCTACCCTTTGCCCGACGGGCTGCACTTCACCCCCTCGATGACCGCCCGGGCGCTGGCTGGCGGTTTGCGGCTGGTGGAGGTGCCCATGCCTTATCACGAACGAGTGGGGGCGAGCAAACTTCGCGTTGTTGAAGACGGACTGCGATTCGCGCGGGTCATTGTGCGCGATGTGATCTGCTACCGTCCGGAGCGGCTGTTCATGGCCGGATTCGCAGTGTTTCTCCTGTTGGGGCTTCTGCTGGCGGCCTATCCGGTCGAGTTCTACGCCCTTCACCGCCGCATCGAAGACTGGATGATCTACCGGTTTGTGGTCTGCGGTTTCCTGGGCTCGGTGGGGCTTCAATTCTTGACCGCCGCGGCGATCGCTCACCGGATGGCCGAATTCGGTCCGAAACGCCGCGCGTCCGAGCCGTTCTGGCCGCCGCTGGTTGCCGGTTTCTTTGAAGGTGGGGCGGTGCTCGTCATGGCGGCGGCCGTTTCGATCGTCTGCCTGGTGCTGCTCTGGCCCGGAGTAGTCGAGTACGCGACGACATTTCACATCACCATGCACTGGTCGCGGTTCGTGACCGCAGTGTTCGGGCTGATGCTCGCCGCACAGTCGCTGGTGGCGGCGGCGCTGTTGCGGTTGATGCGGCTGTGGAGATCGGAGGGTACTTGTCACGGTGATCGCCGATGACAAAGCCCGACTGGAGACTGGCCGTCGCGACATTGGGGCTGGGCCTCTACCTGGTGCTGTTCTTCTCGGCGCGGCTGCCGAGCCTGGAGGACCAGACCGGCCGCGTCATGCGGCGCAGCGAGTTCTTCTGGTACCTTTTTCTGCCCGACCAACTCGCGGGACAGTGGTTCGGTTCTCCGCCACAGTTCGCACTGGCAGAGAGGATTCCCGTATTGGCGATTGCCGCAGCCATTGTCGGCGTGGCGACGGCCGCCGGATGGCTGGCGCTGGTGCTTTGCCGGGCGGAGCGGACGCTCACCCGGTTGGAAGCATTCGTGTTTGCCGCCGGGGTTGGGCTCAACCTGGTTTCCACTTACACGCTCCTGGTCGGTCTGGCTGGGTTGCTGAATCGTTGGGTGTTCGCGGCGCCGGCCGCCGTGGTCGTGGCGGGAGCGATCGCGGTGTGGATTAGACGCCGGCGGCCGGGGACGAACGACATCCGGCTGCCCAGCGGGAGCCAGGAGCAAGGCGACGGGTTCAGCCCGCGCTGGGTGTGGCTGGCGGCGCCGTTTGCCCTGGTGATTGTGCTTGGCGGAATGCTTCCGCCGATCGAGTTCGATGTTCGCGAGTACCATCTGCAGGTTCCCAAGGAGTTCTTTGAGCAGGGCTCGATCGGATTTCTGCCGCACAACGTGTATGGCAACATGGCATTGGGAAGCGAGATGCACAGCCTGCTGGCAATGGTGATTGCCGGCGACTGGTGGTGGGGGGCGCTTGCCGGCAAGGCGGTGATCGCGCTATTTGCGCCGCTTACGGCGCTGGGTCTGCTGGCGGCGGGGCAGCGGTTCTTGTCACCCGGCGGCGGCGCCGTGGCGGCGGTGCTCTTTCTGTCGACTCCCTGGGTCGTCCAGGTGTCGACGATCGGATGGGTAGAAGGAGCGTCTGCCTTCTACCTGCTTGCCGCGTTCTATGCCCTGGTTGTCTGGCAGCGAGGCGACCGGGCCCGGTCGCTCGCGCTTGCCGGGCTGGCCGGCTACCTGGCCGGAGCGGCCACTGCGACGAAGTATCCCGGTCTGTTGTTCGTCGGTGTGCCGCTGACCGCCTGGCTGGTTTTCGCCGAGTTGCGCAGCGACTGGCGATGGGCGTGGAAGCCGTTTGCAGTCTTTGTCTCCGCGGCGGCGCTGGGGTGTGGGTTGTGGTTCGCGAAGAACTGGGTCCTGGCGGGCAATCCGACGTATCCGATGCTGTATGGGCTGTTTGGGGGCCGGACGCTGACGCCGGAGAAGGCCGAGCTTTGGAACTACATTGTGCGGCCGCACGATTTCTCGTTCGGCGCGCTGGCGGCCGATCTGCGGCGCGTCGTGCTGGAAAGCGAATGGTTAGGGCCGCTATTGATTCCGCTGGCTGTATTCGGCTTGCTGGCGGCGTCGAAGCGACGACTTGTGGCTGGGCTGTGGGCATATTTCGCCTTTGTGGTGATCGCCTGGTGGCTCTTCGCGTTGCGAATCGATCGCTACTGGGTCCCGGCGCTGGCGGTGGTGGCGCTGGCAGCAGGGGCCGGCGCTACGTGGCGAGTTGACGCCTGGTGGCGAAGGCTCGTGATCGGGGCGATGGTTCTTTCGTGTGTGTACTGCCTTCTGGTGGCTACTACGGGACCGGGGGGCTACAACCGTCTCTTCGTTTCCTACCAGGTGCTGAGGACATCGCCCGAGCGTGTCGATCCCTGGCATCTGTACTTCAACCGCCACGTCAAGGCGGGCCGAGTGCTCATGGTCGGCGAGGCCGAGGTCTTCGATCTCGAGGTGCCGGTGCTCTACAACACGTGGCTCGACGATTCGATCTTCGAGCGGCTGCTGACCGATCCTGCCACCGGCAGCGTGCTGGAACCGGCGGAGATCCGGAAGAACCTGGCTGCCGCCGATGTGAGCTACGTTTTCGTGCACTGGGCGGAAATCCAGCGTTATCGCGCCAGCGGTTACGGGCAGCACGAGTTCATCACGCCGGCGTTGTTCGCCGCACTTGTCGCGCAGAACGTCCTTGCGCCACTGCCGCCGCTGGAAGAGCACGATGGCCGCGCCTATCGAGTGCGGCCGGACGCTGAAGCGGGGGAGTAGTCGATGGGAGAGCGGCCACCGAAGGACTCCGCTTTCGATTCCTATGCCGCCGACTACGAGGGGGCGCTTCAGCAAGGTCTGCAGCTTTCCGGCGAAAGCGCGGACTATTTCGCCCGCGGCCGCGTGGAGTGGCTTGCGCTCGGGCTCCGGCAACGGCAGGTGGGGGTGATAAGCGTGCTGGACTTCGGCTGCGGCACGGGCAGCGCCATTCCGCACTTGCACGATATTCTCGGCGCCGAGCGGATTGTGGGAGTCGACACGTCGACGGCGGCACTGGAGCGAGCGGCGCGGGAGCACGCCGGGCGGCCGGCGAGCTTTGCCACACCCGGGGAGTTTCGGGCGTGCGGCGAGTTCGACCTGGCGTTTTCCAATGGCACGTTTCATCATATCCCGCCGGGCGAACGGGCGGCCGCCATGGAGTCGATCGCGCGGGCTTTGCGGCCGGGGGGGCTGTTGGCCCTGTGGGAGAACAATCCGTGGAACCCGGGGACGCGGTGGGTGATGCGGCGGATTCCGTTCGACCACGACGCGATCCCGCTCTCGGCGCCTGTGGCGCGGCGGATGGTCGGGGCCGCGGGTTTTGAGATCCTCGGCACCGACTTCCTGTTCGTCTTTCCGCGGGCGCTCCGCGCGCTGAGGGCGCTGGAACCGTGGATGGTCAGGCTGCCGCTTGGGGCCCAGTACCAGGTGCTCGCGCGCCGGCGGACGGCTTGACGTTTGCCGCGCTGGCGGCGAGAGCATCGAAACGCGGGCGGCAGTGGAATCGCCAAGGGCTGGCCGCTCTGGCAGTTCACCGTTCCGCTTGAAGGGGCAGGTCGCCGGGTCTGGTGCGAGCCGCGGATGGTACATTGTTGCATCGAGGCGCAACAATGAACGCATTGTTTCGCTTGGTGCGTCGCGCGGCGCGGCGGCAAGTGCAAGCGGTGAAGGGGTTTCGCACTTGGCGCGTGAGCGCAACTTCGTACGTACTGTGAGGTACGTGTTGAAGTTGGCGCCGAGCACCATGCTACCCGGGGGTCGTGAGGATGGGGTGTGCTTTGCGCGCGTTTTGACGGCGCCAGTGGAGCTTGGTTGCATCGAAGCGAAACGCCCTTTGGAGTGTTTCGTTTGGATACGTCGAGGGGCTCGGCGGCAAGTGCAAGGCAGGTAGTGCTTTCGTTCCAGCAGGCTCGACGCAAGTGAAACCACCCTTTTGGCTTCCGTGTTGAAGTCTGTAGAGGGATGTGTGTGCTTGGCCGCTGCTGACGCGCGCGGTGTTGAAATGGGCGCCCGCGGCCCGCGAAATGATACGCGCGCAGGGGGAGCGTGGCGGCAGCGCATGGCCTGCGCCGAAAGAGGCTGGTTCAAATTGTCAGACATTGGTTTCAAGCGCCGCCTGCGGCGGCGGGCATAGGGTTGGATCTCGATCTGGAGATGTGATGGTGTGATTTGGCCGCGTCAACCGGCGCGGGCCAGTACATGAACTAAGGTATAGTAAGCGTGGCCTAGATCGCAAGAGGAAATCTTGGGGGGAGCAGAGAGATTTTTTGGCGGGAGGGCGGAATTGAAAGATGGAAATTGAGAATTGAAAACTGCAAATTGAAAGGTGGGGAGAGAGGGGGATGGGTGGATGAGAGGAGCAGAAAGAAGAAGCGAACCACAGAGAGCACAGAGAGCACAGAGGGAGGGGGGACTCGATCTCGGCGGCAGCGCGCGGGGCGGGAGGATGAGATCGGCTCGGGGCGAGAGTGGGCTATGCGGTTCGAGGGGAACAGTGATCGGCGGTGATTTACACCAATTGGATTCGGGCAAATTGACGAAGTGAGATTGCCGTTCTCGCTCCAGCCAGAGGATTGTGGTTACGCCTTGACAGGTGGGAGATCACTTGCATGATGGAGCGGACGTCAGGAGCGGAGTGTGGGCCGCCTCCTCGGCTTGTTCCATGAGAACCGCAATGTTTCTCAGTGTCTCCCCAGCACAGGATGTCGGGTGGTAGGAGAAAATCCTGTGATCCCGGAGCATGATAGTGGATTGTCGACGGACCGTAGCAGGGCGCGATGCCGCGTTTGGCGTCGGCCAAGCATGAAGTGGGTGTGCGTGCTCTCGATTGGCATTCTGGCCGCGTCAGCTGTGGCAATCCACCTCTGTCGGGCCGCAAGCCAGCGGAAAATGCGACGAGAAACGACGCAGAAGTTTCTCGAGATCGTGATGGGTCTTGAGAACTACAGTTATACCGACGCGACGCTCGCTCTCGAGCGTCTTGAACCTTTGTCTCGGGGCTCTTCGACGGGCTCGTTGAGTCAAAATGCATCGTGGCGGGATGGGCACTTGCCATTCACGATGCGGCGCGAGCCGTTGCCCAAGGGATCGGCTTCCTACACGTCCAACGGCGACGGCGAGCCTCTTTATAGCTGGCGGTGCACGCTCTTGTTCTTCATGGCCGGAGTGCGTGATACGGTGAAGTTCGATGAGCCGTGGTACTCTTCTGTGAACACAGGTGGGTCGAAACGCTACAGATTCTTTTCCTATGCGAAGCCAGGTGACTTCCACTCCTATTCCGAACCGACCGCGAACGAAGCTGTTCCGGATGCCATCGCGCTGGCAATCACCGGGCCGGGAACCGCGTTTGGCGACGCAAATGAGCCCCCGAAGTTGATGAGAGATCTGCCCCCTGACATCATCCTCATCGTGGAAGTGCGGGCATCTGGCATTCCTTGGCCAGCACCCGGCGATTTCGATATCCGCACCATGCCCCAGACGATCAACGCGTCGGACGGGAAAGGCATCTCCAGTTGCCACGCCGGAGGTTTTCATGTGATATTTGCGGATCGACAGGTGTGGTTTCTGTCTGAGGAAGTGCCATTCGATCTGCTGAAGAAGTTCTTCACAATCGCAGATGCCAGAAACCACGACAGGGAGCAGGTCCTCGGACCATACGCTCTGGATCGCGTGCCAAAGGTTGGCTTGGGGCCGTGATGGCGTGGGGCCATGGGATTCGCAGCGGGCAAGGTCGCTTCGCAAACGACATCCAGCCCGTTTGCTGGTTCCCGCGGGGGAGGGAAGAGAAGACGAAGGAAAAGAAGATGGGAGTCAAGAATCGGGGGAACGCTCATTGACGCTGACTTACATGCTGAACTACTACCGCGCCTTGGCGCGGCGCTCGTCAAGATCGCTGAAGTTGAGAGTTACTGTGCCGACGCTGATCCTGTTTGGAAGACAGGATCCGACTGAGGAGCCTGGCCTGGCCGAGGCGTCGCAAACGCTTTGCGACGACGCGAAACTCCATTGGCTCGAGGAGGCGCGGCACTGGATTCAGCGGGAGGAGCCGGCGCGTGTTACAGGCGCGATCGGCGATTTTGTTTCGTCGGCGCATGCGTAGCACGCAGGTGCGAAAGCAGGTGGAGACGGGTTGAAAACTCGTCCTGCGGATTGGTGGTGGTGGGCCACTGACGCTTCGGGCTTTGGCGGTGGGGCGGGCTGAGGCGTCAGGTGGTGGTGTTTTGGAAATGCCTCTTGCAGGCTGGGAAGATCTTGCTAAACTGTTAAGACTGAGACTCAGTCTCAGATATGTCCCAGCCAGCCAAGATACGTCCTGTATCGAACGCCAGCCGATTCGCCCCTTCCCTGCCCCACATGGCTGGAGACAGATGTTCCATGAACCGGAATCCGCGCTCGGCGTTTACACTCATCGAACTGTTGGTGGTCATTGCGATCATCGGCATCCTCATTGCGCTGCTGCTGCCCGCCGTCCAGGCGGCGCGCGAGGCCGCGCGCCGCAGCCAGTGCAGCAACAACCTTCGCCAACTCGGGCTGGCCCTGCACAACTACGCGTCGACCTACCGAGAGGCGTTTCCCAACAACGGGTGGTCCTGGCCCGGCGGGTATCCGAGCGATTACTCGCCGTTCGCCAAGCTGCTGCCGTTCATGGAACAGGCGAATCTGCAGGACCTGATCGACTTCAAGATCTACATGGGGCATCCGGCGCTGGCCGATCTTCCGAGCGAGTTGCGCGCCGCCGCGCAGACGCAAGTCGCCACGTTTGAATGCCCGAGCGACCTGGGGGCGGAACTTCATAACCTGACGATGCCATCGGGCGCGGTCATACCCATCGCCGGCATCAGCTACGCGTTCAATCAGGGGAGCGGCTTGGATGGGGTGTTTCACCCCGGCAACGGGATGCCCTCGGACGGGTTGTGCTGGGTCGGCGCCACGATCAGGATGTCCAGCCTGCGCGACGGCACAAGCAACACCATCGTCTTCGCCGAGACGACGATTGGCGTTGGTGAGGGGCCATCGTCCCCCACGCCGCTGCAAGACCCGCGGAAGTACCGCGCCACGGTCTCATCGCTCGACTCGGCAGTGGTCGCCGCGGCCGATACGGGGGATGTCAATGCCGTTACCTCGTATATCACGGGCTGGGACGGCTCGAGGAACCAGTACTGGCTGCGGGGCAGTGTTCCCAACGGCCCCGTGATGAACGGCCGATTGACGCCCAACAGCCCGGTGCCCGACCTGGTCTTCCGCTCCAATAAGGTCACCGGATCTCGAAGCTACCACCCGGGGACGGTGAACGTAGGTCTGGCTGACGGCAGCGTGCGTTCGGTTTCGGATACGGTGGACCGGGCCGTCTGGCATGCAAGCTGGACGCGTGCCGGCGGCGAGGCGCGCACGGTCGTTTCCGACTGACACGACGACACCCGACCGCCATGACGATACGATCCACGATATTCTGGTCGCACCTGGTTCTCGGCCTTCTGGCCGGGATCGTGATTGCGGTGATGTCGATTACCGGTGTGGCCATTGCGTTTGAAGAGGAGATTCTTGCCTGGCGCGATCGCGATGCGGCAAGGATTGGCCGGCCGGAAGAGGGCCGGTCGCCGCTGACAGTCGCTGAACTGCGAACGATTGTCAGGCGAGAGTTTCCGGACTTTGGCGCGGATCAACTCGTTGTCGAGCGCGACCCGCGGCAAGCGTATCAGGTGTTTGCCGGGCGCGACGGCCTCCTGTACGTCAATCCCTACACCGGCGAGTTGAGGGCATCGCAAGCGGGCACGCTGCACGATGCGTTTCACTTCCTGGAAGAGGTTCACCGCTGGCTCGCGCTCGGCGGCAGCGGGCGGGCCGTGGGCCGATGGATCACGGGCGTCGGCAACCTGATGCTCGTGATCCTCGGCCTCAGCGGGATCTACCTGTGGATGCCGAAGCGCTGGACGCTTCGCACGCTGAAGCTGCGGCTGCTTTTCAAGGGGAAAGCCCGCGGCAAGGCCCGTGACTTCAACTGGCACAACGTGATCGGATTCTGGAGCCTTCCGGTTCTGCTGGTGCTGGCGGCGACCGGCGTGGTCATCTCGTTTGGGTGGGCCCACGATCTCGTCTTTCGGCTTGCCGGCGAGACGCCGCCTGAATTCCGCGACTTCCGTATGACGCTCGTCCCGCCGGTCGAGGTGCCGGTCCCGCCGACCGGAAGCGAACGCCTGCCTGCCGAGGCCCTCCTGGCCAAGGTGGAGGCGGCCTTTCCCGGCTGGACATCGATCCGCCTGCCGCTCGCCGATCCACTCGCCGCGGATGCAACCGGGCCGGTCAAGCTGTCGGTCACCCTGCCGGACCACATGCCGAATCGGGCCAATATTCCGATCGAAATGGACCCTTACACGGGCGAGATACTCCGGGCGATTCGGCTCGAGGATCGAAGTGCCGGATTGCGGGCGCGGATCTGGATTCGCTTCCTGCACACGGGAGCCGCATTCGGCGTGACGGGCAAAATCATCGCCACGCTTGCCACCATCGCCTCGCTGCTATTGGTCTACACCGGCTACGCCCTGTCCTATCGACGCTTCTTTTCCAGAAGACGCGCGACCACGCAGTACTCGCATCCGTTGACTCCGGATTCGCTACGGCCATGAGAACACTGGCACGACGTGTCCGCCGGCTGTCATTCATCGCGACAGTCTCCTGCTGCATCGTGAACTGCGCGATCGCCACGGCATCGGACGCCCAACAGGGCGTGTCTGCGTCAAGGGGCGATCGGGGTCATGTTCTCTTCGACCGCACCGAAGCGCCGGCCGTCACGCTGCCGGGCACCGAGCAGTTCGACGTCGCCTCGGCATCGGGACTCCGCTACCGGATTTTCGTCGGCGTTCCCGCGGGCGAGCCGCCGGAGCACGGTTGGCCGGTCCTCTACCACACCGACGCCAATGACCATTTCCCGATCGTCCTGGCCGCGGCCCAGAAGCAAAACCGGGGCGAACTCAACGCACTTATCGTCGGGATCGGTTATCCGGACGAAGACCGCCAGCAGCGCCGGCTCCGCCGATCATTGGACCTGACGCTGCCCGCGCCGCTCGCGTGGATCGAGTCTAACGCACGCGAGTTGGCGGCGGTTGAATGCGGCGGTTGCGCCCTGTTCCTCGCGTTCATTGTGGATGAACTGAAGCCGGCCGTCGAACAGGCTTATTCGGTCGATCGCCGACGCCAGACGTTGCTGGGACATTCGTTCGGAGGCGTGTTCGTGCTCTACGCATTGTTTGAGCGGCCCGAATCGTTTCATGGCTATGTCGCCATCAGTCCGTCCATCTGGTGGGCCAATGGCGCGGTGCTTGATGCCGAGCGGGCCTTCAGCAACAAGGCATCGGGCACAGGTTTGGCGGCGAAACCCAGGCTATTCGTGGGTGTCGGAGGACTCGAGGAGCAGCCGGCGCCTCACGATACCCCTGAGCATGCGGAGTTGCGCGTGAAGCGACGCATGGCGGGCAGCGCACGGGAGATGTGCGAGCGACTGCGCGGCTCTCTGGGGGACCTTGGTGTCTGCTACGTTGAGTACGAAGGAGCGAATCACGGGACGGTGGTACTGCCGGCCCTTGCCCGTGGCGTGGCCTTTGCACTTCAGCCCTAGCAGACGAGATGGAAGCTTGCCCCAGTTGAAAGAACTCGATCGGCCTGGCTCGGCCGAACGTACGGCAAGACCGATAGCCGCCAGCGCGGTTGAACCACTGCACGGCGATCAAATCAAGCACAGGACACGAGCTAGCATCGCCCCCGCGGAGTGCGTAGGCGAGGCTCGAATGATCTTGCCCGTGGACGGGGGATTGCCTATGCTAGCTCAGCCGGTGCACGGCCGGCTCGCGTGTCAAGGAAGACCGCCGCAAGATCCAGGACGATCGATCTGATGAACTCTCTCGCCCATCGTGCCGTCCGTTTCCGGGACGGGCAACCGCGTTTCCGCGTTGTGGCTGCTGACGAAGACACTCCCATCGCGAGCAACCTGGCGGGTTCAGTCCGCCGCGCGATACTCCGCACGCGCCGCTGGCTGTTGGGCCAGCAGCACCAGGATGGCTACTGGTGCGCGGAGCTTGAAGGGGACACGATCCTCGAGAGTGAGACGATCCTGCTCCTGGCCTACCTGGGCCTGGAACAGAGCGAACTGGCACAGCAGGCCGCGAAGTACCTCATCGAGCAGCAGTTGCCCGACGGGGGCTGGGCGATGTATCCGGGCGGCGATGTCGAGATCAGCGGCAGCGTAAAGGCGTATTTCGCGCTGAAACTGACCGGCCACAGCCCGAGCGCCGAGTACATGCAGCGGGCCCGCCGGGCGATCCTGGCCCATGGCGGCGCTGACGCGGTGAACAGCTTCACGCGGTTCTATCTTGCGCTGTTGGGACAGATTTCTTACGACCAGTGCCCGGCGGTTCCGGCAGAGATCGTGCTATTGCCGAAGTGGTTTCCGCTGAACCTGTACGCGATGAGCGCGTGGTCGCGGACGATGGTCGTGCCGCTGTCGATCATTTCGGCCTACCAGCCGGTGCGGCAGATCGAGGCCGGCCGCGGCATCCGCGAGTTGTTTCTCAACGAGCCCGAGGATTGGCCGCCGCTCAGGTGTCCGGGTTTGAAGGGTGACACAGGGCTCTTGAGTTGGGATCGCTTTTTCCGCACCGTCGATAAGGGGTTGAAGTTCTGCCAGCGCAAGGGACTCCTCCCGCTGCGCCTTCGCGCGCTGGACGCGGCGAAGCGCTGGATGCTCGATCATTTCGAGCGGAGCGACGGACCCGGAGCCATCTACCCGCCCATCGTGTGGAGCCTGATCGCGCTGCGATGCCTCGGATATCGCGACGACTCGCCCGAGGTGGCCTATTGCCGCAAGCAACTGGAGGATCTGGTGCTGCGGGATCCGGCAACGGGCGCGGCGCGGCTGCAGCCCTGCAAGTCGCCCGTGTGGGACACGGCAATCGCCGTTCGGGCGCTCCGCGGCAACGGCCTGGGGGTCAAGGATGTGGCCGTCGGGCGGGCGGTTGACTGGCTTCTGGACCAGCAGGTATATCGCTCGGGCGACTGGTCGGAAACGGTCGATGCGGAGCCGGGCGGCTGGTGCTTTGAGTTCCACAACGACTACTACCCGGACAACGACGACACGGCGATGGTGCTGATGGCGCTTCGGGAGCAGTTTGACGAGTCGCCGCCGACGCCGGAGCTTCGGCTGGTGAGTGAGAGCGGCGAGAGCGAGGCCGAGCAGGCCCACCTCCGCGTGGTGCAACTGGATCGGACGGCCACCGCGATCCGCCGCGGGCTCGATTGGCTCGTGGCGATGCAGAACGACGACGGCGGCTGGGGCGCGTTTGACCGCAACAACAACCGCCGGTTCCTCTGCCACGTGCCGTTTGCCGACCACAACGCGATGATCGATCCCAGCACACCCGACCTGACGGGCCGGGTGATCGAAGCGCTGGGGATGCTCGGGCGGCGTTTGGGAGACCCGGCCGTCGATCGAGCGGTGGCTTATCTGCGGTCGTCGCAGGAGGCCGACGGTAGCTGGTTCGGCCGCTGGGGCGTGAACTATGTGTATG
>JAXGPP010000027.1:0-92140 GCA_040766885.1 Thermoguttaceae bacterium | reverse complement strand
CTCTGCGAGCGTCTGGCCGGCGATGGTCCCGAGGAGGACTCCCTGGCGCCCGCGGGGACTCCCACCGAGAGTCCTGCGACCGCCTCGGTCTCGCCATCCACCGCGGCCGTCCGCAACACCGCGGTCGAGCCAACTCTCGAACTCATCCACGCCCTGGCCCGCGACGGACTGGCCGTGGTCGGCTCCCACGGCCCCATGGGCGCGATGGGTGTCCCGCCGCCCACGCTGCCCCGTTGGGACGACATTCAGATTCTCCCGGCCCAGTTGGCCGGCAGGCCGCTTGCCGACGATGTTCCGGTGGGCACCGATCTGCTCATCGGCCCGCAAGCGCGAAGACCGTTGCGGCTGGAGATTCCGATCTTCGTCTCCGACATGAGCTTCGGGGCTTTGTCCGAGGAGGCAAAGGTCGCCCTCGCTCGGGGCGCCGAACTGGCGGGCACCGGCATCTGTTCCGGCGAAGGCGGAATGTTGCCCGAGGAACAGGCAGCCAATTCCCGCTATTTCTTCGAATTGGGATCGGCCCGGTTCGGATATTCGGAGCAGTTGCTCGCGCAGGTGCAGGCCTTTCACTTCAAGGCCGGCCAGGCGGCGAAGACCGGCACCGGCGGCCACCTTCCCGGCGACAAGGTTCAAGGGAAGATCGCTCAAATCCGCCGGCTGCCCGCAGGAAAATCGGCGATCTCGCCCCCCGCATTCGCCGACTTGATCCGTCCGGAAGATTTTCTCCGTTTTGCCGATCGTGTACGGGCGCTCTCCGGCGGTATCCCCGTCGGCATGAAGCTGTCGGCCCAGCACATCGAGGCCGACATCGATTTCGCCCTCGAAGCCGGTGTCGACTACATCATCCTCGACGGGCGGGGAGGAGCGACCGGTGCGGCGCCCCTTCTCTTCCGCGACAACATCTCCGTTCCCACCATTCCCGCATTGGCGCGGGCCCGCAACCACCTTGATCGGCGAGGTCGCTCCGAAGTCACGCTGATCATTACGGGCGGGCTGCGGACCCCAGCCGACTTCATCAAGGCCCTTTGCCTTGGTGCGGACGGCATCGCCATCGCGAACGCGGCCATTCAAGCCATGGGCTGCGTTGCCGCGAGGATCTGTAACACCAATAACTGCCCCTCCGGAATCGCCACCCAGAAGGAAGAACTTCGGGCGCGGCTCAACATCGACGAGGCGTCGGCGCGGCTCGCCCGTTTCCTGACCGCCTCGGTCGAACTGATGAAGGTCATGGCCCGTGCCTGTGGCCACACGCATCTTTCCCAATTCAACCCTGGCGACGTCACGACCTGGAAGCGGGAAATGGCCGAGTTGACTGGAATCAAGTACGCCGGAATCGGCTGGCGCCCGCCTGAAATCACGGCACCCCTATCAACCACATCGACCCCCGAACCAAAGGAGCATCACGCCATGTCAACCCAAGACAATCTTCAAGCCGCGTTTGCCGGTGAAAGCCAGGCGAATCGCAAGTACCTCGCCTTCGCCGCCAAGGCAGATGCCGAAGGCTATCCCCAGATCGCCAAGCTCTTCCGCGCGGCCGCCGCTGCGGAGACGGTCCATGCCCACGCCCACCTCCGGGTGATGAAGGGCGTCGGCGACACGAAGCAGAATCTCCAGGCCGCCATCGAGGGCGAGGGACACGAGTTTCAGCAAATGTATCCCGCTTTCATTCAGGAAGCGGAAGCCGAAGGACACAAGGCAGCAATGGTCTCCTTCCGCAACGCCAACGCGGTCGAGAAAACGCATTTCGACCTCTACTCCAACGCGCTGGAGACGTTCGAGACGGGCAAGGATCTCGCCCCCGCCGCCATCTACGTCTGCGATGTCTGCGGGCATACCCACGTCGGCGGGGCCCCCGACAAATGCCCCGTTTGCGGCGCTCCGCAGAGCAAGTTCAAGGAAGTCTGTTGATCGTCCGCCGTCAGCACGGCCGCCATGCGGCCGGTGATGTTCGCAACCCGGCCTCGGACAATCTTCGTCAGCCGGACGGAAGTCATCCGTCGCCAAATCATGGCTGATCGATCCGAAAAGCCGAGCGATCATCGGGCCGCCGCCGTCTGGAGTCGAATCGCCTCCCGCGGCGGCCGTCCCTTGCTCGAAGCTCCATTGCTCGACAGTGCGATCGCCTGCCCGCCGGCGTGATCCGTCAGCGCAGCGTGAGGCGGCGATACTTGTTGCGGCGGTGCGCGACGCGATCGGGGTTCTCGGCCAATACAGCCTGCTCGTAGTCGGTGAAATCCCCCTCAAACCAGCGCGTCTTGCCGTTCCCCTCCATGATCAACAGGTGGGTGCAGATCCGGTCCAGGAAGAACCGGTCGTGGCTGATCACCAGCGCGCAGCCGGGAAAATCGATCAACGCCTGCTCCAACACCCGCATCGTGTTCACGTCCAGGTCGTTGGTGGGCTCGTCGAGCAGAAGCAGGTTGCCGCCGCGCCGCAGCATCTTCGCCAGGTGGATCCGGTTTCGCTCGCCGCCGGAGCACTCGCCCACCCTCTTCTGCTGCTGAGGGCCGCGGAAATTGAACCGCGCGACGTATACCCGGGAATTGATCGAGATGCTGCCCAACTCGATCTTGTCCCGGCCGTCGGTGATCTCCTCGAAGACCGTCTTCTCGTCGTCCAGCGCGTCGCGGTGCTGGTCCACGTAGGAGAGCTCGACGGTCGGGCCGAGTTCGATCGTCCCCGCGTCGGGCTTCTCCTGCCCGGTGATCATGCGGAAGAGCGTTGTCTTGCCGGTTCCGTTGGGGCCGATGATGCCCACCACCGCGCCCCGCGGCACTTCGAACGTGCAGCCCTCCATCAGCCGCAGCGTGTCGCCGTTCATGGGATAGCTCTTGCCCACGTTCTTCACGGCGAGCACCTTCTCGCCCAGTCTGGAGCCCGGGGCAATCTGGATGATCGTCTCGCTCTTCGAATCGATTTCCTGCGCCGCCAACTGCTCGTACGACTTGATGCGAGCCTGGTTCTTCTGCCGCCGTCCCTGGTGCGATTTTTGGATCCATTCCAGCTCGCGCTCCAGCACCTTCTGTCGCTGTGTCTCCTTCTTCTCGATCACCCGCAGAAGCTCCGCCTTCTGCGCAAGCCACGACGAGTAGTTACCCTCGAACGGCAATCCCCGGCTGTTCTCCAGTTCCAGGATCCACCGCGTGATGTTGTCGAGGAAATAGCGGTCGTGGGTGACGATGATCACGGTCCCCGCATAATCGCGCAGCGTCTGCTCCAGCCACTGCACCGTCTCGGCGTCGAGGTGGTTGGTGGGTTCGTCGAGCAGAAGCAGGTCGGGCTTCTCCAATAGCGCTTTGCAGAGCGCCACGCGGCGCCGCTCCCCTCCCGAAAGCTGCCGGACCGGAGCGTCGTCCGGCGGCAGCACGAGCGCATCCGAGGCGATATCCATCATGCGGTCGATTTCCCAGCCGCCGCGGGCGTCGATCTGCTCCTGAAGCTGGGCCATCTGGTCCATCAGCTTGTCCAGGTCGTCGTCCGCCCCCGGATCGGCCATCAGGGCGGAGATCTCGTTGAACCGATCCACGAGATCCTGGATCGGCTGCACGGCCTGCCGCAGGTTCTCCCGGACCGTCAGGTCGAGATCCAACTCCGGCTCCTGGGCCACGTAGCGCACTGTCATGCCCTTGGCCAGCTTCGCCGTGCCGTCGAAATCGCGGTCGATCCCCGCCATGATCCGCAGCAGCGTCGACTTGCCCGCGCCATTCTCCCCCACGACGCCGATCTTGGCCCCGTAGTAGAACGACAGGCTGATGTCCCGGAGCACGACCTTCTCGCCGTAGGACTTGCTCACCGACCGCATCTCGAAGATGAATTGAGGAGCCATAGATTCCTTAGGTTTGCGGGGAAGCTCCGCCCGGTGCGGCCCCTCAGTTGGCCAGAGCCGCTCCAGGGCAAAGCCCTAATTCTCCCGGCGCGCTCAACAAGCGCCAAGCCGCGGGCCGCCGCGGGCCGAGGCGGTCAGCCGTAACAAACGCCCGAAAGAACGACAGACAAAACGAAAAAAGGACTCACGGCCACTCGCCGTAAGTCCTTTGATATCAACGTGCCGAAGAGAGGACTCGAACCTCCACCCCCTGTTACGAGGACTAGGACCTGAACCTAGCGCGTCTGCCAATTCCGCCACTTCGGCGCAGCAATAGTGTTGTAGGAAACGCCCGGCTGAGACGCAAGCCCCACCATGGAGGAGTGAGAAGGTCTGATGTTCTTGCGCTTCTAACACGATTTCCTTGACAGAGTCCTCCGCAGCCCGCCAGAATGTGGTTCTGCAGCACAACTCGCTCTGCCACAGTGACTTCCGATTTCGAATCCAGCAGCAGCCAACATGGGGCCAGCGGCTTCGAGGCACACCGAACCCAGGAAGGTCGATGGCTTGGCCCCCGATCCGCTCAGGCACTCCCACGGTGGGGATGACATGCCGGCGGGCCCGAAACGCGTAATTGCCCTGACAGGCCCCGCGCGATCGGGCAAGACCACCCGACTGCTCGAGCGCTACCGGGCGGCCCTCGCACGCCAGGAACCCCGCTCCACCCTGTGGCTGTCGCCGCACTGGCGGGCGGCCACTCAGATCCGCCTGTCGCTGCTCGAGGATAGCCTCCGCGCGTGCTTCACGCCGGGCGTGGTCACGTTTGCCCAGTTTGCCGATCAGTTGCTCGACCTCGCACCCGACGCCGTGCGTCCGCTCAGTGCGGTCATGAAACGGCAGCTCCTCCGTGCCCTGATCGGCGAAGAGCTCGCGGCGGGGCGGCTCAGGCATTTCCGCGCGATCGCGCGAACGGGTGGGCTCGTCGATCTGTTCGGCGCTTTCATCGCCGAGCTCAAGCGGCTCGATATCTGGCCCGAGCGATTTCGCGCGGCATGCGAAGCACGCGGCATAACCGCCAAAGACGCCGAGTTCCTCGCCGTCTACGAGGCCTACCAGAACTGTCTCAACGCGCACCGCCTCTACGATGCCGAGGGTCGCTTCTGGTGGGCCAGGGAGCTTGCCCGGCAAGGGGCCCTTGGTCCGTACCGGCATTTGCGGCTCGTTGTTGCCGACGGCTTCACCGACTTCACCCCGCCCCAGCACGAAATCCTCGAGTTGCTCTCCGCGCGCAGCGAGGAACTGTGGATCTCGCTGCCGCTGGAGGCCGAACCCGGCCGCGAAGACCTCTTCCAACGGCCGTGGCACACGCTCGACGAACTGCGGCGCCGGCATCCGGGACTCGTCGAACAGCTTGTTCCTCGCCCGAACAGCACCGACTGGCCCGCCATGGACCACCTCGAGCGCACGCTCTTCGCAGCACCGTCGGCCGCTGAACCGGCCCGCGACCTCGAGCGGTTTGAAATCCTCGCAGCATCGCGTCAACTGGGCGAAGTCGAACTCATCGGACGGCGGATCAAGCGGCTCTTGACCCATGGCGATGAAACCCAGGGCGGCCGGCCCGTGCGACCGCACGACATCGCGGTCGTCTTCCGCACACTACATGACGTCGATCCGCTGATCCGCGAGGTCTTTACTCGATTGGGCGTCCCAGTGGCGCTCGAGTCGCGTCCGACGCTCGATCGTTCGACCGCTCTGGCGGCGCTGGTCGGGCTGGTGCGGCTCGACCTCGACGACTGGCCCTTCCGCCGACTGTTGGCGGTCCTCACCAGCAGTTATTTTCGACCGCAGTGGCCCGCGTGGCAGAATGGTCGCGCAGCCGTCGCGGTCGAGCGGATAATCCACCGCCTGCAGATCCCCCGCGGGCGCGACGAACTGCTGGGCGCCTTGGAACGCTTCATCCGCCGCCACGCCGACCGGGGCGATTGTTCCGAGTCTTCCGCCAGGCGGCTCAGCGAAATGCGCGTTTCCTATGACCTGCTCCGGCAGCTCGGTGAAGTGATGGCCGCTTTGCCCCAGCGCGGTACGCTCAGCGACTGGATGGCCGGGTGGCGGCAGTTGGCCCTCGAGACTGGCCTGCTGCAAGTCGTTGCCGAAGAGCCGCAAACCATGGCGGCCGGTGAGCCCTCCTTTCAGCATGCCCGCGTCTCCGATCGCGCGGCCTGGCAGCAGCTCGAGGAAGTGGCCGCGTCGAGCCGCCAATTGTCGCTCTGGCTCGGTGGCAGGAGCGTGTTGTTGGATCGTCGCGAAGCCCTCGAGACGCTGCTCGAAGTCGCCCGCAGCGTCGAAATGGATTCCGGCGGCGACGAGGCGGGACGAGTCCGCATCCTCTCGGCTGCCAGCGTGCGGGCACTCCGCATCCCCTACGTCTTCCTCGCCGGTCTGAGCGAGCAGTCATTTCCGCAGCCCGAACGCCAGGATCGGCTCTACGGCGAGGCGGAACAGCAATCGCTGTCCGAGCACGGCGGCCTGTCGCTCGTGCCGCGGGGCGAACGGAACCGCGATGAAATGCTGCGGTTCTACGAAGCCGCCACGCGCGCCTCGCAGCGCCTCTGGTTCAGCTACCCGGCGCTCGATGCCGCCGCGCAGCCCCTCTCGCCCAGCCCGTATCTCGAGGAGGTGGAGCAATCCTGCGGCGAAGGGCGAATTCGCCGCACGGTGGTGGCCGATCTGAGCCCCATTCCCGCCGACGGCGAGTTGCTCTGCGACGCCGACCTGCGGATCAAATCGGTGGCTGCCGCCAAAGAAGGGCGAACGGCGGAACTGGCGTCGCTCCTCGGCGAGCCGCGGCTGGCCGACTGTGCCGAGAACTTGCTTGCCGGACTGCATTGCGTCGTCGCCCGGCAGAACCGCAAGACGTTTGGACCGGCCGAAGGGATGCTCCTCGGAAGCGACATTCGCCGCGAGTTGGCCGAGCGCTTTGGCCCGGAGCGGACCTTCAGCGCGACCGAACTGGAGAGCTATGCCACCTGCGGCTTCCGCTTCTATCTCGATCGCGTACTCGAAGTTGAGCCCTTGGAGGAAATTGCCCTGGCTGTCGATCACCTGGCCCGCGGCCGCATGATCCACGAAGCACTGGCGCGGCTCCACGAACGGCTCAACCGCCGGCACGGCAGCCCCACTTCGCCAGCCGGCGTGAGCGAGGCGGAATGTGTCCAAATCCTTGATGAGGCACTCGCCGGCCTTGCAGCGCAGGCCGCCGATACCCCGCTCGAGAAAGCCATGGCCGAGATCGATCGCCGGGTATGGCTCCGCGCCGCGGCAGCCTACCGCTCGCAGCACGAGGCGTACGACCGTTTGTGGCCTGGCTGCGCCGAGCCGCCGCGGCCCGCGTGGTTTGAGGTGTCGTTCGGTCAGCCCGGCTGCGGCCAGCCGCCGTCGACCGAGGAGCCGCTCGAGTTGAACGCCGGCGGCCGTACGATCCGCATCTCTGGGCGGATCGACCGCATCGATCTGGGCTCGGTCGGCGGCCGGTCCGTTTTCAACATCATCGACTACAAGTCGGGCAGCACCGTCCGATTCGACAAAGAGGAGGCGCTGGCCGGCACGAAACTCCAGTTGCCGCTCTATGCAATCGCCGCCGAGAAGCTGTTGGCCGGCCGCAATGCGCAGCCCTGGCAAGCCGGATACTGGGCGGTCCTCGATCAGGGATTCCGGCTCAAGCAGGCCCTGAAGTTCGGCGACGCCGATGACAGCGGCCCGCGCTCCGATCCAGATTGGGAAGCGCTCCGTGCGAAGGTTCTCAACACCATCGGCCGGCTGGTCGACGGCATGCAGAACGGCCAATTCCCGGTCTTCAGCCGCGACGATGAGTGCACTCGGAAATGTCCCCACAGCACCATCTGCCGGATCCAGCAAGTCCGCGCCCTGGAGAAACGATGGCCGTTGACCAGCGACGAGGGCTGACCGAGCAGCAGGCACGGGCGCTCGCGGCGCGCGGTGTCTCGGTCGCGCTGTCGGCCGGTGCCGGGTGTGGCAAGACCTTCGTCCTCACCGAGAGGTTCCTGGCCGAACTGGAACCCCCGCCCGACGGCGACGCGTCCCCCGCGCGCATTCACGAACTGGTGGCCATCACCTTCACCGAGCGAGCGGCGCGGGAAATGCGGCAGCGAATCCGCGCCGCCTGCCGGCGCCGGGCGCTCGAATCGCCTCCGGGCCAGGCCGCCTACTGGCAGAACCTCATTCGCGAGCTCGATTCCGCCCGCATCAGCACCATCCACTCCTTCTGCGGCAAACTGCTCCGCGCCCTGGCCAGCGAAGCGCGGCTCGATCCGCAGTTCCAGATCCTCGAACAGGCTCTCGCCGAGACGCTCCTCCTGGAAACGCTCGACGACGAGTTGCGGAGCCGGCTCGTTGCGCAGGATGAGACAGTGCTCGGCCTGGCGGCCGAGTTCGGGTTGGAGAAGCTGCGGCGAATGGTCATTGGGCTTGTCCAGCAGCGCCACAAGATCGACTGGCCCCAGTGGCGCGGTGTGACACCCGAAACGCTCGTGGCGCGATGGCACGACCACTGGCGTCATGCAATCCTGCCGGCGGCAACGGCAGACATCGCCGGCTCGCCCGAAGTGCAGGCCGTGCTGCACGTTCTCGGCCGCTGTGAGCCGCACAGCGAGCCGATGCGCGAGCGGTGCCTCCGCCTGCGCGACGCGCTGGCGGCGCTTGCCGCAGCCGCCGATCCGCTCGCGCTGCTCTCCGAGATTCGCCAGTGCGCCAAGGTCGAGAGCGGTGGCGGCCAGAAGGCCTGGCCGAGCGAACAAGCATATGCTGAGTTCCGCGACGCGGCCGCCGCGCTTCGCCGCGCGATCGACGCCGCGCGGCCGCAGATTGAGTTCGATCCGTCGTCGGCTCAGGCCGCGGCCGAAACGGGTCTGCGGCTGCTGGCTCTTGCCGAGGATATCGTCGAGGCCTACGATGCCCGCAAACAGCAGCTTGGATCGCTCGATTTCGACGACCTGCTCATTCGCACCCGGGATTTGCTCGCCGCCCCGGAACAGGAGAATCTCCGGCGACGCCTGGCCTCTCAGACCGCGCTGCTGCTGGTCGACGAGTTTCAGGATACCGATTCTCTCCAGGTGGAACTGATCGAAGCCCTTTCCGGCCGGGCGCTCGACCGCGACCGGCTGTTCTTCGTGGGCGACTACAAGCAGTCGATCTACCGCTTCCGCGGCGCCGATCCACACGTCTTCCAGCGACTCCGCGAGGCGACGCCGCCGGAGGGACGCCTGCCGCTGTCGCTCAACTTCCGCAGCCAGGGAGCGATCCTCGCTTTCGTCAACGCGCTGTTCTGCGACGAATTTGCACCCGAATACGATCCACTTGTGCCTCAACGGCCCGCGCTCGCCAGCCAGCCGGCGATCGAGTTCCTTTGGGCGGCCGATGACGAACCGGAAACTCGGAGCGGTCAGGTTGAACGGCTCCGCCGTCGCGAGGCCGATTTCCTGGCCCGCCGAATCCGCCAGTTGCTCGACGACGGTGAACCGCTCGTCGGCGACGCCGAGTCGGCCGCGCGCGGATCGCCGCGACTGCGAGCCGTCCGGCCGGGCGACGTGGCCATTCTCTTCCGCGCTCTCTCCGATGTGCAATACTACGAGGAAGCGCTCCAGCGGCACGGCGTCGACTACTACCTCGTCGGCGGGCATGCGTTCTACGCCCAGCAGGAGGTCTTCGACCTGGTAAATCTGCTCCGGGCTGTCGCCAGCGCTGCCGACGAAGTCAGTCTCGTCGGTGCACTTCGCAGCCCGATCTTCAGCTTGGAGGATGAGTCGCTCTTCTGGCTCGCCCGGCATCCGCAGGGACTTGGGGCCGGGCTCTTCGGCCCGCCCCCTGTCGAGCTGACAGCGACCCAGCGTCGCCGCGTCGAGTTCGCCGCCCGTACGCTCGCCGAACTGCGCGCGCTGAAAGACCGCATCCCCGTTGCCGCGCTCATTCAATGGGCCCTCGAGCGAACCGGATACGACGCCGTGTTGCTGGCCGAGTTCATGGGTGCGAGAAAACTGGCCAATCTGCACAAACTGATCGACCAGGCACGCAGCTTCGACCGGCCGGGCATGTTCACGCTTGCCGACTTCATCACCCAGCTTTCCGAATTCGTCGCCCGGCAGCCCGACGAACCGCTGGCCGCCACGCATCCTGAAACGACCGATGTCGTGCGGCTGATGACCATCCACCAGGCGAAAGGGCTGGAGTTCCCGGTGGTCGCCGTGCCCGACCTCGACCGCCGCATGCTCGGCTCCAGCGCCAGCGTGGCCTTCACGCCCGAACTCGGCCCCTGTGTGCGGATGCGCGAGGGCTCTTCGGGCTTCGATCTCCATGCCTTCACCGAGAAAGCCGAGGAACAGGCGGAACTGGTGCGGCTCCTGTATGTCGCCACCACGCGGGCCGCCGACTATCTGATCCTGTCCAGCAGTGTCATCGCTCTCGGCGAAGCCCGCGGACCCTGGATGCAACTGCTCTGCCGCCGCTTCGACCCGCTCACCGGATTACTCCGGGTGGCGCTTCCCGAAGGCTACGAATTGCCGCAGGTCCGCGTGACCACGACGGCTCCGGCGCTGGCGTCCAACGCGGCCCGGCGTCCCCCGCGCCACGATCTGCTCGAGACCGCCCAAAAGGCCTTGCAGGTCGCCGCCCGGCGGCGCCGTCGCGCGATCGGCTCGCTCGATCCGGTGCCGGCCGACGCCGCGGCTCGCCGCCTGTTCTCGTTCTCGCGGCTATCCGGCGTGCTTCACCAGGTCGACGTCGCCGCGATCGGCGAAAGTACGGAAGCTGATCTTTCGTCGATCCTCAGTGGCGACGCCGCGACGCCCCGCGCCGCCATCGATCCGCTCGGCCTTGGCAGCCTCGTCCACGCGGTGCTCGAACGGACCGACTTCGTCAACCCCGGCGATATCCATGCGGCCGTCACCCGTCTGGCCGATGAGCACCTGCCGGGCGACTCCGGCGGGATCGGTGAGGCGGTCGCGATGATCCAGCGCTTCGTGCGATCGCCCCGGGCCGTCGGGTTGGCCGCGGCCCGGCAGGTCCATCGCGAACTCGAGTTCCTTCTCCGCTGGCCGCCCGATTCGGCCCGGGATGCAGGCGGCATTTATCTGCAAGGCTACCTCGATTGCCTCTACCAGGACGCCGCCGGTTGCTGGCATCTGCTCGACTACAAGACGAACCGCGCGAGCAAAAGCACGCTCGAGCGCGTCGCGGCCCCTTACGAAATGCAGATTCTTGTCTACGCCCTGGCGGTAGAAACGATCACCGGCAAGCCGCCCGACGAACTCGTGCTCTATTTCCTTCACCCTGGCGCGGAGTATTCCTTCACCTGGAACGCCGCCGCCCGCCGCCGGCTGAAGCAACTCCTCGAACCCGCCCTCGCCACCGCCGTGGCAGGGCCGTCCCGCCCCTGATTCGTGCGCCGCGGGGACTGGTCCATCTTTCGGCTCGGAAGCGCATTCGGCCGCGAGACGTCGCCCGAAAACATGCACCTGTCCCCCTCGGCGTCGCTCAGCTTGCTCTCGGCAGCGTCTACCTGGAGGCCCACGGGGTCGTCGTAACCCACCATTGGTGCATGTTTGTCTTGGCTCCTGAATAGCTGATGTCGCAATGGATCAAGAGCCTTTCCGGTGTCGCAGGGTCATACTTGCCAATGACTGTGTTGGCGGAATAGCAGTCGCCTCCGCCGGGAGTCTGCAGCCTGCTCATCAGCACGATGCCTTCGTCCCAATGGATGCCGTCTCGCGACGAGTAAAGCACGAAATTGCCTGGACCGGGGTCGTCGCCGACCAGGTCCCGTGGCTGGCTGCCGCTTCGCCCGTGGATGAAGTAGAATTCGCCGACTTTTCCTGAAAGCTGCATATTGCGGATGCCCTTGGCGAAGTGCGTTGTCTGCACATCCGACCAGGTGCGTCCGCCATCCTTGCTGATCACGTAGGGGATGTTCTGTTCAGCCGTTCGATCGTCTTTCCTGATATGGGCATCGTACGTATAGACGATGATCCTGCCGTCGTCGAGCGCGCCGGCGGCCCAGTAGTAGCAGTCGGTGTCGAAGGGCAATGTGCTCCGTTGGTGGAACGATTCCCCGTTGTCAGCGGAGACCCACAGGGTTTGAGGTCCCCCAGGCGTCATGTTCGAACTTCCGCCACGGAAGACAATGAAGATCTCGCCGTCATGCACAAAGGAGGTGTTCATCGTAAACGCGATATCCTCGACGGTGGCGGATTTGTCAAACTCGCGAGGTCCCTGCCACGTGTGCCCATGGTCGCGGCTGAGAAAATAGACGGGCGCCAGTTTTTTCTCCCATCTCTCGTTCGCATACCGTATCACGGTGGCGACGAGAATGCCGTCCGGCGATGTGATGAGTGAATAGACCAGAGCCGAGCACACTTCGCTCCCCTCGTGCATCCGCTTCGAATAGTCGAAAACAACGGGGTCGCTCCAACTCAGTCCGCCGTCGATCGAACGTCGGTACTCCGACCATCCCGCCGCGCCATGCCCATCCCAATCGTCGGCGCCGGTTCCGGTTACGCTGTAGAAAGCGACAATGTCCCCGTTCCGGCATTCGGCAACCGAGTTGTTGCCGTGTCCGGAATGGTCCTCCTTCTCGCGATCCACAAACAACATTCCCGTATTGGGAATGTCGGCGGGATAGACGAAGAACGGCTTCTCATCAACCGCACGGGTGCGGTTTCTCGCGGATCGGGCATCCTCGAATCCCAGCACCACCACCCATTTCCCAAGGCGATAGGATTCGCCGGAGGTCGCTTGCTTTTCGTAGAAAAGCACCTGATCAATTTCCTTGCTCCCAAACAACTGGAACGCCTCTTCCTGCATCCTCACGAACCCCTGGGCCTCGAGGGCCTCCACCTGGGACGCGGCGCCGTCAATGGGGTGTGGGGTTGCCACGATCAGACGGCCGCCTTGCACCACGTCAAACTCCGTGGAGTCGATCGAACTCCTCAAGAACTTCTCCCCAACCAGAGCTTCCGGGAAATTCGCCAACCTGTAGCTACGATCGGTGAATACCACCGCGCCGGGGCGAAACCACATCACCTCCGCTTCCGCTTCCCCGCAAACCTCGATCACCGCATGATCCGCAGCATGCGCGCGGCATGGGACCAGCGTTCCCGCCACCATCAGCAATGACAATATGCTCGTCCTGTATGTTCCCAGTCTGTTCATCACGTGTTCTCCCACGGAAATGAGCATCCTCCCGTTGACCTTCGCCGGACTATCCCGCCCGGCATCTGACCAGACCATTGTATTTGCCCGGCCCGCCTCGCGTAACGGCCCATGTAACCGATTCCAGCCCCAGACGCTCCGGAACGCGCACAGGCGTCGGAAGTCGCATCGAACCGAGTGATTCGACGCGTCGGACGAGTAATCGCACGTCCGCCGTTCGTAGTCCCGCCTCAAGGCGGCCCAATCTCCGCCGGGTGCCATGTCTCACGGCCCTCGGCCGTGAACATGCCTCGGCATCTTGCGGCCGAGCACACGCCCGCCCGCTTGTGAATCTGCATCGCGCGACACGACTCTGCATTGGAACCCGCCCTGGAGGGGCGATCGTTCATAGCCAGGGGCGTAGGCTGTAACGAATAGTCCACATTCACCGATTGCCGAGAAGACATCGGTCAACAAGGAACAGTTGCTGGCTAAACTCAAGACGCGACGATAGTCCCCAGAGCCGATTGTAAGACTCCGGACCGTCTTTCGGGCCAGGACGGCGATAATTCCCAGCGGAAGGGATCGGGCGATGGATGCCAGGCTGCGTGCCGTGTTGATTGCCGCGGGGGCACTGGGAGCCATTGCCAGCGCGGCCATGGCTGAACCCGCGACCACCTTCTCTGAACCGGCCGAACAATGGACGGCGTTGGGCGTCTCCAATCTCGATGCCTGCGCGGCCACGTCCCGGCTGCCGCTGGTCGAGATCGATCATGCCGCAGGCGCGTGTGAATGCATCACCGATCGCGACGGCAGGGATTGCTGCGGCGCTCTCGACGACTGGTGTCAGCCGGTGTGGACAGTATCCTTCGGTTCGGTCTTCCTGCAGCGCTCGCGATTGGACCGCGCCGTGATCGCGACTCCACCGACGGGCACGCCCGGCGTCTTGCTCAATGGCAGCGACTTTGATTTTGAAACGGGCGCCGGTCCGGATGTGTCGATCATGCGCCGCACGAATCGCGGACTGATCTGGGAAGCACGCTATTTCAACGATCGATCGGCCGAGGACACCTTCGGCATTCCCACCGTCACATCGTTCCGCATCGCGGGAATCGGCGTGACCATCCTGGGTGGCGGACCGATCAATGCCCGCTATGAAACGGAGCTCGACAGTTCCGAAATCAACCTCCACCAGCCGTTTGGCGACCGCGTCACGTTCCTTGCGGGATTTCGCTGGGTCGAGTTGCACGATGCGCTGCGCGTCGACATCGCCACACCGGCCACGTTCACCAATTGGGATGACAACAATCACATGTATGGCGGGCAGATCGGTACCCGCATCGCGTTCACCGATCCGGGCAATCCGCTCAGCGTTACGTGCGCGATAAAGGGCGGCGTATACTACAACGACGCGGACAATGTGTTTACGTCGACCATTGTCTCGTCCGACAGCAGCACCGACGAAGCCACGGCGTTCGTCGGCGACCTCAACTTCACGGCCGCCTATCAATTGACCAGCCACATCGCGATTCAAGGCGGCTACCAGATTGTGCGGCTCGGTAACGTGGCCATCGCCGCCGATTCGGCCGCGAACACGACGCAAATCCCTGGCGGCACATCGAGCCCCGTCGATCCGGACGCCTGGCTGTGGTACCACGGTGCGACCGCGGCGTGTGTGGTCACCTGGTAACGCATCGCCCCCCGTGGCAGGGCCAGCTTGGCCCTGATAAACGCCGGGTGCCATGTCCCTCGGCGTCAAGCCGTGAACATGCCCCTCGCGCCGTCTCGAAGCCCCTACGGTGGGACCAGTGCAGCGAGCCCCACCACAACCTCTTTTCCTGAGTCCCGTTCACGGGACCTCCGCTGGGTGCCATGTCTCTCGGCGTCAAGCCGTGAACATGCCCCTCGCGCCGTCTCGAAGCCCCGACGGTGGGACCAGCGCAGCGAGCCCCGCCACAACCTCTTCTCCTGAGTCCCGTTCACGGGACTTCCGCCGCGCCAGCGGCTCTTCGGCCCGGCATTCATGCCGGGTTGTGCCATTCCACGCGTATGCCAATCGGCATCTCGCGGTGCTCCGCGACTCCGGCGTCAAAACCCGCCCCGGAGGGGCGATCGTTCATAGCCAGGTGCGTAAGCCCCTGGGTATCAGATTCCGTCACCGTGCCTCCCCCGCAGCGGCGCAGGGCCGCGATGTCGTCACGGTTGCCGGCATCCGCCCGCAGACATCGCGTCGCCGAGCACATTGCGTTCGGCTCCCTGCTCTTCGCTCAGCGGGAGTGTCAGGCACCGGGCACTGCCGCCGGCCTTGAGGAACTCGTCCAGGGGCGTCTCCACGTGTTGCCAGCCGCGATCGCGCAACTCTCGGCCGAGATTCGGGCAGCCGCAATTGGTGACCACGCTTCCGCCGACCACGATCGCGTTACAGGCGAGCCGGCGCGCCTCCCCTTCATCGACCGGGATCAAATCCTTGATCATCGCCTCCACTACCCGTTGACCGTAAGCGTCGAAGGCCGGCGAATGCCAGATTGCCGTGTCGCGAGAGACCGGGCAGAAGCACGTGTCGAGGTGATAGTAGCGGGGATCGACCAATTCCAGCGGAATCACGCGACACTTCAACAATTCCCCAAGCAAGCGATGGGCAACGATGTCGCTCCGCATCCGGTAGCCGGTAAATAGCACGTCGCCACAGAAGATCGCGTCGCCGGCCCCCTCGAAGAATGTGCCTCGTGGAAGTGTGTGGATGCGGAAGCCGTGCTCGGCGAACCATCGTCGGAAATGCTCTTCCTCGCCACGTCGCTCCACGGGCCGGAACTGCGCAAGGACCACCATATTCCGCTTGACCAGGCCCGCATTAGCCGTAAACACAAGATCCGGCAAACCGGCCACAGGCGCCAGACAGGAGACCTTTGCACCGTGCTCCTCAAGCAAATGCCGCAGAGCCAACCATTGCTGCAGAGCCAGGTCGCTCCGTGCCGAACGTCGACGGTCCATCCAAGGGTTGATCTCGTACTCCACCCCGTAATGGTCCGGCGGACACATGAGGAAATGCGACAACTGCCTCATCGGTCGGTTTCCGGCTGGCAACAGGTGTGCTCGGTTTTATCCACGCTTGCTTCAACTCGGGCTGGTGACATCGCCGGCTGTGTCCTGTGGCCTGACGACTCGAGCGCTGATAGCTCTTCCACAAGTGCCCTCATGAAAGGCGCGACATCCGTCACCAGGCTCATCGTCTGGAACGAGCCGCGGTCGGCCAGCTTGATCGCTGTGGAGGGATTGATATCGACGCACACGACCTTGACCCAGGCGGGGAGCAGATTGCCAACCGCGATGGAGTGCAGCGTGGTCGCGATCATCAGGCAAAACGTAACGCCGCGGAGCTTCTCGCGCATCAGCCGCTGGGCCTCGAGCACATCGGTGATCACATCTGGCAGCGGCCCATCATCGCGAATGCTCCCCGCGAGAAGGAAATCGACCCCCTTGCGGACACAATCATGCATCACGCCCGAGGTCAAGACTCCCGTCTCCACGGCCCGCTGGATGCTGCCGGCCCGGCGGACGCGATTGATCGCCCGCAGGTGGTGGGCGTGTCCCCCTTCGACCGGCTCGCCACCTTCCAGTCGGACGCCGAGGCTCGTCCCGAACATGGCGTGCTCGACATCATGCGCGGCCAGCGCGTTGCCGGCCAGGAGCACGTCGACGTACCCTGAATGGATCAACCGCTGGAGAAACTCGCCGCTACCGGTGTGCACCAAAGCCGGTCCGGCGACGATGGCTGTACGGCCCCGTGGAGGCCGGTGGGCCAATAGCTCGTGCGCGATCGCGCGGATGGCCGCCGCCTTGGGTTTCTCGGTGGACACTTCGCTGGCCATGAACCCGAACTCGCCCGGGCGGCGCGTCCGCTCCTCGGGAAAGATGCGAATACCGCCGCGGCCCACCACAATGGCATCGTTTTTGCGCACATCGCTCACGGGTATGCAGCGCGCGGAGCGTCGCTCGACATTCACGAGGATCCCGCAGTCCATCTTCTGGTCGTCCACGGCGACCCACGTGCCGTCCAGGCGGACTTCGGTCCGTTGGTTGGTGGTGCTGTAGAAGCCCTCCGGAAAAGCGCCGTTGCGATCAGCCGTTTCAAGAACGCAGTCCCGGCTCGCCGTAGGGGCGGCGCCGTGGTCGGCGATCTCGGCGAGGATTCGCCGCAGCGACGCTGCGTCGGCCGCATAGACATCCAACAGCGCGTAGCTCGCATCCGCGGGAGTCTGCCCGATCGCAATCTCCTTGATGCGAAACGTCCCGTTGCCGGCACATATGCGATCGAGGATTTTGGGCAGGATCAGGCTGTCGATGATATGGCCGCGAACCTGGATCTCCTCGACACACGCGCCTGCTGCGACTGCTTGTTCCGGCGTCCATTGCGTGACGGAAACCATCGCTGTACCTTTCAGACTATCGTGGAGACACTGCCAGGTCGTGTCGCCACCTGTTGCTTTCTTCAATGCCGCTGCCCGGCTTCACGCCAGGCTCGCGGTCACTTGTCTTCAGTTCGGTGTAGTTGGCCAGGGCTGCCTGGCCGAGTTCGCGGCCGATCCCGCTCTGCCTTCTATGTCCATTGTAGAAGGAAGCAGAGATGCGCCCGAATTTGAGAACCACCACCCGATCAAACGCCTGGGATAGTACGCACGTGACGAGAGGGACTTCCCCTGTTATCCCATCCGCGGTAAGCGCGGTGATTCACCGGATGATCACGCCATATTCGCTGGGGCGGGGAGTCTGATATGATTCCGACGGGTGTCCGCTGTGCCCGGTCCTCGGCACCGGAACTGTCCGTCACGCCGCGTTTATCTCGAGGCCTTATACCCATGCGCTTTGTCTGCACATTGTCGCCGCTTGGACACGATCAGTGGTTGATCCGGCACTCCGGTCCGGACGTGGACACGGTCGAGCTTACGGCCGAGTCACGGGAAGAAGCCCTGGAGAAGATGCGACGCGAGATTCAGTATCGCCTGGAACTCTGCCCCTGCACCGGCGAACTGTACCAATACATCGACGTGGAACTGGCAGAGAACCGCCCTGCCTGAACCTCAACCGGCATACGGGAAAAACGGAACAGGTCCACGCGTGACTCCGGCGTCACAACCCGCCCCGGAGGGGCGACCGTTCATAGCCAGGGGCGCAAGCCCCTGGGCACCAGATTCCATCCCCCGTGCCTCCAGCCTCGCAGGGGCGACAGTTTCAGGCGGCGGGTTATCCATCGTCAAATCCCGCAAGACGGCCAGTGAATAGGGGGCCGACGTCGCCGTGTAGTCGGCGGCCGCAGATGCCACATCTGAAGCAACAGAACACTCGTTACAAGACGGTTGCTAAAGAATCGATTCGATCGAGATATCGTCGCCACGTGTCCTTGCGATTCGGCACGAGTTCCTGCATCTTCGTGAAGAAGTGTTTTCCACCATCCACCAAGGACGCGAGAAACAGTTCACGATCCACGATGTATTTCTTTTCGCCGATCACGACTTCAACGCGATTAGCATCTCGACGAATGAAGCCCAGACGGAGCGGTTGGTCGGGGAAGTAGGTCTCGAACGTCCCGCTCTCGTGAAGCTCGACAACCCCGTTGATCATGTAGGCCCATAGTTGATCGACTAGGTCCCAATGAGTCTCGGACAGCAAGTGAACGTCGCCAACACTCCATACAATTGCGCCTTCGACGTAATCTGCATCTATAGTCTTCGGAGTGACATCCTCCACTGGCACAAAGTGGTTGCCGATCTTTATTAACGACCGAATTGCGTAATTCATGAACGATCCTGCGTTCTTTCCGCACAACTGCATCCCATATTCTCCGAATATCGCAGGGTGGGGAAGTTCAGCGGTAGAGCGTGACGGGTAGGGAGAGGAGGCGGAGGAGTTGACGGTGGAGCGGGGAGAGTTTGGTGGTGAATTGGATCGGTTCGCTGCCGGGACGGGTGAAGACGTGACGCTGGGTGGGGTCGAAGAGGTCGAACAGGCGACGCGCCGTGGGGCGCCGGCAGTCGCGGTCCTCGGGGTACATCGGCAGGGCCGCCAGGCCGTGGTCGCGCATCGCCTGCCGCAGCGCACGCTCGATGAGCGACTCCGCCAATAGCGCGAAGAAGTAGACGCAGAGGAAGCCCTCGATGCGGGCCACGTCCTTGAGGAACACCGGGGCCACGCGGTAATCGGTCTTGAGCTGCTCGAAGCGGCGTTCGATCGGCGGCTGCCGTTTGTAGGCCTCAAGCACCTCCCGGGCGTCGAGTTGCGTGTCGTTGGTCACGAGGGGAAAGAGGCCGTCGGTAAGCCGCTCCCGGGCCAGCTCGGCTTCGTCGATCGTGTACTCCAGATCGAAGCGCACCGACTCCTCGCGGACGTAGGTGGTGTCCTTGCCGGGACGTCCGCGGCGGCTCTGGCGGAAGGTCTCTTCCACACGCTGGTCGATCTGCACCCGGAGCCAGGTCGCGGCCTGATGGCGGTCGAGGATCTCCGCCACGGCGGCGAGTACTTTCGCCTCCTCCCGCAGCCGCGACCGTGGCGACCGCAGCCGCTGTTGCAGGTCACGCAGTTCCTGCTGGGCCTGAGCCAGCCGCCGGCCGCGGGCGGCCAGGTCCAGCTCAGCCTTGCGGGTGCTCGAGTACCACCACAGCCGATAGCCTTCGGGAAGCGCTTCCGGCGGCGAAACGACGGCATAATGATCGACCACCTCCCCCTCATCGTCGGCCTTGTCCCCGAGCGGCTCCCAGGCGACCTGGCCGGCGCGGAGCCGCTGGCGGAAGTCGCCGTCCTCGCGACGGGTGCGCGGCAGCACGCTCACGAAGCGGCCGCCGCGCTGGGCGATGTAGTTCATGTTCTCTACCGTGGCCAGCTTGCAGTCGGCCACGTAGAGGAAGTCGCGCCGGCCGGCCAACTGGCAGAGCAAGTCCCAGCTCTCGACGTGGGTGCGGTCGTCGGTCACGTTGCCGCTGGCCACGCGGAAGGCCACCGGGACCCCGCCGTCGCGGGTGACGGTGAGGATATACAGCAGTTGCTTGAGGTCGGGGCGATGGTCCTTGTTGTGGCCCCAGGTGATGGCCACCGTCGGCTTGCCGTGACGGGCGGCCCCTTGGCTGGCGCTGGCGTACAGGCCGCAGAAGGAGACGGTGGTCGAGTCGTTGTGCAGCTCGTCGAGATGGAGGTCGAACTGGCGCACGATGTGGCGCATGAGGGCCAGCACGAGCGACGGCCGGTCGGCGCGGAAGAGGGCCGTCAGGGCCCGGCCGCCGCGGTCGTCGTTCCAGGCGGCCACTTGTTCCGGCTTCAGTCCGAGGCCGGCCGGATCGTGTCCCGCGATCCACTCGCCCACGGCATACAGCGGCGTGCGGGAGAGCAGGATCTGCTTGACGAGGATCACCACCGCGCGGGCGGTGGGGATCTTGGTGCGGCGATCGTCGCCAGGGAGGAACTCGGCGAGCAGCGCTTCGAGCTTCATCCGCTGGAGGAAGTCCTCGACGATCGGCAGCGCGCCGGTGGTCCAGGACCGCAGCGCGGCCGGGCCGCGGCGGGCGACGTGTCCGGAGGATCGGCTGCGCGGGCGACGGGAGGTGGTGGAGCGTCGAGTCGAACGGGAAGCTTTCTTCATCGTGAAAACCCTTTCCGGCGGAGTGTGGCCGCGCGGGGCGGCCAGTGTCGGCCGCCCCGCGACGGGCAAAGTGCCGCAGGAAGGAAATGTCGCGTTCGACACAACGTCAAGGCGCGCCGCCGAGGGTGTGAACACTTACGACACGGACCATCGACGTAAGTCCAGTCCGACTCGACTTACGTCGAGAGCCTTCGCCCTAAGTATCGCGAACTCGAATGCGGACCGCGCGCCGGACATTGCCGCGTCGCACGACCGGATGAAGAATGCCCCCAACGCGCGGCGCCGCTGCCGAACCTGGCCGGCGGTTGCCCTGCCTCCGCCCTTGCCCGGCGCTACGCCCCGCGCCCCGCATCGTCCCACTCACACACACCGCCGGCCACCGTCCCGCCTGGACCCGCCCCATGAAATTCCAAGATAATCAACGGCAGTTGTGCGGAAAGAACGATCCTGCTTGTCAATTCACGAGATAGAACTGACAAATTCTTCCGTGATTTACTCCGAGTTGATATTCGACGCCATTGACGATCCCTCGCACAGAACCGATTTCGTTCGTTCCAATCCTCGCGACTGCTTGCCGATTCTGTTTGAGGACCTCCGCGATTGCCGATCCAATCTGTTCGATCGTCATGTTCTCTGGAAAGAAAGAGTGGGCGGCTTTGACACTACCATCCCAATACATCGGCTATGCCGTTCCATAATATGTTTCATTCCACTCTTGTCGAGTAGGATCGTCACACCATCCACCACGAATCGCCTGGAACGAAAACCGCTCAGCGCGTTCACCACCGCCGATGGATCGGCCGCTCTGCTTGGTGCATCATCCCCCTGAACCACAGCCCCGCGGACGCAGTTGGAGTTGTGCGACCAGACGGCGAAGCCCCAGTGGGGGCTGCCAACATAAGAGGTATGGTACTCCGCGACGCGGAAGTTGTACACGGTGGCGACGCCGCCCGTGTCGGCAATCGATTCGACCGGCAGCCAGCCCTCACGAAAGTGCCTGTCGACGTCCGCTATTGAAGGCTTCATGTTCCCCATCCTGCAACTTGGAGCGCATCCGCGGAGGATCGCCTCTCCGCCAAGTTGCTGCAGCAGTCCCGGTGCGTTCCTCGGTCCGAAGCTTGCGGGGGCTGCCAGGACAAGCTCCTGGCGGATTATCTTCTGTGAGACGGCCGAACGCAACGGGTGAGTGCTTAACCCTGCCGTGACAAACGTGGCCCCGCCCCGCAGGGAAGAACGGGTTGATATGTTCCGCCCGGTAGCCCAGCGGCACTCATTCCAACAAGGCTATGCCGTTTCGCTTGAGAGTTCGGTCGAAGGTTCGCAGAAGACCGAATGCATCCGGTGTAAACGAATACCCGTCGTGGAACGACTCGTGCACAATATCGTCGCCTTGCCAAAGCGATTTCGCAAAACGTAGTGGTCCAAAGAACATTGTGAACTTAGGGCGTCCGCACTGGGAACAATGGCCGGTATAGCCGATGACTTCTTCCTTGACGATTAAGTGCCCCAGGTCACGCTCCGAGTTCAGGTAGAAATACCTCCCCTGGTCATCGAACGGATGAAAGCATGCCCCGGAAAGTGTGCCAGCAATTGCGGATGTGACCCGAGCGGCAACAATCTGGAATTGGCCGTTGACACTGAGAAGGGGCTTTCCGGATCTCACTTCCGATACCCGCACGCGCGTGTCGACCGTGATTCGCTTTCGCCCGCACTCACCGCATGCCGAAGAGAAGTCAATTTCATCGACCCAGAGGTCAGGGAAGTTGACAGTCCAAAGAGGGGCCTCCTCATAATCCTGGTCATCAAACACAGGCCACACGGATTGAGTGACTCTGACTTCCCACCTCTCCGCTTCGACGATCTTCTCGATCTGGCTTAGCCTGCCAGGATCGTACAAAGCACTGAACATGGTAGTTCTGTTGCTTCCCATGTCCTCAAAGCGAAATCCATGCTGAGAAAACGTTCGGAGGATCACGTCCAACGGCACCGGCAACGGTTTCGGAAAGGGCGTTCCTTCAATGCGAATCGATTCTCGTATTTCCATGCTCAAAGTCCCTGTTGCCGAGCCCGCTCCATCAATTCATCGCACTGAGACTTCGTGTAAGAGCACGTCACGAAGACGCATGTCAAGCATAGCCTGGGCGAGATCCCCGGACACTACCAGAAGAGTGGGCATCTCTAGAATGCGCTGAATCTTTGCATTTCGATCAAGGCTTTCCTTTTCAAGCACGATGTCATCGACCGGTATCGATTCGATTCGACCACACATCGGGCAAGCCGCTGGCCTCTGGTCACGGTGCACTCGTGCGGTTGGCGCCGCTTCAATATCGTAGAAAGGCTCGGCGACTCCCTCCAACCTTAGATCTGCTAATACTGTCGGAATAGCAATTCCTCGACATCGGACTTTTCGCAGCGAACTCTCGCTTATCAGCGGAGTCCAGCGATTCACCCACGCAAAATCACCCACGTCACCAGTGGCGGAGCCGTGCAAAGGGCCAAACTCCGTGCCAGGGTAGAGACGGATATTGCGACCAGTCGCTCGGACGACGAGTTCTGCCAACTGCCGATACTCATCGAGTGGAACGGGACTCGGAAACGGTTCGGGAAGTACTGCAGCGACCCGCAGCCAGTCGATCGTGGGATATGCCACGCCCGTGACTGCCCATGTTCCGCATGACGGGCAATGTACTCCGGGTAGCCCGCACCGTCGCGACGCCTCGACCGCATAGAGATGCGCCGGGCCCCAGACACGGTCGTCTCGTGTGATCCTGAACACCACCATCTCTGGCGCACTTCATTAATATGGGATGATTGGTCCACCGGGAATATTGAAGTCGTAGATCATCTTTCCTGCCTGCCTGAATTCGCGTTGAAGTAGCATTCCCAGCCGGCAGCGAACCTGCTCGATTCTGGTGTTCAAGAACCTTTCGCCCAGACGCGAATTCGTGACGAAAGGCCGCTGACGCCGGCGCGGTCCCGGCCAACGCGGCAAGCAGCCACAGGACAGTTCTTCTCATGGATTGCAGTATACCAGAATCGAGCAGAGGGCGGGGCGTAGGTAGCACGAGAGATAACAGATGGAGGCCCCGCATGGCAGGTGGCGGCTCCCGAAACACTCGGCCGTCACGGTTTCCAGTCTGCAAAGGCCACATGCGCTTCAGCCAGCGCGACCGACTTTGCCGCGTCCAATGACTCGAAGAAACCGTAGGTCGAGATCCGCTCCTTAAATAGCGCGTCCTCGTCATGAAAATAGCATCGACAGTACACTCCTGGTTCTGGATAGAGTTGGCGTAGCTCACATCGGAATGGCCTTTTATCGCCAGCCGATGCGATGTCGTAGTTTACTTCTGCAACGAGCCGTTCATCTAATTCACAGAATTCGTCGAACAACCGCCAGAGTCGCCGTTCACGGTTTTCGTTGGGCGCGCAGCATCACATCGAGGTTCTTGTTGTGAATGCTAATGTGAGAAGAGGAGAAGGCAGTTGGAGCCTGTGGGGATACTGATGAGGCTTGGGGACGACTGGGCATCGGCTACGTGGAGTTGAGTGCCAGAGTGGGAAGTGTGCGTCCTGAGAGGAATGCGTCCATCGTTTCCTGTAGGAAGAGGAATGCCGAGCGGCCCCGTTGGGCACACGTGGCAAGCACCGTCCAGATACGCTCACACCACGAGCGTCCTGCTTCGCCGCGCGTCCCCTGGGTGATTTTGCGGTCGATCACGACAAAGCGAAACCGTTGTTCCATGGCGTTGTTTGTGGGCTCAACGCCTGGCGTGTTCAGAAAGCGAAAATAGTGGGTGCCGTGCTTGCAAAAGCGCTTGGCGATGTTCTGGGCTTCGCGGCGGCTGGGCGGACGCTTGGCCACCTTGAGCACGTCGCGTTGAGCACGGTCTGCCGACTGTTTCCAGCGATCCGATCGCAGGATGTCCCGTTGGTGCCACACACGAAAGAGCCGTTTAATCGCCGCCAGCAACCGCTCGCCATAGCCGCGCGTGGCGCGATCCAGCAGTGTGGTCAGGAATTTCACGTCGCGGATCAGGTGCGCCCAACAGAACTGCATGTTGGCCCCGACGTCATCCAAGAACTTGCGGTAGGCGCTGTGATAGTCGCAGCCGACCACGCCGGAAAACGTCTCCCCCAGGAATTCCTTGAGCACGTCCGAGCTCCGCGCCGCGTCGATATGAAACAACGTGAATCTGTCCGGGCCGGGCGCATGGAATCCCCACGTCCAGAACTTCTGGCCGTTCTCCGGATGTCCCGTCTCATCGATGTTGACCATCGTGCATGTGGGCAGCAAGGTTTGCAGTTGTTCATAGCTGGACAGCAAAGCTGCGCTCGCTTTGCCGACAATCTTGACCAGTTGGCCCGTGGAGAAGTCCAACTGGCACACATCGCGCAGGAACGTCTGGATGACCCGGTAGGTCATGTGGCAGGCGCCTTTCTGGTAGGCGATCAAAGCCGACAGACGTGGACCGATCAAGCCTCCCTGTCGGACGGCCTGCGGCAGAGGCGCCGCCGCCACCTGTCCTGTCAGGCAGTGCCGATACAGGCGTGCCCGATGCTCCGTCACTTCGAACAGCTTCGGCAGCAACTCCACTTGCTGGATCGTCTGATATTCGTCCAACGGCACCCACTCCGCCGACAACGAAGCGGCATCCCACTCGTAAGACCAAATCTTATCCACTTGCTCAGGCGGAAAGGGTGGTCGCTCGTGTCGCGGATGTCCTTTCTGTCCACCGGGTCGCCGTTTTCTCTTTCGACCGCCACGGCTCTTCGCATCCGGTCGCGGCGGTTTCACGATATCACTCGAGGGTGGTTTCGACGAGGTCGACGAGTCCTTCTTCGCCGCCGCCAACTGAGCTTCCAGCTGCGCGATCCTCTCGAGCAGCGGTGCAATCGCTTCCTCAATCAAGCGCCGGACTTCGACTTCCGTGTACAGTCTTGCCATGGCCTCCGTGATAACCGATCTCCGGAGATTTCACCAAGATCACTTTTTGACGACCAAGGCATAGAAAACCGTGAACGGCGACCCGCCAGAACAAAGAGAACGCTTCACGATCATTGGGCTGGATTTCTTTAAGCAATCGCCAGCAATCCAAGGAGAGGCGTTCCCATCTTCCATCATTGCATTCCGCCAAGCCGGCCCTTCTGGCGATCCAGTCGGCGAAGAAGGCAAATGACGGGTTTGATGCCTGCGTCGGTCTTGTACAATTACGAACGGCGTCGTTGAACTGATGGTGGACTACTTCGAGGGAAGCGAGGTTGTTCGCTTCGCAATGCGCGCGAATCTCCGATAGGAGCGTGAGCAACGAAACCCGTCCACTCGCTTGAGAAGCCATATGCGTTTCCAGATTCGACAATCAAGGTGTTGTGATTAGCAGTTTGCCCCCTGAAGAGAGGTCGAAAATCCAGTTGAGAGGCAAAGGCTTCTCCCACAGGCAAGTCATACACCTTCATGATGACCGTGATCGCCTCCGTGATCGTTAGTCCCTTATCACGTAGCAGCGAGGTAGCTTCTACGGGCGACCTCCCAGCGCTTCTGGCGTTCAAGCATTCGTCACATGCGCTGGCCATAACAGTCCCATGCGGCTCAGTCGTGTCAGGTCTATGTTGTTCGTGCCTGACGGATTCCTAATCACGACTTGTCTTCATGTCACCCTTTCGAAGAATCGATATGTGGCGAGCATACTCCTGAAAGGTGCAAAGTGTAATCGTCCGAAACGATCAGCTTCTCGACTGAATTGAGGTAGAACCTGGGTGGCAAAAGCGCTTGAGATCGAAGGAACCTCGTCACCCTCGATAGACACTCGGAGGCAATGTCGATCGTCGGTGGGTCATACACCCCCGGTGCTACGAATGCGAACAACTCCGGCGGAACCTTAATTCGTAGTGAATACGAATGCCCGCCTGGGAAAGGAGCAGTCTGAAACATCGTGGATGCGAGAGATGGCTCACATTCAACGCCGTCAAGTTGCAGGTGTATGTTGTGTAGTTCGCTCAACTTCATAGTTTTATGAACGGAGGGGCCATCAGGGTGCGTAGCAGCGGGTCATCACTGTGGATCTTCAAATCCACTCTTATTGCTGTCTTCTCGGTAAAATCGCTGATCATCTGTTTGATACGCGCACGCAGGTGAGCCGCATGACGGCTTCCGTCGAATGTACCACGACTATCTCGCATGTAGATGTCTAAATCAGATTCGGAGATGGGGCCTCGCCCTTTGAACCGACTGCCCGCTCGCGAGCCAAAAGCCTCGACTAATTCAACAGCTTTACGGTCACCCGCGAGCAGGCCTTTGAGTCTCGCGACTAGACGTGACAGTTCCGCGTCCGGCACTCCCTCCAAGGTGCTTGGAGCCTCATCCCCCGGAACCCCAGCCCCGCGGGCGCAGTTGGAGTTGTGGGACCAGACGGCGAAGCCCCAGTGGGGGCTGCCAACATAATAGGTATGGTACTCCGCGACGCGGAAGTTGTACACGGTGGCGACATCGCCCGTGTCGGCGATCGATTCCACCGGCAGCCAGCGGCCGTCGGCCGTCCGCAAGAGGTCGCCCGGCGAGAGCAGCCAGGCCTTCACCCAGCCCTTCCCCTGCACGTAGAAGGGGTGCTCGATGCTGCATGTCGAAAGACGCTCAAAAGGAGAGCGGCGGCAAATCGTCATGCGGTTGGCACAACACCTTCAGTCGTTCACGAGTGACCTTCCCCAGTTGGGCCATGCCCATTGTGGCGGCAACGCTCTCCGATAAGACCAGGCCAAACAAGTGACTCTCGAAGATCTCCACATCTCTCGACGGCAGCGGGTATAGATAACGGGTGCCCATAGCGAAGTAGACGTCCCGTCCACAGTCGGGACACACCCGGTATGATACATGCTTACTGCCGCGAATTATGACCCGCCGCTTGCCTCGGAAAGTCGCCCAATCGTCCAGGCGAGACCCATCGGGTCCGAAGACGCATCCCAAATACAAGTCTCGCTTTATCCTCTCCTCCCCAAGAGCAGAGAGGACGGACATGCGCACCAACGGAAGCCCGCAATCGCCAACGAAGTTCAGCGGTCCTTCGGGCGCACTTTCCTGGATACGGACGTCGACACTCGTCACTTCTGGCTTCGGCCGGATGCACGCTGTACATAGCCACGTGTTCGTTGCTTCAATGTAAGCCTCCTTTATCAGAGAGCAAGGACTCATCGTCTTCGACTGCAAGTGAATGTAGTAGTCTGAGTTGCTCATGGGTGCGGTGTAAATGTCCCGTTAGTAATGCTGTTGCCATACTTCGCGTCAATAGTCCGCGAAGCGGCCACGACAGCATCGAACGCAAGTCTCACCGCCAGGACTCGCGTTGATGTAGCGTGCCCTGTCTGCAGCAATGCCGCCACGACCAACGACGTTCAGGGTAGCTTTGTCTTCTCGAACGGTTCGTGGTCGGCAATCTTCACCAGTCGAAAGCCGCACTCGTGCTCAGCGGTCGGCTCGATGCGCAGAATGTTGCCGATGCGGTAATCTTGCAGCATCCTCAAATACGCCTCCAGTGCTTTCATAGTAAACTCTACGCTCTCAATCGTGCGACCTGAGTCAACTAACTTGGCGAATACCTTATTGACGGTGATCGCCTTGCCAACGTAAACCATTTGCCCCTGCTCATATCGCTTAGTGTTCTTGAGGCCGAGGAAGAATAGACCGGTGCTGTCACTGATCGGAACTACGAAATTGCCGGAGGCAGGATGCGGCTGCGACGGTTCATACGCCACCAAGAGCTTCTTCGTTTCGGTCGTGTCTTTCACCATGTTAATCTATCCACGGGTGGTAGCGCTTATGCCAAAGGCGATGCAGGTCAGTGCCCCGCAACCCCATGTTGGCAAACGCGTCGAGGCCACCAATCGACACCGGCCTGATGATCCGCTGCAAGGAATTCCGCGGACACCATACTCATTTTGATAAACTGGGAACCTTCCGCGGCCTCAACACGCGTCCGACCATCTGATCCAAACCTTGGCAAAATACCCGCCGACCGGCCCGCGCGCGTGTGGCCCGCCGAGGCCGCGAAGTCCCTCCTCGCACAGATTTGAGCCACCATTCGGCCACCATTTCTGGGCACGCCAGGCCATCTCCTCAAAGACCATCTGCCGCCGGCGGTTGCCGCGCCACGTGCTGCGGCATGCCAGTGATCGAAACTCGCGCCGGCCTTCCCCTGCCCCAACCTAAGAAAACCTCCCGGTTTGTCAATACTCGGGTTATTCGCCCAAATGCCCGCCCGCAGACCGCCCCTTTCGCGCCTCGAAAGCCCATTCGGCGCGTTGTCGAAGGGCGGAGCCTCCTTCACACAGACCGTGACGCCATTCACCTTCTTCGTGCGTTCCTTTTTTGGTGCTTTCCCCGTCCCTTTTTGCCAACCAGGCCAGCATCCCTCAGCGGCCCCGAATCTCCCTCCCTGCCTCTATCCCTCCCTCGGTGAACTCGGTGCTCTCTATGGTTGAGCGCCCCTTCTTCCTGCCCTGATCTTCCGTCCGCGCAAGAACCACCGGGCCACCCGCCAAGAAATCTCTCCGTTCCCCCCAAGATTTCCTCTTGCGATCTAGGCCACGAGTCATATATATAAGTACACTAAAGCATATCGGTCGCCCGACGCATCCGCGCCGGCCTCCGCAAAAGACCCTTGCCGGGCCTCGCGCTCCATCCGCGCGCCCGCTCGATCGATCCATAAGTCACCCTAAATGAAAGACCCTGTTCCATGCGCCGCTCTCCACCCCTCCCGTGGCACGCGCTTCCAGTCCGTGTCGTTTCCTCACCCCTTACCTTTCCGGCGGCAACTCCCCTCCCCGCAACCCTTTACAGCCGCCCCCAACCGCATACCCCTCTACGAACTTCAACACTCGACCCAAAGGTGGTAGAAAACTTACGTCCGCAACCCAGGTGCGAAACCCCTTCACCCCAAGCACTTACCGCGATGCCCCAGCGCCGAGCCAACCGAAACACCCTCAAAGGGCGTTTCGCTTCGACACCACAAAGCCCCTCTGGCGCGGCGCAGGCTCGTGCAATACACGCCCCATCCGCCGGGCCCCCCGGGCAGATGGCGCTAGGCGCCAACTTCAACACGTACCTCACACTGCGTATGAAGTTGCGCTCACACGCCAAGTGCGAAACCCCTTCCTCCCTTGCACTTGCCGCCGCGCCTCGCGACGCACGATCCGCAACAATGCGTTTGTTGTTGCGCATCAACGGGGGGTGGACAACGTTTGCAGTCCGCGGTTCGACTCCGGGTTGCCCTCCTCTCGACTGCCCCCCCCGCTTACGTTACCTTTGCGGGATGGCTCCCATCGACCCCAACAGCCAACGCGAATTTGCTCTCCAGGTTGTCCAACGGCTCCGCGACGCCGGACACGAAGCCTGGTGGGCGGGCGGGTGCGTCCGCGACCATCTCCTCGGATTGGTCCCCAAGGATTACGACGTGGCGACTTCCGCCCGGCCCGACGAGATTCGCACCCTCTTCGGCAAACGCCGCACGATCGCCATCGGTGCGGCCTTCGGCGTAATTACCGTGCTCGGTCCGCCGGGTGCGGGGCAGATCGAGGTTGCCACCTTCCGCCGCGACGCTGCCTATCTCGACGGGCGGCATCCCGAGCACGTCACGTTCAGCTCAGCCCAGGAGGACGCCTCGCGCCGCGACTTCACCATCAATGGCCTGTTCTTCGACCCCGTCGCAACACGGGTGATCGATTACGTCGGCGGCCAGCAGGATCTCCAGCGCCGCCTGGTCCGAGCGATCGGCGACCCCTTCGAGCGGTTCAAAGAAGACAAATTGCGGCTGCTGCGTGCCGTGCGGTTCGCGGCGACCTTCGATTTCGCGCTCGACCCCCAGACCGCGTCGGCGATCCGCGTCATGGCGGCCGAGGTGCTCGTCGTCAGTCCCGAGCGGATTGCCGGCGAGATGCGGCGAATGCTCGTCCACCGCCGCCGCGTGCGGGCGGTTCGCCTCCTGCTGGAAACCGGCCTGGCCGCCGCAATCCTCCCCGAGGTGGTGCCGCACTCGGACGACGAGCGCACGCGCCTGGAGCATTGCCTGGCAGTCCTCGAGAATCTCCTGGAACCCGGCTTCCCCCTGGCGCTGGCTGCCCTTCTCCACCGAAGAGTCGGCTCCGCCCAGGCCGAGGAAATCGCCCGCCGCTGGCGACTGTCAAACAAGGAAATCAGCCGGGTGGCGTGGCTGGTCGAACACTACGCCGAGTTGGACCACGCCCGCCTCCGCCCCTGGTCCGAGATCCAGGCCTGCTTTGTGGCCGACGGCATCGACGACCTGCTCGCGCTCCTCGATGCACGAGCTCACGCCGGCGCTGTCGACCCGGAAGAGGTCGCCTGGTGCCGCCGGCAGAGGGCTCGACCTGAACAGGAATTGGATCCCTCGCCGCTGATCAACGGCGACGATCTTCAGAACCACGGCGTTCCGCGCGGACCTGTCTACCGCAAGCTGCTCCAGCGGGTCCGTGTGGCACAACTCGACCGTATCATCGATTCCCGGGAAGCCGCCCTGGCGCTGGTGGACCGAATCTTGAGCGAGGAAACCAGTCATGGATAAGAAGGCCAAGAAGAAGCTTCAGGTGATCCATCAGCGGCTCCAGCACCTTCGCCAGCAGTTGGCCGGCGCGCGGCAGCAGGCCGACGATCCAAAAGAACTCCAGGCGCTGGAGAAACAGATCAAAGAACTCGAAAGCGAGGCAGCGCGGCTCAAAGACACCTGACCCGCCTGCCGTGCCGCCGAAGGGGACCGCAGCCCCTCCAAATTCTGCTGCTGCCTTCGGTTCCTTGAGGCGTTATAACGTTGGAGTCAGGCAGGGTCTGGATCTTTTGGCCCCGCCTGGGGCGGCAGTCTGGCCGGCGACACCCGGGTGTCGGCAAGACTCACGCAATTGCCGGGGACAGATCCCCACGTTCAAGGAGTGAGCGATGAAGCGTTGTGTATTGGCAATCGTGGCTTTCGCCGCGATTGCCGCCACTACCGGCACGGCGTCCGCAGGTGGAGGCCATGGCGGACATGTCGCTGTCGGCATCCACGGCTATCACGGCGGGCCGCACGGGCACCACGGATATCACGGCCACTACGGGTACCCGGCATATCACCACTACTACCGGCCGCCGGTGGTCATCCACCACTACGCGCCGCCTCCCCCGCCACCGGTCTACCATTACTATCCCGCCTACCCGCAGGGGATATACTACCGCGGTCACGACTTCGGATTCTCGATCGGCTTCTGAATCGCACACAGCGGCCCGCCAATAGGAGCGGCAGCACTCGCTGCCGCTCCTTTTTTTGCAGTAAGCGCTGTCGCCTCCCGGCCCGTCCTGGCCATGAAAAACCAAGCTACCGTGGCGCACGAGCCACGCGCCGAAATCATTGTGACGACACGTCCTACATCGTGTCACAGTCAACTCACGCGCAATCCACGGCAGATCCGCCATTTCTCGCGAGTCCCTCGCGACTGGCACGCAATCTGCAACTGTGGGCGGTCGTGTGCCGGGTACTCGTGCCAGGCAAAGACTGCGTATTCGCGTGAAGGAGGAGTCACATGAAACGGTTGCTTATGGCGCTTGCGGTGGTAGCCGCATTGGGGTGGGTCGGCAATTCGGCCTACGCTTCAGACTTCGACAAGTCGCACGGTGCCAGTGTTCAACTGGTAAGAGGTGGTCACGGTCATAGTCACGGCGGCTGGTACGGCGGCCGAGGCCACGGCCATTGGCACGGCGGGCACGGCAGCTACTACCATTCGTATCCGCGGTACTACCGTTCGTATCCGCGGTACAACTACTACTACAGCTACCCCAGCTACCGCCACTACTACCCCAGCTACGGCTATGGGGGCTACGGCAGCTACTACTATGGCGGCCCGCGAGTCGGCATCTCGTTCGGCTGGTAGCTCGATAGGTGGTAGCTCGAGACGCGACGTGCGTCGCGTGGTCCTCGAAGACTGCTGCCCCCAGTGAGGCCACGCGGTCGGGGCGATCCAAACGGGGTCGCCCCGATTCTTTGCGCGCCCAGGATAGAAACCAGTCTCTCGTCGCACGGCGTCGGAATGGTCCCAGCGGGATCAGCGAGAATGAGTGGGCAATCCGTGGTTCGGCAAGGAAGCTGGCGGTCACTGGGCCGCCGCTTTGCCATCCCACGGTTGGCGATCGGCGGCCTCTCAAGGTAGGATGACTTGTCACCCGCTCATGACGCGACCATAACGTGGTACGGACAATACGTCGACCGCCGTGTCTTCCCCGAATCCTACCTGCCTCCCACCCGCTCCTCATGCCCCCCCGGTAGCCGTCAGGCCAAGCCGGCTTGAACTGCTTGTCGAAGCTGCTCTGGTTTTTGTAGTGTTCGCCATTCAAGGGGCGTGGCCCGTCCCAGACGTAAACGAGCCTTACTACTTGGGTAAGGCCATCCATTTCTGGAATCCCAACTGGGCCCAGGGCGACTTCTTTCTTGAAACGGCCGACGCCCACCAGGTGTTCTATCTCACGTTCGGCTGGTTGGCGCTGCTGCTTCCGCCGGTGGCCCTCGCCTGGTTTGGACGCATCCTCACCTGGGGGCTCCTGGCTTGGGCGTGGCAAAGGCTCAGCCGAAGTGTCGTGCCTCGCCGCGGGTGGGCAATCCTCACGGCGGCCATCTTCGTTGCCGCGCTCGACCGTTATCACATGGCCGGCGAATGGGTCGTGGGGGGAGTGGAAGCCAAGGGCTTCGCCTTCGTTTTGGTGTTCCTCGGTCTGGAGGCGCTGGTACGCAACCGTTGGAACCGCGTCTGGATCCTGCTCGGAGCAGCGTCGGCCTTTCACGTGCTGGTCGGCGGATGGACAGTGCTTGCCGCGGGTGGGGCCTGGCTTTTTGCCGGCCGTGATCGGCCTCCGCTCCGCAGCATGTTGGCGGGGCTCGCCGCTGGTGGATTGCTTTCACTGCCGGGGCTTATCCCTTCGGCGCGGCTGACGCTTGGCGTAGCGCCCGCTGTGGCAGAAAGCGCCAACCTGATCTACGTATTTGCACGCCTGCCGCACCACCTGGCTCCCTTGAGCCTGCCTAACTGGCCCGACTATGTCGTTCGTTTCGCGGCCCTGGTGGTCGTTCTGGCGGTGGTCTACTGCGTGACGCCGGCCGAGCCCGGATCTCGGCGACTGCGTCTGCTGGTCATCGCCAGCCTATTCATCGCGGCCATCGGCTTGGGCATCAACTTGCTGGCCGATCATCGGCCCGGCTTCGCCGCTGGGCTCCTGCGGTTCTACTGGTTCCGGCTGAGCGATGTCGCCGTTCCCCTGGGACTCTCGCTGGCGATTGCCGAACGGCTGAGGCTGATGGACGGGCAGCGTCCCCGATGGGCTCTGGCATTGTTGGCCGCGTTGGCGGTGGCGACAGGACTACACCTGGCTGACATCGGGCGATATCGACTCGTTCGATTACCACCGCGGTCCCACTGGCATCTTCGCTGGACCGGTTCCTGGCAACTGGCCGCGGAGTGGATTGCCAATTCCGGCGAGATTCCTCCCGACGCCCGCTTTCTCACGCCGCGGCTGTCGCACACATTCAAGTGGTTCACCGCCCGGCCCGAAGTGGCCACCTGGAAAGACATCCCACAGGACGCCGAGTCGATCGTGGCGTGGTGGGATCGGCTGCTCGACATCTACGCCACGGGCTCAAAGATACCTGGCCAGGAATGGTATGCTTCGTTCGGCGAGATGGGCGAAGACCGCGTCCGTGCGCTAGCGCGGAAGTACGACGCCCAGTATGTGCTCAGCTATCGGCGTCCCCGCGAACTGAAGCTCGACGTGGTGTACCGAAACCGCTTCTACGTGGTGTATCGGGTGACGGATTCGGACATTGCCGACGAGGCGACGACCGCGGAGCACGAGCAACCGTGACACAGCAGACTGGCCGACTTCCCGAACGGCTCGTCAACCGGCTCGCCCGGCCATTGCCCGGTGTAATGGCGGATTCACGTTTCGAGCCTATTCCTCGGCTCGGTCGGCGCTACGACCTGATTCCGGCGGAAGCCCGGCCGGCGGCGGTGCTCCTCCTGCTGTATCCCCACGCGGGCCGCTGGCATCTGCCCCTCACCTTGCGGCCAGGCGCCCTGCCGCTTCACGGCGGCCAGATCAGCCTGCCGGGCGGGGCGGTGGAGCCGGGAGAGAGCAGCTGCGAGGCTGCCGTGCGCGAATTCCACGAAGAACTGGGCGCCGCCGGGCACCCCGTTGAGATCCTCGGCCGGTTGTCGCCGATCTACGTGGAAGTGAGCAACTTTCGCGTCGACCCTTGGGTGGCTGCCACTCCAAGTCGTCCGCCAATGGAGATCAATCCAGCCGAAGTCGAGCAACTCCTGGAAGTGCCGCTCGTGCACCTCACCGATCCGGCCAACTTCGGTTGCCACCCGCGGACCCGGCGCGGACAGCCCTACTCGGCGCCACACTTCGCCTGGGCGGAATATCAGATATGGGGGGCGACGTGCATGATCCTGGGCGAGTTCGTTACCCTGCTCGAAGAGCCGGCACTGCGGGAAGTCGTCGTTTGAATTGACTCGCAACTGGGCATCGCAATGGACTTTCGGAAGCTGGACTCCGTCGAGTCGATCCGGGCGGCCGCCCCGGCCTGGGACTCGCTCTGGCAGCGAAGCGGTGTGACCATGCCCACCGCCCGCGCCGAACTCGTCGCCCAATGGGTGGAGCATTTTGCGCCGGGTAGGGCGTTGCAAGCGCTAGTGGTCGTCAAGGATGGCGAGTTCTTGGCGGCGCTGCCACTCGCCGGCCGGCGCATCCGACGTTTGCTCACCGTCGGAGACGTCACCTGGAACGAATGGTCCCCCAGCGGGGAGTTGCTGCTTGATCCCCAATGCGATGTCGACGCAGTTCTTGGCTGTCTGCTCGACGGGCTGACCCGGCTCGGCTGGCCGCTCCTCTGGTTGGACTTGGCCCCGATCGAAAGTCCGTGGTGGCGGAGCTTTCTTGATGTCATTGGACACCGGCAGCTTTCCGCCGACGTGCACCCGCGCTACCGGATCGGTCAGGTTGAACTGAGCGGTGATTTCGACGCGTATTTGAGCAGTCGCTCGAAGAACCTGCGGCGGAACTTGCGCCGCGACGCCAAGCGGATCGCGGACGTCGGCGGAACCTCGCTTGAGTGGCGGTGCCAGTTCAACGCCGAGTTGATCGAGGAAGAACTGCGGCGGGTATTCGAGGTGGAAGACCGCAGTTGGAAGCAGTCGCACGGTCAGACCGTGCTCCGGATGCCGGGCATGTTCGAGTTCTACTGCCGGCAGGCCCGGCAACTCGCCGAATGGGGCATGCTGAGAATCGCCACGCTGGAGGTGGGCGGTCGGCCGATCGCCTTCGAAATGGGCTGGACCGCGAAGAGAGTGTACCATTCCTTCAAAGTTGGCTTCGACGCGGTGTACCGCGACTACGGGCCCGGCCACCTGTTGCGGCGGGCGATCGTCGAAAGGCTGTGCCAATCGCGTGACGCAGACACTATCGACTTCCAGGGCCCAATGACCGAGGCCCTCGCCGCCTGGTCGACGCGCACCTATCCCATCGGACGGATCGTGCTGGCTGCCGACGGGTTTGCCGGCCGGCTTGCACTGGCCGGCTACCGCAGCATGTCGCGGCTGATGCGCGGCGTCCGCAAAGCTGGTTACAACGACTCCCTTGACTCCTGAACGGGCACCCCATGACGCCGATCCGTGCGGTGGTTTTTGATCTCGATGGGCTCATGTTCAACACCGAAGACGTGTATTGGCACGTGGGGAGCGAACTGCTCCGCCGTCGCGGGTACGACTTCACGCGGGAGTTGAGCGATGCCATGATGGGCCTGCCTCCCCGGCCTTCCTTCGAGGTGATGATCGGTTGGCACTCCCTCAACGACACATGGGAAGACCTGGCGACGGAATCGGAGACTATCTACTTCGACCTTCTCGACCAGCACGTGGCGGCGATGCCAGGCCTCTTCGAGTTGCTCGATGGAATTGAGGCGGCGGGACTGCCCAAGGCCATCTGCACGAGCAGCAGGCGGATCACGCTTGACGCGCTCTTGTCACGGTTCGGTCTGGAGTCGCGATTCGCGTTCGCGCTAACCGCCGAGGATATCGTTCACGGCAAGCCGCACCCCGAGATCTACCTGAAAGCGGCAGCCAGGCTGGAGATCGACCCGCGGGAGATGTTGGTGCTGGAGGACAGCCAGGCGGGCTGCCGCGCCGCCGCCGCCGCCGGTGCGCTGACCGTTGCCGTGCCGGGCGATCACAGTCGGAACCACAATTTCTCCGTGGCCTCGCTTCAGATCAAAGGCTTGGGCGATCCGCGGCTCTATGCGGTCTTGGGCTTGCCGGCGCCGCCGACGTCATCGGACTAACATACCGCCTTCTTCTGTGACTGGTATTACGCGGCCGCCGGCTGCCAAAAGGTCGTCGTCACGGCTGCCCGGCGGAACTTCGTCCGCCACCCATCGGCGGTTTGGCGGACCAGTCGTGCGAGACCATCGGCAAGTGCTGGCATCGGCCGCTGGAGTGCGTTCCGCGCTCGGCGGCAGTCGAGGGACGTTTCGGCGATCGCTCGCCGACAGCGCGACGGCTCCATATACCGGCGGCTGACGCCGAACGCCTCGGCCGTTTCGGCTGCAAAGTGGTACATACTGGTCCTTTCGGCACCGGCCAAATGATAGCAGCCGGTCAGTCCGAGCCGATACGCATCGAGTAGCAGTCCGGCAAGGTCGCTTGCCAGGATGGGCGTGGCATACGCTTCATCGTCGAACACATCGGCCGCCGATTCGGTGAGTACTCGCCATATTCGCTCGACAACACCCGGCCGGTGGCCGCTCGGGCTCCAGCCGTACACATGGGTGCGGACGACCAATGCGCCGGCTTCCTGGAGCAACTGGTCGGCACGGCGTGCCGTCTCGGCCAGCAAGCCCTCCCCTCGCGCCGGAAGGGATTCGGCGTGAAACATCCGCGGTCCGGCAAACACCGCATCGGTCAAGAGGACCACAAGCCGGAATCGCGCGGCCCACGATAGCCGCGCCAGCGCATCGCAAACGGCGATTTCACGTCCCACGTCAAATGAGGGGTCGGGCGGGCTCCAACTGCTCTCGGCCATTCGCCCGCAGTGAATGACCCATTGCGGGGCCTTGTCCCGTATTACGGCTGCCAGATCATTGAAGCTGCCTGCATTCCACCGCGCGGTTTCGCAACCATCGATTGCCACCGGGTACTGTTCGAATAACCCATGGATTTCGCAGACGTCCGAAAGCTCCAGGGCGATATTGCCGCCAGCGACGCCGTCGACGCCGGTCACCAGCACTCGGGCAGGCAGGGGGTTGAGATCCGGCATCGGTATTCCTCGTTGGCGACGATGCGAGCAGCACGAGCGACGGGATTGTAGAGGCCTGTTCATCTCCAACCAATACGGAATGCTTGCTAGCATCGACAGCACCAGGCGCCGCCCAACGGGCAGGCTCCCTATGCCCCGGTGGATCGTCTTGACTGTCTTCAGAAGCGGATGTTAGATTGCTCCCAGCGCGCAAAGCGGCAAACTCGCTTCAGAGCGCTGAATCAGATCGAGCTGGGGTGCTTGGATGCTCAATAACCTCGGAATTGTCGAGGCTTGCTTCGGCACGGATGCGGCGAGGTCGCGAGCGGCACGGAGGCTCGGCGGTAAGTCGGTTTTGGAATGGACTGTTCGCCGCGCGACGGATGCGTTGCGGCTCGATGCCGTGATTGTCGTCACCGACGATCGGGCGGAGAATCGCTTTGTCGCTGATCTCGTGCCGCTCGACGTACCCGTATTCTTCGGCCGCCGACCGGATGTGCTGGGCTGCCTGGCTGCGGCGCTGGAATCGTACCGCTGCCTGGGTGCCGTGCGGATCCCGTGCGGTTCGCTCTTTGTCGATCCGTTGCTCTTGGATCGCCTTGTGGCGGCGGCCGACGCCCGCCCCGAATACGACTGCGTCGCCTATTGCTGCCGCGACGGTCGCCCGGCGATCTTCTCGCCCGTGGCGATTTTCGGCGAGTGGTTCCGGGCGACGACGTTGCACGCTGCCGCCAGGCGGACCATGGCGCGGATCGATCGCGAATCGTCCACCCGGTATATCTACAGCCGGCCGAAGAGATTTAAGGTTCTGCTCCTTCCAGCTCCCGAACAGGTTGATCGAGGAGACCTGCGGCTGACTACCGATTCGGAGGAGGATTGGGATCACGTTGTTACGCTGTTCGACGCTTTGGGACCAGACGCTCTGGATTGGCAAAGGACTGCTGACCTGTTGGATCATCATCCCGACCTCCGGCGTCGGATGGCTGCGATGAATCGCGTTTCGGCGAAGGGCTGACGCGGGTCCGACGGGTGTATTGGTGTCTGCATGGAGAATGAGCCTGTGCGGTGGCCGTCACTGGCGCCACGCGGTTCACGGTCGAGGCCGGCACCAACGAAAGGATTCGAATGCCCACACCCGTCCGCGCTATCCGCCTTGATTGCCGGTCGCTTCCCGCCGGTACCCTGAGCCATGATGTCGCCGGGCTCTTGTTCGACATGGGCGACGTGCTTTTCGACACCACGCTCTGGCGGCGCTGGTTGTTGAAGGTGCTCGCACGGTTGGGGGTGCACACCAATTACCGCATCTTTTATCACATTTGGGACCACGATTATCTGGCCGACGTCCATTGCGGCCGCCGCTCGTTCTGCGAGGCTTTCGAGAGCTTCATGCTGGCGGTCGGACTGTCCCGGGCCCAGATCGACGAAGTCAAGGCCTCGTGCGAAGCGCGCCGAGCCGACTGGGAGCGGACGGTCCGGCTATTGCCGGGCGTGAAGCCCACGCTCGAGCGGCTGGCGGCGGCCGGGCTGGTGCTCGGTGTGCTCAGCGATGCGGAAGACTCCGGCGAAGTCCTCGCCCGGAGACTCGAACGAATGGGATTGCCCGGAATATTCTCGGCGGTTGTCTCCTCGCGCGACGTCGGTCGCGCAAAGCCCGATCCCCTCAACTATGCGACTGCCCTTTCGGCGATCGGATTGCCCGCCAGCAAGGTAGCGTTCGTCGGACATGACGCCCTGGAATTGGCCGGAGCGTCCCGAGCGGGCATGTCAACAATCGCTTTCAACTTCGAGCCGGTCGCCGAAGCCGACGTCTACCTGGCGCGATTCGACCAACTGGTCGACGTGGTGCTCTCCCACGAACAGTTAGCAGCGGCCGGATGAGGAGCCGCCAGTGAAGCTCACCGTCCTTGCGCGACTCAATCCGCCTTCGCCCGGACCCGTCGGCGGTTCGGCAGTGCTCATCGAAGGCGATTGGCCCGAAGGGACTGGTGCGACGGATCGCTGGTCGCTCGACACGCACATCGACAGTCGCTTTGAGTGGATCGACGAGGCCGCCAGCTATTGGACCGAAGTCATCGCACACGAGCCGTGTGCCGGCGATGCGCCATCACCGGTCCAGCCGGCGTGGCTCAATGCCCTGGCGCTTCGCTATTACTTGGTGAAGCTGATCCGCGTCGTGGCGTTCTTCAGCGAGGTGCGGCGGCTCAACTTCGGCGACGAAGTCGAGTTCAACGCCACGCGCGGCCGCGATGAAGACTACGCCGACATCATCGGCCAACTCTGCCGTCTGGCGGGCTCACGGCTGGGCATCTGCTGGAACGGGCAAGCGACCGCACCGGCACCAGTTTCTCCGGCAAATCATGCGTGGCGCCGGGCTTTGGCCCGCGCCGCCGAGTGGATCGACCCGCGCGTGTCAGACGTGTCCGCGCCCCGCATCGTGTTCTGCGGCAATCCGCGCCTCTTGGAGCCCGTCTGCCGGGAGACGACCCATCGCGGCGGCCAGGCATGGTGGCTGTGCGACCGGCTGGCGATGCGGTCATGGCTCCGTTGGCGGCGGGCGGGTTGCGGCCAACTCGTCTGCAATTCAAGCCTCGGTGTATATGATCGACTGCCGCGGCCCGACGTTGGCCCGATCGACTGCCGCGATGTTGATCTCTCGGCCGCGGTGGCACGTTGGTTGACTTCTAGAATGGCCGCTTTGGGGCGGCAACAGACGCGAATCGTCGAGCAGGTCGAGCGGCATTTTTTGCGGATTCGTCCCGACGCGCTCGTGCTCGACGAGGACCAGACTCCCTTCCACCGCGCAGCCGTCGCGGCGGCCCGTCGCCACGGCGTGCGCAGCTTCGTCGTACAGCACGGTGCGCCATGCTGTCGGTTTGGGTTCGCCCCACTGGAAGCTGACGAGTTCCTCGCCTGGGGACTATCAACTCGCAATCAATTGGCGCGCTGGGCAGTGCCAACGGAGAGGATTACGACGGTAGGATCTTTGCATCCTGGCGGTGTGATTCACGGCCAACGAGCGCGCAAGGCGGACGACAGGCCGGCAAGAATTGTTCTTCTCACCACGGTGCCGCCCCGCGACGAGCGGCCAGATGCAGTGGTATTTCATTTCAACCGCACGACCTACCGCGAGATGGTCGACACCGCGGCGGCGGCCGTGAGCCGGCTTCCTGCCGCGGAATTGCTTGTGAAGATGCACCCCCGCGCTGCGGGCGACCCTGTGGTCGAATCCGCGGTCGCTCGAAATCCGCGGCTTCACGTCCGCTGGGTCCGCACCGGTTCGCTCGACGACTGCCTTGCGGAGGCCGACTGCGTTCTGAGTTGTCTCTCGAGTGCGGGGATCGAGGCGACACTCGCCGGGTTGCCCGTGATCCAACTTGCTCCGGTCGGCTCCGGCCGAGTGTTGCCGCACGAGGAATGGGGCCTGCTCGGAACGGCCCGAACCGAAACCGAACTGGATCGACTTCTTGCGCAGGCGCTTTCCAGCGACTGGCGCCCGGCTGCCGTTCCCAATCCGGACGTTTTCTTCCACGAGACTGCTGACGCAACGTCGACTGCCGCTCGGATCGCTGAAATCGTGCTCCGCACCGCTCACGGCACGCGGCAGACTCGAGCGCTCGAACCACGAATCGAGAACGAACTCCGCCCTGCGATGCGCCCGGCACATGGGGCCGTCCGCGCCGCTGGCTAGTCCAACAAACGAGTCTCGATCCTTGTCCACCCTTGCCCCGCCCGTTGAGCCGACCTCCGACCGCCGCGTGCCGGGACAGCGAACGTCGGATCGTCGCAAGCATTCGGCGGCCGCGCCGATCGATGCCTGCCCGGCGCCGGTTACTGGATGGCGGAGGGCGGCGGTCGACTTCGTCTTGGTGGGCGGAACTGAGGTCATCTGCCAGGTGATGAGCGTGGCCGCCGGACTGGTGCTGCGAGTGGTGCTCAATCCGGCCGAAATGGGAGTCTGGCAGGGACTCAAGCTGCTCTTGGGGTACGGAAACTACGCCAACCTGGGCGTCAGCAAGGGCGCGGCCCGCGAGTTCGCCGTTGCGAGGGGGCGGCAAGACACAACGCACGCCCAGCGCAGCCTGAGCCTGGCCTTTACCGTCAACACGCTCAGCAGCCTCGTCTTCGCCGCAGCGCTTGTGGCGATCAGCGCCTGGGTGGGTGCGTCGTCGACCGGAGCATGGAGCGGCGCATGGGCATTGGGGCTCGTTGTAGTCGGGACGATGGCGATCATCAGCCGCTATACGACATTCCACGTCACGATTCTCCGAGCGGCCCAGGCATTTCACGTCACTTCGCAATTGTCGATTCTGGAAGCCGCGCTGACGCTCGTCGTGTGTGGGCTGGCCGCCTGGTATTGCGGGCTGGTTGGCCTTTACGCTGGCACACTCGTCGTCCTCCTGGCCACCGTGCTGTTCATCAATCGCCACCGCGCGGTCGAACTTTCGTGGGGTTGGGACACGGCTGAGATCCGTCGCCTGATCAGGATTGGCGGTCCGATTCTGCTTGCCGGCACTGTCTCGACGTTATTTCGCTCGCTCGACAAGCTGATGATCCTGGGCTACCTGGAAGATCGTGAGTTTCAGCTAGGCTGCTATTCGCTTGCCCTCATGGTTACAACTCAGCTCTACGGCATCGGCAACATGCTGTCGGTCGTTATGGGGCCCCGTCTGAGCGAGCAATTCGGTCATTCCGGCAGCCGCAACGACGTGGCCCTCCTGACCGCCCGTACCACCGAGTTGCAGGCCGCGGTCGTCGCCCTGCCGGCAGCGCTGGCCGTAGTCCTTGCTCCCGCGGTGCTGGGGCGGCTGTTGCCGGAATACCAGTCGGGACTTGCGCCGGTCGAGTACCTTGTGCCGGGTGTGATCGCACTGGCGCTGGCCCTGCCCGCCACACAATACCTTGTCGCGGTCGACCGGCAGGGATGGGCACTGGCAACCGTCGTGATCGCCACCCTGCTGGCCGCGGGCGGAAATCACGTAGCCCTTCGCGGCGGATGTGGTTTGACCGGCGTAGCCGCGGTCACAGCGATTTCGTATGTTGTGTACTGGCTTCTCACCATGTTCGTCTCGGTGTGGCCGGAGCTGACCCGGCCTCAGCGGGTCCGCTACTTCTTCGTGCCGCTCCTGGCCGTTCTGCCGCCTCTGGTCGTGTCGTATCTCGCCGAGCGGCTCTTTCCTGGAATCGAGCGGGCATGGAGCTTGGCTGCGGCCAAGGCGGCCGTAGTCCTGGTCGTTTGGACGATCGTCGTTGCTCTCGGATGGCGATACGGAGGCTGGAGCGTGATGCTGCAGAAGAAGCAGCCGGGCGCATCAACCGTGTGTTGCGGGGACCCTTATGATTCCGCTTCGTGAGCTCGAAAGCCGCTGCCAAAAGCCCGATCACCGCCGGGTCGGCAATTTCATGGCCCGGCGGATTGCGCGGCCGGCCGCCTTGCGGATCACCTGGGTGGTAGCCGATTCGGGTCTGTCGGCCAACATGGCCACGCTCGCCGCATGGGCAACGGCTGTCGTAGCGGCGGCCGCCTTTGGCCACGGAACGATTGTCGGATGGCTGGTCGGCGCGGTGCTTCTGCAGATCTGGTACGTGCTCGATCACGTCGACGGCCAGTTGGCTCGCCTGCAAGGCGCCGCCTCGCTCGATGGTGCGCAACTCGATTACCTGATGCACCATACAGTCAACCTGATACTGCCGCTGGCCATCGGCTACGGGCTCTTCCGACGTTCGCTCGAACCAATGTGGCTGCTCACCGGACTCGTCTGGGGGCTTTCGCTGCTGCTCGTCACGCTTCATCACGATGCTCGATACCGCACGTTCTTCCAGCGGCTGAAGCGGCTTCACGGGACGCTTCAAGTGGTCGGGGGCGGGGGCGGACGGCCGGAGGCCATGCCGGCGGTTCCTCGACGTCCGTTGCGGCTGGCCGCCTGGACCGCCCGCAAGGCGTGCGAAATCCACGTGGTGATGAATGTCCTCACCATCATTGCCTTCATCGAGTGGCTTGCATCCGATCACCGCCTGCTTCTGGCGCAGGGCTTCGCAGCGGGTTCAGCGGTGATCGCCGTCGCGGTGACAGTTGCCAGCATCGCCCGCTCTCAGCGGAGCCAGGCGGCTGAGGCTGAGTTTTCTGCCTGGTTCAGACCATTCGTAGGAACCCGGCTGAAATGCGTCGACGGCTGGTGGCGGGTCGAGGAGGAAGATGCCATCTTGCGGAAAATCGGTCTCAGGTAGCAGGTAGATGGTCTTGCTGAGACCGCCCCCGTTCCCTGCGATGCCCCGCTTTCCTGGATTCTCTTGACCGAAGTCGGCTACTCAGCTTATCGTGTTGAATCTTCGCTTGGGCCCCGCAAGGAAGCACGCACCGGCACGTCATGCTCGTACACTTGCTCGTCCTCAACTACAACGGCCGTGAGCTGTTGGACGAATGCCTGCCGTCGATTGTCGAGGCGGCGGCGGCTTCGCGCCACGAGTGCCGCGTGGCGGTGATCGACAACGATTCGACCGACAACTCCGTGGAGTGGCTTGCCGGGACCTATCCCGCGACTGCAGTGATCCGTTGCGCCAACCGAGGCTTGTGCTCCTTTAACGAAGTGCTGGACAGTCTCGACGGCCCGGTTGCGGTTCTGCTCAACAACGACATCAAACTCGACCGCGCCGCCATCGATCCGCTGGTTGCTCCCTTGGCTGACGAGTCGGAGGGTGGCCAGGCGAACTGCTTCATGACGGCGCCCCGTTGCCGCCTGTTCGACGGGATAACCTACGAAGGCTTCAAGACTTCCGTCCGCTGGCGATGGGGACTCGTACAGGCGACGGCATTGTTTCCCGGATGTGAGGCTGCGGCGTGCCAACCCGGTCTGACGGCTTCGGCCGGAGCCGCGATCGCAGTCCGTCGCGAGTTGTTTCGGAAGCTGGGCGGTTTCGACCCCATTTATCTGCCGGGCCGCCTGGAAGATCTTGATTTCTGCTATCGCGGTTTTCTCGCCGGATACTACGCGCGATACGTGCCGGAATCAGTCGTCTACCATCGTGGCATGGCCACGTTCGGCGCGGTATACGGCCGCAGCGGTTGCGACCGCCTGGCGCTTCGAAATTCGCTCCTCTTTCAATGGAAGAACCTTCGCCACCCGGTCCACCGGTTGCGACAGATCTCTGGCGGCGCGGCGCGCCTGGCCGCCGATGCCGTTCGCGCGCCGTGGAGTTGTCGTGAAGACCGCTGGCCGTTCGCGCGGGCGGTCGGAGCGGCGATAGCGCGACGCAGCGAAGAGGGCGGGCGCGGCAGCGTGGCTCTGGCCGACGCCCGTCGCGAGCGAGAGTTCTTCGCCCGGTTCCACCCCCGGCGGCTCATCTCCGAAAGCCCGTCAAGCCCTCCGAGCGACGAGGAGCGGCGGGCGGCGCACTATCCTCTTTCACGCTGGTACATCCGCCCGCTGGCTGGCCGGGCGGCCCGCGCGCTGTCCACCACTTCGTTGCGGCCATGGCACGTGACGGTCTGTGGCCTTCTCTGCGGACTCGCGTCCGCCTTGCTTCTCGTCGCCGATGCGGCGTGGGCGCCTGTGGCTGCCTTGCTGGTTCTGGCGGCCTGGTTCTGCGATCGTACCGACGGGCAGCTTGCTCGGTTGCAGGGCACCGTCTCCTCTTTCGGAGCCTGGTTGGACGCCAACGTCGATGAATTGCTCGACGTGGCATGGCACGTGGGGCTGGCCAGCGCCGCCGCCGCAAGCGGCGCGTCCTGGTTGCTGCTAGCGGCCTTCCTCTCGGGCAAATATCTCTTCATGCATAGCCTGGCAACCGAGCCTCGTGCGGAGATGAAGACCGCGTCCCGCGCCGAATCCGCGTGCGTCGATTGGCTTCGGCGGATCTACCACCTGCCCGGCAATGCCGATGTTCGGATCCACTTGCTTCTGTTGGCTCTGGTCACGGGCTGGTTCGCTGCCGAACTGACGCTGGTTGCCGCCTATTACCACTTACGCTGGCTGGCTCGTTACCCGCTTGTCCTGCGCCGGTTGAGGGCTGCCGCATGAATCGCGATCCCTCAATTACCGCGGCCATCATTGCCCTCAACGAGGAACGTAATCTCGCCGAGCTTCTGCCTTCGCTCGGCTGGGCCGACGACATCGTGGTGGTCGACGGCGATTCGACGGATAACACGATTTCCGTCGCAAAATCGTTTGGCTGCCGCGTCCTGAGCCGTCCTTTCCGCGACTTCGCCGCGCAACGCAACGCGGCGATCGATCTGGCCAGCGGTCAGTGGGTCTTTTCCATCGACGCCGACGAACGACCAACCGCCGCCCTCGGCTCCGAGATCCGCCGCCGCGTCCGCGAGAGCCGTTTTTCGGCCTTCCGCGTGCCGATCCGCAGTACGATTCTCGGTCGCCGTTTTCGTGCCAGCGGGACCCAGAAGGACCGCCCGATACGGCTCTTCCGGAAGGATGCCGCTCAATGGACGGGCGATGTGCATGAAATCCTTCGCGTGCAGGGGCGCGTGGGATCGCTCAACCATTGGCTCGAGCATCGCACACTCGACGACTTGCACGTCTTCTTCGCCAAGATCCGCCGCTACACCGATCTTGAAGCGCGGGCACGCATCGCGCGCGGTCACCGGCCGCGACCTGGTGACCGCTGGCTTGCGCCGGCGCGAGAGGTCTTCCGTCGCCTGGTATGGAACTACGGCGTGGTCGATGGCCCCGCCGGTTGGACCTTCTGTCTGCTGAGCGGCCTCTCGGAATGGGTACTCGCCGAGCGGCATCGGGAGCTTTGGCAGGCGAGGACATCGCTTCCGACCCCGGTTGCAGGCTCGGTCCACGCTCGCGCGCTGCCGGGTGATGAAACGGACGGCAGGAGGTGTCTCCATGCCTGACCACCGCCTGCCGCTCCTTCCGCTCATCCTCGACGACGTTCCGCCCGGCCTGCGTCAGGCGCTTGCGCAGGAGGGAATTTCCTGTCGCGACCGACGGCCGGGGCCGCCCGCGGGACGGTTCTTGTTGTGCGACTCGCCAGTGGCCAAGGCCCTTCCGGCGCCCGGTCAGATTGCGATCGATATTGACCCCTGCCGGCGCGTTGGCGGTGGCGATGCCCTCGATGACCTGGTCGACCAGCGTTCCGCCTGGCACGAGTGGCGGATCGGCAGCCACACGGTCGTTGAAGAAGTCGCCCGGATCGACAAGCGGCAACGGCGCCGAGACGTGCTCGCCGTTCTACGACGTGCAGTCGAGGCCGCCGGCGGCGTCTGGCTCCGCGTGGCGCCGTTTCCGTTTCCGTACCGCAGCGCGTTCAACTTCCGTTTCGATCACGACACCTATGAGCCCACGGTGCTTGAGGCGACACTCGCGGCGATCGCCGGGCGCGAGGGGGCCACGAGCCATTTCATCAACGCGGCGCCGTTTGCATCCGCCCCTGACGCCATCAGCCGCATGCGCGGGCTGGATGTCGGCTCGCACGGTTACTGGCATCACACTTATCGCACCGCTCATGAGAATGTTCGCAACATTGAGCGGGGCATCGCGACACTCGTGGCTGCGGGGATCGAGCCTTCGGGATTCGTCGCCCCGCATGGCCGTTTCAATGCCGGACTGCTCGAGGCGCTCGAAACTCTGGCCATCAGTCACAGTTCCGAATTCGGCCTCGTGTACGACGAACTCCCGTTCTGGATGGGTTCCGGGCTTCTGTTGCAGATTCCCATCCACCCGGTCTGCTTCGGACTGTTCCGCGACGCGCTGAAGTCGTTGCCGTCGAACGAGCGCGAGTCCCCCCTGTCCTCGGCCGCCCGGGCCTTCGGTGAGCATCTTGCCGCCCTCATCCGGTCTCGTCATCAGGCGGGCGAACCGGCCTTGATCTACGGCCATCCGGCCGAGCGGCTGGACCGGCATCCGGAAATCCTTGACCAGGTGTTTGAAACCGCCGACTCCTTCGCGACTATGTGGAAGACGACGCTCACCGAACTGGCGGCATGGTGGCGGGTGCGGAGCCACGTTCGCCTCACCGTTCATCGCCGCAACGGCCGCATCACGGTGAGCACGGACCGTGAGATGCCCTATCCCATCGGGGTCGAGTATCTCCGCGGCGACCGCGTCGCGCTCATGCCGCTGGGGTGCAGCAGCCTGGAGTTCTCTCCCGGATCGCTGGCCTACGAACGGCGCGGTGCCTCGCCGCTCCTGGAACCGGTGAGGATCGACCGGCGAGAAGGCCTGCGGGGCCGCGTTCGCCGCATGATCGATTGGGAACTGGTCACGCCGCTTCAAGAGATCCCCGGCGACAACTGGCGGAATCTGGCCAAGCGGACTCTCCGCCGCTGGTGGACCGAACACGACCCCGAATCAACCCAGGCGCCGTAGTTGGACGGACACGCAAGGATGCACAACGAAATGCCGATCAAGCCATTGGCACCGCTCAACGCACCGCCCTCTTCCGCCGCCGGACTTCGTGTCTTCATGGCGGGCAAGCTCACCGCGCTGGACGCTCCCGGAGGAGGCGAGATTCAAATGCTCGCCACTACCAGGGCACTAGCCCCCTGGGGAATCAACGCCAGCCCATGGCGGCCATGGGAAGAACGACTTGCCCAAGCCGACTGCCTGCACCTGTTCGGCACGCTTCGCGAACACCTGCCGTTGGTGGAGGCCGCACGGCGGCAAGGAATTCCGGTGGCCCTGTCGACGATCGCCTGGTACGACCGTGTTGCAGTCTGGGCGGAACCCCGGCCGTGGTGGCGACGCGCCGCTGGTTGCGGCGTGTTGGCAACCCGGCGGGTTTGCCCACGCTTGCCCTCCTGGCGCCGTCAGCTCTATCACAGCGTCGACCTTCTGATGCCCAACTCGAAGGCCGAGGCGGCCCAACTGGCCGGCCTGTTCGGCGTGCCCGCAGAGCGGATCCACGTCGTGCCGAACGGTGCATACGCGTCATTCGCCCAGGCCTCGCCGGAGCCTTTCGCGTCGCTCATCGGATGCGATCGGTTCATCCTCTACGCCGGACGGATCGAGCCGCGGAAGAACCAACTCGGTTTCCTCAAGGCCATGCACGGCTCTCCCCTTCCGATCGTTATGCTGGGCGTCGAGATGCCGGGCCACGAGCGCTACGCGGCAGAGTGCCGCCGGATTGCCGGCGAGCACGTCCGTTTTGTCGGTCGCCTTGAGCACGACGACCCGTTGCTGGCTAGCGCCTATGCGGCGTGCGGCTGTCTCGTGTTGGCCAGTTGGTATGAAACCCCAGGGCTTGCCGCCTTGGAAGCAGCTATGTCGGGCACGCCGCTGGTGCTTCCATGGCGCGGCTGTGCCGGCGAATACTTCGGACCGTACGCCCGGTATGTCGACCCCGGCCGTCCCGCCTCAATCCGCAGCGCGGTGTCGAGCGCCTTGGCGGCCGGCCGCGACCCGGCCCTGGCCGAACTGGTTCGCCGGAACTACTCCTGGGACGCTGCCGCCCGCGCGACGGCCGAAGGTTATTTGCGAGTCGTGAATCCTCCCCGCAACGAGCAGGCGGCCGGTTTGCACAGACTCCCGCCTCAACCGGTGGAGTGTGCTCGCTGACTCTCTGTCGATTCACGGATACCTTATGCCCCACGCTGCGACACTTCGCCAACTCCGCAAACGGCCCCTTGGTCGCTACCGCTACGTGCGGCTGCGATGGCGTGTATTGTTCGCGGCCATCGATCTGCTGGGCACACTTGCCATGTTGGCCCTTCGCCCGGTGCACGCAATCCTCCTTCGAAGGCCGAACGAGCCTCGCCCCGAGCCCCGGAACATCCTCGTCATTCAGTTGGATCACTTGGGCGATGCGGTGATCTCGGCCGTTCTCTTCCGCGCGCTGCGGCGGCAATACCCCGCGGCGTCTATCGAGGTGCTTGCCGCCCCCTGGAATCGCGAAGTATTCGAACTGATACCGCAGGTCGACCAGGTTCACGTCTGCCGGGTGAACCGGTTCTCTCGCGAACGGCGATTTGGCTGGTTGGCAGCGACTGTGTGGTGGGGCCTGACCTTGCGCCGGCGAAAGATCGACCTTGGGATCGACGTTCGCGGTGAATTCGCCCACGCCCTCATCCTCTGGCTGTGCGGCGCTCGACAACGCCTCGGCTGGGCGAGCGGCGGCGGCGGCTTCCTGTTGACCCACTCTCCCCGATACGTTGCACGGCGGCCAGAGGTCCTGTCGAGATGGGCGCTGCTGGCCGAGATTGGCATTCGCCCGGAACTTGATGCGGAGTGGCAACCGGTTCTCGAGGCTCCCCGTCTTGCCCGTTCGGCGGTTGCCGAGCGGCTGGCACCGTTCGCCGGAACGCGGGGACCCCTGGTGGTGGTTCACGTCGGCGCGGGAACACAGGCCAAACGCTGGCCTGCTGAGCATTGGCGAACGTTCATCAACTGGCTCGTACAGTCCAGCCAGGCGGTAGTCGTGTTGGTGGGAAACGCCGCCGACCGTATAATCGCCGCCCCCATCCGGCCGCCTCACAACTCGCGGCGCGACGAAGGAACAGTCGTGGACATGGTCGGCAGACTGAGCGTGGCGGAATTGGCGGCGGTGCTCGAGCAGGCCGATCTATTCATCGGCGGCGATTCGGGGCCGGCTCACCTGGCGGCCGCAACGGGCACGCCCGCGGTGGTGTTGTTCAGCGGCACGAACCGCGTGCGGCAGTGGCGGCCCGGCGGCCGCGATGTTCGAGTGCTGAGGCGCTCTACCGAGTGCTCTCCGTGCCACCGCCACGAATGCCCCCTGCCGGATCACCCGTGCATGCGCGGGCTGTCGCCGCAACATGTGATTGACACAGTGGAGCCAATGTTCGCTGAACTGGAATCCCTCGTTTCTGAGTACGGAACCCATCGATGATCGCGCCGATACGGCTGGAAGACCCGGAAACCACCGAGAACCGGCGCCGAATGCGTCTGGCCCGCCGCCTGATTGCCGCCACCCTTCTGCCGGAACGGCACGCCGGCGGCGCTCCCGGCCGACCTATCCCGGCTTGGCAGGCCTGGCTGTTTGTCGGATGGGTCGTGCTTGCCGCCACGGCTTACGTTGCCCGCATGGCCGGTCTCTACTGAGTGTGAACTTACGATGCTCGATCAACTTGTTTCCATCATTTCCCTGGTAATGATCTTGCTGGCCGCCTATGGCCTTGGGCGGCCCGTGCTCGCCGGGCTCAGACTCGGCGAGGAAGACCCGCTCACCGTCGCCGTGTGGAGCCTCGGCGTCGGCCTGATCCTCTCTGGCACTCTCCTCGCCGCAATGGGCCTCGCGGGGCTCCTCGATCCGCCGCTCATTCTCATGCTGACTTTGGCTGGCTGTGCCTCTGCGGTGCGTTGCTTCACCCGGAATTCGTCTCCCGCCACCGCCGAATCGAGCGGCACGCTTCCCGCAACCGTCGAACTGGATACATGCAGTCTGGAGGGCGGCCGGGGGCTCACCGAGATCACAATACCGCCGGGCAAAGCACGAATCGAACTCTCCGGCGGCGATCAACCCGCAGGCTGGCTTCGCCGAGGTCTGCTCGCGTTGGCTTGCCTGGCCTGCCTTGGCTCGCTTGTCGGCGCGCTTGCGCCACCAACCGCCGGAGACGCGCTCTGTTATCACATCGAACTTCCCAAAGCGTGGCTCGCCGACCGGGCGATTACTTTTCTGCCCGACAGCGACAACAGCACGTTCCCGCTCCTGGTTGAGATGTGGTACCTGTGGGGCTTGGCGCTCGATGGTCCGGTGGCCACCGGGCTCATCCACTGGGCGTGCGGCATCCTGCTGGCCTTGGCGACCGTGGTGCTCGCGACACCAATCGTCGGGCGCTGCTGGGCCTGGGGTGCCGGAGCGGTGGTCTTGCTCGTGCCCGGCGTCAACAATCAGATGACGGCGCCTTTGAACGACGTCGCGATGGCCATGCTCACCACGCTGGCACTGGCAGCCTGGTGGCGGGCGGTGGCGGCGGAAGAGGGCCGCCGGTGGTTCATCCTTGCCGGACTAGCCGGTGGCGGCGCCTTGGGCACCAAGTATGTGGCATTGCTATTCGCGATTGCGGTAGCGGCTCCCGCTGCCTGGACGTTTGCGCGACGGCCTCAGTCGCGACGGCTCATTTTCGAGGGAACGGCCGTCGTGGCCGTCATCGCCCTCAGCATCGGCGGCTTGTGGTACCTCCGCGCCGCGTGGCACCGTGGCAACCCCGTCTACCCGTTCCTTTCCGAAGCCTTTCATCAAGGAGCCAATCCACCGGAACGAGGGACATTGCCGCCGAGCAAATCACCGTTGGGCAGGAACCCCTTGGGGATCGTGACGGCCGCATGGCACATCACCATGAACCCAGAACGGTTTGGCGGGCGCGGCCACCAATTGGGAATTGTGCTCCCCCTGGCCCTGCCGGGGCTGCTTCTGGTGCGAAGGTTGCGGGGTCTGGGGATGCTCCTGGCGGTCGCGGGCACCTATTGGGTCATCTGGTATCTGCTCCGGCAGAACGTTCGCTTCCTGCTCCCCATCGTGCCGCTGCTTGCCGTGGCCGTCGTGTGGGTGTGGATGGAAATGCGCCGCCTGACCAATCTCCAGCGCCTTGTCGCCGGCACGGCCTTTGCCTTTGTGCTAATCGCATCGGCTGGCGTGGCCCTGGTTCGTTGCCGTGACCAACTGCCGGTCGCCGTTGGCTGGCAAAATCGAGCAGACTACCTTGCCCGCCACGAGCCGACCTGGTTTGCCGCCAGTCTGTTCAGCGAACTCGCCCGCGACGATGCCTGTCTGCTGACGCAAGACTACCGGGCGTTCTATTTCGATGGCCGAGTGACTCGCGAAAGTCTCTATCGACAGCGGACGCATTACGACCGCCTCCTCGACTCGCCCGATGATCTTGGCCGCTTCTTGCGCGCGCAGGGGTTCACCCATCTTCTGCTAGCCGAGAACCTTTCCTCGGAAGGGATGCAGTTCGATCCGACGCTCACCCGACTGGCCGAATTGCAGTGGTCTGCCGAGGGGCAGGAGGCGCTCGTTCCGCTGATCGACTACCGCTTCGCCGATAGCGACGGCGGCCTCCGCCGCTATCGCCTCGTGATGCTGCGATAGTCTTGCGCCTGACTCGAGCCTGGGTTCGCACCCTGGCGACGGTCGCGAAATCGATCGCCTCCCTCGGGGAAGCGGGGCCCGCGTCTCACAAGGCGACCGAAATCAGCCGCCCTGGAGCATTGCCAAACCCACCCGAAATGCGTTACTATATTGGATTCCCCTGCGGCGGCCCTGCCGACCGGAGCGACTGCGCGCCGGGATCAAGGTCCTGGCAGGCCGCGGATCATTGGCCGCAACACGTTACTCTGAAACAGCTTACGTTAGCTGCCCAGGTTCCCGACTCAGTCCGCCATGTTCGAATCCCTGCAACAAGGACTATCCTCAGCGTTGAAGACCCTGCGAGGGCAGGGCAAGCTGACGGAATCGAACATGCGCGACGGTCTCACGGCGGTTCAGCAGGCGCTGCTCGAAGCCGATGTCAGTTACCCTGTCGCCAAGGCGTTCGTCGACCGCGTTGCCGATCAGGCCCAAGGTCAGCAGGTTCTCAAGTCGCTAAACCCTAGCCAGCAATTGGTGGGGATCGTCTATCAGGAGCTGGTCGGGCTGATGGGGCCGGTCGACCAGTCGCTCCATCTCCGATCAACCCCCTCTGTGGTGATGCTCTGTGGCTTGCAGGGGTCCGGCAAGACAACCACCTGCGGCAAGCTCGGACGCATGCTCCACGAACGGGGCCGAAAGCCGTTGCTGGTCGCCGCGGACCTGCAGCGCCCGGCGGCTATCGACCAGTTGGAGGTCATCGGCCAGCGTCTGGAAATCCCCGTCTACACCGAGCGGGAATCGAAAGACCCCGTGGCCGTCTGCCAGAACGCGGTCCGTCAGGCTCGCCAGAGCGGTGCTGATGTCGTAGTGCTCGACACTGCCGGCCGCTTGCACGTCGACCAGGAATTGATGGAGCAGTTGGCCAGGATCGACCGGCGGATCGAGCCCGATCAGGTGCTCTTCGTGGTCGACGCCATGACCGGCCAGGACGCCGTCAACAGCGCGAAGGCCTTCAACGAAGCGCTCGAACTGGACGGCGTGATCCTCACCAAGCTTGACGGCGACGCGCGCGGCGGTGCGGCTCTGTCAGTGAAACACGTTACCGGCGTCCCGATCAAGTTCATCGGCACCGGCGAGCAACTCGACGCCCTCGAAGAATTCCATCCCGACCGCATGGCCGGGCGGATCCTCGGGATGGGCGACGTGCTGTCGCTTGTCGAACAGGCGCAGCAGAAGTTCGACCAGGACGAGATGCGGAAGCAGGAAGAACGCCTCCGCAAGGGCGAGTTCACGCTCGACGACTTCCGCAAGATGCTCGGTCAGGCTCGCCGCCTGGGGCCGCTCAACAAGATCCTTGGCATGATCCCCGGCATGGGCGCCATGGGCAACCTCAACGAAATGCTCGCCGGCGAGGACATGGAAGGCGAGATGCGGCGGATCGACGGCATGATCAATTCGATGACCACCGACGAACGCCGCAACCCGAGCCGCGTCATCGACCAGAGTCGGCGGCGGCGGATCGCGGCCGGAGCCGGTGTCGAGGCGCACGACGTCAATAACCTGATCAAGCAGTTCGATGTCATGGCCGACATCATGCGCAAGATGTCGGGTATGGGCATTCGCGGCCGCATGCAGGCCGTTCAAGAATTGACCCGCTCGGGAGCACTGAATCCGGGCGCGAAGCTGATGAAGCAGAAGATCGGCACGGGCAAGCGCCTTACGCCCAAGGAACGGGCGAAGCTCAAGAAGGAACGCGAGAAGGAAGCCCGCCGCAAGAAACGTGACCAGAGACGAAAGCCCGATAACGACGCCGGTGACTGATCGCCGGCAAAATGACTTTTGGAGACACGGCGGGCTGGGCCCGCCCGAGGTTGAACGACACGCTGACGAGGAGTACTACGTGGCAGTTCGAATTCGTATGAAGAAGATGGGTCGCAAGCACCGTCCGTTCTTCCGCATCTGTGCGGTCGATTCGCGGCGGCCTCGCGACGGCCGGGTGCTCGAGGAACTCGGCACGTACGACCCCATGGTTCCCGACACCGATGCCCGGGCGATTTTGAAGAGCGAGCGGATCCAGTACTGGCTGGGCGTCGGCGCGCAGCCTTCGGACAAGGTCAAGGTGCTGATCAAGAAGTATGCTGCGGGCGGCACGCACTTCGAGACCCAGCGCCAAGCCCTCGACCGCCTGGCGCAGCAGCGCCGCCGACCCGACGCCCCCATCGTCGCTCCGCGGAGCGAACGGGCTGCGGAAGGCGACGCTACCGGCTCAGACGCTGCCGAGGGAGAGGCTCAGACCACGGGGTAGTCGCCCGATGCGCTTTGATGTCTTGACCCTGTTCCCCGAGATCTTCTCGGGCTACCTGGGTCAAAGCCTGCTCAAGCTGGCGATCGAGCGAGGATTGGTGTCGGTCCAGTTGCATAACACCCGCGATTGGTCCAAGGACAAGCACCAGTCGGTCGACGATCGGCCCTTCGGCGGCGGGCCGGGCATGGTGCTCAAGGTTGACGTGGTGGTCGAGGCTGTTGAAACGGTTCGCGCCCTCCAGGGCGATCCAGGGCATCTGGTGATGCTCACGCCGCAGGGACGGCCGCTCGACCAGCGCATTGTCGAGGAACTGGCGGGGCACGAACGGATCGTGCTCTTGTGCGGACGGTATGAAGGGTTCGACGAACGCATTCGTCTGATCCTCCAGCCGGATGAGATCTCGCTGGGCGATTTTGTGCTCAACGGGGGTGAAGTGGCGGCGATGGCGGTCATCGACGCGGTGATCCGGCTGGTGCCGGACGTTTTGGGAGACGAACAAAGTAGCGGTGACGATTCCTTCTCCACGCCCGAACGGCTGTTGGAGTTTGCCCAATACACGCGACCAAGGGTCTTCCGCGACCTGGAGGTGCCGCCCATCCTGCTGAGCGGCAACCACCAGGAGATCGCCCGGTGGCGCGAGGAGAATCGCCGCCAGCGCACTCGGCAACGCCGGGCGGACCTGCTCGGAGATGCGGCGCCGCAAGACCAGTAATAAGACAAAGAAAGGGAGCCAAATGAGCCAGCAGATTCTCAACCTCGTCGAACAGGCGAGCCTGAAGGCCGAACTGCCGAAGTTCCAGATCGGCGATACGGTCGACGTCCACGTGCGAATCCTTGAAGGCGAGAAGGAACGCATCCAGATCTTCAATGGCGTGGTGATCGCCCGCAGCGGGTCGGGCACCCGTGAGACATTCACCGTCCGCCGCATCGTCGCCGGCGAGGGCGTTGAGCGAAAGTTCCCTCTCCACTCGCCCCAGGTGGCCCGGGTGGAGGTGAAACGCTCCGGCATCGTCCGCCGCGCCAAGCTCTACTACCTCCGCGACCGTGTCGGCAAGGCCGTCCGGCTCAAGGAACGCCGCGTGGAGCGCCCTGTGGCGGAAGCCGAAGCCACCACCGAGAAGGCCGCCAAACGCCGTGGAAAGGCACGCCGCCGCGCCGCCAAGCCGGCTGGCGAGTGACACTGATGTGAGCCTCCGTATCGCCCTCCGCAATTGGTGGGAGAACCTGCTGCCGCCGCAATCGCTTGGCCAGCGCGGCGAAGCGGTGGCGGCTCGGTACCTCCGCCGCCAGGGGTATAAAATCATCGCTCGCGGCGTGCGGGCGAAGTGGGGCGAGATCGATCTGGTGGCCGTCGATGGTCGGACGGTGGTCTTCATCGAGGTCAAAACCCGCCAATCGGGCGAGGCGGGCCATCCGGCCGAGGCCGTCACGCCCGAAAAGCAGCGCCGGATCACCCGTACGGCCGTCGGCTACCTGAAACGGCACGGTTTGCTGGAATACCGCGCCCGATTCGATGTGATCGCCATCACTTGGCCTGCCGGTCGGGGAAAGCCCACGATCGAGCACTTTCGCGATGCATTCGAGCCCATCGGGCTGGACGGGCTCTATTCCTGAACCGGTTCGCGCCGTCGGCTTTCACCCGGCGCATGCAGGCAGAAGCACCTCGCCGAGTTCCCCTTCCTGGCCGCGCCGAATGGACTTGGCCCGCCGCGGGGCGCGGGGCTATACTCCGGCCCCTTGGGGGAAAGGTCAGCTCGTGGGGGCTATGGAGGGCCACGGATGAGCCGCTGCGTTACTGCCGGAACGATCGGTTACCGCCGCTTCTCGAGCGAATGTCTCGCGGAAGCTCGCCACATGTCGCGACACGGCGAAGCCTATGCCCGGACCGGCTTGGGTCGCTTCTACGAGACTTTTCGAATCTGCTCCCGCTATATCGCGCCCGGGGCGCGAGTGCTTTCGGTCGGGGCGGGCGGCGCACACGTGGAGAAGGCGCTCCAGCGCGCGTTCGATGCCCAGGTCACGGTGATCGAGTTTCCCCAGGCTGTCGAGGCCCATCGCGAAGACTACGCCAGGCATGGCTTCCGAACCGTGGGACTCGATCTGGCGAACGCCTGGCGCCTCGACGATCGGGAGCCTTTCGACCTCGCCTTGAGCCTCGAGGTGTTGGAACACCTCCCCGTGGCGCCCCGTGATCACATCGCCGCGGTCGCCGAGCGGCTTCGGCCCGGCGGACACCTTGTCTTGAGCACCCCGAACCTCGCCCGACTGACCAGCGTGGTGCGGCTACTGGCGGGTCGACCGATCCTGCACGATCCGGAATTGGTGTTCCGCTCGACGAGCTACGAATGCGAGCACGTCCACCGCCGCGAATACGTTGCGGCCGAGGTCGTGCGAGCGATTCGCCAGGCGGGGCTGTCGACTGTCCGGACGCACTACATTCTCGCCGATGGCGGCCGCACTACCGATCCCCGCGCGTGGGCCATGCGCCTGCTCTCGACCCTCAATCCGCGATTTCGGAACATCATGCTGTTCGTTGCCCGCCGCAGCGAAGCGCCGGTTCCGTCGGCCGATCTCGAATAGCCCTGCATTTCTGAAGCCGGCGCCAGGCCGGCGAGGGGCGGCCGCGTGGGCCGCACCGGCCTACGCGACCGCCCGCGGCGCGTTCATGACTTGCTCCAGCGTACTGAGCAGTTGGTCAAGGCGGAACGGCTTGTAGAGCACGAATCGCAGGCCGGCCTGTCGCGCTTTGACGATCGAGTGCCCCGGGTCGTAACCAAACCCGGTCATCAGGATCAGCGGCAACGGTTCGATGTCCATGATCGTCTTCAGTTCGCTCATGAACTGGTAACCCGGCAGATCGGGCAGGCGGATGTCGGCGATCACCGCGTCGTAGCCCGCGTCGCTGTTGCGGACCATCGACATGGCCTGCGCGCCGTTGGGCGCCGTCTCGACGATGCAGCCGACCCGTTCCAGAAGGTCGTGGGCCGCGCTCCGAACCGCCGCGTCTTCGTCGACGATCAGCACGCGGCGGCCTTCCAACTCCGACCGCTTGCGCTGCGGCGGCAACGGGTGGGCCACTGTGGGCGTCATCGTCTCGCCCACTTTCTGGATCACCTGCTTGATGTCGCGGGCATTGCGCAGAATCCGCTGCAGGCGTTCCACCACCGCCGGCTCATGGCCGATGTATCGCTCCATCACGTTGACGGCGTCATTGAGGATCTCATCGACAGGCAGTGCCACGGCGCTGTGGATCGCCTCGACGCTGGCCGCCGCCGTGCTCGCCTTCTCAGTGGCCAGCAATTCCAGCGTATTGAGCGCTACTGCCACGTCGCGCGTGAAAATCTCCAGAAACTGCAGGTCCGGCTCGCTGAAAGCCCGTGGTTCCGGGCTCTCCACGTTGAATGTCCCGATCACCTCGTCGTGCAACATCAACGGCACGGTGAGCGAGCTCTTTGCTCCCTTGGCGCCTTCGAGATACAGCGGGTCTTCGGTCGTGTCTTCGCAAAGGTAACTCTTGCCGGTCGCCGCCACGAACCCCGTCACGCCGTTACCCTGCGGCAGGGCATACAGCTCGCGCTGCGCCGCTTGCAGTTCCATCCCCTCTGAAAGCAGCGGTTCCAGCTTCCCTGTCTTCTGGTCGAGAAGCCGGATCTCGACGACGTCGAAATTGAGCAGGTCCTTCGTATAGTGGAGGATGTTCGACTTCAGAAGCTCGATCCGGTCCTCCACGGTCATCTCGAGCAGTTCCGCTGGCTTGAGATCCGAGAGCGTCATCCCCGCGTGATGGATGGCCGCCAGTTTCTGCTGCTGATGCATCTCACGGGTGACGTCGCGCACCGTGACGATCAGGTGACCCGCCGGGCCGCCCAACTCGCGCAACGGCGACGCATGGACCTGGAAGTAGCGGCACTCGCCGCTCCGCAACGTCGACGAACTGGCCGTACCAGTCGCCAGCGCGGTGTGGAATGGGCAGAAGTCCGGGCCGAGGATCTCGGGGCTGCCCAGCACGCTGTAGAAATTCGCCCCCGCGATGTCCGGCGTGGAACTCCATTCGCGGAAGCGGCCGTTGGCCCACAGGATCGTGTTGTCGCTGTCCAACAGCACGACCCCGTCCGGCATGCCTTCCAGAATCTGCTGGTTCTGCAGCAGCCGACCGATCTCAAAGGCCTGCTGAAGGTGCTCCGCCGAAACGAACACCGCCTCGAACGATTCGCGGGCAAACCGCACCAGCGCCCGTCGAACGTTCGGCACCACCACCAGGTCATAACGCTCCGCGGCAGTCCCAAGCAACTGCTCGGCCGTCTCCCGGGATTGGCTGACAACCAGGATCCGCGGCTTTCCCGTCAATGCTCCCTCGCTTCCTCGGCAGGGGGTGTGGGAAACTGTGGTGTACCGGACGAATTATAGCGGGGTACCGCGAGTACAACAACCGTTTCCGCATGATATCCCTTTTTCCTGGATCGGACCGCCACCACGTTCGAATTCACCCGCTGCCGTTGATTGCCGTGTTTTCTGGCATTTTTGCCGCGTGGCGACCGATACGATCGCATGCCGCGATCGGTCTGGAATCCGCGTCGGGACGGCTCTAGGATCCGGCCGGCGACAGACAATCGCAACCGGCCGACGAGCACACTCTGGCTCGCAACTGTTGAACTGTGGAGATCGTCTCGTCCGCATTTTGCGCAAAACCGATACAGAGGACGCGCTAATCCCGATGCTTGGGGCGAGAATGACTCTGAAACTCCAGGTTCGCGGCTGTCAAGTCGATGCTAGCTGATAGCAGACTCATGCCTTTACTGGGAGCATCCAAGCCGTGTGGCAGAGCTTTTTCCTGGCAGTCGGCATCTACCTCGCACTCTTGGGGGCCCAGTGCCTCGGAGTGCAGAAGTTTGTGCTCAACTCGCGCGAGCCCGTAGCTCAGCAGGCCTCCCTCTTCGCGCAAGCCCCGACCGTGGGGCCGCAGAAGGTAGTCGCACCCGCTCCATGGGCGCCTTGGAGCCTGATGTCGACCGGGTTGGTCGTGTGCCTGTACTCGTTCAGCATCCCAAAACGGCTAAACGGCTAGAAACCCGGTTCACTTTCCTTCCCGGAAGCGGTCAAAGTACTCGAGCGCGTGCTGCCGGTGCTTCCGCGGCATCGGCTGCGTCGCCAGCGGATCGGCCGATTCCGACTGCGAACTCTCGTACTGCTGCTGGATCTGCTGACGGACGTCGCCCGGCACATTCGGCCCCGGCGCATCCCCCACGATGGAAGCACTACCCGGATTGATTTTCTGCGGCGTGTTTGCGTCGTAGAACTTAGCGTCATCCTCGGCTTCCGGCCGCAGGCCGCTTCCCTCTCCCTTTCCCATGCCCATGCCGCCCTGGCACATCGCGCACCCCTCCCCGCCGCACGCTTGGCAATTCATCTGTTGCTTCGCGTCTGCAAGCTGCTCCATGGCGTCGTCGAGCATGTTCAGCTCTTGAAGCTGCTGTTGCAAGCCGTCCATGTCCGCTTGAAGCTGGTCGAGCATGTCTCCGGCGTCCTTCATATTGCCGTCGTTCAGGCACTGCGCGCACTGTCCCAGTTTTTGGGCCAGGTTCTCCAACTGGTTCATCTGCTTTCCCTGCTGGCGAAGCTCGTTGAGCTGCTGCTGCAACTGATTGGCTTCGTCCTCTCGCCCGGCTTGGCGAGCCTTCTCGACCCGGTCCTCAAGTTCCTTTTCCGCGTCCTTCTGCGCCTTGGCCAGATCCTCGAGCTTCTTCTTCATCTCGTTCAATTGCTGGGCAAGCTGCTTCTGCTGCTCGGGTGTGAGCTTCCCCGATTCGAGGTCCGACTTGAGCTTCTTGAGTTCCTCAATCGCCTTGTCGAAATTCCCCTTTGCGATATCCTCCAGCATCCGGTCGGCCGGGCCCTTGGAGAGATCGTCAAGTTCCTTGAGCTGCTTGCGGATCGCATCCGCCCCCGCCAGTTGATCGCGCCGCTCGGCGACCTGCCGGGAGAGGTCGTTCATCTTGACCAGCGCCTCCTTGCGTTCGGCCTTCGTCTGATTGGTCAGACCCTCGATGTCCCGCTCCAACTGCCGGAACAACTCCTTCGCGTCTTCCAGCCCTTGTTGCTCGGCCTTGCGGCGCTGCTCGACCAGCTTGCCCTGGAGCTGCTTGCTCGTCTTCTTCACCTGCTGACTGGTCCCCGCCGTATTCGCCACAACGGCCGGTGTCTGCGTCGGATGGACGAATAGAACGATCAGAACGGCAGCCAGCCCGGGCAGCAACGGATAGAGCAACCGGCGGTCGGGCGAGACGCGGAAGTGCTCCGTCAGATCGATTCGCTCCACGCGCCTCACGGCATCTGCCACCAGCGCCTGTCCCGACTCGGTTTCGAGTTCGTCGTCCGACATCGCCAGTGTGCTCGACACCCGCTCCTTGAGATGGAAGCGACGGTCGATCTCGATCGCCGCGTCGAGCGAACCATGGCCGGTCAGAATCGACCACGCGATCGCGGTCGCCAGCCCCACGACCAGCGCACCGACGCCCCACACCCATTCCTCCACCCCCATTGGATAGAAGCGGTCCAGTGCGATCAAGCCGGCCGCAATTGCCAGGCTGATCGCCCAGCACCAGCCGAGCCCGCCTACAAACCGCTGCACCCCCAGCCACCACTGGGCCCTTCGCACCTGCCGTCGCAGCTTGTCCATAACCGGATCTCCAGTGAAGCCCTTCTCCTACCACCCCGTCAAGGCACGTTCCGCCCGCCACCCCGATTGGATTATACCGGCCTGCCCATCAATTTGGCAGCGGTTTTCAAACCCGGGGGGGTCGCTATGATGATAGACGAAATAACACTCCGCTTCGTTTCCTGGGACTGCTCCAATGACCGACTACCGCGTGGAACGCGACTCGATGGGCGAGGTCCGTCTGCCTGCCCAAGCCTACTACGGTGCCCAGACTTACCGCGCCGTCGAGAACTTTCCTGTCTCCGGCCAGCCCCTGCCCGCCGAATTGATTCATGCCCTGGGGCTCGTGAAATGGGCCGCCGCCACTGCCAACCACGACTTGGGCAAGCTCACCGGTTCGGGCAAGCGCCGGCTCGATCGGCAGCAGGTCGAGGCCCTTCTGGCCGCCTGCCGCGAGGTGGCGCTCGGCAAGTTGGACGACCAGTTCCCGATCGACATCTACCAGACCGGCTCCGGCACCTCGAGCAATATGAATGCCAACGAGGTGATCGCCAACCGCGCGATCGAGCTGGCCGGTGGCGACCGCTTCGCCGCCGTCAAGCCGATCCACCCCAATGACCATGTCAACATGGGGCAAAGCACCAACGACATGTTCCCCACCGCGATCCACGTGGCGGCCGCCGTGGAGATCCAGCGGACACTCATCCCGGCACTCATGCGTGCACGCGACGTGCTGACCGACAAGGCTGGCCAGTGGCAAGGAATTCTCAAGATCGGCCGCACCCACCTCGCCGACGCCACGCCCCTTTCGCTCGGCCAGGAAATCAGCGGTTTCTCCCGGCAGTTCGACCTGTCGGCCGAACGCGCGCGCCGCGCGGTCCAGGCCGTCCTCGAACTGCCCGCCGGCGGCACTGCCGTGGGGACCGGCATTAACACCCATCCCGAATTCGGCCGCCGTGTCGCCGAACTGCTGGCCCGCGAGACCGGCATCCCGTTCCGCGAGACGATCAACCATTTCGAAGCCCACGCCCAGCGCGACGGCCTGGTCGAGTGCCACGGGCAACTCCGCACCGTGGCGGTCACGCTCATGAACGTGGCCAACAATCTCCGCTGGCTCGGCTCCGGGCCGCGCTGCGGTTTTTACGAGATCCAACTCCCCGATCTCCAGCCCGGCAGCTCAATCATGCCTGGCAAAGTCAATCCCGTCATGAGCGAAAGCCTGATGCAGGTCGCCGCCCGCGTAATGGGCAACGACCAGACGATCACCGTCTCGGGCGCCGCCGGCGGCCAGTTCCAGCTCAACATCATGATGCCCGTGATGGGCTACACCGTCCTCGAAAGCATCCGTCTGCTGGCCAACGGCACCAAGGCATTCACGGAAAAATGCCTTGAAGGCCTTGAGGCCAATCCCGAAGCATGCGAAGCGGCGGTCGAGAAGAGCCTTTCGATGGTCACCGGCCTCAATCCGTACATCGGCTACGAGCAGGCGGCGGCCTTGGCCAAGGAAGCCTTCAAGTCCGGCAAGACCATTCGTGAACTCTGCCGCGAGAAGAACGTGCTCCCCGAAGACCAGCTCAACGATGCCCTCGACCCCTGGAAGATGACCAAACCGCAGGCCTGAGCCCGTCCCATGCTTCCCGAGCAATTCCGCTGCTACCTGGTAACGAAGGACGATGCCGGCAACATCCGCGGCGAGTTCACTCATCGCCCTCTGGCCGAATTGCCTGCCGGCGAAGTCCTCATCCGCGTGGCCTACTCCTCGCTCAACTACAAGGACGCGCTAGCCGCCACCGGAAATCCGGGTGTGAACAAGATCTTCCCCCACATCCCCGGCGTCGACGCCGCCGGCGTGGTGGCTCAAAGCGGCGTCTATGAATTCGTACCCGGCGATCCTGTGCTCGCCACGGGCTACGACATCGGCGCCAACCGCTGGGGCGCGTGGGCCGAGTACGTCCGCGTGCCACAAGATTGGGTCGTTCCCCTCCCCGAAGGCCTCACGGCCCGTGAAAGCATGATGTTGGGCACCGCCGGCCTCACCGCCGCCTTGTGTGTCGATGCACTCGAGCGGCATAATGTCACGCCCGACAGCGGCGATGTGCTCGTGACCGGGGCTTCCGGGGGAGTCGGCGGCGTGGCCGTGGCTATCCTGTCAAAGCTTGGCTTTCGCGTCGTTGCCGCCACGGGTAAGCTATCGGCGCACGAGTACCTGCGCCGTCTCGGTGCCGCCGAAGTAGTTGGCCGCGAAGCGATCGCCGACCAGACCGGCAAACCGCTGCTCCCGCGACGTTGGTCGGGAGCGGTCGACACCGTCGGCGGCGCGACCCTGAGCGCGGTGATCCGCTCAACCCGACATTTCGGCTGCGTCGCCGCCTGCGGCAACGCCGGCGGCCACGATTTGCCGCTCACGGTCTACCCCTTTATCCTCCGCGGCGTGACACTCGCCGGTATCGACGCGGCGCAGTGCCCCCTCGATGTCCGCCACGACCTCTGGTCCCGCCTGGCCGGTCCCTGGAAACCCGAGCGGCTCTCCGAGATCGCCCGCGTCATCGACTTCGCCGACCTGCCCCCCAATATCCCCGCCATCCTCGCCGGCCAACTCACCGGCCGCGTGGCCCTTCGCATCGCTGACGGTGCGGAAGCGTAGCCACGGCCTGGCCGCCCTTCAGGCAGCAGGCCTCGCAGCGGGCCGCCACACGCCAGATTCCACCTCACCGTCTCATTCCGCGACCAAGAAGCGGATCCGGATGTTCACGTCGGGCACTACCGGTGGATCGGCTTGGATCGTGATTTCACCCAGTTCCCCGCGGTCGTCCCCCAGGTGCGTTGAAGGCTCACTGCCTGGCGGAATCCCGATCTTCAGTCGCGTCAGGCCGAGTCCCGTGTCGGCTACATACTGGCTCGACTCCACCTCGACGGCCAGCCCATCGGGCACGCTGCGAACGGGCTTGAAGCGGACCTCCCTGGCGTGCGGCCCGCGGACGACGATCAGCAATGGCCAATCGGCCCCTTCGCTGCACTTCACGGTCCCCATCGAGAGCACGCCCGTCTGGGCGTTCCATCCCCGGCTGACGATCGATACGTCGCTCACAACCGTTCCCTGCACCGGGATCTTGATACGCGGAACCGACTTTGATGTCGTCTCGAGTACGATTTCCTCCTCAAACGCCCCGATCGGCAGTCCGGGCCCGATCTCAATTCGCACAAGATAGCCGCCTCGGGCTTCGCCCTCTTCCGCAATCTCGTTCGCCGACAGAGGGTGCCAGTGAACATTGAAGCAATCGCCGACCGTCGCAGCCGCCGGCTTGCGGCGGACGATCTCCAGCGGTTCCGGCATGTAATTGAACAGACGCACTTCGGTCGTCGTCTTCTGGCCGAACCGAATCGAGCCAAGCGTCACGCGAGAGGGCGCCACGCCCACCGGCCCCGTGAACCGCCCATGGACCGAAAGCGTCAGCTCCGGACGCTCCGGGTCGTTGGTCAAGATCGCGGCCGTCTGGCGAAAGGGGCCGACGTAAAGCTCCGATTTCCATTCCAGCGTCACCTGCGCCCGTTTGCCAGGACCAACCGGCCCTTCGGGCAATCGCACCGCGCAGACGCACGTACAGCATCCGCACGTTGAGCGGCCCCGCGTGAGCAACAACGGTTGCTCGCCGTGGTTCTCCAACTCGAACGCATGGCGCCCGCCGACTCCCACCTCCGACTTCCCGAAATCGTGCCGCTCCTCCTCCACGACCAACTTCGGCCCGGTGCGATCCGTCCCCGCCGGTCCGACATCCGCAGCCGTCGGCGCTACGGTCCCCGCCAGCGCGACTGTCACGATCGGCAGCAGCCAGACTGTCCATTGAGAGGATCTGCTGCGAACTTGCGCGGGCGCTGGTCGACTTGCCTGACGGTCCATGCGTCATCGGTCCCCAACCACTTCGAATCCCGCGGCCGCCGCAAACTCGCGAATCGGCCCCGTCAGATTTCCATAGAAGGCGACCTGGTGACATCCCCAACTGCCCCACCAGTTCCGAAACGCACCTTCATCTGCGTTGGACGGCAGCAGGTAGCAGTCCTTGGGATGGTCGATCTCGACAACCATCTTGTTACGGCAGATGCAGTTGGCAAAATCGTCGTAGAGCATGTCGCCGTCCCGCACCGTGCCGGTGAACATCGAGACCTTCTTGCGGAAGACGTCGAACTTCACCACAGTCGCCGCTTCATCGGCTGGCCAGAACACGGTGGTGGCCGTGGGCACATCCTCCGGCCCGAACCATTCCTTGTCGCTGTGGATATGGTCGCGGATCAGGTACGCAATGCGATTGTTAGGCAGCGGCGTGAGCGGAGCGCCGCAATGCCCGATCACGATCACGTTCTCCGGCCGGTTCCCCAACGGCGAGAAAGCCCAGTCGTTCAGCACGTCGCCGACGAATCCCTGGCGTCCGTCGGTCAGCATCGAACCGATCGTTTGCGTCACCAGGCAATCCACGTGGCTCTGGCAGCAGCACGGGATGTGCTCCTTGCTCAACTCCAGTATCGCCAGCGGCGTCCAGGCCTTCACCTTCTGCGGACGCAGGGTGAGCGTGGCGCTGTCGTACGTGATCGCCGCCGCATCGTATTTCTTCAGCAACTGCTTGAATGCGAAATAGAGATAGGCCGGTCGGATGATGTCAGACCGCTTGACGTTCTTGATCTCCGTGGCTTCGCGGATCCACAGGTCGGCCAGCCGTTCGGCGTCTCCGTCGGCAACCTTCGCCATCTCGGCGAGCAGTTCGTCCGAACGCACCAGGATCAGCTCGATGCCCAGAAATTCCTTGAGCCGCGGCCGGTAGCCTCGATCGTAGTCGTTGACCGGCGAATCACTCCAGACGCCGGCCATCCCTTCCTGATCGATGGCGTTGATCTTGTCGTAGTCCTGGATACTGATGATTCGCGTCCCTTTGAGCCGCTCGAGCACGTCGCGAGCTTTCGCACTGTCAGGTGATTCGGCCGCTGAAACCACCGGGCCGGCCGAGGGCCAGAACGCAAGAACACTGGCCGCTACTACGAACAGATGCATTCTCGAGAACATGATCCCTCCTCTTGCCGCCAGGCTCGGGTGTGTCAGGATCTCTCAGAAGGGAGCCAATCCCCGGGAGTCATTGTGACAACCGGCCTCGACGCACGTCAACTGGCGCTTTACGCCGCGGCCCGAGTTTCAGCCGTCCGGATTAGCGGTTACCATGGATTGCCGCCTCACGCTTTCGCTTCCGGAAACAAACCGATGGATGATCCACGATGCGATGACGCCAATCCTTACGAATCGCCGCAGACTGGCGCCGACGTCGCAATTCCTCAGGAACTGGACGATCAGGCCGTAGTCAAGAAGTTCCACGACCTCATCGACGCGCTTGGAGTCCTCTGGGTGCTCTTCGGAGGCCTGTTGGCGCTGGGTGTCGTGCCTTTTGCTGGGATCGCTTGGCTGCTCGGCGGCGGCGAGTCGGTCCTCTGGTACCTTGCGAAAGGCCTTGGCGCGGCCCTGTTCATTTCCGGAGCATTCACCTGCCTGCACCAGCGGTGGGCCGTGTACACCGGACTAGTCCTGGCCTACATCGCCGCCATCGGACTGGGGCCCTGCAGCACTGTAGTCCTGGTGCCCGTGATCTTCCACGCCCACTGGGTCTTGCGATGGGCAAGGGAAATGCGCGCCCGTGGCCTCCCGCTTTAGCTCCGCATGTCAGGGCTTCACCGCCCCGCGCATCTGCACAATCGATCAACTCCCCTCCACGAGTCTCCGCCGGTTGTCATAGATTCTGGCAATCGCGCTGACGATGTCGTCCATGTCCTGCCGCGGACCAAGCAGCATCCGCTGATGAAATCCCACGGTCTCCTCGACCAGTTGGTCGCACTCGGGGCACTCGTTCTCTGCCGCGTAACCGGCCAGCTTTTCCGCCGGGTAGAGCCTCTGGTAAAGCTTGGAGCGGAAGGCGTCATCAAGGCAACCTTCCTTGTTGATCGGCTTGCCGCTGATGACTCCCAACCCGGCGCTCGCCTCAATCCCCTCCGCAGCCAGCGCGGCGATGAACCTGCTCCGGCTGAGCCCGTCATACTGGTCTTTCTGGTAGCGGAAGCCGTAATAGTAAAACGCCGTTCGCGTCACCTCGGAATAATCCTTCCGCGGAACGATGCCGGGAATCTGCGTCAGTTTCTCGGTCAGATAGGCCGCGTTCTCGCTCCGCTGCCGGCACTCCGCCTCGAACGTCTCCATCTGCGCGATCAGCAGCGCGGCCTGGTACTCCGCCATGCGGCACTTCGTACCGACGATCGGGTAGCCTTCTCCGCGTTTCGATACGACACTCCCGTGTGACCGGCCGAGGTTATGGAACGAGTAGCAGCGATCCATCAGTTCCTTGTCGCGTCCCAGGATCGCGCCGCCTTCTCCGCAGGTTAGCGACTTGCCCGTCTGGAAACTGAAGCATCCCAGGTCGCCGAGCGTCCCGACCTTGCCCCCCTTCCACTCTCCTCCGTGTGCCTCGCATGCGTCCTCGATCACTCTGAGTTTGTGTTTCCTCGCGATTGTATTGATGCGATCCATGTCGCACACGCCGCCGATAATGTGCACCGGCAGGATGGCGACCGTATTGGGGGTGATCCTGGCTTCGATCTTCGCCGGGTCGATCTGCCACGTCTCGGGATCGATATCGACGAACACCGGCAGCGCTCCTGCCAGCAGAATCGGATGCACCGACGCCACGAACGTGTATGGCGTCGTGATGACTTCGTCCCCCGCGCCAATCCCCAGCGCGTGGATGGAAGTGAAAATCGCATTTGTTCCGTTGCATGTAGCCAGGCAGTGCTCCGCTCCCATGAGTCGGGCGAATCGCCGCTCCGCCTCATCCACAACCTTGGCCCGCGACCACACGCCGCTCCGCAACACCGGCAGCACCGCCTGCTCGTCGGCCGCCCGGAAATTGGGCCAGCGCGGAAAGGGCGTCCTCCGAATCGGCTCGCCGCCCAGGGCCGCTGGCGTGCTCGCGGCCAACTCCGCGGCCTCAGCGACGCCTCGCGCGCCAGCGACAATCGCCGCCGTTCCCGCTACGGCCGCCTGGATCAACTCCCGACGCGACATCTGCTGACTGCACATTTCTTGTTCCTCCGAACGAACACACGATTCCCGCGAAGACGTTTCACCACCCAACGATCATGGCGTTCAACAACCGCCGGTCCCCGTCTGAAGAGCATAACGACTATCACGCCCCCTGCCATGCACCCAACCAGGAATCGGATGGCACGGCAGCCCTGGGCTGAGTGAGGCATAGGCAACACTGCCGTGTCGCTACGTTTGTTCATAACCCCATGGAAGCACACGGCCTCCGGCAATCGTGTATCTTACCTATCTTTCACCCGTCCTCGGCTCGACCGAATAATAGTCCACCCCAGAACTCCCACCGCCTGGGTGTTCCTCCTCGATAGGATTCAGAAAACGGTACCTCTACGTTTTTCTGGGGTTTAACCCCACAGGATGGCAGCCGGTGCTCACCGCCACGGCACACATTCACGCAACTTGAGGAGCCATACATGCAGCGAGCGTTCTTCTCAGCAGTCTTGGGGGTTATCGCAATCGGCCTGGCGATCGGCTCACGAATGACCATCGCAGCCGCAGAGCCGGAGCCTCACGCCCAGCAATCCCCGCGGACGATTGCCCTGGAAATCGTCATCGGAAAGACACAGGACTCCATCACTCCCGAGCAGGCGGCACAACTATCCGGCCCTTCAGAGCAAGTGGCGGCCTTTGTCCGGGAACTGGAATCGAGCGGCCGCATCAGTGTCATCGACCGCATCTGCGTGACGACCCTGGAAAACCAGAAGGCCCTGGTGCAGGCGGGGAAGAACGCACCCGTAGCTACCGGCCAGACGTTCGACTCGCGCGGCGGTTCTCGCCAGACATCTTATCTGCGGGAGAACGTCGGCACGCTGATCTCGGTCGTGGCCAGGGCCGACGGTGACGCCGTCATGGCCGAACTCGAGATCGAGAAGTCGCAACTGGAACAGCGCGCCGGCGACTCGGTGCCCGGCGACCCGTTCGTACCTCCGGCGAAGGAGACCATGCAGTCGCGAGCGAACGTACGGATTGGCAACGGGATGACGCTCCTGGTCAGCACCGACGCCGCGCGGCAGTTCGTGCTCGTCTCGGCGCGACTCCTGGACGGTGCTCCTGGCCCGGAGACGAGTGCTTCCACCGCGCCAGCCATGGTCGACAAGATCAAGCTGTTCCAGCTTCAGAATTCCTCGGCGCAGGCGGCGGCAGAGCTCGTCAAAGCACTCTTCGGCCGCGATGCGGGCCGCTTTACCATCGGTGTCGATGCGCGGACCAATGCACTCATTGTCCGCGCCGCCGACGAACGTCAACTGGAAGCCATCGAGGCAATCCTGCTCAGGCTCGACGAGGGTGATCCGCAGGACGCCCCGCCGCGCGACGCCGCGACCTCGACTGACGAGCGTCGCGTTTCCGCGAATTCACCCGTCTGGCAGTACCGAGCCGAAAAAGTCGAAATCAATCTCAACCTCGGGGCTCAATTAGACAAGCTCGGTGCCGAGGGCTGGGAACTGGTCGAGATCGTCGACGGTGGCATTGCCGTTTTCAAGCGCCAGAAGAGAGAGTCGGGCGACCCCAGGCATACGGGTGTAAAGGAAGGCCCCCCCTCCCAACCGGCGTCGGCCGAGTCCGATTCAAGTCGGAAAACCATCACTGTTATCGAAGCCCCCGAAGCCTCGAAACGGGCGATTCAGCAGCGCGGCGATGCGGTCGAAAGGGGCATGAAGGCCTCCGAACTCGAACTCCGCGAGCGTATGAAACGCCACATCAAACCTCGCGAGGACGAGAAACACGAGTAACCCGGCCCATCCGACGCCCTCCCTAGCCCCCGACCATTGGCCCCGGTACTTGGTCATTGGTACTTCTTTCCCCATTTCCCCCTCCCACTTGGCGCCCGCGCGCCCTTGCCCCAGACTTCTCCTTGTCATCGCCTGCTGTCCCGCTGCGTCCCTCCGGGCCCCGGCATGGAATCACTCGAAGATCGCATCGCCCGCGTCGTTCAGGAACAGATTGCCATCGTTCCTTACGATCCGGCCTGGCCGACGCTCTTTCGCCAGGAGAAAGAGTACCTCCTCTCATACCTGCCTCGCGGTCTGATCCGGCGGATCGAGCATTTCGGCAGCACGGCAGTTCCCGGCCTGAGCGCCAAGCCGATCATCGACATGCTCGTCGAAGTTGCCAGCCTCGACGAAACGAAGCGAACGATCGTTCCCATTCTCCAGTCCCAGGGCTACGGCTACTTCTGGCGGCCGACGTGGGGCGACGACGTCCCGCCCTGGTACGCGTGGTTCATCAAACGCGACGGAGACGGTGCCCGCACGCACCACATCCATATGGTCGAGCGCGACTTCGAGCACTGGGACCGGCTTTTCTTCCGCGACTACCTCATCGCCCACCCGGCGACTGCCCAAGAGTACCAGGCCCTCAAGCTCCGCCTTGCCTCTGCCCATCCCCGCGACCGCCGGGCATACACCGAGGCCAAGACCGAATTCATTGTCCGCGTGACCGAGCAAGCCAAACGGTTCTACTCCCCGGCTCCGTAGTTCAACGCCGGCCCTGACATGACCAAGTCTGTTATGCAACTGCTGCCGATGGGCTACATTCGCCGACTTCCAGGGCTACCAACAATGACACGCCGCCTCCCGTTGCTCTTCGTTCCCGTGATGCTCGTTCTTTCTGTAATCGCTTCTGGCACGGAGATTCCCGTCCAGCCGTACTCATCACGACCGGCCGCCGGCGAGATGGCCTTCGTTGCCGAGTGGATACAGTTTCTCCTCGGGCAAGGCGGTGCCAATGCCGGTCGCTACGTCGGCGACCTCCCCTTCTCGTTCAAGTGCGGTGAGCGAAGCAGCCGCCAGTGGGTCAAAATCGAGACCGCCGACATCGAGCCGGGCGATTGGCGCGCGGACCGCACCCGTACCCATGTTCTGCGCTGGAAAGACGCCGAGACCGGCCTCGCTTGCGAGATGAACCTCACCGAGTTCCAGGATTTTCCCGCTTTCCAGTGGATGGTTCGCGTCCGCAACGACGCCCAGACTGATTCGGCGAAGGTCCACGACTTCTGGGGAATGGACACGTATTGGAACGCGGCCGACGGTTCCATACCCATCCTGCATCGTTCGGTCGGCTCGCCCGGGCACGAAGACGATTTCCACTTCATGAGCGAGGTCATGCACAATTCAATGTGGGACCAGCGCCGTCGGATTGCCATGGATACTCCCACCAATGCCCGCTGGGGCGAGACCCACGCCTACCATCTTCCGGGTGACAAACGTTCCAGCGCCGTCTGGCTGCCGTTCTTCAATTACCAGACCGGCGGCGACGGGCTCATCACGGGACTCGGCTGGAGCGGCGCATGGCGAGCCTATTTCGATCACCAGGGCAACGGCAACTCCACGATCCTGGCCGGAGTCGAGAACTTCGATTCCATCCTTCATCCCGGCGAGTCGGTCCGCTCGACGTTGAACCTGGTTCTTTATTGGCAAGGGGAGATGCTGCACGGCCAGAATATGTTCCGGCGGCTTGTCCTTGAGCATTACTCGCCGCGCATCGGCGGCAGCCTGGTCGAGCCGCCCATATCTGGAGTCGTCTGGGGAGGCATTCCGTCGCCAGAGCATCTCGACATCATCGCAAAGATCAAGCACTACCAGATCCCGTTCGACGTCTACTGGTTCGACGCCGGCTGGTACGGAACGGGCGTCGTCCCGTCCTACTCGGTCTTCGAGGGAGACTGGGGACCAATGGCCGGTGACTGGCGGCCGAATCCGAACTGGCACAACGGCACGCTCAAGCCGATCAGCGACGCGGCGCACGCGGCCGGCATGAAGTTCCTCGTCTGGGTCGAACCGTGCCGCGCCCTTCACGGCCGGCCGATCACGCTCGAACATCCCGAGTATTTCCTCACCGGAAACGCCGACGGCAAGATCCGCGACGGGCAGACGCTCCTTTTGGATCTCGGCAACCCGAAATCGTTCCAGTGGGCCGTCGACGTCGTCGCCGGGCTCGTCGAACAGTACGACATCGACTGGTACGAAGAGGATTTCAATATCGAACCAAATCCCTATCTGGAGGCCGCCGCCGAACCGGACCGCTGGGGGATGAACGAGATGCGGTTCATCGAAGGCCATTTCGCATTCTGGGACGTGCTTCTTGGTCGGTTCCCGAATCTGGCCATTCTCAATTGTGCCAGCGGCGGACGGCGGATTGATCTGGAATCGATCTCGCGCGGTCAGCCTCTCTGGCGGAGCGACTACAACTGCTTCCCCCAGGCGACCGCCGAATCGACGCAGGACCACAGCTATGGGATCCTCCACTGGCTCCCCATCCAGGGCAGCATGATTCGCGGCTGGTCGATCTTCGACACCTACGAAGCCCGTTGCGCCCTGAGCCCGGGTATGGAGCACGCAGTCGTCGCCCGGACGGAGGAAGAGTGGCTCCAGATCAAGGCCAATGTCCTCCAGGCGGAACGCTGCAGGAAGTACTTCTTCGGCGACTACTATCCCCTCGCCAATCAACAGCGCAATCCCGCGGCCTGGACCGCCTATCAGCTCTATCTTCCCGCGGAGCAGGAAGGGATGATCCTCGCCCTCCGCCGCGCCAAGAGCGACGTCCGCGCGATGACCTTCGACCTGCTGACGATCGACCCGGCGAAACGCTGGAAGTTCGAGGATTACGACTCCGGCCAGACGTGGGCCGTTTCCGGCCGGGAGATCCGCGAGCAAGGATTCCAGGTCGTCATTCCCAACCGCCGCGACTCCCGACTCATCTTCTTCTCGGTTGATCCCGCCGCGAAATGACCCACCGCCGCCGACGTCACGTGCCACGGCCCCACGTCAGGTGCCACGGGCCTGCCCGTGTTCCTCCCGTCCGGTTCTTGCTCTCAGTAGCGGCATCCCGGCTCCCGCGAATGCAAGCGCTCGCATCTGCCGGCCCACAAAGCAGCCCGCCGCTCCGCCGGCGGCTTTCCCCCGTAACCACACCCTATGACTCCGCCCCTTCCGCCGTTTCTTGCTGCATGTACCGCTCTTCCGCACTCGCCTTTCGCTCCGCGAAAGTCTGTGCAACACCCGACAGTCCCACACGTTACTATTGTTGAGACCAAGGAACATCTTCCGGTACAACGCTGCTCACAGCACGGGGAGGGCGCGATGACCAGAACTTTTACCGCGATCGTCTCTTCGTTCGCCATCGTGGCACTCGCAGCAGCCAGCATCCATGCAGAGGAACCCGCGGGCCGGGATTCTGCCTCGACTGAAGGCACGCCGCCGAAGTCCCTCGGCCAAAGCTACCGCGGACCGCTGCCTCCGGCCGACGAGCCATTGCTCTCGCTGGCTGCCGAACTGCGGAAGCACGTCCATCGGCTCACGGAGGAAATCGGCGAGCGGAATGTCCGCGAACATCCGCAGGAACTGGCCAGGGCGGCCGATTGGATCGAGGCCGAATTGACGGGTTTCGGTTACCAGGTGCGGCGCATCGAATACGAAGTCTCCGGTGGAACCTGCGCCAACATCGAGGCCCAGCTTCTCGGCGCCGCCGCGCCGCGGGAGATCGTGGTGATCGGGGCGCATTACGATTCGGCGATTGGAACCCCGGGTGCCAACGACAACGGGAGCGGCGTGGCTGCCATGTTGGCGCTCGCCCGCAGGTTCGCCCGCCAGAAGACTGATCGCACGCTTCGCTTCGTGGCCTTTACGAACGAGGAGCCGCCCTATTTCCAGCAGCCGGAGATGGGCTCCTGGGTCTACGCCAAGGAATGTCGCAAGCAGGGCGACAAAGTCACGGCGATGCTCAGTCTCGAGACCATTGGCTACTACGACGACCGACCGGGTAGCCAGAATTACCCCGCCTTCTTCAAGTTGCTGTATCCCTCCACCGGCAACTTCATCGCCTTTGTCGGCAATCTGCCTTCGGCCGATCTGCTCCAGCAGGTCGTGAGTACCTTTCGGCAGCACGAGCAGTTCCCATCCGAAGGCGGCGTGTTTCCCGAGGTGGTGCCGGGCGTCGGTTTTTCCGACCAGTGATCGTTCTGGCAGGAAGGCTATCCAGCGCTGATGGTTACCGATACGGCAATGTTCCGCTACCCCCACTATCACACGCCTGAAGACACGCTGGACAAGATCGATTTCGAGCGAACGGCCCGAGTGGTCCGCGGCCTGCAGCACGTCGTCACCGCGCTCGCGGATGCTGAGGACCCCGAATAAGAAGACTCTGAAGAGACTGCCCAGGACGGCGTCGGGAGCCCGGCTTGACCGCCCATCCGATGATCCATTCCATTCCCAATTTGCACTTCTCGGTTCTCACTTCTCAATTCCCCATTGTCCGCGTGCTTCGCCTCGTAGGTTGGGCTTCAGCCCGACTTCATTGTTCGTCGCCTTCCGAGCCTCGAAGGTGTGGCCGACCACGTCGGTCGAGCGATCGTCCGCCGTTCACGGATACAACCTGCGCCGAAGCTCTCTCGGCTGCGTCCGACCGACGGCGTTTCAGGCCCCGTGGTTCCATCGGTCCCGTCCGGCCCGGCCGACCAGATGTCAGGTGTCGAGTCGTCGTGCTTGCCCGGCCACTCCTACCGATACGTCCGCTTCCACGGATCACACGCAACGTCCTTCACTGGCGGCTCGGCCCCAAGTTCCTTCCCTCTGCTCACGCGCCTTGTCCGGCTCCGTTGGTCGTCCGCAAACACTTGGACGTAGGATGTTCACAGCCCGGCTATCGCCGCTACGAAATCACCAGCTTGGTACCAATCCACTCCATCCAGCCTCACATTGCAGCCGGCGGCTCGGAGGCGAGTGGCAAGCTCCTGACGGCGTTCAGGCGAGTTGTCTAGCCGAACAACGTGACGCCCGAGAATGTCGCTAATTGGCCGCAGTTCGCCAAGCTCAACTATGACTGTCCGATCTTGGTAGAGCCCGAGTGCCATTCCGGCTTCAAGGAGCACGTTTGGTCGGGGCTGCGGAGCAAGTTCCCTCTCATGGAGAGGTTCAGAAGGGCCACGAAGTTGCTCGCGCAGGCGAGCTTCATCATCAGGAGTCATGAGAACCACTGCCGCTTGCGCCCTCGAAAAGCCGACCTCCAGGACTTCACCGATATAGGGACTGCCTTTGCCAGTCATCTGGACAATTTCGTTCCACTCAAGAGGGTGTAAACCAATGGCTCGTAGAAATGCAAACATCGCGTGCCTCGCACGTTCGTTGCGCCCATGCACCACGAACACTCTGGTGCTCTCGATCGTATCAACACTCCCAATACACAGCTTTCCTTCGGGCACGTATGAGGCATCGCCGTGTAGATACCCCGCAAAACGAACAGCGTATGCCTCCTTGTCAGCAGGATCCATGTATAATACTCGACCTGCCCCTGAGACTTCCTTCTCCTTGACGACTCTTCCGTGCAAGAGCCGCCTAATTACTGGCCGAGCTTCCTCGGGGTTCTTGCCAACGTCCTCCAATACACATTCAAGATCAGCACCATTGAAATGATCTACCAAGTACCCCACGTGGGCAGCTATAGCATCGCACTGCCAATGATGAAATCCTCTCGAAGATCTCACTGATGAAACGACGTTTGCCAGACTTCTGGCGTCAAGCTGACTGAGGAGATTTTGTCGGTAACTGAGCGGGCATTCCTGCTCCATCTTTCTCAGTCCAACAAGTTGGCTGCTGGACAGACGAGACCTGTCCTCAGTAGTCAAGGTCTGCCCCACACTCCGCAGTTGCAGCAGTTGGTCACCCGACAGCTTTCTTCGCTCGGCAGCGGCCAAAACTTCTCCTCGCTCGGCTAGGACCAAGAGTTGCCCTGCGGAGAGTGCAGCCCTCGACACCTCGCTGAGATGCTGCCCAGAATCGTGAATAGCCAGAAGCTGTGAGCTCGACAGCCTCGACTTATCATGATCGCTGAGCCGCACTCCCTGCTGTGCCAATGATACTAACTGATCGCTCGACAGCTTGTTGCGTTCCGCCTGTGAAAGCTCCATGTTGACTGCACTCCGAGGCCTTGGTATCGGTCAGCTATGTCGAATGAGGGCAAGCGAATTATTGCAGGCGTAAGCGTCGCAGCTGGAACTCGTACTCGGTGCACCATTCCTCTGAATATATATGACCTTGTGAAAAGAGAACGGAATGCTGGACTCCTGCCGGAACCACCGTCCGGGCGAGCACAGCCTCGATCCCAATGCCACCACGACTGATCCAAGGACCCTGGGTACGGCGCAGCGATCATCGCCCCTGGCCAGTGCCGGACTGCCCCAACAGTGCCATCCCTCCGTCAGCCGCTACGGCGCGGCCAGCACGATGTTCGCAACACTTCGACCTCCAAAACGGGCTGCCGAGGTGGCTCATCAACTCTGCCATCGCTACTCACTTCTTTCTCTCCCAACTCACCACGTCGTCATGCGTTCCATCGACCCCGTCCGGCCCAACGGACCAGATGTCGGGCGTCGACTCGTCGTGCTTGCCCGGCCACTCGTACTGATACGGCCGCTTCCACGGATCGAGCGGCAACTCCTTCACGTACGGCCCGGCCCACCTCGCCGATTCGCCAAGATCCTTCGGCGCCTCGCGAAGCGCCCGCAAGCCCGCAGCCGTGGCCGGGTAGTCGCCCACGTCGAGCCGGTAAGCCTGAAGCGACGTCTTCAAGGCCAGGATCTGCGTCTTGGCAGCCGTGCGCAAAGCCTTCGCCCCGGCTTGCCGCTCGGAGGACGATTTGTTTTGAGACCCTGCGTACCAGTTGAACACCCGGACCTTCTCCCAATTCGGCTGAGTCTCCTCGATGAACTTCAGGTGCCGCTCGGCCTTCATGTAGGCGTCGTGGGCCGCCTTGTCCTCAAAGACGATCTGGATGGCCACGTCGAAATCCCGGTCGTTCACGTCTCTCTGGAACTCTTCAGCGATCGGGCCGACCGCAAACGCAGTCATCCCGGCATGCCCGGTCAGGTACTTCTCACAGGCGGCCATGAACGTCCCTTTCACCTCGGGCGAGTTGTCCTTGAGCTTGAAGTACACGTTGTGGTGAAGAGCCCGCTCCTCGGCAGCGGCCGACGCGGCCACGATCGCCGTCAATACCAGCAAGGAAATCAACACGTTTCTCATGGCTCTACTCCTGTGAGTGCGACCGGCAAAACGCTCCAGCTTCCCCCGATTCTCCTCAGCGATCCACCCCTTCACAAGCTGCCCGGCATGGCGATCGCACCAGCGCAAGGCGCAAGAAAGAAACCACCCACTTGTCGCGTGTGTGCCAGCTCCCGCTGTAAGAAATCCAGCCGCTGCCGGCCACTCGAAACGGGCAAAGAGAGAGCCACAAACAACAGGTCAATTTCAGATTTTCGCAAATAGCTGCAACTCGTTTTGCCCCTTGCACCTCCGTCATTTGAGTGGCCTAAGTGGCCTGAATCGTCTGCTATAATGCGCGTCGCCGCCGGGCGACTTGAGCCGCTCAGTGGCGTGTCAACAAACGTTAGTTCCGGCGCGCAACCATCGCGCGTCTGTCTCAGTCCGCGTCCACGTAGTGGGTGTCGAAACGTGTGCAGTCATGATTTGCATCGCCGCCAGCCTGCGACATATACCCCCCGCAACGTCGCCGCGTAAGTGGGGTCTTTCGACGATGTGCAACACGCCCCCAGTTCGCATGGTACTACTTGCGTCCAGGAGCGAAATTACAATTGCTTCGCTCACCTGGACTTATCGCTGCGCCCCGCGCCGCGTTCCGCTCAAAAAACCTCTCATGTGTTGCGCATCGCGCCCGTCGGCAACCCCCCATCACCACCTGTCAGAGGCAGGCCAACCCTCGCAGTGCACCGACTGTCGCCTTCTGCTCTCGCGAAAGTACGTCCTCGCGGAACGCGATCCTATCGGCCTCCCGATCTCTCGCCAGGTCCACAAAATGAACACCCGTCGGCGGCCGATCGACGCCGACCGTTCGTGAAAGGGGCACCACACCGCATGTACGAGACCTTTGAGCACACGGCCGATGTCGGACTGCGGGCCCGCGCCGCCACGCTCGACGACCTCTTCGCCGACATCGCCCGCGCGATGTTCTCCGTCCTGGTCGCGAACCCGGCGGCAATTCGCCCTGTCGAGGAGTTGTCGCTGCAGCTTTCGGGTGATCGGCTCGACGACCTGTTGTTCGACTGGCTCGCGGAACTCCTCTACCGGTTCGAAACCCGGCACCTGCTGCTGGCCGAATTCGATGTCCGCGTGAGCGATGCCGGCCTCTCCGCCACCGTCCGCGGCGAGCCGATCGATCGCAACCGACACGAGCTTGACGACGAGATCAAGGCCATCACCTACCACGGACTCTGTGTGGAGCAGAACAATGACGGCTGGCTGGCCGAAGTGATCGTCGACTTGTGAGAGGAAACCAACCAATGCAGAAATCAGGCTATACCGGCCCGCTCGAGCGGATTGACGAGACCACTTGGCGCGTTCCCAAGACCTACAAAGACGGCATGCGCGTTGAAGGCCGTATCTTCGCCGACGACCGGCTCATCGACCAGATCCGCAACGATCAGGCCCCCGAGCAGGTTGCCAACGTCGCCTACCTGCCGGGCATCCAGATGGCCAGCCTCGCCATGCCCGATATCCACTGGGGATACGGCTTCTCGATCGGCGGCGTCTGCGCCACGGATCCCGAAGAGGGAGGCGTCATTTCGCCGGGCGGCGTCGGCTACGACATCAACTGCGGAGTCCGCCTGGTGCGGTCGAATCTCCGCTACGACGACATCCACGCCCGCATGGATCGGCTCATGGATGCCCTCTACCGCACCATCCCGGCCGGTGTCGGCAGGGGAGGCAAGTACACTTTTGCCGGCAAGAAGCTCGAGCGACTCCTGTCCGAGGGTTCCTCATTCCTTCATAAGGAAGGTCTGGCCACCAAGGGCGATCTCGACCACACCGAAGCCGGCGGATTTCTCAAAGGCGCCGAGCCCGACCGCGTCAGCCCCCGCGCCCGCGAGCGCGGCGCCGACCAGTGCGGCACGCTCGGCTCGGGTAATCACTTCCTCGAAGTCCAGGTGGTCGAAGAGATCTTCGATGACGACGCCGCCCGGGCCATGGGACTCGAAGCCGGCATGGTCGCGGTGATGATCCACTCCGGCTCGCGCGGACTGGGCTACCAGGTCTGCGACGACGCCCTCCGCGATTTCCGCAGCACGCCGGCCAAATACGGCATTGCCTTGCCCGACCGCCAGTTGGCCTGCGCGCCGGTCAACAGCCCGGAAGGTGAAGCCTACCTGGGCGGCATGCGCGCCGCCGCCAACTTCGCCTGGGCCAATCGCCAACTGCTGATGTGGCAGACTCGCGAAGCCTTCTCAGAATTCCTGGGCCGCCCCTGGGAATCACTGGGAATGAACCTGGTCTACGATGTCGCCCACAACATCGCCAAGATCGAAGAGCACGAGGTCGACGGCCAGCGCAAGCGGGTTTGCGTGCACCGCAAAGGCGCCACTCGGGCCTTCCCCGCCGGACATCCCGAACTCCCCGACCGCTATCGCCCCATCGGCCAGCCCGTGATCATCCCCGGCGACATGGGCCGCGCAAGCTGGGTGCTGGCCGGCGAGCCCGGCTCGATGCAGAAAACCTTCGGCACCAGTTGCCACGGCGCCGGCCGGGTGATGAGCCGCACCGCCGCCATCCATCATGCCCAGGGTCGCCGCATCGACCAGGAACTCGCCAAGAAGGGCGTCATCGCCCGCTGCCGCAGTTGGAAAGGCCTCGCCGAAGAACAGCCCGACGCCTACAAGGACGTCAGCCTCGTCGTCAATGTCGTCCACCGCGCCGGCCTCGCCCGAAAAGTCGCCCGCATGCGTCCCGTCGGCGTCGTCAAAGGCTGACACCCCCGACGACGCGCGGGGGGCCCGCGCGACATGGGGTGCCGAAGGTCGTTACGTCTTCCGCGGCCCCGAGATGAAATGCATCGCCGCCAGCGAAATCAGCCACCACTCCAGGACCGGCAGGATCATTCCCCAGACAATCACGCCCGTCTTGGTGAGTTCCGGGTTCATCGCCGGGAGCAAGAACCAGGCAATTAGCACCAGGTGCCAGTTCAGCGCCAGGCCGATCGGAGTCAGCACGTACGTGTTGCTGACCGAGAATGCGAAGCCGACCACGGCAATGCAACCGCCGATACAGAACGACAAGAAAATGCGTCGCGCCCCACTCATGGCCGCACCTCTGCTTCGTGTCCTGCAAACGCCACTTCCACCGGATAACGTGGCGACTCGGGTTCGCGAAGCGTGGGGGGCGTGCCGGGCGGCGAGAGTACTGGTACCGCCGCGGTAGGGCCCTGCGTGTTCACACGGAGTACGCGATCGAATACCTCCCGCGCGAACGGCATCAGACCGAGACGGATAATCGCCACCCACAGCGGATCGACTTTGGCCCAGGCGAGATTGTAGGCCAAACGCTTGATCGTCCCGGGCAGCCCGAGCGACCGCTGGAGAATGGAGCCGTACGAGAGAAAATCGCGGTACGCGCGGCGGTGCCCGGCTTCGAGTTGCTCGGGCGTCATCCCGCGCGGCCGGAACACCGCGTGATCGGTGTCGTAGTACGACCAGTCGCGATGCAGCAGGCGTCCTTCGGCTTCGAGTCGTTCGAAAGCCCGAGTGCCGGGCAGCGGCGTGAGAATGTGAAAGGTCGCGGTGAGGATCTTGTTCTCGATGGCGAACTCGACCGTGCGGTCGAACACATCCGGACCATCGGCATCGAATCCGAACACGAAGCTTCCGTTGATCATGATCCCGGCATCATGGAAACGCCGGCAGGCCGCCGCATAATTGGCCGTGGCATTCACCGTCTTGTTGTTGCCGCGCATGTTCTCCGCAGAAATCGACTCGAAGCCCACGAACAGGCTGCGGCAACCGGCCTCGTATGCCTCCTCGAGGTAACCCGGATCGGCGGCCACATCGAGCGACCCGGCTGCCTGCCAGACGATGCCCGATCCCCGTAGCACGTTGAACAACGTCCGCGCGTGCCGCCGGTTGGCCAGCAGGTTGTCGTCGAGGAAGAACACCAGCCGGTCATCGATCGTCGCCAGTTCCTTTTCGATGCATGCCATCGGCCGCGGCTCGAAATACCGCGACCCCCAGAAGCTCGACTTGTAGCAGAAGTCGCAGGCGTGGGGGCAGCCCCGCGAAGTAACCATCGTGTGGCGGATGAGGTAGGCCCGCTGGTTCATCAACTCGCGCCGCGGAATCGGCACCAGCGCCGCCGAGCCCTCCGACCGGCCGCGATAGAGGGGCTGCAGGCGGCCATGTTCAAAGTCGTCGAGGATCTGCCCCCACACTGTCTCGGCGGGACCGATGCAGACGGCATCGGCGTGCTCGGCCGCCTCATCGGGCAGGCTCGTCGGATGGAGCCCCCCGAGCACGACTTTCGCCCGCCGTTCACGCCAGCGCCGGGCCAGTTCGTATGCCCGCCCCGACGAAGAGATGTACGTCTGGATGCCGACAAGGTCGAAATGCTCCTCGATTTCCGACGATTCCACGTGCTCATCGCGGACGATGATCTCCCATCCGTCGCGTGGCGTCAGCCCGGCGATCGTAAGCAGACTCAGCGGCGGGAATCGCGAGTACTTGATCAGTCGCAGCGGCGTGTCATGGAGCTGCTGAAGCGACGGCAGAACGAGAAGCAGTCGGCGGGTCATGGCTGATCTCCTGCAAAGTGCTTTGCAATACAAAGTAAACACGCAAAAAAAGAGACGGGAAAAGACGCGTCGGGTGGCTACTCCTCCGGCTGGTCGATGATCTGGCGCAGCGTCTCGACGTATCGCCCGAACGCCTTGCGACCCTGCGCGGTAAGCTTCATCGTCGTGTAGGGTCGCCGTCCGCGGAAACTCTTTTCGATCGCGATGTAGCCCGCTTCTTCCAGCGTCTGGGCGTGGGCGCTCAGGTTGCCGTCGGTCACGGAAAGCATCTCCTTCAACTCGCCGAAGCTCAGTTCGGGAGCCACGGCCAGCGCCGAGACGATCGCCAGGCGCACCCGTTCGTGAATCACCGCGTCGATGTCGTCAGGCTTGATGGGGTCGCTCATGGCGACGTTTCCTGTCGCTGCTTGCCGACGATGTAGATCCCAAACACGATATGCAGCAAACCGAACGAGAGGGCGGCCCAGACCACGCCGTAGTGCGGAAACAGGAACAGCGCCGCCGCGCCGAGCGCAATGAACACCATCCCGAGCACGCGGGGCGGCCGGATCGAGAACAAACCGGCCGTGTACACACCCGTGCCGTAGAGCATCATCCACACGGGTACAATGTAGCGGATCTCCTCTTCGTTCGGCTCGACGGGTATGAGGAACCTGACGGTGAGCACCATCGCGACCACCACGCTAGGTGTCATCGAGAACGCCGCCACGCGGGCCGACCGAACCGAGGCCGAGAGTCCCTGTCGCTTTGCCGCCCTCGCGGTCGACACGACTTCGATCAACACGCCTGCGACGCCGATGGCGAACCACATGAGACAGAACGCCGCCTGGCCCTCCAGCGACATCTCGAGCATGCCCGCGAAGTCGAGCGAGCGGAACATGGCGTAGCTCGCCGCACAACCGGCCAGCACGAGCACGCCACCCGCGATCGCGGCGGTGCCGGGCAGCAGCGTCCACAGCGTGGCCCGCTCCATAATCCGCTGGATCTCCTGCATGCGGGCCCGAGCTTCATCGCGGTCCATGGCAGTCTCCTCAGCGACAGCGGAATTAGCTTTGTACTGCAAAGTATTCTATGCGGCAGAAAAATCGCCGTCAATTGCTTCTGCCCGCGAAGGGCGAAACGTCAGACTTGCCGGGCGGCCAGTGCGATTGCGTGCGAGAGTGAGGGGGCACCGCAGATCAATGGCACACAACCGCAGAGGGAATGGTTACAGGGCCGCCGCTGCGCGGTAAAATGGGCGATTCCGACGGTGCGCCGCTCGCGTTCCGGGGCTCTACCGGTCACGCCCTAGCCACCAATCGACCTGCAACTGCTGAAAAGCCCCGACGATGAACGACATGAAAATCTTCTGCGGATCGGCCAATCCGGATCTGGCGAACAAGGTCTGCGACTATCTCGGACTGTCGCTCGGGCGGATGACCATGGGCCGGTTTCCCGACGGCGAGATCTCCTGCAAGATCGACCAGGATGTCCGCGGCCGCGACGTGTTCATCGTGCAGCCCACCTCCCCCCCGGTAAACGACAACCTGATGGAACTGTTGGTCATGATCGACAGTTTCAAACGCGCCAGCGCCGAGCGAATCACGGCAGTGATCCCCTACTTCGGCTATGCGCGGCAGGACCGAAAGGACGAAGGGCGAGTGCCGATCACGGCGAAGTTGGTCGCCAACCTGATTACCAGGGCAGGTGCCGACCGCGTCCTGACCATGGATCTGCATGCCCCGCAGATTCAGGGTTTTTTCGACATTCCTGTCGATCATCTGTTCGCCGCACCGGTGATCGATGCTTACTTCACTCAGAAGAACTTTCCCCAGGAAGACACGGTCATCGTTAGCCCAGACGAGGGGAGCATCAAGCGGGCCTTGAGCCACGCGAAACATCTCGGCGGTCGTCTGGCCATTGTCGACAAACGCCGCTATGGCGCAGCCGAAACCCAGCAGGCGAACCTGATTGGCGGCCCGGTGGAAGGGCGGATCGCCATGCTCTTCGACGACATGATTAGCACGGCTGGGTCGATCACTGGCGCTGCCCATATGGTGAAACGCGCCGGTGCCCGCGAAGTCTATATCGGGGCTACTCACGGCATCCTTTGCGGGCAGGCCATTGAACGATTGCGCGATGCGCCGGTCGAGGAGATCGTAATTACCGATAGTATCCCCCTCACCCCCGAGCGGCGACTGCCCAATTTGAAGCAATTGACGGCAGCTCCCCTGTTGGGCGAGGCCATCAAACGGATCCACCGCAACGAATCGGTAAGCAGGTTGTTTGTTTGAGTCCCTCCGGTGCAGGGGGTGGTTCGACAAAATGATTCTGCAGCGCGGCCTTGAAATTCGCCGGGAATACTGCAAAATAACTGGTTTCGCCCCCGCCCGCTGGCGTGCCCACGGCGGGGAGGCGCCGCGCGGCACGTCGCGTTGGCAGATTAGCAAACCATTGCCGCATAAGCATTTAGCCGGGGCGACCGAATCGGTTTCGCCGGTTCGACCAACAATCACGCTGTCATCTACTGACCGATCGAGGACGTCATGGCGGAACAACTCACCGTCCAAATCCGCGAAACACGAGGAACGCGTCGCTCCCGTCGCCTTCGCGATTCAGGGAAGATTCCGGCGGTGCTGTACGGGCATAAGCAGGAAACGGTATGGCTGACATTGCCGGCCGAGCAGCTCGACGCCGCCGTGCGGCACGGTGCCCGGCTGGTCCAGCTTTCAGGCGCGGTAAGTGATCAGGCCTTTATTCGAGAGCTGCAGTGGGATACCTGGGGCAAGCAGATTCTGCACGTCGACCTTGCTCGAATCTCCGCTCATGAGAAGGTTGAGGTCACCGTCCCGGTCGAGCTTCGCGGCGTGGCTCCCGGCGTGAAGGAAGGGGGCATCATTGAGCATCAGCTCCATGAGGTGGAGATCGAATGCGAAGCCACGGAGATTCCCGAGCGGCTGGCCGTCAACATCAACCACTTGGGGTTGAATGAGAGCATCACCGCCGGCCAGATCGAGCTGCCGCCGACCGCCCGGCTGTTGATTGATGCCGACAATGTGGTGGTCCAGTGCGTCGTTCCGACCGAGGCGCCCGAAGTCGAAGAGCCGGCAGCCGGCGAGGCGGAGCCCGAAGTGATCCGTCGCCGTGCGGAAGGGGAAGGCGAGGAGGGAGAAGAATAGCTCGGCCCGGGCTGAGCACACGGCTCCGGAGTCGAGGCCATGAAGCTGATCGTTGGCCTGGGCAACCCGGAACGCAAGTATATTGGCACACGGCACAACATCGGGTTTGCGATCCTGGCCGAACTGGCCCGGAGACACGCTACGAGTGGGCCGCGAGACCGGTTCCATGGAGAGACCGTGGAGGCGGGCGTTCAGGGGGAGAAGATCCTGCTGCTGAGCCCGCTGACCTACATGAACCGCAGCGGAACGAGCGTGCAGGCGGCCCGTGACTTTTACAAGCTCTCCAACGAGGACCTGCTGGTAATCTGCGACGATTTGAACTTGCCGCCGGGCAAGCTGCGTTTGCGGGCCGGTGGTTCCTCGGGCGGGCAGAAGGGCTTGGAAGACATCATTCGCTGCCTGGGAACGGAAGAGTTTCCCCGGTTGCGGATCGGTATCGGCTCGCCGCCGCCTGGGTGGGCGGGAACCGGTTACGTGCTGGGCAAATTCACCAGCGAAGAGCAGCCGGTCGTCGACGAGGCGGTGAAGCGGGCGGCGGAGGCGGCAGCGGTCTGGGCCTGCGAAGGGATCCAGATGGCAATGAATCGCTACAACTAGCAACGGTCAGGGTCGGCCAGCGGCGCGCGTCGCCACGGCCTGTCGCCGGCGCCCGCCGGCAACGTTGATCCAACGAACGAGGAGCGCACTTTGGCAGCCAACGTGTACGAGGGGATGTTTATCCTGGATTCCGGCCGCTACAGCCGCGATGCCGGAGGCGTGTCGGGCGAGATCGCCAAGATTGTCGCTGACACCGGCGGCGAAATGCTGGTCAGTCGGCTTTGGGAAGAGCGACGGCTGGCGTATCCTATCAACGGTCAGCGGAAGGGGACCTACTGGCTCACGTACTTCCGTCTCGAGTCCAACAAACTGGGCGAGATCAACCGGAAGTGCCAGTTGAGCGAGAACATCATGCGGTTTCTCCTCCTCAAAGTCGACCCACGGATTGTCGATACGCTGGTCGAGCACGCTCGAACGGGCCAATACGTGTCGCGTGCCGCCCCAGCCGCGCCCGCCGAGACTGAAGCGGCTCCGGTTGCCGACACCGCGGAGGTCGAGGGCTGATCGGGTGACCGGTGCTCCGCCCGGGACAATTGCATTCTCGGCGGCAGTCTGCTAGCCTGAATGGCGTTCATGGAACGCCTGTTCACCTCGTCCAGTCATTAGCGTCGGAGGCGGCCAACATGGCGAGCTTCAATCGTGTGATCCTGGTGGGCAACCTTACTCGCGATCCCGAACTGCGTTACGTCCCTAGCGGGATGGCGGTTACGGATATTGGTCTGGCGGTCAACGACAAGCGGAAGAACGCCAGTGGCGAGTGGATTGAAGAAACGACCTTTGTGGATGTCACGCTGTGGGGACGCACCGCCGAAGTCGCTGGCGAGTATCTCAGTAAGGGCTCACCCGTACTGATTGAAGGGCGGCTCAAGTTGGACACCTGGGAAGGCAACGACGGCCAGAAGAAGTCGAAACTGAAGGTTGTCGGCGAGAAGATGCAACTGCTGGGTGCTCGGGGCGGAGGCGGTGGCAGCGGCGGAGCGGGGGGATCGGGAGGAGGTGGCGCCCGTCGCACCAGTCCGCCCGCTTATGACGAATACAGCCAGCCCTCTGGCTCGGAAGACTACGGCGAGCCCGCCGGCGGCGGCCGCGGTGGCCCCCCTGGCGGCGGCGATGACATACCGTTCTGAACCATATCGATATCGAGGAAGTTTATCATGCCCAGCGCCAAAAAAAGCCCCTCCCGGTCGCAACATCGTGCCTTCAAGCGGCTTCCCAAAGGCCCCAATGGCGGCATTGAGTTATTGCTCGTGCAATCGGTCGAGCATCTCGGGCAGTCGGGTGATGTGGTCGAAGTGAAACCCGGCTACGCGAAGAACTACCTGCTGCCGCAAGGTCTGGCGACTTTCGCCACCGACCATCACAAGCGCATGGTGGAGAAGCATAAGGCGAGGTTGACGGAGATTCAGAAAGCGCGGCTGGCCAGCCTCCACGCCTTGGCTAAAGACCTTGCCCAGCAGAGCGTCACGGTTGAAGCCAACGCCAATGACGAGGGACACCTCTACGGCTCGGTGGGGCCACAGGATATCTCCAACGCCTTGAAACGCAACAGCGTCCACATCACCCCCGATCAGGTCCGTCTTCAGGGGCCGCTCAAGGAGCTGGGACTTTATACCGTCAAGATCCATCTTGGCCCCGATGTCGAGACCGAGATCAAAGTGTGGGTGGTGCCCACGGTCGGCGGTGACGACTCGAAGAGCTGAGCTTTGCGGAGTGCAGCAGGGCCTGTTGCCCCCGGGCGACAGGCCTTTTATCATGCGCAGACGGCGATAGTCGCGCCGGGCCGGCGATTGCAGGAAGGATGATGCCATGGTCACCAGCGGACGCGTCGACCCCGGTCATGCCGCGGGTAGCAAAGCCCCCTCGGAGATTCTCGACCGGCTGCCGCCACAAAACCTCGACGCTGAGAAGAGCGTGCTCGGCAGCATGCTCCTGGACCCGCAAATGTGTGACGAAGTGGCGCTGATCGTACGCGCCGATGACTTCTACGCCGATTCGCACCGCAAGATCTACGGCCACATCATGGCCCAGTACGAGCAGAGCGGCACTGCCGATACGCTGTTGCTGGTGGAGCGGCTGAAGCAGGCCGGCGAGCTTGAAGCGGTGGGCGGCTCGGCATACATCGCCGAAGTGCTGCAATCGGTGGCCGTGGCTGCGCACGCCTGTTACTACGCGCGGATTGTCCATGAGAAAGCCACGCTGCGCCGGCTGATACACGCCGCCACCGAAATCCTGCGCGATGCCTACGATCCGACCCTCGAGCCGCGCGAAATGATGAGCAAGGCCGAGGAGAAGATCTTTGCGATCCACGACGAACGTAGCGGCGACCAGATTGCCTGCATGCACGATGTACTCGTTGAGGCCTTCGAGCACATCGACCGGCGGTTGGAGGAAGGCGGAGCCACCGGCACTCCGAGCGGTTTTGCCGATCTCGACAATCTCACGGGCGGGCTGCACGAAGCGGAACTGGTGATTCTGGCGGCCCGGCCCAGCATGGGCAAGACGGCGCTTGCCACCAACATCGCCGACTATGTCGCCGTCGAGGCGAACGCATCAGTCTTGTTCGTCAGTCTGGAAATGGCGCGGCTGGAACTCGCCCAGCGCATGCTTTGCGCCCGCGGCAAAATCGACGGTCGCAAGTTCCGCGGCGGGTACCTTTCGGGCGAGGACCGCGACAAGCTACTCGAAGCGTCGGCCCGGCTGAGCAAGGCGCCGCTCTATATCGACGACACTCCCAGTCGCACGGTTGCGGAGATCGCCGCCTGTGCCCGCCGCCTGCAGCGCAAAGGCAAACTGGGCCTGATCGTGATTGACTATCTTCAGTTGATCGAGCCCGACAACCCCAAGGATCCGCGCCAGGAGCAGGTGGCCAAGATTGCGCGGCGGCTTAAAGGCCTGGCCCGCGAGGTCAGGGTTCCCGTCCTCTGCCTGGCACAGTTGAATCGGCAGGCTGAGGCTACGAAGGACAATCGTCCGCGTCTGAGCCATCTCCGCGAGTCGGGCGCCATCGAGCAGGACGCCGATGTCGTGATGTTCGTGCACCGTGAAGAGTACTATCACACGCGGGAAGAAGCCGTCGAGCGGGATCTAGTGGGCAAGGCCGATCTGATTGTTGCCAAGCAGCGCAACGGGCCAACGGATGACGTGAAGCTCACCTGGCGGCAGGAGTATACTGCCTTCGAGAACCGTGCCCCCGAGGGCCGTTACGACGAATTCGCCCCGTTCGACGGCGACGGGGGCGGGTTCTGAGCACATCCCTCCCGGATAGAAGGGCTCAGTCGCGACCGACGGACTTGTCTGTTACAGAAATCTATAAGTTTTTTCCCGATCCGGTGACGCCAGCGCATCGCAGTACAGGCTTGCTTCACTGACTATCCGATCCCTGGCTGTAAAGCAGCTCTTGTCCAGGGGGGCGAAATGCCGCAACGTTTTACTTGTCAAATGTTTTGAGGGTCTTGGCCCCGCACCATCACGCATGTTGGAATGGGACATTGATCTCAGTCCGTTCGTTCTGTCGAGGGGGTTTGCCGTCCCAGAATGCGCATATCTTGTAGACTGTGGAATTGTGAAACTTGGGCGAAGTTCGGGGGCAATCTCCCCAACAGTTGTTGCAGAAGTGATCGAATTGTCGTAGGATGTCCGAGTTGATGGATGATGGCTGGGTAACAGGAGGTTCCAACATGTCGAACTCGATCTACTTCGTGCAAGGGTGCCCGACATGTGGCCGAAGGCTGCAGATCCGCGTAGAGTACCTTGGGAGGACTGTGGTCTGCCAGCATTGCCGCGGCAGGTTTGTCGCCCGTGATCCGGCGGTCAACCCGGTAGATGGCACCAATGGGAGCAACCCACTCCTCCAGCGTGCCGACGAGCTCCTTCGCTACGTCTCCCACGACAACAATATTCTGTCGCCGCGAGCTGGGTAGCGGCGTTCGGTGAAGGGTCTTCCGAACTCACACGGGGACCATTCGCAGGGGCAACAGAAGTCGTGAAGTCGCCGTCGCAGATCTTCCGCGACTACCTCTGTGCCCAAGAGGTTTTTTCTCAGGGCTCGGCAAGTTTCGCCATGTCATCAAAGAACCGGGGGTAGGTCTTTGCCGTACAGCCCGGATCACGAATCATCACGCCCGGTTGGATCAGGCCCACCACCGCCAGGCTCATTGCCATGCGATGGTCGTCATACGTATCGATCGTCGCCGGCCGCAAAGGCTCAGGCGTGATCTGCAGGCCGTCGACCCGCTCCTCCACTTCAGCGCCGAGCTTGCGAAGCTCCGTGGCCAGGGCGGCGATCCGATCCGTTTCCTTGTGGCGGATATGAGCGACGCCGGTGATGGTTGTCGGGCCTTTCGCCGCGAGGGCCACGGCGGATAGCGTTTGCACGGTGTCGCTGATGGCGTTCATATCGACTTCGATTCCGTGGAGTGGTCGGCCGACCACTGTGATCGATCCGGAATCATATCTGACCTCACAGCCCATGCGCTGGAGGCACTCGCAGAACGCGACATCTCCTTGGAGGCTGTCGCGGCTCAAGCCTTCCACGGTCACGCGACCGCCTGTCACCGCTGCCGCGGCGAAGAAATAGCTGGCGGCCGACGCGTCGGGCTCGACGGCGTACTCACATCCGCGGTAGGTCTGCGGGACAATGACGAACCGGTTGAGCGTTTCGGCCTGCAGTCGCACGCCAAACGCTTCCATCACGGCGATGGTCATTGTCACGTAGGGTTTCGAAACGAGTTCACCCGCCACCACCAGTTCTACGGGTGACTGCGCGCCCGGAGCCGCCAGGAGCAAGCCGCTCAGGAACTGGCTGGAAATGTTGCCGGCGACTTGAGCGCGACCGCCGGGCAGGCCGCGGCCGTACACCTTCACCGGCGGGCAGCCGTTGCCCGCCTCGCTGCGGACATCGCCGCCAAGCCACGCCAACGCATCGAGCAGATCCTGAATGGGCCGCTCGCGCATCCGGGGCGTGCCATCGAGCCGGTAGCGGCCATGCCCAAGCGTTGCCGCGGCGGTCAGGAACCGGATGGTCGTGCCGCTGTTGCCGACGAACAGATCAGCCTCGCGGCTGGGGATGCGACCGCCGCAACCCTCGACGCGGATCGTGTCGCGCATCTTGTCGTGTTCGGCGGCAATCCCCAGGCGGCCGAGGCCATCGACCATTACCCGGGTATCATCGCTATCCAGAGCGCCGGTGAGGAGCGACGGTCCCTCGGCCAGCGCGGCGCAGACCAGCGCTCGATTGGTGATGCTCTTCGAGCCCGGCGGCCGAATGACGGCATCGACGGGCCCTGTTGGACGGATCTCAATCTGGTCGGTCATGATGTTCAAACCTATCACCGCGAGCGGCGGCTTCGCAAGGGGGCATGGCAGCCGGCCGCTTGACATGACCCATCCACACGATAGAACCACTCAGATGGGCGCCATGCGCCTGTTGCGAGATTCTCAGCGGCATGCGAGACACCAGATGAGCGGAATGTCCCTGTTCTACGACTTCATAGCCCCGCGGCAAATCGTCTTCGGCTGGGGCCGCCGGCGCGAGGTGGGCGCTCTGGGCCGTTCGTTGGGGCGGCGATGCCTGATCGTTTGCGGCGCGCAGGCGCTCATTGAAGGCGGCGCAGTCGGCGAGGTCGAGTCGGCCCTCCGCGCCGCCGAGGTGCAACCCATTGGTATTGAGCTTGCCGAGCGCGAGCCTGAGGTGGTCGATGTCGATCGGGTCGCCGCGCGGCTCCGCGCCAACGGTAATGAATGTGATTTCGTTCTTGCCATCGGCGGCGGTGCGGCGATCGATTTGGGCAAGGCGGTGGCGGCGATGGCGATGA
>JAXGPP010000026.1:0-95316 GCA_040766885.1 Thermoguttaceae bacterium | reverse complement strand
CAGGAAGAAAGGAAATCGGCGCTGCCGGAGAGGGGGCGGGGGGAGTCAGGTAGCGGATGAAGGAACTCGCCGCGCGGTGAGGCCAGCCGGGGGCGGAGATCTTCCAGAGCACGGTAAACGTCATCGCTTCACCGCCCGAGTGGCGATGAAGGCGGCCTGGAAGCAATCGTCGTCCATTGTTAGAGACTCCTGCTACGCCATCAGTTCGGCTCGCAGTACCGTGATCGCTCGCCCACCGAGATATGCTCGGTCGCCGGCCACTCGCACCTGGACAACGCCGCCGCGCGCCGACGCCTGATAGGCAATGAACCCGGTCTTGCCCAGGCGAGTCTGCCAGTACGCGCCCAGGCAGCAGTGTGCCGAACCGGTCACGGGATCTTCGTCGATTCCGGATCTGGGAGCGAAGAAACGCGAAACGAAGTCGTACTCCGGCGACGAGGATCGGGCCGTCATGATCACGACGGCCGATCGGTGAAGGCGTCAACCTGAAACAAGGGAACGTTCATAGCGTCCTGAATCCTCCTCCGACGGCAGGTGGTTGGTCCTTGTGGAAGGCCGCCGTCGGCAAGACATTAGAACATCCCTCCCGGTTCGCACCAGGCGTCCAATGTTCGGAGTCTTACCTCACTTTCCCCCTCCTCACCGGCCGGGAAGTTCGACTGGAGCGACTGGCTTTTCCGGCAGTTGGGCCTCGTCGGCGGCTGAACACCTGACCTCGATACGAAGTGGATCGGCCCCAAACACCACCTTGCCGTGAGCCACTCGCTGCGACGAATCGAAGTAAAATGGTTTCTGCTTGCCGTTCACCCGAACCTCGCCGATCCGGTTTGTTCCCGCGCCAACCAGGATGGTATCTTCCAGCCCGGCCGGGCCGTGAAGTTCGACCGTCAGCGTTCTCGACCGGTCGTCCCATTTCTCCGAGATCCGCTTGCCACCCCAGAGATGCCACGGGCGGTCCTTGGGAGGCTCGCGAAGGTAGAAAAGCTTCATGCCTCGTCCCGGAACCGCGACAACACCCGTCCCTTGCTTGAGAAGTTCGCTCCCCTCGATGACCTGGCCCTTCCGGTCATTCACTTCCCAGAGGACGTACTTGCCATCCGGCCTGATCCCCAGTCTTTCCGGAGAGCGAATCACGAGGGAGGTCTCTCGGGCATTGTCGTCCATGTTGGCCAGCACCAGGAGGTAGTCCTTCCATACGTCGTTACGGTAGATCGTGGCGTAGGTATGCGGTGCGCTGGTGGCGAAAAGACTGTCCGATTCGGCGAAGTAGTAAGGCTGGGCCTCGTACATGCCGAAGTAGGATTGGGCAAGCGTGTACGCCCTGACCAGCAGCGGTTCTTCCTTCGTCACTCCCGACGCATACGGGAACTTCTGCGGGTACAACCGCCAGTCCGAGTAGCAGTACTGACCGCCGCCGGTCAAGAGATCGTAGTTGTAGGCGAGTTCCGTCAAACACCTCTCGTTCTCCTTGCCTCCGGCCCAGTGGCAACCTTGGGCATCCAGGGCCCTGATCAGGCTGAACTGCGCCCAATGAGTCTCGAGCGGGGCGAAGCCGTATCCTTCGCCGTAGAGATGAACGTCGAAGTCGCAGATCACGGGCAGGACCAGGGCCGTGGTGCAGTGGTCGATGAGCACGGCGTGGGGGCACCGGGCACGGAGCAGTTGCCGCCGCCGCCAGTTCATCTCGTGGAGTTCAATGAGGCAGTCGTAAACCTCCTCGGGATGGCCGTGCTCTTTCCAGAGCGGGCAGTTGGCGTAGGCGAGATTGTCGTCGATGTACATCCCATCGACAGCGTACCGGTCCATCATCCTGGCATCGCAGGCAAGCCGATAATCCGCCAGGCCGTTGGGAGAGGCGAGGCAGGTAGCCATAAGATCGCAGTAGCGATCCATCGTGTCCGTGTACCGGCCGCCGTAGTTGAAACCCTGCCACAGGTGCCACTTGCCATTGGCCTTCATTTCCTGGACGCCTGGAGCGTTGGCGAACATCAGGTCGGCATTCTGCGTCCAGATGAAGAGCATCCCGGCTTTGTGGACCGTCTCGATGACCCGATCCAATTCACCCGCTGGAGGCCGAGGTTCGCCGGGCGTGCCCAGCCGGTGCATCTGGAAGAGCGTATGCCCCAACTGCGCAGCATCGAGGATCTCCTCATCCGTAGGGTAGGGGTGATTGTCGTCGCCGATCCAGGCGAACATCCGCAGATCGCGCGACCTGCGGTGAGCCAGCCGGTTGGGAGCAAGACTGAGTCCCACCCGAATCGTGAAGGGCGAATTGGCCTTGAGAACAAGACCGTCGCCCGAGGGCGACTCGTTGACGATGTGCTGCACGAGGGAAATGGGGGTCACACCCGATTCCGCTGCCTTGACCTCGATCACCGCCGTCTCACACCCGGCCGCCACTTGCGTGGCTCCCCGGTCGGTGAAGATCGCCAGGGCAGCTTTCGGGCTGAAGACCTGCAAGCATGAGGTCAAGGTCGAGAATCGCACCGCCTCGCCCGATTTCGGCAGGTTTCCCCAAGGGGCACCAAAGCCGTGGCTGTCTCGGGTCTTGTGCAGGTATTGGCTGAAAGGCCCGGTTGCCACGACCTCGTGCCGGATGTCCTTGACGACGAGATCCTCCTGCGGGAGAACCGTCATCTCCGAAACGACGACGCCATCATTGAAGAAGCTGCTCACAAGGGTATACGGCAGGTCGGGGCCGCTTCGTGAGGAGGATCGCAGCGATCCCTTCGTCCTGAGAACAATCTTCTCCGTGCCCTGGGCCGCGATCGTGGTCTCGCCGATGTTCTCCTTGTTGGCGAGGCTGTAATCTCCAACGATCAAGCGGGCCGGTTCGACGAGGCGGACGACGGGCTCGCCTTCCCGTTTGACCTGGAGTCCAACGAGCGCTCCGCTGGCCTTGTTCACGCTGTACTCGAAGGTTGGCCCTTGGATGATGATCTTGCCGCCGTCAGCCGAGTGGCTCAACGTTTCGGGCGGCAGCGGTTCTCGCACCACCGCCGTCACCGTCTTGCTGCGGGGTTCGGGGCTGTCTGCCGCAACTCGAGCCGCATGAAAGGTGGCTGTAGCAAGGATGATCAGCACCGTGCAGAAGTGTCTCATCGAAACGCTCCTTTCCAACAACGGCTACACCGTGGCTCGACCCTGCCCCCGCCTCGTTCAACGCTGCCCCGTCGAAAATACTTTTTCACGATCTCCTCGATTGCTTCCTATCCAACGCGCCGAATCGCCGCCCCGGACCGGATTGGTGGTACGCAGGTGGATCATGACCTGCGAACCGTGGATGCGGTCTATCACTTCTTCTTGACCTCGTGAAACTCCTGGATTCGCTCTGCCCACGTCGGGAACTGCTTGAGGTCGTCCAGGCTGAACGACTCCTTCTTCCCGAGGGATAGCCATAGCTTTCCGGTCTGGCCCTGTGGCGAGAATGCGACAAGGTAGTAGCGGCCGGGGCTGGTGAGCCGGACGGTCTCGCTCCGCAGTATCCAGGAATCCGTGTTCGTGAAGTGTTCGTGGAAGAACCGTGGCTTCTCCACCTCTGACGTGGAGAAGACTTTGGCTCCCGTGTCCTTCGGCAAGGCGAAGGGTGCGTCTTTCTCGGGCAAGCCGGGACCAACAACCACCATAGCCGGCCGGAAATCCTTGAGTCGGTCAACCGTCGGAACACCAATCTGAATGAACAGATCGAAGTCCATTGGCACCGTGAAGGTCAGCCACACTCGCGGCTTCTTCTCGCCGATCTCCCGGTAAACGACTTGCGAGATGTCGGGATCCGTTATCTGGATCGCCGTCTCAGGACTGGTGGCGGCGTCCTCCGTGAAGATCGGGCGATGGGCCAGAAGTCGCTGGGGACAAGACATGCCGATGAGGATGGAAAGAACCATGTGGCAGCATAGTGCGGAGCGATTCATGCCCTAGTCCTTCGTCTGAAATCCCGAGTAAACCACCACCAGCACTTCGAGAACCGATTCCAACTTCCGTGTTTTGGATTGAGAGACATTCTCAATCCTGTTCGGCTCGATTGTTGCAGGAGTATCCGAAGCAAGCAAGCGGGTTTGTGCAGCGGTTGAAGAGACCGCCGGCTGCCGCGGTTTGACGAGAAGGGCGAGAAGGGCGACGGAAGCGTAAGTTCTGTGCCGCGCGCGTTATCAGGCAACGTCAGACACACGGGCGACGTGCAAAGGGGACACGACGTGCAAAGGACTGGGTGGGCACCGGGCGGGCGACCGCCCGGGGCACCCGGTCCTTTGGCGAGTTGCTTGGCAAGTTCGGAGGGCGCCGGCCGAGGGGCGGCCCGAGGAAGCTGACGAAGTGTACGGTCAGATGGAGTACTGGTAAAATCGACGGGGAGTTGCCGAGGTCTCGGACCTGGGCGAGGGTTCTTTCGAGCGCCGGGAGCCATACATGAAGAACGCCGCGACTGGATGCTTTCTCGCGCCCGTGCTCGGGGGTTTTCTGGGGATCGTCTTGGCAGGTGTTCAACTGCTCCTGCTGGCTGTGACGCCCGGAGAATCGATCTTCAGAGCGATTCTACTGCTCGTCAATCGACCAGCCTTATCGGCGGTAGAGTGGTATGCGCAGGCACGGCGCGGCGGTAATGTAGATCAGTGCATTCCGCAGTGGATCATGCTTCACTTCGCTTATTGGATTGGACTGGGCGTGATCGCGGCCGCAGTCGTATATGCGGTTGTGCGAGCAGTCGGCAAGGAATGAAACGGTGCGGCAGTTGCACGCGGCTGCACCTCGGCTGTCGTGTTATCGTTTCCAAAGCGGGGGCTGTACTGGCCCGCGATGTTGAAATGGCAGGAAAGGGAACTCCGAGGCAGCATCGACGGATGGCATTGAAGAGAGTGTGCATCTGGATTGGGTTGACGGGAGGGAGCGTGGGGCTCCTGTTGTATTCAGGGGCGGATGTGGTCTTTTGCGTGGTGTTTGTGGGGTGGCTGACGGTTGCTGCCATCACGCGCGAGTGCTTTGGGGCACAGGCGAGCGGGATCGCCTCGGGCAGTATCACGGCCGCTGTTGCTGCGTACGCTGTCTGGATGCGGACTGGGATGGTTCACCCCACTCCGCCGATGGAGGGCGCGGTGATTGTGATACCCGGAGCTTTCGTAGTCGGTTATGGACTGTCTCTGGCAGTCGGGGCGCTGGTCATGCACGTTGCAAAGAGAATGGGGTGACGGTTCCGGCTGTCTCCAGGTTGCGCCCCAGGTTCTCGTGTTGTGGGCTCTCAGGTTCTGGCGAGCCGGCAGTGAATTGAGGAGTTCGACCAAGCGGCTTGGCTGCCGCCCCAGAACGCCCGTTGAGTGCCGAAGGAGAGTCGCATCCAAGCCTGAGTAGGGCAGGCTCTGCGAGGCGAGTTTACTCGGCGGCGAAGCGGTATCCGACACCGGGTTCGGTGAGGATGTAGCGCGGGCGGGCGGAGTCGGCTTCGAGCTTGCGGCGAAGGCTCGCCACGAACACGCGCAGGTAGTGCGTTTCCTGAGAATTCTGCGGCCCCCAGACTTCACGGAGCAGGAACCGATGGGTCAGCACTTTGCCGGGATGCTTGAGGAGGGTGACGAGCAGCTTGTACTCCAACGGGGTCAGATGCACCTGCTGATCGGCGCGGAAAACGAGTCGCGCCGCCAGATCCACCCGGAGGTCGCCCATCGACACCACGGATGACTCCGAGGCCAGCCGATTGGCGTGCCGCAGGGCGGTGCGAATCCGAGCGAGCAACTCGCCGACGCCAAAAGGCTTCGTCACGTAGTCATCGGCTCCGGCATCGAGGGCCTCCACTTTCTGCTTTTCCTGCTCGCGTGCCGAGAGCACGACGATCGGGGCGCTGAGCCATTCGCGAAGCCGCAGCAAAACCTGCTGTCCGTCGATGCCCGGCAGTCCGAGGTCGAGAATCACGAGGTCGGGCGGTTGCTGGACCGCCAGCCGCAAGCCGTCTTCACCCGTCTCCGCCTCGGCGATGCGGTAGCCGGCAGCGACCAGCGAAGCCCGCAGGAATCGCCGGATGGGTTGCTCATCCTCGATGATCAGGACCAAAGGACTGGCTTGCTGCATGGTTCATCCGATCGCCAACGGATCATGCAAACCGTTCATTCTACCACGACGTGAGGGGTGTCGTCGGGCAGACGCAAGCGGACGACAAATTCCGCGCCTCCGCCGGGCCGATTGGCGGCAGTGATCTCTCCACCGTGGGCTTGCACCACCGCTCGGCAAATCGCCAGTCCCAACCCGCTGCCGCGGCCAGAATCGGCGGCGGGGCAGGCCCGATAGAACTTTTCGAAGATGCGATCCTCCGTGCCGGGGACCAGTCCGGGGCCGTTGTCGGCCACCGAGATCGTAATCCACTTGCCCTCGTGGACCGCGGTAATGGTCACGGTCGTTCCCGGGGGCGTGTAGCGCACGGCGTTCTCCAGCAGATTCACGAATACCTGTTCCAGAAGCAGGCCGTCGACACAGATCAAGGGCAGGTCGGCGGGCAGCCGGACGGTTACCGGATGGCGCTCCAATTCCCGACGAGCGCGGTTTAGGGCGGAGCCGACGATCTCCTCCAGGACGTGCCACTGCTTATTGGGCGTCGACGCTCCCGACTCGAGCCGCGACATCTGGAGGATGTTCTCCAGCAGGCGGCCGAGACGATGGGCTTCCTGGGAGATGGAGTGGAGCAATTCCCGCCGCGTCGCCGGATCGGAATCCGGCGCTTCGAGCAGGCTGCTGCTGGCACCGGCAATGGCGGCCAGCGGCGTCTTCAAGTCGTGAGAGACGCTGCTTAGTAGGGTGCTGCGGACCTGCTCCGCTTCGGCCTGGATGCGAGCCTCGGAGGCAGCCAGTGCCATCTGATCCCGCTCCAGGGCCAGAGCAAGCTGGTTGGCGCACGATTCCAACAACCGCCGCTGATCGGGTTCGAGGAGCCGGTCGGGCTCGGCGACGCGCACGGCGATCGCGCCCAGCGTCTGCTGAGAGGCCGTCAGCGGCAGAAACAGGGCAACGGCGTTGGGCAGGGTATCGGTTCCCGCGCCAGCGATCCGGTTGTGCTCAATGACCCACTGCGCCACGAGCACACTCACCGGGTGGCGAGCGATCGTCGTCTCCCGGCCGAAGGCGAGTTCAGGAGAGTCGTTCTGGCGGCTGAAATAGACAGCCACCTCCGCCGCGCAGAGGTCCGAGATCTGCTTGCCCGCCGCCGATACGAGAAAAGCGCTGCCCGACAAAGAGCTGAGCTGCCTGCCCAGTTGATACAGGGCCGAGGTGCGGCGTTCGCGCAAGCGCGAGCTTTCGATCTGGCCTTTGAGGCGGGCGGCCAGGGCGCTGATTGCCAGACCGATGGCGAGCATCACGGCGAAGGTGAGGACGTACTCCGTATCGGCGACGGCGAACGTGTGGTGCGGAAGAACGAAGAAGAAGTCGAACGCCAGGACCGCTTCAACGCTTGCCAGAATTGCCGGTCCGCGCCCGTAGCGAAAGGCAACATAGGCGACGGCGGCCAGAAAGACCATGACGACGTTGGCTTCGGCCAAGTGCAGCATGGTAAACCCCGCGGCGACGAGCCCGCTCAAGGCGACGATTGCACTGGCGAAGAAGTAGCGGCGGCAACTCGTGGGGGGCGGCACCGGGCGCCCCGGCGCCGCCGCGCGGGGCTCTTCCTCGCCGCGAATGACATAAACGTCGATGTCGCCGCTGGTGTCCAGGAGATCGTCGACGACGGTGCGGCCGATCAGCCGCTTCCAGCGCGATTGATGCGTCTTTCCGACAAACACCTTGGTCACATTACGACTGCGAGCGTAGTCGAGGACCGTGTCGGCGACTTCCTGGCCGGGAAGGGTGACCACTTCAGCGCCGAGCTGCTCGGCAAGGCGAAAATGCTCGGCAATCTGTTCCTTGACCGCGCTGCTCGTTGCCATTCCGGAAAGTTCCACCGAAACGGCAACCCACGGGGCGTCGAGCGCGGTCGCCATGCGTTTGGCAGTACGGATTACCCGGGCTGTGGTCGGGCTCGGCCCGACGCACACGAGCAACCGTTCGGCCGTCGCCCAAGGCTGGGTGGCAGCGCGCTCGCGCCGCACCAGCTCCACGTCGCTATGGAGCCGGCGCGCAGCCTGGCGAAACGACAGTTCCCGCAAAGCGACAAGATTGCCCTTCTGAAAGAAATTCTGCACTGCCCGTTGGGCTTGCGCGGGAATATAGACCTTTCCGGCCTGCAGGCGTGCCAGCAGTTCTTCCGGGGAAATGTCAACCAATTCCAGGTCATCGGCCGAGTCGAAGACTCGATCGGGGACGGTTTCCCGAACCCTGACCGCCGTCACCTGGCCAACGACATCGTTCAGGCTTTCGATGTGCTGGACATTGAGGGTGGTCCAGACGTTGACGCCCGCTTCCAGGAGTTCCTCAATGTCCTGCCATCGCCTGGCATGGCGGGAACCTTCGACATTGGTGTGCGCCAACTCATCGACGAGGAGGAGTTCGGGCTGCCGGGCGAGGGCCGCATCGACATCGAACTCGCGGAGTGTCACGCCGCGGTAGTCGATTGTGAGGACAGGAAGGGTTTCGAGTCCTTCCAGCAGCGCCTCGGTCTCCGGGCGACGGTGCGGTTCGACATACCCGACCACGACGTCGCGACCTTCAGCCCGGGCCCGGCGGGCCGTTTCCAGCATGGTGTAGGTCTTGCCGACTCCGGCTGCGTATCCGAAGAAGATCTTCAGCGCGCCCCGGCGCGAATGAGCTTCGAGAGCCTGGACCTGAGCCAGGAGTTCGTCAGGATCTGGCCGCGTGAGATTCATCGGTCGACGCCGCGTTGCTCGCTTCGGAATGGGCCGTCGCTTGCATAGTGCATGATATGCCAGTCGAGTTCAGCATGCAATTCTTGTCGTACTTGTCGATCTTCGCGCGAAGGGTTGAGCAAATTGGATCATTTTTCCGAAGGGGCGGCATCCAATGCCAGGTTAAGCCGCAGAACATTCACCCGAGGCTCTCCGAGCAGTCCGAGTTGCCTGGGCTCGATGTATCGCGCGACGAGTTTGCGAAGATCGGCTTCCGGCATCTTTCTGGCGGCGGCCACACGCTTCACCTGGATCCAGGCGGCGGCCGGACTGATGTGAGGATCCAGGCCGCTGCCGGACGATGTGACCAGATCGACGGGAACAGAGGCGATTTGCGGGTCGTGCGCGCGCAAAGCGGCGATTCGCCGCAGAGCACAGCCCTTCAGGTCGGGATGGAGCGGCCCGAAGTTCGAGCCACTGGAAGCCGCGGCGTTGTACGGAAAAGGGGCCGTAGTCGAGAGCCGACCCCAGAAGTAGCCTGGTTCCGAGAACGACTGGCCGATCAGTTCCGAGCCGACCGCTTTGCCATCGACTTCCAGGATGCTGCCACGAGCCCGATAGGGAAACAGCAGTTGGGCAATCGCCGTGACGAGGCAGGGATAGACTACGCCGGTAAGGAGCGTCATCGCCAGCAAGACAATGGCCGAGGTGCGAAAGTGGCGAGCCATGGCTGAACCCTTGATTGGTTGTTTGCCGGGTGGACGGCCTCTGGAGCCTGGATGCTATCGAGGGCAGGGATCAACAGGCGATATCGTTGGCGGCTATACCCATCCCGCGGCGGCGAGAAGCAGGTCGATGGCCTTGATGCCGAGGAACGGGATCACGAAGCCGCCGAGTCCGTAGACGAGCAGGTTGTCACGAAGAAGCTGGGCGGCGCCCACGGGCCGGTATTTCACTCCCCGCAAGGCGAGCGGAATCAGAGCGATGATGATCAAGGCGTTGAAAATGACCGCCGAGAGGATTGCGCTCGACGGCGACGACAGGCGCATCACGTCCAGCGCCTTGAGGGCCGGATAGGTCGAGGCGAACGCTGCCGGGAGAATAGCGAAGTACTTGGCAATATCGTTGGCGATACTGAAAGTGGTCAGGGCCCCGCGAGTCATCAGGAGTTGCTTGCCAATGTTGACAATTTCGATGAGCTTGGTCGGGTTGGAATCCAGATCGACCATGTTTCCCGCCTCTTTCGCCGCCTGGGTGCCGGAATTCATGGCGACCGCGACATCGGCTTGGGCAAGGGCGGGAGCATCATTGGTCCCGTCGCCCGTCATCGCCACCAGCCGTCCGCCCCGCTGATACTCGCGGATGCGGTTCAGTTTCGCTTCAGGGGTGGCCTCGGCGAGGAAGTCGTCCACGCCTGCCTCGGCGGCGATTGCCGCGGCCGTAAGCGGATTATCGCCGGTGATCATGACCGTGGTGATTCCCATCCGCCGCAGTTCCGCAAAGCGGTCCTTGATGCCTCCTTTGACGATGTCTTTGAGTTCGATGACTCCAAGTGCGCAAGCGCCGCGGCTGACCACCAACGGCGTGCCTCCGGTGCGGGCAATGTCGCGAACGGCGGCGCGCACGCTTTCGGGGAGACGTCCGCCAAGGCGGGAGATGTGGCACTCCACGGCTTCGGCGGCACCTTTGCGGATTGCGCATCCATCGATGTCGACGCCGCTCATGCGGGTCTTGGCCGAGAACGGCACGAAATGCGGCCTGATCGCTTTCAACTCGCGCCCGCGGAGCCCAAAACGGTTCTTGGCCAAGACGACGATGCTTCGCCCCTCGGCGGTCTCGTCGGCCAGCGACGCCAGATGTGCCGCCTGGGCCAACTCCTCTTCGGCCACGCCCTCGGCGGGGACAAAGCGTGTTGCCTGCCGATTGCCCAGGGTAATCGTCCCGGTCTTGTCGAGCAGCAGGACATCGACATCGCCGGCCGCTTCCACCGCCCGTCCCGACATGGCGATGACTTTGGCCTTGCTCAAGCGGTTCATCCCGGCGATTCCGATCGCGGAAAGGAGCGCTCCGATCGTCGTCGGCGCCAGGCACACCAGGAGTGCCACCAGCACGGTGAGGCTGATCGGCCGCCCCTGACCGGACGCCTGAACGCTGAAGGCCGAGTACGGGAGGAGCGTGGCGACCACGAGCAGAAAGATGAGCGTGAGAGCCGCCAGGAGGATCGCCAAGGCGATCTCATTGGGAGTCTTCTGCCGCTTGGCGCCTTCGACCATGGCGATCATCCGGTCGAGAAAACTCTGCCCCGGAAGGGCGCTAACGAGGATGATGAGGCGGTCGGAAATCACCCTGGTCCCTCCGGTGATCGCGCTGCGGTCGCCACCGCTTTCGCGGACGACCGGCGCGCTCTCGCCGGTGATCGCACTTTCATCGACGGAGGCGACCCCTTCGGTAACCTCGCCGTCGGCGGGGATGATCTCGCCCGCGTGCACGACGACGAAATCGCCTACTTTCAGCTCGGAAGAAGGAACGTCGGTTGTGGAGAGGGCCGCGTGATCGACGATTCGATGAGCGGCAATCCGGGAGCGAGTGCTGCGAAGGCTCGCAGCCTGGGCTTTTCCGTGCCCTTCGGCAATCGCCTCGGCGAAGTTGGCAAAGAGCACAGTGAACCAAAGCCACAGGGTCACGCCGAAGATGAAGCCGGAGCTTTCGTCGAGCGGCTGGCGGAGGGAGCGCAGCCACAGAAGTGTCGTGAAAATGCTGCCGGCATACACGACGAACATCACCGGATTGCGAAGCTGGGTGCGCGGATCGAGCTTGCCGAACGAAGCGAGCACCGCACCACCCACCAGCCTCCAGTCGATGCGGCCTGCTTGCAGTGTGCTTCTGCTCATGGATCTCCTTTCGCAAGTTACGACGCCAGCAGCAGGTGCTCGACGAGTGGCCCCAGGGCGAGCGCCGGGAAAAAGCTCAATGCTCCCACGACGATGACCACGGCGACCAGCAGCACGACAAACAGCGGAGAATGGGTCGGCAAGGTTCCGACCCCAGCGGGAACGTGCTTCTTGGCCGCCAGCGAACCGGCAATGGCCAAGGTGGCAATCATGACCCAGAATCGCCCGACGAGCATCGCCAGGCCGAGCAGACCGTTGTAGAACGGCGTATTGGCTCCCAGACCGGCAAAGGCGCTGCCGTTGTTGTTCGCGGCTGAAGAGAAAGCGTAAAGCACCTCGCTGAATCCATGCGGCCCCGGATTGAAGACCGCGGCCCGCCCTGCCGCGGTAGCCGTGCCCGCGGCTGTGCCCAACAGGACCATCGCGCAGGGAACAATGATTACCAGCGAAGCCATCTTCATTTCGAACGCGCCGATCTTTTTGCCGAGGTATTCCGGTGTCCGCCCGACCATCAGCCCGGACAGGAAGACCGCCACGATGGCGAACACCAACATTCCGTAGAGGCCGGAACCGACACCGCCGAAGATGACCTCACCGATCTGGATGAGCCACAGCGGGCCGAGTCCGCCAAGCGGCGTATAGGAATCGTGCATCGAGTTGACGGAGCCGTTTGACGCCGATGTGGTGGCAACGGCCCACAGGGTGGAGTTGGTGATGCCGAAGCGGATTTCCTTGCCTTCCATGTTGCCACCGGGCTGGAGTTCGCCGGGGGACTGATCTACTCCAAGCCTGGCCAAGACAGGGTTTCCGCCCTGTTCGGCGGCCATGGCCAATCCGCAGGCGGCGGCAAAAACCACGCCCATTGCCGCCAGAATTGCCCAGCCTTGCCGCCTGTCGCCGACCATCACTCCGAACGTGTAGCACAGGCTCGCCGGAATCAGCAGAATCGTCAGCATCTCCAGGAAGTTGGAGAGGGGCGTCGGGTTCTCCAGGGGATGGGCCGAGTTGGTGTTGAAGAAGCCGCCGCCGTTTGTGCCCAGTTGCTTGATCGCGACTTGTGAGGCGGCTGGACCGACGGCAATCCGCTGGGCGACGACGGGTGTTCCGTCGGCCGCGAACGCGGGCTGCAGCAAGGCCACATCCCGGTACGGTGAGAATGTCTGGGCAACTCCCTGCGACACGAGAATGACCGCCAGCACGAGCGACAGCGGCAAGAGTATGTAGAGGGTGGTCCGGGTGAGATCGACCCAGAAGTTCCCAATCGTATGGGCGTTTCGCCGAGAGAAGCCGCGGATGAAGGCCACGAGCACGGCCATCCCCGCCGCTGCCGAGAGGTAATTCTGCACGGTGAGGCCGAGCATCTGCGTCAGGTAGCTCATGGTGGTCTCACCGCCGTAGCCTTGCCAGTTCGTGTTGGTGGTGAAGCTCACGGCCGTGTTGAAAGCAGAGTCGGGTGAGACCGCGGGGAGCGATTCCGGGTTGAGGGGCAGCAGGCCTTGGAGACGTTGGAGAGCGTAGAGGGCGACAAAGCTCACGAGGCTGAATGCCAATACGGCCCCGGCATATTGCCGCCACGTCATCTCGCATCCTCTCTTGATCCCGCCGAGGCGATAGATGAGCTGTTCGATGGGGCCGAGGACTGGGCCGAGAAGGGGAACGCGATCGGTGTAGACCCGGGCGATGAAGAGTCCCAGCGGCTTGACGCACGCCAGGAGAACCAGCACGAAGAGCCCGCTCTGGTAGACGGCATTCATGGTCATCAGAAACGCTCCGGATTGAGCATCGCGACGACGAGATAACCACAGAGCGACACGGCGATCACCAGCGCCAGCATCGACGTCCAGTCCATGCTTAATCCTCCGTTTGCAGTCTTGCCAGCCAGCGGATCATGAGGGCAGACCCGCCGAAGAAAGCAAGCGCGGCCACGATCCAAAGGATGTCCATGCTCTGTCCTCCTCACACTGGAATTAGACACACAGCCGCGTCAAAAGTGGGTCAAATCCAGCGGGCGGGACGTAAAGATTACGTAAAGATCGCAGGGGCGAGTTGCGCCCGGGCGCACCCAATGTTCCTGGGGAGTCTCACCTGCCGCCCCGGGCGCGGCAGACGACGGGCGGGCGCGACGCCTCCACAATGTGGGCGGAGGGGCAGGAAACGAGAATACTGGCGAGCCGTGATGGCGCGCAGGGAGCCCGATGGGCCTCACGTACAGACCACGTCAGGCTGAGGCCCACTGATGACGGAAACATGCCTCAAAATATCCCGGGCGTCTATGCCGAGTGCATCGCCAGGTACACTTTGCGGATGGCCTTGATGATGTCGCTGATATCCTCATCCGTGAAGCTGGGGTCCATGATCACACCCCCCAGGCGTCCCTGGACATCGATCGTCCGCGGGCAGCACTCGTGGCCATAGCGGATGGCCTTGCCCTGAGGCGTATTGAAGGACGGCCAGTCGGGGTGGACCGTGACCTTGTTTACAATCCGCTCGTCCGTGGGCAGGATCACGGAACCACCCGGGGAGGAAGCCGAGATTCCTTCGGCTCGCAATGCGCGGAGGAACCTGTCGCGTCGCTCCTTGGTGCCGTGGTCGAGGAAGATGGTGACGCCCAGATCTCCTTCGAGGTCGGGTGTCTTCCGCATCACGAGTCCCGGGAGATCGGCGATACCCTCGCGGACCTTCCGGGCGTTGCTCCGCAAGGCCGCGCAGATGGTATCGAGGTCCTGCTCCTGCGCCTTGAGGATCGCGCCGGTGAATTCGTTCATGCGGTAGTTCGACGCGGCGAAAGCGGGGATCTGGCCGCCGCCAAGATCCTCCTTGTAGGGAGAGCGAAGAGAGCCGACGTCATGGGCGCGCAGGGCGCGCTCGAAGAGTTTCGGATCATTGGTGACCACGGCGCCTCCCTCACCTGCCGTGATGGTCTTGCTCTCCTGGAAGCTGCTGATGCCGATATCGCCGATCGAGCCCAGATACTTGCCCCGATAACGCCCGCCCACGCACTGGGAAAAATCTTCCAGCACGCGGAGCTTGTGCTTGCGGGCGAACTCGAGGATCGGGTCCATATCGGCGGGGCATCCCTGGAGGCTGACCGCGATGATGGCCTTGGTGCGCGGCGTGATTCGGGCCTCGATGTCAGTCGGGTCGATGTTGAGGGAACTGTCGACCTCGGCGAACACCGGCAGGGCGCCCGCCAGAACGACGGTATCGTAATCGGCGTACCAGGTCCAAGCGGGCATAATGACCTCGTCGCCGGGCCCGATTTCGAGGGCGGCCAAGGCCGCCGACAGGGCCGTGGTTCCCGAGGTCACCCCAATGGCATACTTGACGCCGATGTGGGCCGCGTACGCCTGCTCGAACTGGAGGGCTTTGGAGCCGTCCTTCCACCACCGAAAAGGTCTCCTCGACTCGAGGACTTCGAGGATTTCGCGTTTCTCGGCTTCGTTGTAGTACTGCGGCCCGTACGCACTGTGGCCGAGCATGTTTTTCCGCACCGGCGTGCCGCCGTCGATCGCGAGCTTCTCCTTGGGTTCGGCCGCAACGCTTCCCCTCGCCCCCGCAGTTCCCACAACGATCGTCGAGACCCCGGCGGCACCCACGGCTTTCAGGAAATGGCGACGGTTTCTGTTCAATTCGTTCATTGGACGGTCCTTTCAAAACTACGGACGGCCTGGAAACACACAGTCATGTTCGTGCTATTCAATGGGCGGCGCCCCTGCCTTCAGGAAGGGCTTCAGGGCTTCGAAACGGAACTCGATCTCCGCGATTTCGTCGCCGGTGAGCTTGAACTCGGAGAAGATCGGCGACGGGGGGATGGCGCTGCCCGGGCCATAGTGGCGCGAGACCATCGTCTTAAACACGCCGCGCTTCTTCCAGACGTACAGATGGGCGCCGCGAAGGCCGGTACCCGGTATGGTCTCGCTCAGGTTGGTCATGAGGAGGAACTTGCTGTAGGCGTCGCGCAGGGCGGCGGGGTCGGAGCCGCTTCGGTGCAGTTGCCAGATACGGGTGACGACGTCGGCGTAGGCCGCGCGTTCGGTAATCAAGCCTTCGGTGCCGAGGTGCAGTTCGTGGAGCCAGCCGAGTCCGCCGCGGGCGCTGAAGACGCGGCGGATGGGAGGACGGGCGGCGACCAGGGCGCGCGTGCGGGGAATGACCGGGCCGGCTTCTTCCTTGACGTAGCCGAAGTGCGGGAACTCGCGGGCCAGCTCGATGAGGAGTTCGACCGAGGGGACCGGTCCCTTGTAGGCAACGCCGCCGGTGGTCTGGAGGATCACGGGGCGCGTGGCGACGCCAGCCAGAGCGCGCCAGTACTCGCGGAGATCGTCGGCCGTCTTGCCGGAGTCGGGCGGGCGCGAAATGATCGCCGCGGGGGCGAGTTTCTCGGCATGCCTGGCGTAGAGGAGCATCTCGGCCGTGTCGCGCCCCTGCACGCCAAGGCACAGCGCGGAGCGGAGGCCGCGAGTCGCATTGGCCAGGACCTCCATTCCCTGGAGCTTTTCCTCCTGGGTCAAGAGATCGACGCTGTCGCCCGACTGCGGCCAGATCATGCCCGGACACCCGGTCCAGTCGACGAAGCGGGCCTGGCGGGCGAGGACATCGAAATCGACGGCCCCGGATTCGGTGAACGGGGTGCTGAGAATGAGGAACGGTCCGCCGACCCGAGGATCGGCGGTTTTGTTGTCGGGCGGTGCTGCGGCGGGCTCACTTCCCTGGAGGATGGTTCCGCCGATGACTGCCGAGGCACCGGCCATCGCCGCAGTGAGCATTTGCCGCCTGGTGAAGCAATTCTCTGACATGACGTTCCTCCGGGGGTGGATAATAAATAGTGTAACCGGTAGACAGCGCCGAGTCATTGGCCGCGACGCGTTGCGGCAGGGGGCGTGCAGGGGAGTGTGAGGCGTGCTTTCGCTGAGCGAAAGGCGACAGTGCTGGTTCGAGCGAGCTTTCGCAGAGCGAAAGGCGACTTCGGGCGGATGCGTGGGTCAGGCGTTTGACGCGGCGAGCGAACGGCAGAGCTCTCGGACGTAGAGGACGTTTTCCGGCGGGGTTTCATAGGGCAAGGCGCTCGTGCCCATGGAGACGTTCTTCCTGCCCGTGGCGAGGCGGTAGATGCGCTCGACCTCGGCGCGGAGTTCGTCGCGGCTGCCGCGGGCCATGATGGCGGGCGAGGCGTTGATCCGCACACGAACGTCGAGGCGGTCGCGGATTTTAGCCATGAACGCCGCCTGGTCGGTCTCGATCGGGCAGATGACGTAGTTCGTGCCGGTCTGGAGGACCGATTCGAGGATGGGCGCCGTATCGCCGCCAATGACGCAGGGAACGGGGTGGCCCACGATCGCCGCGGCGCCCTCGATCACCGCCTTGAGGGCCGGCAACTCGATGCGCCGAAAGAGGGCCGGTGAGACCAGCGGCGGCGCGGCGGCCGACTCGAAGAAGGCGATGTCCAACCCGGCGTCGCGGACGGCCTGGCAGAACCGCGTCTGGCCGCGGGCGAGGTGCATGAGTCCGTCCGCCGTTTCGGCCGGGTGCTCGAGCATTTCGACCAGGAGTGTTTCAAAACCGAGCAGGTTGCTGGCGATCGAGAATGGTCCGGCCATCGGGAGGCGAACGTCGGCCTCCGGCAGATGCTGGGCGAGCCGGCGGGCGACGTCGATCGACATCGGGATCCGCCCGGCGGCCGGGTCGAGGGGCTGCAGTGCTGCGAGATCGCCTGCAGAGCGGCAGATGGGCTTTTCGACCGCTGGAATGCCGGTGGCCTGCGGTTCGCGGAGCACGGCCCCGTAGGCTTCGGCCTCGAGATTGTAGATGTCGATCGACACGACCACCGGCCGATGCCGGTAACGCCGGAAGGCTTCGGCGTGAGCCTCAAAGAGCAAATCCGGATCGCGAGACACCTCCCACGGCCGGCGACCGATCAGGTACGCAGCATGTTCATAGACGGCCGGTTCGCAGTCCACGTGATGTGCTCTCCTGTGTCAGGCAATCACCCGGAGACGAAGCGCATCGTGGCCGATGGTCGTTCGCCTGTCAAGGCAGTTGCCTGCCGGCTTGCATCTGGTCGGCCGCGGCGCATAATGGCCGGGTTGGAGTATCCGAGGCAAGAACCCCTGGCGCCGGCACCCAAATCTCTGCGAGGAGGCACCATGAATCGCCATTGCGAATCGAGCAGCGAATTGCGACTTTCGAGACGGACGTGCCTGAAGACTCTGGCCTTTTCGCTGGCCGCGGCGCCCGCCTGGGCCGTGGCGGCCGAACCCTGGCAGACGAAGGCGCAAACGCGTCTGAAGATGGCGGTCGACGCGCGGATCTACAGCAATCTGCCGGTTGAAGAAGCCGCGCGGCGGATCAAGGCCGACGGGTTTTCGGGAATCCTCACCGACTACACCTTTGGCGACGTGCGGTTCGATCCGTTCGCGCCCGACTGGCAAGCGGTGGGCAGGATTCGTTCGGCGCTGGAGAAGAACGGCATCGAGGTCGCCGCCTACTTCGGCTACTACAACGTGGTCGATCCCGATCCGGCCAAGCGCGAGCGCGGACGCGCGCGGATGGAGTTCCTGCTTGCCAATGCAAAGCGGCTGGGTTTTCAGGTGATCTCGACGGAGACGGGGACGTACAACCGCCAGTCGGAATGGCTGGATGCTCCGGAGAACGCGACGGAAGAGGCGTACCTGGAGTGCCGAGGCGAGCTGGAGAAACTGGCCCAGCAGGCCGAGAAGGCCGGCGCGGTGCTCACGATCGAGCCTTACTGGCGGAACATCATCGACTCGATCGACCGGACCGAGCGGCTGTTGAAGGAGGTGAACTCGCCGGGCCTCAAGCTGGTGATGGACCCGTGCAACTACTTCCGCAAGGAAGACCTGCCACGGATGCAGCCGATGCTCAAGGAGATCTTTGCGCGGCTGGGCAAGGAGATCGTCGTTGCCCACGCCAAGGATGTGAAAGCGGCCGAAAACGGCACCGATCTGCCGGCGGCAGGGCTGGGCGAACTCGACTATCCGCTGTACCTGAGGCTATTGGCCGAGCAGGACCGCGAGATGTTCCTGATATTGGAGCACCTGACGCTGGCCGACATGCCGCGGGCGCGGCAGTTTGTGCTTGAGCAGCTTGGACGCAAGGGGTAGCTGCGCTCGACGCAAAGTGATGGTGGGTCTTCACAAACCGGTCCCGCGCACCGGCGTGTTTCTATGCCCCATTGCCGCGACCGAGACATGGCCAGATTAGCGGTTTGCGAAGACCCACCCTACTTGTTGGCGTGAATGTGAATCAGGCTTTCTGCCACTGCTCGCGGAGGAAGGCCATCGACTTGGGGATCTCCACTTCGCGATCGCCTTTGACGCCGCACTCGAAGCTGCAGTACTCCTGGAAGCCGATGAGCTTGAGGCCGCGGAAACCGTCGACGAACTGCCGCTCGTCCTGGCCGGGCAACACCCGGATGCGCGAGGCAAGGTGGACGTGGTGCAGGTAATCGCCGGCCGCGAGGAAGGCGGCCAGGTCGCTCGTCTCCTCGATATACATGTGGTAGAAGTCGCCCATGAGCTGGACGCCGGGGCTGTTGATGTCGCGGCAGATCGCGGCGCCGTCGGCCACCTGGCGGAGGAAATAGGCCTCGCCGCGGTTGAGCGGCTCGAAGAGGATGCGGGACTTCACGCTCACGGCATACTCGCCGATCGCCGGGAAGGTGTCGAGGAGGACCTTGCGGATCTCCTGGTTGGTGAGCTTTGTCTGGCCGTTGAAGGCGGGGACGTAGATCACGCCGGTCGATTCGAGCTGGCCGGCCGACTCGAGGACCTGCTTGAGCGCGTCGACCCCTTCCTTGCGCTTCGACTCGTCTTCGGAGACGAGCTTACCTTCGCAGGAGCCCCAGCAGATGGCGCTCACCTTGAGGCCGGCATTGGCGACGGCGTCGCGGTACTTCTTCTCGTTGCCGACAATGTCGCCCCCCAGTTCCACTCCCTCGAAGCCCCAGGACTTCATCTTCGCGAGCTTGGCTTCCAGGCCATCGCCCGGAATCACTCCCAACTGGCTGGAGAGCTTGAGCGCGGCCGCCTGTTTCGGCGCCGGCAGTTCCACACCGAACGTACGCGAGGCCGCCAGACCGAAAGCCGCCGCAGTGGTTCCCGCAATAAAAGCACGCCGATTGGCACGCATCATCGATCCTCCTCCCGGACAATTGAAAAACGCACTCTCAAAGCCCGATTCTGCTTCAGCGCCGGCCGGGTGTCAACGCCGGGAGAAATCTGCGAAGGGGAGAGAATGCCGTCAGCGCCGCAACGGCCCCCTGTCAGATTGCAGCTTTCGGACGGGACGCGACCGACCCCGCGACGCTCACGAGGAGGCGGTGAAGACGAGTCCTTGCGTGCCGTCGACGGTCACCGTCTGCCCGTCGGAGAGGGCAGTCATCACGCCGCGGACCGACATGACCGCCGGCAGCCCCATCTCGCGCGCAGTCACCGCGCCGTGCGACAAGGGGCCGCCGCTTTCCGTAACCAGTCCGGCGGCGCTGTAGAAGAGCGGCGTCCAGGCGGGGTTGGTCGTTCGGGCCACCAGGATCGAGCCGGCCGGAAAGCGGCCGAAGTCGCTGGGGTCGTGAACGCGGAAACAGGCGGCCGATGCTTGTCCGGGACTGCCCGGCAGGCCCGACAGGGTGCCGGCGGGGGCTTCAGCCGTGGCTGCCCGACGTTGGGATAGGTCCCAAGGCGGCGATTGCCGGCGAGCTTCTTCGAACGATTGCTTGCGGCGGTACACGCGGTCGCGATACGACGGGCGATCCGCGCCGGGCAGTTCGCCGATCAACTGTTCGAGCTCCGTCCGCTGGAAAAAGAACACGTCTTCCGGGGCGTCGAGGATTCCTTCTTCGACTAGCCTGGTTCCGAGCGCGATCGCCGCCTGCCGGGCCACCGGATTCACCCGAGTGGTCTGGTAATGCTCCAGGTCGTCGAGCGTGGTGTAGGTGCGGGCCAGTCGGATCATTTCACGAAAGAAGAACCGCAGTTCTTCGGGAACCGCCGAGAGGAAGGAAAGCTCGGTGGCGGCGTAACGGATGCGAAGCTGTCGGGCGACCGACGCCGGGTCTTCCGTCGAGCCGCTGCGGAGGATCAGCGCGATCGATTCGAGCACTACCCAGGGTTGGCCGGACCACGTTGGCTGGGCGTAGTCCATGTCCATCTCGCGGTGGCCGTGGTCTTCGAGAAACCGGGAGAATCGCGAGGCAAACGCCGGATGGCGATCCAGGCCGCCCGACTCCCAGAACTCGCGGCCTCCGCCCAGCAATTCGGCGCGCAGTGTCGCCGATTGAGCAGCCAAGCCAGCTAACTCGTGGATTTCGCGATTGACCACCGCGGTCTTCGTCTCACAGCCGGCCAGCAAGCCGTCGAACACCGCCAAGGCCCGTTCCGGTCCGAGGGCCATTTCCACCAGCTTGTGCAAGAGCCGATGGAGAAACGACTGGGTGATGGAGATGGCGATATTGGGCTCGAAGTATTCGGCGGCCACGTCCTGGATCGCCAGGACATGCTGCCACAGTTCGGCGGGCGTCAAGCCGTCGAGCTTCGCGGCCGACAAGCGGCCCAGCCGGATGAGGTAGCGGTCGAGATCGCGCGCCCAGCGGACCGGCAGTTCGCCCACCCAGGCGTAACGCTGCCGCAGCAGCGGGATCTCTTCCGCCAGTTCGGCCGCCGTCCGCGCCCGCAGCGGGCGGTAGCTGGCCAGGAGTTGGACCGCGTTCTGATTGCCATAGACATAGTGGTCGTGCAGGCTGAACCAGTCGTCCCTGAGCGGCGGCAGGCCCATCAGCGCGAGCGAGTGTTCGAGCGAGCGGCTGAACACCTCGCGGAAGAAATCCCAGGTGAGCGGCGTCATCGGATTGGGGAACCGCTCGGCCGATTCATCGCGCGTGTAGTGCGGCTGAATGGTGGTTACAGGCCGCGACTGGAAGAGGTACAGCGTTCCGTCGCGCCAGCCCCACTCGATGTCCTGGGGCCAGCCGTAGTGAAACTCGACGCGCTGGAGGAGGCGGCCGATCTCGCGAAGCTCTTCGTCGCTGAGGCAAGGCTGGTCGGCGCACTCGGCGGGGACCGGCCGCTGCTCGACGCCGGTATCGGTGGGCGCCACCATGCTGTCTTTGTGGCCGATCGCGCGGTGAACCACTTCGAGCGACGACTTGTCGAGTTCGAAGTGGTCGACCTCGCCCTCCCCGGAGACCACCGACTCGCCGAGGCCGTAGTTGGCGTCGATGACCAGGCGGTCGATCCTGCCCGACACCGGGTTCATCGAGAACCCGACACCCGCGCGATCGCAGAGGATCTGCCGCTGCACCACCACCGCCATGCGGGCGTCGGTCTGCGAGAAGCCCTGATGGCGCCGATAGAGCACGGCACGGTCGCCCCACAACGAGACAAAGCAGTCGCGGACGCGGCGGAGGATTGCCTCTTCGCCGCGGATGTTCAAGTAGGTGTCGTGCTGCCCCGCGAAGGCCGCCTGCGCGAGGTCTTCGAAGGTGGATGACGAGCGCACGGCAAAGGGATCGTCCGCAGCGGCGCCGACGCGCGCCAAGGCATCGCGGATCTCGGCTTCCACAGCGGACGGCAAGGGTGACAGGCACATCCGCGCCCGCAGCCGTTCGCATTGGTCTCGCAGTCGCTGCGGATCGTTGAACACGAGTTCCCGAAGCGCCGGATCGAGCCAGTCGAGCGCCGCTGTGAAACGCCGGTAGGATTCGGCAGTCACGACGAAGCCCGTCGGCACGGGAAAGCCCGCAGCGCAGAGCGAAAGCAAGTTGTTTCCCTTGCCGCCGACCAGCGACGTGAGTTCGTCTCGCGGGTGATCGAAATCGACAACGAGTGTCATAAGAATACCCGTAGGGGATAGGTAGAGGCTCACAGACTTTGGAATTGGATCCGAGGCACGCTGCTGGGGCGCAGGCCACCCTGAATGGCCAGCAATGTGTCGCGGAGGGCTGTCGGCGACACGAAGTAGGCCTGGCCATCGACGGCTCGCAGCACGAGCGAGATCACATCAAACGGCGATTCGCTGCAACGATCCTCTGCCTGCCAGCCCTCGACGAGCCACCGGGTGATGTCGTCGCAGCTCAGCGTGTAGCGGCCGAGCCGCTTGATGAGTGAGAACTCGATCTTGCCGCGGCCGTGGTAGCTGCGGTAGACGAGTTCCGTGCAGACGAGCCGCGTCGTGACGTTGAAATTGAACTCGAAATCGTACGGCTTGCCCACGTGGCTGAACGCCTCCAGAAGGGCCGCTTGGCGCTCCGGCTGGCCGACGTTCGGCCGCAGCACCACGACGTGGTCGGCATGCAGGCACTTCTCCAGCGGCTGGATGAGCACGCCGGGCGCGGTCGCTTCGATCACGTAGCCGTATTTCCCTCCATCGATGGCCAATTGGTCCCACCATTTCCGCACCCGTGGATCATTGCCGATGCCGAGCTGCTCGAGGTCGGCGCGGCCACCGATGTGGATCGCGGCATGCGACCAGAAGCCGGGAAGTACCGCCGTTGTCAGTTTCCGCTCAGCACGGATCTGAAGTACATCGCCGGGCTGGAGCTGGGTACGGAGCTCGTCGAGAATCGCCGCATCGAGCGCCGGCTCGTACCAGGGGGTGGTATGGCAGGTTGCGAGTGTCGAGCCGACAAATGCCCTGAGGCTGTACTCGGTAGACCGCACCGGCCGAAAGATCCACCGCGCCACGGCGCGCCAGTCGTAGTGCAGCCGGCGCGAAAACACCTGCCAGAACGTCCGCCGCGCCACGATGCGATGGCGGCGAATGATTTCGGCGAGCCATCGGCCGTCGCCGGACGAGCCCCAGGCGGCGCGGACCGCCCGCCGGTTGCGGCGGTAGAATCTGCCCGCCTGGGCCAGAAGGCGGTAATTGTACAGCGATGTGTAGGCCCGCAGGATCTCGTCGAAGAAGCCGGCGGCCAGGCCGAACTTGGGATCGGCCTCGTTCAGTTTTGCCCGCACCAGGGGGTCCCGCTCATAGGCGGCGATGAGCCGGAGCGACTTCGCGTAGAGCGTCAGTCCGGCGGCATAGGCAATGGTGAACGCGCGGACCTGATCGCGCCCCGCGGGAAGTTCCTCGTAATCGAGGTACCGATCGAGGATTTCATAGAGTGCGAGGCGGTAGTTGCGGTAGGCCAGCAGCAATTGGCGGACGCGGTCATCTTCGGGCGGCGTGAAATAACCTCGCTGCCGGACCCCGATCGCCGCCTTGCACTCGGTCCAATCGGCCTCCAGTCGTTCCAGCCCGTCCACGATGTTGCGAAGCGCCGTAAGGTCGTCGCGGAACTGCGCTTCGAGATCGGCGGCGGTGGCGGTGAATAACGACGAACGCGACCCGGCGTCCAGTTCAGCATCGAGATGTGCGGGAGGAGATTCGAGGCGTGCGGCCAGTGCACGGATTTCGGCGACGATCGCCCGTCCCTCGCCGGCCAGACGCTGCTGCTCGGCCGGGTGGAGCAGGAAACGGACGAAGGTTCTGGCCCGCCGGCCCACCCGCCACAGCCGATCGCCGTATAGAACGGCATAGTAGCCGCAGTAAGGCACGGCCACGGAAAAAAGAACCGCCCACAGCGGCGGCAAGAACCACCAGGCCGCCAAGAGCAGGATGAAGTACCAGAGCGGAAAGATCACCAGTCCCGGAAGGACGACGTTGGAGGCCCACTGATCCTTGTCCTTCGAGAATGCCTTGGCAATCCCTCTGACGGTGAAGTAGGGGACCGTATGGGTCAGCGCTCCCAACAAAGCCAGCGGCGCTCCGACCAGGACCAACTCCAGTTCACGAACCAGAAACAGCGCCGCCCGGCCGAAATGGAGCGGCAGGTGCGCCTCATCAGGCGAAATGCCGGCGCGCTTCAATTCGGCGCGGTAGCGCCCGATCCGGCGGGAGAGTGCTTCCACAAGTTCCGGTTCACGCTCGACGAGCGTCCGATAGCCGGCCTGCAAGCGTGCCAGGAGGCGGAACCGCTCGGCCGCGGGCCGCTCTTCCGCACCCAAGGGGCCGGGCATTTTTGCGCCCGTGGCGACGATCTCGGCGGCCCACGTGAGGATGGCCGACTCGCGCCGCGTCTGATAGTTGAGGGTCAGCGTCAGAACTCGGCGCTCGAGTTCCGCCGTGAGTTCCTCGGCGTCGGCGCCGGGATGCTCTTCCAGCCAGCGGGCCAGATCGAGCGGCGCTCCGAACCGCAGCCAGACGTCGGAACGAAAGCGATCCTTCTCGGCAAACAGCAGTCCGACCGGCACGATCCGAAGACCGCCTGGGTTGCCGTCGCGGCGGACGAAATCGAGGGCGATCTTCGCCGGACCGGGGCGAAAACGGCGGAGCTTGGGATCGGAGTGGCTTACGCCTTCGGGGAAGATGCAGATCGCGCCCCCCTCGGCGAGGATCGCGCGGCAGCGTTTCAGGCTGCGGATGTTCTGGCGCAGGTCGGCGCCGCGGCCGACGTCCTGCTGCCGGTGAAACGTCACCACGCCGAGTGCCCGGATGATCCAGTTCAACAGCGGCTTCTGCATCAGCGTGTTCTTGGCGGTGAACGTGACCTGCCGGCGCACGGCGCTGGCCAGCACCAGTGGATCGACCAGCGCATTGGTGTGGTTCGCCACGAACAGCACCGGCCCCACGGCCGGCACGCAGTAGCGGGCCTCAACCTCAATGCGCCGGAAGAACAGCGCCAGCGCCAGCCGCACCCAGGTCTTGAACACTCGGTAGATCATCCGCTTCCCCCCCCTGCAATGCCGGCAGCCCGGCCAGCTTGCGTCGCTCAGCCCAATGGAGAAAGACCGCTTCGCCCAGCGGCACGCAGGCAAAGGCAATGACTGTCCCCGCGATGAGATCGACGACGTAGTGATAGCGCAAGAAGACGGTTGCCACGTAGATCAACAGCACCATCGGCAGGTAGGTCAACCCGCGGAGGCGATTCCGCCGCAGATCGAACAGGCAGAGATACATTGACCCGCCTACGTGCAGGCTGGGAAAGACGCCCTGCAGCCCGCCTGTCATCTCGTTGCCGACGACCACGACACGATAAAAGAAACCGCCCTGCAAGGCGACGTCGTACTGATCGGCCTGAAAGACCACCGGGCCGTGGGCGGGCAAGAAGATGTAGCCCAGATAGCTGATCGTGTAGGTCAGCACCCAGCCGGTGAGGAACTGGTCGCGTTCCAGCGGCCGCCGGCCAAGGCAGCCCAGGAAGAGCGACAGATAGATATACGGGATGAATGCGCCGTAGATGAAACTGTAGAACTCGACCCAGCCGGGAGTCTGGTAACGCTGGATCGCCAGGCTGGGATCGAACCCGAAGAGCCAATTGTCGGCCTGCGACAGCCAGCCGTCGGCCAGGTACGGCATCGCCGCCACGCCCAGCTTGCCCAGACCGGTGTAGAGCGTGAAGATCACGGCCACGGTGACAACCGGGCGGATGTACTGGATCCACGGCCAGCGTTCCCATCGGACCATGAACCACACCGCCGCGAAGTAGCCGGCCAGGAGACCGACGTGGAGCAGCACCAGCGGAGTCAGCGAATCGCCTGCAAAAGGCCAGCGGATAAACGCCACGGCAACAGCCAGGAGCAGAATCGCCGCGATCATCTTGTCGGCCGGATGGACGCGTACTTCGAGCCGATCGTGAACGGCAACGCCGACCTTCGTGTCTCGTCGCGATAACGTCTCGCCGCTCATGACGGAACCCCTGCACGAATCAGGGCCGAAAGCTCTTCGCCGAACAGTTCCCAAGGCGATTGGCTCGGCCATTTATCACGCCTGCAAGCCCTCGCCCCCTCTTTGCGCGTGTAGGCCGTGCCTTGGTGGAGACACAGCCCCTCGGGTGAGCATTATATTGGCCCAGGTGGGGGTGGGGCAGGCGAGAGCTTGCGGCGATCGAGCCGCCGGCGGCAGCCGTCTTTACAGTGGAGTGCGACCTGCTCCAGAGCCAATGCCACAACCACGCCGCGGCGATCAGAAAGCCGGCAGTAGCCCGCAGGCCGACAGCAGGCACTGCTGCACGAGGAGTTCATGCGCGAGCGGGTAGGGATTGTCGATCTCGCCACGGATAATCCGAGCCAGTTCGATCAGTTGGTCGTCGTAGCGTCCGGTCGGCGGCGGAAAATCGACTTCCTGGTAGCCTTTCTCGTACGAGTCGCGCGGCTGCGACAGGGCGAGGCGGAGACTGAGCGGCTGAGCGGGACGGAGGTCGAACTTCTCCAGCGGGCGGATATCGATCGTCCCCTCGTCGCCGCACACCACCAACTGCCGTCGCTTGTAGCCCTCGACCTCGCGCAATGCGGTGCGGATCGTGACCGTGGCCTGGGGATACTCGAAGACCGCCAGGCAGTTGTCGAAGACTTTCACTTCCGGCTGCGTCTGGCGCAGGTAAGGCGTGATGCGGTCGGGCTTGCCCAAGAGGGTCACAATGAGATCGATCAGGTGGCAGCCGAAGTTGTACATGGCTCCGCCACGAAACTGGGCGAGCCAATTCCGATACGCCGGCGAGTCCTGGCGGTTCATCACGGCGTGGACCTCAAAGATTTGCCCCAGCCAGCCCTCGCGGACCGCGCGGAAACAGAACTGAATCGCCGGATTGTTGCGGTACATGTAACCCAACTGCACGGTCAGGCCGCGCTGCCCCGCCTCGTCCAGCAACGCTTTGAACGGTTCGATCGTTTCGCCACCCGGCTTGTCGAGGTGAATGTGCATGCCGGCATTGATGCAGCGTGCCGCCGCGGGCACCAGGTGAGGGACGGCAGTCTCCACGGCCACCAGCTTGAGGCCGTCGGTATTGAAAAGCTGTTCTTCGGTCATCCACGTCAGGCCGCGATAGACCGGATCGTTCTCCCTCTTCTTGCGCAACGCCGGGTCCGGCTCGACCACACCGACCACTTCGTAATGCTCGGACAGTTTCCGAAAGGTCTCCATCTTGCCCGAGGCATGCTCGTGTTCCGTGCCGATCTGGCCGATCTTGATCCGCTCGCCCGGGCGGTCGGCGGCGATCAGTCGCGATTCGAGCCAGGGGAGGGTCGCGGCGGCGGCGCCTGCGCCAAGTGTGGTGGCCAGAAAACGACGCCGGTCAGGTCGATTCGAGAGATTCGTTTGCACGGGTGGCTCCTGGTTGTGGACGGCAAGTCTTTGACGTTGGTTCACGGATGTTTACATTGGAAGCACACATTCAGGCGGCGGTTCACCGCGCGAAATCCGGCTCGACTTAGCACCGCTTCATTGTCGTCGTTATACTATCACGCTGAAACCCGGCTTGCATCGAGGTGCCTAATGGATCGTCGCAACTTCCTGAAATCCACCGTCCAGGTCGCCGCGGCGGGCGCAGTCGCCTCCACCGCGGCGGGCGCTGGCCCCGTCATGGCAGCATCGCCGCCTCCGGCCGCGGCGCCCGCCCGCGCCGTTCTTGCCAGCTACACGGCGGAGGACCACCGGCGAAGGCTCGAGAACATCGCCCTCTGCCGCGGCGAGATCCGCGCCTGCATGCGCCGCCACCTGATCACGAACTATCTCCCCGCCCAGTGCTGTTACAACCTCGGCGAGTATCCCTGCCGCAAGCCGTACGATCCCGACGAGTACGACGAGCGCGAGTTGGATCGCCTCAAGGCGCACGGCATCCAGTTGATCCAGGTGATGGACGACTGGAACGACCAGCTTCGGCTCTTCGGCGGCCACAAGCTCACCGCGCTCAATCCCGACGGTTTTCGCCGCTTCGTCTCCATGGTTCACCAGCGCGGCATGAAGATCCTGGCCTACGCCTCGACCGGCTATTTCATCCGCACCGACCCCGACTACCGCGAAGAGTGGTCGCGGCCTGGCGATGGCTTCTTCGCCGGCTACTGGAACCTCATGCGCTGCTCGCCGGCAAGCCCCGGGTGGCGGGCCTACCTGCTGCCGCAAATGCTCCGCATCCTCGACGATTTCGGCGTCGACGGGCTCTACAACGACTGGGGATACGTTCCCAACACCATGAAAGGGAGCCAGGAACTGGCCAAGGACGAGGTGGCCGCCTTCGAAGAGACGCCCGAGTACGACGGCGCGGTAGCCGACCTGCTCGCGCTGGTCTACGGCGAGATCAACCGCCGTGGCATGATCTACAAGGTCCACGCCGACTTCGCCAACCAGCCCGAGAGCGGCGGCGTCAAGGTCTACGATTATCTCTGGGTCGGCGAGAACGTCGACAATGCCGACGGACTCCGCGAGGCGGTCAAGAACCATCCGCCCTACGTCGTGCCCTGCATCGACATGTCGTTCGCCAAGATCGAAAGTGACGATGAGCCCTACCTCCACGCGATTCCCTACCTGCAGTTCCCGCTCCTGCAGGCCGGCCGGCCCTGGACGGGTGAGCGGGCAATGGTCCCCGGCGTGAACTACTCACCGGCGCCGGTCGAGCACGACCTCTGGAAGCGGCGCTGCAAGGCCGCCTGGGAATATCATCAGGCCCACCCCGACGGACCGCACGTCTACGGCGGCTGGGACGCCGTTCCTCCACGACCAGAGACGCAGTCGACCCATGCCCGCTGGCTGAAGCAATATCTCCCCATGGTCGAAGACGGGACCTGGGCCTGGCTCGAGATCGGCGACTCCACGCTCTTCCCGCAGCCGCTTCCGCCGGGTGTGGTCGCCTCGGCCTTCGCCAACCGCGAGATCCATCTCGCAATTGCCAACTACGGTCAGGCACCCGCCGAGATCACAACCTCGGCCAACTTCGTTCCCCTCGCCGAGCCCACCGCGCCACCGGCCAGCCACTGGACCCTCGCCCCCCGTTCCCTTCGCATCCTCCGCCGCGTCTGATCCGGGGCCGCGTTTTCGGTGTCGAGCTATCATCCCGGCCGAGCCAATTGCGTGATGATGGACGGCACGTCCAGTTCATCAGCGAGACGATCGACATGGGTAATCTGGCCCTGCCGCAGCCCGGCAACCGGGGCGGCAGGAACCCCTACGGTGTCTAGGGCGCTCTCGGCTCGGTCGCGGGCAGCGAGGCGGTCAGCCTGCCGCAATCGAGTTGCGCTCGCCGCAACCATACCACGCCAGCACCAATTCCACGGTTGGTGCTAGCCCCCTCCGACGGAAAACTCCGGCGCGTGGAGTTGTCCCTGGTAGTCTTTGACCGCTCAAGTCCTGAATTCCTCTTCCCCAGTCGCTCGGGTCTGCGTTCTCGGGAGAGTGTTCAGGAAGCCACACTGAGCGGCCAGATCATCGGTATGATCCAACCGATGACGCCCCACACGATCAGCACGGGGACGAGCCCGAAGCGGAGGTAGTCTCCCGTCCGGTATCCACCGGGTTCCTGGACCAGCAGGGGCGCAGGGTGCCCAACCGGCAGTAGATAGCTGGCGGAGGCTCCGACGATGATCGCCAGGGCGAACGGCAAGGAATTTGCGCCGAGCGTTTGAGCCACGCCCAATGCCATGGGGGTCAGGATCACGGCCACCACGGCACTGTGCATCGGCTGCGTCAGCACGATTGCCAGCAGGCCGACCGCCCAGAGCGCGGCAGCAGGGCCTGCCTGTTCGGTCAGTAACCGTGCAACAAGATCGACGGCTCCACTATTCTGCAGCGCGGTGCCCAGCGGATACATGCCGCCGATCAGAGCGATCGTTCGCCAGTCGACGGCCGCGTAGGCCTGTTGCGGCGTGAGGATGTTCAGCAGGATCATGGCTGCTGCCCCAGCCAAGGCCACGATCGCGATCGACAACCACCCTGCGGCAGCCACCACGATGACCATTAGCAAGATCAGAGCGGCCGCGGCGGCCTGCCATCCGGTTTCGGAAGGGCTATCCTGGCTGCGAGGCGTGGTAAGCCACAGAAAATCGGGATGCGGCTGGAAGTGCCGGGTACGCGCTCGGGCACCGAACAGCAGAACACCGTCGCCAGGCTCCAGCGGTGTATCGCGGGCGTCGGTACGCTGCGGCTTGCCTCGCCGCCAAAGCGCGACGCCAATCAGTCCCGTCCGGTCTCGGAAACGCAACTCGCGGAGCGTCTTGCCGATGGCGGCGGAGCGGGGCGGTACGACGATCTCGATCAATTCGGCGTCGCTCGAAGGAAACGGATTCTGCGGCTGAGGCGGCCCCGCCAACAGCAGTCCCTCGTTTTCGCCGCACAGTTGTTCGGCCTTTTCCCGCCGGCCGCCGACTAGCAAAACGTCTCGGCTCTCGAGACGGACGCCGACGTCCTCCACCGGCTGCTGCCGGCCGTCGCGCAACAGCGAAATCACGCTCAAGCCGTAGCGCCGCCCGATGGCGATATCGTCGAGCGAAGCGCCTGCGATGGGTGCGTCCGGCCGAACCCATATTTCCCAAAGCCGTTCGTCAAGATGGTAGGTGGCGATAAGATCGTCCTTCGCCTCGTGCTCCGACAGGGCTGCCTCGTCATGGCCGGGAAGGAGCCGGCCCGCGAAGAGCAGGCTGTAAGCCGTCAGTACGGTCACCAGGATCAGCCCCAGCGGCATGATTTGAAAGAAGCCCAGTCCCGCGGCTCCCGCATCGCGAAGCATGCTGTCGACCACGAGATTGTGTCCCGCGCCGATCAGCGTGAGGTTTGCCCCGGCAAGACTGGTAAATGCCGTGGGGATCAGCAGCCTGGAGCGGGAGATTCCGTTCTCGCGAGCCAGGTGAAGCACGGCAGGGATGAAGATCGAGACAGCAGCGACAATATTCACCACGCCCGAGAGAATCGCCGGTGGAAGCATGCTGACCAGGATCACACGGCGAGTGCTGCCGCCGGCGATTCGCTGCAGGCGGATGGCCAGCCATTGCACGGCACCGCTGCGAACCATCCCCGCCGAGAGGATCAACAAGGCGACGATCGAGATGACGGCGGTGTTGCTGAATCCGGAAAGCGCCTCCTGCGTGCTCACTTGACCGGTGGCCGCAAGCAATGCCAATACGAGGATCGCCACGACGTCGGCCCGCACCCAGTCCGACGCCAGCAGGACAATCGCCGCCAGCAGAATGGTTGCGGTCACGGCGATATCGTAATCCATGGAGCGACCCCGGTTCGATGCAGTTGCCTCCCAATGCTAGATCCGTCGCGATCGCGAACAATGCAACCAGTAGCTGTCAAAAAACATAGACATAGGGCGATGCGTACGCTGCGCTTGCCGCAGGCCAATGACGCGCCGGACGGGTTGACGGGCTGCCTGCGTCAGAATGGCAACTTACTCGCGCGGGATTATGGCGGCCGGTCTGCCTCAGAGCATATTTCAGCGAATTATTCGCCGATCTGACCGCCCAATCTTCAGATCCTGGCGCGCGATTCGCATAGCGCGGGGCCGGGCATGCGGAAAGAACGACAGCGTCAAGACAACATACACTGGATCGCGGCAATTCGTGCGAACGGAGGTGGCCCCATGGGTCTCGTGTTTGAAAGCTATTTCGCCGATGGCATTTCTCAGCTTTCCTATCTTGTGGGCGACGACAGCAAGGGAATCGGGGCGGTGATCGATCCGCGGCCGGATGTCGATGTGTATCTCGACGCCGCTCAGAAGCGGGAACTCTCGATCACGCACATCTTCGAGACGCATATCCACGCCGATTTCATGAGCGGATCGCGCGAACTTGCCGAACGCGTCGGCGGGGCGAAGATCTACTGCAGCCACGAGGGGGACGCGGAGTACGGCTTCGCCCAAGAAGCGATCCGCGACGGCGGCGAATTCACATTCGGCGACACGCTGCTGACCGTGCGGCACACGCCGGGCCATACGCCGGAGCACGTCAGCTTCGTCCTCGCCGAGAAGGACCGGAAGGACCAACCGTGGGGCGTGCTGACCGGCGATTCACTCTTTGTCGGCTCCGCCGGTCGTCCTGACCTGCTCGGCGACGAGAGCACCGCGGAACTCACCAAACAGTTGTTTCATACGCTGCGCGATTTCTATCTGAAACTCGACGATAGCGTGATCATCTATCCCTGCCACGGGGCGGGCTCTGCCTGCGGGGCCGATATCGGCGACCGCCCCATGAGCACGATCGGCTATGAACGCCGTTTCAACGACTTCCTGCAGATCGGCGACTTCGAGAAGTTCAAGAAGTTCGTGAAGGAAGGCGCACCGCCGGTGCCGGCCCACTACCCGCGGTTGAAGAAGGTCAACGCCGGCGGTCCGCCGTTGATCGGCCACTTGCCGGCCTGCCCGGGCCTGCCGGTGTCCCAGTTCCGGGAGATGGCCGGACGCGACGACCTGCAGATCCTCGACGTCCGTTCGATGCACGCCTTCGGGAGCGGGCATATCGCCGGCGCGATCAACATCGGCGGCACACGCAACGAACTGTCGGTCTGGGCCGGAGACATGCTCGATCCGGAGCGGCCTCTCCTGCTGGTCCTGGAGGAGGATTTCCAGCTTCCGCGGATCATTGCCCTGCTGTGGCGAACCGGCTTCACGCGCTTCGCCGGCTATCTGGTGGGCGGCATAAAGATGTGGCAGAACGCTGGGTTGCCGCTCAAGAAGATTCCCCAAATGACCGTTCACGAGGTGAAGGAGAAACGCGACGAGGTGCAACTGCTCGATGTCCGCTCTCCCAGCGAGTGGAAGAGTGGACGGATACCGGGTGCGCATTACCACTACATCAGCGATCTTCGCGAAGAGATGCCGAAGATCGACCGCAGCAAGCCGGTCGCGACCTACTGCGCCAGCGGTTACCGGGCGAGCATTGCGGCCAGCCTCCTGCAGCGGGCCGGATTTTCCGACGTCCGAAGCATCCCCGGCAGTTTCAAGGCCTGGAGCAACGCGGGGTTCCCGGTGGAGAACGGCAAGTAAGCCACCTGGCCCGAAGGTTAGCGGCAGCAGCACTGCCCGGCGGCCTCGGCACCGGTCTTTTCGTCTCGAACAGATTATTGCATGGCACGGGAGCATCAGCAGTGAAGTGGCAGATCCTGGCCCTGACCGCAATCGCCGTCATGATGTTCGTGCCGGCGTCGGCGTTGGCCCAGACCGATTCCGTGGATCCTGGAACGACCGGCCCGGCGTGGTCGCCGTACCTGGTTGGCGCACTCATCGGTTTGCTGAGCATGCTCACGTTCTACTTCAGCAATAAGCCCCTGGGCGCCTCGACCGCCTACGCCCGTGTGGCCGGGCTGATCGGGCAAGCCGTGGCCCCGCGGCATACGAAATCGCTCGAGTTCTATGCCGAGAAGAAGGCGCCGAAGGTTGACTGGGAAGTGATGCTGCTGGTCGGAATCACCGTGGGCGCGTTTCTGGCCGCGTTCTCCGGCGGGGAGATCACCGGCCGCTGGCTCCCGCCCTTATGGGCGGAACGGTTTGGCGAGAGCGTCTGGCTGCGACTGGCGGTCGGGTTCCTTGGCGGCGGGTTGATGGGTATGGGAGCAAGGATTGCGGGCGGCTGTACCAGTGGTCATGGCATCAGCGGCGCTCTGCAGCTTTCCGTTGGTTCCTGGATCGCCTTGGCTGCGTTCTTCGTTGGGGGTGTCGCGACGGCCATGCTCCTTTTCTATCTCTAAGCTCGCAGGACCAGATCATGCCCGAGCCGACCCCAGACGACCGATCCCATCAGCCAGACCGACCCTCCGGCCCAGCAGCCAGCGCGTCGAAGCAGCTTGCGCTGGGGCTGCTATTCGGGATCATCTTCGGATTCCTCTTGCAGAAGGGCGGGGTGGGGAAGTACGAGGTGCTCATCGGAGTGCTGCTGCTGCGGGACTTCACCGTCGTCAAAGTGATGTTGTCGGCGATCGTGGTGGGAATGTTGGGCATCTATTGGATGCACGGGCGCGGGCTGGTCGAACTCCACGTCAAACCCACACGCTACGCGGCCAACGCCCTGGGCGGCGTTGTCTTTGGGATCGGCTTCGGGCTGGCCGCCTACTGTCCGGGGACGACCGCAGTCGCCCTCGGCCAGGGAAACTACGATGCCATCGCGGTGATCCTCGGCCTGATGGCCGGATCCTACGTTTTTGCGGAGGCTTCGGCCTGGCTCAGCCGAACCGTCGAGTCATGGGGCGATCGGGGCAACGTCACGCTTCCTGGCGTGCTCAACGTTCGCCCGAGCCGGTTTGTGCCCGTCTTCGCAGGCATCCTGGTGCTGGCCCTGATCGCGCTTCACATCTTTGTCGACCCCACGCCATGATCCGGCCCTGCCGCGGGCGTCCAGGGTGCTGCTACCCGGCCGGCATGGCAGTTGCATGCGGGGCGAACGGTCTGGGGCGCGATGCGTGTCCAGAGATCTGCGAATGAGTTCCGCAGCGCGATCGCGAGGAGGGTCGGCCATGAGGAATCCGTTGACCATGAAGTCCTGGTCGCCCTACCTGGTAGGAGCGGCCATCGGCGTGCTGAGTTGGTTCGCTTTTGCGTCGGCGGACCAGCCCCTCGGTATCACCACCGCCTTCGAGCACACGGCTGCCCTGGCGGGTACGGCCCTCGTGCCGCGCGTGGAACAGACGAACGAGTACTATCCAGCCAAGGCGACGGAGGGCAAGTCGCCGAAGATCGGCTGGGAGTGGATGCTCGTGGTCGGAGTCTTCGTCGGCGCCTTCCTCAGCGCCTGGCTCTCGGGCGACCGCACGCGGCTCAAGGTGCCCGATCTTTGGCGCTGGCGATTCGGAGAGAGTACGGCAAAACGTTTTGCCGCCGCTTTCTTCGGCGGAGCGCTGATGATGTTCGGAGCCCGCCTGGCTCAGGGCTGCACGAGCGGCCACGGCATCAGCGGTTCGCTGCAACTGGCCGTCTCGAGTTGGGTGTTCGTCGCTGCGTTTTTCGCGGTCGGCGTCGCCACGGCGCTGCTGCTTTTCGGATGGGAGGGCCGAAGCCATGTTTGATTCACCCGAGCGCCTCGCTCTCGGGCTTCTGACCGGCATCCTTTTCGGCTTTCTGCTTCAGAAGGGCCGGGTTGCGAAGTACCACGTGATTCTCGGTCAGTTCCTCCTCAGGGACTGGACCGTCGTGCGGATCATGGCTACCGCCGTTATCGTGGGCGCACTGGGCGTCTATGGCCTTGTCGAGTTGGGATGGGCGTCGTTGCACATCAAGCCGTTCCTCGTGGGTGGCGTTCTCCTGGGCGGCATCTGCTTCGGCATTGGAATGGTTGTTCTGGGCTACTGCCCCGGCACCACGGTCGCTGCCTGCGGCGAGGGTCGTCGCGACGCGATGATCGGGCTGCTAGGAATGTTGTTCGGAGCGGGGTTATTCGTTGGACTCTACCCGTTGCTGCAACCGGCCATCAAGGTCTTGGGCGACCAGGGAAAGATCACCCTGCCAGAAACGCTCGGCGTTTCACCCTGGCTGATCATCGGCGCCCTGGTCGCCGGAGCGGCGGTTGCGCTGCTCGTCTCCAGCAATCGTCGCCGATGGGCTGGGTCATCTTGGACCGGTTCATCCCGAGGTCGGGCCAAGGCTTCGGTATGACTTCCTCTCGGCCGACTACGGAAGCGGACCTTGCTGGCGTCGTTGTTTTCAAGGCGGCAGCGGGGCTACTGAGGCAGACTTACACGTATCGATCCACCGCTGTTTCACGCTGAGCCTGTTACCGACGGGACGGCACGGAAGGCTGCCCAGCCGTTGGCAGCCCAGCCCTTTCTCAAAGGAGGATGTACCGTGAAAATCGCATTGGCCCTCACGCTCTGTGCGCTTGCTGCCCTGGCAGGCGCCTCGAACCGCACTGGTAGCCCCGAGTTTCAACACCCCGTCATCAAGAATCACGGGGGAATCGTGCCGCTGCCCGATGCCGTTCAGCAACCGAAGAAAGACTCGAAGGTGCTGCTGGACATCACGTCCGACGAGAAGACCGGCAAGGTCATCAAAGGCTTCGACCGGGCGGCGCTCATCCTCAACCAGTACACCGCGGCCGGAGCGGGAGTGGATCACGGATTCCAGATGGCCCTAATCCTGCACGGTCCGGCCACCAAGGCGGCCCTGAAGAACGAAGCCTACGCCATGCACCTCAATCCCTACGCCCGCTCGCAGGGAGCAACCAGCAATCCGGACTTGGAGCTGATTCGCCAACTCAAGGAGGCGGGCGTCGAGATCTACGTCTGTGGCCAGGCGATGGCGCATCATGGATTCAGTGCCGACGAGATTGCTCCCGAGGTGACGATCGCTGTCTCGGCTGCAACCGTCAACATCAATCTGCAAATGGACGGCTACGCTTACATCCCGTTTTTCTGACGCGTGTTGATCTCAGCAGCATCGGTAGCGGAGGTGCGCATGATGGATTTCGACATACTGATCCTCGGAACGGGACCTGCGGCAACCCAGGTGGCACTTCAGTGCAGCCGGCGCGGCCGGCGGGTGGCGATTGTTGATCCGCGCCCTTTCGGAGGCACCTGCGCCTTGCGCGGCTGCATCCCAAAGAAGGTTTTTGTCCGCGCGGCAGAGCTTTTCGACTGGATCGGCCACGCCGAAGGCACGGGTGTACGGACGGAAGGCGCAGCGATCGACTGGGCGGAGTTGATCGCCTTCAAGCGGTCCTTCACCGAACCGGTCACGCCCTGGAAGGAGGGCATGTTTCGTGATGCCGGGGTTGAGCAATTCCACGGGACTCCCAGGTTTGTCGCTCCGCAGCGCGTGACGATCGACGGCAATGAGGTAGAGAGCCGCCAGTTCGTAATCGCCACCGGTGCGGTGCCTCGGCCACTAGGCATTCCCGGCGAAGGACTCCTCGTTTCGAGCGACGACTTCCTCGAACTCGAGCGTCTCCCGAAGCGGGTATTATTCATCGGCGGTGGCTACGTCACGTTTGAGTTTGCCCATGTGGCTGCCAGGGCCGGGGCGAAAGTGACCGTGGTGGAGGCGGGGCCCCGGCCACTGGCCCGATTCGATCCGGACCTTGTTGACGGGCTGCTCGAACGGACCCGGGAAATCGGCATTGAAATCCTCACTTCCATGAAAGTGGAGTCGATTGAGAAGCGCGGCGGAGGCTTGCGTGCAACCATCGCCTCCGATTTGAAGACCGAATCGAACGAGTTCGACCTGGTCGTTCACGGCGCGGGTCGCGTGCCCAACGTGTCCGGACTTGACCTCGACGCCGGCAATGTCCGCTTCAGTAGCAAAGGGGTGGAAGTGGATGACTACCTGCAGAGCGTTTCCAACCCGGCCGTCTACGCCGCGGGAGACGTAGCGGCGACGGGCGCTCCCCCGCTCTCGCCGGTCGCGCGCAAGGAGGGGGAAGTGCTGGTTCACAACCTGCTGGAGCATCACAAGAAGATACCCGAGTACGGGCCGGTGGCGACAGTGGTGTTTTCCGTACCCGCTTTGGCCTCGGTGGGGCTTGGTGAAGACGAGGCCCGGCAGAGGGGGCTGCGGTTCTCAACTCGGACCGGCGATCGTTCGGGAAAGAACTCGATGAAGATGGTTGGGGCGCGACATGCCCGCTACAAGGTGCTCGTCGAGGATTCGACGGAACGGATTCTTGGCGCTCACCTGCTGGGGCCGGACGCGGCGGAGACAATCAATCTCTACACTCTTGCCATCAAGCACGGCATCACCGAGACAGAGCTGAAATCGACGTTGTTTGCCTTCCCGACATTTGGCAACGACGTCCGGGGCATGTGACGAGTAAAGGCGGAGCTGCGAATGTCGGACGTACGATTACCGGCGTGATGCTGACGAAGATCGCGCCCGGAAGCTCGTGGCGGGGACGAGCACGGTGGATTACTCGTATGACGCATCCAATCACCTGATCGGGCGGGCAACACGGTCTCGGTGGATCGGCCGGTCGTGTGGCCAACCGTGCTCGCTATTTCGCAGGCGAGTCGGTATGCTGACAGAAATCAGTCCCGCCGCCGGCGCGTGCAGTGGCGTTCACCACACCCGGGAGGTCCCCGTGAACAAGGCAATCGCACTTCTCGGCTCCCTGGCATTGGCTGTCAGTCCTGCGGATGTGAAAGCGGATCCGCCGGAGCGATTTATGGGGTACAACACCTATGCCCCGAATTCAGACACGCTCCGCCATTTTGCGGAAGCCGGCGTGAATACGGTGGTCTGTTTTCCGGCCAACGTGCTGGCATCCACGGGTGAGCCCTACAACAGCATCTATCCTCCCATCTGGAACGGCCCGGGCATTTACGACTTCGAGTGTCTGGACCGGCAAGTGACCGATAAGCTTGCCGTGAATCCAAAGGCGAAATTCATCTTCTTCATCGACCTGAACACGCCGACCTGGTGGTGTCGGATACGCGGGGGTTCGGATAGCTTCAATGAACTGGGTCGAGTCGCAGCCAATCCGGTGTGGCGGCGCGAAACGCGCGAGTACCTGCAGGCGGTGCTGCGACATCTGGAATCGAAGCATCGGGACGTGATCGTCGGCTACTTCCTCGCCTGCGGCAAGACCATCGAATGGCAGGACTTCAACAAGGGCGAGCCGAGCGCGTCCGGCCGCGCGGCATGGCGGCGCTGGATGATCGAACGGGGACAGCCGGACCCCGTCGATATTCCGCCAGCGTCGGTACGAGACCACGTTTCCCATGGTCCTTTTCGCGACCCGACCGACGACGCGCTGGCAATCCAGTACTGGCGGTTCTCGCACGAACTGATCAGCGACACGATCCTGTACTTCGCGGCGGCCGCGCAGGACGTAATCAAGCATCGCGCAGCGCTGGGCCTTTGCTACGGCTATATCATGGAACACGGCAAAGACCGGCTGCTTTACGAGGGACATCTCGATTTCGACCGGGTGTTCTCCTCGCCCAACATGGATATCTTCTACTCGCCTGGCTCTTATCATGATCGGCAGCTCGGCGGGGCCAGCGGGTTCATGGTTCCCATCAGCTCGATCCAGCATCACGGCAAGGGATTCCAGATGAGCATGGACCATCGCACGCACACGGCCCGGAGCGTGTCGGCGCTGGGGCGTGCGATCCCGGGTCATGAAAGTGGATTCTCCGACGAGGCGGCCAGTATTGCGGGCTTGCGCCGCGAGTTCTCACTGCGCCTGATCAGCGGAGTCTCCACCTACTGGTTCGACCTGTTCGGCAACTGGTTCGAAGGCGAAGCCATCTTCGAATCGATTGGGCAGATGCGCGAGTTGTGGGACCGGTTGGCCCGGCCTCGTGAACAGTCGGTAGCTGAAGTGGCCGTGCTGGTGGACGCTGAGAGCATGTATTACCTGGATGGCAAGGCCGATTTCTACAACGACTTGCTCTACAAGCAGCGCTACGGCCTGTACCGGATGGGGACGCCCTTCGACCTCTTCTCATTCGGCGATCTGGCTACGCTGGACCTCTCCCGCCACAAGCTGATCTTTCTCCCGAACCTGTTCGTGATCGACGCCAAGCGGCGCGCGCTGCTGCGAGACAAGGTGTGCTGCGGCGGCAAGACTGTGGTCTGGGGCTACTCGCCGGGGATCATCGCCGACGGGAGATACGATCCCAGTCAGGTCGAAGCGTTGACGGGGATTCCGCGGGAGGCCGAGGAGCTAGCCTCGCGCGAGATGGACGGTTGGCGCTCGGTCTATTCTCCACGGCCGAACGTGCCAGCCAATGTTCTGCGGAAACTGGCCTCCGAGGCAGGGGCGCACATCTACTGCGAGGCCGAGGAGCCCCTTTATGCAAATGACCGGCTGATCGCCCTGCACACGACCACGGGCGGTTCTCGCACGATTGTCTTACCGAGGAAGTGCCGCCGTGTTACCGAAGTGTTCAGCGGACGCGTGGTTGCCGAAGACACCGAGCGCTTCGATGACAGGCTCACGCCGCCCTGCACCGTCTTGTACGAAGTGGAGCAGTGAAACGCGGCCATGCGTGCGGCGGCGCAAAAGTCCGATGACTTGCGGATCGCTGCGCTGTTCCTGGAAATAGCTGTATTCGGGTCATTCGCACGACGGGACGTGAGGGCGACACCACGAACCCGAGAAACGAGGCGGTCGTAGCTCCTGCGCTCGACAGTGACCCGGCGGCATCAATAGTGGGATACGAAGGGCCAGTCGCGGGGCTGCCAGATGCCGAGCCGTAGAAATTGCGCGCCGCATGAGACACTGCGCGCGACAGTTGCTGCTACAACTCGGCTGCAGTCGGCTTGTTTTGCACAGCTCAATCGCTGAGCGCGGGCAACGGTTCCACGCCTCGATCCTGGCTGGATTTACGGCAGAGGAACGTTTGCCGAGCTGGGATGGCATTGGCGACGGCCCGAATGGTACGCCAATTGCTCCCCGCGGGACGCGATGGCCCGGCCGCGCGGTCAGCAAGCCACAGGGCCTGCGCGGCGCGTGCACTCGCCTGGAACGGGCCAGCGGGTACTCTAATCCGTTTCCGCTACGGGAGGTCGACGATGTCCAAGAAGACGTGTCTGCTGGCGGTGTGTATTGGCATCCTGATGTGTGCGAGGAGTGTTGCATATGGCGGGGAACTGACGATAAGGGTCGCGCCACAAACCCTGGTACTGTCGTCCAGCGGCGGGCAGTTGACCGTGCACACGAACGTTCCGTACAGCATGGTCGAGCACGATGATGTGGCTCTGACCGTAGCAGGAATGCCGGTCACCTGCCACATATTTGCAGACTCGTTGGGCAACCTCGTGGCCCAATGTTCGAAGGAAGCAGCCAAGGATGCGATTGGGTCGTTCGACGGCAAGCGGACAGCAGTCACTGTTGGCCTGTCGGTCGAGTCCTTCGGGGATGATAACGAGTCAATCACTGTCAAGAAATAGGTGAGACTGCTCTGTACGCCGAGAGTTGAAGCGGGGCGAGACGCACGGCTACCATCACCGGGTCGGAAGGCCGCCTGATAGGGGCTTCGGGGTCGACATCTGACGCCTGACACGATGTCGGGTGTTGACCCGAAGCCGCCCAGAGCAGGGTGGGCGGAAGCAGAGCGATGGAGGGCGGGGTGAGACCCTCGGATCTCGCGGCGAGTGTTAATTGCCCTCCCACTCCTGGTAGAACTGGCGCAGGAAGTGTTCCATGAATTGGTGCCGGTTATCGGCAATGGCCCGGCCGGTTGGCGTGTTCATGCGGTCCTTGAGCAAGAGCAGCTTTTCGTAGAAGTGATTGATGGTCGTGCCGGTGCTCTTGATGTAGGCCTCGGCTGTCTGGTGCTCCTCCGGCCTCAGGTCGGGGTCATGGATGAGCCGCCCTTTGGCTCCCCCGTAAGCGAAGGCCCGGGCAATGCCGATGGCTCCGATGGCATCGAGGCGGTCGGCGTCCTGGACGACCTCGCCCTCTAGCGAAAGCTCGGGCTGCCTCACACCCGAACCTTTGAAGGAAATGCCGGCAACGATCCGGCAGACGTGCTCGACGACATTGCTGTCTGCGCCGAGCGACACGAGCCAACTTCTCGCCACCTGGGGACCGACCGCCGAATCGCCTCCGTGGGCCTTCCAGTCGGCAATGTCGTGGAGGAGGGCGGCCAACTCGACGACGAGAAGGTCGGCTCCTTCAGCCTGGCCGATTCGCCGGGCAATATTCCAGACACGACAGGTGTGCCACCAGTCGTGCCCGCTTCCTTCGCCCGAGAGGGTGGCCTTGACGTGAGCGGCGGTACGGGAAATGAGTTCGGCGTGATCCATGAGGCCATTATGGTACGGCGTGCAGCGGTTGTCACCACTGGCGTTCGACGGAGACGAGAGGCGCAGCGGGTAGGCCTGTTACGCGTCGCGTGCTATGATGGGGGCCGAGATTGGGCGTCGCTCCGAACTCCGGTCCAAGAGGTAAGACAATGACGGGTGGCATCGATCGACGTGCGTTTCTTGGTGCTGCGGCCGGCACGGCAATGGCGATCCAGGTGGGAGAGGCACTGGGAGCCGAATCACCTGGTTCGGATGCCGCCAGCCCGCGCGAGGTGCGCCTGGAGCACCTCAAGCCCAAGGAAGTGGACGAGGCGATTGAAGCCTGCCCGGTCCTGTTCCAGCCCCTGGGCACGATAGAATGGCATGGGTTGCACAACATCGTCGGCGTCGACGCCTTGAAAGCTCATCGGCTCTGCTGCCGCGCCGCCGAGCAGGGAGGCGGCCTGGTGGCTCCGCCGCTTTACGGCGGCGTTGGTGGTGTGGACCAGCCCCACACGTTCGTCATCGAACCCGAGAACAGCGTGTTCTCAATCCTGCTTCGCTCCTGGCTCGAACGGCTGGCAAGCGAGGCGGTGCGGCAGGGATTCCGGGCAGTCATCTTTCTCACGGGCCACTACGGCGCCGCGCAGCAGATCGTCGTTCGCGAAACGGCGTTGCGGATGAGCCGAACGCTGGGAGTCCCCGTGCTGGGTACACCCGAGTACTTCCTGGCCCTGGACGAAGGTTACCACGGCGACCATGCGGCCTGGGGCGAGACGGTGTTGATGATGTACCTCTACCCGGAGAGCGTTGACCTTTCCCGACTGGGCGAACCGCCGCACCAGGGCGTGGGCGGGCGCGACCCGCGCGAGGCCACGCAGGCCGACGGCGAGCGAGTCGCCACGGCGATCATCAATCGGCTGGCCGCCCTTGCCCGGCAGATGCCCACCTGGGATCGCGCGACGCTCGAGCGATTCATTGCGGCTGAGGCGGCGCTGGTCGGACGACAGCAAGCACTCGCCGCCGGGGAGAAGGCGATCTGGGCCGGTTGGCGCAACATCGGCAAGGGGCATTTTGACGATTACGGCCGCCTGCTGGCGGAAGGTCGATTCGAAGACATCGTGAAGTTGGTCGAGAAGTTGTAGCGGATCGTTCAAGAGTCTTGTCGCAGGGATGCAATGTCGCGCGCGTTGACTGATGTGGAATTTGTGGCGTTCGACCTGGAGACAACCGGCCTGTCGCCGGTTTCCTGCCGGATTGTCGAATTCGGCGCGGTCCGTTTCCGGTTCGATGGCACCGAAATCGCCCGCTTCGAGCAACTGGTCGATCCGTGCTGCCCCATTCCTCCGGAGGCGACGCGAGTCCATCACATAACGCAGGCAATGGTCCGCGGCATGCCGAGGGTCTCGGCGGTACTGCCGCAGTTCATCGATTTCCTGGGCACATCCGACACGATCCTGCTGGCCCACAACGCCCGTTTCGACCTGGGTTTTCTGGCCATGGCGATGCTCCAGGAACAGATCGACCTGCCTCCGCACGCGGTGCTCGACACGCTCAAGTTGTCGCGGCGCTGTCTCAGCGGGGTATGGAACCATCGCCTGGAAACGGTCGCCATCCATCTTGGCGTGGCAGAGTGCGAAGACCATCGCGCCCTGTCTGACGCGCGACTGGCGATGTGGATATTCCGCGCGATGCTCCAGAGTCGGCCGGCCGTCAGAAGCGTCGAGGAACTGCTCGGCCTCGCTCCGCCGATGGCCTTCGACAATGGCGGCCTGCAACCACGGGCGGCTCCCAGGGGCTATGAGGAGTTGGAACTGGCCATCCGGGGGAAGCTCACCGTCGTCATTCACTATGACGCAGCCGGAGGCGAAGCGGAGCGACGGGTGACGCCGCGGGCAATCATGCAATCCAGGGGTCGGCAGTACCTGAGCGCGTTTTGCCACCGCGACCACATCGAGAAGACCTACCGCCTCGACCGGATTCTCCGCTGCCGGATCGAAATGTGATCCGCCGAACTTGCTTGCCCGCAAGGGGATGCGTCTTTCCGCAGAGAATAGTGATTGCGATTTAGGCCACCGAGCCGGTAGAATGTCGGCTATTGCCACTTGCCTGGCGTGAGGTTCTTACCGGGAGTGATCAAGTGATGCAGCGCGACGTGTTGAGTAGTATGTTGGCCTTAGTCCTGTCTTTCTGTGCGCTGACGAATCTGGCGGCGGCGGAAGAAACGCTCTTCGAGTTTCGCGGCGATTTCGACGTCGCCCAGGTGGCGACGCAGGATGCCCAGGCGACCCTGGTTTCCGATAGCGCACTCCGCGTCGAGACAGGGCACAAGAACGAGTGGCCCGGCATCAAGCTGAAAGCCCCGAATGGCTCGTGGGATCTGTCGGATTTCCGCCAATTGGCGTTCGATCTGCATAATCCCGGCGACAAAGAGATTTCCATCGGCTGCCGCATCGACAGTCCGGACGAAGAGGGCAAGTCGGACTCCTGCCAGGAGATTTTCACGCTGGCCGCCGACGAGCGGAAGACGTGCCTTCTGACAATCGGCCGCCGCATGCCGGCGGGCCTGGCCAAGAAGCTTTTCGGGATGCGGGGATATCCCGGCGGCATAACTCCTGATAAAGGGATCGACGCCGCCCGTGTAACGCAGATCCTGGTCTTCGTTCCGCGGCCGAAAGAAGATCGTGCCTTTGAACTGGCAGCAATCCGCGCTACCGGCCAATCAACCGCTGGCCACATCACGCGTCTCGGCGAGAAGCTGTTTCCGTTGATCGACGAATACGGGCAGTTCATTCACGCCGAGTGGCCTGGTAAGACGCACAGCGAAGCCGACCTGGCAGAGGCGAAACAGCGCGAGGCAGCCGATCTGGCCGCTCAACCGGGGCCGAGCGACTGGAACCAATACGGCGGTTGGGCCGCGGGTCCGCAGCTTGAAGCCACCGGATTCTTTCGCGTTGAGAAGGTCAAAGGGAAATGGTGGCTGGTCGACCCCGAGGGACGGCTCTTCTGGTCGCACGGCATTGATTGCGTACGCGATGGCAATGCCACGACTCCGATCAGTGATCGTGAGAACTACTTCCGCGGACTGCCGGCGAAGGACTCGCCGTGGGGTGTGTTCTACGGCCACGCCGGCTGGGCTCCGCACGGTTACTACCAGGGGAAGGAGTATGACACGTTCAATTTCACTGGGGCCAACCTGCTCAGAAAATACGGCCCGGAGTGGAATTCGCAATTCGCCGAGTTGTGCCACCGCCGCATCCGCAGTTGGGGCTTGAACACAATCGGCAACTGGTCCGACCCGGCGATTGCCGCGATGGGCAAGACCGTGTACGTCGCCACGGTCGGTTCGGGTGGCCGGCGGATCGAGGGGAGCGAAGGTTACTGGGGCAAGTTTCCTGATCCGTTCGATCCCAGCTTCCGTGAAGCGCTCGACCGGCGGATGGCGGGCGAACGCGGAAAGACCGCCGATGATCCGTGGTGCCTGGGGTACTTCGTCGACAACGAACTCGGCTGGGGCGACGAGCTTTCGCTTGCCCTCGGCGCGCTGCAGTCACCCGCCGACCAGTCGGCCAAGCAGGCGTTTATCGCCGACCTGAAGGCGAAGTACGAGGCAATCGAGAAGCTCAACGCTGCCTGGGGCACCGAGCATGCTTCTTGGGATGCGCTGATGGCCTCGCGCACCGCGCCGGACAAGGCGAAGGCCCGCGCTGACCTCGAGGCGTTCTACACCCGTGTGGCCGAAGAGTACTTCCGCCACTGCCGCGAGGCGGTGAAACAGGTCGCGCCGAACCATCTCTACCTGGGCTGCCGTTTCGCCTGGGTAAACGATCGTGCGGTTCGCGCGTCGGCCAAGTATTGTGACGTCATCGGCTTCAACAAGTACAGCTACTCGATCGCCGATTTCACACTTCCCGAAGGGATCGACAAGCCGGCGATTGTGGGCGAATTCCACTTTGGCGCGCTGGACCGCGGCATGTTCCACACCGGGCTTCGACCGGTCGCCGACCAGAACGCCCGGGCCGCCGCCTACAAGAGCTACGTGCTCGGTGCGCTCGACAATCCCCATTGGGTCGGCACCCACTGGTTCCAGTGGGGCGATCAGGCCACCACCGGCCGCGGCGACGGAGAGAACTACCAGATCGGCTTCATGGACGTCTGCGACACCCCTTACCCGGAGACAATCCAAGCCAGCCGCGAGGTCGGCGCCGCGCTCTACCGCACACGGTATGAGGGCGCAAAGCCATAGCCGCGTGCAAGGCAAGGCCGAGCCGGCAACTTATAGGGCCGCGCTTTGGATCTTTGGCACTCGAGGCGGCCGATCAGAATAGCGTTAACATCCTGTTCACCATCCTGCTGACTGAGGAACCACGAAATGGCCCGTTCCGCCCGGTTTTCGCGCAGGCGATTCCTTTCCACCGCTGCGGCGGCCGCCGTGGCTCCCTATGTCATTCCCTCTGGCGTGCTGGCAGCCGAGGGGCGTGCCGGTGCGAATGAACGCATCGGCATCGGCTACATCGGGGCGGGGCGCCGCGCTCACCAGTTGATGGGCCTGCCCAAGGAAGGCCAGATCGTGGCGGCGGCCGACGCCTACCTGCCGCGGGCCGAGGAGGTGGCTACCAAGAACAAGGGCAAGGCGTATCAGGACTACCGCAAGCTGCTCGAATCGCGCGACGTCGACGCCGTGTTCATCGCCACGCCCGATCACTGGCGGGCGCTGGCGACGATCCACGCCTGCCAGGCCGGCAAAGACGTGTATGGCGAGAAGCCGATGACGCTCACCATCCACGAAGGGCGGCTGATGACCGACGCCGTGCGCAAATACAATCGCGTCTTCCAGACCGGCAGCCAGCAGCGTTCGATGGCCGTGAACCGTGTCGCCTGCCAGGCGGTCCGCGACGGCCTGATCGGCAAGATCAAGATGGTCATTGCCTCGAATTATCCCAGTCCCTGGGAGTGCGATCTCCCGGAACAACCGGTTCCGGAGGGCCTCGACTGGGACATGTGGTGCGGTCCCACCGAGGTCGTGCCGTTCCATAATGACATCTTCACACCGCGGGCCAATCCGGGTTGGATCTCGTTCCGTCCCTGGTCCGGCGGCGAAGTGACTGGTTGGGGGGCGCACGGCCTGGACCAGATCCAGTGGGCCCTCGGCATGTGCAAGACCGGTCCGGTGGAGATCTGGACCGACGGGCCGGCCCTCAAGGCGCCGGTGTACAGCAAGCCCGAGTCGCGCAAGCGCGGCGATGAGCTATGCCAGAAGCCGAGCGTCTTCTACCGCTATGCCAACGGCGTGACGGTGAAACTCGACAACGGGCCCGGCGGCGGTGCGATCTTCATCGGCGACAAGGGCACGATCACCATCGACCGCGGGAGCTTCAAGAGCGATCCCAAGGAGATTGCTGAAGCAGCGATCAAGGAGTCGGGCATCCGGGTGTCGCAGAGTGAAGACCACATCGGCGACTGGTTCGAAGCGATGAAGAGCCGCCAGGAACCGATCGCCGACGTCGAGATCGGCCATCGCTCCTCAACCGTCTGCCATCTGATCAATATCGCCCGCTGGCTCGGCCGCAAGCTCCAGTGGGATCCCGACAAAGAGCAGTTCATCGACGACGACGAAGCTAACCGCCTCGTCGACCGCCCGCGGCGCAAGCCGTATGAGTTGCCTGAGCACGTGTAGACCAGGCCGATATCGGTATTTCGGAGCACTCCGCGCGCCGGCTTGCCGCGCGGAGTGTCTGTCTTTCTTGGCTGGCGTCGAAGGAATATTTCTTGCCTGGTCGGTGTCCTGATAGTGGTTGGACCGCCGAGACATCGGAGTCGCCAGGCCCATGGCCGCACCAGAGTCGCAGTCTGCGCCCGAAAGCTCGCCGCCGGACCGCTGGACGGTGTGGGCACCGCGTGCCGCTGCAGTCGGTTGTGCAGTTCCCGCCAGCGTCTGTGCGTTTCTGTTCGCAGCCGTGGCGGCAATGGCCGGCCTCTCGGAATCGGCTCTGTTCCTGTTGCCCATCGGTATGACCGCCGTGGCGGCGAGCATCGGGGCCGCCCTGGCTTGGCCGGCAGGCGTACCCATCCGAATCGCATTCAGAGCGCTCCACGGCTTCGCGGGCGGCTGGTCCGCTGGAATCCTGCTCCTTTTTCTTCCGGGCCGCAGTCCGGTGGTCGACCAGGCCGCGGTACTCGCCTTGCCACTGGGCTGGGGAGCCGTCGGCGCGGTCGGATTCCTCCTGCTCGCGAGCAAAGCACCTCCGTGGCGTGCCAGGGCTGGCGTTGTGGCAGTGGCCGCCCTGATGACTATCCATTGGTACCGCGTCCAGTTCTTCGCGGCCCCGCACGCCGGTCGGCCGATGATTTCGCTGGCGACCGTCGGGGAAATCACTTCACTGACGCTCTCGAAAGATGGTGGCGTCCTGGCGATCGGAAGTCGCCAGGACGAATCCGGAACCGTGCAGATCCTTGACACGTCGAGCGGGCGGGCCCGCGATCTGGCAGTGGATCAGCCTGTCCGTTCCGTTTCGATATCGCCGGACGGCACGACGCTCGTGATCGCGTCCGCCGGGAAGGAGTCGAGCACACTGCACGTCCGCAGGCTGGATACGCTCCGCAAGCTCGAAGATCTCGCGACAGATGGGGAGGTGCTCTCCGCTCGCTACAGCCCCGATGGCCGTTATCTCGCCACATTGGTATGGAACAAACCGGAGGACCGTACGACCGTGACCGTGTGGGATACGGCGGAGTGGACCGCGCACCTCGAAATCGCCGCCCTGGCCGGGCTACTCGGTCGCGTGCCGGAACCGGGCGGCGAGATGCAATCGATCCGAAGGGACGTACTGCGGGCGACCCTGGTGGCTTTCACGCCTGACAGCAGATCATTCGTCGTTCTGAAACGCAACGGGAACTCTTATCCGCCGTCGATACTCGAAGTTTATGATCTGACGGCGAAAACGAGCCGGACGATTACAGTCAATGCTGAATATGCCGCATCGATGTTCTGTCTTCGGGACGGGACAATCCTCTTCATGAGCCGATTCAACCAGCAACGATTTGACCCGGTGAACGGCTCATTCGAGCCGCCCAAGTCGGCCGCGCCATGGCGATTCCGGCCGCCGGTTTCGCTGCGAAGGATGTTTGGTCCACCTGGCCTTGAAGATTACTCTCCGGAACCTGATTGCTGGAGCCTTTCCGGCGACGGTCGGGTCATGCTGATGACCGGCGGGCGCGTCGTGCCGCGTGACGGCTTTCCGACCTACGGTAATGCCATGCTCCTGGACACGGTTGCGGGAGCCTGGCTCGGTGAGAGGATTTATGAGAAAGTGGATACCTGGCTCGGCGTGGCGGCGATCTCCGACGATGCGACCACCATCGCCTTGGGATTGACGTCCGGCCCGTATTCTTTCGGGGCGGCGCAGCGAGTCGATGTGTTCGATGTCGGTGCGGAAACGAACGCTCCGCCGTAGAGCCGCGGCAGACCGCCGTCAATCGCGGGGTATCCAATGGACCTCCATCTGTTCAGCACGGCCGCCAGGCCCCATGTTCACACCGATCGATAAGGGCCGTGACTGGCCGGCGGCCAGTTCGGCGCGCCAGGCTTTCCAGGGCGCCTTCCAATAGGCGCGGTCGGACCACACGGACGTGAGTCCCAGTTCTCGGTCTTCGAACGTGGCGCGAGGAGGCGACATTTCCTCGCCTCCGCTGATGAGCAGGAGTCCGCCGCAGCGGGAGGCGGGAATGGTCGTCCGCAGCAGATACTCGCTGCCGCGATAATCGGGTGGCAGCATGGCCGACGCGTCGCCCGTCACGCTCAACCGCAATCGGCCGAGCGCGTGGCCCCGCTCGCCTTGAGTCAGGCGGAAGACGAGCGAGTCACCCGTGGCCAGATCCAGCGGCGTCTCCAGCTCGAAGACCGCCGCATGCGGAATGCCGATGTGCGGGTGGATCGACCAACCACTGGCCGGATTCTCGTCCAACGCCGCCTCAGCGGGCCAGCCGCCATGGCTCGTCTGCGAGAAATCCGCCCGGACACGGCGCAGGGCCACAGGGGTCTCATCCGGCTTTTCGCCATGGCGCACAAACAGTCGAAAGGCGGTGAGCGCGTAGTTGCCGTTTTCGGCCCGACCCGGACCTCCGCCGGGCAGCGACGGGTCGGAAAGTGCCTCGAGCAACACTGCCGTAACGCGTGTCGCCGGAGCCGGCGCGACAATCGTATAGACATCGCCCGTCACATTCGCGCCACCGGCCAGGATCGAATCGTCCTCGCAGACACTGAGCGTCGCACTGCCGGCCGTCGCCGACGAGGGACGTAGCGGCTGCCAGACCGTTTCAGGTTCGGGGGCCGGTTGCGTGGCATGCGCGACCAACGGAAGTCTCTGAGTCGGCTCGGCAAAGGCAGTTGGCATGGGGACGGAAACAGGTGTTCGCCCTAGTGATGGAGATTCTCCGGCCGGCACGATCTCGATCAACACCACCTCGTGAGGCCGCAGGGCGATCTTCGCTTCGCGTCCCCACGACTGCTGTTCCGAAACAAGCCGAGCCGGGTTGGGATAGCAGCGGTAGACGTCCCACGGGTCGTCGCCCGGCAGTCGTCCGCCACCCGAAAGATCGAGCGGAACGATACCGTCGGCCAGTTGCGCGTTATGGATCGCGAGAAACGCTCGACGGCCATCGCTGCAGTAGTAACCGTAGGGACCACGCTTCAATGGGTCGCCGATGACGAACCGGCTCCGGTCAAAACATTCGGGATTGGCCTTGAGAAGAGCCAGAAAGTCGGCGAGTTGGGACCGCTCTGGCGGCGTAAGGAACTGCGTATCGGTCCAGATCTGGGCCAGGAGGCTGCCGCGACAAAGATCCATGATCAGCCCTTCCTGCCATCGGGCGTTGCCGACACAGCTATTCCAAGGCCAGTCTGAGAGCCAAACGCCGAGCGAATCCTTGCCCAGCCATGGCGTATCGACAATGCCCCACTGGGCCTGGTCCAAGCGGTGCGTGACGCTGTCACGGGCGAACGGAGCGGGGAACTCTGTGGCACTGGCTCCCTCGATGTGCGCCCCGCTCTCGAAGTACGTGTCGCCGTGGAGCAACCACCACGGGCTGCGGTAGCCCCAGTAAAGCATCAGGAAGACGTCGGGACAGGCGGCATCCAATTCGCGGAGAAAATCGATTACGGCGTTGTAGATCGCTTCGACCGAGTAGAGAGGCCCGGGCAGATGATCGTGGGCCGGGTTGTTGCAGCACGGGGCCTGGCAAGCTGGACCGAGATTGTCGAACTTGAGCAGGCCCACCTTGTTTTCGCGTACGTGGTGAATGAAGGCCTGCTTGTACATCGAGTTAATCGGCTCGCTCGCCCGGCACAGCTCGCCCCTGCCTTCGCCCTGAGTGAAGCAGCGTTGAATCGCGGGATTCTGCCCGATTGTCCAGGCCGGCAGCCCGCCGCTGTCGATCCACAGGCCTGGTTTCATGCCCAGGCGGAGGATTTCGTCACGAACCCGCGCATAGCCGCGCGGAAAGTTCTGGGGGTGGAAGTCCGTCAGGTCGCCGGCCGCATCGTGCCAGAACTCGGTGCAGTAGAAATCAAACCGCGGGCCGCCTTCGCGGAGCGAGTGCTCCACTCGAGCCAAATGGTCGAGCAGGTACTGCTCCTTGCAGAAGAAATCGCCGTCGGGCTGTCCGCCGAAGGCCTCGAGCACCGCGTAAGGGCCGCGGTGGCCGCGAACGACGCGCCGCATGCGGCCCCGCACGTGCTCGATGAACGTCGCGCGAGCCTCACCGGGCCTGGCCACTCCATATACGGCCTCCATGCATTTCAGCGTTTCCCCCGGCGCGAGGCGGGCTCCAGGGTACTGCCGCAACACGATCTCCGCTTGCTCGATATGCGCGTAGCCAGCAGGGTGAGCCAGGGAAATGAAGAACTGTCCGTCGACATAGAGCGGGAAGCCACGCTCGCCCCCTTCGAAACGGCCTTGTGCCGGGTAGCGGCCGAGCACGACGTTCAGCACCCGGACCGGCCCGTCGCTCGTGTTGGTCAGTTCGACGTACTTGTGCAACACCGGGTCGCGCGGATTGCATCGGTAGACGATCCGGCCCGCCAGGCGGCCGTCGTGAGACTTCACCGCAAGCACAGCCTGCTCCGCGTCAGCGGAGGCCTCTGCAGGAGCAGCCAGTTCCATAGCCAAACGCTGCGATAGTTCGAGCGTGTCGCCGACTTCGATCTCCAATTCGCTTCCACCCAGAGCCAACTCGTGGCCGGAGAGTTCGTTGCGCCAATTCACGGCCGACAACGCCTCCGGCCGCAGGCTCAGTGAGAAGCCACGTCCGCGAACCGCGATAGGTGGTGGCTCGTCCCGCGTGCTTGCCGGAGCGGTCGAGCTTGACGTCCCAGTGATCAGCAGCAGGAGGAGTGACGCGGCAAGAAATGGGAATCGCTGATGCACGACGCGTCCCTTTCCATCGCAAGGATTGCGCTCTACCGCCACACTCCCAACTGTCCGCGCCGGCACGCCACCAACGAGCGTCTACTGAACTGAAAACTTGTGTACCGTCAACTCACGGTACGTCTCGCCGGGGCGGAGAATGGTCGATGGGTACTCCGGCCGGTTGGGCGAATCGGGAAAGTGCTGCGTTTCCAGGCAGAAGCCGTGGTGCTTTCCGTAGGCGACGCCATGCGCCTGGAGCTTCCCGTCGAGAAAGTTGGCCGTGTAAAGCTGCACGCCGGGCTGAGTGGTCCAGACCTCCATCACGCGCCCGCTCTCAGGATCGACCGCGCGGGCGGCCAGCGCCAACTGGCCGGGCTGCTCCTTGTTGAGGACGTAGCAGTGGTCGTAGCCCCGGCCGGTCTCGGCGATCCGCGAGCCGATTGGCTGCGGCGAAGTGAAATCCATCGGTGTCCCATGCACAGGCCGCATCTCGCCTAATGGCAAGACGTTTTCGTCGACCGGCAGGTAACGGTCGGCGTTGATCATGAGCACGTGATCCAGGACGTTGCCCGAGGCTGGGCCGCCCAGGTTCCAGTAGGCATGATTGGTGAGGTTGACATGCGTGGGCTTGTCGGTGCGGGCGGTGTATTCCATCTCGAGCTTGTCGTCGCCAGTCACACGGTAGACCATCTCGACATCGAGCCTTCCCGGAAAGCCCTGGTGACCGTCGGGACTGACATGCGTGAGCTTAACGCCGACGAACCCGTCGCCGCGAATCGGTTCCGCCTTCCAGACGAGCTTGTCGAACCCACGGGGCCCGCCGTGGATATGGTTCGGGCCGCTGTTTCGCGGCAGCGCATACTCGCGGCCGTCGAGCGTGAATTTCGCCCCACCGATCCGGTTCGCATAGCGGCCGACGACGCAGCCGAAGCACGGGTGGCCACGGAGATAGTCGTCCAGCGACTCGAGATTGAGCGTGATGTTGCACCACTTTCCGTCACGGTCTGGGGTCTCAACCGAGGTCAACGTGGCTCCGTAGGTGATCACCGTGGCTTTGAGTCCCCGGCCGCTGGTGAGCACGTACTCACATACCTCGGTGCCTTCGGCAGTGGAGCCGATTACTCTATCAACGACGTTCATCGGCGGCACTCCTGGCGTGGCGACTTTCGATTCCGCGGCGAGGCTGTCGGCTGAGGCCGCAATGCAGATCACCAAGACGACGAACACGCTCACATATCCGGTACGCGTCATACCCGCTTCCTCCCGGTGAAATCCCCAAAAGGACGGCAGCCGGACCCCGGGGTCCGGCTGCGCTGAGATCAACCGTCGTGATGAGCCGCTAGGGCTGGGCACCGGTTTCGGGGTCACCGCCCGGCAGCTTGCCCGTGGCAATCAGGTCGCCGAAGGTCGGGCTCTTGGGATCTTTGGGGTTCGACTTCTTGGCGGCCACGTCTGCAATCGACTTGCGGATCTTCTCGGCGTTGTCCTTGTCGGCCGTCCGGTCGAGCAGCTCATCCAACGCCTGGCCGTAGAGATTCCGATTTTTCTTGCTCGTTCCCTGGTGGCAGACATTGCACTTGGCTTTGGCGACGGCCTCGGCCAACGATTTCTCAGCCGGGCTCGACGGCTGGGGTTTGACGTAGGCTGCGTCAAACTCGTCTTTGAACTGCTTGATGGCGAATGCCGGTCCGGCAGGTCCAAGCACCAGCACCAACGCCATCGCCGAAAACAATCCAGCAGATACCTTCTTCATCACATAATCTCCCGGAAACCGGATGCACGATTCTTCATAAAACGTACGTCAGTAAAACACGCCTGTCGGTGGATGTCAACGATCGGCCAGCAGCTTTGGCCGTTCAGGCTACGGGGGTGCGGGAGCCGGGGCGGACGCAGGCTCTGCGGGCGGCTGGGGCGCCGCCTGTTCTGCCGGAGGTGGGGCCGGCGACTGTTCACTCTGTTGAGCTTCGGTCTCGGCTGGTGTCGTGGGTGCAGGCGGATTGGCGGCGAGGTTCGCCAGACGGGTACCATCGGCTGTGTTCCAGACGCGGATTTCGCCCGTCCAGTCGCCCGCGACCACTCGGCCGCCGTCATGAGTGAATGCCACTTGCATCGCGATGTCACCCAGCGCTTCGAGCGACCGCACCGCGTTGCCGGAAGCGTCCCAGACCTTGGCGACCTTATCGCGTCCGCAGGAGACAATCCGTCCGTCGTGAGTGAATTCCACGGCGGTGGCCCCGCCCCCGTGGGCGCTGATGCTCTTGATCTGCTTGCCGTCCTGCATGTTCCACAACCTCACTGTGCCATCCTGGCTGGCGCTGGCAAGTACGTTGGAGTCGGCGCGCCAGCTCACGTCGGTAACGGCCGCCTGGTGTCCGACGAGGCCATAGAAATCGCGATTCGTCCCCGCCTCCCACACCCACAGTCCGCCGGCGCGGTCGGCCGTGGCCAACAGCACGCCGTCGGGACTGAACTCGACGGCATAGATCCAGTCGGTATGCTTCTTGATCTCCGTCACCAGCGATCCGTCGGCGGTGGAGAAGACTCGCACGAGGCGCTGCGGTCCGCCCAGCGCGATCAACGATTGGCTGGCGTTGATGTCGGCGGCGAGGACCGCGTCCATCTCGTCGCCCACCTCCATCACCCGGCTGCCTGTCTTCACGTCGAACACAATCACCTTGCCGTGATCGGCGCCGACGCCCCCGCCGGCGAGGAGCAGCGAGCCGGAGCGGCTGAACTTGAGCACGTACGGGATGCCCTCGGGGAACGGCAGGATGCCGAGCAACTCGAACGTATCGCTGTTGTAGAGGACGATCTGCTCCTGCCCGGCGATGGCCACCAGGGGCCCCCAGGGACTGGCGGCCAGGGCGGTGACGGGGCCGGGTCGGGGCGTCGAGTGCACCGGTTGCTTGCTGAGCGCGGCCTCGGGCATCGGCGGCGGCCCTTCGGGCTTGTTGGCCCCGCCGCTGACGGCCAGATCCATGGTCGGTTTCTTCTTCGCCTCGACCTTCGAGCCCTGATCCTTCGGTGCGCCCCCCTCGATCCACTTGCGGATGATCTCCAGTTTGGCGTCTTCGATCCGCCCCTGGTTGGGCGGCATCTTGGGCTCCTCCTGGTGCGACACGAGCATGTAGAGGTAAGAGCTGTCGGGATCCCCGGGAGCGATCGACTCGCCAGCCGCGCCGCCGGTCATCAAGCTTTCGTACGAGTCCACCGCCAGATCGTTGGTCTTCTTGCTCTGGCTGTGGCAGATAAAGCAGTGCTGGCGCAGGATTGGCTGCACGTCGTCGGCGTAGGTGATCTTCTTCTCCGCCTGGGCGAAGACCTCGCTCGACGCCGTCACCGCCAGCACCAGCAAGACGCTCGCAAGAGCCACAATGGAGCATCGCATACGAAACTCCCCGCCTGGCATCACGCCGCGTGTGTTCATGGGCTCGTCCCGTCGTGATTTAATGATTGAACAGGAACTCGCGCGAATTCAACAGTGCCCAAAATACGTCTTCGAGCGTCTGTTGGGGAGATGACTGCCCCTCCAATAGCGCGGTCAGCTTCTGCAATTCGTCTTCGGTCGGCTGCCGCGAGAGGGTGCGGATGTAAAGCGTCTTGATGATCTCCGGCGGCGATCGGCCCTCATCAATCAGCCGCTTGACCAAAGCGCCTGCCTGGATCTTGCTTGCCACCGTGTCGCCGTTGAGCAGGTGCAAGGCCTGGGAGAGGGTCGGCTCACGCTGAACTTCCTCGGCACACACCGTCTCGCGCGGCGAGCGGCCGAACGTGGTGAGGAAGTAGTTGCTCGTGGTGCCGTCGGCGATCTGCACCGCGCGGGCCCCCAGCGGCAGCCCGCGGAACTTGTCCTTGGTTTCCGTCACCTGACTGATGCAATCCAAGGCCATCTCCGCCTGGATGCGGCGAACATTGCTGTGGGCGAAGTTGCGTGTGTCTTCGCGATTGCTGTCGTTGACTTTGGTAGAGCGTTGGTACGTATTCGAGTTGCCGATGTCGCGAACCAAGCGCTTGAAATCATAGTCGTATTCGACCAGTTTTTTGGCCAGCGCGTCGAGCAGTTCCGGATTGCTCGCCGGGTTGCTGACGCGGACGTCGTCGACCGGTTCGACGATACCCACGCCGAAGAAATGCGCCCAGACTCGATTGGCCACGCTCGAGGCAAAGTAACCGTTATCGGGAGCCGTGAGCCATTCGGCAAAGAGTTGCCGGCGGTCCTTGCCGCTGGTATCGGGAGCAGGACCGCCGAGGAACTTGGGATCCATCGCCCGGCCGCCGACGGGATGATTCACGGCGCCGCCCCCAGAATTGAACACGATCGTCTCGCGGTAGTCTTCTCCCTGCTTCCGGCCGACCTGGCAGAAGAAGGCGGCGAAGCTGTAGTAATCGTCCATGGTCCAGCGATCGAAGGGGTGATTATGGCACTGTGCGCATTGGACCCGCAGCCCCATGAATACCTGGGCGACGTTCTCGGCCGTCTTCAACGTGTCGGTCTCGATCTGGTAGAAGTTGGTGGGCGGATTGCTGAATGTGCCGCCGTTGGCGGTGAGCAACTCGCGAACCATCTTGTCGAGCGGCACGTTGCTCGAAATCCGCTGCGTGAGCCAGTCGTTGTACAGGAAGGCCGACTTGTAGCTCACCGTGTTGCTCGACTTGACCATCAACAGCTCGGCCCATTTCATCGCCCAGATCTCGGAGAACTCCTTGCGCTCGACGAGGCGGTCGATCAGCTTCGACCGCTTGTCGGGCGCGGCGTCGGCGACAAACTCCGCGTATTCCTGCTCGGTGGGGAGCCGGCCGGTAATGTCGATCGTCACCCGGCGGAGGAAGACCTCGTCGCTGCACCGCTCGCTCGGGTAGATCCGCAGCTTGGTGAGCTTGGCATTGACCAGTTCATCGATGTAGTTGACCGGCTTCTCGTCTGGGGGCGAGTATTCCATGCCGCTGGGAAGGACGATGAACTGGCTCCCCACGGTCTTGGTTTCGAATCGGGCCATCACGAAAGCCTCGCCGCGGTTGGCCGCGGTAACGAGCCCGTTTTCATCGATCGGCGCCGAGTTGTCGTTGTTCGAGAGAAAGACCGTCAGGTGAGTCACATCGCGGTCGGTACCGTCGGCATACTTGGCGCGGACGACGACCTGCTGCGTGGCGCCGGTTCCCTCGAGCACCGCTTTGGGCGGGAAGATCTCGACGGTTTCTACGGCGGGAACCGTCCCCTCGTCGTTCGGCGCGCCGGCTTCGAGCCAATCAAGCAAGGTCCGGTAGTACTCAGTGCTCGGTTCAAAGCGTTTGCCGCCGGTGTGCATCACGTTGCCGGTCGCCTTCTCCAGCAGCAGACTCTTCGCCGGCAAGGCCAGATTGATGCGGCGAAACGGGATCTCTCGCGTCAGGCGAAAATGGTCCCCCTCCGGATCGTATCCGAACAGCGACAACCGGAAACCGTCCTTACCGCTGGCCGCCCCGTGGCAGCCCCCCGTATTGCAGCCGGCCCGCATGAAGACCGGCATCACGTCGAGCCGGAAGCTGATTGGGCGCCCCGCGACCGCATCCTTCACCAATACTGGGATTGAAGCCTTGTGCCCGGCGTACTCGGCGTCGAGCGTCGTCTGGCCGTCGGCCACCGGGTAGAGCGTGCGGCCGTCCAACCGTACCAGCGTCGCGTCGGCCGGAACGATCGTCGCCTTGGCGGTCACCTCCTCCGTGACCCCGTCGGCCCGCGTTGCGACCACCATGAACGACTGCCGATCTTGGGCCGTCTGCAAATGGATGTCGGGCGGATAGATGTCGATCCGCGCGATTGTGGGCTGGCCCGAGGCGGCCGTCGCCGCCAAGCCGACCGCCGCAATGGCCAGACACATGTAGCGAACAGTCCGATTCATGGGCGATCCTCATCCATTTCAAGGGCGGCCGGTTTCGCACCGCCGAAGTCCCCGTGACTATTGATTGGCCTTGAGTCGCAGTTGTTCGAGACGGCTGAGCGGTTTCTCTTGCGGTGGCGGGGGGGCAGCCGCAGGCGGAGGCGCCGCTTGGGCGGCCGGTTGCGGCAGGGGCTCCTGGATCCGCAATTCCCCCGTGCCGATCATGTGCGTGATCGGCTCGCCGTTGGCAGTGATCACCGCCCGGCAGATCAGCGACTTGTGCTGGCCGGCCGGCGAGTTCGCGGTCGTTTTCACCGGGAAGGTGATCTGCGCCGTGTCCTTGGTGAATTCCTGCGGAGCGGATGTCACCTCGTTGGGCGTGCCGAGAAGCTCGACCTTGGCCGCACCTTCAAAGTCCTTCACTTTCTCGATCGTGATCGCCAGCGCGGTCTCCTGCCCCTTCTCTACAGCAATACTGGGAAATGTGAACTTGAAGAACGGCTCGGCGACCTCAAGATTCGCCAGTTGCGTCGAGACGGTGATCGGACCGTCTCCCACTGGGGCATCGGCCAGCACAGCGATCTTCCACTGGCGGACCGTCGCGTTGCCATTGGCCGTCAGCGGGATGATCACTTCGTTCTGCCCTTCAGGGATGGTGACCACGCTGGGCGACGACACACCCGGCGGATTGTAGAGCATTCGCAGGTTGATCGGCGCCTTGAAGTCTCCTTCGCGCGTGGCCACCACCTTCAATTGCATCTCGCCGCTTCGCACCAGCGGAACCTTTGGTTCGACGATGTCGACCTTGAACGGCACGGCGTCGGTGACGGCCACCGCCATGCGGTTGGTGTAATGGTTCCATACTTCAACGTTGTTCTGCCCGCGGATGAGCGATGTCCGCTGTTCCAGGTGCCCCTCCAGCGTGAGGCTGTCCGTCTGGTGCCGTCCGACGAGATCCACCAGCGCGCCGGCCCCAGCGGCATCGGCGGCCGCGGTGAAGAGCATCGGAGCATCGCCCAGACCATCGGCGATCGGATAAAGTTCGGGAGTAATGCCGGGCGGCAAGCCCTGCGTTTCGACCACTACTTCGCCGCCAAAATCCTCGCGACGCGCTCCCGCCATTGCCGCCATGCGGTTCCCCTTCGGCACGGGGACTACTATATCGTTGAACGCTACGCGCTCGGGGAGCGTCATCGTCAGCTTGGGTTCGACCGGCGCGACTTCAATCCGATAGACATAAGCCGCTCCACCCGCGCCGAGGTGATCGCGGATCTGCAGCACGTAGTCGTCGTCCTCGGGAATCGTGACGCGGAGGTAGCTGTCGGGCGTGCCGCTGTCGTCGTTCGCGCCAACGCCCGCCCCGTTGGAGGCCCGCAGCACGGTCAACACCGGATCGAGCGGCGAACGGACCTGCCGGGCATGCGCGCGGACGTCGAACACCTGGCCCTTCTTGGCCGGGAACTTGAAGTGATCCACGTCGCCCGATTCGCCGATCACGCCGTTCATGGCGACGGGGCCGGGAGCGGCGGTCGCTTCGGCCGGGCCGTTGTTCGGTTCCGTCTCCATCACATTGTCGAGCTTGCCGAGGCGAAAGACGTTCGCAGAAGGGGCGGTGCCCTGCGGGTCGAGTGCCACGAGGCCAAACAACGGCTGCGGTTCGCTGGGCAGCGTCACCTTTTCCGTCCATTCACCGGCCGGATCGCCCAGCCAACGAACTTCGATCGTTTCGCCGAACTTGCCGCCGGCGGGGTAGACGGCCTGGGGACGGGGAAAGCTGCCCACGTGCAGGCGGTAGCGGCACTGACCATTGCCGCCGAACGCGCTCTCGCGGACCTGGATGATATACGGCCCGTCTTCCGGAGCAATCGCCGCCGCCACCGCGTCCTGACGCACCAGCGGCGTGTCGTCGGAGCCGGCCAGCATGAAGCGATCCTTGTCGTAGATGGCGACATAGGGATCAAAGAAGAACTCGCCCAGCCGCAATCCCTCGACCTCCGCGGTGAGCCGCTGCCCCTTCTTGGCTTCGAAGACGAAGTAGTCGACGTCTTCATTCTCCACCACGCCGTTGATCGTCACGCCGGGCGTGATCTGCTGGGGCTGGGCGAAGTCGGTATTGGGCTCAGCCTCGTTGATCTCCGGCAGGGCGCCGACACTGAACGTGATCAGGTTGCTGATTCCCGACGCTGTCCTCAGCCGCAGGGCGTGCGGCCCGATGCGGCAGTCGGCAGCGATCGCCAGGCGAGCCTTGACCTGACCGTCGGCCACCGTCAACTGCTTCACCTCGATGCCCGGATAGTAGAGCAACATCTCCTGAGCATCGGCCAATCGGGCGCCCTCGAGAGCCACATCAAGCTCGGTCCCCCGCTGTCCGCCCGACGGCACGATCCGTCCGAGTTGCGGCTCGGCGGCCGAGGCTGCGTCGGCCAGCGGACCGGCGAACATCAACACGATCGCCACAAGGGCCAGTCCGGCGGCAAGCGGCCCAGGGCGCCGCTCGCTCGGGCTGTTTCCACTGCCGACGAGATCGCTCGACATAACGCGTGTCCTCCAGTTAAACCGCCGGTGTTGATCGGAGCTCTCCAGGCATGGGCGCCGGTCAGGCCAGCAAAGCGTCGCGGACTGCGCCGCCGCGAACAATATCGATGGGCCGGTTGCCAGGGGCCATGAGCCGTTTCTCATACTCGATGCCCAGCAGGTGATAGATCGTGGCGAACAGGTCGGGCGGTTCGATCGGCTCGACATCGGGTTCGGCCGCGGTGGCGTCCGACGCGCCGAAAATCTTGCCTTTCGGGAAGCCGCCGCCGGCCAGGAGGAGGCTGAACACCTTGGGCCAATGGTCGCGACCCGCGTCGCCATTGATTTTCGGCGTGCGCCCGAATTCGCTGGATACCATGACAATCGTCTCGTCGAGCATGCCGGTCCGCTCGAGGTCGTTGATCAAGGCGGCCACCGCCTTGTCGAGATTGGGCATGATCGACCGCGTTTGCGGCACGATGTTGGTGTGGAAGTCCCACCCGCCGTAGGTCACCGCCACGACGCGCACGCCGGCCTGCACCAGCCGCCGAGCCATGAGCAACCGCTGCCCCGCTTCGTTGCGGCCGTACTCGTCGCGGACGCTGTCGGGTTCGGCGTCCAGGTTGAACGCCTCGCGGGCCTTCTGCGAACTGATCATCGCGTACGCCCGGTCGTAGAACGTATCCATCGCCGCCACCGCGTCGGCGCCCTCGGCGGCTTCGAAGTGGGCGTTGACCGCCTCAAGGGCCGTGCGCCGCCGCGTGAAACGGGCCTCGTCGACCCCGCCGGGAAGGCTCAAGTCGCGGACCTTGAAGCCGCGCGACGCCGGATCGGCGCCGAGGCTGAACGGGCCGAACGACGAGCTCATGTAGCCCGGGCCGGCGTACGGGTTGGGCTGATTCGGAATGCAGACATACGGCGGCAGGTTCTCTCGCGGGCCGAATTCATGGCTCACAATGCTACCCAGGCTCGGGTAGATCAGCGCCGGGCTGGGACGATAGCCGGTGAACATGTTGTGCGTGCCGCGCTCGTGTGCCGCCTCGCCGTGAGTCATCGAACGCACGATCGTCAGCTTATTGGCGATTTTGGCGATCTCCGGCACTGACTCGCAGAACACCTCGCCGGGAACGGATGTCTGAGTGACACCGAAGGAACCGCGGTACTCGATCGGCGCGTAGGGCTTCGGATCGAACGATTCCTGGTGGGCCATGCCGCCCGGCAGAAAGATGTGCAGCACGCTCTTGGCCTTGCCCTTGAGCGGGCCGCTCTCGGCGGCCTGGGACTCCATTCGCAGGAGGTCGCCAAGCGTAAGTCCGAGCATGCCCATCGCCCCGACACTGAGAAACTCGCGGCGGTTGGGCTGCGACAAAGGATTGCCTGAACAGCGGCATTCGCTCATTTTCAGAACTCCGTGTTGTGTGCGATCGTCAGGACACTGACTCGTCTACCCTGAATTGAAATCTCATTCGACCGAGGGCTCCGTGCGCGAAGCATGAGGGCTGCCGCCCGAGGGGTGGACATACGAGGAACCAGGGCGAATCGGTCGACCCGATGGTGAGAGCCGACCGATCACATGGCGACCGATCAGGCGGTGGGCACAATTGGGCGTGTTAATATGGTATGAAGCACGTCAGGTCGACATCGATGCTGCAAGTCCGGCAGCACGCGCGCGACCTGTTCGTGCCTGAGTTGCGGCAGCCGAGGGGAAGGTCATCGTTCCCCGGGTCGCACGAATTTTAGGAGGCCGCCCGATCCGAGCAATGCTCGCCGGCCAACCGGCAGCGACATGGCCGAACGTTGCCAAGCGTAGTCACCGGCATCACTCCGCCAGGCAGCGAGACAACTCTGGTGCCAGCCGGCCACGGTCGCCATAAACCCAAGCTGCGACATGCTTTGCGTGCAGGCTGGGGCGGCTTGCGATCGGCCGTCACAGTGCCCGGATCGCTCGGTAGGCGAAACCTACCGCCGACTTTGACAGCCGGGGCAGAAAAAAGTCGATCGCTGGGCCTGAACCAGTCGGACAATTTGGCTGTCCACACACCGCCGGCACGCCTGCCCCGCACGCTGGTACACGCGGTGGTGATTCTGGTAACCGCCCCGCTCATTCCGGGCGTTCATGTAGGCGCCGTCGGAAAGGGTCGAGCCTTCGTACCGGACCGCTTCTTCCAACACCGTGCCCGTCGCCGCGTGCAACCGCAACCACTGGTCGCGGCTCAGCCGGCGGCAGGCGGTTGCCGGGTGGATCCCGGCAAGGTGCAGAATCTCGGAGGCGTAGATGTTCCCGATGCCTGCCACGGCCTTCTGGTCGAGCAGCGCCACCTTGATCGCGCGGCGGCTGGCCGAGAGGCGCTCGCGAAGCGTGTCGGCGTCGATCGTCAGGGCGTCGGGACCAAGCGCCTCGGGCCCCAGCCGCGCGGCGTACTGGCGCGGTGAAAGCAACCGGACCACGCCAAGCCCGCGAACGTCGCAAAACAACAACTGTCGATCTTCGGCGCCGTCGAGATCGAATGCCATCCGGACAAAGTCGGCGTCCGGCACCTCGCCGAGCAGAATCCGCCCGGTCATTCGCGGCTCAATGACGATCCGGTCGCCGGAATCGAGCATGATGACCACCCGCTTGCCCGCCCGCTCGACCGCTTCGATTTGCCGGCCGACGACACGGCGGTGGAACGCAGCGCCTTTCGGGCTGACGGTAATTGGCCGCCGCGAGGACCTAGGCTGGCGGACCTCGGCGATCCGGCTGCCGACGATCGGCAGGATGCCGCGTCGCATGGTCTCGACTTCGGGAAGCTCAGGCATGGCACATTCAAGGGCGGTTCGTGTATGCAAGCCGCCTTCCATTGTAGCAGCCGTGCCGCGAGCCCAAACGCGTCCCGACAAAACGACACCAGCCCGGCTGCTACGCGAGCAGTCGGGCTGGCGGTTGTCGGTCGAGGGCGGGTCTCGCTGCGCGCGAATCGCCCTGTACAGTCGGTGCGGCAATCAGTCAGTCAATTCGAACGTCTCGTCGACAGGCGTCCCTGCGGATACCTTGAGCGTCAGTCCCGACGTGCTGGGCGCCGAATACTTCTCCGGAATCAGGTGTGTCGGCTTCGCCGCCGCGGATTCAAACGCTTGCGCGTACGCGGCCGGGTCGGAAGACGATTCACCGGTATTGCCGCCTGACGCCTCGACCTTGCTGATGCTCACCATGTAGTCGCCGGGTGCAACCCCGTCGTAAGTTCCATTGGTCTTCAGCACGGCCTTGCCGGCAGCATCGGTTACGGCCCCCGCCGAGTAGGTGCCCGAAGTGGGCGCCAATGTCACCGTCGCGCCTTCGACAGGTTGCCCCTTGTAGGTCACGGTGATCGTCGCCGGGCTCAGCTCAGGCATGCCCTCCGGCCTGTCAACGCCGCCCCCGCAACCGGTTACAGCCACAAGCAGCGCACCGCAGGCCAGGCTGCAAACCACCCGCCGAAGCGGACGAATCGAAACAGTTCTATCTGTGTTCATGTCCATGTTTCCATACATACTGGTTGCCGCGTACAGAGTTGGTCACGATCAAGGCAGCGTAACGGCTTCTTTGCCGTCGCGGCTACCCAAAGCGCCCCAGACGCCGTAGGGGCTCGTGCCGGCGTTGACGAGCGGCAGCGACAAGTTGCCGCAGTCGATCGTATCGGAGATAAACTGCACCGAGCCGTCGAGCATGCACACGTTGGCGCCGCCCGGATGGTTGCTCGTCGGCGGCGCGATGATCCGCGATTCCTGGCTCGCCGTACCGGGTGCCGTGCAACTGGGCGAGTTCGGGGGCAGGATCGTGTTGAAGCCGGTGGCGGGCATGCAACCGTCCGAGTAGTAACGGCCCGTGAGGTCACCGGTGCCGGGCGTCGTGTAAACGAAGTTCACCACCGGTACGCTCTTGCAGTCGATCGGGTAGACCGGTGCCGTGCCGCCGCCAGGTTGAACACTGTTTGCCACGGCAAAACCGCCCTTGAACTTGTTGATCGCCGTACCCACGACACGCTCGCTGAAGGCAACGGTGTTGCTCAAGCCGTCGGTGATGTGGGCGAACTTGTAGCATGCTCCGCTGGGGGCGCCGGTCTGACGGATGATCCCAAACGGTCCCCGAGAATTCGTAATCATAGGAGAATTTCGGGTCGCGTCGTGATGCTGCATCGTCCAGTCGCCCATGCTCATCATGTAATTGCGAGCGCCTCGCGGGAATTCCTGCGCGGTCGGGTCGCTGGGGCAGTAGTAGGCAGAAATCTTGGCGTACACGGGCGAGTTGGGAATGTCACACCAACCACCCGGCGAGAAGTTGTTGCTGGCGAACATGTCGTAGACCGCCTGTTGCTCAACGTACGGCAGCAAGCCCACAAATCCGGACTGCCGGAACGCGTTGGTGCTGGTGGGCGTCCAGGTGTTGTAGACTCCGAATCCGCCGCCCGCACCGGTGCCGCCGCAAATGAACGGCAGCGACTTATTCACGTCATGATAGTTGTGCGCGCCCAGGCCAATCTGCTTGAGATTGTTGGTGCACTGCGACCGGCGGGCAGCCTCGCGGGCCGCCTGAACAGCCGGCAGGAGCAGGGCGATCAAGATGCCGATGATCGCAATGACGACGAGGAGCTCGACCAGAGTGAAGGCCGGCTTCCGCAGCACTCTCTTTCGCATGGACTTGTCCTTTCCGACAGATACAACGAAAACAAAGACGACGTTTCGCGTGACTTGTGTTCTTCGCTCCGCGGTCGGACCGCGGCTCGATTCATCTTGAAGATTCGGGCTTCCGCTGGTTACCCTGACGACCTATCGGCACCCAGAGCTGAACCCACTTTGTTGCGGCAGGAACAACGGCGAGGATTAGGGGAAGGCTACGCACGATTCTATCAGGAACCCAGGGTGGCCGCAACGGCCCGGCTTGGTATGCGACACTATTCCGATATACATAATGTAACACGTCGCGACCGCAATCGTTTCGCTTAATCCGCATCGTGCCCACGAGAAACCGGACATTCGCCGACTCCCGCGACCGCACACGCGATGGGGTGGAAGCTCTGCTTCGCGCGTTGGACACGGCCAACCCCCTGTCTTTACCAAGTCGTTTGGCGATCGAGATTTACGATTCGGCGGTGAAGGTCGTCATGCGGACGGCTGCACTGGATCTGGCTGCGCGTGGCGGCTTGATGCTCGAAAGCAGATACTCGGCTTTCGCGCCCCAAGAAGTTTTCGAACCGCTCAATCGGATAGAGGGCCTTCCCCCCATCCGCAGGGCTCACGCCGCGACTGTCTGCGCGCCGGCACTCAACGCACTACTGAACACGCTTCGCGATCGGTTGATCGACATCGAGGATCTCGGCTCACTCTACGAGAGTCTTTCGGACTACACAGCCGTTCGCGCTGCGGAACCGATGCTGGAATTGGCAGCCACCAAAGGCCGCTCTGTCCGGGTGAGCATGGCGGAATTGGAGCGCAAAGGTCGCGAGGGAATTGAGCCATGCCTCGCCTGGTTGCGCAGCCAAACGGGCCGATCGGTCGAAGCGCTGCGGCGCGACCTGCAACCGCCATGCGGCGAACCAGCGTTGGACGCGAGCGATCGTGCCATGCTGTATGCCGGGTTGGCGCGGCGCGACGCGTGCGGTCAGCCCGTGGTGATTGAAGCCGGAGAACTCTACCTGGCGCCCGCCGCCAACCGGCGCTCCAAGGGACAGCACTACACGCCGCGGCGACTGGCTGAAGCGGTCGTCGCGCAAGCGCTCGAACCGCTCGTCTACTCCGCCGCAGTCGGATTGGCCCCCGACAACCGCGTGCTCCGCACTCCCCGCGAAATCCTCGAGCTTAAGGTCTGCGATATCGCCTGCGGGACGGGCGCGCTGCTGCTGGAGGCAGGCCGTTACCTGGCGGCTCGCCTGATCGAAGCGTTCGAGCAGCACGGCACTGAACCGGTGCCCCCGGCCGCCGAGGCTCGCGCGCTGGTGGTGCGGCACTGCCTTCGCGGCGTGGATCAGGATCCGGTCGCCGCCGACGTGGCCCGCTGGTCGCTGCGTCTCTGGGCCTCGGCCGACGATGTGGCGGCGAATATCGGCGAGCCGTCGATTCGCTGCGGCGACGCACTCATAGGCCGCGAGAACTTCAGCCTTGACGAATCGTGGCCGGAGCACGAGTCGCTGGCAAGCCAAGCGTTTCACTGGCCCGAGGAATTTCCCGAGGCCTTTGTGGACCGTCAGGGCTTCGACGCGATCATCGGCAATCCGCCGTGGGGCCAGAAACGGATGGCCGACGATGCGGCACGGAAGCGATTTATACGCCGACACTACCCGTCATCGGTTGGTATTTACGACCTCTTTCGGCCGTTCGTCGAACGTGCGGTGCGCCTGCTGCGGCCGGGCGGTTCGCTCGGATTGGTGCTTCCCGATATCGTGCTGCTGAAAGACTATCCCCAGACGCGAAAATACCTGCTGGACCAGTTGCGCATCCTGTCGATCGAGTGGTACGGACAAGCCTTTCGCGACGCGATGATCGACACAGTTACGCTCGTCGGCATCAAGGAGACATCAAATGCCGAGCACGCGATCGACGCCGCGATCCATGAACCTCATGGCACGCGACGGCGGCGGATCCGCCAGTCGCTCTTCCTGCGCGAGCCGAAGTACACCTTCAACCTGGGCATGAGCGAGAAGAAACGGGCAACGCTCGACCGCCTGGCGGCATTGCCTTGCCTGGGCGACTACTTCGAGATTCACGAAGGCGTGCACAGCGGCAACATCCGCCGCGAGTTGTTCTGCGATGCGAAACACGATGAAAGCTGCTGCGAAATGTACTTTGGCGGCGACGAGATCAGCCCGTACCTGCTCCACTGGGGCGGGCGATACATCCGGCTGGACGCAATGCCAGAAGCTAAAGCCGCGGGCCGATATGCCCATCTCGGACGGCCGGAGTGGTTCGAGCAGCCTAAGGTGCTCGTCCGCCGCACCGGCGACTATGTGCTCGCCGCCGCCGATTTCTCTGGCCGCTACGCAAGCAACAACTTCTTCCTGGCGCTGCCGTCGCGCCCCTGCCCGCTGGGGTTGCCCGGCCTGGCGTCGATCCTCAACAGCCGCTTGACGACTTCTTTCTTCCGCGCGATCGAGCCCCGCGTCGGCCGCGCGTTTGCCGAGTTGAAGATCAAGCATCTGCGGCGGTTCCCGCTCCCCGCCGCTGTGCTCGGAGGCTCGGCTGAGGCGATCGAAGCCTGCCGGCAACTCGATGCTCTCGGCCAGGAGCGGGCCCGGCTGGCCAGCGCAACCGAACCCGCAGTGCCTGACGACCACCAACGCCTCGACGCCCAGATCAATACGCTCGTCGAATCGCTCCTGGCAACCACGCCCGAAGATTTCGACGATTAGCCGTGATTCGCTCGCCTCTTCCTACCGCCCCAGTTCATCCGCCAGCTTCTCGGCGTCGTAGAGCTTGCGCAAGGCTTCGCGGATGGCGTCGGAATGCACCGAAACGGCCCGCCCCTGCTCGTCGGAGTAGACGAAGTCCCAGACCAGCGAATGGATATTGCCGTCGAAGATCAGGCCCACCACTTCGCCCTGCCGGTTCACCACCGGGCTGCCGGAGTTGCCTCCGATGATGTCGACGGTCGAAACGAAGTTGAACGGCGTATCAAGGTCGAGCCGATCTTTCCCGTTGAGCCAGCGCTCGGGCAGGGCGAACGGCGGCTGGCTTCCGTGGGCCTCGGCGTGGGCATAGGCCCCGCCGAGCTTCGTCCACGGCGGCAATTGCTCCCCTTGATCCTCGTATCCCAGCACCTTGCCGAAGGCCAGGCGGAGCGTGAACGTGGCGTCGGGGTAAAGGTCCGTCCCCTCCAGCGCGAATCGTGCCGCCGCGATCTTCTCATAGGCCTGCCGCAGCGGCTCCTCGACCTTCTCCTCGTAGATCTTCCGCACCTTCCGCGCCGGCGGATCGACAAGCATCGCCAGCAGGATCATCGGGTCGTCGCTCGCCTGGATCGCGCTCGGGCCCCCTTCGGCCAGCTTCTTCCGGACGGCCACATCGGCAAGTTGCGACCCCAGCACGAGTTCCGCAGCACGCTGGCTCGGCGACTTGCCATCGAGCACACGAGCGACGAGTTCGTTCTCGACGCCAGCGATCTCGACAAACAGGCTGAGCGAGTCGGCCAGCTTGACCTGTTCGAGTTGCTTGTAGATCGGGGCTTCCGAGAACAACTGCTGTTCGAACGACGCACGATTCGACTCGCGATACTCGCGGAGTCGCTCGGCGTTCGGCTTTGCCGATTCCTCGGCCAGGCGCACCAGTCCGCGGGCGATGTCGAACAACTGCGTGTTGAACGCCAGCCCGCTCTCGAGCAATCGCTGCCGCATGAGAATGCCATTCCAGACTTCCAGTGCCCCGGCCGCCTGGTCCCACGCATCGCCAGCCTGCTCGGCCAGCTTCTCGTCGGCGGCCACCGCCCGGCGCAGCTTCTCTTCAGCGATCCGCTTTCGACCCATCACCGCGGGATCCTGCAGTCCGGCAAGCTGCCCGAGCCGCGCTTTCCGCGAGTTCTGGATGCCGAACAACTCATCCTTTGCCTGCCGCGCGTTCTCCAATCCCTCCTCGCTGAAGGTCGACAGCAGTACCTCGCGCCGGCGGAGGACGTTCAAAACGAACGGAAAGGAACGATCGCGAAGGAACTCCAAGTGGGCGACCGTGTTTTGACGGTCGGTGTGCCCCGGATGACCGGAGACGAATACCAGTTCGCCGTCGCCCGCTCCCGCCTGGCTCCAGGCCAGATGATGGGGCACGCGAACCGGTTTGTCGTCCTCATAGACGCGGAAGAACGTGACGTCGAGATCGTAGCGCGGGTACTCGAAGTTGTCCGGGTCGCCGCCGAAGAAGGCGATCGCCTGTTCCGGCGCGAAAACCAGCCGCACGTCGGTGTACCGTTTGTAGCGATAGAGGTGATACAGGCCGCCGCGGTAGAGCGTCACCACGTCGCTCCGCAATCCCGTCTTTTCGAGCGATTCCTGCTCGATGGTGTTCATCACCGCCCGGCGGGCCTGCTCGGCCTCGGCGGCCTCCATGTCCTTTGTCACCGCCGACTTCACCTTCTCCGTGACGTCCTCGATCTCCATGAGCACGTTGAGTTCCAGGTCGAGGCACTTCAGCTCATCCTCACGCGAACGGGCATAATATCCTTGCTCCAAAAGGTCCCGCTTGGCCGTGCTGAGCTTCTGAAGGGCATCGGCCGCGACGTGATGATTGGTCATCACCAGGCCGTCGGACGAAACGAAGGAGCCCGATCCGCCGCTATTGAATCGCACCGAAGCCTGCTGCAGTCGAAGCAGCCAGTCGTCCGTGGGCTGAAACTGGTACTTCTCTTCCAGCAGCTTCCGAGGCGGATTGTTGAAGAGCCACATTCCCTCATCGGCGAGCGAGAGCGACGTAAGGCACGAACCGAGGATTCCGGTCAGCAGCAAGCGGCAAAAGCTCATCACGCATACTCCGTTGTAGCGAACAGTGGCGATTCAGATTCACGAATTGTGGGCAACCCGAAAGCCGGCCCTATGGCGCTCCCGGCATGTCCTTCGGCTGCATCTGGTGGGCCGCAACCGGCGCTGACAGCCACCACCCCAGCCCCACGACGAGCAGCAACAGCGCCAGCGCGCCGAACGTAGCCAGGGCCGGCCAGTCGTGGTGGGGGAGCTTGATCGGAGAACCCGGCGGCAACCGGTCAGGGCGTGCAAGATCGGGGTTCAGGTCGGCGAGCAACGTCGCCCGGTAGGAAGCGCCCAGTTTATCCTCCGCTATCTGACCGAGACTGGTGCGGTCCTCGGCAGTCATCGCGCGATTGCCGGGCAGCCGCACCACGGTTCCAGCGGGCACCTGGATGTAAACCGGCAACTGATCGGCGTTCAGTTCCTGGATCTCCTCGGCGAGGGAAGCTACCTCGCCGCGACGATTTTCGGGGATCGAAGTCGCCGCCAGCCCAAGCCGCTCGGCGGCCGCGGCTTCGTACTGGGCATCGAGCGTCGGCGCATCAGCGGCCGGCGTGGTGGCATACTCCCACTGCGCGAGGTGACGCGGAATCGTATCGCTGAACGAGAGGAAGGCAATCAATACGCCGCCGATGGCGCCTCCGGCAATATAGCCGGTCGACAGCAGCACGCCGGAACTCATGTCGGACTCGGATTCGGTCCGCCTGCCCCCCGCCGCACCGCGGGCAAAGCGGTCGGCGATCAGGCGGACCATGCCGCCGGTGAAGATCGGTGTCGAAGCCGAAAGTGGCAGATACACGCCCACCGCAAACGGCAGCGATGGCACGCCGCACAGTTCGAGCACCAGGGCAATTGAGACCCCCAGCAGCACGAGTGTCCAGGGCAGCTTCTGCGTGAGTATGCCATCGGTGATCAGCGACATCAGCCGCGCTTTGGGAGCCTGGAACTTCTGCACCTCGGTGCCGTCGTCGCGACGGGCGAGCCGGCCGTTGATGCCCGGATCGACCAAGTAGCGGATCTCGCCCCGATCGTTGACGAGATACTTGCCCGGCGGCACGCCCTGCTCATTGCCTTCGCCAACGCGCCAGACATGGTACTGGGCAGGATCGTCGGGCGCCGACTCGATCTCATCAAGTTGGCCGACGTCGAGCGGCTGGCTGAGCGCCGGCAAATCGCGCGTGGAGTACACGGTCGCGGCCTCGTTCAACACCACAAGAATCCACCCGATCACCAGCGCCGACGAGAAAGCGCCGATCATGATCCCGATCTGCTGGTACCGCGGCGTGCCGCCGACGAGATAGCCTGTCTTGAGATCCTGCGAGGTCGTGCCGCCGTTCGACGCCGCAATGCAGACGATGGCGGCCACCGTCAGTGCGAGCAGACGGTGCTCTGGCGCCGTCCAGCCCAGCAGGAGAAAGATCAGGCATGTCAGCAGAAGCGTCGCCACGGTCATGCCGGAGATCGGGTTCGACGATGAACCGATTTCACCCGTGAGCCGCGAGGACACGGTGACGAACAGGAAGCCGAACAGCACGATGAGCACCGCCCCCAGCATCGTGCCGGCGATCGAGGCCGGGCTGAGCGCCGCGTCCCCCGCGGTGGAGAACGTCAGGTAGATCCAGACCATCGCCACCAGCAATAGCGCCCCCATGCCCACCACGCGCAGCGACAGATCGTGGTCGGTGCGGCGAACCGCGCTCGCGCTCGGCCCTCCTTCCGCGCCGCGAACGTCGCGCAAACCTGCTTGGATCGACGACAGGATGAGCGGCAGTGCGCGGATCAGGCTGATGATGCCGCCGGCCGCTACCGCGCCGGCGCCGATATAAAGCACGTAAGCGCCCCACAAATCGCTCTCGCTCATGGCGGCGATCGGCGCTGTCGCCGGGTAGATCGCTTCCGTGGTTCCGCTGCCGAAGAACCGGATGGCCGGAATGAGCACAAACGACGCGAGCACGCCGCCGCCGACCATGATCGCAGCGATCTTCGGGCCGATGATGTAGCCCACGCCCAACAGCGCCGGACTCACCTCGATCGCCGCGGTCGCACCGACGAACCAGTCGAGCGAGCGCCGCGCCGTATCCTTCCAGAGCCTCATCCCCTGCCACAACACCTGGTACAGCAGCGCCAACCCGAAACCGACGAAGACCGTCTTCGCACTGGCGCCTCCTTGCTCTCCCACGATAAGCACGTCGGCGCAGGCGGTGCCCTCCGGGTACTTGAGCACGCCGTGCTGGCGGACGATGAACGCCCGGCGCAGCGGGATCATCATCAGGATGCCCAGCAAGCCGCCGAGCACCGAGACGATCAGCACTCGGCTCACTTCCATCTCGAATCCCAGCAACATCAAGGCCGGCATGGTCACGCCGACGCCGAAGGCGATCGACTCGCCCGCCGACCCGGTTGTCTGGACGATGTTGTTCTCGAGGATGGTCGCCCGGCGGACGCCCGTGACCCGCGAAAATGCCCGAAAGAGCGTGATCGACAGCACCGCCACGGGGATCGAGGCCGAGACGGTCATGCCCACTTTGAGCACGAGATAAAGCGACGAGGCACCGAAGACAATCCCCAGCACCGCCCCCAGCAACACCGCCGAAACGGTGAATTCCGGAATGCGACGGTCGTCGGGCACGTAGGGCTCGTGTCCACGCGTTTGCGCCTCATTCCGCACCTCATCCGCCGCCGGGGCTGCCATGTTCGTTTCCTGAAACACGATGGTTGCTCGCCATTACCCAACCAATCCGAGCAATCCTACCGCTGAAAGGTTGTCCCGAAAAGGGAGTGGGGCAGACGCGATGACCAGCGGCGGCGCGGTCACGCGCGAGCGGCCAACCGGGCGGCGATCTGGGTAACATGCCGGCCCTGATAGCGGGCGATCGCCAACTCGTTTTCGCTCGGCTGCCGCGAGCCATCGGCCCCGGCAAGCGTCGACGCTCCGTAGGGAGTGCCGCCGCTCACCTCGTCCATGACCACCAATCGCTGCTCGGCATACGGCACGCCGACAATGATCATGCCGTGGTGCAGCAGCGTCGTGTGGAAGCTGGTAATCGTCGTTTCCTGACCGCCGTGCTGCGAGGCCGTACTGGTGAACACGCTCCCGACCTTACCCACCAGCCCGCCGCGAAGCCACAACTGCCCGGTGCGGTCGAGAAACTGCCGCATCTGGGCGCACATGTTCCCAAATCGGGTCGGAGTGCCGAAGATGATCGCATCGGCCTCGGCCAACTGGTCGGGTTCCATGATCACGACATGGGCAAAGGCGTCGCGAGCCTGCTTCGCCCCGGTTCGCGCGAGGGCCTCTTCGGGTACCAGTTCGGGCACCTGGAACAGCTTGACTTCCGTACCTGGCACTTCCCTTGCACCCTGGACCACCGCCTCGGCCATCTGATAGACATGGCCGTACATGCTGTAGAAAACAACGTACACCCTGGTCATCGCGCACCCTCCTTGTGGTGATCCTGCGTGTGCCCCGATTATTATAGGCACGTGGATGCGGCGCGACCGCCGAGCGGCGCGTTCTCGGAAGATCACCGATTGCGCCGGCGGTCAGATACCACGCCAAACGAACGCGGCTGCCTCTCGAAGCAAGCCTCACTCCAGCAGACGCTTGCCGAAGGCGAAGGCCGCGGCGCGCGCGGCGTCGTATTCGGCATCGGCCGGGTCGAAGCTCGTGACCCGGACCACCGGCCGCACCGCTTCGATGTACTGGTCGTCGCCCAGGTAGATGCCGGTATGCGTCACCGTGCCGCGAGCGCCGAGGAAGTAGAGCGTGTCACCGGGACGCAGACCTGTGCGATGCCACCGTGTCGCGACCAGTCTCCCCATGTAGACTTGCTGACTGGCGTCGCGCGGCAGATTGATGCCCTCGGCGGCGAATGACATCTGCGCCAGGCCCGAGCAGTCGATTCCCGCCGACGTGTTGCCGCCCCAGACATACCGCGTGCCCAAGAGCCGCCGCGCCGCCGCCAACACTCGCTCGACTCGTTGGCTCGGCTTCCCTTCGTACACCACACCAAAGTCTCGAGGAATCTTCGTTAGATCGCCCGATGGCAACTCCACCGAAACGCCCTCCGCTTCGTCGGCAATCCACTTCAGCCGCGCGCCAAGGCGAACCAGCAAACCGTCGGACTGGTAGTTCTTCAGCATCACGACCTGCGGGCCGCTCTGATAGCGGTCGAACGGCTCGACGCCCACCCGGCGGACGCTTGCGGCCTCGATATAGCCGACGTAGCCGTCCGCCCCGAGACACAGCCAGGCTTCATCGCCTGCGGGTTTGAGCAGGTACACCGGTGCGCCGAGCACGTAGTTATCGAGCACTTCGCGCGGCTCGCCCGGTCGATCGTAGAGAAATGCGTGTGCGACTCTCACCAGTCCGAACTGCTCGGCTCCCAGGCTCGACGAGGGCAGTACCTCGACTCGATCAATGAGGTCTTCAAATCCGAGATGCTGCAGGAATTTGACGAGTGCCTCGCGATTTTCGCGGAAGCCGACAGCGCCATCGAGTGCAATCCGGCCGCCCTCTTCGGCCCGGGCAGCGACGGTGAAGGGAAACAGCCGCCGGTCGTTGATCAACTCTCGCTGAAACACCGCCAGATACGCCGGCAGGCGCTCGGCAGATCCCTTAAGCCCCGGTTCCACCGTGGAGATGATCTGCTCATACTGTTGCCGCTCCCTGGTTTGATCCGGCGCGGGCTCCGGTTGCGCCAGCACGGTGGTCCCGCCCACAGCCAGGACGACGCCGGCGAGAAGGTATCGCGTACGGTGCACGATTATTCCTCGATGTTGAGTTTTCATCTTGTCCTCCGCGTTATAACCCGCCCCTCTCGGCCGCTCAAGTTGGTCTGACCTTCATCGGCAATGGGAGCGTTGGCAGCCAAACGCGTCGCGGACCATAATACCATCGCCTTCCCCGCTAACTGGCAGGGGTCGATTGAGCCTCACAATCGGATGCCGTCGCCCGATGTTTGCCTCCACACTGCTGCTGTTTGTGCTGTCGGCCGGAAATGGCCAGGTAACCGGTGCGCCATGGGTCAGCCACGTGATCGACGACACGTCGCAAGGGGCCGACGGCGTGCGCTTGGGCGACCTCAACGGCGACGGGCTACTCGACATCGTTACCGGCTGGGAGGAAGGAGGCGTCACCCGGGCCTACCTGAATCCCGGCCCCGCCGGCGTGGAAGGGAATTGGCTAGCAGTCACCGTGGGAAGAACGCCTGACGTCGAAGATGCCGTCCTTGCCGACCTCGACGGCGATGGCCGGCTCGAAGTGGTCACTTCCTGTGAAGGCCGAACGCGGACGATCTTCGTCCACTGGGGGCCGGCGAGTCGGGAAAAACTGCTCGATGCCGCCCAGTGGCGAACCGAACTTCTGCCACCATCACGCGAGCGCATGATGTGGATGTTCGTCGTTCCGGCCGACATTGACGCCGATGGCCGACTCGATCTCATTGCCGGCGGCAAAGGCCCGGAGGCGGCGATCGGTTGGTTTCGATCGCCTGACGATCCTCGGCGCCTCGACCGCTGGGAATGGAATCCGATCGGCCCGGCAGGCTGGATCATGTCGCTTGAAGCGGTCGACATCGACAGCGATGGCGACCTGGACATTCTCACGACCGATCGAAAAGGAAGCTCCCGCGGTTGCCGCTGGCTGGAGAACCCGGGCCACAGCGCCGCGCGAACGGAGCGTTGGACGAATCATTTCGTCGGCGGGCGGGATCACGAGATCATGTTCCTCTCTCTTGGCCGTGTCGACGGCGATGATCTGGAAGACATCGCCGCGGCCACGCGCGACGCCGGATTGCTGCTCTTCCTCCGAAACTCCGGCACTCAGCCACGCTGGACGGAGGTGCCGCTGGCGATGCCGAAGGGCGTCGGCACCGGAAAGGCCGCAGCCGTCGGCGACATCGATCTCGACGGCCGGTCCGATCTCGTGCTGAGCTGTGAAGCGGCTGCAGGCCCCTTGTCCGGCGTCGTCTGGCTCAGCGCTCCGGACGACCCACACGACGTGGCGTGGAACGGCCGCGACATCAGCGGCCCGCCCGGCATCAAGTTCGACCGCCTGGAACTTGTCGACATCGACGCCGACGGCGATCTCGACGTCCTTGCCTGCGAGGAAAGCGAACCCCGCGATGGCCACCGCCATGGCCTGGGGGTGATCTGGTACGAAAACCCGATCCGATAACGTGTCCCTCTCGGCGGCGTTATCGCGAATGGCTTGCGTGCCGCGTCGTCGCCGGTCCAGCCGCCGTGACCGAAACGGCCGCCGCATCGGTTCCCGGCGGGCAGCGATAGTACTCCCTGTTTACGGGCCAGCAGAATCGGGGAAGCGGCTTCTCGCAGTAGTCATCCGGGCACGGTTTGAGGCACAGGCACGGGATGCAAGGCATGGGCTTGGCACAGTAGTCGTCCGCCGTGACCCGTACCGGGCAAGGCGGGCAGGGAAGCGGCTTCGAGCAGTAATCGTCGGGACACCGGCACACAATGGCAGCCGGGCACGTGCACCGAAGCTCCCGCCCCACAGGGTCGAAACACGCGTCGCTCGCGGCCAGGCTTTGCGTCAGCAACAGAACACTCAGCACTCCCAGGCCGCATCTTGAAGACTGCCTTAGGACTGCCTGGTGGCCCAGGCCAAGTCGGCTCAAGGACCGGATTCTCAAGCAAAGTTTTGCCAAGCTCATGGAGGCGGATCTCGACTCGTTGCAGTGGTTCGGAGGACGTGGCAGGCGCTTGCTTGAAGCTAGCGCGGATCGGGTTCATTCGCCAGCGGCGGCTGCATGGGCTGGGCCGGTTCCGGAGCGGGCGCCGGGACAGGTTCCGCCGGTTCGCCCGTCGCCATCGGCCCCGGTTGGATGGGATTGCTCAAGCGGATCTGCCAGCCGCCGCCCAAAGCCCGATAAAGCTGAATCAGAAACTGGGCAACCTCGCCTTGGGCGACGACCAGTTGGTCTTGCTGCTGGGTCAGAAACTGCTGGACGTTGAACACGCGGTCGAAATCGACGGTGCCTTCGTTGTACTGCGCCGAGACAATCTCCACCGACTCGCCCGCCGCACTCGCGCTCTTGACGAGCGACCGGACACTCTGCTGCGACTTGAGGAAGCCGATGATGGCGTCTTCGGCCTCCCGGTTGGCTTGCAGCACGACGTTCTGATACTGCACCGCCAGTTGCTGGAAGCGGGCCTCCTGAACGCGGATGTTGTTCGCCAGGCGACCGTAGTTGAGGATGTTCCAGCGGAACGCCGGCCCGATGGATCCGCCCATGGCGTCGGCGTTGAACAGCTCTTCAAAGCTCTGGGCGTTGAGGAAGATCGTGCCGTTGATCGTAAACTGGGGATACAGGTCGGCTACCGCCACGCCGATCATCGCACTCTGTTCGGCGACCTCCCGTTCGGCGCGGCGGACATCCGGGCGCCGGCGGAGCAGTTCCGCGGGGATGCCGATGGCCACCTGGGGCGGAGCGGCGGGAATCGGGCGATGCGGCACCAGCAGTTCGTCGAGGCTCTGAGGCGGGATGCCCAGCAGAATGCAGAGTTGGTTGATCGACTGCCGCCGGGTGGCTTCCAGGAGCGGGATGGCCGCCTCGGTCTGGGCCAGGTTGGAGACGGCCTGGGTCACGTCGAGACGAGTCGTGGCGCCGTTGCGGAGGCGCTCCTCGGCCAATCGCAGGCTGCCGCTCTGAATTTCAACGTTCCGGTGGGCGTACGACAGCCGCTCCTCCGCAATCCGCACCTCAGTGTAGGTTTGGGCTACGTCGGCCAGCAGCAGCACGAGGACATCGTCGTAGTGCTCCACTGTCCCGTCGAGGTTCGCATCGGCCGCCTCGATCGCGCGGCGGAAACGGCCCCAGAAGTCGAGTTCCCACACCAGGTTCGCTCCCAGCGTCCATTCGCTGAAGAAACGGTCGGGAATGAACCCCGAAAAACCTCTCGAACTGATTGCTGTGCGGTTGTAGTCGCCGTACGCCTGCTGCGACTGCGGAAACAGGTTCCCGACGGCAATCCCTCGCTGGGCGCGGGCCTCGAGGATCCGCAGCCCCGCCACGCGCAGCGTCAGATTCTGGCGATAGGCGCAGTCCACGAGCGTGTTAAGCACCGGGTCGTTAAACGTCCGCCACCAGGCGGCATCTTCAATCCGTCGCGTGTCGAGGGCTGGGTCCCCCGCATCGAGCCACTGCTGCGCAACCGGGGCGGCGGGACGGCAGTAGTTGGGGCCGACCTTGAAACCATTGGCGATATACTCGCGCCAACTGGTACAACCGGCAAAAAGCGCCAGGGTTAGAGCTGCCATGACAAGCCGGGCCCGTGCGCGGCGCGCGCGGCGAGGGGTGGCCGTCGGCTTTGCGGATGGTGCGGTCAATGATGTCGTTCGACCCTCTTCCATGACAGTCCCTCCGAAACAACCGGCACGTAGTGAACTGTCGGTAGGATCGTCGTTTCCGGCTTGAAGCGATCAGTATTCGCGGAAAGGCCCGTACGACCGGCGCAACTGGTATCGCCTGTACGCCCGGAGAGGGACAAGAAATGCGGACGAGCAAGGGGCTGCCTCGCACCCTTGCTCTTCCAGACATGCCGCGATTGATCTTCAGTCGTTCATTCGATCGCGACGGCCATTTCCGGCGGTTTCCGCTCCTGGCCGAACAGCCGGTAGATGATCACGTAGAAGAGCGGAGCGAACAAGGTGACCAGGAATGTGGCAGTCACTACGCCCCCAAGCACGCCAATGCCGATGGCGTTCTGCGCGCCGGCACCCGCCCCATTGGCCAAGGCCAGCGGCAACACGCCGAAGCCGAACGCCAGCGACGTCATCACGATCGGGCGCAGGCGCAGCTTCGACGCCTCGAGCGTGGCTGAGATCAAGTCCATCCCTTCTTCAGTACGGTTCTTGGCAAACTGCACGATGAGGATGGCGTTCTTTGTGGTCAGGCCGAGCGTGGTCAACATGCCGATCTGGAAGTAGACGTCGTTGGGCAGGCCCATCCAACTCGATCCGATCACGCCGCCGATGGCTCCCAGGGGCAAGGCCATCAGAATCGAGATGGGAACCGGCCAACTCTCGTAGAGGGCCGCCAGGCAGAGGAAGATCACCAGGACCGAGAAGGCATAGAGCATGCCCTGCTGCGAGCTGGCCATGCGTTCCTGATACGATAGCCCGGTCCAATCGAAACCAATGCCCTGCGGGAGCTTTGCCGCCAGTTCCTCCATCGCCTGCATCGCCTCGCCCGAGCTTCTTCCAGGGGCGGCCTCGCCTTGGATATTGATCGAGGGGAAGGCGTTGAACCGCTCCAGCTTCGGCGAACCGGTCGTCCACGAACCCGATGCGAAGGAAGAGAACGGAACCATCTTCCCCGCTTCATTGCGGACGTAAAGTGCCTCGATGTCCTGGGGCAGCATGCGGTATGGCGCATCCGCCTGCACGTAGACGCGTTTGACGCGCCCGCCCTGGATGAAGTCGTTCACATAGGCGCTGCCGAAAGCCGCGCGGATCGTGTCGTGAATGGCGGCAATCGGCGTTCCCAGCGCGCCGGCCTTGTCCCAGTCGACGTCCAGCCGGTACTCGGGGACATCTTCCATGCCGTTGGGGCGAACCTTCGCCAGCCGCGGATCCTCCGCCGCCATGCCCAGCAACTGGTTGCGGGCCTGCATCAAGGCGTCGTGCCCCACGCCGCCCCGATCCTGCAACTGGAAGTCGAATCCCTTGGCAGTGCCCAGTTCGAGAACCGCGGGCGGGGCGAAAGCGAAGACCATCGCTTCGCGGATCTGCGAAAACTTGCCCATGGCGCGCTGCGCTACGGCCGCGACCTTCAACTCGGGTCGATCGCGGAGTTCCCATTTCCGCAGCTTCACGAACGACATGCCCATATTCTGGCCCCGGCCGGCGAAGCTGAAGCCGGAAATGACCATGCAGGATTCCACCGCATCCTTCTGCTCGACCAGGAAGTGATCCCGCACCTTGCTCATGACCTCCTTGGTCATGTCCAGCGTCGCGTTGGCGGGCAGAATTGCCTGGACCATCAGGATGCCCTGGTCCTCGTCGGGCAGATAGGCCGTGGGCATGCGGCGGAAAAGGAAAACGAAGCCCGCCACGATGAGTACGAAGATCGTCAGGTAACGCAGGCGGTGCGTCAGGGCGCGGCCGACCTGCCTAAGATACATCTCGCGCGCCCAGAAGAAAGTCCGGTCGAACCAGCGGAAGAACGGCCGCAGGAACCACACGCCCCCTTCGGCCGGCTGGTGCCCTTTCGGTACAGGCTTGAGTAGCGACGCGCAGAGCACCGGCGTGAGGATCAGCGCCACCACCACCGAGAGCATCATCGCGGCGATGATCGTGACCGAGAACTGCCGATAGATGACGCCGGTTGAACCGCTCATGAAAGCCATCGGGCCAAACACGGCCGAGAGCACCAGGCCAATGCCGATCAGGGCGCTGGTAATCTGGTCCATCGACTTCCGGGTGGCCTCGCGCGGCGGAAGCCCCTCCTCGCTCATGATGCGCTCGACATTCTCGACCACCACGATCGCGTCGTCGACCAGCAGTCCGATCGCCAGCACCATGGCGAACATGGTCAGCATGTTGATCGAAAAACCAAACAGGCCGAGGATGGCAAATGTCCCCAGCACGACCACCGGCACGGCGATCGTCGGAATGAGCGTGGCCCGCATGTTCCCCATGAACAGGTACATCACGAGAAACACCAGCAGAATCGCTTCGAACAGGGTCCGGACCACGTCCTCAATGGCCACTTCGACGAAGGGTGTCGTTTCGTACGGATAGACAACCCTCATCCCCGGCGGGAAATAGCGGCTCAATTCCTCCATCTTCGCCTGGATCGCATCGGCCGTGTCCAGGGCGTTAGCGCCGGGAGCCTGGCGGACTGCCAGCACGGCGCTTGGTTTGTCGTTGTAGTAATTGTCGTTGTCGTAGAATTCGGTGCCCAACTCGGTGCGCCCGACGTCGCCGATCCGCACGACCGACCCGTCGGAATTCGTGCGCACGGGAATGGCGGCGAACTCCTCGGGCGTCTTGAGCAGGTTCTGAACGATGATTGAGGCATTGAGCCGCTGGCCGTCGACGGCCGGCATGCCGCCGAACTGGCCGGCCGATACCTCGACGTTGTACGCCCGCAACGCGGCGGTCACATCGGCCACGGTCAGGCCATACTGCGTCAGCCGCTCGGGATTCAACCAGATCCGCATGGCATACTGCGAACCGAAGGCCTCCACCTCGCCCACGCCGGGGACGCGGGCCAACACCTTCTCGACGTTTGAGACGGCGTAGTCGCGCAGGTCTTCCCCGTTCATGCTGCCGTCTTCCGAAATCAGGCCCACCAGCAACAGGTAGTTGCGGGTCGACTTGCTGACCTTCACGCCCTGGCGCTGGATCACTTCAGGCAGGCTCGCCATCGCCAATTGCAGCTTGTTCTGCACCTGCGACCACGCCAGATCGGGATCGGTCCCGGGAGTGAACGTCAGCTCGATGCGCGACGCGCCCGAGGAACTGCTGTTGGCCGACATGTACAGCAGGTTGTCGAAGCCGGTCATCTTCTGCTCGATGATCTGCGTCACGCTGTCTTCGACCGTCTTCGCCGACGCCCCCGGATAGAAGGAGTCGATCGCGATCGACGGCGGCGCGATCGGCGGATACTGCGAGATCGGCAGACTGTAGATCGCCAGCGCCCCGGCCAGCATCATGATGATCGCGATCACCCACGCAAATACCGGGCGATCCAGGAAGAATTTCGATAGCACCGTGCAACTCCGTCAGTTCAACTGGGTGGCCGCCTGCGCCGTGCTCACGGCCTTCGCGGCATTGGTCCCCTCGGCTTCCAGCGGAACAACCTTGACCGTTGCCCCGGGACGCACCCTCTGCAGACCCTCGACAATCACACGCTCTCCCCGAGTCAGTCCGGACGAGACGAGCCACTTATCGCCGAAGGCCCGCCGATCGGTCGCCAGCCCGCGCTGCTCCACTTTTCCTTCGTCGTCGACAACCAGCGCAATCGGATTGCCGCGAGGATCGCGCGAAACGGCCTGCTGCGGGATGAGAATCGCCTGCTCGTTCACCCCCTCCTCGACAATCGCCCGGACAAACATCCCCGGCAGCAAAACGCCGTCCGGGTTCGGCACCACGATCCGCAGAATCACCGATCCGGTCGTCGGATCGACGGTCACGTCGCGGAATTTGAGCGACCCTTCCAGGGGATACTCGGTATCGTCTTCGAGAACGATCTTGACCCGATCCGTGCCGTTCTCTTTGAGCCGCCCGTTTGCCAGGCTCCGCTTCAGCCGATTCAGTTCCACCGTCGATTGAGGCACGTCGACATAGATCGGATCCAACTGCTGGATGGTCGCCAGCGGCACCGCCTGATAGGCAGTCGCCATGGCGCCTTCGGTGATCTCCGACCGGCCGATGCGGCCGGAGATGGGGGCAGCGATCTTGGTGTATGCAAGATTGATCCGGGCCGATTCCACCGCCGCCTCGGCCTGCTTGATCGCCGCCTCCGCCGCGTCCACCGCCTTGCGGTCGCTCTCCACCTGCGCCTGGGCCACGCGGAGCCCGGCGTCGGCCGTGCTCATCTCCGATATGGCCTGGTCGAGCTGCATGGCCGAGACCGCATTGCTCTTGACCAGGTTTTCGTACCGTTTGCGGTTCGTGGTCGCCAGGGTCAGAATCGCCTCGTGACGCTTGACGTTGGCAATGCTCGCAGTCAGCGTCGACCGCGATCGCTCGGCGGCTTCCTTCGCCGCTTCCAGGCTCGCGGTGGCATTATCCAGCGCCGCCTGAAACGGACGGGGATCGATCTGGTACAGGACCTCTCCCTCCTTCACGTCCGCCCCCTCGGTGAACAGCCTCTTCTCGATCAGACCGCTGACCTGGGGGCGAATCTCCGCGACACGGAAGGCGGCGGTGCGGCCCGGCAAGTCCGAAGTCAGCAGCACGGGTTCAGGTTGGACGGTAACCACGGCAACTTCCGGAATCTGCGGTGGCGGCGCCTGCTGTTCCTGGCCGCAACCCGTCATCGCAAGGATGACGAGCGAAACCGCCGCAACCAACGGTCCCCATGTCCGCCGATTCATCGCATTTGCTCCAGTGCTCGAACTCATTCGTATGACACCTGAGACTCGCTCGGCTGCTGTCGGGTGTTCGTCACGCGCCGGAAGAGTGCGTCCACGTCGAGCCGCCGCGAACGGCGGTCCGGAGTACGCGCCCACGCCGCTTGCGCGGAGAAAGTCGCGAGCATCCAAAGAAGCCTCTTGATCTGTCCTGTCAATGCCTGCCCACCTCGTGCCCGTCCATCGTGCCGCCCCACTCGGCTCTTGTCACACTCGGCCGCCTTCGGCAGCCACTCCGTGCAAAAAAGTCTCCATGATCAGACAGTGAACCCGCTCCCGAAGTTCGTGGTCCTCCAGCATGGGCCGGCATACTAAAGCGCCCCGGCAAAGGCCGAGGAACATGTTAGCCAGCACGAACGGGTCGGCCGGCCGGAACGTCCCCTCGTCGATTCCTTGGCGAATCACCTCGGCAAGGCTCTGGCTCACCGCCTCGCGAGTCGTCCGTTCCGACGACTGCAACAGCCCCTGCGCCGTGTCGTCGTCGAACAACCGCCGAAAGACCTCAGCATGCGTGGCGACGTGTCCCAGAAGCATATGGAGATGCGCAGCCAGCTTGTCCGCCGCGGGCTGAACGCTGGCCACGATCTCCGTCAAATTCTGGAACACCGGATCGACCGTCTTCGCATAGACAAACTCTATTAAATCCTTCTTGCTCCGAAAGTAGTTGTAAAGACTTCCCTTGGCCATACCCGCGGCCTGCGCCACGCGGTCCATCGTCATCCCTTCCACACCGTGTTCGGTAAGCACAGCGATCGTGGCCTCGAACAAGGCTTCCTTCATCATCTCGTCGAGCGCTTGTTTCCGGATCGCTGTCAGCTTCGGCACGGATTGACACTCCTTTCATGCTGGCCGTTTCAGTATACCGACTACCTGGTCAGCAATCAATACTGATTCGTTCACAAAGGCGTGCTAATGCTATAAGATTCATCCGCATAACAATTTACGACGACGACACAAACCCCTCCAGGCATTAACAACAACCGTTTAGAGGGGGGGCACCGCACCCGGCCCGCCTCGCCATCCCAAAAAATGACGTATCAGCCTTCTTGAGACCATTGAGTATCTATAGGTCGATCGCGACGAGGTTGGCGTCGTCGCAAGGCCGATAGCGAGCCTGTATCGCACGAGTTTTTGCACGCGGGTGAAGACCGGCCGGCAACGCGGCGTGCTGGCGGCCCGAAATGAGTTCCCCGTTCCACCGCCAAGTCGCTGGAGTCCGCACTTTGCAGGATGGGCCGGTGCCGTCTGGATCGCGCGGCGGGTTGCTACGTATGAGCAGCGTTGTTATCAATGAGCACTCTCCGTCCAGTTCCGAAGCCCGGAGGCAGACTGCCATGCGACTCCCGTACATTCTTGTCCTGCTGTTTTGCCTGCTGGTCGCTCTGGCCGCCAACCCCGCTGCCGCAGCCGAGCGGCCCAACGTGCTCGTGATCCTGGTCGACGATCTGGGATACGGCGACCTCAGTGCTTTCGGAGCCACGGACCTCCACACTCCGCATATCGATCGGCTCGCCGCCCGCGGAATGAAGTTCACGCGGTTCTACGCCAACTGCACGGTTTGTTCGCCGACGCGGGCCAGCCTGCTGACTGGCCGTTATCCCGATCTGGTCGGCGTGCCCGGCGTCATCCGCACCCATCCGGAGAACTCCTGGGGGTACCTCAGCCCGCAGGTGGCGCTGCTGCCGGCGGTGCTCAAGCAGGCTGGCTACCGCACGGCGATGATCGGCAAGTGGCACCTCGGGCTCGAAGCGCCGAATCTGCCGAACCTGCGCGGCTTCGACCATTTCCACGGCTTCCTCGGTGACATGATGGACGATTACTATCACCATCGCCGCCACGATCAGAACTACATGCGGCTCAACGATCAGGTAATCGATCCGCCGGGACACGCCACCGATCTGTTCACCGACTGGGCCGTCGAGTGGCTTTCCAGCTATCGGCACCCGGAGCCGTTTTTCCTCTATCTCGCCTACAACGCTCCGCACAGCCCGGTGCAACCGCCTGAGCAATGGCTTGACCGCTATCGGGCGGCGCATCCGCAAGTGCCCGAACTCCGCGCGCGCCTGGCGGCGCTGGTCGAACATCTCGACGCCGGCATTGGCAGGGTGCTGGCGGCGATCGAAGAGAGCGGCCGCACCAAGGATACGCTTGTCGTCTTTTCCAGCGACAACGGCGGCTCCCTGCCGCACGGCTCGAGCAATGCCCCGCTCGCCGGCGGAAAGCAGGACATGCTCGAAGGAGGCCTCCGCGTGCCGACCTGTGTTGCCTGGCCCGCCAGGATTGCCGCCGGCAGCCAGACGGATCGCGTGGCGCTGACGATGGACCTGTTCGCCACGCTCTGCGACCTGACCGGCCGAGCGCCCCCTGCTCCCATCGACGGCCGCAGCTTCTTGCCGACGCTGCTCGGCAAGTCGCAGCCTGCGGAAGATCGCTACCTGTTCTGGCCACGCCTCGAAGGAGGCCGGCGCTATCAAGGCCGGGTGTACTACGCGGTGCGCCACGGCGATTGGAAGCTCTTGCAGAACGCTCCCGGCGAGCCGCTCCGCCTCTACAACCTCGCCGCCGACCAGCACGAGGAATCCGACGTCTCGGCGCAGCAACCGGAAGTGTATGTCCGGCTCAAACAGGAGCTCGATCGGCACATTGCCGAGGCGGCCACCGTTCCCTGGAAAGCACCTGCACTCGAACCCAACTCGACAGAACCCGCCGACCGCTGAACCGCTTCAAAAAGCGTCGCCGGAGATCACTTCCCCGCCGCTCGCTGTGCCCAGCGCCCGGTAGAGGCGGGCGTCGACCGTGTCGCCGACAAAACGGACACTACCGTCGCCCAGCAGCACGTTGACTCCGCCCGGATGATTGCTCCGCGCGGCGAAAAACCCCATGTGTTGCTGTCCGGCGATGTCGGGGACCGGCGTGTTGGGAGGCATGTATGTGGAAAAGACGCTGTACAGCGGGCGCCCCACGATCCACGCCGAGCAACGACTCCCCTGCCACGACGTGCAACTCGCGGCCAGCGCCGCCACGTCGGGATTCACCACCCCCGCGAACCCCGGACCGCCACTCCCGAAGCGGAGCCCTGAGGGCCATCCGACCTGACGCTGGGAGTCTTCGGGTGTCGGGCCGGTGTTGTCGCGATGCGAGCCGAGGAGCGACTCGGCCATCACGATCGTGTTCGTAGTGCCGTCGGTGATGTCGCGGAAGCTGCACGCCGAGTTGTAGTAGAACAAGCCGTCCGTCGCGTAGCGGATGTCGTAGCTGGTTCCTTCTCCCGAACCGCTGCACACGACGTAGTTCCCTCCAGCAAACGCCCCGCCCGGCGCTCCGATCTGGTATTGCGTGTAATGATCGTCCATGCCGTCGCTCGGACAGCGGAACAGCGAAATCTTCTCGGCCGCCGCCGCGGCCTGCGCCGGGTTCAAGTACACGGCTCCTGCCGGTCCCAAAAACAGTGGCTGTCGGAAATCGATCAACTCCTGCAGAACGCTCTGTTCGCAGAATGGCAATAGCCGGGCTTGCACCGAAAAGCACCGTGTCGGCGTGTCCCCCACGCCCGGAAACACGCGGTACGTATCGTGATAGTTGTGCATGGCCAGGCCGCACTGCCGGAGGTTGTTCACGCAACTCGCGCGACGTGCGGCCTCGCGGGCCGCCTGGACGGCCGGCAGCAACAGCGCGATAAGAACGCCGATGATCGCGATCACCACCAGGAGTTCGACCAGTGTGAATCCAAACCGGGAGAAGCGAGGGGAGTACATTCGGGCCCTCTCGGAAATCGGCGGGATCGCCGCCTCGTCACACCGTTGCGGCGATAGAGCTACAAGATATTACAAAACTCGGAATAGTATTACTGCCACGGGTCCCGCCTGTCAACACCCTGGCGCTTCCTACCGTTACCCCCCCTCACGGCGGCCGAGTCAGCGCAAATCGTTTGAAAGCATTCCCTTACGATTCCTGCCTTGCATCTCCTGGAACGACCGACTATCGTGTGGTGTTACCTATTTTAAAAACGTCATACCATGGCCACGCACCAATGAAGGAGTCCCTGATGAACCGTGCCCGTTTCGCACGCCGTTCGGTCCTGCTGGCGCTCGCAGCTTCACTTCTGTTCTCGGGTGATCCGGCCCGCGCGGAAGTCCGAACCTCGCGACTGTACCTGGTCGGCGTTGGTCCCGGTGATCCAGACCTGATCACCCTGCGGGCCATCGACGTGATCAAGAAAGCCGACCTGCTCTTCTGCTCCGACAACATTCAGCAGAAGTTCCCGGCGTACCTCGAAGGCAAAGAGGTGATCGGCGGTTTCTGGCGTCTGTTCCCCTACTACGGCAAGGATCCAGCAACGCTCGACGGCGCGGAACGGCAGGAGGCCGAACAACTCGACGCCCGCCGCAAGGTGTTCATCGCCAAGGTCCGACAGGCGGTGGCCGACGGCAAGACGGTCGCCATTCTCGATAGCGGTGATCCGCTAATCTACGGACCGTGGGAATGGTGCCTCGAGGAATTCGAGGATCTCGATCCGATCGTGGTCCCCGGTGTCAGTTCCTTCAATGCTGGCAACGCCGCACTGCTCAAGGGGGTCACCACCAGCGACCGAACGAAGGCTGTAATCCTTTCCTCCACCGATTGGCCGGGTAAGACCGACACCATCGAGAAACTCGCCGCTCATCGAAGCACAATGGTGCTCTTCACCATGCGAGCCGAGTTCGAGAGCTTCATCGCCAAGTTGCTCGTCAATTATCCGCCCGAGACTCCGGTCGCCATCGTCAAACACGCCGGCTATGCCGACAAGGAAGCGGTGATCCGCGGCACGCTCGCCACGATCCGCGACCAAGTCAGCCAGGACTCCCTCCCATTTGAATACCTGATCTACGTCGGCGACTTTCTCGAGCACCGCTACGCGCCCGCCCGGCAAAGCAAATAGAAGCCGCTCGAACCTGCTTCCCGCGAACTACCCGCTCGCCGCCCCGCCGGTGAACAATGGCGTCTGGAGCCTGCGGACCGTGAAAAAAAGCACCGCGGGGACCGCCCCCTGTGAGGGCCGTCCCCGCGGACATGCGAAATCGAATTGACGCGTCAGGTGCGATTTCGATCAGTGACCGCCGCAACCGGGGCAACCTCCGCCCGACTTGTAGTTCGGGTTCTCGATGGCAAAGCCGCGCCCCATCGGGCTCTCTTGGAAGTCGATCGTCGTGCCGTCGAGGTGCAGCGCAAACTTCTTCCGCGTGACCAGGGCCACGCCGTGTTCCTGCTCAAACCGGGCGTCGACCTTCGAGTCGTACTCGGTATCGAACCCGAGCGAGTATTGCAGGCCGCTGCAGCCACCGCCAGCCACGCCCATCCGCAGCACGGTGTCGCCATCTAGCTTCTGCGCTTCCATAATCCGCCGTACTTCTTCGGCGGCCGTTTCCGTCAACATCACTGCCATAAGTGCGTACCACTCCACTTGAGGGGTTTCAATTTACCGGGCACACTGCTCCTACGCATATGGTACGCCGGAGGGTCGCGAAATCCAAGTGGGGGGTACAGGCTTTCCACAGTGTTAACTGCGTCGCGGCCAACGCCGCCGAACCATCTTCACTCGCCGGTTTGACCCGGTCCGACGAAAGGTTGCGGCCGATTAGCGCTGGCGCGAAGATCGCCGATCGCCTCACCGACTTGTCCGAGCATAGCCAGGATTACAACCACGATGAAGGTGATTGAAGCGGCTTTCCGGCTTCGCCTGGAAGCGTAGAACACCACCAGTGCCGGCACCAGACTGAAAATCAACAGGCCCACAAGCTTTCCCATGACGTAACCCGGCAGACGGTCAAGCGGCATCGATCCGGTCGCCTGGAACGGCTGCACGGCGAGCACCACAACAACCCCGAGAGCGAACACAATCCAAGCTTCCCTTGAGAGGGAAAATCGCTCCTTGAGTCCAACTTCCTGCCAGCCCCGATCACCTGCCTCCGTCTCCGTCACACCAGGCGACGCGTAGGGATTCTTTACGTCATTGCTCCTTTCGAAACACAATGCCGGTTCTCCGACCTGCCGCTCGCGCAGGGATCAAGCCGAGTTCATGCAACGGCCGTGCGGCTGGATTGCCTTGATCGACATCCGGCCCCGCTCGAAGGTTTTCGCCGGCCGGCCTGCAATCGCGACAGCCCTCGACCGCAGCGCGGATCACTATATGACAACATGATAAGCCAGCGTCGCACAGGGTGATACCCCTTGTCAAGGCCGACCGGCTGCCACCGCCTCCCATTTCATTCCCGTCCATTCTCCCGGCCGGAAGAATCGGCCCTTCCATGCAGGGGGCGGCGACGCTTGGCGGCAGGAAACTGGACGGCGGAGGGCGTTGTGTTGCGTTTGCGGCCGGCGGACAATGCGCTTCTTCGGGATGAGGCACACCCGTGCTTTCCGATGTCGAGGAGAGGATGTTCCCAGACCCATTGTGGTTTCACGATTTGAAAGAGCACCAGGAGTCCGCCATGTCCCGCCTCTTGCTTTTGGTTTGCACGCCGTGTCTGGCCGCGGCGCTGGCAGCGAGCCCTTGTATGCGCACCAGCCAAGCCGCACCCACGGACCCGCGGGGCGTGGTGCGGCAGGCGTCAAGTGACCAGCAAGGCAACGCCGAAACGCACATCCTCAACCAACAAGTCGGCGGCGGCCGAGTCGAGATCGTCGAAGCGGAGAGCGAACAGCCCGGCACGCCTGCCGCCGACCGCATCGAAGGCCGGGTGACGTCGTCGGGCACGCCCCTGGCCGGAGTTGTCGTCTCCGATGGCTACCGCGCGGCGACCACCGATGCCGACGGACGCTATATGCTGGCCGTCGGTCCGGCGAGCGGGCCGTTCGTGTTCGTGAGCACGCCGCGCGGCTATTGGACCGAGTCGTTTTACGTGCCGACCGCTAAAGCTTTGGCGGCCCGGCGGGCCGATTTCCAACTCGAGCCTATGGCGCAACCCGACCGGTTCGAGTTCGTCTTCGTCACCGATATGCACGTGGAGAGCGGAAAGGTCGGCTTGGCCAAGACCGAGGCCAGCCTGCGCGAAATCAACGCCCTGGAGCCCAAGCCGGCCTTCGTGTGGGCCCAGGGCGACATCACGCTGCAAGGCCGCGCTGGCGCGAAGTGGCAGGAATGCCTCAAGCTGGTCGATATGCCGGTGCGAAACGGGCCGGGCAATCACGAGATGCTGGTGGATCGCGACGAGCCGCGCGAGGAGTTCCATCGCCTGTTCGGGCCCACGTATTATTCGTTCGATTGGGGGCCCGTCCACTGCATCGTGCTGGACGGCAACAAGGTGATCCGCGGAGTCGACGACTACAAAGGCGTCCACGGCGCGATCGAAGGCAGCGAGCTCGAGTGGCTGCGCGCCGACCTGCGGATGCAGGCCCCCGACAAACCGATCATCGTGGGCATCCATATTCCCATCGTGACCACCTACCCCCAGCGCCGCCGTGAGAACCCGCCCAACGCGCCCTACTGGGAAGTAACCAACCGAAAGACGCTCACCGATTTGTTCGCCGCGCACGGCGTTCGGCTCGTGTTCCAAGGACACATGCACGAGAATGAGCGAATCATGGTCGATGGAGTCGAGTATGCCGGCTCGATCTCGTTGTCTGGAAGCTGGTTTCAGTCGGGCGAAGGAGTGGAACGTGGCGTCGACGGCACGCCGCGCGGCTATCGTATCGTGTCGGTCAATGGCGCCGACGTCGCGCACCGTTACCAGTCGTCGGCCGAATCGCGCGCCGACGAGCCGGGCGAGTTCCAAGGCCTCGAAAAGCCGCTCGTCCGCGGTCAGCCGGGTCGCCTGGTGTTCAATTGCTACGACGCGCCGGCTTCGGCCCGAGCCCGGATCCGGCTCGACGGAGGGCCGTGGCGCGACATGCCGTCTTATGCCGCCGAGAACACCAAGATCGGGCTGACCATGCTGCACCACTTCGCGCTGGCACTGGATCCGGTCGAGCTTTCCCCCGGCAAGCATCTCGCGGAGGTGCAGGCCGAGAGCAAACAACCGCCGTATTATGCGACCGCCCGCGGCGAATTCACCGTCGTCGAGCCGTAGCGATTCGAGCGGGAATCGTCAGCGGGGCAAGGCACTGATAAAGCCTCGCGTCGAGCAAGCGGCAGAGACAAGACGACCACATCGGCACGCCAGAGTGCGCACTTGCGCAATGATTCTCCGAGCTGCGCCACGACGGGCAGTCGTTTCCGGTCAACCGTGAGCGGCTACGCGATGTTGGGGCAGTTGCGTTCGATCCACGCTTTCGCCGACGCGGCCGGGGCATCGCCGATGGCTCGGTTGGCGATCTGTTGCTGGGCCATCCGAATGCGACGGCGGACCATCCGGCTTTCGATGGCCTGTTCTTCCGTCATTCCCAGACGCCGCAGAACGTCCTCGACCCACGGGCCGGCAAATGCCATCAACAGCGGGTCTTCCAGCGAAGCGTGCTGGATGAACCGGCAGCGGCAGGACAGACTGCGGGCGAATTGCAGTAGGGCGTCGTCGTGCGAGGGGAGAGGATGCCTCTCGGCAACGATGATCAAGAGATGGCAGGACGCGTCGGGACCCCGTTCTGCCGCTCGGCCTTCGAGTGCCGACGACGAAACGATTAGCACCCGATCCCTATCGAATCTGGCTCGGGTTGCCAGGGCGTTCAGCTCGTCGAGGCATTCCTGAAAGTAAGCGACAAGAAAAACGGCATCGGGTATATCGGGACCGGCGAGGGCAGCGCCGATCTGGCGCTCGATGCCGGCCAGCTTCGCCCGTCCGGTCAACCAGATGAGGTCTGCGGCTACCTGAACCGCACCCCGCCTTCCGCTCAGCCAGTTGAAGAACCCCACGGAACGGCCTCCGATATCGCGCCGGCGTGCGTCTTAGCCACTCGCGGGCGGATTCACAGGAAAGGCCCGGCAGACACATGCCTGCCAGGCCTTGTTGCTCGTGATCGCGACGAAGGAACGCCGCGACAAACGACGCCGCAGTGCGCTACTGCAGCAGCTTCTGCACTTCTCGGTCGAGCTCCGCAGCTTGGATATTACGGTTGACAACCTTCCCGGTCTTGTCAATCAAGATCATCGTCGGCAGGGTGAGGATGCCAAGCTCGTTGGCGGGGCGGCTATCGAGGCCCCCTTCTTCCCAGATCTGGTTCCACGGCAAGGGATTCTGCTGCAGGTACGCCGCCAGTTCCTGCGGGGTCGAGTCGATGCTGACGCCGAGCACGTTGAACCCGCTGCGGCCGTACTTGTTCACCAGTTCCTTGAGGGTCGCCATGTCGGCCTTGCACGGTTCGCACCAGGTGGCCCAGAACTGGATCAGGACGACCTTGCCGCGCATGCTCGCCAGGTCAACCGTGCCGCCCGAGGAAGTCTTGCCCTGGAAGTTCAGGACTTTGCCCACCGACTCCAGCCTCGCCTTGGCGCCAGCCGCCTTGACCGCCTGCGGCGCCTGGGCAAAGTCGGACACGATGCGGCTGTACCACTTCTTGGCCTCTTCTTCCTCGTTGGCAAATTCCTGCGCCATGGCCAACTGCAGCAGCGCCTCGGCGGTATCCGGGCTGTTGGGATAATCAGACGCGTACTGCTCAAGCTTCTTGAGCCACTCCGACTGCACCTTGCCGAAGTCCTGCGGCGACGCCGACTGGGCGGCCAGACCGTATTCGGCCATCAACTGCCGGAACTTGACATAGGGGGCAAGCTGTTTGTCGTTGCCCTGCTGAAGCTTGGTGAACAGCGCGTCGAGCCGCTTGGCGCCTTCCGGGTAGCCGCCCGATTGCGTGGCGGCGCTGACCATGTCGGCCAACTGGCGCCACCACATCGCCCGTTCCTGCGGGTCGGTGGCCGCCGTGGCGATCTGTTCGAGCACGTCGGCTCGCTGCGCGTTGTACTTGGCTTCTTCTTCGGGTGACGTCGCCTGGGCGGCGGCCGTGTCGAGTTTCTCGAGATTCGCCAGCAGCTTCTGGGTCGACTCGCTCGGACCGGCGGTGGGCGCCATGGCCGCTTCGGCATTGGCCGTCTGGAAGAAGAACCCCGCGATCTGCGTCTCCTGTCCGGTGACCGCTTGCGGAACATCTATCACACGCCAGGCGTCTCCCACTCGGACCAGTGTGCCGATCTGAACCTGCCCGTGCGTGCCCGCGGATTCGACGATCGCCATTACGTTTTCGTACACGGTGACGTCTTTCGTGCCGCCATCGGTTCCTGCCGGTACTATACCCGGCCGGTTGCCGGTGAACTGGAGCCAGCGACTCTCGGCGGCCAGCGGCTTCTGTTCGAGGGCCTGCTGAAACTTCGCGGCAAGCTGGCCCGCCCGTTCGCCCAGTTCCTTGGTTTTGGCGGCGCCGAGTCCGAGCGTGGGGACTTCGGCGGCGGTCAGCGCCACACGCGCGAACCGTCGTGGATCTCGTTCGACCATCGCTTTGACGATCTCGGCCGTTACTTCTTCAGCCGAGATCTGCTTCCACTGGTCAATCACACCGTCCTCGTTCTGGTCCAGACCCCAGCGAATTCCGGCGGTGTGGAACCAGCGGTATTGATCGGCTTTGCCGTTGAAGTTGGCGTCGATGTCGCGGTAGACCTCCAGGCCGTCCTTGTAATAGCTCCACTGGTCGACCACGTTGTCGGGCTTGTTCTCGCGGCCGCTGGTGTCGACGAACTTGCGCAGCGGCAGGCCGTTCGGGTCGCTCACGATCCAGCCCACGCCGCCGCCGGCCTTGGTTGCCGTGACGGTGCATTTGGCCACTTGGTCGGCCGACGGGCGGTCGTAGTCGACATCCTTCTGGATGGGCGTAAGTTGCAGGGCCTGCTCGGCCGAAGGAGTGGCCCCTTGCACAGACCCGGCAGCCAGTAGGGCCGCCGCCACGCAAGCTTGGGCCAGCCGATGCCACGATGGTTGATTCATGAGTTCTTCCCTCCGTAGAATTTCGAGCAGATTGATTGCCGAGCGAATCTGTTGGTCTTGTGATTTGCTGGGGAGCGGTGTGGCGGCTTGCCACCTCAAAACTGCCGCATCCGGTTCGCCGCGATCTCTGGTTCGGCTTGTTCAGCGGCGATGCGGATTCGACCGCGCAGAGACTCCTCCCGGACCGGCAGGCACTCGCTCGCGTCGGGCAGGGAGCCTGGTTCTGGAACCCCGCTCAAAGGCACCTGCCAAACCCGAGAGCTCGCCCTCAACAGCGGAATGTAACGTTTGTAGCCGATTGAGTCTGTAGCAATTTCCGGTCGCTCGCCGACTCGCCCATTTTAGAGGCTCGGCCAGATCTGGACACATGCCACGACCGGGCCGTTCGACCGCTATCCAATCGTGCACGCGAACCCAACCGGCCCGCTGGTGCTCGTTTGGTTGGCGGTTCTGGCAGAACCGCATGGCGCCTAGGGTCAGGCAGTACGCCCAGAATGGGTGGTTCTGCGAATTGACAGCGACCATCTTGGCAGTAGAATTGCTTGCTCACGACCGGGTAGTCAGCCGATGGGGTAAATGGTAATCTTGTGAACCGTTGATCGCGCGCATAGCTCAGTTGGTTTAGAGCGCCGCCCTGATAAGGCGGAGGTCCCTGGTTCGAATCCAGGTGCGCGCACTGGGGCATCTCCTGGCCCAGCGTGTCCTCGGGGCATGGCCCTGCTCGCCGGAGGCCTTCGGGGCCGTAGCTCAATTGGGAGAGCACAGGCTTTGCAAGCCTGGGGTTGGCGGTTCGATCCCGCTCGGCTCCACTGAACATAAACTCTGCCGGACGTTGTAGTTGCGTCACCTTCCGATGGTCGGAAGTGCGGCTCTAAGTCAGATGGGAAAGGGGTAGTTCTACCCCTGACCTGGAAGACAGGAGACGCACTCTCATGGCCCGACCTTCTCTCCCCAAGTACCGGCTGCATAAGGGCTCCGGCCAAGCGTTCGTCCAGCACAAGGGGCGACGGTACTACCTTGGCAAATACGGCTCCGAT
>JAXGPP010000025.1:0-98262 GCA_040766885.1 Thermoguttaceae bacterium | reverse complement strand
CCGTTTAATTGCCCCCGATGGCGGGAAACGGCCCGTTGCCCTGCGGTCGGGCCAGATCGAGTTTCAGTTCCGCGTCACCGGCCTTTCCGTAGGTGATGTTCTCTTCGACGACGATCTCGGCGCACAGGGCGACTTTCCCTGCCAGCCAAAGGACGCTGAAGGCCATGGTGAGCTTCGTCAATGCACAGCTTGTCGATCTCATCGCAAGTCTCCGTGGTTGCTATTGGAGGCTACTGCTTCTTCCACGCCCGGAGGTACTCAACGCTGAATGTCGAGGGCAAGTCTTTGTCATCGGGCATCCCGAACCACTGCGGCATGGTTTCGGAATCGAAGATCAGGAACAGCGGTTGGTGCCAGTGCGTATTCTCGACCGAGCGGACGAGCACGCCATCGACATAGTACCGGATCTCGTCCTCGCCCCAGTCGAGGCCAAAGACGTGGTAGTCATCGGCGAACCGCCAGGGCGCTTCCCACACGCCGCCGACGCTCCAGTGCTTCTTTTCCTGCGGCGTGCGGAAGACGTGCAGGTTCATGTTGTACTTGCGCTCGAATCCCTCGGCCTTGCCGCCGATCTCGAAGACGTCGATCTCGGTCAGCCAACCCGGCGTATCCTCCACCTGGAACCAGAATGAACTCGACCCGGCGGAATTCATCGGCCTGGCTTTGACCTCGTAGTAGCCGTAGCCGGTACGCCCCTTGGTGTGCAGGGCGGCGCTGGTGTAGTCCTTGTATCCGAGCTTTTCCGCCTCGGCGGGCAGCTTTTCCTTGCGCATTGTCAGGTGCAGCTTGCCATTCGACACGGTGACGTTCTTGTCGCTGAACAGCGCCGGTTGCCGTCCCTTCCACCAGTACATGCCGCGGTTCCATTTGTCGAGATCGAGATCCTGGCCCTCGAACTCGTCGCTCATCGGCTCGAACTTGATCCAGCCGCCCTCGTTGCCCTGGTCGGACAGCGGGTAGGCGTCGGTGACGTGCTTCGGCGTCTCGCCGAGCGGGGCCGTTCGATTCCAGATCTTCGCCGGCCGCCTGTCGGCAGCGGATGTGGCCGCAGTTTGCTGTTCGGCCGCCTGCATGGACCGGACGGCCGTTGCGATGATCAATGCGATGAAGAGTCCGCGCATGGTAAATTGCCTCCGGAGTGTGTCGTAATTCCTCGTGCCATCGCTGAGCTTCGCGTCGGCCTCTTGTGGCCGTCAACGGGATTGTTTCAAACGATCGAGGATGCCCAGCGATTCTTCCTCGATGATCTCACCGGCCCGCGTCGTGAGATAGGAATGCTCTCCAAACCAGGTTTCACACGAAATGCCATCCTGGAATCCATTGTCTTCAACTTCGTGCTCATTCCGCCACCGTTACGGCAAGGGAGCAGGAACGGAACTGCCGGCCGAGTGGCTTAGGACAGAATCCGTGTTCGGTCCGGGACGGATTACAGATCGGTCCCACTGGTAACTTCTCTGCTGCCGCTCGCCTAAGGTGGAATGGCCGCATTGGACGAGCGATGGCGCCGATAGGGGGACGCAGAGCGTCCGGCCGGTGCGTTCCCACGCGAAGCGTGGGAACGAGGGAAAAAGTTGATGACGGCTACGCGGTTGCGGGCCCAGGGGTTTGCTGGGCCGGGGATTGCGGGGCGCAGACTTGGCGCAACGCATCGCCGCATTCAATTCGGGAGCTACTCGGGTCGTTCGAAATCGGTAGATTCGATCGAGAGGATTTCGATCACGATCGGGCCGCTTTCGGTGGTTGCGACGGCAGGCTTCGGCGACGGCGGACCGCTGCCGTAGGCGCCTTCCGCGTCCATGGGTTGGGCGGGCTGATCGGCTGACTGGCGGACGATGAAGACGTCGACCGAGTGCTGGATGCGGTTCTCAGCCTCGGCGTGCAGCGAGTCGATCCAGACGCCGTTTTTGACGGGCCGCTCTTCGACGGAGCGGAGTTGCCGGGTGTATGGACGGGCCGCCGTGGCCACTCTGCCAACCTCTTCGATGCGGACATAGTGCATCCGAAGCGGATCGACGAGACCCTTGAGCTTGCCGCCCCCCTCCTGCAAGAGATTGGCGGTGTGCACGCCGACGACATTGGCGTTTGGAGGCAGTTCGAGCGGCAATGAGGCCAAGGCGGGGTCTTTTTTATCGCCTTGGCTTACCGGCGCGGCTGCCACCTTGCTGAAGCGATCGCAGAGCATTCGGGATAGCTCGTAGCTGTTGTTCAGCCACGCGAACTCGGGGCCTTGCTGCGCCGGCTGATCGCCGCGTCGTTGTTTGACGACCACGGGGGGGCGCTGACGGCTTAAGAACTTGGCCACAAGCAGGTAGCCGGGATCGACGAGCGCTTTCTCGGGCAGTTTTGACGCTGCCTTCAGGCCTTGCGGACCCTCCTTCCAATGGGCTTTGATGGTCCGGTAGAGTTGCGTTCTCACGGCACTGTGGGGCACAGTGCTTGCCAATGCGACCAGTTGAGCGTCCTTCTCAAGCGACTCGATCTTGTCGAGGCGGGCAGTGAGGAACCGCACGAGCGCCGGGTTCCAAAGGTGCTGGGCAAGCGTCGCGGAGAGCGTGGCATCCTTCGACGCGGTCTGCTGAAACGCTTTCTCCGACACGGTGTCGGCCGCTCCGGACTGGGCCCGGCCGCTGCCGTAACCCTGCATCATCATATCCTCACCGTATCCGCTCATCTCGGGGGAAGGCATCTCGGGGGGCGGCATCATCTCTGTCGCGGATGGATCCTGATACCCTTCCGGGCCCGAGCCGGTCGGGTAACCGGAAGGCGGGCTGCCCGGGTAGCCGCCGGGAGTCGTAGTGGTCGGCAGCCTGGCATCATCGCCGAAGGCGTTGAAGGGGCGGTTGGCGGCCGCGGCCGCACCGCGCATCGCGAGTGCTTCGGCGCCGATCGGCTCCGGTTTGTCGGCGCCCAGGAGGCGTCCCAGACTGCTCGCGCTGTAGGTCGTGAAATAGCGCTCGAAGTTCTGCTTCAGTTGGGCGCCCGTCTCGTCGCGCTGATAGAGAGCGATCTGCGCCGCAACGTTATAGGGGTGCGAGGCGGTCAACGACTTCGCCAGCCGTGCGCTCATCTCGGGTGACGCGGTCTGGCCAGCGACGTAAGCGGCCACTCGCGCGCGCATTGCGGGCGACGCCGACCGTTCCACCAACTGCGTCACGGTCTCCTGCAGACTGCCGCTGGTGATGCCAGCCTGTTCATCCGGCCGCAGCTTTTGCGGATCGGTGAGGAGCACGAAAAGGATGGCCTCGTTCTCGGCAGAAGGGTAGTCGGCCAAAGCCTTGATGACGGCGGAGACGGCTGCCCGCTCGCCGCCCGCCCTCAGGCTCCCGGCAAGCAACTGCCCCAACACCTGGCGCGCTTCATTGGTTCCGTTTGCGGCCAGGGCCTGGACGATCGCACCCGTCAGTCCGGCGTAGCCCAGCGTGAGCGGTGGATGCTCGGGAGCACTCTGCCCCGATCCGCCGGGATAACCATCATAGCCATCGTAGCTTTCCATCATTCCTTCGGGCGGCCCCATCATCTCCGACTCGTACATCTCGGCCGAATAATCGCCTTCGTAGCCGCCAGGGCCGGACCCGATGGGCATCCCTTCCGGCATGCCCGGATAGCCCTCCATCCCCTGCGGCCTTGGTTTGGGCTGTTCCTTCGGCACCGGCTTGGGTTCCGGTTCCGGTTCTTCGGGCGTCTGCAAGAGGTCGGTGAGGAGCCGCACCGCTTGCGGATCGCCGGCGCGGCTCTCGCCCAGGTAGGCCAGCGCATCGACGAGGCGCGGATCGCGGCGGCGTTTGGCCCGCAGGTAATCGTCCTCCTGCCACGCGGAGACGTCATCGGGAAAGAGCGGCTTTTCCGCAGCCGCAGTCGTCTCCGCAGCCGGCTCCTGAGCGCCCTCGGCGGCCGGCGAGGGCTGCTCGGCGGGTGCCTGGGGCGGTGGCTCGGAAGCCGCCGCGCTGGCTGGCGGGGTGGTAGCCGCCGGTGGCGCCGTGGCTGCCGGTGGCGTGGTGGCCGCGGGCGTAGTGGTGGCCGCCGGCGGAGCCTCGCTGGGGGACGATTGAGCGGCCGGCTGCGCCGTGTCGCTTGCGGCTTGCTCGGATCCGCCACCGCCGCACCCAGCAATGCCCGCGACGAGCACCGATCCGACTACCATCCAGCAGACAGTCGCCGAAAGCAGTCGCGGGCTGCCGAGGCGACGAGTCTTGTCCTGAAGACGCATCCAGCCATTCGTGCCGCTCACCGCGTCATCTCCTTGATATGAGAAGTTGCTGTTCGCGCGGAAGGGAAGCTTGGAGCGTCGCGCTCCCGTCTTCGCCCAACTTGGCCCTTCTCCCCCTGCGAACGAGAAGCCCTGTGTGCCTTGCGTCACTCAGTATGGCAAGATTATTAAGAAAATGCCACAGGTCTGGACGTCACCAAAAGAGCGGCGCGACAGAAGGGGACGGGTCCGTGTTTTCGGCCATCGGACTACCCGGCAAACGGGGCTCGTGCGCCGAAGACCGGACCGGTCGGTCCGAGTTGCGGAGGTTTAGGGGCGGCTATTGCCACCACGGAGGGGGTTGGCGGGCCAATACATTTGCCCGGCGTACACCCGGAGGCTAGGCTTCTGACAGGAGGAGCCGGCATGTCGTTGGAACTCCGCTGGTTGGCAAGCCATTCGGCCAGTTGCTTTCACGCCGCCCGGGCGCTCGGCCGCGGGCCGCTTGCCGATGCCCAATTTGAAGCAGCGATCCGCGAGCCCGCCGAGGGCCTTTGCCAGGAGATAGCCGCGGCCGGCATCTGCGAGGATGCCTTCTGGCGGCACGTTATTCCCCTCTCGGCAGGGATCGAGAACAACCGCCAGTTGGCCGATCTCGTGGTGCGGAAGACGATCGGTTACGGGAAGGCGTCGGACGCGACAACGCTGCGGCTGGCAGGATGGATCGCCGAAGTGGAAGCGGCCGTGCGAAGAGCGGTACCCGACCTGGTCGATCGGGTCGCCCAGGGAGCTCAATGGCTCAGGGAGCAATGGTCATCGCTCGGCCCGGCGACGCTTTCAGCGATCGCCCGGCGGACCGACACGAACGTGGTCGTGCCGGCAGCCGACGTGATCCTCGTGTGGCCGGCGTGCGGGGGCGACGGCGCTGCGCACCTGGTCTACAACAACGTGCGGCTGGAAGCGGTGGCAGCCGACCCAGTGGCCGAGTTGCCGGAAGTGCTTCGTCTGGCATGGCTCGTTGCGCAGCTTAATCTGGAAGTGCCGATCTTCAGCGAAGGGATTCCGCCGCGGAACCTGCCGTTGGTTGCCGCGTGTGCGATGGTGCCGCCGGTGCTGGCGGCGGCCGGTGAAATGGATCTCGTTTCCGCGCCCGACGACGCGCTGCCGACGGCCCTGGAGCGATGGCGGGTTGCGGGAACTTCGGGCGGCGATCTGGTGCCGGTGATCTCCGACTGGTGGCAGACGTACCTTGACGCGCAGCCCCCCTGGCACATCGCACTGGCCGCGCTGGACCGGATGCTGTCGTCCGCCGCTCTGGAGGTAGAGCCGGAGCCGAGCGCGGTCGTGTGAAGGCCGCGGCTACGCGCGGCTGGCGGCGTACTTGCGGCAATACTCGGTGTCCTCCGCCACTTCGTCGGAATAGACGGGGAACATGCCGACGATGACGCCGTCGGTGGGCTTGATGTTGAGATAGGCGTACTGGAAGCACCTCTCGACGGCGTTCTTGCTCCAGCATTTCCTTGCCGCGGCCAGGATCTTGAAAGCGAGGCACGGCTTGTCGATCTGGCGCATGAGGGCGGTCATCTTGTCGGGATCGCCCTCGAAGAACGGCTCGCCGATGGTCGCCTTGCCGACCTCGGCGATCTGCTCCTCGGCCGACTTGGTGAGGTTGTAGAAGCTGCACATGAAGAGGTCGTTCTCCCAGCCTTCATCGACGATCCGCTTCATGTTATCGGTGTTGTGGGTTGAAACGCCCGCCATGGCGCCCGAGTCGTGCACCCGCTTGACGAAATCGCGAACCTTGTGCGCTCGGCCGGCGCGAAACAGGGAATCGGTCACGCCGCCGTGGTGGACGATGGCGATGCAGCCGGTGTCGTCAACCACTTTCTTGGGCGGAGCGTCCTGCGGCCGCTCGGCATGCAGGCAGATGAATTTCAGCTTTGTGTCCTGCTCGCGAAGCCGGCGGATGATGTCGACCCCCTTTTCCCAGTGGTCGAATTGCCAGCCGGTGATTCCTTCGCTCTCACACCGGGTGAGGAATTCGACGCTGCGATCGACGGTGAACCATTCCTGCATGTAGCGCGACAGGTGCGGCGTGGCGTGTGAAAAACCGCCAATCTGGTTCCAGCCAGCCAGCATGCGGCTGATGGTGTGCTCGCCGAGCTTCATCGTGGGCAGAGTTTTCGTACCTGCCGCCGGCGAATCATCGGCTGCCATGCCGCCAGCCGCAGCCAAGCCGGTCGCCGCGGCAGCAGCAGAAACGCTCTTCAAGAAATTCCTTCGTGGGGTCACGTGAGCGAGATCGTCAGACATGAAAAGGATCCTTCAGACAAGGCTTATTGGTGTTCAGGTTGATAACGCAATGCCTTCAATCCGGTTGCCCCCTTGAGCCGGGCTCCCGTTGGTCGCCCTCGTTGCACGATCAACCTGAAGTTCAATAGTTGGCGTTCAGGTTGTCAGCGAAATCCGCTGTTCGGGTGGTGCGGAAGTCTATGGACGTTGGTTCGAGAAATCAAGCCGACGCTTGCCGGGGTTATTGACCGCCAGCTAAGCTACGGACGCGGTTTGTCCCTCGGCCGGAGCCTGTCCCATGAGGACTCAAACGATTTGGTTTCGCGCGCTCACCGGGTTGGTGGTTCTCGTCGCCGCTCGCCTGGCCCATGGCGCTGACAGTGAAAAACATGCGGCGGTGCTTTTCGATATGGACACGGCGCGGCATCAGCCGACTGCGGGCGCCGATAAACAGCCGATCGGAGCGATCGAGGTCGTTCCCGGCCGGCTGGGCAACGCCTGCCGCTTCACGTTCAAGGAAGGGGCTCGCGGCTTCTTCACGGCTCCGGTCCGTTCGGGACCGGAATTCGACCGCGCCGGCGGGATCAGCTTCTGGGTGAAGGGAGACGGTTCCGCGACCTGGGGCGGCCTGGAGATGATCGACGGCTCCGACTATGCCCTGCGCTACGGGTATTGTTTTCCGATCGACTCCACGGAGTGGAGAAAGGTCACCGTCGCCTGGTCGGACCTCGTGCCGGAGTTGCCCGCCGGAGACATCGTTGAGCCCGGGCAGGGCTACGCCCCGTCGCGGTTCGGCAACCTGTGGTTCGGCAAATGGTTCTACTGGGGCTCTTACCCGGAGCATTCGTTCACAATCGACCACGTCACGCTCGAAGCGAGCATTCCCGTCGACGCGACCGACTACACGCCCGCCCGCGGCGGCGCGCCGAAGCTATTGGCGAAGCTCAAGGCAGGCGAGCCAGTGACGATCGTCACGATGGGCGACTCGCTCTCGGACAAGCGGCACTGGGCCAATCGTGAGGTGCTGTGGTCGGAGTTGCTCGCCGAAAGGCTTAAGCGGCAGTTCGGCGGCGACGTAGCGCTCGTCAATCCGGCGATTGGCGGCACGCAGCTTACGCAGAACCTGGTGCTGGCGCCGCGATGGCTCAAAGACACTCCTCACCCGGACCTGATCACGATCTGGTTTGGCTTCAACGACTGGGACGGCGGGATGCGCGGGCCGCAGTTCGAGAAGAAGCTCGACATGGCGATCGAGCGATTGCGGCGCCTGACCGGGGGCCGGAGCGAGATCCTGCTCATCAGCACTTGCCCCGCGCTTCAGCGTTGGGAGACGATGGAGGAGTTGGCCGCGGCGGCCCGAACTGTGGCCGACAGAAAGAAAACGGCGCTGGCCGATGTGGCCGCGGCGTTTCACGCTGCCGGCCGAGAGGAGACGGCCCGCGCCGCGCTATTCGCCTGGGACCGCACCCATTTGGGAACCGAGGGGCACAAACTGGCGGCGGAAACGGTGTACGAGGCGATCGTGGCCTCGGCGCCGTAGCCGCGATCCATTGAACTTTGACGAAGGACGGATTGGTTTCCGTCTCATCAGCGTGACCGATTACTGGAATCCTCGAGGGCTTGTCTTATGCAACGATATGTTCAACTGGCGGCGATGCTGTTTGCGGTGACGTTGTTGTCCGCGTCGTCTGGGTCGGAACCGGTGCACTCGGTCGATCTGAGTCTCGGGAGGCTCAAAGTCTCGACCAACGGGCGGCATCTCGTGCACGCCGACGGTACGCCGTTCTTCTATCTTGGCGATACCGCCTGGGAACTGTTCCACCGGCTCAATCGCGAAGAAGCCGACTTGTACCTCGCCGACCGCGCCGCCAAGGGATTCACGGTGATCCAGGCGGTGGTGCTGGCGGAGCTTGACGGGTTGCACACGCCCAACGCGTACGGCGAACTGCCGCTTGAGAACGATGATCCGCGGAAGCCCAATGAGGCTTACTTCCGCCACGTCGATTACATCGTCGACAAGGCGGAGTCGCTGGGCATGTTCATCGGAATGCTGCCCACGTGGGGCGACAAATGGAACAAGAAATGGGGCGTCGGTCCGGAGATTTTCACATCCAACAATGCCGCGGCCTATGGCGAGTTTCTCGGCCGCCGCTATCGCGACAAGTCGATCATCTGGATCCTTGGCGGCGACCGAAACCCGGAGAACGATGGTCACCTGGCGATCATCCGCGCGATGGCCGGCGGACTGAAGAAGGGGGACGGCGGCAATCACTTGATGACGTTTCATCCGCAAGGCGGCAGCGGCTCATCGCAGTGGTTCCACAACGACGACTGGCTGAGCTTCAACATGTTCCAGTCGGGGCACAGCGCGGCGAACGCTCCCAATTATCGGACGACGCTCAAGAACTACGGCTTGAAGCGCGTGAAGCCGGTGCTCGACGGTGAGCCTCGCTACGAAGATCACCCGATCGACTGGAAGCCGCAGAACGGCTGGTTTGACGAGTGGGACGTGCGGCAGGCGGCCTGGTGGTCGATGCTCTCCGGGGCGTGCGGGCACACGTACGGCAATCACAACATCTGGCAGATGTGGCAATCGGGCCGCCAGCCGATCTCGTCGGCGCGTACGCCCTGGAAGACGGCGGTCGGACATCCGGGTTCGGCGCAGGTCGGCTACATGCGGAAGCTGCTGGAATCGAAAGCCTGGCAGAAACTCGCGCCGGACGAGGATCTCCTCGCTGGCAAACCGGGCGAAGGGGCCGAGCACATCCGCGCCGCGCGGGCCGGCGACGGGAGCTTTGCGATGATCTACACCCCCACCGGCAAAACGCTTTCAGTCCGCCTGGAACGCATCGGCCGCAAGGTGAGCGCCTCATGGTTCGACCCCCGCACCGGCAAGCAGCAACCGGCGCAGGCAGACGGACAGTCGTTCGATCCACCGGGCGAGCCCGGCAGAGGAAACGACTGGGTGCTGGTGCTTCAGCGGTAGGTGGGGCTGACCAGATGCTGCTACGGTGCAGCGTTTTCGACCAGCAGCAATGCCTGGCGGGGGCCGAGTTCGATCGTGACCTGGCCCTCGCTGTCTTTGGTGGCCGGCGATATTTCGCCGCTGGCCGGGTTGAGCAGTGTCCAAGCTCCAGGCCTCGCGGAAGCCAGATGGCCGGAGTACGGAGTTGTGCCAGCGTTGAGCACCAGCAGCACGCGGCGGCTGTCGCGGGCGAATCGTCCGAGGACGAGCCCATCGGCGCTGGGGACGAAGCGTTCGGTCGGCCGCACGGCATCAGCCAACTTGCCAGCGTCGCGATACGCTTCGCCCCGGTCGTCTTCGATCACCCTGCCGCCTGCCTGGCGGAGGCGAGCGACCACGGCCGCCGCTTCGGCCGGGAGTTCAACGCCGGCGGGTACGATGAGAGTGTGAAACCGGTGGCCGCCCAGCGACCATCGACCGTCGGGTTCGACCGCCGCACGGCCGAGGTGCTCATGGTCGATGACGCCGAATGGAACCTGGGCGCGGGAGAGCAATGTTCCGAGCCGGTTGAACGATTCGACGATCTCCCGGGCCCGTGCCGATTGCGAACCCATGTCGAGCGGCTTGCCCACCGGCAGGTACTCGGCCCAGAGATCGTAGATCGGGTAGTACAACAGGACTTCACTTTCCAGCGACGCTGGCTTGAGAACGGCGTTCAGCCGACCCACGTAATCGCCGTACGCCCGGTAGTCGTCCTCCGAGCGGTCGCGCGGGCTGTAGTAGAGCGTGAACTCGGTTACGCCCCAGACGGCCTGCCAGGCGGCCGTGGCCTGCATATCGGCAAGAGTCGCCGGCCCGGCATTGCCCATCTTCTGGCTGAAGTCGCTCACCTCGGTCATCACTCGGCGGCGGCCATTGAGCATGGCGGCCGACGAGGGCAAGGCGGGAGTGAGCCATCCGTGGCGCGCCAGGCCCAGCGGCTCCGACGAGAGCATGTCGAGCCCTGGAATATCCATCCGCGACAGCACCTTGATCGCGTTTCCTTCCAAGGGCACGTGGTGGATGATGCTGTGTTCGTGGAGCGTGTGGCCGGAGGCGGCCAGTTGGTTGGCGCGGCACCAGTCCTGGATCGCGCCGAAGTAACGCTCGGCGATCAAGTCGGCGATGAGCGACCAGAACTGCCGGCGCACGTTGCGATCCGATTCAGTATCGCAGGTGAAGAGGCTCTGATGCTGGGAGGCAATGTCCTCGCCGAAACGCTCGCGGTAGCGTTGGGGCAGGTCGTACGACCAGGGGACGCTCGGCAGCGGCTTGACGGCCGGATCGAGCGGGTCGACTACCCGGACCTTCTGCCGGACCGACTCGGGCAACTGGCCCAGGTTGACGGCCATGAGCGACGGTTCGTCGGTGAACATGGCGTGGATCGTGTCGCCGAAATGCCCGCCGAGCCGCTCACGGTAGGCCTCATGCGTCAATTCGATAAATGATCGCATCGCCCGATCGTCGATGAGATTCGGGCAGCGCCGCGCGGCGTGGTAGTTGTTGGCCGCATGGGCATGCTCGTACGATGGCCGGATGATGAAGGGTTCCGGCTGAGACGGGTCATAGGCCAGTTCAATTGCCTCATATTCCGGGTTCTTCTCCAGCACCAGCCCACCCGCTTCGCCGCTGGGATAGCCCTCTTCGTCGTACAGCCAAACGACGAGGCCCAGCGCCTTGCAGGCCTCGACGGCGGAAACCAGGTTTCGCCAGTTGTCTTCCGACCGCAGGTAGTTGTCGAAAGCTACGTTGCACACGACACCTCCCAAGCCGAGGTCGCGGTAGTAGCGCATCCCGTGCAGGTTGGCCCGGGGGCCGGGGATTCCGTGGACGATCTGCAGCGGCCGATCGGCGGCGGCCGGGTGGCGCCACGATTTCAGCCAGCCCTCGGGCAATTCAGCCAGTGCCAGGCAGGGAAACGAGAGGACGATTGCGGCAACAACGATCGAGCGAAACATCGGTGAGTACCCGGTGGGAGGAAGGAAGGCGTGAACCGGCCGAAAGCGCACTACTCCTGGTAAAGCAGGTGCTCCGCACGGCGCTTGAGAAAGGCATCGAGTTCGGGCTGATAGAGGATTTCGATTTCCGCGACGGTCTTGCCCGCCAGCAAGGCGTCGAGCACTTGCCGATTCCCGAGTAGGCGGTCGTACTTTTCGGCTTCCCACGCGTCGGGGTAGAGCAGCCGCAATTGCCGGGCGATCTCCAGGCCGGTGCGGACCGCCTGGAAGGCATCGCGGTCAACAAGTTGGATCCGGACGCCCTGGCAGCGTTTTCCTTCGAAGACACTCGCGTCGGGGATGAACTCGATTGGTTCGAAGCGGACGCCCGGCAGATTCAGGGCGTTGAGCACGTCGGCCATCTTCTGGCGGTCGATCCAGGGCGCGCCGAACAATTCGAACGGCGTGGGCGTGCCGCGGCCGACGGAGAGGTTTGTCGTCTCGAGAAGCCCGACGCCAGGATAGAGGATGGCTTCCGTGAGGCTGCGCATGTTGGGCGAGGGATTGACCCATTCCAGCCCCGTTTCATCGAAGTATTCGCCGCGCTGCCAGCCTTCGACACGGACGACTTCCAGATCCAGCTTGAGCCCCAGTTCGGCGCGGAACAAGCGGGCCAGTTCTCCCACCGTCATTCCGTGCCGGACGGGCAGTCGGTGACAGGCCACAAAGGATTCGCGGCCGGCATCGAGCACGGGCCCTTCGACTTTGACTCCGCCAATCGGATTGGGCCGATCGAGCACCACGAACCGCAGGCCATGCTCGGCGGCGGCTTCCATCGCGTAACCCATCGTGGAGATGTAGGTGTAGAAGCGGGCGCCGATATCCTGGATGTCGAACACGAGCGTGTCGATGTCCTTGAGCATTTCCGCAGTGGGGCGTCGTGTTTCGCCGTACAGGCTGAAGACGTGCAGGCCCGTCTTGTCGTCCTGGGTGTCGCCGATCCGCGAAATGTCGAGCTTGCCCTCGAGGCCATGCTCGGGGCTGAACAGCGCCACGAGCGTGGTGTTCTTGGCTTCGTGCAGCAGGCGGACCGTGCTCACCCCGTCGCGATTGATTCCCGTCTGGTTGGTGATGAGGCCCACACGCCGGCCTTCAAGCAGGCGGAAGCCGTCGCGCTGGAGGACATCGATGCCGGTCAGGACACTGCCGCGTCCCGGCGATTCTCCGCCGGAAGACTTCGCAGGACCGTCAATCGCGGCGGCGGCGATGGCGCCGATCCGCCCCGCCAGCGAATTCACAGAACCTTCGCCGTCGGGATGCAGTCGATTGCTGAGGAAGATCAGAAACAGGTCCTGCTCAGGATCGATCCAGATCACGGTGCCGGTGAAACCGCCGTGGCCGAACGCGCGGGGCGAAAAGCTCCGGCCGCGATTGGAGGAATATCCGCTGCGTTTGTCCCAACCGAGGCCGCGGAATCCGCCGGGGACCGCGTATTCGGCAGTCATCAGATCAAACGTCTTTTCATCAAGCACCTTGACGCCGCCATACTCGCCGCGGCCAAGCATCATCTGGGCATAGACAGCCAGGTCCGCAGCCGTGGAGAAGAGTCCCGCATGTCCGGCCACGCCGTCAAGCGCATAGGCCCGCGGGTCGTGCACCTCGCCCTGCATCCACTTCTCGTTGCGTCGCTCGGTGGGAGCCGCGCGGCGGCAGAGATCGTCACCCGGCAGATAGTCCGTCTCGTTCATACCGAGCGGGCGATAGATCCGCTCGCGCGCGAACTCATTGACGGGAAGTCCGGAGACCCGGCGGACGAGTTCTCCGAGGACGAGGAAACCGACATCGGTATAGACGAATCTCTCGCCGGGTTTCGTCTTGACTCCCAGCGCATAGATCCGCTGCCAGGCCTTCTCGGGACCGTCGGCATAGTCCTTGAGCGAGTTGTCGGGTATCAGTCCACCCTGGTGCGTGAGCAGATGGAAAACGGTGATCGCTTCCTTGCCGTTGGCGGCGAACTCCGGGATGTATTTCGCCACGGGGTCATGCAGCCCGATCTTGCCGTCCTGGATGAGAAGCATCACGCTGGTGGCCGTGGCGATCGGCTTGGTGAGCGACGCAAGGTCAAAGACTGTATCGACCGTCATCTCGATCGGTTCCGGCTCAACCTGCCGGAGGCCGTAGGCCTTGAGCAGGGCAAGTTTGCCATGGCGGCCGATGGCCAGCACGCAACCCGGCATGTCGCCCTTCTCGATGGCTGCGGTGATCAGGCCGTCGATGGGAGCGAGCCGTTCGGCGACTATACCCACCTCGCCCGGGGCGGCAACGGGGAGCCGTGCGGGTTCGGCGACCGCCGAGCGAAAGCCGGGCCCGGCCAGGGCCAGCCACAACGCACAGACAACAAACCCGATCCGAGAGGGAAGTCTGTTCATGGTGTCTCTTCAGTAAGCGGGACGAGGACGGTATATTGTTCCTGACTTCAACAACAGCCCGAATGGCTGCGACGCACCGCAAAAGCGCATCACTACCTTATCAGATGGCCCACGAACTTACCACCGAGTCACGTAATCCTGCCTCCGAAGGGATCGACCGGCTTTCAGCGATCGAGATCGTTCGCCTGATGAACGCCGAAGACGCGAAGATTGCCGCGGCGGTGGGGCAGGAAGCGGAAGCAATCGCACGGGCCGTCGAGGCTATCGCCGATCGCCTGCGTCGCGGCGGACGCCTGGTTTATATTGGTGCCGGCACTTCCGGGCGGCTGGGGGTAATCGACGCCAGTGAATGCCCGCCGACGTTCAGCGTGCCACCCGGACAGGTTGTGGGAATGATCGCTGGTGGCCCCGGTGCGATGTTCAAGGCGGTGGAAGGCGCCGAGGACCGGCGCGAGCTGGCGATCGACGATCTTCAGGCCATCCAGTTCTCAAGCGGCGACGTGCTGGTGGGCATCGCCACGAGCGGGCGTACTCCCTACGTGATCGGCGGGCTCGATTACGCGCGGTCGCTGGGAGCATTCACTATAGGATTTACCTGCAATAGCGATGCAGCCCTCAGTGCGCACGCCCATGTAACGATCAGTCCCGTCGTCGGGCCAGAGGTGATCAGCGGCTCGACGCGCCTGAAGGCCGGCACGGCCACGAAGATGGTGCTCAACATGCTCACGACCGGCGCCATGGTCCTGTTGGGCAAAACTTACGGCAACTTGATGGTCGACCTGCAGACGACCAACAGCAAGCTGGTGGCCCGTTCGCGGCGCATTGTCGCCACGATCGCCGGCGTCTCGGAGGCCGAGGCCGACGAGTGGCTGCGGCGGTGCGGCGGCCAGGTGAAGACGGCGATTGTCTCCTGCGTTCGCGGCGTCTCGGCGGAAGAAGCCCGGCAACTGCTCGATTCCGCCGGCGGGCAACTTCGCGGCGCCCTGGAGAGCGGAAGCCATGCCCGCTGAGCGACTCATTCTCGGCATCGACGGCGGCGGCACGAAAACGGTTGCCTGGCTGGCACGGCCAGCGGTCGGAGAGCCGGAGATCCTGGGCCGCGGCTCGGCCGGCCCATCGAACATCCAGTCGGTGGGACTCGCCGCGGCGACGGAGAGCCTTGACCAGGCAATCGCAGCGGCCTTTGACGCCGCCGGAATCCAGCGCGTCACATTGGCTGCAGCGGTCGTGGCGCTGGCAGGTTCCGATCGCGACGAGAACCGCGCCCAATTGCACCGCTGGGCCCAGGATCACCACGTTGCGCAGCAGTGGGTCGTCGTTCACGACGCTCAACCCGTGCTCCGTGCCGGATCGCCCGAGAACTGGGGGGTGGCACTCATTGCCGGTACGGGCTCGCTGGCCTTCGGCCGCAATCGGGACGGACGCACGACCCGGGCTGGAGGTTGGGGCTTCCTGTTTGGCGACGAGGGGAGCGGCTACTCGGTGGCACTCGCCGGATTGCGGGCCGTGATGCACGCGCACGACGGCCGCGGGCCAGAAACCGCATTGACCGCGGCATTTCTTGCACGGCTGGGGCTTCAGTCGGCGACGGGACTAATCTTGGCCGTTTACCCTCACGCCGCCGACCGGGCCTGGGTCGCCTCGCTGGCCGACACGGTTGTGGAGTGCTCGCGCGAGGCGGACTCGGCGGCCGGGCGAATTCTCGATCAGGCGGCCGACGACCTGGCGGCCATGGTCGAAGCGGTCGCCCGACGGCTTGATGTCGGCCAGCCGGGTTTTCCGCTGGCGCTCACGGGCGGGATGTTACTGGCCAGCGCCGAGGTGCGAGAGCGGCTGGCGAAGTCTCTCAAGCGCCGGGGCCTCACACCGAATGAGGTCCTGGTTCCGCATCCGGTACTCGGCGCGGTCTGCTTGGCGCAGGACCTGGTTGCGCAAGCCGGGTAAGCCGTCACGCGAGGTCGATCCACCGTCGCTCAATGGCCGATCGCCGCAGGCAGTCCATGAGGTATTGGACGCGAATCCCTTGAGCCAGGCTGGGTTCGGCCGGCCGCCCGGCGGCAATCGCTTCGAGAAAGCTCCCAAGGCAGCCGACGTGTCCGCGAATCCAACCGATCGCTGCCTTCGGGCTGGGGAATGTGCTTGCCGGCGGCGAGTAGCGGTGGCCGCAGTCGATGCGGGTCCACCCGCGGAGGCCGCCTTGCGGGGCGTCGGGCGCGGTGGCGTCGTGCCACTCCAGATGGTGTGGATCCATGAGGTTGAACCGGACTGCGCCCCGCGAACCGTGGATTTCCAGTCGCAGTTCGTCCTCGGTGCCGCTGGCAAGCTTCGTGGCCTCAATGGTCCCCAAGGCGCCCGATTTCAGTTTGGCCAGCGCCACCACGCTGTCTTCGGCGTCCACTGCCACGAGCTTCGTGGGATCTTCGGCTGAAGGACGTTGCGGATAGGCGATTTGGGTTGCTGACATGACGCTTTGGATCGGTCCGGCCAGATGCTCTACAAGATCGAGCACGTGCGACGCCAGATCGGCGATCACTCCGCCACCGGCTTCGGCCGTCAGTTTCCACTTGAGGGGCGCCGCCGGGTTGGCGCTGCCGCCGTGGAGGTACGCGGCGCGCAGTTGCAGCACGTCTCCGAGTCGGCCCTCGTCGATGAGTTGCTTCGCCCGAAGCGTTGCCGGGAAGAAACGGTTCTGAAAAGTCATCTGGGCGGTGCCGCGGTAAGCCGCCAGCGCTGTGCGGATTTCTTCGGCCTCGCTCAACGTCGCCACCAGCGGCTTATCGCAATAGATGTGCTTGCCGTGCCGCATCGCCGAAAGCAGGGCCTCTTTGTGGAGATGGTTGGGTGTGCAGATATGGACGATCTCAACCGCAGGGTTTTCCGTGACGGCCTGATAGTCGGTCGCCGCCACGTCGGCCCCGAGTGCCAGCCGCGCCTTCTCGGCGGTTTCCTGCCGACTGGTTACCACGTGGGTGATCCGCGCGGCCAGCGGCAGCGGATCGTAGTAGAAGGGCAGAGCGGCATAGGCGTAGGCGTGCACCTTGCCGATAAAGCCATAGCCGAGAATTCCGACACGACTGGTTGTCACGAGCGACTCTCCACGGTGAAAGCGGCAGCAATCTCAAAGCGATCCGGACCCGATGGCTCTCATCGCCGCCGCGCGACTGCCAAGCAACTGCTCCCTAGCGGAATCCGTATGCCACAGCGAACAGCCCTCTCCTCTCCCCGCAAGCAAGCAGCCATCGCCCTGGCTGCCATCCCTTGTTTTGCCCCCATCTCTCTGGCTCGCCCCGCCTCGGTCTCCGGCCGCCGCCACAGCCGGTAGGGAATGCTGCGCGCCAGCAGGATCGGCAAAGGCAGCGGCGAGAAGAGGTAGGTAGTGAACTCGACGGCGAAATCCGCCGCCGCCAGTTTCTTCGACAACCGTCCCAGCGTGTAGCGCCGGTAATGCCCGACGGCGGCGTCATGGGCCGACCAGAGTATCTCGTACGCCGGCACCGTCACGTAGAGCCGGCCGCCGGGCGCCAGGAGCCCGTGCAACTCGGCGAGCAGCCGCGAGTCGTCGTCGATATGCTCCAGCACGTCGAACATGCCGACCGCCGGCAGACTCTCGGAGTGAAAACCGGCATCGGCCAGAGTCGAGCATACGATGCACTTGAGACCGCGAGTGAGCGCATTTCGGACGGCGGACGGCGAGGGTTCCACCAGCACGACTTCGAATCCGGCCTGCTCCATCGCGAGCGAAACGTGGCCGTTGCCGCCGCCGACGTCGACGATCGTCCCGTCCGGCGGGAACCGCCGCAGACAGGCCACAATGCACGCGGCGCGGTGCCGGAACCAATACGAATCATCTTCGACCGCCCGGTACCACTGCTGGTACTGTTCCGGATGGGAGATTTCCGATCGGCAGTTCGATCGCCATACGCCGTCCGAACCTGGTTCGACATGGCCGGCAATCGCACCGATATCGATCATCGACTGACCGCCTGTGTCTCTCGATCAGAACCCATTGCAGAACGGTAGCTTATCGCTTGCCGGCCGATCGGTGAAGCCTGTTCTTTTGTCACGTGCAATGGCCGCGAAGCCCTGCTAAAATGGCGTTCGCCTGAAGGCCTGACACGCAACTGAAACGTTCCTGCCCCGGAGCCGTTATGAGACTTCTCGGCCTGTCGCTGATCGCAATCATGGCAACGACGCTTACGGTCCGCGGCGCTGAGTCGCCCGCCCACCGCAAGCTCTCCGCCGTGCCGTTTACAGCAGTGAAGGTTCAGGACCAGTTCTGGGCCCCGCGGATCCGCACCAATCGGGAGCGGTCGCTGCCGCACAACTTCAAATGGTGCGAGGAGACGGGCCGGATCAGCAATTTTGCCAAGGCGGGCGGACTGGAAGAGGGCAAGTTCGAGGGCATCTACTTCAACGACTCCGATGTCTACAAGGTGCTCGAGGGGGCCTCGTACTCTCTGGCCGATTACCCCGACCCGGTCCTCGACAAGACGGTGGACGACGTCGTGGCGAAGATGGCGGCCGCGCAGCAGGACGACGGTTATCTGAATACGTATTACACGCTGGCCGAGCCGGGCAAGCGCTGGACCAATTTCCACTCCATGCATGAACTCTACTGCGCCGGGCATCTCATCGAGGCGGCCGTGGCCCACTACCGCGCCACCGGCAAGCGGACGCTTCTCGACGTGGCGATCGGCTATGCCGACCACATCGACCGCATGATCGGCCCGGAGGCCCGCCACGAGATCTGCGGCCACGAGGAGATCGAACTGGCACTGGTGAAGCTTTTCGAGGTCACAGGCAACCGCGATTACTTCGATCTGGCCCACTACATGCTCGATCTGCGGGGCGATTCGTCGCAGCGCAAAACCTGGGGCGAGTATTGCCAGGACCACATGCCGGTCCGCCAGCAGAGCGAGGTTTGCGGCCACGCGGTCCGCGCAATGTACCTCTACGCGGGCGTGGCCGACGTGGCGGCGTACACCGGCGACCAGGGATTCGTCGACGCCATGGGCCGTATCTGGCAGGACGTGGTGCTCCGCAAAATGTACATCACGGGCGGCGTGGGCGCCCGCCATCAGGGCGAAGCATTTGGCGATCCGTACGAATTGCCCAACGAATCGGCCTACTGCGAGACTTGTGCCGCCATCGGCCTGGCGCTGTGGGCCCATCGCCTGAACCTCATGCACCAGGACGCGCAGTATGCCGACGTGCTGGAGCGGGCCCTCTATAACGGGATTCTTTCGGGCATTGCCCTTGATGGCGAGCATTTCTTCTATGTGAACCCGTTGGCTTCCAGTGGCAACCACCACCGTCAACCGTTCTACGGTTGCGCCTGCTGCCCGACGAACGTGGTGCGGACCGTCCCCTCCGTCCCCGGCTATGTCTACGCTTCGGGCGACGCCGGGCTGTTCGTGAACCTTTACACCGCCAATACGGCCGAGGTGCCAGTGGCCGGGTCGACGGTGCAGGTTGACCAGGAGACGGACTACCCCTGGGACGGCCGCGCGAAGCTCACGCTTGAGCCGGCGGCGCCGCAGGAATTCACGCTCAATCTTCGCATTCCGGGCTGGTGCCAGGGGGCGAAACTCGCTCTGAACGGCCAGCCGATCGAACGCCTTGACATGGAGAAGGGCTACGCCCGGATCAGCCGCAAGTGGACGTCGGGCGATGTGGTGGAACTGGTTCTCCCGATGGAGGTTGAACGGATGGAGGCCCATCCGCGGGTGACGGCCAACGGCGGCCGCGTGGCGATCCAGCGGGGGCCGATCGTCTACTGCTTCGAGGCGGCCGACAATCCGGAGGGAATTCGCAACACTATTCTGCCCCGCGAGGCGAAGTTCACCACCGAACACCGCGCCGACCTCTTGGGCGGCGTGACGCTGATCAAGACCGCCGACCGCCACGGCCGCGCACTGACGGCGGTTCCGTACTACGCCTGGGACCATCGCGAGCCGGGTGATATGGCCGTCTGGGTGTGGCAGGACGGCAAGCCGCGCCAACCGAATCCCGATCAGCCCGGCTGGGAAGGGAGGCTCTACCGGCCACTCGATCCCGCCACGCTCGGTGAAGGCTTGCCGCTCACGGCAATCGAGATGGCGGTTCCTTCCGCCTCGTTCTGCTATGGCAACAACACCATCGCCGCGCTCAATGACCAGGTCGAGCCCGCCGACTCCTGCGACCACAACATCCCGCGTTTCACCTGGTGGGACCACCGCGGCACCAGCGAGTGGGTGCAATACGACTTTGCCGAGCCGCAGAAAGTGTCGGCCGTGTCGGTTTACTGGTTCGACGACGAAAAGCTCGGCCGGCACTGCCGCACACCGCAGTCGTGGAAGGTCCTCTACCGCGACGGCGAGCAGTGGAAGCCGGTCGCCGGCGCCTCGCCCTGCGGCACCGAGAAGGACCGCTATAATCGCGTCGCCTTCGAATCCGTCACGACCAGCGCGTTGCGTCTGGAAGTGGAGCTGAAACCCACCTGGTCCGGCGGGATTCTGGAGTGGAAGGTAGACTAGCCCAGCGCATACACCCGTTTCGCGTTGTCGTGAAAGAGCTTCCGCCTTTCCTCTTCGCTCCGCTCGGCAACGATCGACTGTAGGGCCTCGACCCATTGGCGGAGGCTCGCCACCCGCGTGCAAACGGGCCAGTCGCTGGCAAACATGACGCGGTCCGGCCCGAAGACCTCGAGGCAGTGATTGACGATCGGCGCCAAATCTTCCGCGGCCCAGTTCTCCTTATTTGCGCGAGCGACGATGCCCGAGATCTTGCACACCACGCGGTCTCGCCGGGCCAACTCGGCAATATCGCGCCGCCACTGCTCCGGATCGCCTTGCGGCGGCCGCGATGTCCGCCCCGCACGCCGGGCGGGCTCGAAGGCCTGCGGGTCGGCATTGCCGCAGTGGTCGAGAATGAATCGCATGTCGGGGCAGGCATCGACCAGCTTGATCGCGTCGGGGAGCCGTTCGGCGGGCATGCAGAGGTCGAAGCTCATTCCCAACTCGCCCAGGAGTTGAATGTTCGCCTGGTAGTCTTTCTGGAGGTACAGCGACTTCCCGTCCGCCGGCGCGGGCAGGATATGCCGCACGCCCTTCACGTAGGGACTGTCCTTGTACCGCGTGATGTAAGCACGGAAACCGTCTTCCGCCGGGCGACCGCCGATTACCGCCGCCACGGTGGGGCCGACCTTCCGCCGGCAAAGGTCGATGACATATTCCGCCTCGTCCACCAGTTGATCGGATGCGGCGGCCACCTCCATGTACACCGCCCGCTCGACGTTCAGGCCCTCGGTCGCCCGAAGGTAGTCGTCCGTCACGTAGCTCCGCGTCAGTTCGCCGCCGGGCTCGAGCCACGGCAGTTTCAGCCTGGTCAGGTCCCACAGGTGCTGGTGCGTGTCGATGATCGGCAAGGCCGAATGGCCGGTAGCCTCGGCCGCCCAGGCGGATCCTGGCTGGCCGCTGAAAGCCCACACCGCCGCCCCGGCGGCCCCGATGAACTGACGACGATTGACTGCCATCCTTCTTTCCCTCGGCGATTGGTGAGCAGGGTCGAATACCGCACGCATTTTCCTTCCCGCGACCGCGACAAGCAAGCCTGAACCGCGCACGGCCTCGCGACACGCACCGACCACCCGCATAGAATTCGGCAGGCCCGTTTCACCACCGAGCCCTGGTTGGAGATCGCCGTGAAAGCCATCAATCCCGCGACTGGCGAGTTGATCCGTGACTACCCGGAAATGCCTGGCGAGGAAGTCGCTCGCCGTCTGGCCACGGCGGCCGATGCCTTCGCGCTCTGGCGGCAGAATTCGTTTGCTGAGCGGACGGCGCGGCTCCACGCCCTGGCCGCCGCGCTTCGCCAGCGCAAGGAAGAACTTGCCCTCCTGATCACCGACGAGATGGGCAAGCCGGTCGTCCAGTCGGAAGCCGAGATCGAGAAGTGCGCCTGGGTCTGCGACTACTACGTCGAGCATGGCCCGCGGATGTTGCTCGAGACGCCGGTGGAAACGGATGCTCTGCGGAGCTGCATCCGCTGCGAGCCGCTGGGGCCGGTTCTGGCGGTTATGCCGTGGAACTTTCCCTTCTGGCAGGTGTTCCGCTTCGCCGCACCGGCAGTTATGGCCGGCAACGTGGCCGTGCTCAAGCACGCCTCGAATGTCCCCGGCTGCGCCCTGGCGATCGAGGACCTTTTCCGCCAGGCAGAGTTCATGCCCGGCGTGATGACCAGCCTGCTGGTGCCCAGTTCCCGCATCGAGGACTTGATCGCCAGCCCGCACATCCGCGCGGTCACCCTGACCGGCAGCGAGCAAGCCGGATCTCGTGTGGCAAGCCTCGCTGGCCGCGAGATCAAGAAGACGGTCCTTGAACTGGGGGGGTCCGATCCGTTCATCGTTCTGTCCGACATTGATCCCGAACTCGCCGCGGCGATGGCTCTCGACGCGCGAATGATCAACACGGGGCAAAGCTGCATTGCCGCCAAGCGGTTCATCGTCGAGGAGCCCCTGGCCGGCCGGTTCGAAGAGGCCATCGTCGAGAAGGTCGAAGGACTCGTCGTCGGCGATCCGCACGACCGCCAGACGCATATCGGTCCGCTCGCGCGAGAAGACCTGCTGGAGGAACTTGATCGCCTCGTCGCTCGGAGTCTCGCCGCCGGAGCGTCGCTTCGGGTCGGCGGCCGCCGGCTCGACCGGCCGGGTTACTTCTATGCGCCCACGGTGCTCGGCGATGTGCAACCGGGCATGCCGGTTTTCGATGAAGAGACTTTCGGGCCGGTGATCGCCGTGACACGGGCCGCCGACCGGCAGCAGGCCATCGAACTGGCCAACCGCTCCCGCTACGGCCTCGGGGCCACCGTGCTCGCCCACGACATTGAGGAGGCCCAGCGGTCGATCGTCCCGGCACTCGAAGCCGGCTCGGTCTTCGTCAATGGCCCCGTGAAATCCGATCCCCGCCTGCCCTTTGGCGGCATCAAGCACTCCGGTTACGGCCGCGAATTGGCCGAGTTCGGCATTCGCGAGTTCGTCAACGTGAAGACCGTCTGGATCGGCAGCCCGCCGGTTGGCGCCGCTGCCGACAACCGGAGACCGACCGAGTAGCCTGTCTCATTGCTGCAACGGGTTGGCTTTCCGCGCGCGGGTTCGTAAGATGGGGGCATCTTCGAGCCTTTAGCGGGAGCTTATGAATGCACGCCTGGCATGATGTGCCGCCGGGAAACAGTCCGGCGGACCAGTTTACGGCGGTGATCGAAATCCCTTCCGGGTCGAATGTCAAGTACGAACTCGACAAGCGGACCGGTTTGTTGCGGCTCGACCGCGTGCTGTACTCGGCTGTGTTCTACCCCGCCAACTACGGCTTCATTCCCCAAACCCTGGCTGAAGACGACGACCCGCTCGACGTGCTCGTGCTGTGCCAGGAGGCGGTCAGCCCGTTGACATTGGTCGATGCCCGTCCGATCGGATTGATGACGATGGTCGACGGCGGCCGTATGGACCACAAGATCCTCGCAGTTGCGGTCGACGACCCGGCCTACAGCGGCTTCCGCGACGCCGACGAATTGCCGCTGCACCAGTTGACGATGCTGCGGCGGTTCTTTCTCGACTACAAGCTGCTGGAACACAAAGATGTGGCGGTCGACCATATGCGACCCTCCGAAGCCGCACGACCGGTAATCATCGACGCGATCCAGCGGTACGAGCAATACAGGTTGGAGAAGCTCGAGAAGGCCTGAAGCGGTCCGCTCTGTTGACTCAAGGTCGCGGTTCCGACAGTCGCGACGTCTCGCGACGACACCGCGCGTCGAACCGCGCGATCTCCGCGGCAAGTTGCTCGCGGCCGGCCAGAGTGAAGCTCGACGCGTACACCTCGCAGTACGTGGCCCGCGTCTGGTACAGCCGCGCGAATACTTCCGCCCATGGGTAGTCGCGCGGCTGGATCATCTGCAACCCACGGCAGATCGGCTTCTCCCATACGCGGTCGAAAGCGGCCTCGGTGGCCTCATTGGGCGCGCCCCATTCACCGTTCGGCCCCCAGCCATTTGCCTGGCAGAAGAAGGCAGGGCGAGACGGACCCAGCTTCGAAACCACATGGTCCGCAAAGGCCGACGCCGCATCGGTGAGCGGGCCATGGCCCGAAAAAGGCAACTCGACCGCCAGATCTTCCCCAGCCTGTCGCAAGCCGATGTCGATCAGCCGGCGGTGAGCGTTGAGCCAGGACTCGTAGCTGTAGCCCCGCTGCGCGCGGACCTCTGTGCCGTGATTCAGTTCAGCCCAGTTCTGGCCGTACCAAGCGAGGTGTAACAGCCTCACCTCACGGGCGCGGCACCATGCGGCGAGTGTACTGATCATGTGGTCATAATGTTCCTCAAAGACAAGGTTCGGCGACCCATCCTCAAGAAACGGCACTGGTGCGCGGTCGTGTTCAGTGCCAGCCACGCGGTAGGACCTGCAACCCGCAGCGAAAACGCGATCTGGGGTGTGCCGTCCGGCCATGAACCGAACCGAGAACGCCAAGCCGTGCCGGCGGGCAACGCGGCGTCCCTCTTCCAGGAGTGAAAAATCACCATCGATGGCCCGCCAGGGGACGCGCAGGCAGAACCCGCGGAGGTGCGGCGTCGCGAGCGCCGGCTCGATCACCGCCGGCAGCAGTCGTTCAAGTTCATCGCGGCTGGAAACCTGCTGCAACACCCACGTTCCAGAGACCACCTGCTCGGTGGGCGGTGGCGGCGATGCTGGCTCCGCAGCGAAGGCTGCTGCCAGGAGGATCGCGTTTTGAACGACGGCGCGCATTTGGGCAGAACTTGCTCCGTGATCACGACCCTCTGGTGGACTGTGGCCAAGACTGCGCCGCCACTCTGAAGAGGCAGTGCCGACGACTCGAATGCACGATTGCGCAGAAGGAAGGCCGCCTACTGTCTAGCCAGTGGTGGGGGCACCGTCAATCCCCGCGATCCGGCAGTCTCGTTGCGGGCGGGCACGCATTAAGATAGAAAGGAGCGTCAACCGACGAGAGCCTCTTCTTCGGACCGCCCATGAACGACGGCCGCTTGAACGTTATCACTGGTGCCACCGGGCTGCTGGGCAGCCATATCGCCGAGTTGCTCGTTGCTCGCGGCGAGGCGGTTCGCGCCGTAGTTCGCTCCACGAGCGACACCACCTGGTTGCGGGGGCTTGGCATCGATATCGCCGAGGCCGAGATCAAGGATCCGGCCGCGGTTCGCCGGGCGGTGGCCGGGGCGAGTGTTGTCTACCACTGTGCCGCGCGCGTAGGGGATTGGGGCACGTGGGACGATTTTCACGCCGGGACCGTCGAGACCACCCGGCACGTCGCCGAGGCGTGTCGCGAGGCGCAGGTCGAACGCTTGTTGCATGTCAGCTCCGTCGCCGCGTACGGGCACCCGGCGGCCGACAAGGCCAAGTACACCGAAGACGAGCCGTTAGGGCAAAACCTCTGGATGTTCTGGGATTACTACGCCCGTTCCAAGATGGAAGCCGAGGCACAGGCCCGGCAGCTTGGCCGCGGCGTGACCATCGTGCGGCCGACCTGGATCTACGGTCCGCGGGATCGTGCGGTCATTCCGCGCATGCTTAAGGCGTTGTCGAAGGGGCGCGTACGGGTGGTGGGTCGGGGCGACAATCTGCTCAACATGGTATATGCCAGCGACGTTGCTGAAGGGGCGATCCTGGCCGCCAATCAGCCAGCCGCCGCCGGAGAGACCTACAATCTGAGCAGCACGGGCGAGATTACCCAACAGCAACTCCTGAATACGCTTTGCGATGCCCTGGGACGGCCCCACGTGACGACGCGCGTGCCGCAGCGGGCAGCGTTCCGGATCGCCATGATCATGGAAATCATCGGGTGGGTCATCCGGTTGAAGCGGGCGCCGTATGTGACGCGGCAGGGAGTGTCGCTCATCACGCGTCCCACCCAGTTCAGCAGCCGAAAAGCCCGCGAGGAGCTGGGCTGGTCGCCGCGGGTGACCGTTGGCGAGGGTCTGCAGCGAACATTGCAGTGGATGGCCGAGCACGGACTGGCTGGAGAGGCAAATATCTCTCGCGGCGCGCCCGTAATGCGGCAAGAGTCTCCGTCGGCCCCTTGCCGTTGACCGCAGCCGCCGGCTTCCTAGCTGTAGTTCGCACGTTTTCGCCCGCACGGCAGCCGTTTGCCCGCCAATATAAGATTGAACCGCGGGGTGAAGCCGAAGTGCCCGCACCGCCGCACGGAGGGTCCGATTTCATGACTATGCTGCCACTCGAGGAGGGGGTCGTTCGTGCGCGGCCTGAATCGCGGCGGGCGGAACGGCCCGACCGGCGGCTGGGGGTCCTCTTGACCGAAGCCTCAAGCCTCTCCGCGAGGCACACGCTCTACGTGCTCGGTCCGCGTTACCGAATGGGTATCCTCGATCCCGCCCGGCTGTGTCAGGGGCGATTTTCCCGCTACGTCGGGCAGTGGCATCGTTCGCCGTCATTTGCACGTGAGCCCAGTGCCTATGTGCGGTTCCTGATCGAGCAGGTCCGCCGGCACCATTACGACGTGATCTTTCCCACGCACGAACAGGTATATTTGCTCTCGCGATTCCGGCATCTGCTCGAGCCATTCGCCGGGCTTGCGGTGCCAGAGTTCGACTCACTGCGGCAGATGCAGCATAAGGGCCATTTTACGCGCCTGCTCCGCCAACTCGATCTGCCGCACCCCGCGACCGCCATCATCGGCTCGCGCCTCGCTCTGCAGGCCCACCGCGACTATCCGTGCTGGGTCAAGCTGGCCCACGGCACTGCTGGCGGAAGCGTATGGCATGTCCGCAGTCCGGACGAAATGCGCGAACTTGCGGCGCGGCTGGAGGCAGCGGGAACATTCGAGCACCGCGACGAGGTGATCGTCCAGCAGCCGGCCGAAGGTGTTCAGGCCTCGGTGCAAGCCGTCTTTCAACGTGGCCGGCTGGTCGGAATGCATTCGGTGGAGGCGACTGCCATCGGCGTTGGCGGCAGTGCGATGTCCCGCATCGGCGTCTGTCATCCGGGCGTTGAAGACCACGTTCGCCGGCTTGGTGCACACCTCGATTGGCACGGGGCGTTCTTTCTCGACTACTTCTATCACCCGATCACGTGCGAGCCGCAATACATCGAGTGCAATCCGCGAATCGGAGAGACGTTTAACGCCATGCTCAGCGGCGTGAATCTGTGCGATTTGCTCGTCCAGGTCGCCCTGGGTGACAGCGTCGAGCCAGCGGCCCCAACGCGGCCCGGCGTGCGGACGCATATGGGCTACATGATCTTGCTGGCTAACGCTCTGGCCGGGGCAGGGCGGGGCCAGTTGATTGCAGAATGGCTGCGACTGCGGGCGGGGCGAGGCGCTTACGCCGGGAGCCACGACGAATTGACCCGGCCGCGAGACGACTGGGGCAGTCTTATCCCCTCTTGGGGCATTCTTGCGCAACTTGTGTTCCAACCGCACGCGGCGCAGCGGATCATCGGTGGAACGGTGGAAAACTACTCACTCCCCTCGGTGGCGGCGCGCCTCATCGACCAACTCGATGATGAAACGGTTCTGGCAGGGGGCGGATAGCTCCCGTTCGGCCGCCGGCGCTTTCAGCCCCTTTGCGCTCCCGTTGTCGGCGCCAGAGACGACTTGTCGGGCGCCAGTTGGCCACCGGAAAATGTCTTATTTCTCAAAGCTGTCCCTCAACGGCGGTGTCAGCCTAATTTAACTTCCTGAATCCCGTCGTTTTGCTGAAGCGCAACCACCCTGCATGAAACGATGTGCGACGCACAAGTTGCGAAGTGCATCACATGCGTCATTGGTCGGGGCGTTGTCGCAGACCGGGTTTCTCGGTTTCAAGAATTAATCCCCATCTTCTTCGTCGAATTTCCTGCCTCTGACTGTAGGGTAGGGGGACTTGACGCAAATGGTGCAACCCGTATCAATGTCTCAGCGTGTTGCGTCCGGACCCTGCGTTACCCAGGACTACATTGAAGGAGGGATGACATGACGAGGTTATTTGGGGTGCCGGTAATCGCGGCTGCGGTGCTGGTGCTGGCGGGAGGTGATGCCTACGCCCGGCACGGTGCAGCCGGATGCCAAACCTGCGGGCCGACATGCGCGGCCCCGCAGATCTGTACGGTGATGAAGACCTGCCGCAAGGTCGTCTACGAGCAGCAGCAAGTGACCTGCTATCGAACGTGCTATGAAGCGATAACGGTTCCCAAGGTGATCACTTGCACCAAGTACGTGCCCGAGACTCAGTATCGTGAATGCCAGTACACGGTGAACCGGCCGGTTTGGGAGACGCAGGTGCGAACGTGCACCTACAACGTGAGCCGGCCCGTATGGGAAACACAAACCCGTGAGATTCCCTACACGGTGTATCGGCCCGTATACGAGACACACCAGCGCCAGGTGAATTACACGGTCTGCAAGCCGGTCTACGAGCAGCGCCAGCGGACGGTCAACTACACGGTCTGCAAGCCGGTCTACGAGCAGCGCCAGCAGACGGTCAATTACACGGTCTGCAAGCCGGTCTACGAGCAGCGCCAGCAGACGGTCAATTACACGGTCTGCAAGCCGGTCTACGAGCAGCGCCAGCGGACGGTCAACTACACGGTCTGCAAGCCGGTCTACGAGCAGCGCCAGCAGACGGTCAACTACACGGTCTGCAAGCCCGTCTATGAAACGCTGCAACGCGAGTGCACGTACACCGTGTGCGTCCCGGTGAAGTACACCCAGATGGTCCGCGTCTGCAGCGGCCGCTGGGAGACCCGCCAGCCTGCTCCCGCGGCGTGCGCCCCGGCCGCGTGTGCACCCGAAGCCTGCGCTCCGGCCGCCTGCGCCCCAGTGTGCCGCGTGTGGGTGCCCGAAGTGATTGAGAAGCCGGTCGAGTGCGTCAAGTACGTCCAGGAAACCCGCGTGAAGCAGGTTCCCATACCGTGTGCCGCATGGTGCCCGAAGTCCAGACCCGGACCTACAACTACACCGTGTGCCGCATGGTGCCCGAAGTCAGACCCGGACCTACAACTACACCGTGTGCCGCATGGTGCCCGAAGTCCAGACCCGGACCTACAACTACACCGTGTGCCGCATGGTGCCCGAAGTCCAGACCCGGACCTACAACTACACCGTGTGCCGCATGGTGCCTGAAGTCCAGACCCGGACCTACAACTACACCGTGTGCCGCATGGTGCCCGAGACCCAGACCCGCACCGAGTCTTACACCACCTGCCAGATGGTGCCCGAGCAACGGGTGAAGACTTGCACCTATCGCGTCTGCCGCATGCAGACCGAGCAGGTCACGAAGCAGATCCCCTATCAGGTCTGCCGCATGGTGCAGGAAACGCACACCAAGCAGGTTCCGTACACGGTCTGCCGCCCGGTGCAGTATCAGCAGACGGTCAACACGGTGCAGCGCGTCGCCAAGCAGGTTCCCTACACCGTAACCCGTTGCGTTCCGCGCGTGGTGACGATGCAGGTCCCCGTGCAGGTGTCGGCTCCCTGCCGTCCGGTCCGTGCCTGCCGCGCCCCGGCCTGCACGACCCCTGCGTGCAGCGGTTGCACGACTGGTTGCTGAAAACAGGTCCAGGCTCAGCCTGATGGCTGGCTGAAGACGAGTTGGCTCCGCAGTGAGTCCGATCGAGCCGAGTACATCCTCGGCCGTGATACGAGTGCTCCGCAGCCCGGCGCGCCATGCCGGGCTGCGGTCGTTTCGGCGCAACTCCAGAAACTCAGCGTTTCCGCTCTACCGTCATCACTGCCACACTGCCCGCTTGTCGCCGATACAAGATAATGGCTGCGTTTCCCACCCGGCTTTAGACCGCCACCCGCAGGTACTCATCTACTTGATACGCCAGCCCTTCGAACTCGCCTGCAATCCCGATGCGTCAACGAGCGCTCCGGCCCGCACCAATTCCTCGTGGTACGTCGCCATCTGTGCAATCAGCTTCTCCTCCGGCATGACGCCAGCTTCGGAGTCCTTGGTGGCCTTGACGATGATCATGAAACGCATTCTCGTTACTCCTCCTCATCGCGGATTTCGATCCAGGCGGATGGGCCTCTTCGACCGCTTTCCGCCCCAACACTCACTGTAGGTCGAACGGCGAGGGGGAAAATCGACCGGATCGCCGGCCCAAGGCGGAATTCTGTTGCGGGGCGGCCGTGGGAATCGGATTGATGCCAGACGAGAGGCTGGGCCGCGGGACTGCGCGTCGCACTATATTGCCGCGATTTCCACTGGACTTTATTCGGCGGTGGAAAGCTTGTCCTCCGCACCCGCTGAGGAATAGATCGCCTTCACCCTCTCTCGCAGTGGCGAGCCTCCCCCACCAAGAATGAGGGGCCGGGGTGCGAGTATCCCGAGGGCATCAGGGATGTCACAAACTCGCAGCACGTTGAGCAGTTGCGGCGCAGCAGCTTCCTGATGGCTTGCCGGCGGGTCAAACACGATCGGGCCGGCGATCCGGTCATCAAGCAGCGCCGCATAGGCAGCCAGCACCCCTTCCCCTTTCCGGCCAGCAACATAGATCGGCACATTCGGGTGTTTCTCTCGCAGCGATCCTGCCGCCGCGATCACGTCGCGCACGCGGTCGCTGTCCACCGTGCGTCCCAGCAGCGCGCAGGATCGTTCGAAATAGTTCGGCGGGTTCTTTCGCATCCAACGCGTCTGGCCAACTCCACGCGGCGTACAGTCAATCACGCGGTCGCCCGACTTGACCGGTAGCCAATCCGACTCGGTTTCGTCGGTCGCCTCGCCGGTCACCACCAGCACGATCCGTTTCGGTGCCGCATTGCCGTCGGGCGTCGAACGAACCCGAAGTCGGACGCGCATCCCATCTTCGCTCTCCAGCCACACGTCTGGCGACTCGATGTCGACGGCAGTCCATTTGCCTTCCGGCTGATCTCGGAAAACAACGCGGCGGAGTTCACCCATCAGCGACTCCTTCCACTCGGCGTACTTTCCTGCCGCCGGTAGCTCGGGATGCGCTACGGCCACAAAGTGCTCGTCGATCGTGGTGTTCAACTCATCCTGGGGAAGATCGGAATCCTCCGGAAACACCCGTAGCCGCCGGGGCTCGATCGGAAACCGCTGTTCATTGCGCGAGACAAGATCGATTTCGCTGTCGCTCACCGTCGCCGGGTTACGCTGAAGATGCGTGTTGATGAAGCGGTAGGCCGCCTGGCGGATGTCCTGGCGGTAGGCGTGCCCACCGATGCTCACTACCGCGTCTACCGCGTCGCCGCGGCCGTAGAGGCTATACAGCCGTTCGAGGCGGTTGATAATCCGCTCATTGGCGTCCATGGGGAAGATGCGGTCCTGATCGCTGTTCACAAACAGCATCGGCCGGGGAGCGATGAGCGCCGCGATCCGTGTCCAGGGCCACTGGAACGTGTTGTAGAGGAACATGCAGTCGCAATGGCCGTTTACCACCCGATTCCCGACGTACGATTCCAGGTCGGCCATCCCGGAGACGGGCACGGCGACCTTGACCCGCTCGTCGGCCGCCGCAATCCAGAATGTGGCCGCCCCGCCGCCGCTGATCCCTGTGACGGCGATCCGCTCGGGGTCGACATCGTCTCGGCTCGCGAGATAGTCGATCCCGCGGACGCCGTTCCAGCATTCCACGCCAGCCGGCGTGTAGCCGCGCGAGTGCCACCACCAGCGTCCCTCGCGGTAGGTGCCGTGATGGATCGCGCCGATCTCGCCAAGCTGCAGCGTGTCGACAACCAGGCATACATAGCCGTGCCGCGCGAACCACATGCCGTGCGACTGGTAGGCCGTCTTGTTGCCGTCGCGCCCCATACCCGAGTGGCCGCAGACATAGAATACCGCCGGCAGCCGTTGTCCTTCTTCAACTTTCGCCGGCCGATAGAGATTGCCGGTGACATAGAGCTTCGGCCGGCTCTGATAGTGAACCATTTCGACTATAAACCCGTCACCCTCGATCCGCCCGGTGATCTCCGCGTGCAGCGGCGTGCGCTCGGGCATGGGCCATAGGCCGAGCATATAAAGGTATTCCTCATGGTACCGGGGGCGTGCTTCCTGCCATGCTTCAAGCGACACACGGTCGGCGACGAACTGGCTGTCGAGTCTCGTCGCTTCCCGCGCGAGATAGGCTTGCATTGCCCGGTCGCCGGGCTCCTTTTCATAGGGCGGCTCGAACTGCTGGGCCATAGCGGTCGTTGCGACGAACACCGTGAAGATCGTCGCCGCGAGTTGCGCTCGAAATCGCATGGAGGTGGCTCCGTGGCTCGTGGTATTGCCGAAGATCCGACCGAGCCAGAATTGTCATCCGCCGGCTGGAACCGGGCAAGAGGCAGCCCTTGCGAAAGCCCGTCATCCCTGTTAGCCTACCCAGCGCCCATGCATGTGGAGCCGCTCATGGAAATGCAGAAGTCTTGGAGGGCTGCCGCGCTTGTCTGCGAGCCTGCAGCCGACCGGCTGAGTGCAGCAGGAAGGAACCCTGATCGCATGGCCGACCGGCACTCGAATGAGTGACGGCAGCCCGACGATCGTCGATCGTTCGCAACGGCTGGGGGAAGAGAGCATTCCCTCACTATTGCTGACGTTCTCGGCTCCGGCGATCGTGGGCATGGTGGCCCACGCTCTGTACAACGTGGTCGACCGGATCTTCATCGGCCAGGCGGTCGGACCGGAAGGGCTGGCCGGCGCCACGGTCGCCTTTCCCTTCATGATGATCCTCATGGCGTTCGCCATGCTCACCGGCTACGGGGCGACGGCGCTGGTGTCGATTCGCCTGGGTGAGCAGAGCCGGGACCGCGCTGAGGAAGTGCTCGGGAACGCCGCCGTGCTGATGATCGTCGTCTCGGCGGTGCTCACGCTCGTTGGGCTTACCTGGACCGATTCGCTGCTCGTCCTGTTCGGCGCGAGCGAGCAGATCCTGCCTTACGCCCATGACTACCTGGAGGTCATCGCCTGGGGAACCATATTCCAGACCGTGAGCTTCGGGCTCAATTCGGTGATCCGGGGCGAAGGCAATCCACGCATCGCCATGATCAGCATGCTCATCGGCGCCATCTTGAATACCATTCTCGATCCGATCCTGCTGTTTGGATTCCAGATGGGTATGCGAGGCGCAGCGATCGCCACCGTGGTCTCGCAAGCCGTTTCAGCCGCCTGGGTTGTCGGCTACTTCCTCAGCGGAAGGAGCCTGCTGCGGCTCGTCCCCCGCAATCTGCGGCTCCGCTGGAGCGTCTGCCGCGATATTGTGGCGATTGGCTCGCCATCGTTCGCTTTGCACCTGGCGGCCAGCATGCTGAACACCATTCTCAACAACCAGCTTCGGGTGCACGGCGGCGACCTGGCGATCTCGGCGATGGGCATCGTCTATGCCGTGGTACTGTTTATCGCCATGCCGATCCAGGGCATCAACCAGGGCGCCCAGCCGATCATCGGCTACAACTACGGCGCGCGCCGATTCGACCGGGTCGTCAAGTCGCTGAAGCTCGCCGTGGCGGCCAGCACGGTTATCGCCATTGCGGGGTTCCTGCTCACGATGCTCTTTCCCGAACAGCTCGTGCGTCTCTTTCACGATCAAGACCAGCACCTCGTTCGGTTGGGCGCGCGTGCACTGCGGATATCGCTGGCGATGCTGCCGATCATCGGTTTCCAGGTGATCGGCGCCAACTACTTCCAGGCGGTCGGCCGTCCCCGGCAGGCGATGTTCCTCATGCTCAATCGGCAGATCCTCCTGCTGATTCCCGCGGTGCTCATACTGCCGTCGTTCCTCGGTCTCGACGGCGTCTGGGCGGCAATGCCGCTGGCCGACCTCATCGGCTGCCTGATCACCGCTGTCTTCCTGTGGCGCGAGATGCGCCGGCTTCACCACCGCCACATCGCGATCCCCGATGGCGGCTATCGGGCGGCCGAGTCGCCGCCGTAGGGTGCCAAGATCACTTCCCGGCTTCTTCTCCGCTCTCCACCTGTTGCTCTTCGGGAACCATTACGGGCAAGCCCTCTTCGTTGCCCCATTCGCTCCAACCGCGGTAGTAATTGCGTACATCCCTGGCGCCCATGAGTTCCAGTGCAAAGGCCATGACCGAGGCCCGCCCACCCGACTGGCAATGGCTGACCGCCGGACGATCCAGTTCGATTTTGGCCTCGGCGAACAGGCGCCTGAGCTCGCCGGCATCCTTGAAGCGATCTGTCTTCGAGTCGATCAGATCGTCCCACTCGAGATGCTTTGCGCCAGGGATTGCACCACCGACCTTGTTCTCCTGCTTGTCGATACCGCAGAATTCGGCCTCGGATCGGGCATCGACGATCTGAATCGCGCCCGACTTCAGAATGTCGAGCACCTCTTGTGCTGTCATCAGTCTTTCCGTGGCCGCCGTGGCCTTGAACGTGGCCCGGTCCACTTGGGGTTCTTCAGAACTGACGGGCAAATCGGCCGCTTTCCAACCTTTCCAGCCGCCGTTGAGCAAGCGGACATCGCCGGCGCCCCAGTAACGTAAGAGCCACCAGACTCGAGCGGAATCGCGCGAACGATTGTCATCGTAAACGACGATCTTCGATTTGTGTCTGATCCCGAGTTCGCCGATTCGTGCCGACCATGCTTCGCTGTCCCGCCCGTCGCCGAGCGCCTTGCTCCACGCCGACACATCCACCCACAGAGCACCCGGAACATGCTCAGTGTCGTACTCCTCTCGCTTCCGCGCATCGAGGATCGTGAAGTTGTCTCTTGCCTCCTCCTCCGCAAGCTCGGCGGGGTCGACGAGTAATCCGCTGCGGGGATATTCCGCGGCCTCGGAGCCCCACAGGGTTGCGGGTGAAAGAAGGGCGGCGCCGACAATGACGCTGAGGATTCTCATAGCGCTCCAGACGATCGAGGGTGAAGTCCCGCCCAACGGCCACGACCCTCGCGACCGCCGGCGTGCTAATGAGAATTCTACGCAGGCCAGCGCGCCCGGGGACCGCGCCAGATTATTCCGTCATGCCTCCGGGGTTTCCCGTCGTTTCCCGGATGTGTTCGCGCATCCAGCGGACATATTGGGCCGCACAGCGATCAAGGTTTTCCAAGCTTCCGCCGCCTCGCAGGGGGGAGCACATTTCAAAGTTGGCGATGCCTTGGAAGCCGCCGTCGACAAGCCCGCGGAAGAACGCCGTGTAGTCGATAAATCCCTCCCCGAACGGCACGGCTCGGACGAAATCGGGCGCTGTTGGCTGGTAGTTGACCAAGGACGGCTGATAAAGAAACCGAGGCAGCCGCATGTAGTCGGCATTGGTTGTCATCGCCGTGTACGGCGCCGCCTTGCGGGCGGCCTGGTAGAGGTCTTCCCCGCGGAGGGCTGGGGACCAGGCGTCGAAACCCAGTCGACAGTTGGGCCGGTCGATGTCGTGCAACAGTTCAAGGAGGGCGTCCGTTTGCACCGCCACGTCGTGGTGATTCTGGATGGCGACCGTCACACCGTGCTCCGCGGCGCGGTCGCAGCACTCCCGCAGCGCCGCGACGACTCGCGTCCAGAGCTGGCCGATATCGACGCCAGTCGACTCGTAGGCGGTGAACACCCGGACTATGCCTGCTCCCAGGGCGGCAGCCAGGCGCACCAAGGCCGCGACATAAGCGACCTGCATTTCGGCGTAAGGGACCTCGGCGGCCGCGCCGCCGGCGAAATCGGTGTAACCGGCCACTGCCTCGCACCGCAAGCCGCATCGCTGGAGCGCGGCTTTGAGTTCCTCCACCCGTTCCGTGGTGGCGTCGAGCGGGGAGAGGTGCGGGCGTTTCCCCGCGAGCATCACTCCGTCGAATCCGAGCCGCGAGGCCCGCTCGAATACCTGGGGAAGCTCGAGGGTTTGCTGTCCCCACAGCCCGGCATAACTGATTGAGAATAACGAGAGTCGCATCGGCATATCCTCCAGTTCACGCGCTGCCACCGCAGCATGATCTGCGTCGCCAGCCCGGCTGTCAACGTGGCGCGTGACAGCCGGCCGGTCGGCGCGCATAATGGCGTCCGTCCGCCTGCTTTGCGTAATTACCGAGGAGAGCACGATGTCGTTAATCAGCAAGGGTTTGGTCCAGGCAATTCTCGTTTACACCGCGATGGGCGCCGGTCTGGCTCTGGCCGCTGAGCAAACGGCGATCCAGTGGAGATTCGATCGCGGGACCGACTTGGGCGGCTGGTCGATTGGGGGGCAGGTCGACGGCGGCGTTCGCGGCGGCGCTTTCGTCGGTAAGGTGACCGGCAGCGATCCCATCCTGTTCAGCCCGGTGTTCGAGATCGCCGCTACGCCAACGCAGGTTATCGAGATTGCCATGAAGTCCTCCGCCGACGGGCAGGCGGAGCTTTTCTGGACGCACACTCTGGAAGGCCAGTTTGGCGGATTCAGTCAGGAGCGAAGCGAGCGATTCAGCTGTCGAGGCGACGGTCAGCCGCACGTTTACCGCATCTATCCTTTCTGGCACCCGGTGCGAAAAATCATCCGCCTGCGCCTCGATCCACCGAACTCGGGTGAGTTCGCGATCGCCGCGATACGGATCGTCGACGAGGGTGCCCCGGCTCCGTCGGAGGCCAAAACGTGGGACTTCCGCTCTTCGACGGCCGGCTGGCGAGCCTGGCAGCAGGCGTCGGCACCAACAGTGTCCGACGGCGCGATGGCGACCAGGACCGAGGGTGCTTCTCCACTTCTGATGAGCCCGCTCCTGGCCGTGCCCGCGGAAGAAAATGCCTATGTCACGATCCGCATGGCGGTCGACCGCGGCGAGACCGGCCGCGTGTTGTGCGTCTCGAGCACGAAGACCGGAGCGGCCGAAACGGGTTTCGATCTGCGTGCCGACGGGCGGATGCACACCTACACGATCGACGCCCTGCAACTGCCCAACTGGCGTGACTCGATCTTGCTGCTCGGCCTGCAGCCCAGCGATGCGCCGGGCGCAAGCGTTCGCGTCGAGTCGATCGACATTTCAGACCGGCCCACCGGACCGCCGGAGATGAAACTGACCTATTTCGGCCAGGCCGACGGCGTTAACCGCGTCGGGCGGCCTGCCGGACTGACGTGCGGCGTGATCAATGTCGGCGGCCGGACAGCCGAAAACGTCGTAGCCAGACTCTCTGTTCCCGGCGGGATCAAGATCATCGGCGGTGCGGAGCGGAAGTTCGACCGCCTTGGACGCGATGTAAGGCAGACGGCTCAGTGGCAGATTCAGGTTGACCAGCCCCGGGACGTTGAGGCTCTCTTGGAACTCGCGGCCCCCGGTGCCGAGCCGGTTCGGGCCCGCGCGACGTTGAGCTTTACGCCTGTGCCACAAGTCGATGCTGGCGGCTACATTCCTCCGCCGCAACCGGTTGAATGCAAGTACGACATTGGCGTCTTTTACTTCCCCGGTTGGGCCGACATGACGCGATGGCAGCCGATCCTCGGTTACGCCGAACGCCGCCCCGTGCTCGGCTGGTACGACGAGAGCAATCCCGAATGTGCCGACTGGCAAATCAAGTGGGCGGTCGAGCACGGCGTGAAGTTCTTCATGGTCGACTGGTACTGGTCGCAGGGGAACCGGCATCTGGAGCACTGGTTGCACGACGCGTACATGAAGGCCCGTTTCCGCAAGAACCTCCAATGGGCCATCATGTGGGCCAACCACAACGCGCCCAATACCCATTCACTCGATGATTGGCGCAAGGTCACGCAATACTGGATCGACAATTACTTCGGCATGGAAGAGTACTACCGCATTGACGGCCGTCCGGCCGTCTTCATCTGGGCTCCTCAGAACATCCGGCGCGATGTAGGCGGAAGCCCCGAAGCGGCCGAGCTCTACGCCTTGTCTCAGAAGATGGTTCGCGAGGCGGGACATCCGGGCATCTACTTCGTGGCCATGAGCTCACACCAAGGGCAGTCGCCTGCGGCCGAGTTGGAATCTGAAGGATACGAGGCATACACCGCTTACCACGCCTTCGAGCTTGCCGCCCAGCGGGCCGGAAGCGGACGATTCCCGTATCGCGACGTGGTCGAAACCAGCCGCGAAGTCTGGGAGCGGAGCGATTCCCATTCCGATAGCCTCCTGTATATCCCGCTGGTCGACACCGGATGGTCCTCAGAACCATGGCACCGCAGCCAGGCACGGGTGATCTACGGTCGAACTCCAGAGCTTTTTGGCCAGTTGTGCCGCAATGCCCGCCAATATGCCAATGAGACCGGCAAGCGAATTATCGCCATCGGCCCGTGGAACGAATGGGGCGAAGGAAGCTACATCGAACCGTACGCCGAACACGGGTTCGGGCACCTCGAACAACTTCGTTCCGCCTTTTGCGATCGTGCCTCGTGGCCGCCAGCTCTGGTGCCGCAAGACGTGGGCCGCGGTCCGTACGATCTGCCCCCTATCGAAGAACGGACGGTGTGGGAGTTCAACCAGCCGGGCGATCCGGAGGGCTGGACTGCCAGCGGCGGCCTATCCGTCAAGGTCGAAGGAGGAATGCTGATCGGCCGGTCCTCCGGCTCAGACCCGATCTTGCAGGCCGCGATGCAGTTGGAGGCCGAGCGATTCCGCGCCCTGGTGATCCGCATGAAATCGGATACCGCCGACCGAGGGCAAGTCTTCTGGGGCACGAGCTTGACTGGCCCCAGCGAGGCGACGAGTCTCCGTTTTGACGTGGTCGGCGATGGCCAATTCCACGAATACAAGCTCGATTTGGTGAGCCAGCGGACCTGGCGCGGAATCATCACATCACTGCGGTTCGATCCCACGAACAAGAGCGGTGTGGAATTGGCCGTCGACTACATCCGCTTGGAGTAGCATCCAGCCGCGCCTACCGATTGCCGATCCCGGGAGGCGGGGCGACGGTGAGTTCGTTCTGGACCGTGCGGATACCAGGTTCAAACCGGGCGAGATGCCCGGCCACTGCACGGGCCTCTTCGTTCACTACACTCCCGCGAAGGACTACCGTGCCACCGGCAATCATCACTTGAATCGGCGCGGTGATTCGCTCGTCGAGCGTCTCGCGCAGGCGGCGAGCGAGAGCCTGTTCGGCCGGTCCGGCAACCCGGTAATTCGTCTGCCACTCGATGCTGGGGCGGACCGGCGGAGCTGCGGCCGCGGCTTGAGCGGCCAACGCCGCCTCATCGCCAGGAACAGCCATTTCGCCTTCTGCGGCGGCCGGATATTGCGTCTGCCCTTGCACCATGTCGCCGACCATTGGGGCACCTACAGTCGTGGGGGCGACAATACCGGCATTGGCCGCCGCAGCCGGCACCACCAAGTTTGCCTCAGCCGCCGACGCACGCGGTGTTCCGGTGAACGGCACACGTTCCCGAATCGGAGGGACCGTGCTGCCAATGACACCATCACTCCAGCGTCGGCTCTCCGGAGTCGCCAAAGGGGAGACGTAGATGTACGGACCTGTTGAGGTTCCACCCCAATTGAGCGGAAGGTTGTCCCATACCGGCGGCTGGGTATAGAAACTACCCGGGTAGGGATTAATCTGCTGCCCAGGACGAACTCGTGGCGCGGAGATGCCCTGCCCGAGCGTCCGCGGTCCAAACATGGATGCTCTGACCTCCACCCCCTGGCTGGCTGAGTTCGATTGCCACTGAGCCCTCGTTTCGGCCGAGCTCGCGACGAAACATGTGACGCCGAGCAAGATAGGAAGCCAGCAACGCATGACGGTCTCCTCGCATCATCGCCGCGCCGTCAATACACCCTTTTGGGGTACAAGCAGGGCGTGCGACTGGTATGTTCCTTACAACACATCGTACCGGATGGGTTCTAAACAGCAAAGAAGCTGCCAAAGCCGCACAGAATCTCCACATTGCGCGGGAGTAATAGTACTCGTCGGAACGGGGGGGCGGATGTGGCCCGGCCCGGTGCTTTGCGGGCTGCCGGCTCAGCTTAAACCTTTACCTCACCCTCCCCGGCGGTTAAATTGGAACTTGCTTCCCCGCCTTAATACTCCAACGTTTCCCGCCGGAGTAAACATCGTGTTCGCCCTCGGAATTCACCGATCGTTCTATTCGTTTGCGGCGCTTACTTTTGTCCTGGCGCTATCGCTCCTTTGTGTCGCTGCCGGACAGGATCAATCAAGCCCTGCCAGTCCGGCCGAAGCTTCGCCGGCGGCGGCTGCGCCCGCGGCGCCCGCCACGGAATCCCCATCCCAACCTGCTGCGGCGCAACCGCAACCGCCCGCCGAACCGGCGCCGCCGCCCGCGTCGCCACCAGCATCCCCCTCCTCAGAGGAGAAAGCTGTGGCACCGGCCGTGGGACAATCGGCGGCCAACCCCCCGGCGGCCGCGCCCGCCACGCCGCCTGCCGCCACGCCGCCTGCCGCCATGCCGCCTGCGTCGTCTCCGCCAGAATCCTCAACTCCGGCTGAGTCGGAAACGCCCCCAAACGCCACGGGTGAGACTCCTGAGTCCCAGCGCAGTCCCACAGATCTTGCAAAGCCGGAAGTGGTGCAGTCGCTCGGTCTTTCCGACGAACAGCGGGCGAGGATCGCCGAAACGATCGAGAAACGTCAGAAGGCTCTCGCCGCTGCAGCGCCCGATGCGCGAGCCGGCGTCATCGAGGCCAACGATGCCCAGTTGATGCAGGTGCTCACGGCCGATCAGGCCGCCCAGTTCCGGCAGCTCAAACCAGAGTCTCGTTTGCAGTTCAATTTCCGCTTCCAGCGTTGGGCCGACGTGCTGGAATGGTTGGCCGAACAGGCGGATTTGTCGTTGGTGATGGATGCTCCGCCTCCCGGCACTTTCAACTACAGCGACACTCGTGATTACACGCCGACGGAAGCGATCGATCTGCTCAACGGGGTCCTGATCGGGAAGGGGTATACCCTGATCCGCCGCGGCCGGATGTTGATGGTGGTCGACATTTCGCAGGGAATCCCCGAGAACCTCGTTCCGCGGGTCACACTGCCCGAGCTTGAGCACCGCGGCAAATTCGAGTTGGTCAGCGTCGTGCTCCCGCTGGGTCGCCGCCAGACGGAACAGGTCACTGCCGAGATTCAACCTCTCTTGGGAACACAAGGAAAGGTCGTGCCTCTGCCGGCGACAAAGCAGCTTCTGATCACGGGCTCGGCTGGCATGATGAAGTCAATCGCAGCCGTGCTCGAATCGATTCCCGAGCCGGAGACGAAGCGGGAACGCGAACCGGAGAAGCCGGAGCCGCCGGTACTCGAGATTTATCCCATCACCACTTTCGATCCTAATGTTGCGATCGAATTGTTGGGAAAACTGCTTCCTTCGGCGAAGCTGGCACTGGATCAAACGGCTAATCAGATCAGCGCACACGCTCCGCCCAGCCAGCAGGCCGCGATCAAGAAGGTGCTCGAGCAGATGGCGGCGAACAACCCGCCGGAGAAAAAGCCGCGGATGGAAGTCTATCCGTTGCCGCCCGATGAGCGGGCCGCACGGATGCGCCGATTTGGCGCGGTAGTCGAATCGGCCGGCGCTCAGCTCGTCGCCACCATTCAACCGATGCTCGCCGATGCCAAACTGACTTTCGATTCCCAGTCGAACAGCATTGTGGCCTGGGCGACGCCCGAACAGCATGAGACGATCAAGACGGCGATCGACAAGCTCGGACAGGCGAAGTCCGTCAGCAATACGCGGCAGTTACAGGTCTACCCGCTCACCAAGGCCGAACCGGCCACCGCGGAAGCGATGCTGGAGCGGCTGGTGCCCGACGCCCGCGTATCGGTCGATGCCGCCACGCGAAGCCTGATCGTCTTCGCCGTACCGGCGGACCATGAGGCGATTCGCGCGACCCTCGATGAGCTCCAGAAGGCCGGTTCGGGTGCGGAACTGCGGTTCTATCCGCTGGAGGAGCCGCCCGCGAGCCTGCTCACGGTGCTCAGCCGCCAAGTTCCCCAGGCCACGGTCACTCCAGACACGCAGCGAAAGGGGCTCGTCGTTGTCGCCACGGCTGCCGAACACGAGACAGTCAAGAAGCTGATCGACGAAGCGATGGCTTCGCTGCCGGTCGAGGAGAAGAACAAGCTGGTGGTCTACCCCGTAACGCCGGCGCAGCGGGCCCGCTTCCAGGTCGTGCTCTCGACGCTGACGACCGACCTGCCCGGCATCAGCGTGATCGCCGACGCCGAGCCGGGCGAATTGGCGATCTGGGCCCGTCCGGCACAGCACGCGGTGCTTCAGCAGGTGCTCGACGAACTCCGGCGCGACATCGACGAGGGTGAAAAGTACCAGCTAGCCTCCTACGTCATCGATTCCGCCGATCCGACGAGCATGTTCACCATGCTCAAGAGCTTCTTTCCGAAGACGGAGCTTGTGCTCGACCCGAAGACGAACCGGATTCTGGCCTGGACTCTTCCGGCCGAACATGAGGCGATCAAGTCGGCCCTGGACGAGCTTCAGGCAAAGGTCCCGGCTGAGCAACAGCAACGCTTTGAGGTGTATCCGGTCCACGGGGCCAGCGCCGCGACACTGGTAACAACGTTGCAGCCGCTGGCGGTCAACGCCAGGCTGACAGTCGACGCGGCGAAGAACGCGCTGGTCGTCTGGGGTACGCCCGCCGAACACGATTTGATCAAGGCGTCGCTGGCCAAGCTCGGCGAAGGGGGCACACCGGAAAACACGCCGCAGTTGGAAGTATATCGGCTGAAGAAGGCCGCACCCACGTCGGCCGTGTCGCTGCTGGCGACACTCGTCCCGGACGCCAAGGTGAGCGTCGACGCGACCACAAACCGCTTGATCGTGCTGGCGGTTCCCGCCGATCACGCCACGATCAAGTCGACGCTCGAGCAGCTCGAATCGGAGCAGAAAGGCCCGGACGAGCCAACGCTGCGATTTCATCCACTCAGCCAGGAACTGCCGGCGACGTTGCTCCCCGTCCTGCAGAAGCTGGTACCCGACGCCCAGATCACTTACGACGCCGAGCAAGAGAGGCTCATGGTGGTGGCCTCGCCGCAGGATCACGAGGCCGTGGCGAAAACGGTGCACGAGTTCGAGACCAACACGCCTCCGGAGGAGAAGCCCCGGCTGGCCGTTTACCCGGTGACTCCCGCGCAGCGAACCCGGTTCCAGCAGGTGCTCGCCACGGTTACGGCGGAACTGCCCGGCATTCAGGTGATCGCCGACGCCGAGCCGGGCGAACTCTCAATCTGGGCCAAGCCCACGCAGCACGAGGTGCTGCGGCAGATTATCGAGCAGCTCCAGCGTGAGGTGCCGGCCGAGGAGCAATACCAGCTCGTGGCCTATCCGATCCAGGCGGCCGATCCGGCCAGCGTGCTGAGCATGATGCAGAATCTGTTTCCGAACACCAAGTTCGTGCTGGACGACAAGACCGACCGTCTCATGGTATGGACCCGGCCGCAGGACCACGAGGCGATCAAGGCCGCGTTGGACGAGATGGACGGCAACATGCCGGAAGGGGCGAAAGAGAAGCTTACCGTCTATCCGCTGAAGAGTATCAGTCCTGCCACCGCGGTGGTCGTGCTCAAGCAGTTGGTGCCCGACGCGGAGCTCAATAGCGACGCGACGGCAAGTACGGTGATCGCCCGGGCGCGCGAATCGGACCATGCGATCATTGCCGACACGCTGCGGCAGATGCAGAATCCGGAGGGGCAGGACAAACCGACGCTCGTGGTCTATCCTACGGAGAGCATCGATGCGACGGCCCTGTCATACATGCTGCGGAACCTCGTGCCCAATGCGAGAATCGCCGTCGATTCGCAGACCGGCGGTTTGGCCGCGTGGGCCTCGTCGGAGGACCACGAGGCGATTCGCACAGCGATCGACGAGATGGGCAAGGCGGGGCTCAGCGACAGCCAGCCCACGCTAGCGACGTACTCCATCGAGAGCATGCCGGCCTCCACGGCAATCAGCATCCTGACCCCGGCGGTGCCTACTGCACGGCTTTCGGCAGGAGGTGATCCGCATCAACTGGTCGCCTGGGCGAAACCGGCCGAGCAGAGAATCCTCGCCCGGCTCGTTGAACAGATCTCTGCCGAGGGCCCGCCGGAGACGGCGCCGCGAATGGAGAGCTACGATCTCGGTTCAGTCGATTCGACGCGAGCCTCGTACGCGCTGCGGGCCCTGGTGCCCGCAGCGTACGTCGCACCCGGATCAACTCCCAGTCAGTTGATCGCCTGGGCCCGTCCGGCGGACCAGGCCAAGATCAAGGAAGCGATTGCCAAGCTGGCCGACCAGGGGCCGCCCGAGACCGCGCCGTCGATCGCCGTCTATTCACTCAAGAACACCACCGCCGCCTCGGCCATCGGTCTGTTGACTCGAGTCGTGCCGCAAGCGCAACTCAGCGCTGGAGCCGACCCGCAGCAGCTTGTCGCCTGGGCGCGGCCCGCAGACCACGAGGTGATCAAGACCTCACTGACACAAGTGGACGTTGAGAAGCCGGCGGAACTGGCCGCCAAGGCGATCATCTACACGCTCAAGAGCAAGAGCACCAGCGGCATATACTACACGATGCAGTTCCTCCGCTCTGCCGTTCCCCAGGCGACCTTCACGATCGGCGCCGAGCCCTCGCAACTGGTGGTCTGGGCCAGGGATGAGGACCACGAGAAGATCAAGCAGCTCGTTGATCAGCTTTCGCAGGACCCACCGGCGGAAGAGACTCCGACCACGGTGGTGTACACGTTGGGAAGCGGAGTGACGGCTACCTACGCAATGCAGATGCTGCGGACCGCGGTTCCTGAAGCCGGTCTGACGCTGGGGACCGATCCGCAGAAACTGATCGCCTTCGCCAAGCCTCGCGATCACAAGATCATCCAGGAAGCGGTCGATCAAATGTCGGTCGAGGAGCCGGCCGAGACGGCTCCGACCATGGCCGTCTACCCGCTCAAGTTTGCCATGGCGCAAAGTGCGATCGCCGTGCTGACTCCGGTGGTTCCGCAGGCGAAGCTCAGTGTGGGAGCCGACCCGCAGCAGCTTGTCGCCTGGGCGCGGCCTGCCGACCACGAGGTGATCAAGACCTCACTGACACAGGTGGACGTTGAGAAGCCGGCGGAACTGGCCGCCAAGGCGATCATCTACACGCTCAAGCGGAAAAGCACGAGCGGCATGTACTACACGATGCAGTTCCTTCGCACCGCGATCCCGCAGGCGAGCTTTGCCATGGGAGCCGATCCGGGGCAACTGGTGGTCTGGGCTCGGGACGAGGACCACGAGAAGATCAAGCAACTGGTCGACCAGCTTTCCCAGGAAGCCCCGCCGGAGGAGACTTCGACCACGGCCGTTTATACGTTAAGTGGCGGAGTGACGGCCACCTACGCGCTGCAGATGCTGCGGACCGCCGTACCGGACGCCGGTTTGACCACAGGGGCCGATCCGCAGAAGCTCATTGCATTTGCCAAACCGCACGAGCACAAGATCATCCAGGAAGCGGTCGATCAGATGTCGGTCGAGGAACCGGCCGAAACCGCGCCGACGATGACGGTTTACCCGCTCAAGTATGCCACGGCGCAAAGCGCGATCACTGCGCTGACCCCCGTGGTTCCGCAGGCGAAGCTGAGCATGGGGGCCGATCCGCAACAGCTTGTTGCCTGGGCACGGCCTCCCGACCAGGACACGATCAAGAAGGTCGTCGAGCAGATCGATGTCGAAGAGCCGGCCGAACTGTCGGCCCGAGCGGCGGTCTACACGGTGCCCGGCCTCAGCGGCCGCAGTTCGTACTACTCGCTCCAGATGCTCACGCGTGCGGTGCCCGACGCGACGCTCTCGCTCGGTCCCGAGCCGGGACAGTTGATCGTCTTCGCCAAGCCGCGCGACCAGGAGAAGATCAAGGAACTGGTTGAGCAGCTCAAGCAAGGTGCGGCGCCCGAAGACGCACGGACTACCGTGACGTACACGCTGGGCTCGAAGGCCACCGCCAGCGGCGCGATTGCCATGTTCCAGCAGGCGGTTCCGGATGCGAGCTTCACCGCGGGCGCCGATCCGCAGACGCTCATCGCACTGGCGCGGCCAGCCGATCATAAGATCATCGCCGAGGCGGTCGCGAAGATGTCGGAGAAAGGGCCGCCCGAAACAGAGCCTTCCGCGGTGACCTACACGCTCGCGTCTACCAGCGCGCTGGACGCCATCCGGGTGCTGCGTTCGGCTGTACCTCGCGCGGAAGTCACCGTTGGCGCCGACCCGCAGCAGCTTGTGGCCTGGGCACGCCCCGAGGACCATGAGAAGATCAAGCAACTGGTCGAACGGATGGAGGAGAAGGGGCCGGCCGAGACAGGTTTCCGCGTGGGCGTCTACCGCCTCGATTCCACCGGCGCGGCGAACGCCTTGCGGTTGCTCACTGGCGTGTTTCCCACTGCACAGTTCTCCGTGGGGAGCGACCCCAGCAAGTTGGTCGTTTGGGCGGGCGCCAACGACCACAACCTGATTCAGGCGGCGGTCGAGCAAATCGAAGCCGATAGCTGGTTGGCCGGCAGCCGGGTTATGTCGGTATACCCGATGTCGAGCAGCGATGCCAAGTCGCTCATCGAAGCGCTCGACCCTGTTCTCCGGCAGCATGCCGAACTCGTCGTGAACAGCGATCGGCAGTCGCTCATCGTGTGGGCCGACGCCAAGTACCAGGATGCGGTCAAGAAAGCGGTCGAGCAGTTCCAGCAGCAGGTGACCAATACCGGTACGGTGCTCCAGTTGTACGAGCTGGAGGGCATGGACGGCGACGCCGCGCTGGAAGTGCTCGACGCCCTGTTCAAGAAACAGGGGAGCAAAGTGGACCTGTCGGTCGAACCGGGGAGCAACAAGCTGGTGGCCATTGCGCGGCCCGACCAGCACATGTTGATTGCCGACGCCCTCGACCAGCTCCGCCCCGAGGAAACCGAGTTGGAGATATTCCTGCTCGAAGTTGTAGACCCGATGTCGGCCCAAATCGCGATCAGAAATCTGTTTGCCGACAATTGGGTCACCGCTCCGCAGGTCGATATCGACCCCATTACCCAGCAACTCATGATCCGCGCGTCGCGCGAGCAACACGAGGCGATCCGCAAGCTGCTGATCAAGATGGGGGAGACCAAGCTGGCCACAGCGACGTCTGGTAACCGCAACGTCCGCGTGATCCCCTTCGGCGGCGACCTGGACTCGGCACTCAAGGAACTCGAACGGGTGTGGCCAAAGCTCCGTGGTAATGGGCTCCGCGTGATCGTTCCCTCGAATGTGGCCCAGCCGGAGCAGGACGGAGGCTCGCCATCCGTTGCGCCTGACACCGCGTCCGCGCCACCCGCGGCACCCAAGTCGGGAGCCGGTCAAGTGTCGCCCGCCTCCGGCAAATCGACGGCTCCCGCCGATCCGCCGCCAAGCGACGCGAAGCCGCAGAATCCTCCCGCCGATCCTTCGGCGGAGAAGTCGCCGCAACCCACCACGCAAACCGGTCCATTCAGGAAACGGAACTGGGCGCCGGTAAGGATCGTCTCCTGGATGCAGGCAGCCGACCAACCGGCCGAACAAGCCGGGAAGCCGGCGGCGGAACCGGTCGCGCAGCCCTCCGTGGAACCCTCGGACCAACGGCCAGCACCGTCGGCGGCGCAACCCGACACCGCACCGCCTGCCGATGCGACCCCAGCGGCTGAACCAGTGACGTCCGACCAGGAGACCGGTGAGACGACGGGAACTGTCGCTGCGGCAGCCGAGGCCCTTTCGAGACCTTTGCCGCAGGCCACCGCGGGGCCGGACGCGGGTACATCGACTGCGCCTCCACCGGCGGCCAACGGGCCGGCGGCGCGCGAGTCGGCCACCATCCCACTTCCCGAAGAACCGGCCGCCGCCCCGTCGCCGATCACGATCGTTCCAGGCGATGGGAGCATCACGATCATTTCCGAAGACCCCGAGGCTCTCGACCAGCTTGAAACGCTCCTCCGCGGAATGTCGAAGGAGCCCGTTTACGCGAACCGCAACATCAGCATTTACGAGTTGAAGAACGCCAATGCTTCCGAAGTCGCCGAGCAGGTGAGGGAGTTCTTCTCCAGCCGCCGCAGTTACGGCGGGTACGGCGGGTACGGCGGCTATGGCAGCTATGGTGGTTACGGAGGATACGGTGGTTACGGGTCACGATCCAGCTCTGTGGTTGTCGTGGCCGACGAGCGGCGGAACACGGTAATGGTTCAGGCGAATCGCACCGACCGCGAGGTGATCGCCAGCCTGATCGAAACACTCGACTCGGCGGAAACGCCGCAGGCATTGGCTGCCAACCAGCCGCGGATGGTCCCGATCAAGAACACCGATGCCGACGAGATTCAGAACGTCGTTGAAGACGTGTTCGAATCGCAGCTTCGCGGCTCGATGGGCGAGGGCGGCCGCCGCTCGTCTCGCGGCCCGCTGTCTCCCCGGTTGTCGGTCGATCGAACGAGCAATTCGCTGGTAATTCGCGCGCCGTCGCCGCTGGCCGACGAAATCGAGCAGTTTGCCAAGACGCTCGACGAGGCAGCCGGCGACGATCCCTCGCGCCGGCTGCGGATCATCCCTTTGCAGAAGCTGTCCAGCGACAGCGTGCAAGAAGCTCTCGACGTCATCCTGCGCGACCGATCCTATCGTCGCGGGTACAACTGAAGCCCGAGCGGCGTTGGCGATTGAGTTTCGCCGAGTGCGGTGCGTGCGCCGCATCCGCCGGTTCCCCACCTTGCAGGTCGGCGCTTGGGCGCGATAATACGGCGGTTACCTTTCCGCAGCCGCAAGCATTTGTCAGGAGGCCGCCCGTGGCTCGTTTCTTGTCCTGGCTCGTCCCGCTGTTTGCCCTCCACGCTGTCTGCCTTGCCGGTAGCGGCGTCCGTCCGGCGAGGCTTCAGTGCGAGTACTTGGCTGATCCGCTTGGCATCGACGTCGTCGCGCCGCGGCTGAGCTGGGTATGCGAGGCTGTCACCGCCGGGCAGCGGGGCCAACGCCAGACAGCCTACCATGTGCTGGTCGCCAGCAGCCGCGATCGATTGGATCGGGACGAGGGGGACCTGTGGGACTCCGGCCGCGTCGAGTCGGAGCAATCGGCGCACGTGCCCTACGCCGGCAAGCCGCTCGGCTCCTGGCAGGCTTGCTTCTGGAAGGTCAGGGTTTGGGATCGCAACAGCCAGGCGTCGGAATGGAGCCGGACAAGCCACTGGACGATGGGCATCCTCAAGGCGGACGAATGGCAGGCGAAATGGATCGGCTACACCAAGAAGCATGATCTGCAGACCGACTGGGCCCAGGAGGCTTCCAGTCCCGTTTTCCGCAAAGCTTTCGAAGTCAAGAAGCCGGTGGCCCGGGCGGCGCTGAGCATCTGCGGTCTGGGCTACTACGAACTGCACCTGAACGGCGGACGCGTCGGCGACCACGTGCTCGATCCGGGCTTCACTCGCTACGACCGCCGCGCGCTCTACGTGACCTATGATGTCACCGATCGTATGAAGCAGGGGGCCAATGCGGTGGGCGTCATGCTCGGCAACGGCTGGTACAACCACCATACGCTCGCCGTCTGGAACTTCCACGAAGCCCCCTGGCGCGACCAGCCCAAGCTGTTGTTGAACCTTCGCCTCGAGTACTCCGACGGCAGTATCGAGACGATCGTCAGCGATGAATCGTGGAAGGCGAACATCGGGCCTGTCGTCCTCGACAGCATCCACAATGGCGAGTACTACGACGCGCGGCGGGAAATGCCCGGCTGGGACAAGCCGAGCTTCAACGACTCCGCGTGGGAATCTCCGCGGATGGTATCCGCCCCCGGCGGCGCGCTTCGCGCCCAGATGATGCCGCCGTGCCGCGTGACGCAGTCGCTCCGTCCGAAGACCATTGCGGAGCCCAAGCCAGGAGTGTTCATCTTCGACATGGGACAGGCCTTTGCCGGATGGGCGGAACTCACTGTATCGGGTCCCGCCGGCACGACCGTCAGCATGCGGTTTGGCGAACGCCTTCTTGCCGACGGCACGCTCGATCAGGAGGAAATCGCCAAGTTCGTCAAGCAGGGGCCGTTCCAGACCGACACCTATATCCTCAAGGGGCAGGGAACCGAGGTTTGGGAACCGCGATTCACCTACCACGGGTTCCGCTACGTCGAGGTCACAGGGCTTCCCGCCACGCCGTCTCTCGACACGCTCCGCGGCCGCGTGGTCCACACCGACTTCACGCGTGCGGGTCGGTTCGAATGCTCCCACGAACTCGTCAATCAGATCCAGTCACTTACAGACTGGTCGTACCGCAGCAACTTCCACGGCTATCCGACGGATTGCCCGCACCGCGAGAAGAACGGCTGGACAGGCGACGCCCACCTCGCGGCCGAACAGGCGATGTACAACTGGCACAACGATGCCGCCTATGTGAAGTGGCTCAACGATCTCCAGGACGAGCAGCAGGATGACGGCAACCTGCCGGGAATCGTGCCGACCTCCGGTTGGGGATATAGCTGGGGCAACGGCCCGGCATGGGATAGCGCCTATGTGCTCATCCCGTGGTATCTCTACCAGTATCGCGGCGACACCCGGGTGCTGGCCGACCACTTCGACCGGCTCAAGCGGTACGTCGACTATATGACCAGCCGTTCCCAGGGGCACCTCGTGGAGCACGGCTTGGGCGATTGGGTGCCGGCCGATACGAAGACACCGGTCGTCGTCACTTCCAGCGGCTACTACTATGTCGATGCGCTGCTTGTCGCGCGGATGGCCGGATTGCTCGGCAAGCCCGAAGACGCGAAGAAGTACGGTGAACTTGCCGAAAAAATCCGCAAGGCATTCAATGAAAGGCTCTATGAGGGAAACGGGCTCTACTCCAACGGCAGCCAGACGGCCCTGAGCTGCGCACTCTACCAGGGTCTTGTACCGGCCGAGGAGCGGGCCGAAGTGGTCGCGAAGCTGGCCGCTGCGGTCGAGGCGAAGCAGGACCACCTCGACGTGGGCATTCTCGGCGCGAAGTACCTCTTCCATTCCCTCAGCGCCAATGGCGAGCATGACCTGGCGTGGCGCGTCGCCGCGCAGACCACGGCTCCCAGCTACGGCGACTGGATCAATCGCGGAGCCACCACCCTCTGGGAAGATTGGCCCGGAGTTGGTTCGCTGATCCACGTGATGTTCGGCGACATCAGCGCCTGGTTCTACCAGAACCTTGGCGGGATCAATGTCGATCCTGAGAAGCCCGGTTTCAAACACGTCATCATCCGTCCGCGCCCCGTCGAAGGCCTCGAGTGGGTGCGCGCCGAACACAACTCGATCTATGGACCGGTTCGCAGCCATTGGAGGCGAGAGAGCGGCGCGCTGACCTTCGAAGTGTCCGTACCCGTCAACGCATCAGCCACGCTGTATCTGCCTGCCAGAAATCGAGAAGCTGTGCAGGAAGGGGGGCGTTCGGTGGACCAGGCCGCCGGTGTGAAGTTCCTCCGCATGGAAGGGAATGGCGCCGTCTATAGCCTTGAATCCGGCGAGTATCGGTTCACGACTCGCTAAGCCACAGGCCATCGCACAGCACTGGCGCTACTTGCACCGGCCTTGTGATGAGCGGTCAACGCACCACGCCGGCGCAAAAAGACGATGAGTCCCGCCCATGCCATTTGGCATCGACGGGACTCATCGCCCCGATTGCCGAACCGCGTCATGCGATTCCGGCTCGGGTGAGCAGCATCCCTTCTACCTGTCGCGAAACTTACCAGAATTCCTGATCGCTGCAAGTCTGTCTTTCTGTCCACCGCTAGCGTTCACTTCTTCGCGAAGTATCGATCAGGGATTCGGGTCACGAGATCCGTCCGGTGACGGACCATGCCAGACGATGCTCTCGTCGCGGCCGATTCGTTCCTTGATCGCTGAGCTGCCGGCACCATCGGGCATGGAGTTCAGCATTTCGAGTAGCGCCATGGGCGGCACATGCCAGTACGCGCCCCCCATTGAAACACGCACTAGCGTGCCGGCTTCCGGTTCGAAGTTCTCGTCTTGCTCGACGCCGACGTCGTGGGCGTCAAGTCGCGCAAGTTCAGCACGGATCTTCTCCAGCATGCTTCCCTCCGGGGCATATGCCTATTAGTGATCACCGGTCAGGTTTCCGCCAGCCATTCCGGCAGAATCTCCAGATCCATGCCCATCACTGCGGAAAGGTGCGTGCCACCGGTAGCGAATCCCAATTCATATGCTTTGGCCTGCATCTGCTTGACCTCGGCTTTTACCTTGCCGACCTCACGGACGATGTCGTCGGGCTGGTAGCAAAGCCATGTGCGGCCGTCCTCGTCCTGAACCGCGAAGCAGCCCTCCTGTGACAGCGCGTAATTGTCACAGTCGCCGTGCAGACAGATGTATTCCGACATGTCTGGCCCTCTAGTATCGATGGCGGTCTTGTTCTCTGTCCCATTTGACTGGGGGCCGGCTTGCGCCAAGCCGAACGTTTGGCGACCGCCGCAATTGTCGTTCCGCGACGTAAATCAATCGCCAAGTTCAGAGAAAGGCCGGCTGCAGCCTTCGGGCGGCTCCTCAGGGAGCAAACCTGCCGAGTGGTTAGCAGAGCACGAGGTCCCACCTGCAAGAGTGGTGAGGTTCGATTCGACGGCGCCCAGGTCGTGGCGCCGTGATCGCTTCGATTGCCCGGCTGGCCCGCAGGCCGTCAAATTGGCATTCTCCCTTGACGCAGCGAGGCGAAACGCTTACTGTGACCGCCGCTCCCGGGGCCCAAGAAGAAGGTGCGCCCTCGGGGCAGGCGAGCACGGGAAAACGTGCCGCACGTCACCCTTGTCACGGAAGACCGGGTATCAGCATGGCTGCCGCAACACCTCACCATGCCGCGTCCGTCAGCACGGGCAGCGGCGTACCCCTCCTCGACCTGGCGCGTCAGCACGACCCACTGCACGAGGAGATGGTCGATGCCCTGGCGCGAATCTGCCGCAGCGGCGCGTTTGTGCTCGGCCCGGAGGTAAAACGCCTCGAAGAAGGCATCGCTCGTTATTGCGGCGCACGCCACGCCGTAGGATGCGCCTCGGGAAGCGACGCTCTGCTGTTGGCGCTCATGGCTGTCGGCATAGGGCCGGGCGATGAGGTGATCGTACCGAGCTTTACCTTCTTTGCTACCGCCAGTGCCGTGACGCGGTTGGGCGCCAGGATCGTCTTCGCCGACATCGATCCGGTTACGTTCAATATTGACCCTCAGGCGGTTCGCCGGCTCATCACACCCTACACGCGGGCCTTGATCCCGGTGCACCTGTTCGGACAATGCGCCGACATGGAGGCCCTGGAACGGATCGCCCGGCCGAGCGGGATCAGGCTTATTGAGGATGCAGCGCAGGCAATCGGGGCCGAATTCCACGGCCGCCGCGCCGGCGCGATCGGCGACATCGGCTGCATCAGCTTCTACCCCACGAAGAACCTCGGCGGCGCCGGTGACGGCGGAATGGTGACCACCAACGATCCGAAGCTTGCCGACACCCTCGACCTGCTGCGTGGCCACGGCATGCGACCGCGATATTACCATCATGTGGTCGGCATCAACAGCCGGCTGGACGGGTTCCAGGCCGCCGTGCTCAACGTCAAACTGCCGCACCTCGACCGTTGGACCGGCATGCGGCAGACCAATGCGGCGCGCTACGTCCAACTGTTCACGGAAGCGGGACTGGATACCGTTCTCGGCCTGCCCCAGACCGTTCCCGGGCGGCGCCACGTCTGGAACCAGTACGTTGTCCGCGTTCCTGACGACCGCCGCGACGCCCTGCGGCAGTTCCTGGCCGACGCCAAGATCGGCAGCGAAATCTACTATCCCCTCGGCCTGCATCAGCAGGCGTGCTTTGCCGACCTGGGCTACTTGCCCGGCACTCTGCCCGAGACCGAACGGGCCGCTGGCGAGGTTCTTGCCCTGCCGATCTTCCCCGAACTCACCGAGGCCGAGCAACGTGCCGTCGTGTCACGGATCGGCGAGTTCTTTCGCAAACCGACGGGTGGCCACACGCTGGCGGCCCCAAAGTTCCTCGGGCGAAACGCAGCCGAGCGCAACAGTCGGCCCTGATTCGCAGCGCGGGCCGCCGGTCTTTTCGACCTCCGTATTGGAGCCGAACCAGGAGCGCAGCCAGGATTCGCGGCAGGCACCATTGCCGGGGTGTTTGTTTCAATGCAAACACCAAAACAGCTCCAAGCGACGCCTCAGTGCTCCGCCGGCGCCGCTTTCGGCGCGGCTCGAATCTGCACGACGCGCCGCTCGTAGAACACCAGCCCATAACGGCCGGCCGGATGCTGGTAGATGCAGTATTCCTTGGCAGCTTCCTCCTCGGGTAGCTTGCCCTGCTGCGCCAACTCGGCGAAGATCTCCGATCCGCGCCGCGAGACTTTCGGCCGGCCGAGCATGCCGTTCACCTGGTCCATGGGCATCCCCAGGGAAATGATTGGCGTTCCCTTCGGCCCCTTCTGCCCGTGCAGCATGGGACCTCCGAACTCCACCTTCCGCTTGTCTTCGCGCCGGCTCGGCCGCACGACGAGAAAGATGCCAATCCCGATCGTCAGGATGACGACGAAATAGGGGATCACGTAAGCGGTGCTTGCCGGACTGCCACCCGAATCGCCTGCTTCCTGGGCCCAGGCCGCGCCGGCCGCGAACCAGACGCCGAACATCATTGTGGCCAGAAGAAACCGCCGCGTTGGGCTCAGCAACCGCTTCATGGAAGTCCTCGCGCAATGTGACGCGGCCCCTCTTGGCGGGCCGTCGGATGAGGCAGTCCTCATTCTAAATCACCTCCAACTCACGATCCAGACCCCGGGCGCGTGCAGATCAATCGCCTCGCGGGCGAGGTTGAACCAGCCCCGGCAGCGGTTAAGGATGCCGCTGTCGGCGGTGGCCACCACTTGATCGGTCGTGGCGAGCAGGGCGTCCGGGTCGGCCACCAATTCGATCGTCCAGCGCCATCCGTGGTCCTCCGCCACACCGCACATGACCTGCCGCAGCCGACCGCTGTTCGAGACCGGCCGGTCCAGCAGCCAGTGAGCTTCGACAATCCCGATCTCGGTCAGTGTTCGCCCAAGCAGTTCCAGGGCCGGCCGCGTCTCGGCCACTTTCCTGTAGCTGCCGTGGATGCTCGCCATGTCCCGGTACGTGCCGTCGCGGGCGCCCAGGAGCACGCCGCCCCCAAGAGCCGCCTCCACGGTGGTGAGGACGTTGTAGCCGTCGAGCCACAGTCGGCGGCCGGCCGCCTCGGATGAAGCGACGCGGCGAGCCTGCCGAATGGCCAAATCGCGATCGGAGCAAGTCATCCGCGCGACCGCGGTTCGCTGCCGGGCGGAGAGGGCGTGGCGATCGCCCACGAGTTTCAACGCCGATTGACTCGCGTAGCCGCGGCTCAGAAGCCACGCCAGTTCCTCCACCGCGGCCTGGATCCCGGGAATGGCGGCGGGGGCGAACAGGGTGGTATCTTCCGGATGCGGGCCGCGGTGCGCCCGTTTGTCGGGCAATGCATCACCTCGAATAAGTGCCCAGAAGTTCCCCCTCGCCAAGCACGTGACTCTGCATCGCATCGAGCAATTCGGCCTTGCTCGCACCCGGTGGCAGGGAGAGCTTCGCGTCCAGCGCGTACAGCCGGAAGAAATAGCGATGCTGCCCATGTCCCGGCGGCGGCATCGGACCGCGATAGCCGATCGTACGGCCGTTCGGCCAGGAATTCTTGCCCTGCAGCGCACCGGCCGGCTCCTGAAGATGGCTCCTGGCAGGAATGCCCTCCGGAAGCGACCGCAGGTCGGGCGGGATCCTGTAAATCACCCAATGCACCCAGGGCTCCTTGGTGGGAGCATCGGGATCATCGCAGATGAGAGCCAGTTCCTTGGTTCCCGGCGGCGGATCGGACCAGGCCAAGGGGGGCGAAACGTCCTCACCCTCGCCGGTGTGTTTTGTAGGGATCCGCTGGCCCGCAGCGAATGCCGTACTGGTGATCTGGAGCGTCATGGTCTTTACTCCCTTTGCCGGAGCCACGATCGGCCGTTCAACAGGCTTGACACGCGGCGCACCCGCCTCTGTCTCACACCCGAAAAAGCCGGCCGCGGCAGCGACCGCTGCCGCTGAAACCGCCCAGCGAAACACTTCACCCTGCATCTTTGCCTCTCCTGCGGAGACCACGATTCCTGGCGTTCCGGAGGAAACGATCACGCCAGCCACGACATAATAGCCGTCGCCGCGGAAAGGGTCCATTCGGTCATTGGAGGGGGTGGCCGTTCCTGGCGTAGACGAGGACTCTCGTCCCGTCTGAAGCGAACCTGACTACCCCGCCGAATGCAGGGGGCCGCGTTGTTGACACGCCGAGAGGGGGACTTACAATATGGGATTTCCCCGGTAGCAGGCGGCTGCTCCGGGGGTTGTTTTTGGCTGACGATTCGCTTGGTTTTCGCGTCCAGGGAGCAACCACGCCGTTGAAAGAAGCGATTGAAAAGGCCGACGTTCTCATCGAAGCGCTCCGGTGGATCCGCGAGTTCCGGGGCAAGGTCACGGTGATCAAGCTCGGCGGGAGCGTGATGGAGGACAACCACGCCATGACCCACCTCCTGCTGGACGTGGTGTTCATGGAATCGGTGGGAATGCGGCCCGTCCTGGTTCACGGCGGCGGTGCGGCGATCAGCCGTGCCATGACCGAGGCCGGACTGGAGCCGCGATTTGTCCAGGGACGCCGCTACACGGACGAAGCCACGCTGGCGATCGTCGAGCGGGTGCTGGCCTACGAGACCAATGAGCAACTCGCCGCACACATCGAGGAACTGGGCGGTCGCTCGCGACCACTGAACTTCCGCACCACCAATGTCCTCTTCGGCCGGCGATTGGAGCTAAAGGGTTCCGACGGCAAGCCGGTCGATCTCGGCCATGTCGGCACGGTCACGCGCGTCGACAAAAAGGTCATCAAGCGCTTGTGCGACGACGGAGTGGTGCCCGTGATTCCCTCGATGGCGATCACCGACGCCGGCGAGAAGCTCAACGTCAACGCCGATACGGCCGCCACGGCGGTGGCGCAGGCCCTGGGTGCGGAAAAGCTCGTCTACCTCAGCGACGTGAACGGCGTGCGGCGCGACAAGAGCGATCCCGAGTCGCTCATCCATTCGCTCACGGCGGACGAGGCCCGTGCCCTGATCGCTTCCGGTGCGGTCGACTCGGGCATGATTCCCAAAGTCCAGGCTTGCCTCGAGACGCTGGAGAAAGGTGTCCGCAAGATCCACATCATCGACGGCCGGCTGCGGCATTCGCTCCTGCTGGAGGTGTATACGAGCACGGGTGTTGGGACGGAGATCATCCGCGACGGAAAGAAGTGAGTCCTGGCGGGCTTGGAAGCCCGCATCGGTCGGCGCGACCGCCCCCTGAACCCGACAGCGTTTCCCACTGTCTTTGTGGCTTTCGGCGGCGCGATGACATTTGGCATTTGCAGAAGTCAAGGAGATTGGCCGTGGCAGCAGGCGACGTGATGAGCTCGGAAGAAGTCACTGAATTGTTCCGGCGGTATGTCATTCCCAACTACACCCGATACCCCGTCACGCTCGTCCGCGGCGAGGACTCCTACGTATGGGATGCCGAGGGGAACCGCTATCTCGACTTCTTTCCTGGTTGGGGCTGTAATCTGCTGGGCCACTGCCCGCCCCAGGTCGTCGAGGCGGTCCGCGAGCAGGTCGGTCGCCTGATTCACGTGCCGAATACGTGGTACACCGAAGCCCAGGGATTGTGGGCCCAGGCGCTCAGTGAGCGGAGTTTCGGCGGCCAGGCGTTCTTCTGCAATTCCGGCACCGAAGCCAACGAAGCGGCGATCAAGCTGGTGCGGCTCCATTCGCCGAAGCCGCGCTACAAGATCATCACCTTCGAAGGTGGATTCCACGGGCGAACGATGGGTTCGATCTCGGCCACGGCCCAGGCCAAGTATCACGAAGGTCTCGAGCCGCTCCTGGCGGGCTTTGTCTACGCCCCGTATGGCGACCTTGACGCCGTCGCCCGCCTGATCGACGATGAAACCGCCGGCATTCTCATTGAGCCGATCCAGGGCGAGGGTGGAATCCGCATTCCGCCCGAAGGTTTCCTCGCCGGGCTGCGGCAACTGGCCGACGAGCATGGCTTGCTGCTGGTTTTCGATGAAGTGCAGACCGGTTGCGGCCGGACCGGCGACTGGTTCGCCTACCAGCATTTCGGCGTCACTCCCGACATCATGACTCTCGCCAAGGCCGTGTGCGGCGGTCTGGCCGGCGCGGCAATGCTCGCGAAGACCGAGATCGCCCCCAGCCTGCGCCCCGGCATGCACGCCGCCACCTTCGGCGGCAATCCCATTGCTGCAGCGGCGGGCGTGGCCGCGATCGAGATGATCGAGCGCGACGGCCTGCTTGAGAAGGCACGCCATTTGGGCGAGTTGTTTCGCGCGCGTCTTGAGGCGCTGGCGGCGGAGTGCGAACTCGTTCGCGAGGTCCGCGTCGTGGGCCTGATGATCGGCGTTGAACTGGCCGTCGAAGGCGCGCCGATCGTGCGGAAATGCATGGACCAGCGACTCCTCATCAACTGCACCCACCAGACGGTCATCCGTTTGTTGCCCGCCATGACCCTCCGCGAGGAGCAGGTCCATGAAGGCTGCGACATCCTCGCCGAGGCGATCAAGACGTACACTGGCTGAGCATTCCCGTATTCCTCTCTGAAAAGAGCCAGCGACGGCGGAGTCCTATCATGCCGCGACCGCGACATCTCCTTACCCTGGCCGAACTGACCACCACCCAGATCGAACACATCTTCTCCATCACCGAAGACCTGAAGACAAAATATCAGCAGGGCCTTCGCGAGGCGATCCTGCCGGGCCGGGTGATGGCGATGCTGTTCGAGAAGCCTTCCCTGCGGACGCGGGTCAGCTTCGAGGCCGGCATGGTCAATCTCGGCGGCGGCGCGCTCTTCCTCGGACGCGAAGCCGGATTCGGGCACCGCGAAAGCATCGCCGATTTCGGCCGGGTGCTCAGCGAGTACGTCGATGTCATCGTCGTTCGCGCCAATCGGCACCAGACCGTGGTCGACCTTGCCGAGTACTGCACCTGTTCGGTGATCAACGGCTTGACCGACTTCGCCCACCCCTGCCAGGCCATGGCCGACTTGTTCACGCTTCGCGAACTGGTCGGCAAGCTTGAAGGGCACACGCTGGCCTGGATCGGCGACGCCAACAACGTTGCGCGCAGCCTCGCGCTGGGATGCGGGAAGCTCGGCGTCCGCATGGCCATGGCCACTCCGCCCGGTTACCGTTTCGACCGCGAGAGCATGGCGATGCTTCGGAAGGAGGCTCCAAAGCTCGATCTGGTCATTACCGACGACCCCGCCGAGGCCGTCCGCGATGCGGTGGCTGTCTACACCGATGTCTGGACCAGCATGGGCCAGGAGGCTGAGTCGGAGCAGCGCCGCAGCGACTTCGCTCGCTACCAGGTCAACGCTGACTTGATGGCGCTCACGCAGAAGGGAGCCGTCTTCATGCATTGCCTGCCGGCGCACCGTGGCGAGGAGGTCACCGACGAGGTGCTCGACGGTCCACAGAGCGTCGTCGTTCAGCAGGCGGGCAATCGCATGCACGTGCAAAAAGGCATCCTCGCCTGGCTGTTGACCAGCAAGACCTGAATCGTCCTTCGTCCTCCACGATAGGCCTCGCCATGCGACCGGATCAGCGCCGCGCCGATGAACTTCGACCCGTTGTCGTCCAACGGCGCTTCACCCGCATGGCCCCCGGCAGCGTACTCATCCAGGCCGGCCGCACCACGGTCCTCTGCACCGCTGGCGTCGAGCCGACCGTGCCCCCGTGGATGGAAGGCCAGAACCGCGGCTGGGTCACCGCCGAGTATGGCATGCTTCCCGGCAGCACGCGGCCGCGGAAACAGCGCGAGCGCAGCGGGCGCACCGACGGGCGGACCGCCGAAATCCAGCGCCTCGTCGGTCGCAGCCTCCGGGCGGTCGCCAACCTCGACGCGCTCGGCCCGCGGACCGTCACCGTCGATTGCGATGTCCTGGAAGCCGATGGCGGCACTCGGACGCTGAGCATCACTGGGGCCCTCCTGGCGTTGGTCGACGCTCTCGCTTCAATCCGCCGCGAACTCCCCGACCCAAGCCGCCTGCCGTTGCGCGACAGCGTGGCCGCCGTCAGCGTCGGGCTGGTCGAAGGGCAGTTCCGGCTCGATCTCGAATACACCGAGGACTCCGCGGCCGACGTCGACTTGAACGTGGTGATGACCGGCGGCGGACGCTTCATCGAGGTGCAGGGAACGGGCGAAGAAGCCACGTTCAGCGAAGACGATCTCGCCCAGATGGTCCGCCTGGCACGTGGCGGTATTGCCCAGCTCACCGCAATCCAACGCGAGGCCCTCGGCAGCGACTGGCCCTTCGCCTGACCTGTCCCTCCCGTCGCAACGGGGCTGCTCATGCCCCTCGCCCCAACGACTCTTCGGGTGGCGCAAAGTCTGCGGCCAGCGCACCGCTAACCCCTACCGCTCTGCTGGGAATTTGCTCCCCGGTGCTTGACACCTGCTAGCACACGCGCCAAACTCGTGGTGCTAATGGGGCGAGAATGGTTTGCTGGTGTCTGTTCTCTGACGCGAGGTAGGTCCGTGGAAGTCATTATCTGCGAAAACTATGAGGAATTGAGCAGGGCCGCTGCCAAAGAAGTCGCCACAACGCTCAACGCCAAGCCGAACGCCGTGCTCGGACTGGCGACTGGTTCCACTCCGCTGGGGTTGTATCGGGAATTGGTGCGGATGTACCGGGAGGACGGTCTCGACTTCTCCCAGGTGACAACCTTCAACCTCGATGAGTATGTGGGTCTGCCGCGGAATCATCCGCAGAGCTACCACTACTTCATGCACGAGAACCTGTTCAACCACATCAACGTCCCCAAGCAGAACATCCACATCCCGGCCGGCACCACCGACAACTACCAGGCCTTCTGCCAATGGTACGAACAGCGGATCGTCGAGTGCGGCGGAATCGACCTGCAGGTGCTCGGCATCGGTTCGGACGGGCACATCGCGTTCAATGAACCGTCCAGCTCGCTCGGCTCGCGGACACGGATCAAGACCCTCGCGCAACAGACAATTGAGGACAACGCCCGCTTCTTCGACCGCATCGAGGACGTGCCGATCTACGCCATCACCATGGGCGTGGGCACGATCATGGAGGCCCGCAAGATCATCCTCCTGGCCGGCGGCAAGGGAAAGGCCGAGGCGGTGGCCGGCGCCATCGAGGGGCCCGTCACGAGCATGAACACCGCCAGCGCGCTGCAGTTGCACCGTGACGCGGTCTTCTTCCTCGACCGCGACGCCGCCAGTCGGCTGAGAATGCGCGACTACTATGAATGGATTCAGGCCAAGCAGCCTCAAGCCCCGCGGCAGTGACGCCCGGGCCGATGCCACGGTCGGCACTTTAGAGGTGGATCCGGCGGGGTCGGCTCACGAAGGCGAGAACCGCCGCGCCGGGGTTTGACCTCCTAACGAATACCACAAGCCTACGGGTGGCGCCCCGCCTTCCTGCTCAGACGCTGACTGGAGCCGGGTAAATGGGTCGTCTGCCGCAGGCTGCAATTGTCGGATTGGAGCATCCTTATGCGATTGATCCTCGTCGACCTGCTCACTCCCAAGCGCCAGAACTTCTATCCCTTGGCCCTCTGCAGGCCGATTTGGGAGTTGCGGTGCGGCATGACGAGCCTCGCCGAAAAGCTCGTGGCCCGCGTCGCGCCTCGCGACGTGGCGTGCTTCCTTCCTCCCTACATGGCGGAAGTGTGGTCCGCCGCGATCCAGTGGCCGGTCAACGACGCCTCGCAACTGGCTGGCGACGACTTGTTGCTGGTCAATCCACGTGTCAAGGCCTCGGCGCTCGACAGCCTGCTCGCCGGGCCCGCCCAGGCCGTTTTCGACGCCGACGGTGAATTGCTCGCCGCCCGCATTCCCCAGTCGGATCTCGGCCGGCTCAACACCGCATCGATTGAAGCGCTGGTTGATTCGATCCGGTCTGCCCTGCCGCAGGCGGAACAGCCGCTGGCCACTTGGGACTATACCTGGGACCTGGTGCTCGCCAATCCCGAGCAGCTCGCCGCCGATTTCGTTTCGGCCGGGCACAGCGGCCTCGAGGGGACGGTCGAGCAGCCGCGTGCGATCCGCGGCAGCCAGAAGGACGTGTTCGTCGGTCACGGCGCGCTGGTCCACCCGATGGTCGTCATCGACGCCGAGCACGGGCCCGTCTACATCGACGAAGAGGCGGAGATCCATCCCTTCACCCGCATCGAGGGACCGTGCTACATCGGCCGCAAGTCGATCCTGCTGGGGGCGAAGTGCCGCGAGGGGAACTCGATCGGCCCCATGTGCCGCATCGGCGGTGAGGTCGAGGAATCGATCATCCAGGGCTACTCGAACAAGTACCACGACGGGTTCCTCGGCCACGCCTACGTCGGCGAGTGGGTCAACTTGGGCGCGATGACCACCAATAGCGACCTCAAGAACGACTATGGCACGGTAGAAATTATGCTTGATGGCAAGACCCCAATCGACACCGGTTCGACCAAGGTCGGCGCGCTGATCGGCGATCACACCAAGACCTCGATCGGCACCCTGTTCAACACCGGGGCGTATGTCGGCGCCATGGCGCTCATCGCCGCCACCGGCAAGCCGTTGCCCAAGTTCATCCCGTCTTTCGCCTGGTTCCTCGAAGGCGTCGTGACCAAGGGATTCGGCAAGCGGGCCTTGTTCCAGACGGCGGCCACGGCGATGGGGCGCCGCAAGCAGACGTGGACCCCGGCCATCGAAGCCATGTGGACCGAGATCTTCAATCTCACCGCGCCGGCTCGCATGGAAGCCGTCAAGAAGGGCCGCCGCGCCCTGGCGGCCGCCCAAGGAATCACTTCCTGATTGAATCGCGACAATACCACCGGATCCCGAGGAGTACGTATCATGGCTAGCGTTGAAGAACGAGTTATCAAGGTCACCGCCCGCGTCCTGCAGCACGATCCGGCCGACATCAAGCTCGATAGCGTCTTCACCACCGACCTCGGCGCCGAGAGCGTCCAGTCAGTCGAGCTCGTGGCGATGTTCGAGGAAGAATTCGGCATTGAGATGGACGAGGACGAGGCCCTCTCGGTCGAGACCGTGGGCGATGCGGTCAAATACATTACCGACGTCTGCAAGAAGCAGGGCGTCTCGTGCTGAATCGCGGCTCCCGATCCCGTCGTGCGCTCGGTCCTTACGGGTGCGCCGCGGGGTTCTGAAGCTGCAGCGAAAACGTTACACCTGCTTGCGCGACGAAAGGACCTCTCATGTCAGAGAAAACCACGAACCACGAACTCGTCGATACCACCGAGCCGAACCTGCTCGAAGACACCTTCGACTACGGCATGCCCCCCTTGATCAAGTTCGATGGTCCGATCATCGAATACGTCGACGGCAAACCGATCGAGTTCGATCCCAACTCGGTGAAGACCCGCGACATCTTCATCACCGACACCACCTTCCGCGACGGCCAGCAGGCCCGCCCGCCCTACACCATCGACCAGATGGTCCGCATCTACGACATGCTCGGCCGCCTGGGCGGGCCGAACGGCGTCATCCGCCAGACGGAGTTCTTCCTCTACACCCATAACGACCGCGAGACGCTCGACAGGTGCCGCGAGCTGGGGCACAAATTCCCCGAGTGCACCGGCTGGATTCGCGCGGTGCCCGGCGATTTCCGCCTCGTGCAGGAAGCCGGCCTCAAAGAGACCGGTATGCTCACCAGTTGCTCCGACTATCACATCTTCGAGAAACTCAAGTTCAAGAGCCGCCAGGCCTGCATCGATTCCTACTGCGAGGTGGTCGACGCCGCCTTTGAAGCCGGCGTCCGCCCCCGCTGCCACCTCGAAGACGTTACCCGGGCCGACATCGAAGGCTTTGTCATCCCGTTCGTCGCCCGGCTGATGCGGATGAGCGAGCAGGTTCCCGAAGAGCAATCGGTCAAGGTCCGCCTCTGCGACACGATGGGCTTCGGCTTGAGCTACCCCGGCGCCCAGTTGCCCCGCAGCGTGCCCAAGCTGATCTACAAGCTCAACCAGGAGGTGGGCGTCCCCAGCAGCCGGCTCGAATGGCACGGCCACAACGACTTCCACAAGGTGCACGTCAACGCGGCCACCGCGTGGCTCTACGGCTGCAACTCGCTCAATTCCACCCTCTTCGGCTACGGCGAACGGACCGGCAACCCGCCGCTCGAAAGCGCGATCTTCGAATACATCGCACTCAAGGGCGACATGTGCGGGATCGACACCCCGGTGATCAGCGAACTGGCCGACTACATGCGCTCGATCGGCCTGCCGATCCCCGACAACTACCCGTTCGTCGGCCGGGCGTTCAACACCACCCGGGCCGGCATCCACGCCGGCGGCCTGCGGCAGGACGAGCGGATCTACAACATCTTCGACACGGCGAAGCTGTTGAACCGCCCGCCCCGCGTGATGCTCACCGACAAGACCGGCTCCGACGGCGTGGCCCTGTGGGTCAACGAGTATTTCGGCCTCAAGGGCGAGGAGCGGATCAGCAAGATCAAGGTCCACAAGGTGGCCCGCTGGGTCATGGACCAGTACGAGAAGCACGGCCGCATGACCGCCATCAGCGACGAGGAACTCGAACAGAAGGTCAAGGAGCTGATGCCCGACTACTACGCCAAGTACAAGGGCGCCCAGCCCGCCTGAACCAGGTCCGGTCTCGACCGGCGCGCGACGGGAGGCGATCGCCTCCCGTTCGCTTTTTGGACGGCCTCTGCGTTTCAGACTGATAGAGGAGTACCGACAGATGATCAACCACCGTTTCGCACTCGCCGTCCTGGCGTTCTGCATTCCCTTGCCGCTGTTCGCGGCGGACGGGCCGCTGGCGTTTTCCGTCGATGAGAAAACCCAGAGCTACACGATCACCGAAGACGGCCAGCCGGTCCTGACCTACCGTTTCGGCGAGGTTCCTCTGCCCGCCGGGGTCCAGGCGAGCCATTTCGGCAAGCGCGATACTCCGTACGACGGCGCCTACTTCACCGACGGAAGCGAGTTCGGCGGCCCGCGGAGCGACTACATCCATCCGCTCTACGGGTTCCACGGCGAACCGCTCACCGGCGACTACCCGAGCGACCATCTCCATCACCGCGGCCTCTGGTGGAGCTGGTGTGAGGTCCGCCACCACGACAAGATCGGCGACCTGTGGGCTGTCTGCAAGATCCGCGCGTATCCCGTCAGGATCGCAAAGATGGAAGCCGGCGCCGACGAGGCGGTGCTTCAGGCGGTAAACGTCTGGCGCTACGACGACGACCCGACCGACGTGGTCAATGAGACTGTCACCATCCGCGCCTCCCGGGCCGCCGGGACGCCGGGTGCGCGGAGCCGCACGGTCGACGTCGACGTCCGGCTCGAAGCCCTGGTCGACGGCATGGCGATCGCTGGCCGCCAGAAGGTCGATTACGGCGGCTACGGCGGCATGACCGTCCGCTTGCATCCGGAGATCAAGGAGTTCTCGCTCCGTGCCGTGCATCCCCGTCCCGACCAGTGGCGCGGCGACGACTTGGCGATCGTCGAACGAGTAACCGACCCGGCTACGTTCGGCGACGCCGCCTGGATGGCCCTTTACGGCAAGTACCCGGCCCCCGGTGTCCAGACACCCGGCTTCACCACCCTCATGATGCTCGAGTCGAAGGCGACGCCCCTCTACCCCAACAACTTCCGCTACTACGGCAGCACCTGCACCTCGCTGGCCTTCCCCGGCCGGACCATCCTGCCGCTGCCCAAGGGCCAGCCGCTGGACTACAACACCCGTTTCGTGATTTCCGAGGGAAAGACTACCATCGACCAGGAACAAGCTGCCTGGCAGGCCTACGAGCGCTGATTGTCTCCCGCCCGCCAGCAACGCCCTTCGGCGCGGCTTTCTCCAGGCCAACGTACAACAGCGATGCTCCAGGCCTCTGCTCCCCCATGACGGTCGTGCTGCGAATCCGCCTAATGGGAGAAGGCGAGAGGATCGCATCGATATGTGTGATCCGTTGCGTGGAGCAGAGATTGGACCGGTGAGGCTGCGTTCTATGCTCTTTCCTCGCCTTGAGCAGCTGACCGCGGCGGAAACGCGAGTGGGAACGCAGCAGGAGCGACTGGCTTACGCGCGCTGGCGGGATCGCTATGCCTTCCGCAAGACAGGCCTACGACACCTGCCATCGCTTCACCTCCAATCCCGCTGCTTGCGCAAGGTCTCTGGCTTCGGCCGTTTGGTCGCTGAATTCGCGGCGGACCGGCCGAAAGTATAGACTGCCAAGCTGATGTGCCCTGGACCAATCATCGCGGAATGCCACAGGCCGCATCAGGCCTACTGGTCCCCATGCTGCCACGCCTGCACGGACTCATCAATCCGAGAAGACGGACGGTAGCAACTCCGCGCCTCGGCCGCTTGTCAGTCTCACCGATTCGGACGATCATACAGCATTGGTCGTCCCGTCCAGAGCGCGTCGAGTCCCAGAAAGACGAAGGCCATGAGTGAGTCTCCGATGGAACTGCGGAGCCAACGCACGCTTCGCTGGCCGGAATTGTCGATCCAGCGAGCCATCTACAAGTCGATGGGCTATACGGACCATGACCTCGAGCGGCCGCTGATCGGAATTGCCAACTCCTGGAACCGTGTCGTACCCGGACACTACAACCTGCAGTTGGTTTCCGAATACGTCAAGCAGGGCGTGTTCCAGGCGGGAGGGACGCCGGTCGAGTTTGGCCTGATTGCTGCCTGCGACGGGATCGCCCAGGCCCACGTCGGCATGCATTACATCCTGCCGACGCGCGAATTGATTGCCAACGACGTGGAAATGATGGCCCAGGCGCATCAGTTCGATGCCGTGGTGCTGCTGGGTTCGTGCGACAAGATTGTGCCCGGCCTGCTGATGGCCGCCGCCCGGCTGGATCTGCCGGCAATTGTGGTGGTCGGCGGACCGATGGAAGGGGGTTGCGAATTCGACGGCCGCGTCTCCGACATCACATCGCTGACCGAGGGCCTGGGGATGCTCAAGGCCGGCAAACTCGACGCGGCGGAGTATCGCCGACTGGAAGACCGCGTCGCTCCGACCTGCGGTTCGTGCTCGTTCCTGGGCACGGCCAACACCATGTGCTGCGTGGCGGAGGCGATGGGGATGTGCCTGCCGGGATCGGCCACCATTCCCGCGACGCACGCCGCTCGTCTGCGTTCGGCCCAGGCAGCGGGCCGGCAGATCGTTGAACTCGTCCGCCGCGGCATCACCTCCCGGAAGATCATCAATCGCCAGGGAATCGAGAACGCTTTCCGTCTGGGTACAGCAATCGGGGGATCGACCAACCTCGCCCTGCACATCCCGGCCGTGGCTTACGAAGCGGATTGCGGTGAGATCACGATGGATGTACTGGAATCGCTCTCGCGGACTACGCCCTATGTGGCCAAGATGAACCCGGCCGCAACGTGCAACGTCCCCGATTTTCATTCCGCTGGCGGAGTACCGGCCGTGATGAACGAGATCCTGCCGCTGTTGCACGCCGATGCGCTCACGGTAACGGGCCGCACCGCGGCCGAGAATGTTGCAGACGCCCGCGCCGTCGATGCGAGGATTATCCGCTCACGCAATGATCCCTGGAGCGCTCAAGGAGGGCTGGCGGTGCTCCGCGGCAACCTTGCTCCACGGACCGCCGTCACCAAACCGGCGGCCATCGACCCCCGCCAGCACGTCTTCACCGGCCGCGCGAGGTGCTTCGACAGCGAGGAAGCCGCCAACCAGTCAATCATGGATGGCGCAGTTCAGCCGGGTGAGGTGGTGGTGATCCGGTACGAAGGGCCCAAAGGTGGGCCCGGCATGCGCGAGATGTACACATCGATGAAGCTACTCTACGGACGGGGGCTGGCACTCGAGACGGCCGTGGTTACGGACGGACGGTTTTCGGGAACCAACAACGGTTGCTTCGTGGGCCACGTCTCACCGGAAGCGGCGGAAGGCGGTCCGCTAGCTATCGTTCGCGATGGCGACGCGATCACGATCGACATCCCTGAGCGCGGGCTGCACCTGCACGTTGGGGACGAAGAGATCCGTGCGCGACTGGCCGAATGGCATCGTCCGCCGCTGCGATTCACGAGCGGTTACCTGGCACTCTACGCCCGGCTGGCCGAGTCCGCCGATCAAGGGGCCATCATTCGCCACCGCCAGTCATGACTGCTGTCCAGGGTTTCCGGAGGCCCGGAATACGCCGCGTCGCCTTACAGACACCCCGTTGAAGTGGTATACTCAGGTGCTTTCCTGCCTTCCGCGAGCCCGTGTCTCTTCCAAGCTCGATGCGACGCAACGACATTCGCAATATTGCCATTATCGCTCATGTCGACCACGGTAAGACAACGCTGGTCGACTGCCTCCTTCGTCAGAGTGGTGAGTACCGAGCCAGCCAGCTGGTCGGCGATTGCATACTCGATTCGAACGAACTGGAGCGTGAGCGCGGGATCACCATCCTGGCGAAGAATATCTCGCTCCACTACCGTGGGGTGAAAATCAACATCATCGACACACCCGGCCACGCCGATTTCGGCGGCGAGGTGGAACGGGTGCTGCGGATGGCTGACGGTGCACTGGTGCTCGTCGACGCCGCCGAGGGCCCGTTGCCGCAGACGCGGTTCGTCCTCTCCAAAGCCCTGGACTGCCGGCTCAAGCCACTGGTGGTGATCAACAAGATCGACCGCCCCGATGGCCGGCCCTACGAGGTGCTCAACGAGACTTTTGAATTGTTCCTGAGCCTGGGCGCCGACGACGAACTGGCCGACTTTCCCCATATATTCGCCAGCTCGCGAGAGGGCTATGCGACGCACGATCCGAACGAGCGGAAGGGCACGATCCAGCCGCTGCTGGACATGGTCCTCGAATCGGTGCCGGGGCCGGAGGTTGCCCCCGACGCGCCGCTGCAAATGCTCGTCACCACGCTAGACTGGTCCGACTATGTGGGACGAATCGCCATCGGGCGAATCGACTCCGGCCGTCTGGCGGCCGGACAGCCCGTTGCGCTGATGCAGGCCGACGGCGTAGTGACTCCGGGTAAGGCGGTGTCAGTCTACCTCTTCGATAAGCTCGGCCGCACCGAAGTTGATGAGGCCACGGCGGGCGACATCGCCGCGGTCGTGGGTCTCGATACCGTATCGATCGGCGATACAATCAGCGATCCGCTCACGCCACGGGCCCTCCCCCGGCTGTCGGTAGACGAGCCGACGCTGCAGATGGTGTTTACCATCAACACCTCCCCGTTGGCCGGACGCGAGGGCCGATTCCTCACCACGCGGCATCTCCGCGGGCGGTTGTACAAGGAACTGGAAAAGAACGTTGCCCTCCGTGTCGAACCGATGGAGGGGACCGATTCATTTGTCGTCTCCGGCCGGGGCCTGCTTCACCTTTCGGTGCTCATCGAGACGATGCGCCGCGAAGGTTATGAGCTCTCGATCGGCAAACCCCACGTGATCCTCCACGAGCGAAACGGAGTGCTCGAAGAACCCTTTGAAACGCTGGTGGTCGAAGTGCCGCCCGACAAGCTTGGCCCGGTGATGGAACTCGTGGGTGCGCGACGCGGACGGCTGCTAGAGATGACCAGCCACGACAGCTACACCTATGCCGTGTTCTCCGTGCCGGCGCGGGGCCTGATCGGCTTGCGGACCAGGCTGCTCAACATGACGCAGGGCACGGCGATCATGCACCACCGCTTCGAAGCCTACCGACCGATGGAAGGCGATGTTCCGGGCCGGGGCAACGGCGTGCTGGTTTCGATGGTCGCCGGACGGGCCGTGGCATATGGTCTCGACAGCCTCCAGGAACGTTCCGAGTTATTCGTGGCTCCCGGCGACGAGGTGTACGAGGGGATGATCGTCGGTGAAAACAGCCGCACCGGTGACATGTCGGTCAATCCCACTCGGGAGAAGAAGCTTACCAACATCCGGGCGGCCCATGCCGATCGGAACATCCTTCTGCGACCGCCGCGAGTGATGTCGCTCGAGGCTGCTCTGGAATACATTGAAGAAGATGAGCTGGTGGAGGTTACTCCCGACAGCATTCGTCTGCGCAAAATAGTGCTGAGCGAGATACAGCGAAAGAAGCTTGCCCGCGCCGCCCGCTAGCCGGTATTGCTGCTCGTCTTTTTTCCACGTTCCCGTGCGCTCGCTCCTGCGTGGTGGCGAGGTACGCTGAGAGGCTTGGTGCCTTGTGGCTACGGTCGTTTCTTGTGCCCACTGCCACCGTTTGCAGGTTGTACCCGCCGAAGCCCGCACAGACATGGTGTGCAAGCACTGTGGCAGGGCACTCCAGGCGACCGAGGGAGAACCCCAAGCGGGAAGGGCCATCGTTGGCCCGCGACGGGCGCGGCCCCCGGCCAGGCCCGCACGTCCGGAGTCGGCCACCGTGGTCGGCCCCCCTCCGCCGGAAGGTTACGCGCCGGTGGCGGTTCCGGCACTGCTCGTCGAGGAGCATGTGCCGGAGCGAGCCGGGGTCAAGCGCCTGCTGCCGCTGTTGCTCGCTGCCATCGTGGGCGGAATCGTGGTCGCCGTAGCCCCAGACCCGGCGAAGTGGCAGGAGGCGTCGCTCCTGGTCGCATTGACGCTGATTCTGGGAGTGGCCGGCGCGCTCGTTGGGCAGAGGCGTCTGCCAAGCCCGGTTGCAGCCTGCCTTTGTGCGGGCGTGCTCGCCCTGGCAACGCTTGAGGTGGCTTTCGTCGTTTTGACTGTGCTCGACCGCGCCCGCGGACACGAGATCCTGATGTCGACCTTATGCCATCTTCCTGGATCGGCATGCCTCGGATTGCTCGCGGCGCTTGGAGCCGGCTACACACTCCTGGTCATCCGTGTCGGACCCCGGTTGCGCCGCCGTCGAGAAGCTGCTGCAAGAGTTGCGGATTCAGCTCAGCCAGCGATCGTACCACCAGATCGGCCGCACTGAGTTCTTCGGGCCGGCGACCGGTGCTCGCCAGACCCACCGCCATCATCTGACCCGCATGGGCCGCCTCGATACCCGCCGGGGCGTCCTCGATCACCACGCATCGCGATGGGGAGATTCCGAGACGAGCCGCGGCAATAAGGAATACTTGCGGGTCGGGTTTGCCGCGTTCGACGTCGTCGCCGGTAACTACGGCCGCGAACGTCGTGCGCTCGCCGAGTCGGTCGAGGACCAGATTTATGTTCTCAGGCGGTCCTGACGACCCCACCGCCAGCGCGAATCCGGCCTGGCTCAACCCGTCGAGCAGTTCGTGAATGCCTGGCATGGCCGGGTTTTCATGAGCCACAATCTGGCGGAATGCCGCTTCTTTGCGCCCGCTCAATGCGGGGAAGTCGTCTTCCTGGTACCGATCGCCCCACCAGATGCCGATGCACTCGCGGCTAGTGCGACCAAACTGCTCGGCAAACTGCTGCTGGCTAATCGTCAGCCCCTCCTCGCGCGCGAGGACTTGCCAGCTTTGAAGATGGGCACGATAGCTGTCGATCAGCACCCCATCCATGTCGAAGATCACGCCCTTATCCATCAGTTCACCCCTGTCAGGCCGCCGGTGTTGGGCACATCATACTCGCCCAGTTCGGCCACCAAATCGCGGTAGGTCCACAGGTCGAGCACGCTCAGCGTCTGCACCGCGCGAAGCACCAGCAACTGGCGGCTCCAGGTCGCTGGGTCACGGGCAATCTCATGGAGCACGCGCTGCGCTTCATCCAACGGCGAGCGGGCCCCGGCCGCCCCCAACCGCTTGACCGCCTCCAGCAGCGGACCGCGCCGGAACGCCACCAGTCGGCGGAACCGCGATTGGTGCTTCGGTTCAAGCGGGGCTACGCGCGGCCGCTCCAACGCCTGGTTGATGCAAACGGCGTTCCACCAGCGGTACAACCAATCTGTCGGCCGGCAAAGCGAAGAATCCGGGAACAATCGGGCCGACGAGCAAGCCTCGCGCATGGCCTCTTCAACAGTTGCCAGCGCCTCGAGATCGCCGCGGATGCCGCGGTAGTCGATGAGCCATGCGACCGTCGTCGCGCGTGCTGCTTCGCCAGATACCGCGTCCAATCCGAGCCGTTCTCGCCAGCGGCGGAAATCGGCAATCTGCCGGCGACGCACAGCCGCCAGCTCGCGGAATTCGCGAACCACGCCCGCTTGGGCTCCGGCAGCAGCAAGGTCTTCCTCGATGGCAGCTACCGGCGCCCGAGGCGCATCCTCGGGGCGCGTCGCGATTTCACAGCCCAGATACTCCGGATCGATTTCGGCCCGCATTCGCAGGCACTCCAGCACGAGCGGCTTTCGCATGCGGTGGACCTTGCGAACCGCGACCTCGAACGGGTCAGGGTCTTCGAGAGCCGAAACGTCGCCGATGTGAGGATGGAGCACATCGCGAACGAATCCGGCGAGCAGGGCGATAACCCTCGCCAGGGCGATCGCCGACCAGACGACAAGCTTCAGCGGCAGAAGCAGCACCCGGCCGCCCCACAGGTGCCGGCTGTAAAAAGCGAGGAAATTGAACACGCGACGGTCGGCGTCCCAACGGTGGAATGGATAGGTGCGGAAGACACGGCGGATGTTGTCGACACGGTCGCGCCGCATCAGGTCGGCGACCAGGTCGCCAAACCGCTGCCGGGTTTCACGGTCCAGATCGGGATCGGCCGAAAGGAAGTGAATGGCGGTGAACTCATTCCCCTGAAATCCGCGAAGCTCATCTAGCCCGGCGCGGCCGCCTTGCACCGGCATGGCCTCCAGCCTTGCACGAAATTCAGCGGGCCAGTTCATCTCGCGCGGCGGACGCTGCATCCGTCGGCCGAGCCATGCTGCATAGCGGTGCACCTCCTCATCACTGGCCGTGGCAGCGCGGGCGATGGGGATGGCATAAGCGTTGTAGTTCACTACCAGCTTCGCCGTCTGGTGGGCCAGACTGCGGGAAATGAAGCGGAACCACAGGTAGGGGCCGCGGAGCGACAATCTCGCCCCCGCCAGGTCAAGCCGTCGCAGTTGAGCCTGGCGGCGCCGGTCGTACGGCAGTCGCGTGGCGCGGAGCGACACCAGTGCAAGATTACCGAGCAACTGGTTGGATAGCCGAGTGTCAGTATGGTGGAACGGCGCCCCGTCGAGGTAGTCCTTCCAAAGGCGATCAACCGCTTCGCAGGCCGACTGGAATGCTTCAGTGTCCGCACCGAGCCAGGCGGCCTCGGCTGCCAGCACGCGGTGTTCGAGGATGGCGTGGTGACGGCGAGCCAGCCGCTTCTTGAGGACTTTGGTCGCTCCGAGGAACTGGGCTTCAGCCACGCGGCCGTAGAAATCACTCGCTTCGCCCGCGATCCGCCGGAACCAGTGTCCCACGAGCAACGGCAAGAGGCAGAGCACGCCCAGGACAATGAGCGGTGTGCCGAGCAACCGCTGCACACCTTCGGACATCCAGGTGGGAACCAGCAGCAACGGTTCGAGCAGATAGGACACGAGCAGGAACGCCATTCCCAGCAGCACCAGCCGCCGCGCCGGCCGCTCCGTGCTTTTAACCATGTACTCACCGATCGAGTCGACCAATTGCGGCGCGGTGACGGTGCCATAGAGATCGGCCAACCAGTACACCCGGTCCAATGCCCGGTCGAGCAGCATGCCGATGCGATTGGCAACCAGGGCGGTCGTCTCGTAGGGGTCGGTCAGCCGCGATGCCGCTACCAGATCGCGGATCACGGGCAATTGCCGCACACCAAACAAATCGAAAGCCTGGCACCAGCGGGCAACGCTGGTGGCGACGTGGCGTCCGATACGGTCGGAGATCACGGCGGGAGTGGCGGCCATAAGGCGGGCAATTACGTGTTCCAGCGGAAGCACGCGACTCGCCTCGTCGGACTTGCCGCAGGGTGGCTCCCAGGAATCCGTCTGCGGCCGCGAGAGCATTGCCTCCAGGTCGCCGATGCGGCGGGTGACGAGCTGCTGGCGATCGTCGACCGGAAGCTCCCGCAACAGCTCGCCGGCACGGTAATGAAAACGCTCCCGAAGCATCGCCAGCCGCGATTCGTGAATCGGCTCTTCGACGGCTACCGCGGCTCGTTCAAAGAGCACCAGATTGAAGTTCAACAGCGGCGCCATCTGCCGCACCAGCCGGTCCGACGCGCGGATGGTGAAAGCTACCAGTCGCCCCATCCGCAGCACCGGCCGCGCGATCCGCAGCCAGCGGGCCATCTGCGGCAACCGCAAATAGCGCAAGAACCGCAGCCCGACCAGCCACTCGGTTTCGGTGGCCAGCACAAAACGGTGCATCGAGTAGGCGGCGAATCCCCAGGGCAGGGCCGGCACCAATCCGGTGAGCCAGTTGCGGCGAAAATACAGCCACTTACGCCGGGCGAGTGAGAATCGAAGGATGAACTCGGACAGGAATACGGCGCAGATCGCCAGATCGATTCCGGCGAGCACGGGTTCGATCGTGCTGTGCCCGGGCGGCAACTCCTTAACACCGTGTATCGAAGCTTCGTAGCGCAACAGCGGCCCCTCGGCGGCAAGCAGGAGCATGAAGGCGATGAGCAGTATCAGCATCAACCGCTCCATCGCCGCCACGAACCAGCGTCCGAAGAGCCGCTCCATCCGCAACCCCAGCCGCCGTTCCTGAAGCTCGCCTGCCACGACGCTGCGGCGGCGGCGCAAACCGGCGGCGATACGGCGCATCTCGGGCGTCTTGTCCTGGCGGGCGGTCTCCAGGCAGTCATCGAGGTCACGGTCGATTGTCTGGAGCGTGCGCACGGCTTCGGGCAAGTCGGAATCCTCGAGGAATGTCAACGCTTCGCCAGCCGTGTCCTGAAGATCATCCGCCGCCGCCTTGATCGCCGTGTACCGGGACTCGGCGGAGTAGCCGGCGATCATCTCGCGCCATGCCGCGACCGCGCGCTGCCGCTGGGCAAGGACCGCGCGCGGGGCCTCGGCGAGTCCCTCGACCGACACCATCGGCGTCAACCTCATCAGCAGCCGGCTCGACGCTTGCCAACGTTGAAGCCACCCCGAAGGATCAACCGGAGCGGGCTGGCGCAGCAGTGCTTGCACCTGTCGCGCCAATGCCGAATGGCGCAGCCGCTGTGCGGCCGCCCGCAATCGGGGAGCTGATTTGCCCGACCGGCCCCACTTCCAGCCGTCCAGTTCGCGCTCGATCGCTTCCTCTTCCAGCAGGATACGCCCCAGGAAGTCGACGCCCTGGCTCCCCTCGAGTACCGCCACCTGCGTGCCGAGCCAATGCAAATCATCGCGAAAGCACTCGACGAGGAATGCGCGGGTGGCCGGCGCTGACTCGCGGTCGTCGAGCAAGCCAGCCAGGTACTGGTCGTCGGCCTCGATCTGTTCGGTTATCTGGCGAGCGAGAGCCTCGTGCCCCCCCGCCGCCAGAGCCTGGGCGAGGCGCTGTTGGACAAGGTTCTCCAGCGGCGCCAACCGGGCGAGCAGTTGCCGGCGAGGCTCGGCCAGGGGATCGAGCCGGTCCCAGCGGCGGCGAAGCAATACTCCCTGCCGCGCCACCTCCAGGCACCGACAGCAATCCGCCGGAGCGGCCGCAAGGATAGCCTCGGCCGAATCGCACCACGAGCGCGTTTCATCGCTGAGAGAAGATTCCGCCGTAATTGCCATGGGATCGGCCGCTGCCCGCGCGGGTGAGTCGTCACAGCAATATGCGGAAACGAAGTGCCGCTGTCAATGCGGAGACACCGGGGCGCGCGGCGGCGAAAAGAAACACGCCTGTGGCACAGCCTGGGCGCCACAGGCATGTTTGATTCGAAATACGCTTCAGCCGGCTGTCAAGCGTACTCTTTGGAGAAGAACTCGCGGCTCCCCTTCGGGTCGGCCTTGATGGTGGCCGCGCCCTGCTTCCAGTTCGCCGGGCAGACTTCGCCGTTGGCCTCGTAGAACTGCCACGCCTCCACGATACGAACGACCTCGTCCACGCTGCGGCCCAGCGGCAGGTCATTGACGACCTGGTGGCGGACAATTCCCTCCTTGTCGATCAGGAACAGGCCGCGGAGGGCCACACCTGCCGACAACAACACTCCGTAAGCCTCGGAGATTTTCTTGTCGAGGTCGGCGATCAGCGGGTAGCGAATCTGTCCCAATCCGCCCTGGTTTCGCGGTGTATTGCGCCAAGCCAAGTGCGTGAAATGGCTGTCGATCGAGCAGCCAAGCAACTGGACGTTGAGCTTCTCAAAACGCTCGACCGCCTCATCGAAGGCGATGATTTCGGTCGGGCAAACGAATGTGAAGTCGAGCGGGTAGAAGAACAGGACAACGTATTTCTTGCCCTGATAGTCGGAAACTGAAATTTCTTTGAAATTTCCGTCCGGCATGACAGCCTGGGCCTTGAAATCCGGGGCCGGTTGTTGAACAAGCACGCTCATCGGAGAGTCCTCCTCGGTTACGGATCAGTCGTCGTGTATTCCCAAATACCGGTTGTCGATGGCCTAATTTGGCGCCGCGGCCAACCTCGGACTATTAATGCAATCTTCGCTACGGCGTCAATGAGGGGGACTTGAACCGTCCAGTCGGGCGATGCAGACAGGCCATGGATCAGGGTTTTCCACGCCCGTCGACCCGCGTCGGGCGGAGCGACACTTTGGCCGGTTGTGCCGCCAAGCGGCTGCCGGTCGGCTGATGCAGCGGATCGCGACCGATCAGACACCAAGACAGTGACCTGGGAGTGAAAATCGTCGACCGACTCTGACTCGGCCGTTCAGACGCGCCATTGCCCCAGCGCAAAGCAAGCAGGGGAAGCGGAGTGCACCACTCCGCTTCCCCTGGTGTTTATCAAGGCACGTCTGGCTGGTGTTCGCGACCGGCAGGTCTACTTCTCTTCGGCCGTGTCGGTCGATTCGCTGCTCTCGGGAGCGGCGTCGGACGAAGGTGCCGGTTCCTCGGGCTTCGACTCCTCAGCCTTCTCGGCTTCTTCGGCCGGTTGATCGGCGGCCGGTTCCTCCATCTGCTCTGCCTCGGCGGGCTTCTCTTCCGCAGTAGGCTCGGCAGCGTCGCCCTCTGGCTTCGCCTCTTCCATGGCCTCTTCAACCGCGTTTTCCACAGCCTCTTCCGCCTCCTTCTCCTCGGCGGCGGGCTCAGCGGACTCTTCCGCCGGGGCCGCCTCCGGCTGAGCAGCCGGCTCTTCAGCGGGCATCGCCTCGGGCTCGGTTACCGCCGGCTCTTCAGCGGGCGTCGCCTCGGGTTCAGTCACCGCCGGCTCTTCAGCGGGCATCGCCTCGGACTCGGTCTCCGCCGGCTCTTCAGCGGGCATTTCGGCGCTCGGCTCCTCAACCACTTCGTCGACCGGGACTTCCGGAGTCGCCGTGACATCAACCGGGACCTCGGGCATCTCGGTCATATCGATTTCGACCGACGACGTCGGCTCCGGCTTCTCCGCGCACCCGACGGCGAAGAACAACAGGCTCAGCAACATCATCCACGCAGCAGCGAATTTCATGTACCACCTCTCCAAAGCGAGACTTGCAGATAACCGGGGCAGATCGCGGACGGCCACCGTGCCCTGCCATGCAATCTCCATTCCACTCTTGACAGCGCCCTCCGAGGTCGCTCGAACGCTCTAGCTTACTTCAGTGGGGGAGGCAAGTAAAGGAGTGGCCGCAGCGCGTTGGCGCGGCGGCTAGCCCCGCGGCGGGGCTAGCGACCAACGGACTCAGTTTGGGCTGTGTCCGCCGATCTTATGGAGGCCAGTTGTTGGCCCGGCGGCAGAAAAGCCGGTATGTTGTATGGTCGCTGACTACTCATGTCCACAGTTTGCGAGGCTCCGATGACGTGCCGATTGATCGCCACCGCTCTTGCCTTGATCCTCATTTCAGCCGCGCGGGTATTCGCCGCCAACCCCGCCCACCTCGACGAGTTCAGTGATCCGTACTACCCGGATCGCGACACCGGCCGATTGGTCACGCCGCAATGGGTGGGGGAGCCGGGAGTTGAAGCAGTGATCGTGCTCGCAATCGACGACCTTCAGGACAGTACGAGCACGAAGTACGAGCAGTTCCTGCGACCCATTCTCGAGCGGCTCAAGCAGATCGACGGCCGGGCGCCGGTGAGCATCATGTCGAAGTCCCTGCCGTCCGGCGATCCTCTCGTCCAGCGCTGGCTCGGCGAAGGGATCAGCCTCGAGACCCACACGTACGACCACCCCTGCCCGTGCCTTCAGGGCGGCGACCTGGCCAAGGCCCGGCAGACCTTCGAGCGGAGCATTGAGTCGCTGGCCGCCATCCCAGGCAACCGCCCGGTGGCCTATCGGATGCCGTGCTGCGACTCCATGAACTCGGTGAGCCCGCGTTTCTTCGCCGAGGTGTTCAATCGGGTCACCCCGAGCGGCCGGTTCTTGACCATGGATTCGTCCGTGTTTCTCGTCTTCACCGCCGACGATTACCAGCTTCCGCGCGAGCTGGTGCTCGATCCAGATGGCCAGCCGCGGTTCGCGAAGTACCTGCCTTTTGATCGGGTGATGGCCAACTACGTGGAAGATTATCCCTATCCCTACGTGGTCTCGCGACTTTGCTGGGAGATTCCCTCCGTGATGCCGAGCGACTGGGACGCCCAGCATCGCAACGGCAAGTGCAGCCCGCAGACGGTGAGCGACTTCAAGGCGGCCGTCGACGCGCTGGTGCACAAGCAGGGAATCTTCTCAATCTGCTTCCACCCGCACGGCTGGATCGCCGCTGAACAGATGGTCGAGATCATCGACCACGCCGCCACCCGGCAAGCCGGACGGGTTAAGTTCCTCACGTTCCGCGAAGTGCAGGAGCGGCTCGACAAGAACCTGCTGGCCGGAAATCCTCTGCGGGCGAAAAACGGCCAGGATAACGGGGTGCGCGTTCTGGACGTGAACCGCGACGGCTACATGGACGTCGTGGTCGGCAACGGCGACGTGCGAAAGACGCGGATCTGGTCACCCGAAAGCGCAACGTGGACAGAATGCGAGTTCCCGGCGAGCATCACGACCGCCGACTCCACGGGTGCGAGACGCGATGCGGGGGTCCGTTTCGGCATCCACTCGAAGACAGGCGCATTGTCGGCCATGGTTTCCAGTGAACACGCGCGCGGCTGGTGGGACTTCGACGGTCGGAAGTGGATAGAGGATGAAAACGGCCTCGACGGGCTGGATATCGAGCCGCCCTTCTACACAGCTACGGCCCGGGGAGACCGCGGCGTGCGGCTCCGCGACGTAGACGGCGACGGTGCCTGCGAATTGATTGTCGGCAACGAGTCCCAGCGTGCTGTCTTCCGGTGGTCGGAAGCAGACCGCCGTTGGCAGCGATTGCCCTTCGCGCTGCCGCCGCAGACAGCCATCGTCGACGCTCGCGGTCGTGATGCCGGCCTGCGATTCGTCGATATCGACCGGGACGGCCGCGACGATGTAATATTCTCCGATGGCCAGCGGGCGTCGGTACACCTGTTTGTGTCGGCCGAAGACGGTTGGTCACGCGAGATTGTCGCCGGCCCGCGAACGGGTGAAAGCGAACCGCTGCCGATGATCGTTCGCGGCGACGGCACCAACAACGGAGCCTGGTTCAACCACGGCCGCCTCTGGGTACAGAACGAGGAAACGGGTGGCAAGTTGCCGGACCATGTCGACAGCCGTTCGTATGCCGCGATGCTGGGCGAGTGAGGCCCGCCATGTTCGACTTTGAACGCTACCGGGAGTTGTTCGAAACGGCCGAACTCTATGGCAATCCGGCACATCGCTGGCTAATCGCGCTGGGCGTGGCCCTGGCGGTGGCGGTACTGCTGCGAGTCGTTAAGACAATTCTGATCCGGCGCGCGCAGCGATTGGCCGACCGTGCTGCCGCACGCGAATGGTTCAGCCTGCTCGTCGACATCGTCGCCAAGACGAAGTGGTGGTTTCAGCTCGTCCTGGCCGTTTACGCCGGCAGCCTCGTGCTGGTGCTGCCCGTCCAGGCGGAAAGAGTCATCGAGACGGCGACGGTCATCATCGTCTTGCTCCAGACGGCGATCTGGGGCAACGAGGCCGTGGTGCTGGCCATTGGCCGCTACTCCCGGCAGCGAATGACGGTCGATGCGGCCAGCGTCACCACCGTTTCGGCGCTCGGTTTCCTCGGCCGGGTTGCCATTTGGGCAGTGGTGGCTCTCCTGATTCTCGACAATGCCGGTGTCGAGGTGACCGCGATGGTCGCTGGCTTGGGCATCGGCGGAATCGCCATCGGCCTGGCCGCTCAGAACATCCTCGCCGACCTGTTCGCCTCGGCCTCGATCGTCCTCGACAAGCCGTTCGTCCTGGGCGACTTCATCGTAGTGGGAACCGATGCGGGAGTCGTCGAGCAGATCGGGCTGAAGACCACCCGGCTCAAAGCGCTCTCCGGGGAGCAGCTTATCTTCTCCAACGGTGAATTGCTCCAGAGCCGCATCCGCAATTTCCGGCTGCTCAAAGAGCGGCGGATCGAGTTTCGCATCAGCGTGGCGTTGGACACTCCGCGCGCCAAGCTCGAATTGATCCCCGGCATGATCCTCGATGCGATAAGCGCACAGCCGAAGGCGCGGGTCGACAGGGTCCATTTCAAGGAAATCGGCGCCGCGGCCATGGTCTTTGAAGCGGTTTACTTCGTCACCGAGCCGGCCTACAACGTATTCATGGACATTCAGCAGGCAGTGAACCTGAGCATTCTCGGCCGCCTGGAGGAAGCGGCTATTTCGCTCGCTTTTCCCACGCAGCGGCTGGTGATGCCGCCTGCTTCAGCAAACTGACAAACGTCGCCAACGCCAAACCGGAGAACCATTCCAACCCCGAGAGCCTCCCGATGCGCGTCCATTTCTTGCAGCACGTTTCCTTCGAGCATTCCGCCAACATCGGTTTCTGGACCTGCGAGCGGGGGCATGACGCCTCGCGCACGCTGCTTTACGAGGGCGAACCGCTGCCTTCCACTGACGCGGTCGATTTGCTGGTGATCCTCGGCGGGCCGATGAGCGTCCATGACCGAAAGGCCCACCCCTGGCTCAACGCCGAGTTGGAGTTCATCGAGAACTACATCAAGCTGGGTGGTTTCGTCCTTGGCGTCTGCCTCGGGGCCCAGCTTGCGGCGCTGACGCTCGGAGCCCGTGTTACGCGGAATCCGGAGAGGGAAATCGGCTGGTTCCCCGTCACCCTGACCGAGGGCGCCGGCGAATCGCTGTTGGGCGACTTGCCTGAGCAATTCGTTCCCTTCCATTGGCATGGCGACACGTTCTCCATCCCCCAACAATCGCGGCACCTCGCCCACAGCGCCGCGTGCCGCAACCAGGCGTTCCAGTATCGCGACCGCGTGCTCGGCCTCCAGTTCCATCTCGACTACACCGCCGAGAGCATCGCGGTGATGATCCAGCATTGCGGCGACGATCTCGTCGAAGGGCGCTGGATCCAAAAGCCGGAGAGAATGATTGTCTCCGAACGGGTGGAGGGAACGAAGCGGTTGCTCTACGAGCTTCTCGACGGCATACAGCGGAAATGGGAAGCCGCCCAGCCATCGTGAGCAGCCCCGGTCAGGCCTCCACCAACGCCTTGAGCCGCTCCCGGAACGTTCGATACTCACCCTGGTAGGCGGCAATCTCTTCGGGACGGGGTTCGACCGGCTCGCGGAAGCGGACCATCGCGGCCACGGCGTCGGAGACGCCAAACGGCTCGCTGATGCCCTGGCGGTTGCGGCTGGCAGTTTCCAGTGCGGCCAAAGCCGTAACCGCCGCCCCCAGCGCCGGACCTTCCTGCGACTCCAGGCGTTCCAGCCGCCGACCGAGCACCGCCGCCAGGATTTCGCACATCAGATCGCTCCGAGCGATGCCGCCGGAAACGGTCACGCGACTGATCCTCTGTCCGGCTTCTTCATGCTCCTCGACCGCCAAGCGCATGAGATAGGCGAGCGCCTCGAGGCACGCGCGGTACTGCCGCCCCGCCTCTTCCCGGCCCTCGCCAAACCACTGCAACTGCGCCTTCTCCGCCGTGATCGATCGCGACGGCTCGGGCACCACAAACGGCATCACCGCCGTGCCCCGGCTGCCGGGTGGCAGCGACCGTGCAGCCCGTTCCAGGCTCGCCCAGTCCGGTTTGGCTCCCACCACTCGGTCCAGGAACTGCGCGCCGTTGTTGTAACATCGCATCCAGAGATACGGTCCCCAGTTGAGGGCCATGACATCGAGACTGCCTCGCTCGGGCAGATCGTTCGATGAAGAGTTCACCACGGCCGAATTCCCCAGTACGACGGCGACTTGGCCGTGATCGACCGCTCCGCCGCCCACGAGGCCCGCCTGCTGATCGTCGGATGTGGGAAACACCAGCGGCCGGCGATCCATCGAGATCCCGGCTTCGAGCGCGATGTGCTCGGCAAGCGGGCCAACCGGAGCGAAGTGGTCAACGATCCGCGGCAGTTGACGCCATGTCAGCTCACGGTATTCAGGGGTGTCGAGGGCCTCGAGCATCTCGCGCCGCCATTGCCGGTCGCGCAGGTCCATGATGCCGGTCGAGGCCGCCGCCGAGACGCTCACCACGTCGAAGTTGCTTGTCAGGTACCCCGCGGCCGCAACGCCGTGCTGCACGATCCGCTCGGTTCGCCGCCAGTCTTCGGCCGGGAGGTGCTCCTCATCCTTGACAAGGTGGCTGAGCGAATAGCGGATGGCCCAGGGCCCGCCGATCAACTCCCGCACTCGGTTCTGTCCGCCGAGCCTCTGGAGGCCGCGCTCGTTGTAAGCGGCCAGCGTATGATCGTTCCAGCAGATCGCGCGGCGGACCTGCACCCGATCGGAATCGATGCGGCCCGCGGTATGGTGCGTGGCGGAGATCCCGCCAGCCGCCCAGTGCTCCAGTCGGCCTGCGTCGCGCAACCGGGCGGCCATCGCCCGGACGCTCGCCCGCGCCTGCCCCTCGAGCTGCATCAGGTTCAATTCGGCCAGCCCGGGAATGACCGGCTCACCACGCCACAGGTCGGTCGGCAGGCGGACTTCAGCCAGCACGTGGCCCGTCAGGTCGAAGGCCAGGCATTTCACCGCCCCGGTGCTGAAATCCCACCCGGTAATGACGGCGTTCCGATCGACGCAGCGGAGCGGTTCGGCCATGATCATCCTCGCAGCATGACGGGTTATTGATGTTTGCACTGGAAAAGGACGAGGCGAAGCGTAATGGCGTTGGAACTCACGGCCTAAACGCCCGCCCAAGCATATGCTTCCATTGCAGACACCAGTCGAGGTCGAAAGCGTTGTACCACCCCGAACCCGTCGGCTCAAGAGGTCGAGCGAAGCCGTGGAGACTCCGGCCTCGATTTCAATCGCCAGGCGGCAGCCGGGGCTCCGCCAGTTCCGGCGGGCTGCGCCGAGCGACGAGCTCCCAAACGACGTATCGCAACAGGAGCCCGACCAGAATCAGCGCGGCGCCGATCATCGTCCACCAGGCGGGCGATTCGCCCCACTTCAGATAAACCCAGAGGGGAATGAGCACCGGCTCGATCAGGCCTAGCGCCACCGTTTCCTGACTGCTGATTGCCCGCAGACCGCGAATGAGAAGCAGATACGGGATTGCCATCTGCAGCGCGCCGAAGCCGAACAGCACCAGGAATTGCGCCGCTGACGGCCAGCGACCAAGCCACAGGATCCAGGGAAGCAGCACCAGCGCCGCCACGCAATGATTGAGTGCCACCAGCCAGGCCGAGTCCTCGTCGCGAAGTTGGCGCATGAAGATGACCACGCCCGCGTAGAACAAACCGGAAACCAGACCGAAGACCACGCCGCTCCGTGCCACGCCCTCGCTGTAAACGGCCTCGAATCCCAGGATGAAACCGACGCCGAGCATGCCGAAAAACAGTGGAATCAGGTCACGGCGGACAACGGGTTCGCGAAACAGGATGAGCGACAACAGAAAGACCCACCACGGTGCAGTGCTCTGCAGCCAGATGGCGTTGGCCGCCGTCGTACGGGTCATCGCGGTGAGGTAGGTCACGTTCATGCCCGTGAAGCAGATCGTCACCGGGATGAGCCACACCCGCCATCGCGGCCGCCGCACGGCCGGCAGGAGCACCAGCGTGGCAAACACGGCTCGCCAGAAGGCGAGGACCGGGCCGCGTGTCTCAACGGGGATGTCGTGGAACAGCGTGGCCTTGGCAAACAGGCCGCTCATGCTCCAAAGCAGCGCGGCGCCCAGGACGTACAGCCGTCCGGCAAGCTTGCTTGGCACGCTCGGATTCACACCGTCGCGGCGGTTCATCTGCCGGCGGTTCTCCCGGCCACTCGGAAGGGCTGGTGCCAAGCGTTCCACGCCGAACAGTCGCCCGTCTCGCTTTGCTGCCGCACACGGGAGTAATCCGCCGTGCCGGCTGCCCAACTGGACCAACAAGCGCTGCCAAACACCGCCCACCGTGGCCTGCTCATTCGCGCCTCGTCTTGATTACACCGCTAGGGGGATGATTTGACGGTTTCTTTGGCCTGTGCCTTGGGCAGTTCCGCCCAGCGTCGCGACTCATGCCGTTCATATTCGCCGCCCGGCGCCCGTTGGACCAATGCCGCCGCGCCCGGCGTCGCCTCAACCAACTCCAAACCCTTCTCCACGCCCAGCACGCTGACCGCGGAAGCCAGCGCATCGGCGGTCATCGTATCGGCCGCCACGACGGTAACGCAACTGTGATCCGTAAGCGCGATCCCCGTGCGCGGGTCGACAATGTGCGAGTAGCGCCGGCCCTCGATCACAACGAACTGCACCGTGTCGCCTGAAGTGGTCAGCGACCGGTTGGCCAGGTAGACGCACGCCACGGGTGCCGCGGCTTCATCGAGGCCGGGGATGCCGACAACCCAGCCCGGACTGCCGGGCGGCGGATCGCCCGCGCCGACGTCGCCGCTGCCGTCGATCACGAATCGCGTGATGCCGTGCTCGCGGATCACCTTCATCGCCTCATCGACGGCGTACCCCATGGCGATCCCACCGAGATCGATCCGCATCGCCTCGCGCAACAGTTCAACACGGCGGCTTTCCGGATGCAGCTTCACGTAGCAGAATCCCACCCCGCGGCGTGCTTCGTTAAGCCTCTCCGGGTCGGGAAGCTCCCCTTGTCGGCGGGCGCGCCGCCAGAGCCTCACCACGGGACCGACGGTAACGTCGAACGCCCCATTGGACCGCTCGGAGATCTCCTTCGCGCGGCTAAGCACTCGCCACAAATCGTCGCTCACCGCGACGGGCCGGCCGGCAGCGGAAGTATCGCAGAGCCGCCGGACTTCGCTCTCGGAATCGTAGTCGCTCAGAACTCGGTTCAAGCTGCGGAATCGATAGTAGGCGGCCTCGGCGGCCTGCGCTGCGACGGTCTCGTCCGGCGCGTAGAGGACGATGTTGATCGCCGCCGCCATCTCCACCCGGGAGAAGGCGTATCGTTTCAGTGCTGCCGCGTCGTCGACCAACGGGGTGGCAACGACGCAAACCGCAGCAGCAAAAAGTCCTGTCAGTGCGGCCATTCAGCGCTCTTGCTCGGTTTCGGAGTCCGCACCGCAATTCGCAAGACGCGCGCGGTGACATCGACAGCCCGTTAACACGAGCTTACACGGGCAACACGCCGACTGGCAATCCGCCGGCTCACCACCGACGACCATTGTCAGGTGCGGCCGGCAAAAAGCCTCGACTGTGTGGCGCCGTCCCCGGTTCCGACATACCCATGGCTAGTGCCTGCCACCCACCAGCGGCAGTCATGGTACCCGTGGGCGACCATTGGCTCGCCAGACGTTTGCAGTCGGTGGTGCGGGGAGCTAGAATGCGGATCTTGCTTGGAAAGGCCCTCTCCGGCACGCTACACTGGAGATGGGATGTCCCGGCTCCCGCCGCGAGACCGCGGGGAGTCCCACCAGACGAGCCGACACCCGTTTTGTTCCCACCCGGCTTGGCAGGTCTCGAACGATTTCAGGTTGTCAGGTTTCCACTCCCGTTTCAGAGGAAGTTCTATGTTCGCAGTGTCCCGCAATGCAAGCTTGTGGCGGATGCTTGGCGTGTGCAGCGCCGCGATGGCGATTGCTCTCTGCGCCGCGTCGAGCCTGTTGGCCGATACGGCTACCGCCGATCCAACCGACATCCCGGCCGTGAAGTGGATGGGAAAGTCCGCCCCGAATCCTGACGCCGAGGCGAAGACCGAGGCCGAGATGAAGCCGTATACGGAGAAGGTTCCCGGCACAACGCTGGAATTCGACATGGTTCCGATCCCCGGCGGAACATTCACGCTCGGCAGCCCGGACGACGAAGACGGACGCAAGGACGACGAAGGCCCCCAGGTGACCGTCGAGATCGAACCGTTCTGGATGGGCAAGCATGAGGTGACGTGGGATGAGTACGAGACGTGGTCATTCAAGCTCGACATTCAGCGCCGCAAGTTGAAGAGCGAGGAACCGACCCCGTGGGACACGATCGCCGACGTGATCGCGCGGCCGACCAGTCCCTATACCGACATGACGTTCGGCATGGGCAAGGAAAAGCGGCCCGCGATCTGCATGACCCAGTACGCAGCACGGATGTACTGCAAGTGGCTGACGGCCAAGACCGGCCGCTACTACCGTTTGCCGACCGAAGCCGAGTGGGAATACGCTGCCCGTGCCGGTAGCAAGGCGGCTTACTCGTTTGGCGACGATCCCGAAGGATTGGACGACCATGGCTGGTACTTCGACAACGCCGACGACAGCTACCACCCGGTCGGACAGAAGAAGCCCAACGCCTGGGGCCTGCACGACATGCACGGCAACGTGGCAGAGTGGGTACTTGACCTGTATCGCAAGGACGGTTACAAGGATCTTGCGAGCGCCGCCCAACCATGCCGTTCCCCGCTGGTGCCCGCGCCGGCCGACGAAGAGTTCTCGCGGATCGTCCGCGGCGGTTCATGGGACAGCGACGCCGAGGAGTGCCGCAGCGCCAGCCGTATGGTGTCGGACCCTGACTGGAAGATGCAGGACCCGCAAATCCCGCAGAGCATCTGGTACTTGACCGATGCCACCTTCGTGGGATTCCGCGTAGTGCGGCCGTTGCGGACCCCGACCGAGGAAGAGGCCAAGCTCTACGAGCCCGAGCCGGAAGTTCGTGCTGAGTACAAGAAAGCCCAGGGGGGCAAGGAATAGGTATTGCGACTTCCACCACTCATGGAGAGGAGATAGCGAGGATGACCCGAGACAACCAAGCTTCGCGCCGCGACTTCCTGAAGAGCACGGCGGTCGCGGCGGCCGGCGCGAGCCTGGCCGGCGGATTGAGCATCGCTCGTTCGGCTCACGCCCAGGGGAGCGATGTCCTCAAGGCGTGCCTGGTCGGATGCGGCGGCCGCGGACAAGGGGCAATCCGCGATTGCCTCGATGCGGCGGCGACGACCGGCGACAAGGTGAAGGTGGTGGCCGTCGCCGACGCCTTCGAGGACAAGGCCCAGGGAGCGGCCGAGCGCCTCAAGGGCGAGGAGAAGTACAAGGACAGCGTCGACCTCGGCGATCGAGTGTTCGGCGGCCTTGACTCCTACAAGAAAGCGATCGACGCGGGCGTCGATCTCGTCGTCACCGCGGCGGCTCCCGGCTTCCGACCCGTTCACTACCGCTATGCCGTCGAACGCGGCAAGCACGTGTTCATGGAAAAACCGTGCTGCGTCGACGCCCCCGGTTTCCGCTCCCTCATGGAAACCAACAAGATGGCCGACGACAAGAACCTTAAGGTGGTCGTCGGTCTGCAGCGCCGGCACGATCCCAAGCTCCGCGAGGCGGTGGCCAAGGTCCAGGAAGGAGCCATCGGCGACCTGACCTATCTCCGGGCCTACTGGAACGGCGGCGGCGTGTGGGTTCGCGACCGTGCCGGACTGGAGCGGCAGCTTGGCCGCACTCCGACCGAAATGGAGTACCAGGTCAACAACTGGTACTACTTTGTCTGGCTGTCGGGCGACCACATCTGTGAACAGCACGTCCACAATCTGGACATGTGCAACTGGGTCATGAATGGCCCGCCGGTGGAAGCCAACGGCATGGGTGGACGCCAGGTCCGCAAGGGCCCGGAAGTGGGTCATATCTATGACCATCACTTCATCGAGTTCACCTACGCCAACGGCATTAAGATGTACAGCCAGTGCCGCCACATCCCCAACACCTGGAGCCCGGTGACGCAGTACGCCCACGGGACAAAGGGCATGGCCGACCTCGAGCGGCCCTCGATCGAGGGTGAAACGAACTGGCGCTATCGCGGCGAGGGAGTGAATCCCTACAAGGAAGAGCACGTTCACCTGCTCAAGGCGATCCGCAGCGGCGAGAAGCTCAACGACGGCTGGTTCGGCGCCACGAGCAGCTTCACCGCCGTCTTCGGTCGCATGGCGACCTACAGTGGCCAGGTGGTGAAGTGGGACGACGCGGTGGCCAAGGGCCCCAACGAGTATCCGCACGGCACGGAGTTGGCCTTCGACACCCAGCCGCCGATCGTGCCGCAGGACGGCAGCTACGAGCATGCCGTGGCCATGCCGGGCGTATACAAGGCTTACTGATCCCATGGTGGTACGACGCGCCGCGTCGTAGATCGCGACACAGAGCGTAGCACCATGTCGAAACTTTCGGGCCGGCCGCGAGGGATACTCGCGGCCGGCCCTTTTTTGTGAAATACTGTCGGAGGGCGAAACACACGAGATGCTTCCATGCCCACGCCCGTTCACGAGTTAGCCCAGTCGCTCTTGTCCGAGCACGATCAAGGCGATCCGCTGTTTGCCACCGCCGTCGTACAGCGGTTGCTGGAACTCGGCCGCGAACATGGCGCCAGCGATCTGCACCTGCAGCCGTCAACCGAGGGCCTGGAATTGCGGTTCCGGATCGACGGCGTGCTCCACGCAGCAGGCGCATTCCCGCCGGCCGTAACGCCAAATGTCGTCGCCCGGCTGAAGGTGCTGGCTGAATTGCTGACCTATCGAACCGACGTACCTCAGGAGGGACGTATCCGTGCCGCCGAAGCGGATGGGGAAATGCGGGTGAGCACATTCCCCACACTCTACGGCGAGCGGGCCGTAGTGCGGTTCTTCGCCCGCTCTGGGCGTTACGAGTGTTTGGACGATTTGGGATTGCCCGACGATGTGCTCGTGCCCCTGCGACGATTACTCGCCGAAACGTCCGGCGCAATCCTCGTGACCGGTCCCGCCGGGAGCGGTAAGACAACAACCGTCTACGCCTGCCTTCGCGAACTGGTGGCCGTGGCCGATTTCCCCCGCAGCCTGGTATCGATCGAGGACCCTATCGAGGTCGCCGTGCCGGGCGTGGCCCAGTCACGGGTGAACCCGGGCGTGGGACTGGATCTAGCCGCCGGATTGCGTTCGCTCATGCGGCAGGATCCGGAGGTGATCATGGTCGGCGAGATTCGCGATCGCACCACGGCCGAGGCGGCGTTTCAGGCCAGCCTTACCGGCCATCTGCTGCTGAGCACCTTTCACGCCGGCAGCGCTGCTGAGGCGATCAGCCGGCTCTCCGATATGGGCATCGAACCCTATCTGCTGCGAAGCGGTGTGCTCGCGATCGTCTCCCAACGACTCGTCCGGCGATTGTGCCGCTGCGCACGGCCGGGCGAAGGGGTCGACGGGCAGTTGGGACTGCCGGTCAGGCAATATCGCGTGCCGGGCGGTTGCGCCGAATGCGGCGGCACCGGCTATGCGGGACGCGCCGTACTGGTTGAGATCCTCACGCCCGAGCGGACCGAGCTCGGCCGGGCGATTCTCTCGCGTTCCGACGCCGCACGGCTCGAAGAACTGGCCGTCGAAGCCGGAATGGTCACTCGCTGGCAACGGGCGTTGGCCGCGGTGGAGGCCGGCCTCACCAGTCCCGCCGAAGTGCGTCGCGTGCTGGGTTTCTCCGGCCCGGTCGCGACCGACACTTGAGGCCGAGGCTCGAGGCCGACGCGACGCTATATGCTGGCGGTGCGATGACCATGCCGGACATTCGTTCCCGAGGCCGTGCCAGCTCCTTTCGATCGTGCAAACACCCCCATGGCGTTATGCTGCCTGCCCTACCGGACCGTAGTCGACGCCATTCTCGGGACGGAAATGCCGGATTCTTGAAAAATCCGCGCAGGGGCTATTGATTCGTTGGGGTGAAGCCGGTATATCTAATGTGGATTCAGATGGGGGATGAGCCGGGTGACCCCTGTGGAACAGCGAGCAGTGCAGAAAGCTGCGGCACGCTGGCCCGTTCTTCAGCGAATTCGGATTGTGGCAGACGGTTACGCTTTTCTTCTCCTCTGCCGAGGCTGGTATCGTGGCAGCTTCCCCGTCGAACGCTGCTGGTCTGTCGTTGGACCAGCTCATCGCATTGAATGACGAGATCGCGGCCTTGGTGCGCTCGGGCGTTCCGCTGGATCGGGGGCTTTCGCATCTGGGAAGCGACATGCCCGGCCGGTTGGGGCGGCTTGTGGCCATGCTTGGCGAACGGCTCGATCGCGGTGATTCACTGGCCGAGATCATGGCCGACCCGAGCCTCTCCCTTCCGCCTGCCTATCGCACGGTCGTCGAGGCCGGACTCTCCAGCGGGCGGCTGGCGGCGGCGCTCGAGACGATGGCGGCCAGTTCGCGAAGATTGTCTGAAATGCGGCGATTCGTGGCAGCGAGCTTCGTCTATCCGCTGATCGTGCTGCTCGTCGCCTGGGCCATGTTCCTGTTCTTGACGGTCGTGCTCGCTCCCGGATTGGCACGTCACATGAGTGGTTTTCCCGCGCCGCTCATTGGCGTGCTCGAGTGGCTCGCCCGCTGGGGCCAGTGGGCGCCCTTGTGGGGCTGGACGGTTCCAGTGCTGATCCTGCTGCTGGCCGCCGTGTGGTGGTATCGTTCGGGGCGGGCCGCGGCCATTGGTCCAGCGGCCACATCGCGGTTGTTTGGCTGGATGCCCTGGCTCGGCGCGGCGCAGCGTTCGGCGATGATGGCAGCGTTCGCCGAATTGCTGGCGATGATGGTCGAGCACAACGTCCCGTTGCCCCGCGCGGTGCGGCTGGCGGGCGAAGCGGCGGGCGACCGGCGGCTGAATGCCGCGTCGTCGCAACTCGCCGTGGCGCTCGAGCGCGGCGAAGGGGTCGATGCCCGCAGCCTGGGCGTGCAATTTCCACCCCTCCTGCGGTGGCTCATCATCACTGGTCAGAGCCGCGGCGCGCTACTCCCGGCCCTGCGGCACGCGGCGGAGAGCTACCGTCGCCGGGCGCAGTCCCAGGCGATCGCGGCGCAGACTCTGCTGCCCATCCTGCTGCTGCTCGGCATCGGCGGAACGGCAACCCTGGTTTATGCGGTGCTTGTGTTTGCTCCCTGGTACTCGATGCTTTGGCATATGTCGAGATAGCCGACCATGACCCAGTACCGCTATGAAGCCCTGGATACCGAGGGGCGGCCGGTCGCCGGAAGCCTCGAGGCCGCCAATGTGGATGAGGCCCTGGCGAAACTTGCCGCGGTGGGGCTGGTCGGCCAGCCCGACCGGCTGTGGCCGGTGCCTGCAGAAATGGTGCCTGCAGATGCATCGTCGAGCCGACGGCTTTCCGAAGCGGAAGCTGTCGACCTGGGCAGTGCCGTGGCTGAATTGGCCCACAGCAAGTTGCCTATGTCCTCCGGCCTCCGCGCTATGGCCGAGGAAACGCCCGGCGACCGACTGCCGCGGCTTCTGCGACGAGTGGCTGACCGGCTCGATGCGGGCGCAAGCCTGGACGAGGCGATCGCCGCCGAAGGCAGCGCATTTCCGCCCCACCTTCGCGGTCTGATGGCGGCCGGCGCCAGGACGGGACGGCTCGCCGAGGTGTTGGAACACTTCGTGGCCCTGCAAAGGAGCCGGGCCGATCTGCGGCGGCGGCTGTGGTCGGTGCTCGCCTACCCGGCGATTCTCTTGATCATCATGCTGCTGATCTACGTCCTCTTCAACATGTACATCATCCCGCAGTTCGCCCGCATTTACGAAGACTTCGGTGCGGAATTGCCGGCACTCACCCAGGCGGTGATCTGGTCGTCGCGATCGGGCAGTTGGGGACTGGTGGGCGGGCTGTTGGCGATCGCCCTGTTCATAATCCTCGCCGGAGTGACGCCGTGGGGACCACATCGGGCGCTATACGCGGTGCCGGTGATCGGGCCCCTGTGGCGTTCGCGGCGGCTGGTCGAATTCTCGCGATGGATGGGCGTGTTGCTCGAAGTGGACGCTCCCATGCCCCAGGCGCTCCGCTGGGCGGGCCACGCAGCGCGCGATTCGAGCTTCCGCCGCGCGTGCCGGCTGGCGTCCGAACAGGTGGAGTCGGGACGATCGCTGGCCGAGACATTGAGCCACTTGCGGGCGTTCCCCCCTACATTGCATCCGATGGTCGCCTGGGGTGAAAGCACTTCGAACCTCCCCGAGGCATTCCGCGCCGCGGCCGAGTTATATGAAAGCCGCGTGGGCATACAGAACACGCTGCTGGAGGTCCTCGCGCTGCCGATCGTGTTGATCTTCATCGTCGGCTTCGTGGGCACCGTAATCATCGCCTTGTTTCTCCCATTGATCAGTCTGATTCAGAATTTGACTTGAGTTGAGGCATTGATGGGCGCCATGGCATTAATCCTCACGGGCTTGTCGCCCGTCACACTGGGGTTCGCCATCCTCATGGCGCAGGAGATCCTCGCCGACGAGGACGAGGATGCGGGCAAGGATCCGTTGCGGCTGGTGCTCGAAATCGGGGCCTGGGTATTAATCTGGCTGGCAATTCTGGGCGCGATCATGGCCATGCTTGGAGTCATTGTCGGCGGGATCGGCGTGGTAATCCTGCTGATGGCCTATTGGCGGCACCATGCGGCGCGGCAATACGCCCTGCTGTCGACCTTGACGGTGGCCGCGGAGCGGATGATGCCATTGGTGCCGGTGGTCGAAGCCTTCGCCGCCGAGCGGCGTTTCGTCTTTGCCCGGCGGACGCGGCGGCTGGCTGAATTGCTCCGCGCCGGAGTACCGCTGCCGACCGCGTTGGAACTCTGCCAGGGCTCGCTCCCGCCCACCGGCCTGGTTCCATCTCACGCGCTGGCCATGATCCGCGTCGGGCATGAAAACGGCGCCCTGGCGCGCTCGCTGCGGGAAGCCGTCGCCCGATGGCAGGCGCACGAAGGCCTCCGGTCGCTGACCGCCGGGCGTGTGCTCTACCTCTGCCTGCTCACGGGCCTGGGAGTGACCGTCGCGACTTTCCTGATGATCAAGATCATGCCCGCTTTCCAAAAGATCTTCGAAGACTTCGGGGTGGAACTGCCGGCGATCACGCAATCGCTCGTATCGGTGAGCAGCGCCTTGGTGGCCGGTCCATTGGCGCTCGTCGGCTTTGTGGTCCTCATACTCATGATGCTCCTGATGTTCTATACCGTGGCCTGGTATATCGGCTGGGTGAACTGGACGCCGCCCGGGTTGCGGTGGCTTACGCGTCGCGCCGAAACGGCGGCCATCCTCGAGACGCTCGCGCTGGCAGTCGAGCGCGATCATCCGCTCGAAGGGCCGCTCGATTCGCTCGCCAATTCCTATCCGCAAAGCTGGGTTCGGCGGCGGCTCCGCCGAGTGGCATTGGGTGTCAAGGCCGGCGAATCATGGGCCCTAAGCCTCGCCCGGAACGGGCTGTTGGGCGAGGCCGACCTGGCCGTGCTCCTCTCGGCCCAGCGGCTGGGAAATCTGCCGTGGGCGATGCGCGAGATGGCCGACAGCAACCGCCGCAGGCTGGTGTACCGCGCCCAGATCCTGCTTCAGTTCCTGTTCCCAATGGTGATCCTGATCTATGCGGCACTGGTGCTGTGGTTCGTGACGGCCTACTTCCTGCCGTTGGTGAAGTTGATTCAGGTTCTGACATGAAACGCCCTCGCGGATTCACGCTGCTTGAGATCTTCGTAGCGTCGCTGTTGCTGGCGGCACTGCTGATGATCTCGCTGAGTATGATCGCGGCCACCACGGCGCATCGCCAATCCGTGGTCCGCCAACAGGTGGCGCTGGTCGAAGCCGCCAACGCCATGGAGCGGCTTTGGACGCTGCCTTGGGACGAATTGACCGGCGAGCGCGCCGCCAGTCTGGCACTCTCCCCCGAAGCGAAACGCTCGCTCGCCGACGGCGAGTTGGAGATCGCGGTAGCTGAGCCGGAAGGCGACTTGCCTCGCAAGCAAATCGCGGTGCGGGTCGCCTGGACGCCGCGGAGCGGGCTTCCCGCCGAACAGGTACGGCTGGTCGCCTGGCGGTTCCGGCCGGCCGAAGAAGCGGAGGAAACGCCATGACTCCGAAGCGCAGCATTTCGCGAAAGAGCTTCAACAAAGCTCGCCGCGGCTACACGCTCATCGAGATGCTGGTGGCCATCACGGCGGGGATCGTGGTTATGGTAGTCGCCGCGGGAATGCTCAACACCCTGATGCGGCTCGAGCAACAGTCGCACAATCGCTTCACCGAGCGCGCCGCAGTCACCCGGCTGGCCGATCAGTTCCGTCGCGACGCACATGCGGCGCTCGAAGCAGCGGCGATTGCCCCGGAAGAGGGCAAGCCGGCCGAAGCGCTCGCCTGGCGGTTCACACTCCCCGACGATCATCGCGTCGAATATCGCGGCGACCTCGAGGGCCTGCTGCGAACGGAGAGCGTCGGCGACCGCACCGCGGCCCAGGAGCGATACGCCTTTGCCACGGCGGTCCGCGCCGCGGTCGACCTGGACCCGAACGGGAATGTGCCGATGGTGCGTCTGCGGCTGGAGGGCGTTTCCGTACCGGGCGGCGATGCGCCAATGCCACCCCTGCTGGTCGAGGCCCGTCTGGCGTTCGATCACCGCTTTACCCGGGCGAAGGAGCACAAGCCATGAGTGCGAGCATCGGCACGTGGTGGCGGAAAGCCGGCCCCAGGGGCCGGCATCGAGGCGCGGCGCTGGTGATCGCCCTGGTGGCGATGACCATCGTTGCCGCGGTACTGGTGCTGCTTGCCCGGCAGTCGGTCATCGAGCGGCGCGGGCTCCAGCGAGATTCGTGGCAGGCGCAGGCGGCCTGGCTGGCCGAATCGGCCCTCGATCGAGCCGCGGCGCGGCTGGCCGCCGATCGTGATTACGCCGGTGAAACGTGGAACCTCTCGGCTGACGACCTGGGCACAGGCCGCGCGGCCGTGGTGACGATTGACGTGCAAGAGGTGGAGAACGACGCGGGGCGCCGCGTGGTGCGCGTCCGGGCCGACTACCCGGACGATCCCCAGCAGCGGGTCCGGCAAACAGAACAGATCGTCGTGGAAATCGAGCCATGAACACGCTGAGACATCGCGCTTTCACGCTGGTAGAGTTGCTGGTGGTGATCGCCATCATCGGCATCCTCATCGCCCTGCTGCTGCCGGCCGTGCAGGCGGCCCGCGAGGCCGCCCGACGCAGCCAGTGCACCAACAACCTCATGCAGATTGGCATCGCCCTGAACAACTACACCGGCGCCCACGCCGTTCTGCCGCCGGGCGTCGTGAATCCCAAAGGGCCGATCCAGAGCCCCACCATGGCCGACCTGGGAGTCGACTTCAGCGACGATTCCGCTATGGAGAGCATGTACGGAATGGACGCGGGAATGGCAGGCGGCATGATGCCGGGCGAAGCGGTGGAGGAGGGGCAACTCGCCAGGCGTCCCAATGAATACCACATCGGTTGGCTCGTTCAGATCCTGCCGTTCGTCGAGCAATCGACCGTCTTCCGGCACGTCGATTTCAAGGTCGGCGCCTATCACCGCAACAACGATCCCGTGCGGACCATCACGATTGAGACGTTTCGTTGTCCATCGGACAGCTATGCTTGGCGAGGAAGCAACGCCAGTTCGCCGAGCAGCTACGCCGGGTGTCACCACGACAGCGAAGCGCCGATCGACGCCGACAACAACGGCGTCTTCTTCCTCAATAGCCGCGTCGCGATCAGCGATGTCACGGACGGCTCGAGCCATACCATCTTCGCCGGCGAGAAGGTCATCGACGACGGCGAAGTGAGTTGGATGCTCGGCACCCGCGACACCCTCCGCAACACCGGTTCACTACCCAACGTCAGCCGACCCAACCGGTGGGGCGGCGGCCAGCCGGTGCTTCCGCCCGAGCCACCACCGGCCGGACCGCAGCTTGCCGTTGGCGGTTACTCCTCGTACCACCCCGGGGGCGGAAATTATCTGTTCGGTGACGGATCCGTGCGATTCATCTCGGAAACAGTCGATCCGCTGCTCTACCAGCGACTGGGACACCGCAACGACGGGCAATTGGTGCAGAATGACTACTGAGACAGCGCATAGCGACTCCGGGTACGAAATCCTGTTTCCCAGCGGCTCATCCCTAACGTCCGGGGACGTTCTCATGAACACAAGACAAACACGCGGTTTTACGCTCGTCGAGTTGCTGGTGGTGATCGCCATCATCGGCATCCTCATCGCGCTGCTCTTGCCGGCCGTCCAAGCGGCCCGCGAGTCGGCGCGGCGTATGACATGCACCAACAACCTCGCGCAGCTCGGCTTGGCGCTGCACAACTATGAAGCGGCTCATGAGTACCTGCCACCCGGAACCGTGGACAGTCAGGGCCCGATCCGCAACGAGGCGGTCGGCCAGCACATGGGCTGGATGGCGTTTGTGCTTCCGTACGTCGACGAACAGTTGGCCTTCAAGCACATCGACTTCGACAAGGGAGCGTACGCCGAGGAAAACGCTCCCGTCAGGAATCTCTCCATGCCGCGGTTCCGTTGCCCATCGGACGGCGGCGGAGACGAGGCCGGCGTCGGCCGAAGCAACTACGCGGGCTGCCACCACGACGTCGAAGGACCGATCGACGCGGAAAACCACGGCGTGCTGTTTCTCAATAGCCGGATCGCCATGCGCGAGATCCCCGACGGCATGTCGTACACCCTCGTTCTCGGCGAGAAACTGCTCGACCCCAGCGATCTGGGATGGCTGTCGGGCACCCGGGCCACGCTTCGCAACACGGGTGTGCCGCCGTCGAACGGCGAGATTCCGCCGCCCCCGCCCACCAATCCGCCATTCGGCATGGAGATGCCGATGGACGAGCCTCCGCCGGCTGAGCCCGCCGCACCCGCCGAGCCGCCGGCGCCGGACCCGCTCTTCGTCGGCGGTTTCGATTCCCATCACATGACGGTGTGCAACTTCCTCTTCGCCGACGGCGCGGTCCGTCCGCTCTCCATCAGCATCGACTCCGAAGTGTACCGGCAGTTGGGGCATCGGGCCGATGGTGAGCTGATGGAAAACCGACCCTTCTGACTGTTGTCCGAATTTCGATCTTCCGGAAGACACCAATGCTGGCCCTTGCTTGCCGAAAGTCTTGTCTGCTGCTGCCGCTCGCGATTCTTGCCCGACTGGCGTTCGCCGCGGACCAGCCGGAGTCATCCGCAGCGGCCGCGAAGCCCCGCCTGGCGGTGACGATCTCCAAGGAGACGACCCGCATCACCGAGCCGCTGCGCGAGGACGGCTACCCGGACTATTTGGCGGCCCTCAACCAGATTGCGTCCGAAGGGGTGACGCCGGAGAACAACGCGGCCGTGCCGTTCTGGCAAGCGATGGGACCAAAGGAGATCAATTCAGACATTCGCGAGCGATTCTTCGCCATGCTGGGAATCGCCTCCTTGCCGGAAGACGGCCAATACTATGTCTCGCTTGAAGAGCACGCCCGGAAGCCCGCTCCGGCCGAAAGCCAGACTAACGAAACCGTGGCCGAACTCTGGGAAGTCCTCGATGAATCAATGGGGCGTCCTTGGACAGAAGACGAGTTGCCGCTCGTTGCCGCGTGGCTCAAAGCCAACGAGAAGCCGCTGGAGCTTTTCGTCGAAGCAAGCCTTCGGCCGCGCCGCTACGATCCGCTCTTGACCGTTGCCGACGACGGCCTGCTGATCGAAGTGTTGTTGCCGGGGGCGCAGGAATCGCGCGAGGCTGCCCGGGCATTGGCAGCTCGGGCCATGCTCCGCCTCGGTTCGGGGCAGGTTGACGCCGCCTGGGACGATTTGCTGGCGGTCCACCGGCTCGGCCGGCTCGTCAATCAAGGAACGACATTGATCGATGCCCTGGTGGGCATCGCCATCGACGGCATTGCCTGCCGCGGCGACAACGTCCTCATCGCCCACGGCCGGCTCACCTCCCGCCAGGCCCTCTCGATGCGGGACAAGCTCCGCGAGATGCCGTTCGGCCGTACGATGACCGCCAAGATGGACGGCGCCGAAAGGCTCATGTATCTCGACTCCGTCACGGCGATTGCCCGCGGAGGATTGGACCAGCTCGATCGGATTGCCGGCTCGGGCGAGTCGCGTGGAGCCGCCAGCGCGATTCTCGGTTGGGCAGGTCGCGTGGCCATTGACTGGGATGTGCCGTTGCAGATGGGCAATCCCTGGTACGACCGGCTCGTCGCTGCCGGCCAGAAGCCCACCTATGCCGAGCGGAAGGCGGCCATGAACCAGATCGAAACGGAACTCAAGGACACGGCGGCCAAGGTCCGCGACGTGAAGTCGCTGGCCTACGAGATGCTTGGCGGCCCGCGAAGGGTGCTTTCCGAGCGGCTGGGACAGGTCTTCGTCTCGCTCTTGCTGCCGGCGGTTGGCGCCGCCCTTGAGGCCGAAGAGCGTGGTCTGATGCAGCGGCAACTGGCCGAACTCGGCTTCTCCCTGGCCGCCTATCGCGCCGACCACGGAGAGTATCCCTCCCAGATCGCCGACCTGTTGCCAAAATACGCGGAAGCGATACAGGAAGATGTATTCA